>NZ_VITA01000002.1 GCF_007827695.1 Sinorhizobium medicae | reverse complement strand
ATCATGGGACTGCCTTATCCTGTGATGCGAGGTCCGCTGTGACGGCCTCCGTCAACTGTTCAGGTTAGGGATTCGAAGCGGGCGGAGGACCAGAGCCAGCACACGGTCTTTAAAGACCAGGATTCCGACGGCCTTCCGCCCGCACCCATATAAGCACAGTTTCGACACACAGGATTCCTGTGACAAGCATAGAGGTGAGGCTAGAAGCGAGCGAAAATCCGGCGCGTTCATCGCCGGGTTTTCCCTGCAAGGATGATCAATCCTTCTTCTGCGGTACCGGTCGGATCGCCAGTTCCCTGAGCTGCGCCGGCTCCGCCGGCGAAGGGGCCCCCATCAGCAGGTCCTGAGCCTGCTGGTTCATCGGAAACAGAGAGATTTCGCGCAAATTCTTGGCGCCGACCAGCAGCATGACGATGCGATCGATGCCGAAAGCCATGCCGCCATGCGGCGGGGCACCATATTGGAACGCGCGGTAGAGACCACCGAACCGCTCTTCCACGTCAGCCTGGCTGAGCCCGACATTCTCGAAAGCCTTCACCATGAGTTCCGGCGACTGGTTACGGATCGAACCCGAGGCGATCTCGAAGCCGTTGCACACCATGTCGTACTGGAAAGCCTTGATCGACAGGAGATCGTCGCTCGAAAGAGCAGTGAGGCCACCCTGCGGCATCGAGAACGGGTTGTGGGCGAAATCGACGCGCTTTTCCTCCTCGTTCCATTCATAGAACGGGAAGTCCACGATCCAGCACAGCTCGTAACGCTCACGGTCGACGAGGTTCAATTCCTCGCCTGCCCTTGTGCGGGCTTCGCCGGCGAACTTGTAGAATTTCGCCGGTTCCCCGGCAACGAAGAAGCAGGCGTCGCCGTCCCCGAGACCGAGTTGCGTGCGGATGGCGTCGGTCCGCTCCTCGCCGATATTCTTGGCGAGCGGACCGGCACCTTCGAGCTTCTCGCCTTCCTTGCGCCAGAATATATATCCGAGGCCCGGCTGACCCTGGCTTTGAGCCCAGGCGTTCATACGGTCGCAGAAAGCGCGAGAGCCGCCGGTCTTGGCGGGAATGGCCCAGATCTCCACCTTCGGGTTGGAGGCTATCATATTGGCGAAGACCTTGAAGCCGGAACCGGCGAAATGCTCCGTAACCTCCTGCATCTCGATCGGGTTGCGCAGATCCGGCTTATCGGAACCATATTTGCGGATCGCCGCGTCATAGGGAATGCGCGGGAACTTGTCCGTCACCGGCTTGCCTCCGGCGAAATCCGCGAAGATCGCCCGGATCATCGGCTCCATGGCGTCCCAAACGTCCTCCTGTTCGACGAAGCTCATTTCGAGATCGAGCTGATAGAACTCGCCGGGCAGACGGTCGGCGCGCGGATCCTCGTCGCGGAAACACGGAGCAATCTGGAAGTACCGGTCAAAGCCCGCAACCATCAGGAGCTGCTTGTACTGCTGAGGGGCCTGCGGCAGCGCATAGAAATTTCCGGGGTGGATGCGGCTGGGCACCAGGAAGTCGCGCGCGCCTTCCGGCGACGAGGCCGTCAGGATCGGGGTCGTATATTCGGTGAAGCCTATGTCGCTCATCCGGCGCCGCATGGCGGCGATGATTTCGGTGCGCCTGACGATGTTCTTGTGCAGCGTCTCGCGGCGCAGATCGAGGAAGCGGTATTTCAGGCGCACGTCTTCGGGATAGTCCGGCTCGCCGAAAACCGGCAGCGGCAGTTCCTTGGCGGCCGAGAGCACCTCGATCTCGCGGGCATAAAGCTCGACCTCACCCGTAGGCATGTTCCGGTTGACCGTCTCGTCGGTGCGCGCCTTGACGGCACCGTCGACGCGAATGACCCATTCGCCGCGCACCGTCTCGGCCGCTTTGAAGGCCGGCGAATCCGGATCGGCGACGACCTGGGTCATGCCATAATGGTCGCGCAAATCGATGAAGAGCACGCCGCCGTGATCGCGGACGCGGTGAACCCAGCCGGAAAGGCGAACGGTGGAGCCGACATCCGACTTGCGGAGGGCGGCACAGGTGTGGCTGCGGTAACGGTGCATCGTATATATAGTCCCGGAATTGCTTAAGACCGCGCGTGTCGCAAACGGCGCAGGGCGGCATGATCAAAGTCGGGCGGAAAAGCGCATGATGCGCCGGTTTTGTCAAGGCCGCGGCGCGCCGCCGGAAGGAGCGCCGGTCCGGTCGGCACAGCTGACCGCCTTCGAAGATGACTGCAGGCGTGGCAACGCAAATTTGAACACGTGAGGTCACAAATTGCTACTGTTCCCGTTTGCCGCCCACGGATAAACAGGAGACAGGGTCGCGTATAGCGCGAGTCGCGACCGCAATCGGATGCCTCCTTCCTCATGTCCCAGATCCGCCCGCTCATCCCGCTGCTCGTCACCGCAGGCATACTGATCGGCGGCAACGGGCTGCAGGGCACCTTCATTTCATTGAGAGCGCTGGACGAGGGGTTCTCGACCTCGCTCATCGGCGTGGTCGGCGCCGGCTACAATATCGGGTTCGCGATCGGCTGCATCTACGTCACCCGCATCCTCCGCGCGATCGGTCACATCCGCACCTTTTCGGCAATGGCGGCCATAGCGTCGGCTGCCGCGATCTCCATGGTTCTCATTATCGATCCCTGGTTCTGGTTCCTGATGCGACTCGTCGCCGGGATCTGCTTCGCAAGCCTCTTCGCCACGGTGGAGAGCTGGTTGAATGCCAGCGTCACCAACGCCAACAGGGGACGCACATTGTCGGTCTACCGTCTGGTCGATCTCGGTTCGGTCACAGCGGCGCAATACGCCATACCCGGCATCGGCATCGGCGGGTTTGAGCTCTTTGCGATCATTTCCATGGCGCTGACGCTCTCGCTCGTGCCGATTTCCTTCGCCGACAGATCGAGCCCGGTCACTCCGGAAGCGATCCGATTCGACGTCAAGACGCTCTGGAACATCTCGCCGCTGGCCACCATTGGCTGCATCGTCGTGGGCCTGACCAATGCCGCATTCCGCTCGCTCGGCCCGATCTATGCGCAGGAGATCGGGCTTTCGGTAACGGCAATCGCGACCTTCATGAGCGCGGGCATCATCGGCGGCGTCGTGTTGCAATATCCCCTAGGCTACTACTCCGACCGGATCGACCGCAGGCTGATCATCCTGCTCGCAACCTTCGGCTCCCTGCTTGCGGGCCTCTTCCTCGCCTTCGGCGCCGGCAGCGACGAGTGGCTGAACTTCGCCGGTATCTTTGCCTTCGGCGCCTTCGCTATGCCGCTATTTTCGCTATGCTCGGCACAAGCCAACGACCATGCGGCTGAAGGCCAGCATGCGCTGGTTTCGGCAGGCATGCTCTTCTTCTGGTCGCTCGGAGCTATTATCGGGCCGCTCTTCGCATCCTTCCTGCTCGAGATATTCGCCCCGCAGGTGCTTTTCATCTACACGGCCGCGATCCTGGGGGCTTTCATGCTCTACACACTCTTGCGCATGACTGCGCGTAAGCCGGTTCCAACCGAGGAACGGTCGATGCGCTTTCGCAATCTCCTTCGCACATCGTCCTTCTTCAACAAGCTTGCCGGCGGCCACGCGCGAAAAGAGCCGTGATCCTTCTGCTCAAGGCATGGCGCAACCTCGAATTGCTGAAACTGAAAATCAGGTTTAATAACGGGCCGATGCTTTTTGAAAGGCGAAGTGCTTAGCCGCGCGCCCTCCCCTTCTACGGGACAAACCAGCAAAGATGCCGATGCTCGACCGCAGAATGTTTCTCCAGGCTTCAGCCGCATTTGGCGGCGCTTTCGCGCTCGGCGCGGGTCTTGCCGCGAAGGCCGGTGGGGCGCCCGATCCGCAGATCCTGACGGCGCGCTTTACCGAGGCGCGGATCGCAACCGGCGGCACCACGCCCCGTCTCATGACTTATGATCTTAGCGGAACGGCAGGCTCCGGCGTGCCGCCGGTCCTCAGGATGCGCAAGGGCGAGCCTTATGCGGCGCGACTGATCAATCGTCTCGATGAGCCGACGACGGTCCACTGGCATGGTTTGAGGATCGTCAATGCGATGGACGGCGTACCGGAAATGACGCAGCCCTATGTCTATCCCGGCGAGGGCTTCGACTACCTCTTCACGCCGCCCGATGCCGGCACCTTCTGGTATCACCCGCATTGCAACACGCTGATGCAGATGGGGAGCGGCCTGACCGGCGTGATCGTCGTCGAGAACCCGAAGGATCCGGCCTTCGATGCCGAGATCGTCCTCAATCTCAGGGACTGGCGGCTAAACGCAAGCGGCGCATTCATCGCCCCTTTCAAACCGCGCGATGCGGCGCGCGGCGGCACCTATGGCACGGTAAGAACCGCGAACTGGCAGCGGGAACCGGTTTACGACGCTCCGGCCGGCGGGCTCGTCCGGGTGAGAATCGCCGCCACCGACGTCACGCGCATCTATAGCATCGGCCTCGAAGGCGCGGCGGCCAAGGTGATCGCGCTCGACGGCAATCCGGTCGAAATGCCCTTCGCGCTGGACCGGCTGGATATCGGCCCCGGGCAGCGTGTCGACCTTGCGCTTCGCATGCCGGAAAATGAGGAGAGCCGGGCGACTCTCGACAATTTCCGCGGCTCCAGCCCCTGGACCATTGCGACTTTCCGAGCAGTCGGCGCCTCGCTGAAGCGTGATCTCAGGGACATCAACCCCCTGCCCCCTAACCCAGTCGCCGAGGCCGACCTTTCCACGGCCAGGCGTATCCCGATCGATCTGACCGCAACGGCGGAGCAGGGTGTGTCGACTTCAATCTGCGGCACGCTCGGCTATACGTTCTGGGCGATCAACAAGGTCCCGTGGCCGGGCGACACGCCCGATCCGGTCGCGCCGATCGAGGAACTCAAACTTGGGAAAAGCTATGTGCTCGAGATCGCGAACCGCACTCCGCACGCCCATCCCATCCATCTGCACGGCCTGAGCTTCCGCGTCCTCGCCGCGAACAAGCGCACCGTGCTGCCGCCGCCGACCGACACCATCCTGCTCCTGCCGGACGAACAGGCGCAGCTGGCACTGGTCGCGGACAATCCCGGCGACTGGCTTTTCCATTGCCATATCATCGAACATCAAAAGACCGGCATGGCGGCTTATTTCCGGGTCGCCTGACGATTTCGCCCGGATCGTCAAACAATTTCGATTGTGACGGATGCCGTGAAACGGTACACGGAAAGTTCTAAGCAGCATTTTTGCCACAGTGATTTAAAGCCCGATGATTCAAACGACAGCAGATCTTGAGGCCGCCTGCAGAGAGCTGGCCAGTTCAAGCTATATTACGATCGATACGGAGTTCCTGCGCGAAACGACGTTCTGGCCGGAGCTGTGCCTCATTCAGATGGCGAGCCCGGACATGGCCGTCATCGTTGACCCGATGGCGCCGGGAATCGACCTTGCCTCTTTCTTCGCGCTCATGGGCAATGCCGATGTCGTGAAGGTGTTTCATGCCGCCAGACAGGACATCGAGATCATTCACCATCTCGGAAATCTCATTCCGCATCCGCTCTTCGACACGCAGGTAGCCGCCATGGTGTGCGGCTTCGGCGACAGCGTCTCCTATGACCAGCTCGTCAGCCGAATCAAGAACGAGCAGATCGACAAGTCGTCGCGCTTCACGGATTGGAGCCGCAGACCACTCACCGACAAGCAGCTCGACTACGCGCTGGCCGACGTGACCCATCTGCGGGACATCCACCACTACCTCGTTCAGGAGTTGGAACGCGAAGGCCGCTCCTCCTGGCTCGCAGAGGAAATGGCGATCCTCGAAAACCGCGAAACCTACGACCTCCATCCGGACAATGCCTGGCAGCGGCTGAAGATGCGGGTGAAAAAGCCGATCGAACTCGCGGTCCTACAGAAAGTAGCGGCCTGGCGCGAACGCGAGGCGCGCGCCCGCAACGTGCCGCGCGGGCGAATTATCAAGGACGACGCGATCTACGAGATCGCGCAGCAGCAGCCGAAGGATTCGGAGGCGCTCGGCCGCCTCAGGACCATTCCCAGGGGATGGGAACGGTCAAGCGCGGGCACGGCCCTCGTCGAGGCGGTCGGGGAGGCTCTGGCGATCCCAAAAACCGAACTGCCGCGCCTGCCGCGCCAAAACCACGCGCCGGAGGGCGTGGCGGCAGCGAGCGAGCTGCTGAAAGTGCTTCTGAAACTCACCTCCGAGAAGGAGGGAGTCGCGGCCAAGATTATCGCCAACAGCGACGATCTCGAAAAGATCGCAGCAGAGGGGGACAGCGCCGACGTCGCCGCACTCAAGGGCTGGCGGCGCGAACTCTTCGGCGAGACGGCGCTGAAGCTCATCAATGGCGAGGTGGCATTGCGCTTCGTCGACAAAAAAGTCGAGGCGATGGAAATCGGCGGTTGAAGCCGGCGCCTCGACGCCTGATGTCATCCTGACGTTTCGAGGCTATCGGCATGCGCTGGAGATTTTCCACGCTCGAGATCATTCTTTTGCTGCTCGTCGTTGCCGGCAGTGGCATGGCCTATGCGTGGGTGGTCTACGGCGGCGGCGGATTGATTGGCGCCACCTATGCGCTCTTCATGTGTATGCCTATCGTCGCCTTCGAAAGGCACATCATCTTCCGGCGCCTTTACCGGCGGATTCACGGCTCGCCGACACCGGCGTTTCTCCTCTCGTCGCTGGCCGTTTACTTCGTATTCTGCAACGTCGGATACGCAGCGGCCGGTTTGCTTCTGCATGTCGCCGGCGCCATGCGCGAAAGCGCGAGCGACGCGATGCTGCCATCACTGAACGTGCTGGTGTACGCGCTGGCGACATCCGGTCCGATCATTTTCGTGCTCCGGGTGCGCGAATTGCTCGGCCGCGACGTTTTCATGAGCCTGCTGACCGGCCGATACCGCAAGCCGGTGCAGGAGGAGCGCGTATTTCTTTTCATCGACCTCGCCGGATCGACATCGCTCGCCGAGCGCTTCGGCGACCTGCGCATGCAGGAATATCTGGGCAAGCTGTTCGCTGCCATGGCTGATCCCGTCCTTCGCCATGGCGGGTCGATCGACGACTATGTCGGCGACGCTGCCGTGATCACCTGGCCTTACGATCGCGCCATTGCCCACGCGGCCTGCATCCGCTGCGTGTTCGACATCCTGGAACAGATCGAAGCCGACGCACACCGCTGGCAAAAAACCTATGGCGAGGTGCCGCGCCTGCGTGCCGCCCTGCATGGCGGCACGATCGTTGCCGCGGAGATCGGCGTCGACCGGCACAAGATCACCTATTTCGGCGATACGGTGAATACGACGGCGCGCCTCGAGGGCCTGTGCCGAACCCTCGACCGCCAGGTTCTGATCTCGGCCGATCTGCTTCGCCGCTTGCGCACGCCCGTTTTCGTGCGCTGCGAGGATCTCGGCGAACACGAGGTCAAGGGCCGCGGCCAGAGGCTCGCGGTCCTCTCGCTTGCGACCGATAGGCCGGCCAGCAACGGACGCGAAGACCAGCCCGTTGTCAGTGCAGGCACCGAGGCTTTCACCTCGCTGTAAAACAAACATCAAACAGCTGTCATCGAAGCCGCCTATCGGGTGATCTGAACTCCAACCCGAGGTGAACCAATGACGAAATCCATCCTTGCCGCTATGGCGCTGATACTGCTGGCGTCGAGCGCCGCGCTTGCCGAGGAAAAGGTCTTTCCTGCAACGCTCAAGGCGCATGCGATCCTTCCCGCCAATACGATCATCGCCGCGCCGGCCAACGCTGCGGACTACCTCAAGACCTCGGGCAAGTTCGCGACCGCCGACCGCAAGCGCGCCGTGGAGCTCGGCAGCGTCGGGGGCAAGGATGGCGTTCGCCCAACCGGTCTGTCGCTCCCCTTAAACGGGCAGCCGATGCAGGGCTTCTCTGGAATCAAGGCAATGGAGGACGGCACGTTCTGGAGCCTGTCGGACAACGGCTTCGGGAACAAGCTCAACTCGACCGACGCAATGCTGATGTTGCACCATCTCAGGATCGACTGGGAAGCCGGCAAGGTGCAGGCGCTGAAGACCCTGTTCATGTCCGATCCGGACCACAAAGCCCCCTTCCCCATCGTCATGGAAGGATCGGCCACCCGCTATCTGACCGGCGGCGACTTCGACGTCGAATCCATCCAACCGGTCGCAGACGGTTTCTGGGTCGGAGAAGAATTCGGCCCCTATATTCTGAAGTTCGACACGGCCGGCAAGCTCACCGATGTCATCGCAACGATGGTCGATGGCGAGCCCGTGGTTTCGCCCGACAATCCGGCGCTGACACTGCAGGGGGATCCCTCCAAAAAGGCGCCCGCGTTCAATCTGAAGCGTTCCGGTGGTTACGAAGGGCTTGCACTTTCGAAGGACGGTACGAGACTCTATGGTTTGCTGGAGGGCCCGATCTGGGCGGACAGCGAATCCGTAGAACAGGCGGACGGCCGGCCTGCACTGCGGATCATCGAACTCGATGCCGCAAGCAAGGCCTGGACCGGACGCAGCTGGCTTTATCCCCTCGCCGAGGGCGGTGAAGCGATCGGCGATTTCAACATGCTCGACGAGAAAACCGCGCTGGTCATCGAGCGCGACAACGGCGCCGGCACGGTCGACAAGGCCTGCGCAGATCCGAAGAACCCGCAGCCGGATTGCTTCGCAGTCGGATCGAAGGTGAAGCGGATCTACAAAATCGCAATGGATGACGAGAATGTCGGCGGGGCCGTGCGCAAGATCGGTTACATCGATCTCCTGAAAATCGCCGATCCGGACAATCGCAAGCGCCAGGGTGGAGGCGAAGGCTTTTACGACATGCCCTTCGTCACGATCGAGAATGTCGACCGGGTGGACGCGACGCATATCATCGTCGGCAACGACAACAACCTGCCATTCTCCGCCGGCCGTTCGCTCGACAGGGCGGATGACAACGAGTTCGTGCTGCTCGAAGCCGGCGATTTCCTGAAGGCGGAGTGAGCGGTCGGTTGCCGCGCGTGTTGCCTGGCGCGCCACCCTCTCCCCGCATGCAACCGCGTGCGGGGAGAACGTGTCGGCAGGCGGATGAGGCAGATTCCCGCGCGAAAGATGCTAGCGTTTTTCGCGATTTCTAGCGCTCGAAGCAGAAAGCGAGTTTCTTGCCCGTCAGCTTACCGAGCTGCTGGAGCCGGCCGTCGAGGCGTTCGCCTTCGAAATCGGCATAGGCTGCCGGGACGACGAATTCGAGATCGATATCGGGCTTCGTGGACCGTCTAAGCGTGAGATGGCGCGCTACCCCCGGCATGGAAGCCGAAAAGAGATAGGCGACGCGCAACAACCCACCCAGGAGCTTTGCGAGTTCGAGGAGGCGCGGCGTCGTGATGGCCGTGAGCGGGCTGGTGGCGCCATCGTCGTTTGGCCCTTCGAAGCGGTAATAGTTCGCAAGCGCGATATAGGCGCGCCCCGCATGCGTGATTCCCGTGAAGGCCGAGTGGGAAATGATATTCAACGCCTGCAGGCCGCGATAGTCCGGATGCGCCCGCCAGCTGATATCGGCCAACAGGCAGGCGGCCTGACGGTAGCGCCTTTCCTCCTCCGTTTCCTCCACACCGAAGAACGGTACGAGACGGCCCGTCCACTCGGCGAGCTCGCGCGCATGCTCGGGCGAGCGGGCGCGAAGAATGGCGATTTCATTGGCAGCCGTCAGCAGCGGGTCCTGCTGGCGCGCCTTTTCGGGAAGCAGCGAAAAAAGATATCCCTCGCGGACACCGAGCGCGGAGAAAGAGATGCGCTCGGGTTTCATGATGGAGATCGCCTCCTGCATCGTCACCGCGCCGAAGGGCAAGAGTGCCCTGCGGCTCTTGGAGATCGTTGCATAGGCGGATGGCTTGACGTTCTTCGGCTCGATCACTTCGGCAAGAACCGCCATTGCCTCGTCATAGGGGATCTCGTAGCCCTGCATCATATGCAGCGGATAGTTGCGCATCTCCATATGCAGCTTGGCGATCGCTCGCCACGTTCCGCCCACGGCATAGAACGTGCGTGCGGTCCCCTTCTTCAGGACCTCGGCATCCTTCATGAACTTGCGAACCCAGGTTCGCGCCCTGCTGAGCGAGCCGCTCGAGTGTTCGAACAGACGAATGCCGCCCAGCGGCAGGGTTATGCCTTTGCCGATACGTTTGCCGCTTACATCGACAAGCTCGAGCGAACCGCCGCCGAGGTCCCCGACCACACCGTCCGGCTCGTGATAACCGCTGACGATCCCCATGGCCGAATAATAGGCCTCTTCCTCACCGCTCAGGATCTTCACCTTTTCGCCGAGGATGGCTTCCGCTCTTTCTATGAAGGCCGCGCCGTTGGTGGCCTCCCGTGCCGCCGCGGTTGCCAGCACATACATTTTGGTCGCTCGCGCCTGGTTCGAGAGCGCACGAAAGCGATGCAGCGCCCTTAGCGCCCTTGCCACGCTTTCCTCCTCCATGCGGCCGGTGGCATCGATCCCCTTGCCGAGGCCGCACATTACTTTCTCGTTGAACAGCATCGCCGGCGAACGGCTCAACCCTTCATAGACGACAAGACGAATGGAGTTGGAACCGATATCCACAACGGAGACCGGGCGGATACCGGGCAGACGCCCCTGCGCTTCAGATTCGACCATGCAATTCCGTTTACTCGCGCCAGCCGCCCTTCCAGCCGGCGATCAGCTTCGGTGCACTGGATTTCAAAGCCTCACCCCGACCCGAAAGGCTCGGATTGGTCATGAAATAATGCTGCGCGTTGAACGGCTCGGCGTCCTTGCCGACTTCCATCCGACGAGAGGTGCCGTCCGGAAGAATTTCGTAGCTCTGCTGGTTGTCGATGAGATTGCCCAGCATGATCTGCGAAAGAACCTGTTCGTGCACAGTGCGGTTGATAAGGGGAACGAGCGTCTCCACCCGCCTATCCAGATTGCGCGGCATCATATCCGCCGAGCCGATATAGACAAGCGCATTCTCCGATGGAAGCCCATGTCCGTTGCCGAAACAGAAAATTCTCGAATGTTCGAGGAAGCGGCCGACGATGGATTTGACGCGGATGTTGTCGGAGAGCCCCGGCACCTGCGGTCTGAGGCAGCAGATGCCGCGCACGACGAGATCGATCTCGACGCCTGCACCGCTTGCCTTGTAGAGCGCATCGATAATCTCCGGATCCACGAGGGAGTTCATCTTCATCCAGATCGACGCCGGACGACCGGATTGAGCATGGCCGATCTCCTCTTCGATGTGCTTGAGGATGCGCGGACGCAGCGTATGCGGGGAGACGGCAAGCTTCATGCCTCCCTCCGGCTCGCCATAGCCGGTGATGAAGTTGAAGATGTTCGCCATGTCGTGGGCAATCACCGGGTTGCAGGTGAAGAACGACAGATCGGTGTAGATTTTCGCCGTGACGGGATGGTAATTGCCGGTACCGAGATGGCAGTAGGTCCTGAGCTTGCCTTCCTCGCGGCGCACGACCATCGACATCTTGGCGTGGGTCTTCAATTCGATGAAGCCGAAAACGACCTGGACGCCGGCGCGTTCGAGGTCTCGCGCCCAGCGGATATTTGCCTCCTCGTCGAACCGCGCCTTGAGCTCGACAAGCGCGGTCACCGACTTGCCGGCATCGGCGGCGTCGATCAGCGCGCGCACGATCGGGCTGTCGTTCGAGGTTCGGTAAAGCGTCTGCTTGATCGCAAGCACGTCCGGATCGCGCGCCGCCTGCAACAGAAACTGAACGACGACATCGAAGGATTCGTAGGGGTGGTGAACCACCATGTCCTTTTCGCGGATGGCGGCAAGACAGTCGCCCGCATGTTCGCGCACCCGTTCGGGGAAGCGCGGGTTGTAAGCCTCGAAGCGCAGATCCTCGCGCGGCGCCTTGGTGATCTCCGAAAGCGTGTTGAGCGCAAGCAGGCCGGGCAGCACCGCGACGCGGTTATCCGGAACACCGAGTTCCTGCACGACGAACTGGCGCAAGGAAGCCGGCATTTCGGAATCGGTCTCGATGCGGATAACCGAACCGCGACGGCGACGCTTGAGCGCCGTCTCGAAAAGACGCACGAGGTCTTCGGCTTCTTCCTCGACTTCGATATCGCTGTCCCTGATGATGCGGAACGTGCCCGAACCCTTCACCTCGTATCCTGGGAAGAGCCGGTCGATGAACTGGCTGACGACATCTTCGAGGGTGATGTAGCGGATGACGTTCTTGACGTCCGGCAGGCGAACGAAACGATCGAGCGCCACCGGCAGACGCAGGAGCGCAGTCATCGGGTCGCGCCCCGTCTTGCTGACGAGTTGAAGGCCGATAGAGAAGCCGAGATTGGGAATGAACGGGAACGGGTGTGCCGGATCGATTGAAAGCGGCGTCAGAACCGGAAAGATCGCCTGGTCGAATTCGTTCGCGAGCCAGTTGCGATCCTGTGAGGAAAGCGAAGCCGGACGGACGATGAGGATGTCTTCCTTGGCGAGATATTGCTGCAGGACGGCAAGCGAGGCCTGCTGCTCCATCTGCAGATTGTCGACTTCCGTCAGAATGCTTTCCAGCGTTTCCGCCGGCGTCCTTCCGTCCGGGCTTCGCAGCGAAAGCCCAGATCGCACCTGGCCTTCAAGGCCCGCGACACGGACCATGAAAAACTCATCGAGATTGGCGGCGGAGATCGACAGGAAGCGGACGCGTTCCAGGAGCGGATGCGCGGTGTTCAACGTCTCTTCGAGGACCCGGCGATTGAACTGAAGCCAGGAGAATTCCCGGTTGACGAAGCGCTCGGGGCTCGTGAGAAGGTCCGGTTGCTCGACAGGCGCCTCACGCTTCGGCTCGGCCGGCGGCTCGCTTTCCGTGATTGCAGACGTCGCGTTGTCCATGCCTATAAGACCCTGTTACTCCAAACGAACCAGCTATCCCACTTTGACGACGGAACTGTGACAGTCAATCGGGGAGGCTCGTATCCGCAAGCGCCTCCAGCACTTCCGCGGCCAGAGCACGGGTCGGCCGCGTTGCGCGCGCAAGCGCCAGATGATCGATCCGTTCGACAATGGTCTGCGCCGCCTCCAGCGAGCGCTCCATGCGCGCCACGATGTAGCCGATCAGGCGCTCGTCGACGAAAAGCTGGCGGTCGGCAAAGAGTTTGGTGAGCACCTGCATCAGCAGCTCGTCGTCCGGCTCGCCGATTTCGACGACGGTGGCAGCCTTCAGGCGCGACTTCAGGTCAGGCAACTCCACCGGCCATGACATCGGCCACAGCCGCGACGTCATCAACAGCGCCGTGCCGTTCTGGCGCACGCTGTTGATGACATGGAAGAGAGCGGCCTCATCGAAACCTTGCCGGTCGGCATCCTCGAAAAGTACCGGTTTCTCTGCGGCGATATCCGCGGCGTCCGAACCGGCAACGGGATGTATCGGCTCCGCCCCGGCCTTTTCGCGCCAGATGCCGGCCAGGTGCGATTTGCCGGAACCCACCGGACCGCAGATGATCACCACGGGCGACGGCCATGCGGGCCAGTGATCGACGATGGAAATGGCCGCGCTCAGCCGATCGGACACGAGCAGGTCGTCGCGACCGGTAGCGGGCGCATGGCCAAAGGCTAAAGGCAATTGTTCCGACAGAGGTCTCTTCATGCTTTACCCGTGCGCAACCACATGACCTCAGGCGCGGCCCAAGATCATCAAACGTGATTCATTCCAAAGATCAGAGCGGGATGCGGGCGGAAAACCGCACACACTTTTCCTCATCCCGCTCTCGCTCACGCCCATCATTTTAGGCCGGTCCGACCTAAGATGATGGCGTGCTCGATTCATTGAGTTGGAGCGGGATGCGGGCGGAAAACCGCACACACTTTTCCTCATCCCGCTCTAGCCGTGGCTCTCCGGCTCCTTGCGAACGGCTGCTCTATGCCCGTGATAGAGGTCGCTAGCAAGGTACCGCTGGATGCCGAAGCGGACAAGCACGCCGATGGCCGCCGCCGCAGGAACCGCCACGAGAAGACCGACAAAGCCGAAAAGCGCACCGAATGCAAGAAGGGCGAACATCAGCCAGACCGGGTGAAGGCCGACGCTTCTGCCGACCAGCTTCGGCTGAAGAATATTGCCTTCGAGAAACTGGCCGCTGAAGAAGACGGCGAGAACCAGGAGAATCCAGATGTAATCGGGCCAGAACTGAACGAGCGCGACGCCGAGTGCGAGCACGAGGCCGACCAGCGATCCCACATAGGGAATGAAACTGATCATACCGGCGAAAAGGCCGATCAGGAGACCGAAATTGAGGCCGACCAATGTCAGCCCAATTGCATAATAAAGGCCGAGGATCACGCAGAGCGAGCCCTGCCCACGAACGAATCCGGCAATGCTCGCATTCATGTCGCGGGCGATCTGCCGCACCACCTCGACGTAATCGCGTGGTATCCAGCTATCGACCCTATCGACCATACGATCCCAGTCGAGCAACAGGTAGAAAGCGACGACGGGAGTGATGACGAAAAGGGAAAGGATATTGAGCAGCGCCATCCCGGAGTTCCATATCTGCTGGAACAGCGAGCCGAGGAAACTTGCGCCCTGCTCCAGAAGCTTGGCCGAGTTTTGCTTGATGGTCGCCATCTGGCCAGCGAGCCAATCCGGCAAAAGCGTGGTCTGGCTGTCGGTCAGGAACGCCTGAAGCTTGGTGATATATCCCGGCATCTTCTCGATGAATTCGGCGGCCTGCGTGAAGACCAACGGAACGATGATCATCAGCGATAGCGCCAGCACGACGACGAAGGCGACGAGGATCGCGATCGTTGCCATCAGCCGGTTCAGGCCCAGCCGTTCAAGGCGATCGGCGACCGGGTCGAGGAAATAAGCGAGCGCCATACCGGCCAGGAACGGCAGGAGAATGGAACTGAAAACCAGCAAAAACGCAATGAAGCCGACAAGCACCAGCAGCCAGAAAAAGAGCTGGCGCTGAAGTCCCCTGCTGCTGACCCGATCGCCCATGACCGCCCCCGTTGCGCGCGGCATACCGCACCCTTTCGCCTCGTTCGTTCCGACGAGATAGGGCTTGCGACGCGCCGAGGTCAAGTCCGGCAGCGCTCGCAAGTTGAACGGTCTGTGGCCGGAGGTAAGCGCTGACCCAGGCAAAATCGCGAAAAATCGGGATTGGGCGCGCCTCCGCGCTTGCACTCCTTGCTTCCCCGTGCCAATCGCATCCGCAATAAGCGACGAGCCCTGGAGAACGAGCATGAGCCAGTCGGGAAAGAACGGCCTCACCTACAGCGATGCGGGGGTGGATATCGATGCCGGCAATCTGATGGTCGAAAAGATCAAGCCGCATGTTCGTTCGACACGGCGCCCCGGCGCAGACGGCGAGATCGGTGGTTTCGGTGGTCTCTTCGACCTGAAAGCCGCCGGCTTCAGCGATCCGGTCCTTGTCGCCGCAAATGACGGCGTCGGCACAAAGCTCAAAATCGCCATCGACGCCGGCAAGCACGTTACGGTTGGTATCGACCTCGTCGCCATGTGCGTGAACGATCTCGTCGTGCAGGGAGCCGAACCGCTGTTCTTCCTGGATTATTTTGCGACCGGCAAGCTGGATCCCGACCAGGGAGCAGCAATTGTCGCAGGGATTGCCGCCGGCTGCCGCGAGGCCGGCTGCGCGCTGATCGGCGGCGAGACGGCCGAGATGCCGGGCATGTATTCCGGTGGCGACTACGATCTTGCCGGGTTCGCGGTCGGCGCTGCGGAGCGAGGTCAGCTTCTGCCGGCCGGCAACATCGCTGAGGGCGACGTCATTCTTGGGCTCTCCTCCTCCGGCGTCCACTCGAACGGTTACTCGCTGGTGCGCAAGATCGTCTCCCTTTCCGGACTTGCCTGGGATGCGCCGGCGCCTTTCGGCGACGGCACGGTCGCCGACCTCCTAATGACGCCTACGCGCATCTATGTGAAACCGCTTCTGAAAGCGATTCGCGAGACGGGCGCAATCAAGGCGCTGGCCCACATCACCGGCGGCGGCTTCCCCGAGAACATTCCGCGCGTGCTGCCGAAGCCTCTCGCCGCCGAAATCGACCTCGATGCCATCAAGCCGCCGGCCGTTTTCTCCTGGCTCGCAAAGACCGGCGGCGTTGCAGCCAACGAGATGCTGCGTACCTTCAACTGCGGCGTCGGCATGATCGCGGTCGTTTCAGCGGGTGAGGCTGAAAAGGTCGCCGCGGTGCTTGCCCGCGAAGGCGAAACGGTCTTCACCCTCGGCCGCATGGTGTCACGCTCCGAGGATGCGCCAGGTACGATTTACAAAGGCAATCTCGCCATATGAGCATGGTAACCCGATGAGCATGGTGACCCTATGAACATGGCGACCGGCAGGAAGAAGGTCGTGGTCTTCATTTCGGGCGGCGGCTCCAACATGATCGCGCTGGCAAAGGCTGCCGCGGCAGCGGATTTTCCGGCGGACATCATTGCAGTCGTCGCCGACAAGGTGGATGCGGGTGGTCTCGACAAGGCGGCCGGACTGGGCATTCCGACCTTCTCCTTTGCTCGCAGGGATTTTGCGAGCAAGGAAGCGCACGAGGCGGCGATCGTCGACGAACTCGACCGGCTTCAACCTGATATCATCTGCCTCGCTGGCTACATGCGCCTTCTTTCTGCGGCCTTCATCCAGCGCTACGAGGGCAGGATCCTCAATATCCACCCGTCTCTGCTACCGCTCTTCCCTGGGCTTCACACACACCAGCGAGCGATCGATGCCGGAATGAGGATCGCAGGCTGTACCGTGCATTTTGTGACTGAGGGCATGGACGATGGGCCAATCGTCGCACAGGCGGCCGTGCCGGTCATGTCCGGCGACACGGCAGATTCGCTTGCCGCACGCGTCCTGACCGTCGAGCACGCGACCTACCCGATGGCGCTTCGCCTCGTGGCCGAAGGCAAGGTGCGGATGGAAGCCGGCCGGGCGGTAAGCCATGCCATTCGAGAGGCAACGGGTATGCTGATTTCACCCGTGATGTAGGAAAGCTCGTCGCTTCCCCACGCTCGCCACCGTGGACCTCAACGCGAATTGCCCGGAGCGCTACTTCGAAAGAGAGTCCCTGTTGAGCATGGCCCATTGCAGCAGCATGATGGTCTTGGCGTCGCAGATCTCGCCGGTGCCGATCTTCGCGACTGCTTCCTCGAAGGCTATTTCCAGCACTTCGATGTCCTCGCCCTCTTGCGCAAGTCCGCCGCCGGCCGCGACCTTCCTGGAAATATCGACGAGACCGACGAAGAAGCTCGTGCGCTCCGTAATCGAACCGGGGCTCATATAGGCATCGAAGAGGTGCATCGCGCTCTCGATTCGGTAGCCGGTTTCCTCCATCGCCTCGCGGCAGATCGCAACTTCCGGGGCTTCGCCGTCAAGGAGACCGGCCGGTGCCTCGAGAAGGTATCCCGTCTCCCCCTGCAGGAAGACGGGAAGGCGAAGCTGGCGAACGAGAACCACCACCTGCCGCTCCGGGTCAAAGAGCAGGATCGTTGCGGCACGGCCGTGGTCGTGCACTTCACGCACCAGGCGGGCGGTGCTGCCGTCGGACATTTCCTGTTCGAGCGTGATCTGCTCGAGATTGATGAAACCATCCCAGAGCGTTTTGCGGTCGATGATCCGGAAGCGCGGGTCTGTATTCTTGACCATGGAGAATCCTTCAGAAGAGTGGACCGGTCAGGCCCGGCGCATCCAGACCCGGTTGTCATGGAATGCAGCGCCGCCATAGGGTGCGACGGCATCGGCACCGGTCAAAACGTTGATCCCCTCCCCGTCCAAGTGGGCGCTGTTCGGCCAAAGGCCTTCGGCGACGACCACGCCGCGACGGGCGCCGCCACCGATCTTCGCGTGCAGGCGAATTTCACCACGCCCGTTGCCCAGCCTGACCACGTCGCCTTCGGCGACACCGAGTTCGGCCGCATCCTCCGCATGAATCATGACTTCCGGCCGGCCTTCCTTCTGGATCGAGGACGGAGTTTCGGCGAAGGTCGAATTGAGGAAGGATCGCGCCGGCGACGTTGCAAGCCGGAATGGATGCCGCTCGTCGGCCACTTCGATGAGGTCGACGTGATCGGGAAACTCCGGAAGCTTACCATGCGGCCCCTGTGGACCCATTGCCTTCGGTGGCCGGTTCGGCGCGGGCGTGCCTGTCCAATCCGCCTTGAACCGGAATCTGCCGTCCGGATGCCCGAAACCATCGAGGAAGTGCGCCTCGTCGAAATTCGGCTGGCAATCGAGCCATTTCCGCTCCTTCATCCCGTCATAGCCGATGCCGTAATTGGCGAGCAACCGGTCGATATGCTGCCGTTCCGTCAGGCCGAAGCCGGGACAGTCTGCGACGCCGAGACGCTTTGCCAGCTCTTCGATGACGAAAAGATTGGTGCGCACGGTCGGCGGCGGCTCGACGACCTTCGGCCCCAGCAGGATATGCTGGTGGCCGCCACCCCGATAGAGATCGTCATGCTCGAGAAACATGGTAGCCGGCAGGACGATGTCCGCGAGTTGCGCCGTGTCGGTCATGAAATGCTCGTGCACGGCAATGAAGAGGTCGTCGCGCAGGAAGCCGCGCTTCACCAGCCGCTGCTCGGGCGCGACATTGACCGGATTGGTGTTCTGGATGAGCAGCGCCGTCACGGGACCGCGATGGCGAAGCGCCTCGGCGTCTCCGGTCAGCACGCGGCCGATCTGCGACTGGTCGAGCATGCGCACTTCCGGATCGTGCAGCGCAGTGCCGACGAGTTCGCGCTTGTCGAGCCTGAAGATGTCGTTGTTGGAATGGAAGGCGCCGCCGCCCTCGTGTTTCCAGGAGCCGAGCACCGTGGCGATCGAAGCTGCGGCATGGATCGCAACCGCCCCGTTTCTCTGGCGCGTGAAGCCGTAACCCAGACGGAAATAGGTCCGGGGCGTGGTCCCGACGAGCCTGGCGAAAGCCTCGATCTCCTCTATTGGAAGCCCGGTAATCGCCGAGGCCCATTCCGGCCCCCGTGTTTTGAGATGCGCCTCGAGCCCCGCGGGATCGTCAGCGAATTTTGCCATGTAAGCACGGTCGGCATAGCCGTCGCGAAAGGCGATGTGCATGACGGCGCAAGCGAGCGCCGCGTCGGTGCCGGGTTTCAGCACCAGCCCCATATCGGCCTGCTTGATCGTCGGATTGTCGTAGACGTCGATAACGACGATCTTGGCGCCCCGATCCTTGCGCGCTTTGACTGCGTGGGTCATCACGTTGACCTGTGTCGCCACCGCATTGGTACCCCATATCACCACGCAATCGGACTTCGCCATTTCCCTCGGGTCAGGGCCGCGCAAGGCTCCGGTCGCCATCGAGACGCCGGTCCACGCCATATTGGTGCAGATCGACCCGAAGAAACCGGAATAGCGTTTGGCGTGGCGCAATCTTTCTATGGAGTCGCGCTGTACCTGCCCCATGGTTCCGGCATAGAAATAGGGCCAGACCGACTCCGAGCCGTATTTCTGCTCGGCCTTCACGAAATGGGCGGCGATCTCGTCGAGTGCCGCTTCCCAGGTGATCTCCTGCCAGCGGCCCTCCCCCTTCGCACTCGTCCGGCGTTGTGGCACCATGAGTCGGTCGGGATGGTAGATGCGCTCGGAATAGCGCGCGACCTTGGCGCAGATGACCCCGGCCGTATAGGTGTTTTCCGCCGCGCCGCGCACACGCCCGATCCGACCCTCGGCCGTGAGGTCGATGTCGAGCGCGCACGCGGAGGGACAGTCATGTGGACAGACCGAATGGCCGATGGTCTTTTCTTGTCTGACGGGGCTCGCAACGATCATGGCTTTTCTATATGGCATGGCCAGGGACGCTCAAAGCCCCATTCGCCATCCATCGCAACAATTGGTCGCGGCCATCGGCAACGCTTATGAATTACCGGCACATCTATCACGCGGGCAACTTTGCCGATGTCCTGAAGCACGCCGTTGTGGCGCGACTCGTCACCTATCTGGAGCAGAAGGACAAAGCCTTCCGCGTGCTCGACACCCATGCCGGGATCGGACTCTATGATCTTTCGAGTGAAGAGGCGCAGAAGACCGGAGAATGGCGGGAGGGTATCGGCCGGCTGATCGAAGCCGAGCTTCCAGCGCCAGTCGCCGCAATGCTCAAGCCATATCTTTCCGCCGTTCGCGAGCTCAACCCCAAGGGCGGGCTTGCGTTTTATCCCGGTTCGCCGAAGCTTGTCCGCATGCTGTTTCGCCCACAGGATCGTCTGTCGGCCATGGAATTGCATCCGGAGGACTACGAGGCGCTGCACCGACTCTTCGAGGGTGACTTCCAGAGCCGAATCACCCTGCTCGACGGCTGGCTGGCGCTGGGCGCCCATCTGCCGCCCAAGGAGAAGCGCGGGCTCGTTCTCGTCGATCCTCCTTTTGAGGCCGAAGGTGAGTATGACCGGCTGGTGGACGGGCTCGCCAAGGCATATCGCCGCTTTTCCGGCGGCATCTTCTGCCTCTGGTATCCCCTCAAAAAGGCTGCGCCGGTCAAGGCGTTTCACGAATCTCTGAAGGCACTTGAAATCCCGAAGATGCTCTGCGCGGAATTATCGGTGCGCAGCGATCGCGAGACGACGGGGCTTTCCGGATCCGGTCTCGTGATCGTCAATCCGCCCTTTACGTTGAAAGGCGAACTGGACATCCTCCTGCCCTACCTGAAGTCGCAACTCGCCCAGGACCGTTTCGCATCCGGACGCTGCTTCTGGTTGCGCGGCGAGGAGCCGCTCAAACGGGGGCCTTGACGGAGAAGGCCCTGTGGCTTCAATCTCCTGAGACGATTCAGGGAGATAGCCATGACTTGCAAGCTTGCCGCAATGCTTCTCACCTCCTTTTCCCTTGTTGCCGGCGTGGTCAGCAGCACCGCCGCCGCGGACTTTGCAGAAGTCCCCGTCGTCCGACAGACCTATGATGTCGGCGTTTGCGGCAACCCCGGGGTCCTGGGCTTCATCACCCGGCGCTTCGACTACAAAGCAGCAAACTACCTACGCGCCAATATCGCCATCGCCGAGATTCGCGAAATGGGTCAAAGCCGTTTCGAACCGCGGGACTACACCCATCTGGTAGAGCGCGAATATTGCTACGCGACGGCCGTGACGACAGACGGCGTACGGCGCCCGCTATGGTACCTGATCGAACGCCCGTGGGGCTTTGCCGGCGTCGGGTCCAATATCGAGTTCTGCGTCGGCGGCCTGGATCCGTGGTATGTCTACGGCGCCAACTGCGCTTCGCTTCGCTGATTGCGGCAGCCAATGCATGTCCGTCCAAAGTACTCAGTGGTGTTGATGACGGAATGCGCGAGTACAGAGACCTGACGCGCGGCGTACGATCCCGATCGAACGCGATGCGCTTCGGCCTGTTGCCGGCGATCGTTGCCCTTGCCACCATTTGCGGCTGTAGCAATGAAGAAGGCAGCCAGGCACCGCCGAAGGCGCCAAACGATGCCGGCAGCATTGCGGCAACCGCGAATATGCCCGTCGGCAAGGGTTTCGACTTCTATGTCCTTTCCCTTTCCTGGTCGCCGACTTGGTGCGGCGCCAACGACCCAAAAGGCAAGTCCGGCCAATGCGAAGACGGCAGCGGACATGGTCTGATCGTGCATGGTCTCTGGCCTCAGGAGGAAAGCGGATATCCGGAATATTGCCGGACCCGGCAGTCCGACCGCGTGCCGGAATCGCTCGGCCGGCAATATTTCGATCTCATTCCCTCGATGGGCCTGATCGGCCACCAGTGGCGCAAACACGGTACCTGCTCCGGCCTCAGCCAGAGCGATTATTTCGCTGTCACCCGGGCCGCCCGTGAGAGACTCGTCATTCCTCCGGAGTTGATGGGTGCGGCCGGCTCGACGACCCTCTCCGTTCCGGCGATCGAAGCCGCCTTCAGGGAAAGCAATTCCGGGATGACGAGCGACGCGATCGCTGTTACCTGCGAAGGCAGGCTGCTCGAAGAAATTAGGGTCTGCTTCGATAAGGAGCTGAAATTCAGGCCCTGCCCTCAAGTAGACCGACAGGCCTGCAGACGAGACTCGGTCTTGCTGCCTCCAGCACCATGATGGAAAGACATCGAATGAAGATTCTCTACTCGCCCGCCTCGCCCTATTCGAACAAGGTCCGTATGGCCGCTCATCATGCGGGGTTTTCTGTCGACAGCGTTCTGACGGAAACCAACGCCAATCCACCGGAACTGATCGACAGCAATCCGCTGGGGAAAATCCCGACGCTGGTCACCGAAGACGGTCGCGCGATCTATGACAGCCGGGCGATCATGCATTTCATCGATCGTGAGACGAAGGGTAAACTTTATCCGAAAAATTCCGAGAAGCGCACGGCAATCGAGATCTTGGAGGCGCTCTGCGACGGGATTTGCGACTGCCTCCTGGCAGTCGTCTACGAAAAACGCTTCCACCCGCCTGAGAAGGTGCATCAGCCCTGGATCGACCGGCAATGGGAAAAGGTCGAACGGGGTCTCGACTATCTCGAGACCAACCTGCCCAAGACTGGAAGCAAGCTCAATGCCGGACATTTCGCGCTCGCAGCCACACTGCGCTACCTTGACCTGCGCTTCGCGGGCGAATGGCAGAAGGGACGGCCCAAGCTCAAGAACTGGCCTGCCAAATTCGAGAAGCACTTCCCGGATCATGCCAAGTTCAAGGCCTGAAAGCCTAAAAACTTCATCGCTTATCAGCCCCACCGCAAAAAGAAAGGCCGGGTCGCCCCGGCCTTTTTTTAGGATCCTTTGATACGGATCAGAACTTGACGCCCATACCGAGCTTGACGGCGTGCTCGTCATAGCCGGACGAGATCGTCGTGCCGCCGGTGCGGAAGTCCTTCGAACCGTAATCCGTGTAACGGTATTCGGCGCGCGCCGTGATGTTGTCGGTGACGAAGGTCTCGGCGCCGACGCCGGCCGTCCAGCCGACCAGCGTCTTGTCGTCGGAGCCCGCAGGCGTCTTGAGCTCGGCGTTGCCGAGGGCGACGCCGGCCGTGCCGTAGACGAGGACCGGATTCACATCGACACCGACGCGGGCGCGAACCGAGCCGTTGAGCCCCTGCTGGACTCGACGGCCGCTCGAATGCGAGTCGTTGCCGGTGTAGTTGATGTCGGCCTCACCGCCATAAACCATTTGGCCATCCTGAACGTTGTAGCCGCCATAGAGGCCGCCGCCAGTTCCGACCGATTTGTTGTTGCCGGTCGCATCGGCCTCGCCATGGTGCCAGTCGATGGTGCCCCCGACATAGGCGCCCGACCAGTTCCGAACTGCCGGTTCGGTATATTCGGCAGCCGGAGCAGCCGGAATTTCGTCGACCACGTCAGCGGCGTGGGCGGCCTGGAAGGCAACGAGGGCCATGGCCGAGGCCATGAGAGTGGTGGTGAGCATACGCATACTATTCTCCTTTCGAACCGGCGTTCCGTTATAGTTGTTCTCAGCGGAACACCGGACATCTGCAATTTAACCCGCCCGGTTGACCCGAAATTGATCAGGAAATGAGGAATCTCAAGAGCCAAAATGTGAAATTTTAGTGGCAGCAGCGCGTCCGAATTGGGATGTTGCATCGCAGACACAGGAGATTTATTAACCACATTTCAAGATTAACCAAAGATATACTATAGAGTCAAAAACTAATGCAAATTACGCGCTTCTCATTAATTTTTCAGAAATGAATCGTCCGACGAGAGTTTCAGCCAACGTTTCGAGCCTATATCTTCTCCGGCACGGAAGCAGGATTCGAAGAACGGGACGGAACGTTGAAAAGGACACTCAAGGCGGCGCTCGTTACCGGCGGTGCGCGACGCATCGGCAGGGCAATAGTCGAGGATCTGGCGACGCATGGTTTCGCGGTCGCCATTCACGCCAACGGGTCTTTCGCCGAGGCGGAGGCGCTTGCGGCGAGTCTTAGAGGGAGCGGCGCCAAGGCCATCGCTCTCAGGGCTGATCTTACCGAAATCGGTGCCGTCTCCAGGCTCGTTGCCGAGGCAACCGGCTCGATCGGTCCGCTGGATCTTCTGGTCAATAATGCCTCGGTGTTCAACAAGGACAGCATCGCCGAGTTCGACGAAGCGGTGTGGGAACGGCACTTCGCCCTTCATGTCAAAGCCCCCTCCCTGCTTGCGCGCGATTTTGCCCAGCAACGGCAGGCCGACGTCTCCGGTCTCATCGTCAATGTCATCGATCAGCGCGTATGGTCTCCAAATCCGCGCTTTTATTCCTATATGCTGTCCAAGTCGGCGCTGTGGACGGCAACCCAGACCATGGCCCAGGCGCTCGCACCCGAAATTCGCGTCAATGGCATCGGGCCTGGCCCGACGCTGCCGAACGATCGGCAGGACCCTCGCGATTTCCAGGCGCAGGTCGAGGCGCTGATCCTCAGGCGCGGTCCGGCGCTCGATGAGTTCGGACGTGCGATCCGCTTCCTTTTCGACACGCCGTCGATCACCGGACAGATGATCGCGCTGGACGGGGGCCAGCACCTCGCATGGGAGACGCCTGATATCAGGGAGATAGTGGAATGAACGGGCAGACGCCCACGGATGGCGGCATCCTCTACGACGGCAACGAAACCGAGGACGAAGACGATCTCATCGAAGTGAATGAGGCCGAAGCGCCGGCACCAGCAATCGGGTGGGCCGAAGGCCGGCCGGAAGTGGCGGGCCTCAAGGGCGCCGAACTCATACAGGCCTTCGTCAAGGTTCTGCCAAACGGCCCCGGCGTTTACCGCATGCTCAACGAGGCCGGCGACGTGCTCTATGTCGGCAAGGCCCGCAGCCTGAAGAAGCGGGTGAGCAGCTACGCCCAGGGGCGCGGCCACTCCAACCGCATCGCCCGCATGGTTCGCGAGACCGCGAACATGGAATTCGTGACGACGCGGACCGAGATCGAGGCGCTGCTTCTGGAAGCAAACCTCATCAAGCGCCTGCGCCCGCGCTTCAACGTGCTTTTGCGGGACGACAAATCGTTTCCCTACATTGTCTTGACAGGCGATACGCGTGCGCCGGCCCTCTACAAGCATCGCGGTGCGCGCAGCCGCAAGGGCGATTATTTCGGCCCCTTCGCATCCGCCGGAGCAGTCGGGCGAACGATCAACTCGCTGCAACGTGCTTTTTTGCTCAGAACCTGCACAGACAGCGTATTCGAGACACGCACGCGCCCCTGTCTGCTCCACCAGATCAAACGCTGTTCGGCGCCTTGCACCAACGAGATCAGCGATGACGACTATGCGGAGCTGGTCAGCGAGGCCAAGGACTTTCTCTCCGGCAAGAGCCAGGCAGTGAAGGCGACCATCGCCACCGCCATGTCCGAAGCGTCTGAGAACCTCGATTTCGAGCGTGCGGCACTTTACCGCGACCGACTGGCAGCGCTCAGCCACGTCCAGAGCCACCAGGGCATCAACCCGGCCGGCGTCGAGGAAGCGGATGTGTTCGCCATCCACCACGAAGGCGGCATCTCCTGCATTCAGGTGTTTTTCTTCCGGACGGGGCAGAACTGGGGCAACCGCGCCTATTTTCCAAAGGCGGACCCATCGCTTACGCCCGCCGAGGTGCTCAGCGCCTTTCTCGCCCAGTTTTACGACGACAAGCCCTGTCCGCGGCAGATCCTGCTCTGCGCAACTGTCGACGAACAGGATCTGCTTGCCCAGGCGCTGAGCGAGAAATCCGGCTACAAGGTCTCAATCCTGGTGCCGCAGCGCGGAGAGAAGAAGGACCTCGTCGAGCATGCACTCGGCAATGCCCGCGAGGCGCATGGTCGCAAGCTCGCGGAGACTGCTTCGCAGGAGCGCCTGCTCGAAGGCTTCGCCGCCACGTTCCAGCTCCCTTACGTGCCGCGCCGCATCGAAATCTACGACAACTCGCATATCATGGGCACCAACGCGGTGGGCGGCATGGTCGTTGCCGGCCCGGAGGGTTTCGTCAAAGGCCAGTACCGCAAGTTCAACATTCGATCGACCGACATTACGCCGGGTGACGATTTCGGAATGATGCGTGAGGTCATGACGCGGCGCTTCTCTCGCCTCCTGAAAGAAGAGGGCAAGCCGGATCGGGCCGCGGAGCCGGGTGAGGATGCCGGCTTCCCGGCGTGGCCCGACGTCATCCTGATCGACGGCGGCCAGGGCCAGATGACCGCCGTTCGCACCATTCTCGGGGAACTCGGAATCGAGGATTGCGTGACGGCGATCGGCGTCGCCAAAGGGGTCGACCGAGACGCCGGCCGGGAGCGCTTCTTCGCTTCGGGCCGGGAAGGCTTCACGCTGCCGCCGCGCGACCCCGTCCTCTACTTCATCCAGAGGCTGCGCGACGAGGCGCACCGTTTCGCCATCGGTTCGCACCGGGCGCGCCGAAAGAAGGAAATGGTCCGGAACCCGCTCGACGAGATCGCCGGAATCGGGCCGACGCGCAAACGCGCGCTCCTCACCCATTTTGGAACTGCGAAGGCTGTTTCCCGCGCCGGTATCAACGACCTGATGTCGGTAAGCGGCATCTCAGAAACGGTAGCGCGTATCGTCTATGAACATTTCCACGAGGACGCCGCCAAATGACGACCGTACCGCAAAAGAAAGCGGTGCGGTTCAGACTGCGTTCAGGCGAAATCCGCCAAATATGACAGGCGTGACGCAATGATCTGTTGACCTTATGGTCGCAAAGTCATTCTGTACTGCTGAACCCGGAGGGGATGAGGAAACGCGTTCGGCATTTCCGCCCGCATCCCGCTTCGACCACTAAATTCGATCGCGCCGATGACCCCAGATCGCGGGAAATGAGGGACTGTCGTGTCCAGAGAAACCGAATCCATGCCAACGCCAATCGCCTATAGCATCCCGAATCTGCTGACTTATTTCCGTATCCTGATCGTGCCGCTGATCGTCTTCTGCTTCTTCGTCGAGGGTCGGCTTCACAGTTCCGACTTTGCGCGCTGGGTCGCCCTCGTCCTGTTCGTCACGGCCTCGATCACGGACTTCTTCGACGGCTATCTTGCCCGTATATGGAAGCAGACCTCCAATATCGGCCGTATGCTCGACCCGATCGCCGACAAGCTGCTGGTCGCGTCGATCCTGCTGCTCGTGGCCGCCGACGGGACAATCGCCGGTTGGTCGATCTGGGCCGCCATCATCATTCTGTGCCGCGAGATCCTGGTTTCGGGGCTTCGCGAATATCTCGCGGCCCTCAAGGTCAGCGTCCCGGTGACGCGGATCGCCAAATGGAAGACGACGATTCAGATGGTCGCAATTGCTTTCCTCCTCGCGGGACCCGCGGGCGATAAGATCGTGCCCTACGTAACGGAAGCGGGTATTCTGCTCCTGTGGCTTGCAGCGGCCATCACGCTCTACACCGGCTATGATTATTTCCGCGCCGGCCTCAAACATGTGGTCAACGAATGAGCACAGTAAACCTCGTCTACTTCTCCTGGGTTCGCGAGCGCATCGGCCGGCCCGAAGAAACACTGGAACTGCCGGCGGATGTCGTCACCGTCGCCGACCTGCTCGACCATCTGAAAAGCCGCGGCGGCGAGTATGCCGCGGCATTCGAGCACCAGAACGTCATCCGAGCGGCGATCAACCAGGAACATGTGGAGCACGGCGAGCCGATCGCCGGCGCCCGCGAAATCGCCCTTTTCCCGCCGATGACGGGCGGCTGATGTCATGGCCCCCGCGCCCGTAAACATCCGCGTACAGCGCGACGATTTCGACATTGCCGTCGAGATCGCTGCGCTTTGCCGTGACCGGACGGACATCGGTGCGGTGGTCACGTTTTCGGGACTTTGCCGTGACGAGGCCGGAGCGCTCAGCGCGCTCGAACTCGAGCATTATCCCGGCATGGCGGAGGCTGAGATCGAGCGGATATGCCAGGACGCGGTAGAGCGTTTCGGCCTGCAGGCGGCAACCGCCATCCATCGCTTCGGCGGAATGGAGCCAGGCGCGAATATCGTGCTGGTGATCGCGGCCGCGCCCCACCGGCAGGCGGCATTCGACGGCGCAAACTTCATCATGGACTTCCTGAAGACATCGGCTCCCTTCTGGAAGAAGGAACATCGGACCGACGGTTCCGCAGGCGATTGGATCAGCGCGAAGGATGCGGACGACGACGCCCGCGATCGCTGGGCGCGTGGGTGATCTTTCCGTCCGCAAGCACGCTCGAAGTTTGCAGCCTTCAGGGAATGAACTTTTCACGGCGCGTTATCACAAGCACGACGACGAGGAAGCCGAATATGGCGAAATCCCGCCAGAGAATCGGTCCATAGGCACTCCACAGCGTTTCGATGAGGCCGATGCCGGCCGCGCCAAGGGCCGCGAATAGCGGCGCGGTCTGCCCGCCGATGGCGGCAATGAACAGGACCTTGACGCCGAAGGTCAGGCCGGTGCCGAAATCCATGTTGCCGTAATAGGATGCCGCGAGAATCCCGCAGAAAGCGGCGATCAGCGATGCCACGCCATAGGCGGCGATGTAAACCGATCCCGGATCGACACCGCAAAGTGCGGCAGCCTCGCGGTCTTCCGAGACAGCGCGCCAATAGCGGCCGGCATAGGAATGGGTCAGCAGCCAGTGCCCCCCGGCAACAAGGGTGACCATGAGTGCAGTGTTGACGAGCTGGACGACCGTCAGCGCGACCGGAAAGGCGGGGTTCGGCCAGAACACGACCACGCCGTTCAGAAAAGGCGGCAGCCACAAACTCCTGGTTTCGGAGGCAAGCCGGGCCGTTTCCATCAGCACCAGCAGGCATCCTAGAGAGGCGACGACCACCGCATTGGCTGAGGAGAATGCCAACGGCCGCATTATGTAGCGTCCGGCAATGAGACCGGCACCGATGCCGAATGTCAGCGCCGCCGCCGCCCCGAGCCCCAGTGCCGCCGGCAACACCAGCCAAAGCCGGTTCCAGCCGACATCTGCAAACAGCACGAACATCTGCCCGGCGAAGGCAAATAGTGCGCCATAGGTCAGGTCTGCCCGCCGGGTAACCGCAAAGGCTATCGCGTAGCCGAAGGCGAGCGCCGCATAGAGCGCGGCCACGGGCACGGCATTGGCGATCTGCTGAAGAAAGTAAGCCATGGCTCATCCGCGTAGTGACAAGCTCACTATAACTGGTAAACTGGGTTTTACCAGTTAGTAATTCGGCCTGGAGCGATGTGGAAAAATGCGTGCGGCTTTCCACCCGCAACCCGCTCCAACAGTATCGATCACGTTCACGCTTTCAGGGCGATCCAACCTGAAAGCGTGAACGTGATCTGGGGTTTATGCATGGGTTTTGCCTGGACTGCACATCGATTTTCAGGAGGCGCTCTGGCGCTCGACGTCGCCAATTCGGTGGTTCTGCGCTTCGATGCGGAGCGCCGGATCGATCGCTTCGACGATCCGGCGGCGATCGACGCCTTTGCCGGAGCGGCCAATCTCTACGGCGCGGAACGGAAACGATTCGGTCCGCTCATTCCCGCGCGGCTGGAGCGGCGAAACGCGTTCATCGGATTGCGTGAAGCGACGGACCGCCATTTCCGTGCGCTGGTGCGTACGGAAGACCGGCCCGATCTCCTCGCCGACCTGCTCGAGGCGATCGCCGCCGTCCTGCGCCAGCCGGCCCCCGCCGGCAAAGGCACGCCACTCGATGTGGCTACCGCCCATTCCGCGCTCGGCCTCATTTCCGGGCCGGAGCCAGGACGCCTGAAGATATGCCCCAATTGCGCCTGGCTGTTTCTAGACCGCAGCCGCAACCGGAGCAGGACGTGGTGCGACATGGCGGTTTGCGGCAACCGGAGCAAGGCGAGGCGCCACTACCGCCGCAGCAGGGAGGAACCGAAGCCATGAGGAAAACCATGATATTCGCCCTGCTCGCCGCGGCAGCCATCGCCGGCTGCCAGCGTGACAGCGGGCCGGACCCGCTGAAGCTCACGGGCAAGATGTTCGTTTTCAATTACCGCCTCGCCTATGCGACCTATATGATCACGCTGAACAGGACGGAACCGGTTCCCGACGGCAGCACCGTCGTCGCGACTTTCGAAAATCCTGCCGGCGGCAATCCCCTGAGACTGGAGCGCAAGCTCTTCCCGAAGCTCGACAAGGTGGTTCTGGAAAGTCCCGACATCACGTGTGTAAAGAAACAGAGGCCCTATGCCGTGACCATCGAAGTCAAAGGACCTGACGGCGCCTCGCTTCAGAAACTAGAGACGACGGTGACTTCGGACATCGATCAGGACGTGATGCCGGCAAAGGCCCTCGTCGAGGGACCGGCTTACGACAAGAATCCGGAAGTCTTCAAGAATGGCAAGGCACCGGTGCGCTTCGAAACCGCCGCCTGCCCGACGTAAAAAGCCGGGGTGTCACCACCCCAGCCTGAAAATCACTCGCTTATTTGATCAGCCGACGATCTCGGTGCCCGAGAACCAATAGGCGATTTCTTCGGCAGCGGTTTCCGGCGCATCGGAACCGTGAACGGAGTTTTCGCCGATCGAAAGCGCATGGACCTTGCGGATCGTGCCTTCGGCGGCGTTTGCCGGATTGGTGGCACCCATCACTTCACGGTTCTTGGCAATGGCATTCTCGCCTTCGAGGACCTGAACGACGGTCGGGCCGGAGGACATGAATTCGACCAGTTCGCCGAAGAACGGGCGATCCTTGTGGACAGCGTAAAAGCCTTCGGCTTCGCGGCGGCTCATCCAGACGCGCTTCGAAGCGACGACGCGCAGGCCGGCGTCTTCCAGCATCTTGGTGATGGCGCCGGTCAGGTTACGCTTCGTCGCATCCGGCTTGATCATCGAAAAGGTACGTTCAATCGCCATGGGCTCAATTCCTTGCTCTTGAGAAGTGGCGGTTCATTAGCCGCCAATTCCGTGCAAAACAAGGGGGCGTGGCCACGATTCGGCCGCTTGCGCCTCAGTTTCACGCCGCCGTCACGCTGCGGCCAAGACCGCCGTGAAGCTCGAGGCACCGCTCGAACCAGTCGGTAACGACATCGCCTTCGGAAAGCAGGCGCTGCGGCGAAACGATGCGTGCCCATTGGAGCGCGCCGAAAACGATATAATCTGCAAAGAGCGGGCTGTTCCCACCAAGGAAGGGCTGGGACTTCAACATGTGGCGAAGCGGTTCGAGCTTCGCCGAGAAGATTTCGAGATCTTCCCGCCCGGCTCCGGCAACCGTCTCCAGTGATTTGCCGAACCGTTGCTCGCGGCTTGCCCGGAAATAGGCTTGGTCGACGGGATCGAGGCTGTCATGGATGTCCATGATAGCGATGCGCCCGATCGCCGTATGCAGGGCAGTTTGCGACCAGCTCTCGACGAAGCGTGCCATGGCCTTACCGCCTTCACCGGCAAACAGGGACGGACGATCGGGATAGGTCTCTTCAAGATAGAGCGCGATATCGAAGCTGTCGTTGACCAGCTTTTCTCCATCGCGCAGCAGGGGAACGATCTTTGTAGCCCCCTCCTCTAGACTCGGAATCGCGGTAAAGCCGACGGGTGCAACGTCGAAGGTCAACCCCTTATGCGCTAGCGAAAGCTTCGCCTTCCACACATGCGGCGAAAACGGGCGGCTCTTGTCGGTTCCACAGAGTGCGTAGAGTTTGCGGGTCATGCAGGCTCCTGAATTTCGCTTCCGAGCAGCACAAGGGAAAACGCCGCTCGCGGGTTACATCTACAGCGCCTTGCGCCTTATCAGGCGCACAAAGGTCGCTGTATCACTTTGATCTTCTGCATGTTTTTATCCTTCAATCGGATCCGATTGAAGGAAACATGCAGTAGGGCGGAAGGAGGAAAGTGTGTGCGGTTCTTCCGCCCGCACGATGCTCTACCTCTTTTGAGACCGATTCTAATAGGTTAGAGCGGGACGCGGACGGAAAACCGCGCACGTTTTTCCGCATCCCGCTCCAAAATCATCGTGATCAGGGGATTGCCGATGCTCGACCATTACCGGATGTTTGCCGACTACAATCGCTGGGCGAACCAGCGGGTCTACGCTGCCGCCGCGGAGCTCTCGGATGCGCAATATCGGCAGGACAAAGGTGCCTTCTTCGGGTCCCTGCATGGAACGCTGAACCATCTTCTCGCCGCCGACAGGATCTGGATGAAGCGTTTCACTGGGCAGGGCGAGGCGCCGTCGCAGCTCGACGACATCCTTTACAAGGACCTTGCCGGGCTGACGGCGGCACGGGCTGCAGAGGACGAGCGGATCATTGCCTGGGTCAAGAGCCTCGACGCGACGCGGCTTGCAGGCCACTTCACCTATTCCCCGCTAACAAACCCGGTCGAGGTAACCGAAAGACTCGGGCGAACGCTCGCGCATTTCTTCAACCATCAGACCCATCACCGGGGCCAGTCCCACGCGATCTTGACGGCGCTCGAGCGGCCGTCATTGACGCTGGATCTGGTATTCTTCCTGCGGACCGACGGCAAAAAGTGGGCTGCCTGACGCGAGACCGCTGCCGGGCCCGTCTCGCGGGGCGAGCAAGATACGGCTCTCCCGTGCAGCCAGCCAGGCCACCAGCTGTCGCTGCACCAGCCAGGCCGCTGCCCCGAGGGCTATGCCGCCAAGAATAGAGGCAACGGCGAAGACGACGGGCGACGTCAAGGATTGCATCGGTTGCAGCAGCAGTTCCGGCACGAAACGGTGCAGTATGTAGATATGGAAACTTGCGGCAGAAAGCGGCAGGATCAGGCGCGCTGACCATTGCGGCAGGCGGACGCGCGGCAGGAAGAGCAGTGCTGCCAGAACAATGATCTGCAGCAGATATTTGATCTTCGTACCAATCCACACGCCCTCGTAAAGTCCTAGAAACAGGAAAACACCCGTTCCCGCGAGCATCACAGCCGATTTCTCTTTCCACGTTGCGGCTATGGCCGCACACCAGCCCAGGACTGCCATGTAGAAGATCCATGGAAGGGTGAATACCTGGCGATTGCCGATCTCGACGAGGAGTGGAAAGGCCATTCGCGCCGCGAATGCCGCCACGAACAGGATCATGCCCGCGGCGAAAGGCCTCTTTGCCGCCGCCCGTCGAATGGAGGGGACGGCGAACAGAGCGCCGAACACCAGCAGCATCTGGCTATAGGCTTCGATGAACCAATAGAGATAGGGCACCATGCTGTGCCGCTCAGGATCGGCAAAAGCGAAATTGCCGACGAGAAAGATCGAGGCCCAGGGCACTTCGCCCCAGGCGAGCGCGTAAGCCGCTACGATGAGGTAATATGGAATGAGGACCTGTGCCAGGGGCCACAGGAGCTTGTCTATCGCGCCGGAGAACAATGCCCCGCTTTGAAACCGCGCAAGACTGAATCCGGCAAGAATGACCATTGCAGCCGAACCACCCGGAATCGGCCAAAGCGTCTCATGATGGAGCACGACAAGGATGATCGCCAGGGCCCGGATCAGGAGGTCGGTTGCGATCTGCCCGATCTTGCCCTTTCGGCTGCTGCGCGCCGCCAGCTCTCCGATCGGCAATTTCTCCCATGATTCAGGGAGTTCTCCGAGGATTTTTTCAAGTCCGATTGAAAGCTGGACGAAACGGAGCGAGTCGCCGCCGAGCGACAGAAAACTATCCTCCGACCGTATCTTCTTCGGATAGAATATCCGGGCGAAAACAGTCTCCACGCTCTGCCGCTCGAAACGGCGACACTGCGTTGCGGCCGGAGGAACGGCAAGGCTCTGATAGTCGATTTTTCCCGATACCAGCCTCGGAAGGCAATTCAAGCGTGAAGCCCCGACCTGCATGGCCGTCAAGCCGCTCGCCTGCAAGAGCAGCCGGCAAACTTCTTCCGGATCGCGATCCCCAGCATAATAAGCATGGACCTCGGTATCGTTGCCGACGACGGCAGCAGAGATGCCATGCCGTTCGAGGGCGGCTTCCAGGCTGTCATGACCTATGCGTAGACCGGCAATTTTCGAAAGCCGCTTCGTTCGTCCGACGATCCGGAAATAGCCTTCGGCATCCCTGGAGGCGAGATCGCCGGTCCGCAGTTCCGACAACTCGGCACCCCTTGCGAGATCGGCGCGCGACGAGGCATAGCCCATCATCACGTTCGGCCCGCGATAGACGAGTTCGCCCGCCTGATCGGCGGCCTGGATGGTCCTGCCTTCTTCGTCGACGATCGTCAGGCTGCCGCCCGGTATGGCGATGCCGATGCGATCCTCTCTGCCTCGCAGACTTTCCGGCGGCATGTAGGCCATCCGGGCGGTTGCCTCGGTTTGACCATACATCACGAAAAAAGACGCGCCGCGCGCCGAAAGATGTTCATCGTAACGGCGGACGAGTTCCGGCGACATTCGTCCTCCGGCGACCGTCATGAAGCGAAGCTTAGGGAAATCGCGTTCGCGGAAACCCACCTTTTCCAAGAGGTCATAGGAATAGGGTACGCCGGCGAAACTGGAACTGCCGCTCTCCGCAAGATCGTCGAGGAAGCCGTCGTCTGAAATTGAACTGCCGGGCAGATAGACGCTCGCGCCCACAGACAGGTGAGTGTTCAGAATCGAAAGTCCGTAGGAATAATGAAGCGGCAGGGTCAAACAGCCTCGGTCCGATGCGCTCAAGCCGAGATATCCGGCGATAGACAGTGCGTTGGACTGAATGTTCGCATAAGACAGCCGCACGCATTTGCCATAGCCGGTACTCCCGGAAGTCGAGAGCAGGACGGCGAGTTGCGGGTGTGGATCGACCGGATCTGTGTCCAGGCGTTCCATACGCCAGCGGCCGTCGCAACGGCGATAGCAGTATTCCGGATTGAAAACTTCACGAGCCGTGACCATCGATGCGCCGGCGCACAGGGCAACCGCGTGCCCCGCTTCGAGCGCGGCGAGATAGCCGACGATAGAGTGATCGGAAAGCTCGGCCTCGAGCATAACGAGACCGCGGCCGCCGCGCCATTGCGATGCAAGGCGGCCGACGCGCTGCGCCAGTTCGCGATAGGTGATGATGCTCCCGCCGCGCAGCAGCAGCGCCGGCCTCTCGCCCCGCGCGGCCAGACTTGCGACACTCATCGGCGACATCGAAGAATCTACGTCCACAGCCACCACCTCCATTTTAGCGAGGCGGAATATTATTGCTGAGTTTGGGCGTCAAGTATCAAAACGCAGCCCGAAACGGCAACTGCGACAGCGAGCGCGGCCTGACGGTGGTCAGCCGATCGGGCTTTGCGCTGTCGGATGACGGGACCGTCCATCCCGACATTCCTTCAGGGGACATGAAAAACCCCGGCGCCGACGAGCGGAACCGGGGTATTCGGTCGAACCCGTACCCTGGCCGGAGCGCGTGGGAGGCGCGCGCCCCGGTCAGGATGACCGGTCAGCTTTAGCGGCTGAGGCCCTGATAATATTCGCCTTCACCGCCGGAGACCACTTTCGGCTGGGAGGCATAGCCGACGGAGCCGGTGGAGGTCCGGTCGAGGGAACCGTCGGCGCGGCGAACAACCGCCTCACGGTCTGCCAGGGAAGCGCGTTCGGTGTAGAGCGGCTTATCGCTGACACCCTGATAGTAGCTGCCGCCGGCAAAGGCTGCGGATGCGCCGCCGAGAACCGCCGCGGCCACAAGGGTAGCGGCGAGAGCAGTATGGATTGCGTTCCTCATGATCATCACTCCTGATCGGTCGTTCGCTTGAACGAAGGTTTCATTGTGACCATCTGTGATCGGCTCCGTTCGGACGCGGTGGCCTGGCCGATAGCGTCCGATCCGATCCAGCGGGTCAGAAAGCATCTTGTGCTCTCCCCCAAAATATGGTGCCTCATCATGAGGTTGAGAAGTATTTATTATCGGAACACCTTGTCCAGGAATCCATAACAATCCACCCTTGAAAACTCGTCCGGCATCCTTATTCCGCGATGGTGCCGACATCGTGCGGACCTCTTGCCTTCCCGAACAAGTCCGGGCAAAAGGCCGGTATGATCCAGATATCCGGTCTTTCCGCCCGCATCGCGGGCCGCCTGCTCATCGATAATGCTTCCGTGACGCTTCCGGCGGGCACGAAAGCCGGTCTCGTCGGCCGCAACGGCGCCGGCAAGTCGACGCTCTTCCGGATCATCACCGGCGAGCTCGCGGCCGAAGCAGGAAGCGTTTCCTTGCCGAAGAACGCACGGATCGGACAGGTTGCGCAGGAAGCGCCGGGGACGGAAGAGCCTCTGATCGAGATCGTACTCAAGGCCGATAAGGAACGCACGGCGCTCATCTCCGAATCGGAGACGGCGACCGATCCGCACCGGATCGCCGAAATCCAGACGCGGCTCGCCGACATTGGCGCGCATTCGGCGGAAGCGCGTGCGGCGAGCATCCTCGCCGGCCTGGGCTTCGACCACGAGGCGCAGAAGCGCCCTGCTTCCTCCTTTTCCGGTGGCTGGCGAATGCGCGTCGCGCTCGCCGCGGTCCTCTTCTCCGAGCCCGACCTGCTACTCCTCGACGAGCCGACCAACTATCTCGACCTCGAAGGTACGCTGTGGCTGGAGGACTATATCCGCCGCTATCCGCACACCGTCATCATCATCAGCCATGATCGGGACCTGCTGAACACAGCGGTGAACGCGATCGTTCACCTCGACCAGAAGAAGCTCACCTTCTACCGTGGCTCCTACGACCAGTTCGAGCGGCAGAAGGGGGAAGCGGACGAACTTCAGATGAAGGCGAAGGCCAAGAACGAAGCGGCTCGCAAGCATCTGCAGAGCTTCATAGATCGCTTTAAGGCGAAGGCGTCCAAGGCGCGGCAGGCGCAGAGCCGCATCAAGGCGCTCGAGCGGATGGGCACCGTTGCCGCCGTCATCGAGGATCATGTGCAGGGCTTCACCTTTCCGGATCCAGAAAAACAGGTGGCCTCGCCGATTATCGCCATTCAGGGCGGCGCAGTCGGGTACGAACCCGGCAATCCCATCCTGAAGAGGCTCAATCTGCGCATCGATGCGGACGACCGGATCGCTTTGCTCGGTTCGAACGGCAACGGCAAATCGACCTTTGCGAAGTTCATCGCCGGACGCCTCAATGCGGAAGCCGGCGAGGTGCGGATCGCTCCGGGGCTGAAGGTGGGATTCTTCGCCCAGCATCAGCTCGACGATCTCGTGCCGACGCAGAGCGCCGTTGAGCACGTTCGCCGCCGCATGCCTGAAGCGCCGGAAGCGAAGGTGCGCTCCCGGGTGGCGCAGATGGGACTTGCGACCGAGAAGATGGACACCGCGGCAAAGGACCTCTCCGGGGGAGAAAAGGCGCGACTGCTCATGGGCCTTGCCGCCTTCGAGGCGCCAAACCTCCTCATCCTGGATGAGCCCACCAACCATCTGGACATCGACAGCCGTAACGCATTGATCGCGGCACTCAACGATTTTTCGGGTGCGGTCATTCTCATATCGCATGACCGTCACCTCATCGAGGCGACAGCCGACCGGCTATGGCTGGTGCGGGACGGAACCGTCGCGAATTATGACGGCGATCTGGAGGACTATCGCGGCCTGATCGTGGGCGGTCCGAAGCTCAAGGATGAGAAGCCGAGAATGAACGGATCGGACGAGGCACTCTCCAAGGCGGACCAGCGCAAGGTCAATGCCGACAAGCGAGCTTCGCTGGCACCGCTCAGGAAAAAGATCAACGACATCGAGTCCTTGACGGCTAAGCTGGAGAAACTGATTCAGGTACTTGATGCCGAGCTTGCAGATCCAGTCCTCTACGAGAAGGCTCCCTCAAAGGCCGCGCAACGCGCCAAGGAACGGGCAGACGCCGCCGAACGGCTTGCGGCCGCGGAAGAACAGTGGCTGGAGCTGTCGGCGGAATACGAGCAGGCGATGGCGGGATAGACGTCCGGCAGGGCTTCCCGGCCGGAACCGTCACGGATTTTTCCAGGAAGGGCTCTAACCCAGCTCGAAGGTCGTGATCCCGTAAATACGAGCAAGCGGCAGATCGGGTGCCGGCCCGCGATACATGCGGGCGGTCTCGAAAACGGGCTTCATGTTGTAGCGCGTGCACAGTGCCCGTGCCGACGCGTTCGGTTCCGGGACGTCCAGATAGACACGTTCTTCCCCAATGCCGGCCGCGAGCTTGCGGAATAAGAGATCCGCACCGGTCTCGTTATCGGCCAGCAGGGGACCGACCTTGTAGCCTTCGCGGCACTTTCGGATCGTTCCGTAACCGGCGATTGCCCCGTCCCGCAAAAGGACGACGCTTCTGCGGGTCTGCAGTTGCTTGGTCCATTCGCGCAGGAAAGCCTCGCGCCGGGTGGGATTGAACCTCATGTCATAATCGATCAGGGCCGCCGCATGCACGGGCGCCACATCGACAAGCTCGGTTCCGGGCGGCTCGGTGACGTTCACCACGCCGCCGTAGCGAATATTCGCATGCGACCAGTCGAAACCCGACCTGCGATAATTCTCCTGCTGGGACGCGACCCCGTCGAGTCCTACGGTCCGTCCTTCGGCCCTCGCGATTGCCCACTTCCAGAGTTCGAGGCCGATGCCCCGGCCCCGATATTCCTCATCGGCGATAAAAAAGCCGAGAAAGGCGTATCCGCTCCCATAGCGGACGAGAGAAATGGCGGCGGCAAGCCGGTCTTCTTCAACGGCCACCCAATAGCCTTCGGGATCGGCGGCCCAGAACGCGTTGCCGTCCTCCAGGCCGGGATTCCATCCCTCCTTGGCGGCCCAGTCGATAACCGTCTCGAGCTCAGCCCGCGTCGCAAGACGAATATGTGGCATCTGAAATCCTGACTTCGCTGGGCCGAAAAAACCGCTGCAAGGCAGAACGCCTCGACAGGAGACGGACAAAATAGATTTGTGTTCCATCTTGTCCACCCAGGGCGCTAGGCTAATTCTTGTAACCGGATGCCGACTTGTCCGCCGTTTCCAATCTGCTACAAGGGTCCGGAATAAATCATACTAATCAGGGCGAAACACCATGTCCCCCATCCAAATTGCCATTGTCGGCGTCGGCAAGATTGTGCGCGACCAACATCTGCCGGCCCTCGCGAAGAACGCGGACTACCGGCTGATCGCAGCCGCGAGCCGCCACGGAACTGTGGACGGAATCGAGAATTTCAAATCGATCGAGGCGATGCTCGATGCGGTGCCGGCGATCGAGGCGGTTTCGCTCTGCATGCCGCCCCAATACCGCTATGAGGCGGCCCGTTCCGCGCTTTCGGCCCGCAAGCACGTCTTCCTGGAAAAGCCACCGGGCGCGACCTTGAGCGAGGTGGCGGACCTCGAGGCACTGGCGCAGGAAAAGGGCGTCTCGCTCTTTGCAAGCTGGCACTCGCGCTATGCGCCGGCAGTCGAAGCGGCAAAGACGTTTCTGGCGTCGACGGCGGTTGATAAAGTCCGCATCATCTGGAAGGAAGATGTTCGCCATTGGCATCCCAACCAGGAATGGATCTGGGCAGCCGGCGGGCTCGGCGTCTTCGATCCTGGCATAAATGCACTCTCGATCATGACCCATATCCTGCCCCGCCCGGTCTTCATCACTTCGGCGACGCTTGAATTCCCCGAAAACCGCGACGCTCCGATCGCTGCCATGATCGCCTTCAGCGATGCCGAAAAGCTTGACGTGGCTGCCGAGTTCGATTGGCGCCAGACCGGCAAGCAGAGCTGGGACATCGTCGCATCAACCGGCGCGGGCGAGATGGTGCTTTCCGAGGGCGGCGCCAAACTCGCCATTGACGGCAAGATCGTCCATGAGGAGCCCGAGCAGGAGTATCCGATGCTGTATCGGCGTTTTGCCGAGATCATCAAGGCCGGTAGGTCCGATGTCGATCTGGCTCCCCTCCGGCATGTGGCCGACGCCTTCATGCTCGGTCGCCGCAAATTCGTGGAAGCATTCCACGATTGATGAGAGGCGCTGCATCGGGCGCTCCTGGAACATTTGTCCGGACTGCGGGAGAAATTGCCGGCGGGGATGGGGGCATGAGGCGCCCTCAAACCCTCGAAATCATGCCTTCTTCTCCCATCTTCCGTCACGGTTCTGCTGCCAATAGGTGAGGTTGTGGCCCTCGCCTTTGAGCCGCTTCCACTGATCGCGAGCGGCATCGAGCTGCTGCTGGTCGTAGCCGTCGAACATGAAGACCACCCGCTCGTAGTCGGAAACCGGAGGCGGCTCCGCTCCGTCGACGAGAAAGCGCACGGTCGCGGCATTCTGATTGCCGTGATCGGCAACGACAAGAATAGGCTGCTCGGTGGCGAAATCGCCCGCATCCGTGCCGTGCGGCAGGAAGCTATCGTCTCGATAGACCCATAGATGCGTATCCAGAGCGTCGCGCCGTTCCGCATCGACAGTCTGCACGACCACCCGCCAGCCGCGCTCAATGCTCTTGTCGAGCAGCGGCGGCAAAGCGTCCTCGAGCTTGGATTCCGTCAGGTGGTAGAAAAGAACTTCGGTCATTCCGATCTCGGGCGAACTCTCACGATTCGTAGTTCGCACGCACCAGCTGGTCGAGAAGGCGAACGCCGAAACCAGAGCCCCAGGACTGGTTGAGCTCGTCGGTGGGAGATCCCATTGCGGTGCCGGCGATATCGAGATGCGCCCAGGGCGTATCCTTGACGAACCGCTTCAGGAACTGCGCCGCGGTGACCGAGCCGCCGTGCCTGCCGCCGGTGTTCTTCATATCGGCGAACTTGCTATCGATCATCTTGTCATATTCCTTGCCGAGCGGCATCCGCCACAGCCGCTCCTGCGTGACGAGACCGGCCGCAAGCAACTGCTCGGCCAGGCGGTCGTCGTTCGAAAACAATCCGGCGTAATGATTGCTGAGCGCCACCATGATTGCGCCCGTCAGCGTTGCAAGATCGATCATCAGCTGCGGCTTGAACCGGTCATTGCAGTACCAGAGAGCATCGCCCAGAACGAGTCTGCCTTCGGCATCGGTGTTGATCACCTCGATCGTCTGCCCGGACATCGACGTCACGATGTCTCCCGGTCTCTGTGCGCTTCCGTCGGGCATATTCTCGACCAGGCCGATGATGCCGATCGCGTTGACGGCCGCCTTGCGTGCGGCAAGGACATGCATGAGGCCGGTCACTGCCGCCGCTCCGCCCATGTCGCCCTTCATGTCCTCCATGCCGGAAGCGGGCTTGATGGAGATGCCGCCCGTGTCGAAGACAACGCCCTTGCCGATGAAGGCGACGGACTTGTCCTTGGCCTTACCGCCTTTCCATTGCATGACGACAAGCCGCGGCGGGCGGGACGAACCCTGTGCCACGCCGAGAAGTGCGCCCATGCCGAGCTTCTTCATCTCCCGCTCGGTCAGGATCTCGACCTCGACGCCAAGTTTTTCCAGTTCCTTGGCACGCGCGGCGAACTCCACGGGGCCGAGGACGTTGGCGGGCTCGTTGACGAGGTCGCGCGCCAGAAACACACCCTCACCAACCGCCTGGGCGGTCCCGAATGCCTTTTTCGCGGCGATCACAGTGGCGGTGACGATGGTGACCTTGACCGGTTTCTGTGTCGTCTTCGGCTCATCATCCGATTTCCGGGTCTTGTAGCTCTCGAAGCTGTAGGCGTTCATCTCCATCCCAAGGGCGAAGTCCGCGGCTGCCTTGCCGGTGACCTCAATGCCGGGAGCGTCGAGAAAGACCGTGATCTTTTCGGCGGACCGCAATTTCGCGGCCGCGGCGCCACCGGCCTTCAACCAGTCGTGATCGCCCATTCCGGCCGCGTGGCCAACGCCGAGAAGCACGATGCGATCTGCCGGCGAACCGTGCGGGGCAATGACGTCGAGGGTCGAGAGTGCTTTGCCTGTGAACTTGCCGATCTTCGCTGCCTTGGCAAGAACGCTCTCCGGATCGGCAACGGCGGCACCGGCTGCTTCTTTGGCACCTGCAGCCTGCAGGAGAACCGCGACGCCGCCCGCCGGGCGGTGGGATTTACTGAAAGAGAACTCAAATTTCGTCGGCATGCAGGACTCCAGGCACTTTCTTACGGCGGCGTCCGGCCTGTTACCGGACGGCTACAGTGACCGACATTCGTGACGTCGGCGGCGATCGAAGCTGTGGGCCGCACCCTTCTCGCTTTTCAGGCGCTTGGCAAGATGCTCGCACATGTTTACATGCGGTTAACCGAAGTTCTTCGGCTTATATTTTCTCTGTTGCCGCAAATTCCGATTCGCGGTGCGGGGATGACGACGGGCCAGACCGGCTGGCAAAATATTGCAGGCTCGTCCGCAAAACGAACGGCATAAGAATTGAGCAGGACCTTGGACCGGATACGGCTATGAAGCTGATCGAACGCTACATATTCCGGCGCGCCACGATCATGTTCCTGGCGACGCTCCTGCCGCTGATGGGCATCGTGTGGACCACGCAGGCCCTCGCCAATGTCAATCTCGTCACCGACAGCGGACAGTCGATCATCGCCTTCCTGAAGCTCGCGACGCTGATCCTGCCGTCGGTCGTGCCCATTATTCTGCCGTTTGCACTGGTGATCGGTGTGACGCAGACACTGAGCTCGATGAACACCGATTCGGAACTTACGGTGCTCAGCGCGGCCGGCAGTTCGCGCATGTCCATCATTCGGCCCGTGATGTTTCTCGCAGCCGGACTGAGCGTCCTCTCCTTCACCATCGACAATTTCGTCGAGCCCTATTCGCGTGTATCGGTACGCAAGATGATTGCGACCGCCCACGCGGATCTGCTCGCCTCGGTGGTCCAGGAAAACGCCTTTCGCAAGATCACGGACGGGCTTTACGTGCAGGTGGGTGCCCGCCGAAGCGGCGGCGTGCTGCACGGCATCTTCGTCGCCGATGCGCGTGATCCGAATTTCGAACTCGTCTATTATGCACGCGAAGGAGCCGTGGACGAGGGACGCTCGGCGCTCGTGATGAAGGACGGGGAGGTCCACCGCAAACTGCCGGATGGCGACGTTTCCATCATCAAGTTCGACTCCTATGCCTTCGACCTCACGGACCTCACGAGGATGACGGGAGAGGCAAATATCCGCGCCAAGGACCGCGATCTCTTCTATCTGCTCGATCCCGATCCGGACGACGAAGCCTATAAGAGAGCTCCGCGCGCCTTTGCTGCGGAGCTGCATCGACGCTTCACCGAATGGACCTTTCCGTTGCTCTTCGGTCTTATCGCGCTTGTGGCCAGCAGTGATGCCCGCTCACATCGAGAGGCACGGGTGCATCCGATGGTCAGCGCCCTGGGAGCGGCTCTGGTCATACGCTGGATGACTTTCTACGCCGCCAACAGTGCCGAAGATTCGGTGTGGTTCGTACCGCTCATGTATCTGATCCCGCTGGCTACGGGAGCGCTCGCCATCCAGCAGCTTGCCAGCAACCGCCGCCTCGACATACCCATGACCTGGCAGGAAAAGCTCTCGGACCTCATGGTCCGGCTCCGTCTCGTACGGCCGGCGGGCGCCGACGGGGAGCAGCCCTCATGATTTTCAACACGCTCGGCCGTTACTTCTTCAAGCGGTACGCACGCACGACCTTCTGGTTCCTCATCGGAATTTTTGCGCTGATCTTCATCATCGATTTCAGTGAATTGACCAGCCGCATGTCGAACCTGCCGCATTACACGGTATCGGGTGCGTTGCTGATGACCACGTTTCGGATTCCGACGATTCTGCAGCAAACGGTTCCCTTCGTGGCACTTTTCGCAGCCATGGCGGCATTGATCTCTCTCAACCGGCGATACGAGCTGGTGGTAACCCGCGCGGCCGGCATTTCCGTCTGGCAATTCCTGCGCCCGTTCGTGGTCGGAGCCCTCATCTTCGGCGCGCTTGCGGTCGTCGTGATCAACCCGCTTGCCGCCTGGGGAACCAAGAAAGCGGAAGCGCTGGAGGCGGAGTGGGGTTCCACCCGGTCGGCTGCCGCAAATTCGATTCCCTGGCTCCGGCAGATCTATGACGGCACCGACACGATCATCGGTGCACGCTCTGTTCAGAATGGCGGCACGGAGCTTATCAACGTGACCGTTATCCACTTCGATCCACAGGGCGCGATCACGCTCCGGCAGGATGCGAAGTCGGCGAAACTGGAAGATGGTTACTGGCTTCTTAACGGTGTCGTCGAGACGGAAGTCGGCCGCCTGCCCCGTCGTATGGAAACGGCACAGCTTCGCACCAATCTGAGGCCGGATTTCGTTCAGGAGCGCCTTGCAAAGGCTGATTCTATTCAGTTTTTTGACCTTCCGCGGAAGATCGAGGTGGCGCGCTCCTTCGGTTTTTCCACCAACGGCCTGGAAACGCAATTTCACTCTCTGATGTCACTGCCGCTGCTCCTCGTGGCGATGACGCTGATCGCCGCCTGCGTCTCGTTGAAATTTAGCCGGTTCAATCAATCGCGGTCGGTGATTCTCGGTGGAATCCTGTCAGGCTTCGTGCTTTATGTCGTCACCGTGCTTATCAAAGCATTCGGGAGCAGCGGCATCGTGCCTCCTTTTGTTGCAGCCTGGCTGCCGGTTGTTGTAGCGATGGCGCTGGGTTCTACGATTCTACTGCACCAGGAGGATGGCTAGTGGCGGCAGGCAACCGCAAACGCATGAAGCTTACCAACGCTGCCCTGCTCGCGGGCGTGGCGCTGCACACGCTTGCCACCGGAATGTATGCGCCAGCCAGGGCGCAGGATGCAGGAACGCGAATCGACGACCTGCAGCCGAATATTCCGGCCGATGCGAAGCTGCTGCTGACCGCCAATGAGCTTGTCTACAATCGCGACACGGAAAAGGTGACCGTTCGCGGCAACGTCCAGATCGAATATGGCGGCTACAAGATGGTTGCCCGGCAGGTCGACTACGATCAGAAGTCGGGCCGTATCCTCGCGACCGGCGACATCCAGCTGATCGAGCCGGGTGGTAACATCGTCTACGCCGACAGGATGGACGTCACCGACGATTTCGGCAACGGCTTCGTCCAGGCCCTCAGGATCGAGACGACGGATCTGACGCGCCTGGCCGCAGAAACTGGCGAACGCCGCAACGGCGAGGAGTTCATCCTCAACAAGGCCGTCTACACCGCCTGCACCCCCTGCAACACCAAGCCGGAACATCGCTCTCTGTGGCACATCAAGGCCCAGCGCATCATTCAGAACGGCCGCACTCGTACCATTCGGCTCGAGCATGCCTATTTCGAACTCTTCGGCAAGCCGATCGCCTACATTCCGGTGATGGAAATCCCGGACCATACGGTCAAGCGCAAGAGCGGATTCCTGTTTCCGCTGTTCCGCTACACGCAAAAGCTCGGCGCGGGCGTGGGCGTGCCCTATTACTGGGCGATCTCGCCCCATATGGACGCAACGATCACGGGCACCGGGCTGACCCGCCAGGGTTTCCTCCTCGAGGGTGAGTTCCGACAGCAGTTCCACAACGGACTGCACACGCTCAACGTCGCCGGTATCAGCCAGTTGGACAGGGAGCAGTTCACGCCGGGAACAGTCGATGCGATGGAAACCAATCGCGGCATGATCGCATCCAGGGGTAAGTTCGAGATAAACCCCCGGTGGAGCTTCGGCTGGAACGTCCTGGTCCAATCCGACAACAATTTCGCCAAGACTTACGATCTGTCGACTTTCGACGGCACGACCTATGTGAACCAGGCCTACCTGACGGGCCTCGGGAAGCGCAATTATTTCGACCTGCGGGCTTTCTACTTCGACATCCAGGATGCAGATCCGGACAGCATCGACGAGAACAAGCAGCCGGTTGCCCAGGTCCTCGACTATTCCTACACCGCACCGGGACCAGTCCTCGGCGGCGAACTCAACGCCGACTTCAACCTCACCAACATCAAGCGCAACCGTCTCGATCGTGTGACAGTGCTGGGGGTTGAGCGCTTCCGTGGGCTTGAGGGCACCTCGCACAGGCTGACCGGCGAACTCGAATGGAAGCGGACGTTCATTGCGCCCGGCGGACTAGTGCTGACGCCGCTGCTCGCCGCACGCGGCGATGCACTGGGCATGAATGTGGATGACCCGGTCGGCTATACCGGCAGCTTCACCAGCAGCGATGCCGAGACGCGGCGGATGTTGACGGCCGGACTCGAGGCCCGCTATCCTATCCTCTTCGCCGGAGAGACGAGCAGCCACGTTCTTGAACCTATGGCGCAGCTCTATGCGCGTCCGGACGAGCAGTATGCTGGCGCACTGCCGAACGAAGACGCGCAGAGTTTCGTCTTCGATGCGACCAATCTCTTCGATCGCGATAAGTTCTCCGGCTATGATCGCATCGAAGGCGGTACACGCGCCAATATCGGCTTCCGCTATACGGGGAGCTTCGACAGCGGCTACGGTCTGCGCGCCATTGCAGGTCAGTCGTTTCATCTTGGTGGTCTCAATTCCTTCTCGACCGACGATCTCGTCAAGGCGGGTGCGGATTCGGGGCTTGAGACCGATAGCTCCGACTATGTCGCCATGCTGGGTATCGATGCCCCGTCCGGTCTGATGGCGAGCCTCTCCGGGCGCCTGGACGAAAGCGACTTTTCGCTGCGCCGGGCCGATGCAACGGTCGGCTATCTCGGGCTGAACTGGCAGGCGGCGCTCACCTATACGCGGATCGAAGCGCAGCCGACCTACGGCTCGCCGTCCGATCAGGATGAAATCCAGACGGCTGCCGCCTATCGTTTCCATGACTATTGGTCGGTATTCGGCGCGGTGACCTATGATATCGATGCGGGCGTCGTGTCCCGCAACGGCGTCGGCATCACCTATGACGACCAGGACACATTGTTCTCGATCGTCTATAAGCAGGAGCGGGACACCGACAGTTCGCTTGCGAACGACTGGTCAATCGGCGCCCGAATCAGCTTCCGCACGCTCGGGGACGTCTATGTCGGCGACACCAAGTTTGACGAGCTGGACTACTTCTAAAGCGGCCGTGACCCGCCCTTAGCTGAATCGATCCTGCGGTCTTGTCATTGTTTGGCCGCATGTATTATGCATTTGCCTCCATTGACAGCTACGGCGCCGGCAATGCACAGAGCCAGTCGTAGCAGGTCGGCAGTGTGGCAACTGGCCGCCGGCAACGGGAGGCAGAACGAGCAGGGGATGATTATGGGCGGGAAAAACTCGATCGTGAGGGTGCTTTCGGCGATAGCACTGGCTGGTGCATTGAGCCTTGCAACCGGAACGGCCACCACGGCGACGGCGGCGGCAAGTTCGGTCGAGGTGGTCGTCAACGGCACCGTTATCACCTCCGGCGACGTCGCCAAGCGCGTCGCCTTTCTCCGCCTTCAACGGCAAAGCGGCGGCGCAGCCGAAGCGAAACAGCAGCTCGTAGACGAGGTCCTGAAACGCGCCGAGATCGCGCGCGTTCAGCAGTCCGTCAGCACGGACGAGGTCGACGCCGCCTTTGCGCGTTTCGCCTCCGGAAACAAGCTTTCGCCGGAGCAGCTCGGCAAGATCCTCGAGCAGGCCGGCGTCGGCATCGACCATTTCAAGCAGTATATCGCAGTCCAGATGAGCTGGCCGCGAGTCGTCAACTTCCGCTACGGCAATGCCAGCCGCCTTTCCGGCGGTGACCTGGTCAAGCGTATGATGCAAGGCGGCGGCAACAAGCCGGTGACGACCGAATATTTCCTGCAGCAGGTGATTTTCGTCATTCCCGAATCGAAACGCGGCGCCATCACGGCGAAGCGGCAGGCTGAAGCCAACGCCTCGCGCTCGAAGTTCCCCGGCTGTGATACCTCGAAGGCTTTTGCGGCGAACTACCGCGACGTGTCGATTCGCAGCCTCGGTCGTATCCTCGCCCAGCAATTGCCCGAGGATTGGAAGCCGCTTGTCGAGAAAGCCGGCGACAGCATGACGACAGGTACGCGGGTCACCGAAAAGGGTGTCGAATACCTGGCCATCTGCAAGAAGCGTCAGGTCAACGATGATGCTGCTGCCGAGATCGTCTTCCGGGCCGAGGACCTCGGCAAGAAGAAGTCCGGCGGTGAAGATCCGAACAGCGCCAAATATCTCGAAGAGCTGCGTTCGAAAGCGCAGATCGTCAACAAATAACGAGCCAATATGAACGAGACGAGCATCGGGCCGGTCGCCCTGACCATGGGCGACCCGGCCGGGATCGGTCCGGATATCAGCCTTTCCGTCTGGTTGAAGCGGGCCGATCGGCTGACGCCGCCGTTTCTTTATGTGGGTGATCCTGCAGTGCTTGCCGCCCGCGCCAAGCTCCTGGGCGAGACGGTGCCGATATGCGAGACCGATTGTTTCGGGGCCGTTGCCGCTTTCCAGCAGACCTTTCCCGTTTTGCCCGTCCGCTCCCCTGCCCCCGTTGTTCCCGGTCGACCTGATCCGGCGAACGCCTCGGCCGTGACGGGTGCGATCGACACGGCCGTTCGGCTCGCGATGGCCGGCGAAGCCTCGGCCGTTGCCACCAACCCGATTGCCAAGGCAGTGCTCTACGAAGCGGGTTTCCTCTTTCCGGGCCATACCGAGTATCTGGCGGACCTCGCCCAGCGAGCAACCGGCCTCGCCGCCCTGCCGGTGATGATGCTGGCGGGCCCGAAACTGCGTGCCGTTCCGGTGACGATCCATATCCCGCTCAAGGACGTGCCCGCCGCGCTGACGCCGGAACTGATCTATCGAACCTGCACGATCGCCGCAGCCGATCTGAGAAGCCGCTTCGGTCTGCCGGCGCCACGCCTCGCAGTTGCCGGCCTCAACCCGCATGCCGGCGAAGGCGGCGCGCTCGGCCGCGAGGATGACGCCCTCATTCGGCCCGTGATCGACCGCATGCGCGCCGAGGGGCTCGACGTCGTCGGGCCTTTGCCGGCGGACACCATGTTCCACGACCGCGCGAGAGAGACTTACGACGTCGCCATCTGCATGTATCACGATCAGGCGTTGATACCGGCCAAGGCGCTCGGCTTCGACGACAGCGTCAACGTCACCCTCGGCCTGCCCTTCATCAGAACCTCGCCGGATCACGGGACGGCTTTCAGCCTTGCCGGAAAGGGGATCGCGCGCGAGGACAGCCTTCTGGCGTCTCTGCGGCTCGCTGCGGAACTTGCCCGCAACGCCAAAGGGATGAAGCACTGATGGCGGCTCTCGACGGCCTGCCACCGCTACGCGACGTCATCCAGCGCCACGGTCTCGACGCGAAGAAAGCGCTCGGGCAGAACTTCCTTCTCGATCTCAACCTCACCCAGAAGATCGCACGCACAGCCGGTCCGCTGGAGGGTGCCACGGTTATCGAGGTCGGCCCGGGACCCGGCGGCCTTACCCGCGCGATCCTCGCTCTCGGGGCAAAGAAGGTCGTTGCAATCGAGCGCGATTCGCGCTGCCTGCCGGCGCTCGCAGAGATCGGCGCTCACTATCCGGAGCGGCTCGACGTCGTCGAAGGCGATGCGCTGAAGGTGGACTTCGAGGCGCTTGCCGACGGTCCGGTGCGCATCATAGCCAATCTCCCCTACAATGTCGGAACGCAGCTTCTCGTCAATTGGCTGCTGCCCGGGCGCTGGCCGCCCTTCTGGCAATCCATGACGCTGATGTTCCAGCGTGAGGTGGGCCTACGGATCGTCGCCAGCCCGGATGACGACCACTATGGCAGGCTCGGAGTCCTCTGCGGCTGGCGAACGAAGGCCAGTCTTGCATTCGACGTACCTCCTCAGGCCTTCACGCCGCCGCCGAAAGTGACCTCGACCGTGGTCCATCTCGAACCCATCGAGGTCCCCATCCCCTGTTCGCCCGCGGTCCTCGAGAAGGTCACCCAGGCGGCTTTCGGGCAACGCCGAAAGATGCTCCGCCAGAGTCTCAAACCCTTGGGCGGCGAGGCGCTGCTTGCAAAGGCGGGCATCGATCCGAAGCGGCGCGCGGAAACGCTCTCCGTCGAAGAATTCTGCCGTTTGGCCAACTGCCTGTAGAGAAGCACAAGCGGCGCGCTCAAAGCGGATTTTCGGTCAGCAGCCCGTTGACGAATTCGAAGAGGCCAGGTCGCCTGTCGCGGCGAAGGCGCTCGGCTTCGACTATTGCCCGGACGGAGGAGAAGGCCCGGTCGAGATCGTCGTTGACCACGATGTAATCATATTCACGCCAGTGCTCTATTTCGGCCCGGGAGTTGGCGAGCCGGGTCGCGATGACCTCTTCGCTGTCCTCGGCGCGCCGGTGGAGCCTCGACTGCAATTCGGCCATCGAGGGCGGCAGGATGAAGATCGATACCACGTCGCCCGCCATCTTCTCCTGCAGCTGCTGCGCACCCTGCCAGTCGATGTCGAACAGCATGTCACGGCCTTCGCCCATCGCCTTTTCCACTGCATCGCGTGGCGTGCCGTAGAAGTTCCCGTGCACTTCCGCCCATTCAAGCAGCGAATCCGTTGCTTTCAGCGCCTCGAACTCACGGATGGTCTTGAAAAAATAATGTCGTCCCTCGATCTCGCTCGGGCGCCGCGAACGCGTGGTCACGCTCACCGAAATGCTAAGGTCCGGATCGGCTTCGAGCAGGTTACGGGCGATCGTCGACTTCCCCGCACCTGACGGCGATGAGATCACGAGCATCAGCCCGCGGCGAGCGATCTTTGTGGGCGAAACGGTCGCCGGTTTCATATCCTACTCCAGATTCTGAACCTGTTCGCGGAAATGGTCGATTACGACCTTCAACTCGATACCGGCGGCCGAGACGGCGGCGGCATTCGACTTCGAACAGATGGTATTCGATTCGCGGTTAAATTCCTGTGCAAGGAAATCGAGCTTGCGCCCGACGGGCCCACCCTTTGTCAGGAGGTCGCGAGCGGCAGCGATATGCGAGCTCAGCCGGTCGAGTTCCTCGCGAAGGTCCGCCTTCGTCGCCAGCAGCGCTACCTCCGCATGCAACCTTTCCCGATCGATCGAGGATGCATTGTCGATGACCATCGAGACCTGCTGCGCCAACCTGTCGGCGATCGCCTTCGGGCTTCGGGACGGATCGTTTTCGACGATTGCCGCCAGCTTTTCCATCCGATCCACCTGGGCGAGCAAAACCTGGCCGAGCGCTTTGCCCTCTTCTTCCCGCATCGCCCGCAGATCTGCGAGCGCGCCTTCGAGGCCCGCGAGTACCTCCGCGTCACGCTCGGCGCGCTCGCTTTCGCTCTCCTCCGGTTCCCGGAAATCGACGATGCCGCGTATGGAAAGCAGCGTGTCGAGTTTGAGCGGCGCCGGATCGATTGCATCGCCCAGCCGTTCGCGAAGCTTCAGGACGGCGGCAAGCGCGTCCTCGTTGACGACGGCTTCGACCGAGGTTTCAGTTCTGCTGAGCGAAAGGCCGACCTGCACGTTGCCTCGTGCGAAATGCTGCGAAGCAAGGCGTCGACAGTCGGGCTCGAAGCGCTCCAGCCCGGGCGGCAGCCGCAGGCGCATGTCGAGCCCTTTGCCATTGACGGAGCGGAGTTCCCAGGCCCAGCGATAGCGCCCGCTGCTCCCCTCACTCCTGGCAAAGCCGGTCATCGATTGGAGCGGCATCCTGTCCTCCGGTGATCCAAAAATCACAACGGTCCAGGTACCCCGAGGGGAGGCCCGCCGTTGTTGCGGGAAGCACTATGGCCACAGCGGGGAACTCCGCAAGCAATATCCGCACCGTGCCGAACTCGTCCACATGAGCGTAGGACGCATCATCGGCGCCCGCATGTCACCTGGATCGCGCGAAGAAGATGCGAATCGTCATCGCCGTAACGGTGATCAGGATCAGGATGACCGAGATTGCTGCGATGGCGGGATCGATGTTGTCACGCAAACCCATCCACATCAGCCGTGGAAGGGTAATGGCATTGACGCTGGTGATGAAGAGCGTAACGCCGATCTCCTCCCAGGAAAGCACGAAAGACAGGAGCCATGCCGCAGCAATCCCGAATTTGATGTTGGGGATGATGACCTTTGTCGCCCTTTCCCATGTGGACGCGCCGAGCCCGCGCGCAGCGAGATCGATCCGCCGGTCAACCTGGCCGAGCGAGACGAGAATGAGCACCACGGCGAAGGGCACCGTAACCACGACATGGGCAAGCACCACCCCCAGCCAGGTGTCGTACCCGATCATGCTTCCGATGTTCGACATCGAAGTGAGCAGAAAGTAGAGGGTGATTGCGGAGACAACCGGCGGGACGATCATCGGCAGAAGAACGAAGCCCACCAGAACGGCGGTGAAGCGTGGCCGGAACATCCAGATGCCGAGGCTGAATGTAAGGGCGAAGAGCGTCGCGAGCACGCTGGAGACAAGGCCGACGCGCAGGCTGAGAAGGATGCTGTCGAGCCAGCGTGGATCTTCAAACAGCGCCCGATAATGCCTGATCGACAGCTCTCCTGCCGGCATAGAGAGCATGCGCGATGGGGTAAACGACACCGGTACGACAGCCAGCAGCGGCATCAGCAGGAAGATTATCACCACGAAGGCGAAGAACAGGGCAAGAGGGCCAGGACGATATGCACTCATCTTCAACCTGCCATCTGGGAAAACCGCAAAAACCGGAACAGGGCTGCCGTCAGCAGGCCGACGATCAGGACGAGGGTCACGCTGATGGCAGCACCAAGACCCCAGTCCGGACTCTGGAATATGCGAAGGTAGACCAGCTCTGCCACCATGACGCTGCGGCCGCCGCCGAGAATTGCCGGTGTGACGAAGAAGCCGAGCGCGAAGACGAAAACGATCAATGCGGCGCCGATAATTCCCGACATGGTCAAAGGCACGAATACCGACCAGAAGGTGCGGGTGCGGCTTGCGCCCAGACCGCGCGCGGCAAGCAGCACGCGTTCGTCGACGGCGCGCATCGCCGATGCGATCGGAAACACCGCGAACGGTATAAGGAAATGCGTCATCCCGACGACGACGCCGAACTCGTTGCGGACGAGAGCGAGAGGCTCGCCGAGGATGCCGAGCGACTGCAGCCAGCTATTGATGAGCCCACGGTTCGAAAGAAGTGCCACCCAGCCAAAGGCGCGGGTCAGCACCGAGATCCAGAACGGCACGAGGATGCAGTATTCCGCAATGAGCCGCTGACCCGGCGTGCCGCGCACCCAAACATAGGCAATGGCATAGGCAGCAGCGACGGCCGTCACCGTGACGAGCGCACAGATGCGCGCAGTCCGCACGAAAACCGATTGCACCAACGGGTCGGTGAAAACCGTAAGATATTGCGCGAGCCCTGGCTCGGGCAGAGTAAAGCTCCATCTCATCACGCCAAGAAACGGGATGCCGTATGCCACGGCAAGGAGCAGGAGAAGCGGCGCCAGAAGGAGCGCCGCGCCAAGATTGTGGGAGCGCGCGAGCATCGGCGGCTCAGGCGGAAACGATTTTGGTGAATTCGTTGAGCGCCGGCCCGTAATGCTCTGCGTACCATTCCATGTTAAGCGGTATCTGCTTGCGCTTCTGCTCCTCGGGGATAAGCGCGTCGGCAGCAGGATTTGCCGGTCCCTGCCGAAGCAGGTCGAACATGACAAGCTGCTTCTGCGGGTCCTGAGCGCTTGCGATGAATTTCATCGCCGCGTCGCGGCCGCCGGGGTTGCCCTTTATGACGGCCATGGCCCCCGGAGACAGCAGGCCCTGATCCCAGATGAATTTGATGCGGCCACCCGAGTCCTGCTCGATCAGCGAGGCACGGGTCGACCAGATGAGGGCCATTGAGGCCTCGCCGTCGAGAAGGAGCGACTGGCTTTCAGAGCCGCCGCCCCAATAGGCGACGACGTTTTCCTTGAATGCGGCGATCTTGTCATGGGCGCGTTTGAGGTCGAGCGGGTAGAGCTTTTCGGGAGCGACGCCGTCACCGAGAAGGGCCGCTTCCCACATAGCGCTGCCCCACTTGTAGAGGGAGCGCTTGCCGGGGAAGGCATTCACATCGAAGAAGTCGGCCATGCCTTTGGGAGGATTGTCGCCGTATTTTTCGGAATCGTAGGCGATGACGTAGGAGAAGAAATAGCTCGACGCGGCATAGTCCCAGCCAAAACCCGGACGCATTTTATTCTTGTCGACAACAGAGTAGTCGATTTCCTCGATCATCCCCTGCTTGCCCAGCGTTATCGCCGAGAAGGGATCCGCATCGACGATATCCCAGCTCGGAGCCCCACTCTTGAACTGGGCGGTGATGGCACCTTCGGTCGGCCCCGAACCGTCTTGCCTGACCGTGATTCCGGCTTCCTCCAGAAACGGCTGGCCGTAAGCCTTGTCATAGGCGGTGATGGCATCTCCGCCCCAGTTTACGAAAACAAGCTGCTTGGCCTGCGCCGCGGCACCGCCTGCCCGGAGCGCCAGCGGCGCCCCGGCGACGAGCATCGCGGCGAGCTGGGCAAAGCGCCGGCGGGTCATCTCGCCGCGCTTGACCTTGTCTGCGAGAATTTCAATACAGTCTCTCTGAAAAGCTTCATTCATCGTCGTTCCCCTTTTTTATCACTGCACAATAGGCGTCTGCCGGTCTGTGGTGTTTCAGCCGGAGGCCGGCAACAGAAAGCCTTTTCCGGCGGGCCATGTCAGCCAAACGGTATCGCTCCCTTCCAGAGCGTGGCGCGCCGACTCCATCGGCACGCAAACGCTCGCGCTGGATCCGCCACGCGTCACCAGTTCGAGACGCACCGCGGAGCCAAGATAGGTAGAGGAGACCGCGGAGACCGCGATGCTGTTTTCCTGCGCATGCGGCTCGCGTGCGATCGACATATGCTCAGGCCGCACGGCAAGGACCGCTTCACCGCGAACATCGCCAGAGGCGAATCCTAAGGCCACCTCGCGGTCCTCCACCAGTCCGCGGGCTCCGCCATTTGCGGGCCGGACGTCACGCAACGGCAACATGTTGATCTCGCCCAGAAACTCGGCAACGAAACGGCTGCTGGGCCGCTCGTACACCTCTTGCGGCGTGCCGACCTGGAGGACTTCGCCATGATTGAAGATGGAAACGCGCGAAGACAGCGCCAGCGCTTCGCTTTGATCGTGCGTGACAAAGACGAACGTCGTGCCGGTCTCCTCGTGCAGTCGCTTCATCTCTGCCTGCATCTGGCCGCGAAGGCTTTTGTCGAGTGCGGAGAAAGGCTCATCGAGCAGGAGAACCCCCGGCTCGAAAACAAGAGCACGCGCCAATGCCACGCGCTGTTGCTGGCCGCCTGAGAGTTTTGCGGGCAGCTTATGCTCGTGGCCCAGCAAGCCGACACGCTCGACCATTTCGCCTACCCGGCGCTTGATCTCGTCCTCGGGCTTACGGCGCACGCGTAAGGGAAAGGCGATGTTGGCCGCCACGCTCATATGCGGAAAGAGGGCATAGCCCTGAAAGACCATGCCGGCCGAGCGCCGTTCCGGTGGCTGGTCGGTGATATCGACACCATCCCTGAACAGTTTGCCCTGGCTGGGCCGTTCAAATCCGGCCAGGACCATGAGGAATGTCGACTTGCCGGACCCTGAAGGTCCAAGCAATGTCAGGAACTCCCCCCGGCCGATATCAAGCGAAACATCCTTTAGCGCGCAGAAGGCGCCATAGCTCTTCCCGATGCCGGCCACCTTGATCTCAGATGCGCGCCGTGAATGTGGCATAGGCTCTCCCTCACCTGCTGGGAAAGCCTATGCGCGCAATCGGCTCACGGCAACCGAATAATTTTCGCCTTATTGGCAAATTTGATTCACCTTTCGACCGGCTATCCTCGAGCGGCTTGCATATCGGCCGCTGCATCCGCGAGGCTCGACCGAAGCCAATCCCGGAAAGCAAAGAGGACCGCATGGTCGGACTTGGCCAGGTCCACAACGAGGTAATAGGAGCGGGCTGCGGGAACCGCGATGTCGAACGGGCGTACGAGTCTGCCCTCGCTCAATGCCGTCTGCCCGGTGAGCGAATCGCCCATGGCTATTCCCTGCCCGGCAATGGCTGCGGAGAAAACCAGGTTCATGTCCGAAAAGAAGATGCCGCCGGATGGGTCCGCCGTTTCCACCTTAGTGAGCGAAAGCCAGCGCGACCAGTCGTCGACATCGTTGAGGTGAAGCAGATTTGCGCGCAACACATCGGCCGGCTTGGAAAACCCTCCCAGCCTATTGAGAAGGCTCGGACTGCAGAGGGGAGTGAAGAGGACGTCGCACAACAGCTCGACGCCGCAATTGGGCCAGTTTCCGTCACCAAAGGCGATGAACGCATCGACGTCCGGATTGCTCACGTCGTCGAGACGTCGCGGCGTCACGATGGACAAGGAGACGTCCTGATACATCTCCTGGAACTCCGCGATATGGGTGCACAGCCAGAGAGAGGCAAAGCCGGGCGTGCAGCTTACGCGGAACGAGCCGCCGATACCACCGCCGCGGTTCTGCGCCCCGGCGTCACCGATCATCGTCAGCGCCTTGTGCACATCATGGGCATAACGCCGGCCGCGCGCGGTCAATGCTACGCCTTTGCCGACCCGCTCGAGGAGGTCAAAACCCAGCTCACGCTCGAGAAGCCGCAATTGGTGGCTCACCGCGCTTCGGGTCAGGTGCAGTTCTTCCGCTGCGCGCCAGACGGTGCCGTGTCGCGCAAAGCTCTCGAGTGCACGAAGTGCCTGTGTCGAGGGTATCCGCACGATCGAACCTCCTGTGGTGAACGAAATTTGCACGAAACGATAAAACATATCGCTTTTTGTGCAAGCATTTCACTGCTTTCTTTGCGAGCAGGTGCAACCCTCCGGTTGGAAAGAGCAAGATGGTCAAGAACAATGCCGAGGTAACCGCAACGCACTGGATCGACCAGCACGCTGCTGCACTGTCGGAATGGACAAGCGAAATCTGGCATCGCGGCGAGACGGCCTGGCGCGAGTACGAATCCGCCGCCTGGTATGTGCAGCGCCTGCGTGCCGAAGGTTTCGAGGTGGAGGAAGGCTCGGGCGGAATGCCAACCGCCTTCGCCGCATGCTGGACGCACGGCAGGGGCGGTCCTGTCATCGCGACCTATGCCGAGTATGATGCCGTGCCGGGCAATTGTCAGGCCGCCGGTACCGAAAAACAGCCTAGATCCGGTCTCAACGAGCACGCCGGCGGCCATACCGATCCGCATTCAGCTCTCGGCACAAGCGCACTCGGCGGCCTGTTGGCCACAAAGGCAGCAATGCAGGCGCACGATATTCCCGGCACGCTGAAATTCTTCGGCGAGCCGGCTGAGAAGGTTCGCGGCTCCAAGCCGATCCATGCGGCCAAGGGTTTCTATGACGGCCTCGACGCCATGATTAGTTTCCATCCCTGCTATATGCTGCCGCTTTGCAATACCGTGAACTGGGACACCCATTGCGGCGCGGCCTATGCAATGGTTTACCGGTTTGTCTGCGACGCGCCCGAGACCTGGCTGAAGCGGGCCGATGGAACTCCGATCCCGCAGGCGCACAGTGCGGTGCGCGCGCCGGGCGCCAACGACGCCCTGTTCTACATGTACAACGCCTCCAAGGCGCTGCGCGATTCGATGCTGCCGCATATGGGCGGCTGGTCGATAAGCGAAGCGATCCTGACGGCCGGGCAAGCCACCGCCGATAATCTGCCCGCCAGGATCGCCGAGATCCAGTACATCATCCGCGTACCGACCGTTGAACTTGCCGAGCAGGCGACGTTGATCCTCGACCGAAATGCCGATGCCGCTTCGCGGCTTGCGCATTGCCGCGTCGAAAGGATCTGGGTTTCGAAATCGCGTCCGGGCCTCGCCAACCATGTGATGGCCGATCTCGTATATGACAAGCTTGCTGCCGTCGGGGCCCCTAAATGGGGTGAGAAAGCCAAGGCGATTGCTCGGGAAATACAATCCAACCTAGGCCTGCAGCCCATGGCGGAGCCGTTCCTGCTCGATTGCGAGACGCTGATCGCCCCGCAGGAAGCCGAGCGCATTCTCAGACGGGACCTGCCGCCGTCGCAGGTCAACTACACGTCGGACGACTACACCGACATGTGCTGGCATACGCCGACAGCGCGCCTCTACATCGCCCGGCCGATGCTGAACGGCCCTGCCGGATTCGCTTATCCCGACTGGGTGTTGAATGCTCTGGGCGGCATACCCGAGACGATCGATCCGATGGTCATCTGCGCATCGAAGACGATCGCTCATTCCATGCTGGAACTCCTGCAGAACGCCGAGGCACGCGCAGCAGCGATGAAGGAATTCGAGGAGCGAACCGGTGGCGGTGTGGGCGGCACGAAATGGATCCCGCCCCTCGCCGACTACGAGGCTCCTATCGGCCTGCGCTGGCCGGAATATGTCACCACCGTGCGCGGCCGCGAATGGTGGATCCCGACCGCCGGCTATTGAAGCCGGCCCCCTTCTTTCAGGCAGGTAACCGGCCATGCGCTCTCTTTACGATCATCGTCCAAGCCACGCGGCCCGCAGCGCTCAGGCCGACCTCGTACTCACCAACGGCCAAATCTATACAGGGGATCCCGGCCTGCCCTGGTGTCGGGCTCTGGCGGTCGCGGGTGGGCGTATCGTAGCGCGCGGCGAGCGCGCGGACATGGAGCATCTGATCGGTGCTCAGACCGAAGTCACGGACCTGGGCGGGCGTTTTGCCATGCCGGGCCTCTACGATATGCACACACATCCCGACCTCGCGCTCGCGCCCCGCTATGCCGAGGATCTCGACATCGGTCTCGTCGATCCGACGCCCGATCAGGTGCGCAACGCGGTTTTGGCCTACGCCGCCCGATATCCCGACCGCGAATGGATCTACGGGCAGTATTTCGTGCGTTATACTTTCCGGCAAGCAGGCCTCGTTCCCGGGCGGGACTGGCTGGATGCCGTGATGCCCGATCGGCCGGTCGCGCTTCTCGACCGCATGTGGGGCACCATGATGGTCAACAGCGAGGCCCTTCTTCGCGCTGGCATCAACGCCGACACGCCGGATCCCCTCAACGGATATTTCGAACGCGACCCGGTAAGCGGCGAGCCGACGGGTCTGCTCATCGATGGTGCCTACGCCCTGATCCATGCGGCCATGCCCGCCACACCGGTCGCGGTACTGCGCGCGGCCTACCGAGACGGCATTCGCTATCAGTCCGCACGCGGGGTGGTCGCGACCAAATATGTCCATGTCTGCGAAAACCGGCTGAACGCGCTGCAATCCCTCGATCAATCCGGCGAATTGACGCTCCGGGTCGAGGCTGCGATCAGTTGGCAGGACGACATCTTTCCCGTGCGCCGCCGCTGGGAGCTGCTCGCGGGGGAGCGCCACTATTACCGTTCCGCCCGGCTCGACGCCAGTGCCGTGAAATTCCACTTCGACGGCACGGTCGAACCGCGCTCGTCCTATCTCATGACGCCATGGGACGGCGCAAACAGTGCCTGGCGCGGCAAGCTCAACCTGACGCCGGAGCATCTCGCCGATATGATCTGGGACATGGACCGCCAGGGCATCCGGGTGATCGCCCATTGCACGGGCGACGCGGCTTCCGACACGTTTCTGGACGCGGTAGAGGCAGCGCGCCGGCGACCGGGTGGACTCGGCGTGCGACATCAATGCGCGCATTCCACTATCCTGCACGGCAGCAACCTCAAGCGGTTTCGCGATCTCAACGTCACCGCGGAGTTTTCGCCGGTCGCATGGTATCCATCGAAGTTCGTTTCCGGTGCTCGCTCCGGTTACGGCCCCGAGCGCCTGTCGCGGGCTTATAACATCAAGGGCGTTCTTGAAGCGGGCGGTGTCGCGGTTGTCGGCACCGACTGGCCGGTGAGCCCCCTCGACCCGTGGATCGCGCTCGAAACCATGGTCACCCGCGCGAATCCGTGGGACGAGGCAGAGGGCCGGTTCGGCGAGCCCATCTCCCTTACTCAGGCTATTGACGTCATGACCAAGAACGGCGCCTGGTCGATGGGCATCGAGCACGAGGCGGGCACGCTCGAAATCGGCAAGTCCGCCGACATCATCGTGCTCGACCGCAACCTGTTCGAGGTAGAGCCCCAGGGCAATATTCACTCCACCCGCGTGGACCTGACATTCGTGCAGGGCCAACTCGTGCACGACCGGCTGAACGGCGCATCCAATGCCGTCTGGCACGGCGAGGCCCCGAAACTATGGTGACGAGCGCCGGCCCACTCCCGGTCACCGTCATCGGCGGCTTCCTCGGCGCAGGCAAGACGACGCTCGTCAACCACATCCTCGGCGGCGACCACGGCCTGAAGATCGCCGTGCTGGTCAACGATTTCGGTGCGATCAACATCGATACCGCGCTCATCACCTCCATGGAGGGCGGCCTCTACAACCTATCCAACGGCTGCGTCTGCTGCGGGCTGAACCAGGGGCTCGTCGAGCAGCTCGAAGCGCTTTTGACCGAGCGCCCGGATGTCGACCACATCCTCATCGAGGCGAGTGGCGTCGCCGATCCGGGGCGCATCATGGACACGGTTCTCTATGCCCGCTTTTCCGGGCGCCTCCGGGGAGATGCGGTCCTCGTGCTTGCCGATGCGGCCGGCTTCGACGATGCCATCGCGATTGCCCCCGGTCTTGCGGAGGCACAGGTCGGGTCGGCCGATCTGTTGATCCTCAACAAGACCGATCTGGCAACGCGCGACGCCCTCGACGCCTGGCGCAAGCGCTGGAGCTTTGCCGACAGCCGGATCGTCGAAACGGAGAATGCGCGTGTGCCGTTCAGCATTCTTTTCGCAGGTGAAACCCTCGCGCGAGACCCGGCTTCGGCTTTCGCTGCGACGTCGGTTCACGAACAAGCCGAAAGCGTGACGTGGCGCCACCATGAGCCAATCGACGCGAAACGCCTGCATGCGGTGCTCGCCACACTGCCAACCGGGATCTATCGAGCCAAGGGTTTCGTGACCGCAAGCGATGGCCGATGCTTCACCGTGCACGTCGTCGGCACGCGGGTCACTTTTCAGCCCCTGGCGCGCCTCCCCGAGGGCCTGGGCGTGGAGAACCTCCTGGTGCTCATCGGCTTCGGACAAGGACTGGAATTTGAAAGAATACTTGCACAACTGGACGGCTGCGCGGGGCGCCCCCGCTCCATCGAAAACGGAGAAGCTTGAGATGAAGACGGTCGGGCTCTATCTGGTCGAGCTGCTTGCCGCATATGGGGTGGACACAGTGTTCGGAATCCCCGGCGTGCATACCGTCGAGATGTATCGCGGCTTGCCTCGCAGCGGCATCCGCCATTTCACCCCGCGCCACGAACAGGGTGCCGGCTTCATGGCCGATGGTTATGCCCGAGCGACCGGGAAGCCCGGAGTGTGCTTCATTATCTCCGGCCCCGGCCTGACCAACATCGCCACGGCCATGGCCCAGGCCTACGGGGATTCTGTCCCGATGCTGGTCATCACGAGCGTCAATCCTCCCGGCCGCATGGGTTCGGGCGAAGGACATCTGCACGAACTTCCGGACCAACGCCAGCTTGGCCGCCAGTTCACGGCTTTCAGCCACACCATATTGCGGGCGGACGAGCTGGCGCAGGTCGTCGCCCGCGCCTTTGCCGTCTTCGCTTCGGCCCGGCCGCGGCCGGTGCATATCGAACTGCCGGTCGATCTGCTGACGGCCGATGCTTCGGCCCTGCCGCCGGCACGGAAGCGTCCTGTCCCCAGCCGCCCCGCTGCCGAGCCGCAGGCGGTCGCGGCCGCCGCCGCCCTGTGCACGGCGGCACTGCGGCCGATCATCCTGGCCGGCGGCGGCGCCGCCGATGCGGCGGTACCTATGCGCCGTCTGGCCGAAGCACTGGACGCCCCCGTGATCATGACCGTCAACGGACGCGGCGTCCTGCCGGCGGGACATCCGCTCGGCGTTCCCTGCAGCCCTGCTATGGAGGCGACCAGAGCCCTCATCGAGACGGCCGATCTGGTGATCGCGGCAGGCACGGAATTCGGCCCGACGGATTACGATTTTTATGAGACCGGCGGCGCGCGCATCGGCGGCAAACTGATCCGCATCGACATCGATGCCGAACAGGCCATGCGCGGGCGACCGGCCGATCAGGCACTGATATCGGATGCTGCTCTCGCGCTCGAAGCTCTGGCTGCGGCCGTTTCGCCACGCCCGCCGGGTGATGGCGCCGCCCGGGCGAAATTAGCACGCAGCGGCGTCCGAAAGGCGCTCAATCCCATTCTGCGTGCAGGTGCTCACCTGATGGAAGTGGTGCGCGACACCTTGCCCGGTGTCGTTATCGTCGGCGACTCCGCACAGCCCGTCTATGCCGGCTGTATCGACTATGCGGCGACCCGGCCACGATCCTGGTTCTGCTCGGCCACCGGCTACGGCACACTCGGCTATGCGCTGCCCGCCGCCACCGGAGCACTGATCGGCACCCGCCGGCCAACGGTATGCCTCATCGGCGATGGCGGCATTCAATTCACACTGCCGGAACTTGGTTCCGCCCGCGAGGCAGAGCTGCCACTCATAGTCCTGTTGTGGAACAACAACGGCTATGGCGAGATCAAGAGCTACATGGAAACACGCGGGATCGAACCGATCGGCGTCGACATCTTCACACCCGATTTTCTGACCATTTCGCGCGGCTTCGGTTGCGAGGCTCATCGCATGAAAGATCACCGCGAGCTGCCGGCCCTCCTGGAGGCCGCGCTGCTGCGCAGATGCCCCACGGTGATAGAGATCGTCGAGGCAGACTATATTGCGGCTATCAACGGCCAGGAAGAACCGGCCTTACCCGCCGTCGCCGAGTGAAAACTTCGCGATAGCGGCCCGAGCAGTACTGGACGCCAGCATTACTGCTGCGTTCCAGTCTGCGTTACGGCGTCTTCAGCCGCTTCGGTGGCCTTGGCCGCTTCCGCTGCCCTCTCCGCCTCGAGCTTGCGCCAGCGCCGGACATTGGCGTTGTGTTCGTCGAGCGTCTCGGCAAAGACATGTCCGCCAGTGCCATCGGCGACAAAATAGAGTTCGGGCGTGCGCGACGGGTTGGCGACGGCTTCAAGCGCGGCGCGACCCGGATTTGCGATCGGCGTCGGCGGAAGACCCTTGATGAGGTAGGTGTTGTATGGGGTCTGCTTGTCGAGGTCGGACCTCAGGATAGCCCGGTCGGCGGGTTTACCTTCTCCACCGAAGATGCCGTAGATGATCGTCGGATCCGACTGCAGCCTCATGCCCTTTTCCAGGCGATTGATGAATACGGAGGCCACTCGCGGCCGCTCGTCCGCGCGACCGGTCTCCTTCTCCACAATAGAGGCAAGAGTGACGAATTCCTCGATGGTTGACACGGGCAGGTCCGGATCCCGCTTCTCCCAGATCTGCTGCACCAGGGCCTTTTGCGCAGCGATCATCTGCTTGACGATCTCGTTACGGTCGGTTCCTCGGGTGAACTTGTAAGTGTCCGGTTTCAGAGAACCTTCCGGCGGCAGTTCCGCCGGCAGGTCGCCGACCAGAACCGGGTCGTCGGAAAGCTTGCGAAACATCTGCTTCACAGTCAGACCTTCCGGCAACGAGACGGAATAGAGGATCGACTTTCCGGATTTCAGGAGCTGCATGATCTCCTGCATCGATGCATGCGCCTTGATCTCATACTCGCCGGCCTTGAGCGTGTCATTGCTCAGATAAGCTTCCGAAACGAAGCGGAAAACACGGCTGTCGGTGATGATCTCGTTGCGCTCCAGATTGCTGGCGATTTCGCTGATGCCGGCGCCGCTGCGAACGATGAAATTCTTGTTCGCCTGCAGGGGCCCCGCCTTCTCATATTCATGCATCGCATAATAGACGGCGCCGGCCGCCGCCAGCGCCACGAACACAACCGCGGTCATGACGAAGTTGAGAAAGATGACGACCTGGCTGCGCGCCTTGCGTGAACGCTTCGGCGGGTGTGGAACCCTCTCGGGACGCAACGCTTCATTGGCCGACTTCGGAATGATCGGCCCGTTGCTCCCGGTTTCATTGCGGCCGAATTGTACCGCGCTGTTATCGTTTGAGTCGCTCACGATTATCCCGATTCCGAAACTCGCAACGTTATTCAATCCGCCGCCGGTGCGAATTTCGGCTTAGACCGGCGACCAGTGAATGTTACGGCAGCCTCTGCTGCTCCAGAGAAGCAACGGCCCGCCATGCGATGAATATTCTACAATTACCAGAGGTGGCTTGCGCGAACATAGTCCTTCGGCGGCGGTGCCGAGTCGTCGCCACCCCGGCGACAGCTTTTAGTGAGCATTGCGGCAAAAAGCGGGACCGCGGATCGATACCGATGAAGATGTGCTTAAATCGTCGTGATCTAATGGCCGGCGTAACGGCGCAGGATCAACGACGCGTTGGTGCCACCGAATCCGAACGAGTTCGACAGGGCCACATTGATCTCGCGCTTACGTGCGGAATGCGGCACGAGGTCGATCTTCGTCTCGACGGAAGGGTTGTCGAGGTTAAGCGTCGGAGGGGCGATATTGTCCCTGATGGCGAGCGCCGAGAAGATCGCCTCGACCGCGCCGGCCGCACCGAGCAAATGGCCGATTGCCGATTTGGTCGAGGACATGGAAATTTTGGAACCGCTGTCTCCGACCAATCGCTCGACAGCGCCGAGTTCAATCGTGTCGGCCATTGTCGAGGTGCCGTGTGCGTTGATATAGTCGATGTCCGCAGCCGAGATGCCGGCGCGCTTCAGCGCCATCTGCATGCATCGGTAAGCGCCTTCGCCGTTCTCGGACGGAGCAGTGATGTGGAAGGCATCGCCGGACAGACCGTAGCCGATCACCTCGGCGTAGATCTTGGCGCCGCGTGCCTTCGCGTGCTCCAGCTCTTCCAGAATGACGATACCCGCGCCCTCGCCCATGACGAAGCCGTCGCGATCGGCGTCATAGGGCCGCGATGCCTTTTGCGGATTGTCGTTGTGCTGGGTCGAGAGCGCCTTGCAGGCGGCGAAGCCTGCGAGCGAGATGCGGCAGATCGGCGATTCCGTGCCACCCGCCACCATCACGTCCGCGTCTCCGAGCGCGATCAACCGGCTGGCGTCACCGATCGCATGCGCGCCGGTCGAACAGGCCGTCACGACGGAATGGTTAGGACCGCGCAGCTTGTGGCGGATGGAAACCTGCCCTGCTGCGAGATTGATCAGCCGGCCGGGAATGAAGAATGGTGAAATCCGGCGCGGGCCCTTGTCGCGCAACGTATAGCCCGCATCGACAATACCTTCCAGGCCGCCAATGCCGGAGCCGATCAGGACGCCGGTCGAAATCTGGTCTTCGTCTGTTTCAGGGTTCCAGCCCGCATCCGCAAGCGCCATGTCGGCAGCGGCCATCGCGTAGACGATGAAAGGGTCGACCTTGCGCTGTTCCTTGGGCTCCATCCAGTCGTCGGCATTGAACGTACCGTCGCTACCATCGCCGAAAGGAATTCGGCAGGCTATCTTGGCGGGAAGGTCCTCGACCTCGAATTCGGTGACCCTGCGGGCTGCATTGTCGCCGGCCAGAAGGCGCGACCAGCTGACTTCGGTTCCGCAACCCAGAGGAGATACCATGCCGGTACCGGTGATAACGACACGTCTCATACCCGTGACCCACCCTGATTGTTCAATTCAACCGCCGGACCGGACCACGTGACGATCGCGACCCGTGCAATACATTGCAAATCTCGCTACAGCGCCGCGCAAGGCTGGCAAAACTCGCTGCAACGTTGTCTTTGATCGCATGTTTTGTCCCTGGACGGGTTACGTTCCACAGAAACATGCAGGAATAACGATCAGAGGGAAAGGCAGGACGCTTTGCTGATCGCAACCCGCGGCCAATGCGGGCCAGCCCACTGCCCTGGGGCTGAACGGGCCGCGCCTGCGGCCCGCCAATGGACTCAAGCCAAAAGTCAGGCCTGCGCCTTCTCGATGAACTTCACGGCGTCGCCGACGGTGAGGATCGAATCTGCAGCGTCGTCCGGAATTTCGACACCGAATTCTTCTTCGAATGCCATTACCAGTTCGACGGTGTCGAGCGAGTCCGCGCCGAGGTCATCGATGAAGCTTGCGCCTTCGCTGACCTTTTCGGCGTCGACGCCAAGATGATCAATAACAATTTTCTTCACGCGTTCTGCGATATCGCTCATGTCGGAGTTCCTCGACCTTATGTTTCTCTACGGCGCTGTTACCGGCACCGGCACTCTATCACGCCTGATAGACCAAGATGGTCCAACGGGCAATCCATCCAACCGAAACCGCGGAAACCCAGGGCAGCAAGAGCTGCCGGACACCTGGCCGGAACGGTCGACTGCGCGCAGTCATGGCCCGATTAACACGGTTTATGCCTGCCGCAAAGTGCCAAAATGCCCGACTTTCCCTTGGTCAACATTGAATTTCAGGCATTTGGCACAACAAGTTGAAAGGCTGGTCGGAGGTCGGCGACAGGGCCGCGCACTCCGCACCTCATCAGATCATCGCCATACCGCCGTTGACGTGGATCGTCTGGCCGGTGACGTATCCGGCTTCGTTCGAGGCTAGATAGGCGACCGCCGAAGCAACTTCCGCTCCGTTTCCCATCCGCCGCATCGGGATCGCAGACATGATCCCTTCCTTTTGCTTGTCGTTCAGCTTCCCGGTCATCGCGCTTTCGATGAAACCCGGTGCGACGCAATTGACCGTGACGTTTCGGGTTGCGATTTCCTGGGCGAGCGACTTGGAGAAGCCGATCATGCCGGCCTTTGAGGCGCAATAATTTGCCTGCCCCGGGTTGCCCGTCACGCCGACGATGGACGTTATGTTGACGATGCGGCCGAAGCGTCGCCGCATCATCGGATGCGTAAGTTCGCGTGTCAGGCGAAAGACGGCCGTGAGATTGACTTCGATGACGTTGTCCCAGTCTTCGTCGCTCATACGGACGAAGAGCCCGTCCTTGGTAATGCCGGCATTGTTGACGAGGATATCGACGCCGCCGAGATCGGCCTCCGCCTTTTCACCGAGCGCCTTGACTTCTGCACGGTCGGAGAGATTTGCCGGAAAGATATGAACCCGTTCGCCGAGGGTATCGGCAAGGGCTTCGAGCTTTTCGACGCGGGTGCCATGCAGCCCCACAACGGCGCCCTGAGCATGCAGCAGGCGGGCGATTTCTTCGCCAATGCCACCCGAAGCGCCGGTTACGAGAGCCTTGCGGCCTGAAAGATCGAACATGGATTTCTCCTTATAATAGGGTACTCAGGCCAAGAGAACGGCAAGGACTGCGTCGATATCGGCGGGCGAATTGACGGCGATGCCGGTGACGGACTTGTCGATCCGCCGGGCAAGACCGGTCAGGACCTTGCCTGAGCCGATTTCGTAAAGCGTCGTCACGTCGTTTGCCGCAAACCACTCGACCGTCTCGCGCCAGCGGACCGGGCCGGTGACCTGTTCTACAAGCAGGCGCGCGATCTCGACCGCATCGCGGACCGGGGCGGCAAGCACGTTCGCGACGACAGGCACCACGGGATCGTGCTTCCCGACCGTCGCAAGCGCTTCGCGCATGGCTTCGGCCGCAGGTGTCATCAGTGCCGAATGGAAGGGGGCGGAAACGGGCAACATAAGCGCACGCTTGGCACCCTTCTCCGTAGCAAGCGCTGCTGCCTTCTCGACCGCCGGCTTCTCGCCCGAGATCACCAATTGACCGCCGCCGTTGTCATTGGCGATCTGACACGAACCGAGCGATGACGACTCGCGGCAAATCGCTTCGACGTCGGCATGCTCCAGACCGATGATCGCAGCCATCGCGCCTTTGCCGACGGGTACGGCCGCCTGCATCGCATTGCCGCGAATGCGCAGAAGGCGCGCCGTGTCGGCGAGCGAGAACGTACCGGCAGCACAGAGAGCCGAATACTCCCCGAGCGAATGGCCGGCGACGAAAGAAACCTTGCTGCCGATATCGAGTCCTCTGGACTCGAGCACGCGGATCACCGCCATCGACACCGCCATCAGCGCCGGCTGTGCATTCGCCGTCAGCGTCAGCGTCTCCTCCGGTCCATCCCACATAATGTGCGAAAGCTTTTCGCCGAGCGCTTCGTCGACCTCGGCGAAGACGGCAGCCGCCTCCGGAAAGGCTTCAGCAAGATCCTTGCCCATGCCGACTGCCTGGCTGCCCTGGCCGGGGAACGTGAATGCGATGCTCATCAAGAGTGCCCCTTCCTTGGTCACGGCTGGTTCGGAGCAACCCAGTAGCCGCGATCATTTCTATCGTGCGTGCGCGTACAGATGAACCGCCCGGGGCATTGGTTTCCCGCGCTCGCGCGCCGCGTTTTTCTCTCCATTCACATTCCTGAACCGCAAGTCAAGCACGGAAGCCGCACTTGGCGGATTGCTTGGGGCTTTTGCCCTTGATCTTCGCCGATCAAAGCTTAGATTTGCGCCAATTTGCCGTCGCGCCCGCCGAGACCCCATGGGCTGCGGCCTCAGCCTTCATTTTTCAAGGCGGAGCGCCTCCCTTCCCGTTGGGGCGCATCCGCCCATAAGGAACGTTACGTCATGCGCTACAACACGCTCGGCCGCACCGGCATCAAGGTTTCATCCATCTGCCTCGGGACGATGACATGGGGCTCGCAGAACACGCCGGTCGAGGCCCACGAACAGCTCGACTATGCCTTCGACCGGGGCGTCAACTTCATCGATACGGCCGAACTCTACCCGACCACGCCGCTTTCGGCCGAGACCTACGGCAACACCGAGCGCATTATCGGCGATTGGCTGACGTCGCGCGGCCGGCGCGACGATGTGGTCGTTGCCACCAAGGTCGCCGGCTCCGGCCGTTCTTACATCCGCAACGGCGAACCGATCACGCCGGAAGGAATCGGCGAGGCGGTGGACGCCAGCCTCAAGCGGCTCAGGACCGATTACATCGATCTTTATCAGCTCCACTGGCCCAACCGCGGTCATTACCACTTCAGAAACGCCTGGTCCTACGATCCTTCTCGCCAGGAGAAGGAAGAGGTTGCGGCCGATCTGAAGGCCATTCTGGACAAGCTCGGCGACGTGGTGAAGGCGGGAAAAATCCGTGCGGTCGGTCTTTCGAACGATACGGCCTGGGGCGCGATGAAAATGCTCGACCTGTCCAACAGGTATGGCTTCCCCCGGGTTGCGACGATACAGAACGAATACAATCTGCTCTACCGCAGCTACGATCTCGATCTGGCGGAAGTCTCGCACCACGAAGATATCGGCCTGCTCGCCTATTCGCCGCTGGCGGCCGGGCTCCTCACCGGCAAATATCTGGGCGGCGCCAGGCCCGCAGGGTCGCGCCTGTCGATCAATGGCGACCTCGGCGGCCGTTTCACTCCGCATCAGGAGCCCGCCGTCGCCGCCTACACCGCGCTCGCGCGCGAAAACGGTCTCGATCCTGCCCAGATGGCCATTGCCTTCTGTATCACGCGCCCCTTCATGGCCTCGGCCATCATCGGCGCGACGTCGATGGAGCAGTTGAAGAACGACATCGGAGCAGCCGACGTCGAGCTCTCCCAAGACGTGATGAACGGCATCCGGCGCCTGCATCGGCTTTATCCCGCGCCGATCTGAAATATGCTCCCACCGGGACTGCAGTCTCATGCCGCCATCTGGCGGCAGCTTTCGGCACAGCGCCTGCAAGCATCGACGCAGTCGGCCATGTCGCCGATGCGCTCGCAGTCCTGTGCGCATTCAGCACAGATCTCGGCGCATTCGCCGCATAGATGCTTATGGTGAGGTGTGCCTAGCAGCATGAAGTGCGCCGCGTCCCTGCAGATTTCCGCACAAGCCATCATCAGGCGGAAGTGCGGCGGCTTCGTATGCTCGCCGCCGGCTTCGAGGCAATGGCTCATCGCCGTCGAGAGGCAGACGCGGTAGCAGGCGAGGCAATTCTCGATGCATTCCTGCATCTTCGGATCGAAGTGGGCCATAGTCTTCTCCCGAATGGATGGAAGCTCACTCAACAGCGCAGAGTCGGTTTTGTTCCGGCGGAACACAGCCGAAGCGTTAATCTGGCGCGAGCTGCTTGCATTTCAGCCGAAAACCCGTATAAGCGCGCTGTTCGAAACGCCCGGTCTTCTGGCTGGTGGCTGAACGGAGGGCCGGTTTCCAATTCGGAAGCCGCCAGGAATGTAAAGTCATTCCGGCCTCCCGTGTCTCCGCTCTCGACCGTCTCGATACAACACTTTCTTGCCGGCTCTTCGCAGCCCTTAAGAACAGTCGTTGAGGCTTAGCCGCCGAGGTCCGGGCTGATAACGCAAGAAAGGCAAGCCACAATGGCTCTTTATGAACACGTATTCCTCGCTCGGCAGGATATCACGCCGCAGCAGGTCGACGGTCTCGTCGAGCAGTACAAGGGTGTGATCGAAGCGAACGGCGGCAAAGTTGGCCGCGTCGAGAACTGGGGCCTGAAGTCCCTCACCTATCGCATTAAGAAGAACCGCAAGGCCCACTACGTTCTCATGGACATCGATGCGCCGGCACCGGCCGTCCACGAAGTCGAGCGTCAGATGCGCATCAACGAAGACATCCTGCGCTACATGACGATCGCCGTCGACAAGCACGAGGAAGGCCCGTCCGCGATGATGCAGAAGCGCGACCGCGACGACCGTCCTCGCGGCGAAGGCCGTGGCCCGCGTGACGATCGTGGTCCGCGTCCGGACCGTGGCGACCGCGACGACCGTCCGCGCCGCCCGCGCGAAGACCGCGCGTAACAGAAGCTTTAGGAGATAATCGAAAATGGCTGAAGTTTCTTCCGCTCCGGTACGCCGCCCCTTCCATCGCCGCCGCAAGACCTGCCCCTTCTCAGGCGCCAATGCTCCGCGGATCGATTACAAGGATGTTCGTCTGCTGCAGCGCTACATTTCCGAGCGCGGCAAGATCGTGCCGTCCCGTATCACGGCCGTTTCCCAGAAGAAGCAGCGCGAACTCGCCCAGGCGATCAAGCGCGCCCGCTTCCTCGGCCTGCTGCCCTACATCGTCTCGTAAGGCTGCTGACTCTCAGTTGAGCGACTGACTCAACGAGACCAACTCCGATCGAAGCGTCTCGAAGAGGCGCCTCGATCCTCCCTTTCGCGGTGGGCGCGGATCGGAACCGGCGCCGGTATGGCGCAAAAAATCCCATGTTGGGGCTACGCGGATCGCCGCCCCTAACTGCCTCTGAAGCAGGACAGCGAAATGCAGAACTGGAACAGGACATCGCTGCTGACCGGCGCGCTCGCCGGTATTACCGCCGCCCTTTTGTCGATGGGCGCGAATACGCAGCCGTCTCTTGCGATCGTTCTCTATGCCGCTTCCGCGCTTCCGATCCTGATTGCGGGCCTCGGCTGGGGAAACGCCGCCGCCTTCGGCGGGATCGTCGTAGCCGGCGGGGCAGCAGTGGCGCTCGTGTCGCCCTATTTCGCACTGCTTATCGTCGTCGTGACGCTCGTCCCGGCCGGCTGGCTCAGCCACCTCTCCAATCTTGCACGTCCGGCCGACGAACTCGGCGGTCCCGAAGGTTCGCTCGCCTGGTATCCGCTTTCCGACATCCTTGTGCATCTCGCCGGGCTGGTGACGGCGGGCATGATCATCGTCGGCTATATCGTCGGTTACGACTCCAGCGTCTCCGGCATCATGGTCGATATGGTGATCGATGCAGTGAAGGCGCAGGAACCGCTTTACAATCCGGACGCTGCGGCGATCGCTCAGCTGAAGTCGATCTTCACGCTGGCGCTGCCGCTGGTGCAGGGTGCGATATGGGTGCTGATGCTGTTCTCCGCCTATTATCTCGCGACCCGTATCGTACAGCTGTCCGGTAAGGCGCTTCGGCCGCGGGAGGATATTCCCTCTTCGCTCCGGATGAACCGCAATGCCATCTTCGTGTTTCTCGCCGGCCTGACCCTGACCTTCTTCGGCGGCGCGCCGGCGGTGGTCGGTGCGCTCGTCTGCGGCACCTTCGGCGCAGGCTTCCTGCTCTCGGGCTTTGCCTCTTTCCATTTTCGCACGCGTGGCAAGTCCTGGCGGCTTCCCGTGCTGTGGATTGCATACCTGTCGGTCTTCATCTTCACGATTCCGGCTTTCTTCTTCCTCCTCACCGGCCTGACCGATACGCGCCGCGCCATCGCGCTCACGCCTACGGGAAAAAATTGACTACCGAAACAAATCGAACTGAAAGGAAATCAAAATGGAAGTCATCCTACTCGAACGCATCGCCAAGCTCGGCCAGATGGGCGAAACCGTAAAGGTTCGCGACGGCTTCGCGCGCAACTACCTGTTGCCGCTCGGCAAGGCGCTACGCGCCAATGCCTCCAACAAGGCACGTTTCGAAGCCGAGCGTTCCACGCTCGAAGCCCGTAACCTCGAGCGCAAGTCGGAAGCACAGAAGGTTGCCGAGTCGCTTGACGGCAAGTCCTTCATCATCGTCCGCTCCGCTGGCGAAACCGGCCAGCTTTACGGCTCGGTCGCTGCCCGCGACATCGTCGAGACGCTGGCTGCCGAAGGTTTCAACATCAACCGGAACCAGGTTGATCTCAACCAGCCGATCAAGGCAATCGGCCTCCACACGGTCACGCTGCACCTGCACGGGGAAGTCGACGTGGCGATCGAAATCAACGTTGCCCGTTCCGCCGAAGAAGCCGAGCGCCAGGCCAAGGGCGAAAGCCTGACCTCCGCTGACGCCATCTACGGCGTCGACGAAGACGCCCTGAAGCCCGAAGACTTCTTCAACCCGGAAGCCGAGATCGAATCCGAAGAAGAATAATTCCTGAACGGATTCCAATGAAGAAAGCCCGGATCTCGCGGTCCGGGCTTTCTTCATTTCCGGGACACCAGGCCAGCCAGGCCTGATATACTCGTCGTCTGGGCAAAGCATCTCAGAACTCGTCTATCCTGCGGATGCGATTGATGCCTGCGGTTCGGCCGCCTTGTCGACCTTGACCACGACCGAAAGCCCGGGAGCAAGGCGCTCGGCCAACGGCTGTTCGGGATCGACGGCGATCCGCACGCCGAGACGTTGCGCCACCTTCGTGAAATTGCCGGTGGCGTTGTCGGGACGTATTATGCTGAATTCCGACCCCGCGGCTGGAGAGAAGCGCTCGATGTGACCTTTCAACTCCTGGCGTTTCAGGGCGTCCACCCAGATGGTGACGGGCTGACCGACCCTCATCCCGTCAAGCTGCGTCTCCTTGAAGTTGGCGACGATCCAGACGTCATGCGGCACGACCGAAACCAATTGCGTGCCGGCAGTGACATATTGTCCGACACGGGCGCCAATCTCGCCAAGTCTACCGGCACGCGGCGCAACGATCCTGGTGTTGTCGAGGTCGATCTGGGCGAGTTCAACGGCCGCCTCGGCACCGGAAACCGAACCCTGAAGGCCGGCGCGCGCGCCGAGTGTGGTGGCGAGTGATTGCCGCGAGACTTCGAGATTGGCGATCGCCTGTTTGACGCCCGCTTCCGCCTGCTGGAAGGCGGCCCGTGCCTGGTCGGCGTCGCTCCGTGTTGCAACGCCCTTGTCGGCGAGCGGACGAATACGATCCCAAGTGGCCCTCGCGGTTGCCAATGCTGCTTTAGCCCCGTCGAGCTGGGCCTCGCTCGCGGTAATTCCAGCCTTTGCCGAGAGCTCCTGTTCGAAGGAGTTCGCGAGGGCCGCCCGCTGTGTCGCGAGCATGGCTTTCGCCTGCGCAAGCTTCTGGACGAAGATCCGGTCGTCGATCCTGGCGAGGAGCTGGCCCGCCTTAACCTCCTCGTAGTCTCGCACCGGCACCTCGGCGACGTAGCCGGCAAGCTGCGGGCTGATAGTCGTCACATAGCCGCGGACATAGGCGTTCTCCGTGGTTTCGACGGAGCTGGCAAAGGGCGGCAGACGCCAGGCGTAAAGGACGAGCGAAAGACCGGCAAGGCCGGCTACAAGCACGACCAGCGTGCTGGGGGAGCGAAAATGTTTCAACATGACTTTACTTCATCGATCAGTGTAGGGCCGCCGACGCGGCGTTGAGACCGGGCCGGGCAAGCCGTTTGACTCCAACCTGTACGAGCAGCACCGCGAGTGCGAAAACCGCGATGATAGCAATCAGCAGGAAGGCATCGTTGTAGGCGAGGATGTTGGACTCGCGGGTAATCGACCGTCCAAGCAGGGCCACACCTTCCCCGTGCAGCAACGCCTTGTCGCCAATTGCGCTGGCGTAACCGCCCGACAGCTGGCCGATGCGCTGGGCGACGAAGGGATTGGTGAGAACGATCTGCTCGGCCAGAACATTGGCGTGGAATTTTTCGCGTAATGTCACGAAAGTCCCAAAGGCGGCCGAGCCCATCAGGCCGCCAATGCTTTGCGTGAACAGAAAAACCACGATGAAGCTCAAGATGTAGTTCGGGCCTTTTGCGAGCGCCGACCTGAAACCTCGCGCCATCGCCGGCGGCAGGAAAAGAGCCGAGCCAGCGCTGACCAAAGCCTGGCTCACATACATCTGCTCGGGTCGCGTGAGGCTCGTCGCATGACTGTCCATGTAAGCTCCGACCGTGATCATGCTTAAGGCAAGTACATGGACGACGTCCGCGCGCGCCGGGTCCATCAGCGCCGCGCAGAGCAGCCCTCCGCCGACCGACGCGGCCAGAATAATCCAGTAAAGCGTGGCGAGCTGATCATATTGCAGGCCGAGCAATTGGTAGAAACTGGTGGCGATCGCCGACTGCTCCGAGGCGACGAGGCGGAAGATCAACAGGACCACAGCGAAATGCACGATCTCGCGCGAGGCCAGCCAGCGCACGTCGATTAGGGGCTGCTCACGGTTGAGCTCGATCAGTATCACCGTCGTGAGAGTCACGACCGAGAGCGCGAGCAGGACGCCGAGCCAGGGAGCCTCGAACCACCAATAGAGCCTCCCCATGGCGAGGACGACGGCAAGGCAGCCAAAGCCGACGGCGAGCAGCAGATAGCTGGAAATATCGGTACGCTGAATGACCTTGCCATGGGGCACCGGCGTCAGCGGCAGCAAATAGATGATCGGCAATGCGAGCAGCGAGAGCGCCATTTCGAGGGTGTACAGTCCGTGCCATTGTCCGATTTCGATAAGCTGCGGCGAGATCAGACGCGTGACCGGAGCGGCCAGGGTCGTGCATGTCAGGGCAAGTGCGAGGCCTATCGTCAGCTTTCTCTCCGGCGAGAAGGCTTCCAGCATATAGAGGAAGCCGAGCGACGACAAAGGCGCGGCCGCAATTCCGCTGATGAAGCGGACGACGATTGCCGAGTGAAGATCCGAGACGAAGACGTTCATCAACGAAGCGATGACGAAGCCGGCGATGCCCAGTTCAGCAAAGCGGCGCAGGCCGTACTGGGCGCGGATCTTCACGAGAGCGGCTGAAAGGCTGACATTCGGAGCCATATAGGCAGCCGCAAGCCATGCAGCCTCGACTGATGTGGCCGAAAGGGAGCCCTGGACCTGCGCAAGGTTGGCCGACGCCAGATTCAGGCCGAGTCCCTGCGTCAGGAAAAGGAACGCGGAGCCGGCAATGTAAAGGGCCGATTTACCGGGCGCCATCTGAGCAGGAAGGCTCGGCTGCGGGGCCGCATTGGATGTCATCGGCCGCCACTCCGCCCGATCGACTGGATGTTCGTTGCGATCGTGTTGACGACCTTCAGCGCACCGGCGATCTCCTCCGGCCGCAGCCCGCCCAGAACCTCCTCGCGGATATCGCTTGCAAGCTTCTGGATCTCCTCCGCCAGCGCGCGGCCGGAGACCGTCATGTAGATCTGCTTCGCACGCCGGTCGGAAAGTTCGACGCGGCGCTCGATGAACCCCTGGTTCTCCATGCCGTCGAGAAGCCGGACTATGGTCGGCGTTTCGATATCGAGTTCTTCGGCCAATTCGCGTTGATTGAGACCTTCTTTCCTGGCGAGAGCGAACAGCATCCGCGCACGGGGCAGCGTTAGACCGCGCTCCTTGACCCGCGCGTCGAACACCGACCTCAGCTTGCGATTAACCGTCGCAAGCGCGTCGAACAGTTCGCGACTGACCTTCGTCTCAGACATTTAATATCGTTTCCATATTACTAGCATGCTAACCATCTTGGCACTATTTAATCCGGCGGCGGGCCTGTTTCAAGATGCGCGCACGGGGACGCGGACGTGCGAATCAGATATTTTTACCCATAGCCGCGGCGTCAACCAGCACCGCGCGAGAATGTATTTTTTTGCAACTTTGCCCTTGCCTTCCCTGTGGATCAGTCGAACAACGGGCAAAGGCATCAGGTGGAGTTGTATGCCACGCGACTGTTGCCTGCCTGCACTAGACGTGGCCCGCAACAGTCAGCAAACCGGGTGCCTCAGGGATCATAAGCGGAAACGGATACGATGAACGACGCAGCGCGAAAGCTCGCCCCTTTGGCCAAGGATCAGGCGGAACAGCATTATCGCGAGGCGCCGAACAATCTGGAAGCGGAGCAGGCGCTGCTCGGCGCTATTCTCGTCAATAACGACGCCTATTACCGCGTCTCGGACTTCCTGAAGCCCGTCCACCTCTATGAGCCGCTGCATCGCAGGATTTTCGAGATCGCGGGCGAAATCATCCGCATGGGGAAGACGGCCAACCCCGTAACCGTCAAGACCTTCCTCAAGGCCGACGACAAGGTCGGCGACCTGACGGTCGCGCAATATCTCGCGCGTCTCGCCGCCGAAGCAGTGTCCATCATCAATGCCGAGGATTATGGCCGCGCGATCTACGACCTGGCGCTCCGCCGGTCGCTGATCACCATCGGCGAAGACATGGTGAATATCGCCTATGACGCGCCCCTCGACATGCCCCCGCAAAACCAGATCGAAGACGCCGAACGAAGGTTGTTCGAACTGGCCGAGACCGGTCGCTACGACGGCGGCTTTCAGTCCTTCAACGACGCGGTGGCGCTTGCCATCGACATGGCCGGGCAGGCATTCGAGCGCGATGGTCATCTTTCCGGCATTTCCACAGGTATCCACTCGCTCGACTCGAAGATGGGCGGCCTGCAGCGCTCGGACCTGATCATTCTTGCCGGCCGTCCCGGCATGGGCAAGACCTCGCTTGCGACCAATATCGCCTACAACATCGCTGCGTCCTACGACCCTGAGGTTCAACCCGATGGTTCCTTCAAGGCGAAGAACGGGGGGGTTGTCGGCTTCTATTCGCTCGAAATGTCCTCCGAGCAGCTAGCCACCCGTATCATCTCGGAGCAGACCGAAGTCTCGTCGTCGAAGATCCGCCGCGGCGAGATTTCGGAAGCCGATTTCGAGAAGCTCGTAGCCTGCTCGCAGATGATGCAGAAGGTGCCTCTCTATATCGACCAGACCGGCGGCATCTCAATCGCCCAGCTTGCGGCGCGCGCACGCCGCCTGAAGCGGCAGCGCGGCCTGGACGTGCTCGTGGTCGACTACATCCAGCTGATGACCGGTTCGAAGAAATCGGGCGAAAACCGTGTGCAGGAGATCACCGAAATCACCACCGGCCTGAAGGCGCTCGGCAAGGAACTGAACGTGCCGATCATCGCGCTTTCGCAGCTCTCCCGTGCCGTCGAGAGCCGCGAGGACAAGCGCCCGCAGCTCTCCGACCTGCGTGAATCGGGCTCGATCGAACAGGATGCAGACGTCGTGCTCTTCGTGTTCCGCGAGGAATATTACGTGAAGAATGTGGAACCGCGCGACGAGTTCGATCCGAAATATGAAGAGTGGAAGATGCAGATGGAGAAGGTGAAGGGCACAGCCGACGTGATCATCGCCAAGCAGCGCCACGGACCGACCGGCACCGTCAAGCTCGCCTTCCAGTCCGAGTTCACGCGCTTCTCCGACCTCGCCGATCCTTCGTTCACGCAATACGAGCATTGAGGCGATTGTCGTAGGGGTCCGCCCTCACGCCCCGAACATCCTCGCAAGCGCGACCACCATCACCCCGGTCGCCACCGCCGCAAGCAGCGGCAGCCGCATAGCGACGAGCGCTGTCGCGAGCGCCGCGAGCGTTTCGGCCGGCCCGGTGACCAGCGCTGTCGGAGCGATGACGGCCATCAGCACCGCCGGCGGGATCGCCTCGAGGGCCCGTTTCTGTTTCGGGCCGATCGTCACGAATCGGATGAGGACAAGACCGCCGAGCCGGGTCAGTATCGTGGCAGCGGCCATGGTGACAATCGCAAGAAGCGTATGCGGATCGAGCGTCACGCGCAGGCCTCCTGGCGTTCCCCGGTGAAAAGCGCCGCAATGACGCCCGCGGCCGCGCCGGCGGCGATGTACCAGACTCCGGGGAGGAACTGGTGCGCGAGCACCGCCGCCGCTGCGCTCGCGGCGAGAACCGCACCCGTTCCGCGTCCCTTCCAGAAGCCAATGAGCAGGACGATGAAGACCGCCGGAAAGGCGAAATCGAGGCCGAGCGCCTTCGGGCCCCCGAGGAACGCACCGGCAAGCGAGCCGGCAAGTCCGGCCATGACCCAGACCAGATAGAAGGGTAGCGCAAGACCTGCATACCAGGCCGGCGTGAGCCGCGTCTCGCCCGCCCGGACTTCGGCCATGGCCCAGATCTCGTCTGCAAGCAGAAGCATTGCGGCATATTTCGCCGGGCCGGAAAAGGCCGGCATCTTCGTGCCGATGGACGCGCTCATCAGAAGATGGCGGATGTTGACGAGCAGCGCCGAAAATCCGAGAGCCGCCCATGAGGCGGGGTGAGCCCAGATGTCGAGCGCGACGAATTGCGAGCCGCCGGCGAAGACGAGCGCGCTCATCAAAAAGGTTTCGAGGCTCGACAGGCCCTTGGTTGCGGCGATCGCTCCGAAGACGAGCCCGATCGGCATCACCGCCACGATAAGCGGCGCCATCGCCCTGAAACCTCCACAGAATTCCTCGACTGCCCGCGTCTTTTTCACGCCCGCGATCTCCCGTGCTTGCGACGAGGGCTGGTATCAGACAGAAGACGTCCCGTCTTGAACGAAAGTGATCAGGCTGAGCGGTAGGCCCGCGGCGTGACGCCGGTTCGAGCCTTGAAATGCCGGCTGAAATGCGCCTGATCCGCGAAACCGCAATAGTATGCGGTGTCCGCTGCAGACCAGCCCTTGCGAAGAAGCGCTTTTGCCTCGCGCACGCGCTTGTCGGTGAGAAAAGCATGCGGAGTGATGTGGAATTCCTTTCGGAAGGCACGGATCAAATGGGCGCGGCTGAGGCCCGCCACCTTCGCAAGTTCCTCCAGTCCGACGTCGAACCTGTAGTTTCCAACGAGATAATCTCGCGCCCGGTGCACGGCTGAACTCTCGCGCGTCTGCAGGGGGACGATGATGGCGCTGCCATGCCGTTCGAAGAGCCTGGCCAGGAAACCAAACATGCTCTCGTCCGCCTCCAGCGTTCCGACCTTGCCTTCCAACGCGCGATGGGCGCGATGAAATCCGACCGCGAGCTCCCTATCGGTGAGAAGCAGCCGCGAGAAGGACGGCGTCCCTTTGAAGGAACGGCCGGTGACATCCTCGATTGTCTCTACGAGCAGTTCCGACGACGGATAGATCATCCGGTATCGATAGCCGTCATGGCCCGGATGCCCGTCGTGGATCTCATCGGGGTTGATGAGATAGAGATCTCCCGGCCCCGTCTGCGACCGCTCACCCTTGATCGTGCTTATCTGAGAGCCCGCTTCGATCGCGCCGATGCTGAACGTGTCGTGCGCATGCGGCGCGAATTCATGCGTGATGAACGTCGCGCTCAGGCACTCCATCCCCTTGAAGCGCGCATCGCGCCAGAATCGCGTTCGCTCGACCCCCTCGAGCGGCATGGCCTCGATGGCCTTTTCCTGTGAGATCGTTTCCATCGGTTAATCCTACCGGGCGCGAAAACGCTCGTCTTGTATAAAAATGCTTCGGGCCGATCCTTGCCGCCGCCGTTTGCGGCTGACGGCGCTTGGATGTATTGCTGCAATATCGCTCACGCAGAGTTCCGCTATGCAAAACTCCGATTTCTCCTCCGCTTCCAGCAGGCTGACCGTCGATCTCGCGGCACTCGCCGACAATTGGCGCATGATGAACGAGCGGTCCGGGAGAGCTCGCGCCGCCGCAGTTCTGAAGGGGAATGCTTACGGCCTCGGCGTCATGCAAGCAGCTCCCGCCCTCTACGCCGCCGGCGCGCGCGATTTTTTCGTTGCCAGCGTCGAGGAAGGGGCCGAGTTGCGCCCGCTGGTGCCGGAGGGCCGCGTCTATGTTCTCGCAGGAATGTGGCCGGGCAACGAGGCGCTCTTCTTCGAGAACGATCTCGTGCCGATCATCAATTCGCAGGAACAACTCGCCTATTTCATGGCGGCGCTTTCCGAACGGGGCGACCACCCCTGCGTTCTCCACGTCGATACGGGCATGAACCGGCTTGGCCTGTCGCCGGAGGAGGCCCTCCGGCTCGTTCACGACCCGGTGCGGCCCGCCAGTTTTTCGCCGGTCCTCGTGATGAGCCACCTCGCCTGCGCGGACGATCCAGGGCACCCGATGAACCGCCATCAGCTCCAGCGCTTCCGTGAGGTGACGGCCTTCTTCGAGGGCGTGCCGGCAAGCCTTGCAAACTCCGGCGGCGTTTTCCTCGGCGAGGATTATCACTTCGATCTCACCCGGCCCGGCATCGCTGTCTATGGCGGCGAAGCGGTGGATGGCGACGTCAATCCGATGAAGCCGGTCGTCATCGCCGAGGCGCGCATCGTGCAGATCAGAACAGTTCCCTCGGGCGAAAGCGCAAGCTACGGCGCCTCGGTCCGTTTCGGCCGCGACAGCCGAATTGCAACGGTCGCGATCGGCTATGCCGACGGCTACCACCGTTCGGTTTCGGGCGGCGGCGTCACCCTCAGACAGGCAATGCCCTCCGGCGCCTTCGGTTTTCTGCACGGCAGGAAGGTGCCGCATGTCGGGCGCGTGACGATGGATCTGAGCCTCTTCGATGTTACGGACCTGCCGGAATCGACCGTGCGTGCCGGCGACTATATCGAGCTCTTCGGGCGCAATATCCCCATCGACGACGTCGCGCGTGCCGGCGGCACCATCGGCTACGAGCTCCTGACGAGCCTCGGACGGCGCTATCACAGGACCTATGTCGGAGGCGCTTGAACAAGGCCCGACGGAATATCGTCCTTCAAACGAGATTTCGCGGCATTATGTGACCGCCGAGAGTGATTCTCGGGCGGCGGCAATCCCGTTACCTCCCGCAACATCCGAAAGCTGACATAAATGGCGAAAGCCCGCACCCAGTTCATCTGCCAGAATTGCGGCACCATCCACTCCCGCTGGGTGGGCAAGTGCGACGGTTGCGGCGAATGGAACACCATCATTGAAGACAATCCGACAGCGGGAATTGGCGGTGGTCCGATGCGTACCCCGAAAAAGGGGCGCCCGGTCGCGCTTACGACGCTGTCCGGGGAGATCGAAGACGCGCCGCGCATCCAGACCGGTATTTCCGAGCTCGACCGCGTGACCGGCGGCGGCTTCGTTCGCGGATCCGCGCTTCTCGTCGGTGGCGATCCCGGCATCGGCAAGTCGACCGTGCTGATGCAGGCGGCCGCGGCACTTGCCCGCCGGAAGCATCGGGTAATCTATGTCTCGGGCGAAGAGGCGATTGCTCAGGTTCGCTTGCGCGCTCAGCGGCTGGGCGCAGCCGACAGCGACGTCCTCCTTGCCGCCGAGACGAACGTTGAAGATATCCTCGCCACGCTTTCCGAGGACAAGCGCCCGGACCTGGTGATCATCGATTCCATCCAGACGCTCTGGAGCGACATCGTAGACTCGGCGCCGGGAACGGTGACGCAGGTGCGCACCGGCGTGCAGGCCATGATCCGCTTTGCCAAGCAGACGGGTACGGCCGTCGTGTTGGTCGGACACGTGACGAAAGAGGGCCAGATCGCCGGACCCCGCGTGGTCGAGCACATGGTCGATGCCGTCCTTTATTTCGAGGGCGACCGGGGTCATCACTATCGGATTCTCAGGACGGTGAAGAACCGATTCGGGCCGACCGACGAGATCGGCGTCTTCGAAATGTCCGACAAGGGCCTGCGCGAGGTCGTCAATCCATCGGAGCTTTTTCTTGGCGAGCGTAACGAGAAGTCGCCGGGAGCGGCGGTCTTTGCCGGCATGGAAGGCACGCGGCCGGTGCTTGTCGAGGTGCAGGCACTGGTCGCGCCGACCTCGCTCGGAACGCCGCGCCGCGCCGTGGTCGGCTGGGATGCGGCGCGTCTTTCCATGATCCTCGCGGTTCTGGAAGCCCATTGCGGCATTCGCCTCGGCCAGCACGACGTCTACCTCAACGTCGCGGGCGGCTATCGCATATCCGAACCGGCGGCCGATCTCGCGGTGGCTTCCGCACTGGTTTCGTCGCTTGCCGGGCTTGCCCTCCCGGCCGATTGCGTCTATTTCGGCGAAGTCAGCTTGTCGGGGGCTATCCGGCCGGTTGCGCATACCGCCCAACGTCTCAAGGAAGCCGAAAAACTCGGTTTCTCCCAGGCCGTCTTGCCATCTGCATCGACCGAGCTGCCGAAGAACGGCAATGGCCGCTGGAGCGAGATGGAAAGCCTGCCGGATCTGGTGGCGCGTATCGCGGGATCGCGGCGTGCCCTGCAGCAGACGAATGACGAGGAATGACGGAGTAGCCGCGCCCTGGGAGCATCAAAAGGATGTGCCGCCTGGCGATTGGCGGTGGAGTTCGGAGTAAGGACAACATGCCCATCACAATTCTCGACGGTATCGTTCTCGGCGTCGCGCTGTTTTCAGCCATCCTCGCGATGGTCCGCGGCTTCTCGCGCGAGGTTCTGTCGGTGGCGAGCTGGGTCGGTGCGGCCGCCGCCGCCTACTTCCTCTACCCGCACCTGCTGCCCTATGCCAGCCAATACACGACCAGCGGCACGGTCGCGATGATCGGCTCAGCGGCCGTGATCTTCCTGATCGCGTTGATCGTCATCTCCTTCATCACGATGCGGGTAGCCGACTTCATCATCGACAGCCGCATCGGCGCGCTCGATCGCACGCTCGGTTTCCTGTTCGGAGCCGCACGCGGCATCCTTCTCGTCGTCGTCGCAATGCTGTTCTTCAACTGGCTGGTCGCGCCGCAGCAGCAACCCGTCTGGGTCACGCAGGCGAAGTCGAAACCGCTGCTCGACAACCTCGGCAACCAGTTGGTCGCGCTCCTGCCGGAAGAGGCCGACGCCACAATTCTCGACCGCTTGCGCGGCAAGGACACGACCGGCGAAGGCGAAGGCGAGTCACCGCCGGCCCAGACGGAACAGGCGCCCGGCGAGGAAGCACCGGCGACGAACGGCTGAGACTGACGACAAGTTTGCGACAAAGCCCGCTGTGCGGGCTTTGTCTATTTGGAATGACGCCTGCCAGTGTTTTCGGCTAAGATCGCTTGAAGACTGGCGGCCTGATCACGATATGCGCACCGGCACGTAGCAAAGGCGAAATGCGATGACCGATCTCAGATCCAGCGAAATCCATGACGAACTCGAGGGCGACACCCTCCACGAAGAATGCGGCGTTTTCGGCATTCTCGGACATCCGGACGCAGCAACCCTGACGGCGCTTGGCCTGCACGCGCTCCAGCATCGCGGCCAGGAGGCAGCCGGTATCGTTACGACCGACGGCAAGCAGTTCTATACGGAAAAGCGCATGGGTCTCGTCGGAGATCATTACACGGACCCCGCGACACTCGCCAAGCTGCCGGGCTATATCTCCATCGGGCATACGCGCTATTCGACGACCGGCGAGGTGGCGCTGCGCAACGTCCAGCCGCTCTTTGCCGAACTCGAAGTCGGCGGCATCGCGGTCGCCCATAACGGCAACTTCACGAATGGCCTGACGCTTCGCCGCCAGTTGATTGCCGACGGTGCGATCTGTCAGTCGACCTCGGACACCGAAGTCGTCCTTCACCTCATCGCCCGTTCCAAGCAGGCCTCTTCCTCCGATCGCTTCATCGACGCCATCCGCCAGATGGAAGGCGGCTATTCGATGCTGGCGATGACTCGAACCAAGCTGATCGCCGCACGCGACCCGATCGGCATCCGCCCGCTGGTCATGGGCGAGCTCGACGGCAAGCCCATCTTCTGCTCGGAAACCTGCGCACTCGACATCATCGGTGCCAAGTACATCCGCGATATCGAGAACGGCGAAGTCGTCATCTGCGAGATCCAGCCGGACGGCTCGATTTCGGTCGATGCGCGCAAACCGCAATCAGCGCAGCCTGAGCGGCCCTGCCTCTTCGAATATGTCTACTTCGCGCGTCCGGACTCCGTCGTCGCAGGGCGCAGCGTCTATGTGGCCCGCAAGAACATGGGCGTCCATCTCGCCGAAGAATCACCGATCGATGCGGACGTCGTCGTTCCTGTACCCGATGGTGGCACGCCGGCTGCGCTCGGCTACGCACAGCGCAGCGGCATCCCCTTCGAATACGGGATCATCCGCAATCACTATGTCGGTCGAACCTTCATCGAGCCGACTCAGCAGATCCGCGCCTTCGGCGTCAAGCTCAAGCATTCCGCGAACCGGGCGATGATCGCCGGCAAGCGCGTCGTGCTCGTCGACGATTCGATCGTTCGCGGCACCACCTCGGTCAAGATCGTGCAGATGATCCGCGATGCCGGGGCGCGCGAAGTGCATTTGCGCGTCGCCAGCCCGATGATCTTCCATCCGGATTTCTACGGCATCGATACTCCCGACCGTGACAAGCTGCTCGCCAACCAGCATGCGGATCTAGCGTCGATGTGCCGCTTCATCGGCGCCGATTCGCTTGCGTTCCTGTCGATCGACGGGCTTTATCGCGCTGTCGGCGGCGAGCCGCGCAACCGGCAGGCACCACAGTTCACCGATCACTATTTCACCGGGGACTACCCGACCCGCCTTCTCGACCAGGGGGCGTCCAACAACGTCCGCAAGCTTTCGGTCCTCGCCAGCAACGGATAATGAACAACAATATGATGCCCAATCTGAAAGACCGGATCGCCGTCGTTACCGGCGCATCACGCGGGATCGGCTATTTCACGGCTCTGGAACTTGCCAAAGCGGGCGCCCATGTCGTTGCCTGTGCACGCACCGTCGGTGGGCTCGAAGAACTGGACGATGCGATCAAGGCCCTCGGTGGCTCGGCGACGCTCGTACCCTTCGATCTTGCGGACATGACCGCCATCGACAAGCTTGGCGGCGCGATCAACGAACGCTGGGGCAAGCTCGACATTTTGGTCGCAAATGCAGGCGTTCTCGGCACGATCTCCCCGATTGGCCATGTCGAAGCCAAGGTCTTCGAAAAGGTGATGGCGATCAACGTCACCGCAACCTGGCGCCTGATCCGTTCGCTCGAGCCGCTGCTCACCCGCTCCGACACCGGCCGCGCCCTCATCCTCTCGTCCAGTGCGGCGCATAAGTGCAAACCTTTCTGGGGGCCCTACTCCGCCTCCAAGGCTGCGGTCGAGGCACTGGCCCGCACCTGGGCCTACGAGACGCAGCGCCTGCCGCTGCGCATCCTCAGCGTCGATCCGGGTGCCACACGCACCGCCATGCGGGCTCAGGCCATGCCCGGCGAAGATCCGGAAACCGTGCCCCATCCATCCGAAATCGCCCAGTCGCTGATGCCGCTTCTCGGACCCGAGCAGACCGAGACCGGCAAACTTTTCATCGTTCGGGAAAAGAAGATCGTCGATTACCGCATGCCGGAATAGACCCGCGGCGCTCCACTCCCCCGGATGTTCGAGGGGGAACGCGGGTCAGCGGCTTGTCCCTTCTCCCCGCCAAGACGCGGCGGCGGGATACGGGCATTCGCAATGGATATCCTTGCAACTACTCGCTGTCCCCCGGCAGGCCATCGTTCCCGTGGGCGGAAGGCCAGTCGCCGTATTTGCGCTGCCAGGAACGGGCGCCAAAGGGCAAGGTCACCAGATAGGCGACCGCCGTCACTGCCATCGTCTCCCATGTATAGGTCATCAGCGTCGCTACATAGAGGACGACGACCAGGATGACGGGCAGCACCAGGTCGCGTCGCACGCGGTTTTCCGACTTGCCCGACCAGACGGGCAGACGGCTGACCATCAGGAAGGCGATCAGGACGGTATAGACCGATGCGATCAGCGCAAAGGTCCGGTCCGGCGCAAGGCCCAGCAGGCCAAGATAGACCGGCAGCAGCACCAGCATCGCGCCGGCCGGCGCAGGAACGCCGACGAAATATTCCGACTGCCACCTCGCCTTGACCTGGCGCTCCGCCATCACATTGAAACGCGCGAGTCTGAGGCCCGCGGCAATGGCATAGATCAACGCCGCGATCCACCCGACGGAACGGGCTTGGTCCAGCAGAAAGACGTAGAGGACGAGCGCGGGCGCAACACCGAAATTGATGATGTCGGCAAGCGAGTCCATCTGCACCCCGAAGCTCGACGTCGCCTTCAGGAGACGCGCGATGCGTCCGTCTATGCCGTCGAGGAAGGCGGCCAGCAGGACCATCGCAACCGCGAGCTCGAAACGATTCTCGAAAGCCAGGCGGATGCCCGAAAGACCCGCACAGATCGCCAGAACGGTGATCATGTTGGGGACCATCAGCCGTAGAGGGATCTCGCGCAATCGCGGCCCTCGCGCCTTGTCGTGCGAACCGGTATCCTGCGATCCAGCCGCCTGGGCATGCTCAGCGGCGACTTCCTGGTTCCCTGCGGATTTTTCGTGGCGGGGTTCTTCCATGACCTGTCCTCACGCGCGGCGGCTGATGACCGGCCCCTTCGCCGATCCGAATTCTGCGATCACTGTCTCGCCGGCGGTGGCTGTCTGGCCCACCGTCACACGCGGCTCTGCACCGGCGGGAAGGAACACATCGAGACGCGACCCGAAGCGGATGAGTCCGAAGCGCTCCCCGGCCTCGAGCGATGCGCTCTCCCTTGTCCAGCAGAGGATGCGGCGGGCGACGAGTCCGGCGATCTGAACGACGCCGATCTGACCATGTTTCGTCTCGAGAACGAGGCCGTTTCGCTCGTTTTCCTGGCTCGCCTTGTCCAGCTCGGCGTTCACGAACTTGCCGGCACGGTAGGCGATGCGGCGAACCGTGCCGCTCATCGGCGCACGGTTCACATGGCCGTTGAAGACATTCATGAAAACCGAGATGCGCAGCATCGGCTCCGATCCGAGACCCAGTTCCTCCGGCGGCGTCACGGTGGCGACCGAGGATACGGTGCCATCCGCTGGGCTGATGACGAGATCGTCGTCGATCGGGGTCATCCGCTCCGGATCGCGGAAGAAATATGCGCACCAAGCGGTCAGAAGGAAGCCGATCCACATCAGCGGCTCCCAGAGAAAGCCGAGGGCAAGCGAAACGACAAAGAAAATCGCGATGAAGCGGTAGCCTTCCCTGTGGACCGGTACAAGCGTGTTGCGCACTGTGTCGATCAAACTCATGAACTCTACTCTCCATATTTGCTTTGCGACGTGAACTAGCGCGAATTGGACAGGTCGGCAATGTCGAACGGCCCGGATGGATGGACGCGCAGCGAAATCCTTGGGCTCAGAGCGCCGGAACACCGCGGTCGACAATGCCGAGATCGTCGCTCTCACGCACGCGCTTCAGCTGCTCCTCGGCCTGCGTTGCCTCGCGCTGGCGGCTCCACATGGAGGCATAGAGGCCGTTGCGGTCAATCAGTTCGCCATGCGTGCCGCGTTCGGCGATGACGCCATCCTTCAGGACGATGATCTCGTCGGCATTGATAACTGTCGACAGGCGATGGGCGATGACGAGCGTGGTTCGGTTGCGCGACACGATATCGAGCGCAGCCTGGATTTCCTGCTCCGTCTTCGTGTCCAGTGCGGAAGTGGCCTCGTCGAGAATCAGGATTGGCGGCGCCTTCAGGATGGTGCGCGCTATCGCGACGCGCTGTTTCTCGCCACCGGACAGCTTCAGCCCGCGCTCGCCGACCATGGATCGGTAACCATCCGGCAGGTCGCGGATAAAGTCGGCAATCTGCGCTGCCTCCGCCGCCGCCTCGACCTCGGCGTCGCTCGCCGTCACCCGGCCGTAACGGATATTGTAGGCAATCGTGTCGTTGAAGAGCACCGTATCCTGCGGCACCATCCCGATTACGGCGCGGAGGCTCTTCTGAGTGATGTCGCGCACGTCCTGACCGTCGATGGTAATCGATCCTTCCTGCACGTCGTAAAAGCGATAGAGCAGCCGCGACAGGGTCGACTTGCCGGCTCCGGAGGGGCCGACGACGGCCACTGTCTTTCCAGCGGGCACCTCGAAGCTGATCCCCTTCAGAATCGGCCGTGCCGGGTCATAGGCGAACTGTACATCCTTGAAGGCGATCGCGCCTCGCTGGATCTCGAGCTCCTTCGCATCGGGCCGGTCGACGACCTCCGCCCGAACGTCGAGGAGATCGAACATATGCTCGATATCCGTCAGCCCCTGGCGGATTTCGCGGTAGACGAAACCGATGAAGTTCAGCGGAATCGCGAGCTGGATCAGCATCGCATTGATGAAGACGAAATCGCCGATGGTCTGTTCGCCGCGCTGCACGGCGAGCGCCGAAATCGTCATCATCACCGCGGTCCCGGCTCCGAAGATTAGTGCCTGCCCGAAGTTCAGCCAGCCGAGCGACGTCCAGACCTGCGTTGCTGCCCGCTCGTAACGCTCCATGGATTTGTCGAAGCGGTTCGCCTCCATCTCCTCGTTGCCGAAATATTTGACGGTTTCGAAGTTGAGCAACGAATCGATCGCCTTTGTGTTCGCATCGGTGTCGCTGTCGTTCATCGACCGGCGAATGGCGATGCGCCAGTCGCTCGCTCTTACCGTGAACCAGATGTAGAGAGAGACAGTGACCGCGGTTACCAGAAGGTATTTGAAGCCGTAGCCCCACCAGAAGATCACCGCAGTCAGCAGGAACTCGATGAGAGTCGGCACGCTGTTGAGGATTGTGAAGCGGACGATCGTCTCGATGCCTTTGGTGCCGCGCTCGATGATGCGCGAGAGCCCGCCGGTACGCCGCTCGAGATGGAAGCGCAGCGAAAGCTGATGCATGTGAACGAAGGTCTTGTAGGCAAGTTGCCGGACGGCGTGTTGGCCAACACTGGCGAACAGCGCATCGCGCAACTGGTTGAGACCGGCCTGCAGCAGACGGGCAAAATTATAGGCGAGCACCAGCATGACGGCGCCCGTCAGGAATACCGGCAGAAAACCCAGCGCCTCCGGCTTGTTGTTGAGCGCATCCGTCGCCCACTTGAAGAAATAGGGGACGAGGATGAGCACGGCCTTGGCGATCACCAGGATAACCGTCGCCCAGACGACCCTCAGTTTCAGATCAAGCCGATCAGCCGGCCACATATATGGCCAAAGATTAGCTATGGTTTCGATCGGATTGGCGCTGTCGGCGGAAACCGTCTTCTTCTGGGGCACGTCTCAGTCCGCTTCATTAGTTGATTGACGAAGACGTGTGGACGAGCCGCGGCACCAGATCACATTCGCGACTGCAGGTCAGAACACCTAAAATCATGATCGTGAACGAGCCTATAATTTAGGGGAGAGCGGGATACAGACGGGAAACCGCACGCCCTTTTTCTCGCTCCAGCGCGTCTCATCCAGCACCGGCTTCAAGGAAAAGCGGCGCCTTTTTGGATGACACCGCCTCTTTTTTTGCATGTAGGTTTAGCTTCCCATCGGCGCAATGGAACTGTCGGGAAAAGATAATCTTAGTGCCGCATATGCTTGCGGTGAATTTCCCGCGATTCTTCCTCGGTAAGCATCTCGTCCGGAACCCCAAAAACCTGACCGGGCCGGATCAGGTCCGGGTTTTCGATCTGCTCGCGGTTTGCAAGATAGATCGTGGTGTAGCGCAGACCGGCACCGTAGACACGGCGCGAGATCTGCCAGAGCGTGTCGCCGCGGCGGATGATCACCGACGTCTTGCTTTCCTTGAGTGGCGCCTGCTCGATCGTTTCGGGCTGTTCCGTTGCAGCATTCAAACCGGTCGCCGCTGCTGGCTCGGCCGCAGGTGCGGCCGCATCACCGGCTGCCGGAGGGGCGGCTGTCCGGGAGAGTTCGCTCGTCGGCATGGCCAGCGGCTCGGCGGAAGCCACCGACGTGCTGACATTCTGGCGCGTCAATGCGGACCCGAGAGCGCCATCCACCTTCTCCACCGCCGCCGCAACGCTTGCAGCGTCCTGCGGCGAGGCCTTTAGCGCCGCCAGCGCCGTCGAGGCCGCGTCCGAAGCCTCGGCGGCCGCCGCAGCCAGCGCGGGATCGGAGGTGTCGGCCGGCTTGAATTCGGCCAGCGACTGAAGGGCGAATTCGGTTGCCGAGCGGGCTGCGGCAAGTTGCTCCGTGGAGGGTTGCTTCCCGCCGGAGAAGAGCCCTTTCAGCAGTGTCAGCGCCTTGCCCGCTTCCGCCTTCAGCCTGTCGAGACCCGCAGTGGGCGCTCCGAGCGTCGTACCGGCAATGGCGGCGACCTGGGCTCCTTCCGGCCTGTCGAAGGGGACGGAAGCACGCATCGCCACCTTGCTCGCGTCTTCATTCATCATGTCGGCACGAATGATGTGGCTGCCGATCGAGAGTTCAATCGGGCCATCGACGACGAAATGCCCTTTGTCGTCGGCTTCCACCTCACCCAACAGTTGGTCGTTCGCATAAATGCGGACAAGCGCCCCGGGCTTGGCGTTGCCTGCGACATACATCATGCTGCCTTCGATCTCGACCGCGGTGACCTGCAGTCCGGGAACGGTGGCCGGAGCGGCGGACGTGTCGGAAGCTCCACCGGTTTCACCGGATGGCGCCATACCCGTGGCGACGGCCTCCTGCACCGGCTTTGGCTCAGCGTCCGGCGTCGTTATCAGCCGGCTCGCCTTGCCCTGCCTCGAGACCATCGCCAGCAACTGGCCACTCGCATCCTTCGGCACTGAAACGGTGGCAACCTCTTCCGACGACTTGCTCTGACCGGCCGAGCCGACGCTTCTGAGCGTCAGCTGGTGGTCGCCCGCCGGGAGCGGCTTGTCGAAGACGGCGGCGAAATCGCCACCAGCGCCCACGTCCGCGGTACCGACGACCGCGTCGCCGCTCAGAATTTCGAGCTTCGTATTCGGCTGGGCCCTGCCCGCGACGACCGTCGAGCCGTCCGGTTCGACGCGCAGCACGTCGAACCCCGGAACCACCCAGGCCGTCGCCGGATCAGACGCAGACGATGCGACTTGATTCGGGGAGCCAGCTGCCGCCTGTTTCGCAGCTGTGCCTAGCGGGACGGCGGACGAGCTTCCGGCGTCTGTTGCCGCCGGTCGGGCAGGCTGGCCGCCTGTCCCGGATTGAGCCACCGCCTCCTTGTCGCTTTCGCGCAGGTTTGGCTGAACCACAAAAACCATCAATGCGGTTGCGATTGCCAGGACGCCAAGGGCCACCCAGCTGGCCTTATTCTTAATCATGCCACTCTCCACAGGGCGGAGCGCCTTGATGCTCCCCGCATGCCCCATCGGCCGGCGCTACGACGCTAGCTGCGCATTATAGCGCACCCGCAGCACACTGTCCGAATTCTTCAATGTATTACCGAAATTGCTAACGTTTCTTATAGTTCTATACAAGCGCCACAATGATTCCGAGGCTCGACAGAAGGATATTTCTCGTCCATTTTCCTTGACCGGTGCTGCAGTGCAATGTCTTTTGGGCCATGAACAAGGAAACGACACCGATTCTATCCGTCTGCGTTTATTGCGGTTCTCAGCCCGGGCGCGACGAGGCCCACATCGAGGCCGGCCGCATCCTCGGCAGATCGATCGCCGAACATGGTCTTCGCCTCGTCTATGGCGGCGGCACGCGCGGGATCATGGGCGCCGTGGCAAGCGGCGTACTTTCGGCCGGAGGACACGTGACCGGCATCATTCCCGAGTTCCTGATGGACAAGGAAGCGACCCGCCACTCGCTCGGCCAACTGAACGAACTGATCGTCACCGCCGACATGCATGAGCGCAAGCACGAGATGTTCGAGCGCGCGGATGCTTTCGTCGCCCTTCCAGGCGGGATCGGTACGCTCGAGGAAATTGTCGAAATCATGACATGGGCACAACTCGGCCGTCACAGGAAACCCATGGTCTTCGGCAATGTCAACGGCTTCTGGGACCCGATGCTGGAGCTGATCGACCACATGCGCGACCAGGGTTTCGTTCATACGGCGCATCTGGTGCAGCCGCTCGTTATCGGCCGGCCGGAAGACATCGTCCCTGCAATAGTTGCGTCGACCTCCGCGAACGGACGCGACGGCGAAGCCGGTATCATCGCGAAACTCTGAGCCCCCGCTCGCAGCGCTTTTGCTGAAGATTCTATTCGGCCGGTGTCGGTTGCGCCGCGCGCCGTGCCCTGCTCTCCTGCAGCATCGCTCCCGAATAGATGAAGAGCGCAGCCCAGATCAGTGCGAAAGCAACGAGCTTCGCCGTTCCGAAAGGTTCGTGAAAGACGAAGACGGCGATCAGGAAGATCATCGTCGGAGCGATATATTGCATGATCCCGATCGTCGAGAGCCGGAGCAGCTTTGCCCCATTGGCATAGATCATCAAAGGCACGGCGGTGACGACGCCGCAGGCGAGGAGCAGCAGAACATCGGTCATGCTGGTGTAACCGAAGAAGTGTCCCTGCCCGGCAGCCTCGAGCCAGATGATGTAGCCGGCGGCGGGGATGCTGAGCAGCAAGACTTCGAGGAAAAAGCCCTGGTTTGGACCGACAGGCAGCGTTTTGCGGAAAAACGCGTAGAAGCCCCAGGAAAAACACAGTCCGAGCGAGACCCAGGGGAGACCACCCGCGTCGAAGGCAAGCACACCGACGGCGACCGCGGCGAGACCGATTGCCACCATCTGCGCCGGATTAGGTCTCTCCTTGAGCAACAGCGCGCCCAGAAAGATGGAGAACAAAGGATTGATATAGTAGCCCAGGGCCGTCTCTATAGCCCGTCCCGCCCCGATCGCCCAGACATAGATACCCCAGTTGACGGTGATGAGCCCTGCGGTGAGCGTAGCCATCATCAGCACGCGAGGAGACCGCAGCGCAACTTTAACATCCTGCGTCCGGCCGATCCACAGCAGCACGAGACCGGCAAGCGGGACCGACCAGACGATACGATGCGCAACGACTTCAGCCGCGGGAATATGCGCCACCGCCTTCATGAAGAAAGGCAGGAAGCCCCATAGAAGATATGCGGCGAGCGCGAAGGCGAAACCTCTCGCGGAATCGGTATTCTCTGCGTTCAATTTCGCATTCGGCTCGGCCATGATTCTGATCCTGAAAATAAACCGGAGCCAAGCGCGAAACCGCTCCGGATTCAATCGACGGCGAAACCTCTCGGGCGCATTGCCGCCTTTACTGCTGCGCCCTCCTCCAACGGAGCGTCCTACTCCAACGGGAGGTGATGCACCAATTCATTTCCGTGAACCGACGGATGAACGGCGTTGATGTGCCTGGGGCACTTCCAGGAAACGGGAGTGCGGTTTTCCGCCATCCTGTCCGCCCAGATTTACTCGGATCCAAGACTACTCGGCGGCGATCAATCCGACCTGATCGCGATTTTTGAGCAGCTTGTAGACGATACTGTCCATCAATGCCTGAAATGAGGCATCGATGATGTTGTCGGACACGCCGACCGTCCACCAGCGTGCGCCGGTGCGATCGGTCGATTCGATCAGCACGCGGGTGACCGCCTCGGTGCCTCCGTTGAGGATGCGCACCTTGTAATCGGCAAGCTCCAGATCGGCGATTTCGGACTGGTACTTCCCCAAGTCCTTCCGGAGTGCGAGGTCGAGTGCGTTGACGGGGCCATGCCCCTCGGCAACGGACATCATCGTTTCGCCATCGACGATGACCCTGACCACCGCCTCCGACACCGTCTTCAGCTTGCCGTTGGCGTCGAAGCGGCGCTCGACCATGACCCGGAAGCTCTCAACATGGAAGAAGTCGGGCACTGTGCCGAGTATTCGGCTGGCGAGAAGCGCAAAGCTCGCATCCGCGCCTTCATAGGCATAGCCTGTTGCCTCCCGCTCCTTGACGATCGAAATCAACTTGTCCAGCCGCGGATCGTCCTTGGAGACGGTGATGCCACGCCGCTTCAGCGCATTGATGAAATTGGCCTTGCCGCCCTGATCGGAGACCATGACCTTGCGCAGATTGCCGACGCTTTCCGGCGCGACATGCTCGTAGGTCCTCGGATCCTTCAGCAGCGCCGAGGCGTGAATTCCGGCTTTGGTGGCGAAGGCCGAAGCGCCGACATAGGGCGCCTGAGGATCGGGCGAACGGTTGAGCAACTCGTCGAAAGCATGCGCGAGCTTGGTCAGTTCCTGGAGCCTTTCGGCGTCGATTGCCGTTTCGAAGCGGCTCGAATAGGCATCCTTCAACGAAAGCGTCGCAACCAGCGTTACGAGGTTGGCGTTGCCGCAGCGCTCGCCGATGCCGTTCAGCGTGCCCTGGATCTGACGAACGCCGGCTTCGACCGCCGCCAGAGAATTGGCCACCGCCTGCCCCGTATCGTTATGCGCGTGGATACCGAGACTTGCACCGGGAACGCCGGCCGCTATCACGGCCGAGACGATCTCTCGGATTTCCGGCGGCTGCGTCCCGCCATTCGTGTCGCAAAGCACCACCCAGCGTGCGCCGGCTTCAAAAGCCGTTGTCGCGCATGCGAGCGCATAGGCGGGGTTCGCCTTGAAGCCGTCGAAGAAATGCTCGCAATCGACCATCGCCTCGCGCCCGGATGCAACCACCGCCTCCACCGACGCACGGATATTTTCGAGATTCTCCTCATTGGAGCAACCGAGCGCCACGTCGACATGATAGTCCCAGCTCTTGGCAACAAGACAGATCGCATCGCTTTGCGCGCCCAGCAACGCATTCAGGCCAGGATCGTTGGAGGCGGATACGCCAGCGCGCTTGGTCATTCCGAACGCCACGAATGAGGCATTCTCGGTGCGTTTGCGCTTGAAGAACTCGGTATCGGTCGGATTGGCGCCCGGATATCCGCCTTCGACGTAATCCATGCCGAATTGATCGAGCATGGACGCGATCGCAATCTTGTCCTCGACGGAAAAATCGATACCAGGCGTCTGCTGCCCATCTCGAAGAGTCGTGTCGAAGAGGTAGATGCGTTGCCTGGTCATATCTCGGTCCCAACGTATGGATCAGTACATCGATGGTGGGCTTTTCGGCCCGCTCCTTATTCGGCCTTGCCGGCGAATTTGTCGGTCGATCGGATCAGCCGATCGAGAATGCCGGGCTCCGAATAGGCGTGCCCGGCCCCCTCGATCAGATGGAATTCCGCTTCCGGCCAAGCCTTGTGCAATTGCCATGCATATTTCGCCGGGCACGGCATATCGTAGCGGCCGTGCACGATCACACCCGGAATGCCGCGGAGCTTATGCGCATCGCGCAGCAATTGGCCCTCTTCCAGCCATCCGGCATTGACGAAGAAATGGTTCTCGATGCGGGCAAAGGCGAGCGCGTATTCGTCTTCCTCGAAGGGCGTGCTGGTGGCCGGCTCCGGCAGAAGCGTTATCGTCTCGCCCTCCCATATGCTCCAGGCGCGTGCCGCTGCAAGCCGTATCGCACGGTCATCGCTCGTGAGGCGGCGATGGTAGGCGCGCATCATCTCATGGCGCTCTTCCGGCGGGATCGGGGCGATGAAGCGTTCCCACTTGTCGGGGAAGAGTTCCGAAACGCCGAACTGATAGTACCAGTCGAGCTCGGCCCTGGTCAGCGTGTAAATGCCCCTGACGACGAGTTCGGAGACCCGCCCGGGATGGGTTTCGGTATAGGCAAGCGCCAGCGTCGAACCCCAGGAACCGCCGAAAACCAGCCATTTGTCCGCGCCGGCCGCTTCCCTCAGCCGCTCGATATCGGCGACGAGATGCCAGGTCGTGTTCGCCTCGATCCCGGCATGCGGCTCCGACTTGCCGCAGCCGCGCTGGTCGAACAGCGTCACGTCGTAGAGCGCCGGATCGAAGAGCCGCCGGTGGTTCGGCGAAATCGTACCGCCCGGGCCACCGTGCAGGAAGACCGCCGGCTTCGCTCCGGGCGTGCCCACCCGCTCCCAGTAGATCGAATGGCCGTCGCCCACATCGAGTCGACCCGAGGCGTAGGGCTCGATTTCCGGATAGAGAGTACGCAATGGAGAACTCACGATAGATCTTCCTCGGGCGGCCAGTGCACCGTGTCGTAGTCGGGATGCTGGCGATTGGTTTCAAGAACAAGCAGGTGTCGCTCGGCAGCCGCATCACTGCCATCGTCCGTCTCCCTTTCCGGGAGAGCCGGCAGATGCGAAAACCAGAACATCCGCGACTCCACGCCGGACTGGTAGACAGGATGAACGTCATCCGGATCGTCGAGCGAACCGAGGGCGATATTCAGAAAGCTCGCCTCCGGCATGTCGTAGAAGAGCGGCGTCCCGCAATCGCGGCAGAAGCCGCGGCGCACGAGAACGGACGAGCGGTACCAGGAAGGCTGTCCGCGCGTGATGCGGACGTTTTCGCGCGCGATATTGGCGAGCGGCAGGAAGTAGTTGCCCGCTGCCTTCTGACACATTCGGCAATGACAGATATGCGGATCGTCCAACGTGCCCTCGGCGCGGTAACGGACCGCGCCGCACTGGCAGCCTCCGGTAAAGATGCGTCCGATCATCTTGCCCAGACCCCGCCGGGCGGCCATTGCTCCGTCTCATGGTCCGGATGCTGAAACGAGATGATCTGCTCCTGCCGCCCATAATAATCGGGATCTTCGTGAACCGGCTGCTCGAAGATCGTCTCGACCCACGGAAGCCGGGACTGGTAGTTGACCTGGATTTTCGGCGCGAGATCGGAGCGGTCGTCAAAGGCGCCAATCGCGATTTCAAGACCGCCGGGATGCCGGTAGGTCAGCGGCGTTCCGCATTTCGGGCAGAAGCCGCGGTCGATATTGACGGAGGACTGGAAATAGCTCGGTTCGTCCCGGATCCATTCGACGCCGCCCGCCGGCGCCGTCACCAGAGCGGAGAAGAACGAGCCGAACTGTTTCTGGCACATGCGGCAATGGCAGATCGAAGGACGTCCGAGCTCTCCGCGAATCCGGAAGCGGACCCCGCCGCACTGGCAGCCTCCTGTTCTGACGGCATCACTCATCGTCTTTCCTCCGGTGGCCAGGTTTCGGTGTCGTGGTCGGGGTGCTGGTAGGAAACGAGATAGGCAAGAAACGAGGCCGCTTCACCGTCGGCCATGGTCTCTTCCCCGGGCAGGGCGGATACGTGATCGACATAGGGCAATTTCGCCTCGATGCCCCATTGGATGACCGGCACGATGCCGTCGGGCTCGTCGAAGGCCGCAATCGCCAGGGCCATGCCGTCCGGCGCCTCGTAGGTCAGCGGCGTTCCGCAATCGCCGCAGAAGCCGCGCCATACGGCATTCGAGGACTGAAAGCGCTTGCGCTCGCCGCGTGTCCAGACCAGTTTTGCGGCGCGCACCGAAACGAGCGGCAGATAGAAATTGCCGCTCGCCTTCTGGCACATGCGGCAATGACAGACCGAGGCGTCGGCGAGTTTGCCCTCGACACGGAAGCGGACCGCGCCACACTGGCACCCGCCCGCATGAATTTCGTCAGCCATATCGCTTCCTCTCCCTTGCCGCTCTACCCGACGTGCCTAGACCTGAGACCGTTTCACCTCCCAGGTCGTTACCCGTTCGCCAGTCTCAGGATCCTTGCCGTCCTTGAGCTGAATTCCCCTTGCGAGGAGATCGGCGCGAATGCCGTCGGCCTCCGCGTAATTCTTGCTCTTCAGGAGTTCCAGGCGTTCACGGACGCGGCCGTCGATCTCCTGCACGACCGCCTCGTCGAGCTCGATCTCCTTCGGCTCCACGCCGAGAAGGGCCGCGCTGGCGGCGAAGGCGCCCAGATGGCGGGCATCGGCAGTGGCCTTTTGCGCCAGAGCATGCAGAGCCTGTATTGCGGCCACGGTATTGAGATCATCGGTGAGCGCGGCCACGACAGCCGGGTCCGCCTCGCCCGAGGCGGACCCGTGAACCGGCCATTTCGACAGCAGATGCTCGGCCTCCTCCAGCCGCTTGATCGAGAAGTCGATCGGCTCCCTATAATGGGTCATCAGCATCGCCAACCGGAGCACCTCGCCCGGCCATTTGCGGCCGCCGAACTTTTCGGTGTGAAGAAGGTCGTAGATGGTGATGAAGTTGCCTTCGGACTTCGACATCTTGCGGCCCTCGACCTGCAGGAAGCCATTGTGCATCCAGACATTCGCCATCACCGCGGTTCCGTGGGCGCACCGCGACTGGGCGATCTCGTTTTCGTGATGCGGGAAGATCAGGTCGATGCCGCCGCCGTGAATGTCGAAGACTTCGCCGAGATAGCGCCCGCTCATAGCGGAGCATTCGATGTGCCAACCGGGCCGCCCGCGACCCCAGGGGCTCTCCCATCCCGGCTCGTGCCCGGCGGATAGTTTCCAGAGCACGAAATCGCCCGGGTTTCTCTTGTGCGCCTCGACGGCAACACGGGCACCCGCCTGCTGCTCGTCGAGATTGCGTTTGGAAAGCTGCCCGTATTCCGCCATCGACCGCGTGTCGAAGAGTACCTCGCCCTCAGCCTCATAAGCATGGCCCTTGGCGATGAGCGTTTCGATAATCTCGATCATCCCCGGGATGTTCTCGGTGGCGCGAGGCTGCACTGTGGGATCGAGGCAGCCGAGCAATGCGGCATCCTCGAGGAATCGCGTCTCGGTCCTCTCAGTCACATGCCGGATAGCCTCGTTCAGCGGCAGGCCGGGATAGTCGCGCAGTGCCCGCGCATTTATCTTGTCATCCACGTCGGTGATGTTGCGCGCATAGGTGACATGATCCGTGCCGTAGACGTGCCGCAGCAGCCGGAAGAGGACGTCGAAGACGATGATCGGCCGGGCATTGCCGATATGGGCAAAGTCGTAGACCGTCGGGCCGCAGACATACATGCGGACGTTTTTCGGATCGATCGGCCTGAAATCGGTCTTTTCCCGCGTCAGCGTGTTGTACAGCTTCAAAACCGTCATTCCGCCCATCCCAAATTCTCCAAGTCTGCATGCAATCAGAATAGCCCTGCCCGGGTGGCCCCGCGCGTTGTCATCTTGGATTTCTGGAGACGAAAACGGCCAGGCCAGCGGATCGCTAGCGAATAATCTTCCGGCAGATAATGCAGATAACCGTTTTCATGGCGACCCTTATCGCGCGTCGCTCGGCGGCGGTCAAGAGGTGAGCCATGCGCAAGCGAAACTCGTCATTCTGCAAGCAGGCGGTCATGGATTTGTGCGATTTGGCTTATCTGAGGCTGTCAGGGGAAGGAGATTCGCGTATGCAGCCCGACACTGCATCAGATCCAGTTTCCGAGGAACAACAGGGGCATGGTTTTCGTTGAAAATTAACGAGAACTAATGTTCCCAATGGGAGACACCAAGGAAGGCATGCAATGAAGGCCGTCAAGATTGCCGAACGCAACCCGCCCCCATCCGATCTGCTGACGAAATATCGCCCGCTGGGTTTGAAAGCGGTCCTAGCTGCCGCCCTGCAAATCAGGGCGAAGCCGGTTGACAAGAAGATCGCGAAGCGTTCCGCTTGAATACCTAGAACCGAGGCGGATGAGGAGCAGCGGTTGGCTTAGAACAGCGACATCTGTCCGCCATCATCCCGGTCGTCGGCGCGCCTTTTCTTCGGGATTGGCGCAGCGGGCGTGACTTCATCCTGGAGGTCCGGCCCGGTATTGGTGACCTTGTTCACCTTCTCCGAAATCGGGATTGCCTCGAAGTAATCTTCCGCCGCAGGCACCATGAGATCGGCGACGTCGCGCGGCTCCTGGCTCTTGCAATCGAGCCAACGGGAAAAGTCCTCCGGCTGGATCACGACCGGCATTCGGTCATGGATGTGGCTGACGGCCCTGTTCGCGCCCGTCGTCAGGATCGCTGCGGTGTCGACTTCGGAACCGTCAGCGGAAGACCATGTCTCCATAAGTCCGGCGAGGGCAACGATCCCGCCCTTTCTGGGCCGCACCCAAAACGCTTGCGCGGCATCCCGGCTGCCTTTGGCGGGGCGCTGCCACTCGTAGAAGCCGGAAGCCGGCACCAAAACGCGGCGGTGGCGCATCGCCGCGCGAAATGCCGCCTTCTCGATCGCTGTCTCGGCCCGCGCATTGATCAGCAGTGGAAACTTGCGCGGGTCCTTCACCCAGCCGGGCGTAAAACCCCAGCGGACGAGCAGAGCCTTGCGCTCCGGCAGATTACTGCCGGGCTCTGCCCGTTCGGATGCGACGACTACGATGATCGGCTGCGTCGGCGCGATATTGAAGCGCGCGGGAAAGCCCTCGGCCTCCAGGAGGCCGAACAGCTCCAGCAATTCCTCCGGTGTCGCCGTAAGCGCAAAACGTCCGCACATGACATCGGTGTGGCACTTCGCGTAGTATGGGTCAACGACCGAGGTGAATTTCGATTCCATGATGACAGAACAACCCCAGCGCGCCTCCTCCGCCATTCTCGAGCGGAACGGCCGCTACCTTCTTGTCCGGCGCGCCAATCCGCCCTCGGCGGACATGTACGCTTTCCCCGGAGGCCGGGCGGAGCCCGGGGAGACGCCTGCGGAGACGGCATTGCGAGAGCTCGCCGAGGAGACCGGCATCGAGGCCCGAAATCCCGTGCTCTTCGAAGCCTACGACCTGCCGGGAAAAGGGCCCGAGGAGCGTCACTTCCTGCTCTCGGTCTTCACCGTCGAAGCTGATCCCGATTCGGTCGCGGTTGCCTGCGACGACGCCGCCGGCCTTGGCTGGTTTACGCGCGAGGAGATCTTCGACTTGCCCATCCCGGAAAGCGTGCGCGATTGCGTGGAAAAGCTGGCAACCGGCGGACACAGGGGTAATCCCGGGTTCGTAACGGCTACCGCCTCGGATTTGAGGGGCTCATGATCGATACGCCGCGGCCGTCCGCATTGTTTCTGACAGGTTTCCTTCTCATGGCCACCACGGTTGCGGCGGCCCAGGAAAAGCAGTCTGCCCCGCCGGCAACCGCTCCCCCTGCAGATGCGGCAGAGGAGGGAAAGCCGGCCCCTTATGACCAGCGTTTGATCCGCCTCGCGGAAATTCTCGGCTCCGTGCATTATCTGCGCAATCTCTGTCTGGACCAGCTCGAGGACGGCTGGCGCCGCTCCACGCAGGAGCTGATCGAGAAGGAAGCGGCAGGAGAGCCGAAGCGGCGCGAGCGCATAACCGCCGCTTTCAACCGGGGCTACCGAACCTTTGCCTCGGTCTATACCAAGTGTACGGAGCCCGCCACGATGGCGGAAGAACGGTACCGTGCCGAAGGCGCAACACTCGCCTCGGAAATCGTCGCACGCTTTGGAAATTAGGAGGATATTAACCTCTTTTTCCGTGACCCCGTGTCGTTTCGGGAAAAGGCTGCTAAGTTTGTTAAGAGAGTGGTAAGAAGTAGCCGGCCTTTCTGCCCGTTCAGTTGCGGTTCAGCGGATAGGCGTTAGGTTAGCCAGTGCATGTAATGGAAGCCGCATGGAACGAATGATGGAACCAAGCCTGACAGACATCGACGACATGATCGTCCACGAGAAGATGCAGGCGGCACTCGAGCACCAGAACGAGGCCTGGGCGGATGGCATGGCCGACGGCATCGAGCCCGAAATCATCGCCGATGCGGCGATTGCGCTGGCCATGCGCGAAACCGTCCGGCTGCATGGCGAAGAAGGTGCCGAGGCAATGCTGAATTCGCTTCGTGAGCGCATGCTCGCCGGAGAATTCTCCCCCGAGCGGACAATTCAGTAACATCAGGACTGCCCGATGAACCGGAACCCTGCAAGCCGGGCCCTCCCGGTTGGTCTTGTCGTGCTGCTGCTGGCGAGCGCGATTGCGACCGGCACGCCTGCGCTGGCCCTCAGCGAGTTTCAAGGCGCTCCTCCCCCCATCGGCAGCGAACGGAACGCAGCACCGGCCGAGGAAACCGAAGAGGCAGCCCCGGAAGAACGGACCCCTTTCGAAATTCCGATGCCCGACCCTCTCGTCGACAGAACGGCGGTCCAGCTGAAGGACGATGAGATCCCCGCTCCGGAGGTGCTGGAGCCTGTCGAGGTGCTGACGGATGTCTCGAAGATACCGGAGCCGGTCGCTCGCATGCGCGAGTTGATCGTCGAGGCCGCAGCTTCGGGTGACATCGAGCGGCTGCGGCCGCTGCTCGGCAAGGGGCCGACCCAGACTCAGGTTACCGGGACCGCTGGGGAAGAGGACCCGATCGCGGCGCTCAAAAGTCTTTCGGGCGATCAGGACGGCATCGAAGTCCTGGCGATCCTCCTTGATCTCATGTCCACGGGCTTCGTACTTGCGGACAAGGGCACCCCTGAGGAGGCCTATGTCTGGCCCTATTTTGCCGAAAAACCGCTCTCGTCGTTGACCGCGCCGGAAAAGGTCGACCTTTTCCGGCTCGTGACTGCCGGCGACTTCGCGGGAATGGAGGAGTTCGGCAGCTACAATTTCTATCGGGTCGGCATCACGCCCGACGGCCGGTGGAAATTCTTCGTCGCAGGCGATTGAGCAAGCTTCACAACGAGAGTAGCGGGAATGCCGGCGGATACCGTTCGGCATGCTTGCCCTTCCGCCACAGACATCCTACCTCTTCGAGACAGAGAATAGGACTCGACATATGCCAAAGGTTTGCCTCGACGGCCGCGCTATCATCCATGTCTCCGGAAAAGACGCGGATACGCTTCTCCAGACTCTGATCACGACGGATATCGCCCAACTGGGTGCGGACGAGATCAGGCCCGGGGCACTCCTGACCCCGCAGGGAAAGATTCTTTTCGATTTCCTGCTTTCCCGCGACGGGGAAGCCTTGCGGCTGGAAACGACCGGGGACCAGGGCGAGGCCCTCGTCAAACGCCTGACGATGTACAAGTTGCGTTCGGCGGTGGAAATCTCCCTGCAGTCCCCTGCGCCGGTCACGGTCGTATTCGGAGAGGATGCGCCTGCCGGGAGCTATCGCGATCATCGTTTCGAGAAGGCGGGCGTGTCCGTTTTCCGCCTCTATCGCGACCTGCCTTCGGCCGAAGCGGGCATCGCCGATTTCGACGCGCTCAGGATCGCCGCCGGTATTGCCGTTGCCGGCCGTGACTATGCCCTCCAGGATGCTTTTCCGCATGACGTGCTGATGGACCTGAACGGCGGTCTTTCTTTCCGCAAGGGCTGCTATGTCGGCCAGGAAGTCGTTTCGCGAATGCAGCACCGCGGCACCGCGAGACGCCGCCTCGTCATCATCGCCGGCGAGGCGGCGTTGCCGCCGACGGGAACGAGCATCTCCGTCAACGGGCGGACGATCGGTTCTCTCGGTACCGCGCGCGACCGGAATGGCCTGGCTATCGTGCGTATAGACAAGGCAGGCGAAGCGATCGCCAAGGGAGACACCATCCTTGCCGGCGACGTGCCCGTTAGCCTGACGTTGCCCGCCTGGAGCGGGCTCGCCTTTCCGAGCGAGGCAGACGAGGCGAGCGCGTGATGAATGCGCGTGCGTGGCAGCGTATGCTTTCCGGGCGGCGGCTCGACCTTCTCGATCCCTCTCCGCTTGACGTGGAGCTTTCCGATATCGCCCACGGGCTTGCGCGCGTGGCGCGGTGGAACGGGCAGACGTCCGGCGACCACGCCTTTTCCGTTGCCCAGCACAGCCTCGTCGTCGAGGAGATCTTCCGCCTTACCAACCGCTGCGATGCCCAGGATTGCCTGATGGCGCTGCTTCATGACGCTCCGGAATATGTCATTGGCGACATGATTTCGCCGTTCAAGGCCGTTGTCGGCGGCGGCTACAAGACGGTGGAGAAGCGCCTGGAAGGTGCCGTTCACATCCGTTTCGGTCTGCCGGCCCACACGCCCAGGGAGCTCAAGGAGCGGATCAAGAAGGCCGACCGGGTCGCCGCCTATTTCGAAGCGACGGAGCTTGCCGGCTTTTCTGCTGAGGAGGCCCGCAAGTTCTTCGGCCAACCACGCGGCGTCACCCGCGAGATGTTGCTGATCGAACCCTTGCCGGCTGTCGAGGCGCAGCGGCTTTTCGCAGCGCGCTTCGTTGCGTTGGAGACCGAGCGCGCCAAAGCGCGGCAGGAGGCGTGAGCATGACGGGTATCGTGGTCTCGCCGCTTCGGCGCATCGCGGAAATGGCCGTGCGGCACGGCTGCCGCGAAATGTTGAGCCTGCTTGCGAAGGGGCAGGATTTTCATCGCCCTGCCGTCATCGATCAGGCGAAGCATCTGAAGATCGGCGTCAACGACATTACCTTTGCGGGAATGGGCGGTCTGATCGCCCCCCAGGAAGAACATGTTCGCGGGATCATCGGCTTCGCCCGTAACTGGGACCGGACAAGGCCAATGCTCATCCACTGCTGGATGGGGGTCTCCCGTTCGCCTGCGGCCGCGCTGATCGCAGCGCTTGCAGTCGAGCCGGACCAGGACGACCACGCGCTCGCACGGCGCCTCCGGCTTGCTTCGCCCTTCGCGACGCCGAATGCGCGGCTCGTCGAATTCGGCGACGAGGCCTTGTCGCGCAAGGGCCGGCTCGTCGATGCGGTGCGGTCCATCGGACGCGGCGCCGATGCCGACGGCAATGCACCCTTCATCCTGCCTCTTGTGGAAGACTTGCAACATGTCGGGTGAAGGGCCGCCGGGCACGGTGGAGATCGGGCTCAATGCGGTGATCGTTGCGGTTGTCAGCCGCAGCCCTCGCATCCTCGCCGTCAGCGAGCCGGACGGCGACGCGCGCGACAGCCTGCCTTTCGGACCCTTCGACCCGGCCCGCCACCGCACCTTCGAGGCAAGCCTGCGCGCACGCGTCGAGAAGCGGACCGCCCTCAAGCTCGGCTATATCGAACAGCTCTATACTTTCGGTGACCGTGGGCGCCAGCGGCTGCCCGGCGAGGAAGGCAAGCACATGGTTTCCGTCGGCTATCTGGCGCTGACGCGCACCGACGCCGAAAATACCGAGCGGCTGGCCGGCGCTGGTGCCCACTGGCGGGACTGGTACGGCTATCTTCCCTGGGAGGACTGGAGGCTCGGGCGTCCAGCGATACTCGACCGGACTATCCTGCCGGCGCTTGCCCGCTGGGAGTCGGGCGACGAAAAGCCGGCGGCGGCGCAGCGCCGTTCGAGAATACGCCTCGCCTTCGGCCTTGACGATTTTCCCTGGGACGAAGAGCGGGTGCTGGAGCGCTACGAACTGCTCTACGAGGCCGGGCTGGTGCGCGAAGCAGTGATCGACGGCCATTGCCGCGACCTGGAGCCTCCGGCGGCAGGGCTGGCGATGCGGCACGACCATCGGCGAATCGTCGCGACCGCGGTCGCGAGGCTTCGCGGCAAGCTCAAATATCGGCCGGTGGTTTTCGAATTGATGCCGCCGGCGTTCACGCTTACGGACCTGCAGGCAACCGTGGAAGCGATCTCCGGGCGCCATCTCCACAAGCAGAATTTTCGCCGCCTTGTCGAGGGAGCGGAACTCGTCGAGCCAACCGGAGAAACCCTGGCGTCCACCGGCGGACGCCCGGCTGCACTCTTCCGCTTTCGCCGCCAGATCCTGGACGAGCGACCCGCGCCGGGTCTCAAGGTCGGCGGGCGCTGAACGGCCCTGCCTGGCGCCCAATCCAGCCGGACAAAGTCCTCGAGCTGAAAGACCCTTCACGGGGCGGCATGCATTATTTCACCACCGCGCAGGCCAGCCGGTCGCCTGCATCGCCAGACGGTTGGCTGCGATTGTCGTCCGAATGCATGTGGATTACCAAAGCGCGGCCGCGAAGACCGTTGCCGGCGTCGTCGAGGGAAACGAAGCTGTTGAACACATGCGCGCGCAGGGTTCCGTCGGCGCCGACATACTGGTTCGGCATATCGCCTGCATGCGGGCCGTTCGCGGCCAGAAAACCATGCTCGGTATTCTCGTCCTTGCCGGCGAAATGCTTGCCCGCGGACTCGAAACCCTCCTTGGGGTCACACCGCCCCATTTCGTGAGCGTGAAAGGCGACCCAGCTATCTTTCGGCAGGCCGCTTATCTCCATTTCGATCAGCACGCCCTTGCCGCCTGCCGTCAAAGTGGCCCGTCCAATATCCGTGCCGTCCTTGCCCATGAACTCGGCCGTCGCCGTCTGCGAGGATTGTTGCGCCGAGGCGGCGCTTGCCATTCCGGCCGCAACGGCGATCGCGATCATCGTTCTCATCATCGGAGTTCTCCCTCTCACGCGCGGGTTGATCGGGAACAACGCGCGGCTGCCGCGGTCGTTCCGTTAGAACGCGGTGGAGTTGTGGTAAGCCCCGAGAAGCGGGCTAAATCGACACGTCCAGACCGATGTCGAGCGTCGGCGCGGCCATCGTGATCTTCGATGTCGAGATGTAGTCCACGCCCGTTTCGGCAATTGCCCGAATGGTTTCGATCCTCACATTTCCGGATGCTTCGAGCCTGGTGCGGCGCAGGTCGCCGGCGTAGGAAGCGGAGGTAAGCCCCCAATGCGCCGCATTGATTGCGACGGCTTCGCCGAGCAGTTCCGGTCCCATATTGTCGAGCAGGATCACATCCGGAGCGGCGGTCAAGGCTTCGCGCAGCTGCGCAAGCCCATCCACTTCGGCTTCGACCTTAACGAGATGGCCGCAGTAAGCCCGGGCGGCCCGTATGGCGCCGGCAACCCCGCCGGAAACGGCAATATGGTTATCCTTGATCAGCACCGCGTCGTCGAGACCGTAACGATGATTGGAGCCGCCACCGAGGCGGACGGCGTATTTTTCGAGCGCGCGAAGCCCGGGGATCGTCTTGCGCGTGCAGCAGACCCTGGCCCCGGTATGGGCGATCTCATCGGCGAAAGAGGCCGTGTAGGTCGCGACTCCCGAAAGATGCATGAGAAAGTTGAGTGCCACCCGCTCGGCGGACAGAATCCCCCGGGCACGGCCGGAAATTCGCGCAATCGTCGCACCTGACGCCACGCGATCGCCATCCGCGGCGACCGCTTCGAAGCGGATAGACGGATCGATCAGGCGGAAGGCGGTCCGGGCCAGGTCCAGCCCGGCCACGACGCCCGCTTCGCGCACGCTCATTTCGGCGCTCGCCTTCCGGTCCGGTCCGATCGTCGAGAGCGTGGTGATGTCACCAGCCCGGCCGAGATCTTCGAGAAGGGCGGCTTTCACCTGCTCCTCGAGCATGAGGACGGGCAGTTCGGGGCGAAGGGCGGTCATGATGTCGTTCCTGCGGTTGGAAGGGTGTCAGTTTGCGCCTTTGCCGCCGTCATGCCGGCTCGCTCTCGGCCACTTCGACGGCCAGGCGCTCCGCCTGGGCAAGCGTCAGGTAGGTCCGGCGCTGCCAATCCGGCCGCTCACCCGGGCAATCGGCGCGGAAATGACCGCCGCGGCTTTCCGTCCGCTGCAGCGCCGCGACCGCTATGAGCTTGGCCGTGGTGGCTATATTGGCGAAGCGAAGTCGCTTGTTGGCCCGCTCGAGCCGCGTGATCCCCTGGATCGCGCGGGTCAGGCTTTCGCGCGTCCGCACGACTCCGACGCAGTCGCTCATCAGCTGCCGAAGCAGCTTGAAAGGCGGACTGTCTTCGACCGTCACGGGATCGTCATTCTCGCCGGCATTGTCGCCCCAGGAGGTGAGCTTCGGCGCCGGCAAGCTGCCCTTGATGTTTTCCGCGATGCGCGCCGCGAATACGACCGCCTCGAGCAGCGAATTGGAGGCAAGGCGGTTGGCGCCGTGAACGCCCGTCGAAGTCACTTCGCCAGCCGCCCAGAGTCCGTCGATGGACGTCCGCCCCTCCCCGTCCGTCAACACGCCGCCCATGTGGTAATGCACGGCCGGGACGACGGGGATCGGCTGTGACACCGGGTCGATACCCGCTGCCATGCACGATGCGTAAACGGTCGGGAACATGTCGGGAAAATGCCTGCCGACGGCCTTCGTGCAATCGAGGAAGGCTCCGCGTCCGGCCTGAACTTCCGCGAAGACGCCGCGGGAGACGATGTCGCGCGGCGCAAGCTCACCATCCGGGTGGATGTCGAGCATGAAGCGCCGGCCTTCCGCATTGATGAGGATGGCGCCGTCGCCGCGCAAGGCTTCGGTGGCGAGCGGCGCTGGATCCTTGCCGATATCAATTGCGGTCGGATGAAACTGAACGAATTCGGGGTCGGCGATGATGGCACCCGCCCGCGCCGCCATGCCGACGCCCTGACCGCAGGCTTCCCAGGGATTGGTCGTGACGGCATAGAGATGGCCGACGCCGCCGGAGCACAGAACGACGGCGCGCGCCGGGAAGGAAACGCGGCTCTTCGACTGGCCGGCATCCGGCCGTGCAACGACACCGGAGATGAACCGCCCCTCGCGCACGAGTTCCTCGACAACATAGCCCTCGATCACCCGGATGGACGGAGTATTGCGCACCGCGGCAATCAACGCCTCCATGATCGATTTACCGGCCATATCGCCCTTGACACGGACGATGCGTCGCTCGGAATGCGCGGCTTCCCGCGAGAGCATGAGCTTTCCCTCGAGATCGCGGTCGAAGGGCACTCCGAATTCGAGCAGGTCGTGGATGCGGGCCGGGCCCTCGGCGACCATCATGCGCGTCATCTTCTCGTCGACGATACCGGCACCGGCCGCGACCGTGTCGGCGACATGCTTGTCGAATGTATCGCCCTTGCTCATCGCCGCGGCGATCCCGCCTTGCGCCCATGCCGAGGAGGCGCCGTAGCCGATCGGTGCGGCGGCAAGGATCGTGACCGGACGCGGCGCCAGCTTCAGCGCGCAGAAAAGCCCTGCAAGGCCGCCGCCGACGATGACGATGTCATCGATCCCGTTGAAGGATTGCGGACGAAAATGGTCGGTCAACATGGCTCAGCACTCCTCCAGACCTGCGGCGCCGCGCGTCCTCTCTGACACGCAAATCTGCCGCAGTATTTGAACCCTGCATGCCTCGGCATGCCTGCCGGAACGACTCCGGCCGAACGATCACTGCTTGAGGTTCACCATGCGCTCGACTGCGAGCCGCGCGCGGTCGGCGATCGCGGGGTCGACCAGAACCTCTTCCGTCATGGTGAGCAGGCTGTCGAAGATCTTCGGCAGCGTGATGCGCTTCATGTGCGGACACAGATTGCAGGGCTTTACGAAATCCACGCCTTTGACCTCCGCCTGAATATTCGATGCCATCGAGCATTCGGTCACGAGCAGCACGCGTTGAGGCCGTTTGTCCTTGACGTAATTGATCATGCCCGAGGTGGATCCGGAGAAGTCGCAGACGGCGATGACGTCGGGGTGGCATTCCGGATGGCCGACGATCTCGATGCCGGGATTGGCTTCCTTGTAAGCCAGGAGTTCGGCTGCCGTGAAACGCTCGTGAACCTCGCAGTGACCTTTCCAGGTCAGGATCTTCTTGTTCGTCTCTCGCGCCACGTTCATCGCCAGATATTCGTCGGGGATGCAGAGCACGGTATCGGATTCCAGACTTTCAACCACTGCCAGCACGTTGGACGAGGTGCAGCAGATGTCGGTCTCCGCCTTCACATCGGCCGATGTGTTGACATAGGTAACGACCGGCACACCCGGATAGCGCTCCTTGAGGAGCCGCACATCCGCGCCGGTGATCGACTCCGACAGCGAGCACCCTGCTCTGGCATCCGGAATGAGGACCGTTTTTTCCGGGTTGAGCAGCTTCGACGTCTCGGCCATGAAGTGCACGCCGCACTGAATGATGATCTCGGCGTCCACTTTAGTGGCGTCGCGCGCGAGTTGGAGCGAATCGCCGACGATGTCCGCCACGCAGTGAAAAATATCCGGCGTCTGGTAATTGTGAGCGAGGATGACCGCGTTGCGTTCCTTCTTCAGCCGGTTGATCGCATGGACATAGGGCGCATAGGCCGCCCACTCGAATGCGGGGATGAAGTCCTTGACCTTCTCGTAGAGATGCTCGGTCTCGCGTGCGACAGCCGGGGTGAAGGCGAGATCGGGTTTTTCGATGACGCCGAAGCGTGCCGCAGCGCTCACGAAGGCCGGAGCGGGCGCCGCATCCTTGCGAAGGTTAAGAGTGGTCATCGGGATCTCCTCTCTCACCGTGCCGGTGATACAATTATGCTCACATTGAGCATAATTGGTGCAAAACAAAAGCGGCTAAGCCGCCGTGACTGATTTAGAAAGTTTTGTGACAGATTTCAAGCGCGCCGGATGGGAAACGATGCGTCCGCCTCTCAACGGACGCATCGCGGGATTTTGCCGATCAAGCTGTTGCCGGGCGTGCGACGGCGCGCTCCTCGATCGGCCAGTGAACGATGGCCGCGAAGATGCCGAGCGCGACACCCACCCACCAGACAGGATCGTAGGAGCCGAATCGGTCGTAAAGATATCCGCCCATCCACACGCCCAGGAATGAACCGATCTGGTGCGACAGGAAGACGATGCCGCCAAGCAGGCCCAGATGCCGCGTTCCGAACATGATCGCCACCAGTCCATTGGTCGGCGGCACCGTCGACAGCCACAACAGGCCCATAACGACCGCGAAGACGATGACCGAGGTCGGCGTCTGCGGCAGCAGCAGGAAGGCCGAAACCGCGACCGAGCGGGCAAGATAGATCAGCGTCAGAAAATAGGGCTTCGAATAGCGCTGACCGATCAGGCCGGCCGAGAACGAGCCGATAATGTTGAAGAAGCCGATCAATGCCAGCGCGATCACAGCATAACGGGCATCGATGCCTAGATCGCCGATATAGGCCGGAAAATGCGCGGTGATGAAAGCGACCTGATAGCCGCAGACGAAGAAGCCCGAGACGAGCAGAAGATAGCTCTTGTGACCGAGTGCTTCCCTAAGCGCTTCGCGGACCGTCTGCTTGTACATCGTCGCCGACTGGCTGCCGGAAGCGGCATTGCCGCGCAACGGAATCGCGAAGAGAGGGACGAGCAGCATCAAGAGCCCGAGGTAGACGAGACTGTCTGACCAGCCATAGGCGGAGATGAGGCCCTGGCTCAGCGGCGCGAAGAGGAACATGCCGGCCGAGCCGGCGGCGGTGCCTATGCCGAAGGCGAGCGAACGCTGCTCGGGCACGACATTGCGCGCGAATGCGGAAAGCACGATGCCGAAGGAGCCGGACGCAACCCCGAGACCGACCAGAACGCCGCCTCCAATATGCAGCCAGATCGGCGCATCCGCGAAGGCCATCAGGATCAGGCCTGCCGCGTAGACGATGCCGGAAAGCGCGAGCACGCGCCAGGTGCCGAACTTGTCGGCGATCGCGCCGAAGACCGGTTGGCCAAGGCCCCAACAGAGATTTTGAAACGCCATTGCGAGGCCGAAGGTCGTCCGGTCCCAGCCCTTTTCGGCAAGCATCGGCAGTTGGAAGAAGCCCATGGCGGAGCGCGGACCGAAGGTCAGCATCGCGATGATGGAGCCGGCGACGATGATGAGCCAGGGCAAGCCGCTGCGATCGAGTGGCCGGGTGACTGCGGGAGAAACGGCAGACATGGACAAGCTCCTGATGATGAGGGGCCATCCTATGGTGGTGCCCGCCTCGGGGGAAGCCAATTAAATTGACGATGCGATCACAGGAATTGATGCCCCGCCCGCAAGCGCAGCTTCCTGCGGACGGGTCTCAGCCGGCGGAACGCATCTTCATCGGCCAACGCTCATGGCGACGGCGCACGACCTTGACCGCATCGCCGAGCCTGAGGATCCCCTCGCCTCGGGGCACGGCGTTCCAGCCGAAGAGCACGCCGGGAACGCGCCGGTCCGCAGACATGCGCTTTTCCGCAAGACCTTGGATCGGGTTGCCCCCCATACGTTCGCCGGTCGTTTGATCCTGCGTCGTCATGATGCACCGCGAACAGGGCTTGACGAGATCGAAGGTGATGCCGGCAATCTCGATACTTTCCCAAAGATCTTCGGCCCAGGCTTCGTCGCAATCGATGAGGATGTTGGTGCGGAAGCGCTCCATGCCGACCGGCTCCTGCCCCTTCTCGACCAGAGTTCGGTTGAGGTCGGCGAGCGAGCCCGTCGTCGTGACCAGAATCGGGAAGCCGTCGGCGAATCCGACGGGCGCGGCCGCTCCTGCCCATTCGGCACCGACGAAACGCTCGGCCTCAGCATCCATGTGGACGAGCTTGACTGCGCGTCCGAACCAGCCGGACAGCACGTCGTTGGACACGTCGTCAGCGACGGCGGCATTGACATCGCTCGACCAGACGCGGACGTCGAGGCGGTCGTCCGGATCGAAGCGAATGGAGAGCTCCTGGCCGTTCATCCTGAGGCGAACGCCGCCGTCCACCTGCTCCGCCTGGACCTGCGCCAGCACCTGCAATTCGCGTTGGGTGATGAAATGTCCGTCGGGCTCAACCAGCATGAAGCGCCGGTCACCCGCCAGCCCGTCGAGATCGACCGTCACGGCCGTCTGCGGTACCGCACGACCGCTCTTTAAAGGGTGGATGCTGAGGCCGGTCACTTTCATCACACTGTTCCATGTTGCGAAATTGATTCAGAGCGCTCGCAAAATGAATCATGCGGCCGCGGTAATCCTTTGAAGGATTTAGATTTCGTCGAGCATCATGGCAAGCACGCTGCGCAGCCGGGCTTCACGTTCCAAAGCCAGACGCCGGCCGGCTCCGGTCTGGAAGCCGCCGGAGAGACGGAAGAGCTTCGTTTCGAAGTGATCGATCGCAAAGGCCTTGTCGTCGGGCGGTCTCTCCTCGGCCAAGGGGTCGAGCGGATCGTAGAGACCGCTGCCCATGCGCCCTGCTATGTAGAAGCAACGCGCGGCGCCGACCATGCCGATGGCATCGAGGCGATCCGCGTCCTGAAGAATTCCGGCCTCGAGCGTCTCCGGTGCAAGATTGGCCGAAAAGCTGTGGGTCAGAATCGCATGGGCGACGGATGAAATATCGGCCGGGCTCCAGCCGAGGTCGCCAAGGACCGCGGACGCTTTTTCGGCCGCCAGCCGCGACGCCTCGGCCCGCAACGGCGAGTTCTTTTCGACGGAAACGCAGTCATGCAGCAGCACGGCGGCGGCGAGCTGGCGTATGTCGCCACCCTCCTCCGCCTGAATCCGGAGCGCGTTCTTCCAGACGCGAATGAGGTGCGAAGCATCGTGCGAGCCGTCTTCGGCGGCAAAGGCATGCGGAAGGAGTTCGCCGGCAAGTTCGGCGTGAGGAGCGAAGGCAGCCGCCAATGCGGGAATCCGGCTCATGCGCGGCGAGCCCCTTCACCGGCGTCGCCGGAGCTGCTCGACAATATTTTCTGGTAGAAGAGCCCGATGCCGATCAGTACGGCCCCGAGGCCGATAAAGGACAACGCCCGCAGGAAACCTTCCAGATTGGACATATCAACCAAAAAGACCTTGAGTACAGCAACGAAGACGAGAACGGCCGAAGCAATCCGGACACTCTTTGCATCGAAACGCGAGCCGGCCACGAGCAGCAGCACGCCGAGCACGAGCCAGACGACCGAATAGGTGTAGGTTTCGCCTTGCAGGAAACTCTTCCAGTCGGCAACGTTCTGACCCTGCCAGAAGCGGCGAACGCTCAAGGTAGCCCAGGCGAAGGCGAGCACGGCGCCGCTGACGGCGAGCGCCGCGACATAGGGCAGCGGCCTCCTGCGGCGTGCATACCAGGCAAGACCCGAGTAGCCGATAGCGGGCAGCAGATAGCCGATGAGAAGCAGATCGAAGAAGGGGACGCTGCCGAGCAGTTCTCCGCTGAAATAGGGGTTCAGGCCGACAAGGTGCGCCGCAAGCACGGAGAGCATGGACAGGACGCCGAGCGCCATGCCTCCATAGCGGAACACCGGACTTGGGGACCTTCCATCCAGCGTCATGAATATCCCCGAAGCGCCGATGGCGAGAAGCGTATAGATCGCCTGTTCGCCGAGTGTCGGGACGGAGCTGTCGAGCGCGCCGTGGTTCATTGCATGACGCACGAGTATCGCTAGCGTCAGCAGGACGAAGAGGCTAGCGAGCGCCTGCAGCAGGTTGCGTACGCGCAGGTCCGGCCACACCCGCAGGAAATAGGCTGAGGCGACGAGCAGCAGTGCCGGAATGCCGTAGCCCGGGAGCAGCGCGTTGAAGACCGGAGTCGTTGCGAGAGTGCCCGGCCCGACGATCGTCGGTTCCCAGGCAATGCGCGCAAGAATGACAACCGCGCCGGCCACCGTCACCCAGGGGAGAATCGGCCAGGAGCGCAGACGTGTGGCGAAGCTGTATCCGGCCCCGAGAAGCGCGATCGCCAGGGTGGTCACCAGGCCGTCGGTCCAGGCGTGAAGCCCAATGACGAAGAGACCGAAGGAACCGAGTGCCAGCAGCCCCTGATCGACATCGGCAGCCACTTCGCCGGCGTCCCGCCGATTGAGCCATTCGATGAGACCGAGAAGGAACAGGCCGCCCGCAAACGCGGCAAGGCCATGGGGCAGGTCGAAGGCGAAATTGCCAGTCATCACGAACGACATGGCCAGAAGCGCATTCGGCACCACGGCGGCGATGCCCGCCCACAGCGCCGCAAATTGCCGGTTGTCTGCCGGGCGGCGCTGAAGGACGAAGACCGCGAAGAGGACGAAGGCGCCGGAAAGGGTCATGGCCGTCAGCATGGCTGTGCGGCCGGGGACGACAATCGCAGGGGATGAATCGGCGAATGAGGGATCAAAATATCCAAGAACACCGCTGAGCGCGGTCAAACTCCAGGTGCCGACGACGGCGCCGATGGCGGCAAGCAGTGCCGCATAGGCCGCCGAGGGCCTCAATGAGCCTGCCGCCGCGAGGGCGACGACGATCACCATGAACTCGCTTACCGGGAAATGCGCGGCATCGACCGCCGGGCTGATGAACAAAAGGGACAGAACCGTCGCGACGATCGCCGCCGATATGCTTACGGCAAGATGAGGCGGCGTGAAGAGCCTTTCCCACGCGCCGGGCTCAGTGGCGGCACCGATTGGCGGTGCCCGGCTCGCCTCCGCGCTCGGCTCCGCCCGGCCGGGCCAGATCAGCGCGACACCCGCGACCATCACCAGTAGCGCGAAGGTGACCGGAGGCGCCTCGAATGGCGTGGCGAGCGCTACATAGGCAAGTCCCCAAAGCCCCAGGCCGGCATTGGCAAGCGTCGGCACGGCTCTCCATCTACGCAGGCGCGACGCGGCAAGCGTGGCAAGCCAGGCCACCGCGAGGAACCCGAACAACACCCAGGGGCGCGGCTCTCCGCTCGATACGAAGAGCGGTGTCAGGAGCGAGGCCAGGAGGCCGAGACCGGCGAGCGCCTGCCCGTGCAGCAGTGAAAGCCCCACGGTCGCAAGCGAAATCAGCGCCAGCAGGACGAAGGCGATGCCAGTTCCGATGAAGCCGTAAACGCCATGGGCCGCGTAGACGACACCGAAGAGCGTCACGGCTCCGGCGGCGGTCAGCACACCGGGAATCATCGCGTTGCGAAACCGGTCTTCGATCGCAGGCTCGGCCCCGCGCCGGATCACCTCGCCGGCAATTCCGAGAGCAAGCCCGAAAACTGCGGCAAGCACCAGGCGGACCGCCGGACTCAAGAGCCCGGCTTCGATCGAATACTGCACGAGGAAATAGCCACCCAGCGCCAGGGCCAGCCCGCCAACCCAGACCGGCCACCGGCCGCCAATCCGACTCTCGAGGCTTTCGGCCCACGCGGCCGCTTCGGGGGGCGCTACCGGCGCGGCGGTGGCTTCGCTTTCGACCTCCGCCGCCGATTCGCCGGCAGCAATCCGCGCGTCTTCCCGCGCCCCGGACCAGGGACCATGGGCCGCCGCGTCCGTCTCAGCGGCGGTGGGAAAGCCAGTCTCTGTAGGCTTGGCGGCTGCGAGGTCCGGGGTCGTCCCTCCCGCCCCTTCTTTCGCCAATTGCGCGATCTCCGCCTTGAGGCTCGCGATTTCCCGATCGAGCCGCTCGGCCGTCTTGCGGCCGCCAAGGAAGGCGGCGAGCGCCATCACAAAGGCTAGAAGAGCTATGGACTCGAGCATCAGTTCCCCCGGGATGGTCATAGTCAGGATCGATTCGGACAACGTTAGCGCGAAACGGCCGCTGAAAATATCCTGAGCCTGAGAACTGCAGATTCACAGAACTTTTGAGCGATACGAATTCTCGCGCCGGCGCAGCAATCTCTTCACCCAACTGTCGCAGAGCTGTCATGAACTCGCTGGTAAAGCGGAACGGGCGCCGGGAAGTCGACGGCGCATTATCAGCTCAATGGGGAGAATCATGGACAAATTTCTCGTGCCTGACGACGAAGCCGAATTCAGGACGCTGACGGAGCGCAGGGAAGAACTGGAAGACATCGGCAAGAACTGTTCCACCAACCCGACCATGGGCGACATCATCAACCGCCGGTTCTCGCGCCGGTCCTTCATCGGCGGCTCTCTGGCTGTCGCGGCCATCTCCACCACGGTCAGCCCGCTTGCTTTGCTGACGGCTGAGGAGGCCCGGGCTGAGGGCGGAGCGCCGACCTTCGACTTCAAGGAGATCGAAGCCGGCGTAGACGAGACCCACCATGTTGCCGAGGGATACGACGCCGACATCCTGCTGCGCTGGGGCGACAAGATCTTTGCCGACAGTCCGGAATTCGATCCGCTGAGGCAGACCGCCGACGCCCAGAGCCGGCAGTTCGGCTACAACAACGACTATGTCGGCTTCATTCCGCTCGAGGGCAATCCGGACCACGGCCTGCTGGTCGTCAATCACGAATATACCAATGCCGAGATCATGTTTCCGAACTTCGCCCGCATCGAGAAGGTGACGGAAGACGGGAAGGAAGAGGATAAGGTCGTTCTCGGCGAATATACCAAGGAGCTGGTCGATATCGAAATGGCCGCCCATGGCGGCACGGTCATCGAAATCCGCAAAGTCGACGGAAAGTGGCAGCCGGTCCTCGACGGCAAGTACAACCGCCGCATCACTGCCAATACCGAGATGCAGCTTTCCGGCCCGGTGGCCGGTCATGAGCGAGTCAAGACTCCATCCGACGCGACCGGCAGGAAGGTCTTCGGCACCCTCAACAATTGCGCAGGCGGCATCACCGCCTGGGGCACCTACATGATGGCCGAGGAAAACTTCAACGGCTATTTCGGCGGCGAGATCGCCGAGGATCACCCCGAATACAAGCAGATGAAGCGCCTCGGCGCTCCGGGTGGCCAGTATGAATGGTCGAAATTCTACGACCGCTTCGACGTGTCGAAGGAGCCGAACGAAGCAAACCGCTTCGGCTGGGTGGTCGAGGTCGACCCCATGGAGCCGACCTCCGTACCGAAGAAGCGCACCGCGATCGGACGCTTCAAGCATGAGGGCTGCGAATCGATCGTCAACACGGATGGCCGCGTGGTCCTCTACAGCGGTGACGACGAGCGCTACGACTATGTCTACAAATTCGTGACGAAGGGCACATACAACCCGGACGACCGGGCCGCGAACATGGATCTGTTCGACGAAGGCACGCTCTACGTAGCGAAGTTCGACGAGGACGGCACCGTGACCTGGATGCCTCTCGTCCATGGCGAAGGCCCATTGACGGCCGAGAACGGCTTTGCCTCCCAGGCCGACGTGCTGATCGACACCCGCTTTGCCGCCGATGCGCTCGGTGCGACCAAGATGGACCGGCCGGAAGACGTCCAGCCCAACCCCAAGACCGGCAAGGTCTACGTCATGCTGACCAACAACACGAAACGCAAGGAGGGCGAAATCGACGCCGCCAATCCGCGCGCCAAGAACGCTTTCGGCCACATCGTGGAAATCTCGGAAACGGACGGCGATTTCGCGTCGACGAAATCCCGATGGGACGTCCTGCTGAAGTGCGGCGATCCTGCTGTCGCCGAAGTCGGCGCCTCCTTCTCCACCGCGACGACGAAGAACGGCTGGTTCGGCATGCCGGACAACTGCGCCATCGACACCGATGGCCGTCTCTGGGTCTCGACCGACGGCAACAACGAAAAGGACACGGGGCGCACGGACGGCGTCTGGGCTGTCGAAACGGAAGGCGAAGGCCGCGGCACTTCGAAACTGTTCTTCCGGGTGCCGGTCGGCGCGGAAATGTGCGGGCCAAGCTTCAATCCCACGAGCGACACCTTCTTCCTCGCGGTTCAGCACCCGGGCGACGCCGGCCTTGCCACTTACGAGAAGCCGGCAACGCGCTGGCCCGACTTCCGTGACGATATGCCGGTGCGTCCCGCCGTCGTTGCGGTAACCAGGCAGGGCGGCGGCAAGATCGGTTGACGGAAGACCCGATCTTTCGGAGGCGTCGCGTTACTGCGGCGCCTCCGACGAAGCTGTCCTCAACGCCTTCAGGGTCGCATGGACGAAACCGTCCCGCGCCGACGCGGCATCGACGCCCCGCGGCTCATAAACATGTCGATTGAGGAAATAGGCGGTGAGACGGAAGGCCGCCGCGAGGCTTTCGTGATCAGCCGCCCTGTTTTGTCCGGACAGGAAATCCGGAAGGGCAAGCATACGCTCGGCATAGGGGGCGCCGGCTTCGCGACAGATCGCGCGGCCGGATTTCGGCGATACATAGACGAGTTCGCTGCGTGCGCCCGTCGCTCCACATCGCGAAAGGTCGAGGCCGAAGCCGAGATCGTTCAGCACGGCGAGTTCGAAGCGTACGAACAATTCGCCGGCGTCTGCCGGATCCTGCAGGTGATCGACAATGACGGCGAGCGCTTCGTAGAGATGGGGGTGCGGATCGCGTTCCGGCAGAAGCCTCAGGAGTGATCCAAGCGCCTGGATGCCGTAAACGGAGGTTGCCGTCTCGATCAGCCGCGCGGCGCGCAATTGCAGCGGCTCGACGCGGAATTCCCCGAGGTGCTCGTCGAGCCTCGCCCTCCAAACCACCTCCACGGAATTACCCGGCTGCAGCACGGGCTGCATGGCACGCGACCGGCCCGAGCGAACGAGCCCGAGATGCCGCCCGTGGCCGGGCGTCATCACCTCCGCGATGACAGAGCTTTCGCCATGCCTCCGGATGCCGAGAATTATGGCTTGATCGCTCCATTGCATGGAAGAGGAATACACCCGCGGCGGAAACGTGATCAAGCGAAGAAAGGCCTGCCGTTCCGAACCCGGACGGATGCGGCAGATGCAATCCGGCAGCGCCGCGTCGGCGGTGCGGAAGGAGCTCTTTCAGCCCAAGGACCTTGTCTCGCTGGCTCCCTGTGACGAGCCCGGGATGAGGAGATCAAACAAGTCGCGGCGGGATCCCGAATCCCAACAGACCTTAGTCCGCTTACCAGGCATCCGGCTCTCGGACGAGGTGCACGATATTGGCGGGGTTCATGATCCATCCGCCACGGAAGCCCTCGCCCAGTTCCTCAACCTGATCGCAGCGCACCACGTCGTGCGCTGCAAGGCGATCGAGGGCTGCCTCGTGATCATCTGTGAAAAGCTCAAGCCAGATCTCTGCCTGGCTGTAATGCGGCGCTTCGTCGATCCACAAGCGGTTCGGGCCGAGGAGGAAGCCTTTCGCCGGTGCCTTCTCGTCGTATGGCGGCAGCCCGACAATATCGCGGTAGAACGCGATCACCGCTTCATACTGATGGCTCGGAACCTTCATGGCGATATTGATACCGCCCTTGATCTCGGTCGTCATCTTTCTATCCCCTATAGTTGCGGCTCAAGCGCCGGCTTGCCGGACAGTTCGCTCGCATAGTAGCCTTCGCGCAGATTGATGCCGTATTCGAGCCACGCCTTCATGCAGGCGAGCATCTGCGACCAGCCCTCGCAGTTTTGATAGGAACTCTTCTGTCCCTGTTCGTTTTCCCGCCAGCCGCTCTCTGCGATCGTCACCATGGTGGCGCCGTCGTCGAGCGGCTGGAAACGCATCTCGACCCGGGTCCGGTAGGGGGACTCGTCCTTTGCAACCATGGCATCCCAACAAAAGACGATCCTCTCGTTAGGTTCGACGGCCTCGACTTTGACCGGAACCTCGCCCCACCACGTAACGGTGGCGCCGGCGACCAGCGGCCCGCTGATACCGCCGAGGGTCACGAAATAGCGGCTGAGCTGGTCCGGATTCACGACCGCGTCGAAGACCTGTTCCACGGGACGGGCAATTCTTCCATTCACACGAAATTCGAAACCCATGACGTCCTCCTGACGTTTGCGCCAGATGATAATATGTTATAAAAATATAACATGTCAAACGATTCGGAAGACGATGTTGTTTTCAAAGCGCTGGCCAACGGCCTGCGCCGGCAGATGCTCGATGCGCTGAAGGAAAAGCCGCAAACGACGGGCATGCTCTGCGAGCGATTCACGAAGCTCGATCGCTGCACGGTGATGCAGCACTTGAAGGTCCTTGAGGAGGCCGGGCTCGTTCTCGCCAGGCGCGAGGGCCGCGAGCGGTGGAACCATCTGAACGCCGTGCCGATCCAGGCCATTCACGACCGCTGGATCAGCCAGTATGCCGGCCACGCAATGTCCGTTCTGACGGCCCTCCAGCGCGAGCTCGAAGAACCGCGCGGGTGACGGATTTGACTTTTCATCGACCGGCTTTCTGGTATGAACTGTCATGTGGGGCAAACTGGGGGAAATCGTCATGCGTTACCTCATCACCGGCACTGCGGGTTTCATCGGTTTTCATGTTGCGAAGCGGCTGATCGACGAGGGGCACTTCGTCGTCGGATTTGACGGCATGACGCCCTACTACGATGTGACGCTGAAGGAACGTCGCCACGCGATCCTGCAGCGCTCCAACGGCTTCAAGGCCGTGAGGGCCATGCTGGAGGACCGGGCCGCACTCGACCGGGCAGCCGAGCTCGCCGAACCGGAAGTCATCATCCACCTCGCCGCCCAGGCGGGCGTCCGCTACAGCCTCGAAAATCCCAAGGCCTATGTCGATTCGAACCTCGTCGGGTCGTGGAATATGCTCGAGCTCGCAAAAGCAATCGCGCCCAAGCACCTGATGCTCGCCTCCACTTCGTCGATCTACGGCGCCAATGAGAAGATTCCGTTTGCCGAGGCCGATCGGGCCGACGAGCCAATGACGCTTTATGCCGCCACGAAGAAATCAATGGAGCTCATGGCACACAGCTATGCGCATCTCTACGAGGTTCCGACCACCGCCTTCCGTTTTTTCACCGTTTACGGACCCTGGGGACGACCGGACATGGCGCTCTTCAAGTTCGTCGATGCCATCCACAACGGCCGGCCGATCGACATTTATGGCGAAGGACGGATGAGCCGGGACTTCACCTATATAGATGACCTCGTCGAGAGCATCGTCCGGCTGTCGCATATTGCGCCCGCGGAGGAGAACCGGGTGGCACCGGAAAAAGCCACCGACACGCTTTCCCGTCATGCGCCATTCCGCGTCGTCAACACCGGCGGCGGACAGCCGGTGGAGCTCATGACCTTCGTGGAAACGGTCGAGAAGGCGGTGGGGCGTCCGGCGATTCACAACATGCTGCCGATGCAACAGGGCGATGTACCGCGCACTTTTGCCTCCCCGGACCTGCTTGAAGCCTTGACCGGGTTCAAGCCGTCCGTTTCGGTCGAGGAAGGCGTCGCGCGCTTCGTCGAATGGTATGAACAGAATTATCGTCGTGCACAGACGATTGTCTGATGGTAAAACAAGCGATATTTTATGTGAAGCGCGTGCTTCTGCGCTCAGTTTCGAATTCAATTCTGTTTAATTTTTCATTAGATGACATTTATTTAATCGATATCCTCGAGACCAATTCAAGGAAAAACGGATGAAAATCACGATGATCGGCGCCGGCTATGTCGGCCTTGTTTCCGGTGTTTGCTTTGCGGATTTCGGCCATGACGTTGTTTGCGTCGACAAGGACGAAGGCAAGATCTCGGCTCTCAGGAAAGGGCAGATCCCGATCTTCGAACCGGGTCTGGACCATCTTGTCGCGAGCAATGTCGCGTCCGGACGCCTGAACTTCACCGACGACCTCAAGACAGCGGTTGCCGCGAGCGACGTGGTTTTCATCGCCGTCGGAACGCCGTCGCGGCGCGGCGATGGCCACGCCGATCTGTCCTATGTGTACGCGGCCGCACGCGAAATCGCCGCCAACCTCCGGGGCTTCACTGTCGTCGTGACCAAGTCCACCGTTCCGGTCGGTACCGGAGACGAGGTCGAGCGCATCATCCGCGAAACCAATCCCGAGGCCGATGTCGCCGTAGTGTCGAACCCGGAATTCCTGCGGGAAGGCGCCGCGATCGAGGATTTCAAACGGCCCGACCGGATCGTCATCGGGGTGGACGGCAGCGACGGTCGTGCCAGAGAGGTGATGACCGAGGTCTATCGGCCGCTCTATCTCAACCAGTCGCCGCTTGTATTTACGACACGCCGCACTTCGGAACTGATCAAATATGCCGGCAACGCTTTCCTCGCGATGAAAATCACCTTCATCAACGAGATCGCCGATCTCTGCGAGAAGGTCGGTGCCAATGTGCAGGACGTCGCCCGCGGCATAGGGCTGGACGGCCGCATCGGGTCCAAGTTCCTGCATGCCGGTCCCGGATATGGCGGCTCCTGCTTCCCGAAGGACACATTGGCGCTCGTTAAAACCGCGCAGGATCACGACAGCCCTGTGCGGCTCGTAGAAGCCACCGTGGCCGTCAACGACAATCGGAAGCGGGCAATGGGGCGCAAGGTGATTGCGGCCGCCGGCGGCGAAGTGCGCGGCTCGAAGATCGCCGTTCTCGGACTGACCTTCAAACCCAATACGGACGATATGCGCGACAGTCCGGCGATCGCCGTCGTGCAGGCGTTGCAGGACGCAGGCGCCCAGGTCATCGGCTATGATCCGGAAGGCATGGAAAACGCGCGCAAGCTGATAGAGGGAATGGTTTGTGCAAGCGACCCTTACGAAGCGGCGGCCGGCGCGGATGCTCTGGTGATCATCACCGAATGGAACGAATTCCGTGCGCTGGATTTCGACCGGTTGAGGTCCGCCATGAAGACGCCCCTGCTCGTCGATCTGCGCAACATTTATCGCAAGGACGAGGTCGCAAAGCACGGCTTCCGCTATGCGAGTGTCGGCAGACCCGACTAGATCACGATGTTTTCAGTTCGGGTCGACCTGAAAACATGAACGTCATCGATACCAGGGAAATACAGCGGGGTGCGGGCGGAAAACCGCACACACTTTTCCCGCTCCAAATTGATTAAGTGCTTCGCGGCAGAGGGAAGCTGAACGGGCTTCCCTCTGCGCGCGCCACTCAGGTGGCCGTCAGGCCTTCGGACCGACCTGGACGACCTGCTCCCAGCTTTTTCCAGCAAGAACGACGCAGCTTCGGCCGGAAACGTCCGTCACGATCAAGGTCCAGCTGCCACCATCGGCGGCATAGAGTTCCATCACCGCCTGCGGATTGATCTGCCCGACGGCGGCCTGCTTTTCTTCATATTGTCGAGTAAGCAACTCGATGACTTGCGATCGCTCAGCGCAATTCACAACGCCCTGCGAGTCTGCCGCATGGGGATAGGTCGTCACCGCCGCCGTCAGAAGGACGGCAAGAGAAAGGCCGCGGACCACATTGCGTACCATTACGCACCTCCTTTCGCCGGGGTGTCCCGGCGGAAGAGGATTTCCGCTGCCTGTTCCGCCGTATACCGGCATTGCTATGGTCGACACCTTCGAGCGACGAAGCGATGTCGCCATCTGTAAAGCATGACGGAGGCAGGCTATATCTCGGTTGCCTATTTACAGAGCGTAACCTGAGCCATCACACCAGCATCGATGCTCCGGTAACGATCCTCCCAGGCGGGCCGTTCCATCGGACCCTTTCATTTTTTCTTCATCGCCGCGATCAGCGCTTCACCGAAGGCGCCTTGCGCCGGCTGCTGCGGCGGCTGCGGTCGAGCGGGCGCACCCCGATTGCCGCCGTTCGGCGCCGTCCCCCTCGCCTCTCGGGGCGTTTCGGCGCCACCTTCCTTGCGCATCGACAGTCCAATGCGCTTTCGCGCCACATCGACCTCCGTGACACGGACGTGCACGACGTCCCCGGCTTTGACGACCTCATGCGGATCCTTGACGAAGCGGTCGGCCAATTGCGACACATGGACGAGACCGTCCTGATGCACGCCGATATCGACGAAAGCGCCGAAGGCGGCGACATTGGTCACCGTGCCCTCAAGGCGCATGCCGACCTTCAGATCCTTGATGTCGTCGATCCCTTCCGCGAAGGTGGCCGTTTTGAAGCTCGGGCGTGGATCGCGACCCGGTTTCTCCAGTTCAGCGAGAATGTCCTTGACAGTTGGCAGGCCGAAGCGTTCATCGACGAAAATGCGGGGATCGAGCTTCTTCAGTTCGGCGCTGTCGCCCATCAGAGAACGCACATCACGACCGCAGGCGGCGACGATCTTCTTTGCGACTCCATAAGCCTCCGGATGCACCGCAGACGCATCGAGCGGCTCGGAGCCGTTCGTGATCCTGAGGAAGCCGGCGCATTGTTCGAAAGTGCGGGCACCGAGGCGAGGCACTTTCAAAAGGTCCTTGCGGCTGGCGAAGGCGCCCAGCGCATCGCGATGCGCAACGATCGCCTCCGCCGAGGACTTACCCAACCCCGAAACGCGCGCCAGCAGCGGCGCCGAGGCGGTGTTGAGATCGACCCCGACCGCGTTCACGGCATCCTCGACGACGGCATCCAGCGAACGGCTGAGCTTCGACTGATCAACGTCGTGCTGATATTGACCGACCCCGATCGACTTCGGTTCGATTTTCACGAGCTCGGCCAAGGGATCCTGGAGCCGGCGCGCGATGGAAACGGCACCCCGCAAGGACACGTCGAGGCCGGGGAACTCGGCAGCCGCCGTCTCCGAAGCGGAATAGACCGATGCTCCCGCCTCGGAGACGATCACCTTTGTCGGCTTCGGCGCCGGCATGGCAGCGAGCATATCCGCGACGAGCTTTTCGGTTTCACGGCTCCCGGTGCCGTTGCCGATCGCGATAAGTTCCACCTTGTGTTTGCGCACAAGCGCCGCAAGCTCTGCCTGAGTCCCGCGAATGTCGTTCTTCGGCGGAAATGGATAGACCGTGCTCGTGTCGAGGAGCTTGCCGGTACCGTCGACGATCGCGACCTTGACGCCCGTCCGGATGCCAGGGTCGAGGCCCATGGTCGGACGCGAGCCCGCAGGCGCTGCAAGCAGCAGGTCCTTGAGATTGCGCGCGAAGACGCGGATGGCCTCCTCCTCGGCGCGCTCTCGAAGCTCGCGCATCAGGTCCAGTGATAGCGAAAGCGAAAGCTTCACGCGCCAGGTCCAGCCGATGACCTCCAGCAGCCATTTGTCACCGGGCAGCCGGTCGCCAACGCTGTAGGCAGCCGCGATCATACGCTCGATCGGTCTATGCGAAGGCGCCGCATCCTCGTCGACAACGATGTCCACGGACAGGACCTCCTCGTTCCAGCCGCGAAGCATCGCAAGCGCGCGGTGGCCGGGCACCGTCGCCCATCGCTCGGAGTGATCGAAATAGTCGGAGAACTTTGCGCCGGACTCCTGTTTGCCACCCACGACGCGGGCGCGCAGGAAGGCTGCACCCCGCATGTAGCTCCGCAGCTGCCCAAGAAGCTCGGCATTCTCGGTCATGCCCTCGGCGATGATGTCGCGGGCACCATCGAGTGCGGCCTTGGCGTCCGGCACATCGGCGGTGAGAAAGGCGGCAGCACGTTCGGCAGGCGCTGTCGAACGGTCGGAAAGGATGGCGTCCGCCAGCGCGCCAAGGCCCCGCTCGCGCGCGATCTCCGCTTTGGTGCGGCGCTTCGGCTTAAAGGGCAGGTAGATGTCTTCGAGCTCCGCTTTGGTAACCGCGCCCTCGATCTTGCGTTCGAGTTCATCGGTCATCTTGTCCTGGCTGCGGATCGAATCGAGGATCGATGCACGCCGCGCCTCGAGCTCGCGCAGATAGGTGAGGCGCTCCGACAGGACGCGCAGCTGCGTGTCGTCGAGCCCGCCCGTGGCTTCCTTGCGGTAGCGGGCGATGAAAGGCACGGTCGCACCACCGTCCAACAATTCGACGGCGGCTGCAACCTGTGCGGCGCTCGCCTTGATTTCGCTGGCAATGATGGCGGCGATGGGTCTCGCGGTCGTGACCATTCTCTCGTTCCACTTCCTGTTTCGGCCGTGACCATACCGGCGCAGACCATCAAGGCCAAGTGAAGGCCGATGACCGCCTTGGCGAACTCCACAGAAGATCATGGGAAATGCTTGCCTCAGGCGGGCGGCCCCCTGAGCGTGGAACCGTTCACGAGGACCCGCCGCGCCGAAGCGGTGAACCGGAGCTCTCTATCTGTCGCGCCTCACCCCGCTGCGGCGGCCTTCTCCCCGCAAGGGAGCGAAGGTCGCCGGCAGGCCGGTTCAGGGTTTTTCGCCGGCCCCTCTTTAGACCGCGACGAGCTCCAGCCGTTGGCGTGTCTTTTCGAACTCCAGCAATTCCCTCTCCTTGATGGCGATATAATCGCGTGATACCGGCACGGTGGCGAGTGAAGGCGAGAGCTGGAGCTGAAAGATGAAGTGCTTGTCGTAAAGGAAGGCCGTTTCGGAGGCGGCGAGATAGAACTCCCACATGCGGAAAAAGCGCTCATCATAAAGCCTGATCGCCTCCTCCCGCTGCGCGACGAAACGCTCACGCCACGCCCTGAGCGTCCAGGCGTAATGCATCGGCAGTATTTCGATGTCCTTGACCAGCAGACGGTTGCTCTCGGCGGGAGGCAACACCTCGGACAGGGCGGGAATGTAGCCGCCGGGAAAAATGTACTTTTCGATCCACGGATTGGTTGCCCAGGGTTTGTAGATCTGCCCGATGGAGTGCAGCAGCATCACTCCATCGGGATTCAGCAGTTCTTTCATCTTACGGAAAAAATTGCCGTAATTGCCGATGCCGACATGTTCGAACATGCCCACGGAGACGACGCGGTCGAATTGCCTTCCCTGCATGGTGCGATAGTCCTGCAGCTCGAAGCGCACGCGGTCCGAAAGCCCGCGCCTTTGCGCTCGCTCGCGCGAAACTTTCAACTGCTCTTCGCTGAGCGTGATGCCCGTGACTTCGACCCCGGAAGACTCGGCGAGATACATCGCCATCCCGCCCCAGCCGGATCCCACTTCCAATACCTTCTGGCCGGGCTCGAGCAGCAGCTTGGCCGCTATGTGCCTCTTCTTGGCACGTTGCGCCTCGTCGAGAGAAATTCCCGGTGGATGAAAGTAAGCGCAGGAATATTGCCAGTCCTCGTCAAGGAAAAGATTGAAGAGCTTGCCGTCCAGATCGTAATGATGGGCAACGTTATAGCGGTTGCGGTTGATCGGCAGGCGGCTCTTCATCTGCTGACGCATTATGTGCCACAATCCGACGATGGAATTAGTAAAGGTCGCCGCCTTGTCGAGATCGTTGCTCTTGACAATGGCCAGCACATCGAAAATGTCGCCTTCCTCCACGAGAACGCGACCGTCCATGTACATCTCGCCGAATTTCAATCCCGGATCGAGCAGGACGGCTTTCTCCGCTCCGGCATCAACGAAGCGGATGGCCGCGGGCTTGCCCGTACCATCGCCCAGGACCACTTTTTCACCCGACGAGAAAACGACCGTCAGCTTGCCTTTCTCGACAAGCCGGCGAAGTAGATTCAACAATCCCGCATTCATATCCTACCTCAGCTCAGACCTAACGGACCCTCGATTCGTTCACAGGGGAGCGGGTGAGCGGCTGGTCGGCTTCATGGCGGAGATGCGACGGCTATACTTTAAATGCAGCGCCAGCCACATCCGGAAGCGGCGAGAAACCGGCTCGAGCGCGACCTTACGGGTTTTCCGGCCGGCCCTCGCGAAGCGAGTTGAGGACCAGCTGCGGGAAATTCGTCAGGCCAGCCCATCGGGCTCCTATCCATCAGAACTTCCATTAGCTTAGCGGTGTTCGGCGGTTATTCAATGGGGCTTTTTTGTGGCCCCTCAAAGATTTGTTTGCTTAGTAAATTCGAAAGCACTGACGCAAACCTCTTCGAGCGATTTCATGGTTCAATTCGGTCTCGGGCTCCCGAGGGTGATTCAGCGGTGGAAAACCTTGCAGCGCCTGTGCTCCGTGGGGCAACATCGTCACGCCACATTGTCGCGGCAAGCCCCTTTTCGAGAGGAGGATACACGATGAAAAAGATCGCCGCGGTTGCGCTCGTCGTCGTCGCCATCCTATGGCTTCTCAACACGTCGCTTCTGGCGACGCCGCCCTCCGGCGGCGCAAAGATCCTCGCTCATCGCGGCGTTCATCAGGTCTTCAATTCGGAAGGTCTCGACAATGAAACCTGCACCGCCGAGCGCATCGAGGCGCCGCGCCACAGCTATCTCGAAAACACCATTGCTTCCATGCGCGCCGCAATGGAGAGCGGCGCCGACGTCGTCGAGCTGGATGTCCACCTGACACCGGATCGCCAGTTCGCCGTGTTTCACGATTGGACACTCGATTGCCGGACGAATGGGAGAGGCGTGACCCAGGATACGCCGATGTCCGAACTGAAGACGCTGGACATCGGCTACGGTTATACGGCCGATGGCGGCAAGTCCTTCCCCTTCCGCGGCCAGGGAGCTGGCCAGATGCCGACGCTGACAGAGGTCTTCAAGGCCCTGCCCGAGGGCCGCTTTCTGATCAATTTCAAGAGCGAGCGGCGGGAGGAAGGCGCGACCCTCGCCGTTCTTTTGCGTTTCCACCCGGAGTGGCGCAAACAGGTGTTCGGCGTCTATGGCGGCACTGCCCCCACACAGGAAACCCTGAGGCTGGTCCCAGGCATCAGGGGATACGACCGACAATCCACACTCGCCTGCCTTGGCCGCTATGCCGCCTATGGCTGGACGGGTATCGTACCGGAAGCCTGCCGCGACACGCTGATCATAGTGCCCGGCAATTATGCGCCATTCCTGTGGGGGTGGCCGGACCGGTTCGCGGCCCGTATGCAAGCCGCCGGCAGCGAAATCATCCTGCTGGGGCCCTATAAAGGCGGCGACTTCACCACGGGCATCGACAGCGCGGATGATCTCGCTTTCGTTCCCGAAGGTTTTTCCGGCTATGTCTGGACCAACAGGGCGGAAACGATCGCACCTCTCTTCGGCAGGCGATCCGGAGCCGGGAGCGACCAGGCCAACCGCCAGTGAGTGCGAGGCCGGTCGCCGGCAGTCGGACGTGTGTGCGGTTGTCCGCCCGCATCCCGCTTTCTCTGTTTGGAATCGGTCGCGTTTGATCTCGACCAGGTCTACAGCGCCGCGCGTCTCATCAGACGCACAAAGGTCGCTGTAGCACTTTGATCTGCTGCATGTTGTTGTCCTTTAATCGGATCCGATTAAAGGAAATATGCAGTAGGCTACTTCGGAAAATCGAGCCCCATCTCGCGGAAGCGCTCGGGATCGTCGCCCCAGTTCTCGCGCACCTTCACGAACAGGAAGAGGTGCACGGGCTGCTCGAGGATCTCGGAGATCTCCTTGCGCGCGGCGGTCGAGATCGCCTTGATCGCCTCGCCGCCCTTGCCGAGTGCGATCTTCTTCTGGCTATCGCGCTCCACATAGATCACCTGCTCGATGCGCACGGAACCGTCCTTGCGCTCTTCCCACTTCTCCGTCTCGACGTGAGATGCATAGGGAAGCTCCTGGTGCAGCCGAAGGAAGAGCTTCTCGCGCGTGATCTCGGCAGCAAGCTGCCGCATCGGCAGATCGGAAATCTGGTCCTCCGGGTAATACCAGGGGCCCTCCGGAAGCCTCTCGGCGAGATAATCCATCACGTCTTCGCAGCCGGAACCGGTCAGGGCGGAGATCATGAAGGTGCGCTCGAATGCCACCACCTCGTTCGCAGCGGCTGCGAGCTTCAGCAAATCCTCTCGGCGAACCTGATCGACCTTGTTGAGGACGAGCACCTTTGGCTGGTGCACATCCTTGAGGCCCTCCAGGATCGTGTCGGCATCACCCTTGATCCCGCGCTCGCTGTCGATCAGCAACATGATCAGATCGGCATCCTTGGCTCCGCCCCAAGCCGTCGTGACCATGGCGCGGTCGAGCCGGCGCCGTGGCTTGAAGATGCCGGGCGTGTCCATGAATACGATCTGCGCATTGTCGTGGATCGCGATGCCGCGAACGATCGCCCGCGTCGTCTGTACCTTGTGGCTGACGATCGACACTTTTGCGCCGACAAGGCGATTGATCAATGTCGACTTTCCGGCATTCGTCGCCCCGATCAGCGCCACGAAGCCAGAGCGCGTCGGCACCGCAGCAGCGGCCGTATCCTGTTGATTGTCCGTCGTCATCACATCCGTCAATTTCCGGCAGAGCGTTTCTGCCAAACACCTTCGCGTTCTAACAATTTCATGGCCGCGACCTGCTCGGCCCCGCGCTTGGAACGATCAACCCCGGTCTCCGGGTCGATTCCGTCGACCTCTACCGTGACGGTAAAGCGCGGATCGTGATCCGGGCCGGAGCGATCTTCAGTTCGGTACTTCGGCGCCACACCGAACCTGGCATGCGCCCATTCCTGCAGTTCCGTCTTGGCGTCGCGCCTGGCGCCGTCCGCACTTGCAGCGCGATGCGTCCAATGCTCGAGCACGAAGCGCCGCGCCGCCTCCAGGCCGCCATCGAGATAGATCGCGGCAATCAGCGACTCTACCACATCGGCACGCACATTCATCATGTGCTTGCCCGTGATCTTCTTCACATCCGAACCAGTGCGGATGAATTCATGCAATGAGAGCTCATCGGCCACTTTCGCGCAACTCTCCGCGCTGACGAGCTGATTCAGGCGAACCGAGAGCTCGCCTTCGTTTGCATCGCTGAATGTCTGGAACAGGAGCTCCGCGACGCAGAGCCCAAGAATCCTGTCCCCAAGGAATTCGAGCCGCTGGTAGTTGATTGCACGGCCGCTTCTCGCGCTCGAATGTGTCAGGGCCCGGTCGAGACGTTCCTTCTCGGCGAACTGGTAACCGATCGCAGCCTCAAGCCGCGCCCGGTCCTCCGCGTTCAACGAGCGACCCTTCATCAGTTGACGACCTTGAACAGACGGTCGTAACGCAGGTTCGCAGGCCATTTCCAGATCTGCCGGAACGAGGTGTCGTTACCGAGCGAGAAGAAAATCAGGCTGGCGCGGCCAACCAGGTTTTCAGCCGGCACGAAGCCAACGTCGAAACGGCTGTCGGCCGAGTTGTCCCTGTTATCGCCCATCATGAAATAATGGCCTTCGGGAACGATGAACTCACGGGTGTTATCGCCGCGTGAATCCGGGAACTGGTCGAGTGTTTCGTAAGTCATGCCGTTGTCCATCGTCTCGCGATAGACGGGCACATCGCCACCTGTGTCGTACTGATCATCGGCCCGGAAGGGGCCGGCCGGTACCCGTTCGACCGCCTTGTCATTGACGTAGAGAATGCTGTTCCTGACCTGGAGGCGATCGCCCGGCAGGCCGACGAGACGCTTGATGTAGTCGATGTCCGGGTTGGGCGGGAACCGGAAGACGACGATGTCGCCCCGCTCCGGTTCGCTTGCGAAAATTCGGCCGCTGAAAAGATTCGGCGAGAATGGCAGCGAGTATTTCGAATAGCCATAGGCGAACTTGTTGACGAAGATGTAATCGCCGACGAGGAGCGTCGGCATCATCGAGCCGGAAGGGATCGTGAAGGGCTGAAAGAAGACTGTGCGGATGACCACGGCCAGGAGCAGCGCCTGGACGATGACCTTGACGTTCTCCCAGAGACCGCTCTGCTTCGCTTCTGTCTTTTCTGCCACGCTCAGTCTTCCTTGTCATCCTGCCCGGGGCACCCGAGCCTAACGCTTCAACTTTCGTTTGCGCCCGAACTCATGCCGCACGTCTCCCCGCAACTCGATGCTATATGTCGCGGGAAATCCGAGCTTCAAGCGACCGCGGGCCGGTCTTTCGGCAAGTGCTCTAAACCGTTCCCTCGGCGGGGGCAACCGGCAGCGCCTCGATAATCACGAAAGCTTGCGCAAGCGGGAAGTCGTCGGTGATCGTCAGATGGATCGCGGCGCGGTGTCCGACCGGCAACATTTCCCGAAGGCGCGCTGCCGCGCCGCCGGTCAGTTGCATCGTCGGCTTCCCGCCGGGCAGGTTGACGACCCCCATTTCTTTCCAGAATACGCCCTGCGCTAAGCCGGTGCCGAGTGCCTTGGAGCAGGCCTCCTTGGCGGCGAAGCGCTTGGCATAGGACGCCGCGCGGTTCTTGCGGCCGTCGGATTTGGCGATCTCGATGTCGGTGAAACACCGGTTTACGAAACGCTCGCCGAAGCGCTGGAGCGAATTTTCGATGCGTCTGATATCGATGAGATCGCTGCCTATGCCGATGATCATGTTGGATGTCCAAGTCTGTGCGCGCGGGCCCGCCGGCGGCGCTCCTGAAAGAGACGCGCCGTCTGAAAGGCAAGCGGGTAGAATATCAGGCCACCCGCCGCGGCAAGAGGAAGCGAGCCTATGAGCATCGGCTTGAAGACCGGGCCCCACAAGCTGGCAAGATCCAGATGCTCGAGCATGCGCATGATCTCCTGACCGCCGACCGCCTGAGCGGCTTGCGGCTGCGTAAGCATCGTACCGACCTCGTAGGAGGCCGTCAGGATGACAGGAATGGTAACGGGGTTGGCAAGCACGGTCGTGATCGCTGCCGCGACCAGATTTCCGGAAAAGGCAGATGCGAGAAGGACGGCGAGAACGATATGCAGACCGAAGAACGGCGTTAATGAGGAGGCCGCGCCTGCCGCTACGCCGACAGCGATCGCGTGCGGCGACGAATTCAGACGGAGAACGCGAAGGGCAATATAGCGCGGAGCGCGCGTGAACCCTTTGCGCGGCCAAAAGAACGCGCCAAGTCTCTCGGATATCGTGACCGGTTTTCTGCGCCTGAATAACATTATGCCGTCATGATCGCATTCAAAGCCGCCCGCCGGCGCAAGACGGACCCGCCCGCCTCTCGATGGGCGAAACATAGGCGCGACGCGCGCGATGTGCAAGCGAAGGCGTCAGACCGCAAGATCCAGCAGACGAGCCATTCGAAAACCGCATAGCTCTGCGCAGCATCAATGGCGCGCCTTCCGGCGCGCCGCATTCGCGATCAGAAACCCTTGCGGAAAAGACCGCGGTCGATCTGACGCTGACGGTATTCCAGGTCGATTCTGTCGACGGAGCCGTTCAGATATGCGACTTCCCGCTCTTCAATGGAGGGAATGTGCAGGGCACGCGTGATTTTCTTCAACTGCTTGAACATGGCAAACCTCTTTCGTTCACCTCCCGACACGAAAGATAGTGCAGCGGCCTCCCCGTCACCAGCCACAGGATGCGGCGGCAGCCATGCATCTTGCGCATGACTCGGTCGCCGAACGCCCCTAACTGCTTATTTTGAAGGCAGTCTGCACGGAAATGGAACGCATCCTTGCGCGCCTGCAGGAGCAGCATCTCTGCGTGGCCGCCCGGCAGACGCCCTACTCGAAGAGGCGCTTGACCATGGAAATGCTTGGCAATTCCTTGAGTTGCGCCATCAGGTGATTGAGCTGACGCAGATCCCAGACTTCGAGGTCGAACTGCAATTCGCTGAAATCAGCCGCGACGCGCCCCATCGATAGGGAGCGGATGTTGACATCGGTGGTCGCGATCGCCTGTGCGACCTCCGCCAGCGTACCCGGCTCGTTCAAGGCGCTGACCGCAATTCTGGCAATGAAACGGCTGTTGTTCGCCTCGTCGAGATCCCAACGAACGTCGATCCAGCGCTCGGGCTGCTCGTCGAACTGCTGCAGGATCGGCGACTGGATCGGATAGATGGTGATGCCTTTGTCCTTGTCCATAATACCGACGATGCGATCTCCGGGAACGGCGCCGGCAGGACTGAAGTGGACCTCGGCATTGCCGGACAGGCCGCGGATCGGGAGAGCTTCGGGGCCTTCCGCCTGCTCTGCGGCGGCCATTTCCTTCGACCGCTCCGGCAGCTTGAAGATCATGCCTGCGGCGCTGCGCATGTTGAACCAGCCGTCATCGGCGCTAGGCTTCACGGTCACGCGCTCGTCCTGATGATCCGGGAAGACGGCGCGCAGAACGTCGAGCGAGGAGAGTTCGCCGCGTCCTACCGCAGCGATGGCGTCTTCCACGTCCTTTTGCCCGAGCCGATGCAGCACCGGCTTCAACGCCTCGCGCGAGAACGTCTTCCCTGCCCGTTCGAAAGTGCGCTCCAGGATGCGATAGCCGAGGCCGGCATATTGCTTGCGGATCGCGGCGCGAGTAGCGCGGCGGATGGCCGCCCGAGCCTTGCCCGTGACGACGATCTCTTCCCAGGCCGGCGGCGGCACCTGAATGCCCGAACGGATGATCTCCACTTCATCGCCATTGTTGAGCCGCGTCACCAGGGGCATGATGCGACCGTTGATCTTGGCCCCGACGCAGGTGTCGCCGATATTCGTATGCACGGCATAGGCGAAGTCGATCGGGGTGGCACCGCGCGGCAATGCTATCAGCTGCCCCTTCGGAGTGAAGCAGAAGACCTGATCCTGGAAGAGTTCGAGCTTGGTGTGCTCGAGGAACTCCTCCGGATTATCACCCTCGGCGAGAGATTCGATCGTGCGGCGCAGCCAGGAATAGGCGTTCGATGTCGGTGTGCGCGTCAGGTCGCCGGAAACAGTGTCGCGATCCTTGTAGAGTGCGTGGGCCGCGATACCGTATTCGGCGATCTCATGCATGCGCTTCGTGCGGATTTGCAGTTCGATGCGCTGGCGCGACGGACCGATGATCGTCGTATGAATGGATTGATAGTCGTTCTGCTTCGGCGTCGAGATATAGTCCTTGAAGCGTCCGGGCACGACGCGCCAGCGGGTGTGCACGATACCCAGCGCGCGATAGCAGGCCGGAATGTCGCTGACGATGATACGGAAGCCCCAGACGTCCGAGAGCTGCTCGAAGGAAAGCGATTTCGACTGCATTTTGCGGAAAACCGAGTAAGGCTTCTTCTGGCGCCCCTTGACCTGGGCATCGGCAAGCCCCTCCGCCTGAAGCAATTCGCTCAGTTCCTCCTCGATCTTCTTGATCAGCCCTTCGTTACGTTCGGAGAGCTCCTGAAGGCGTCTGGTGACGGTTTCGTAGGCTTCCGGGTTGATGTGCCGAAAGGAGAGGTTTTCAAGCTCCTCGCGCATATCCTGCATGCCCATGCGCCCCGCCAGGGGCGCATAGATGTCCATCGTCTCCTCCGAAATGCGCGCGCGCTTTTCCGCCGACATGTGATCGAGCGTACGCATATTGTGGAGGCGATCGGCGAGCTTGACCAGGAGGACGCGGACGTCGTCCGAAATAGCGAGCAGCAGCTTGCGCAGATTTTCCGCCTGCTTGGCCTTCTTGGTGACGAGGTCGAGTTTCTTGATCTTGGTGAGACCTTCGACCAAGGCACCGATATCTTCGCCGAAGAGGCCGTCGATTTCCTGTCGCGTCGCGGTCGTATCCTCGATCGTGTCGTGCAGCAGCGCGACGGCTATCGTGGATTCGTCGAGATGCATTTCGGTCAGGATCGCCGCGACCTCCAGGGGATGGGAGATGTAGGGATCGCCGCTTGCCCGCTTCTGCTGCCCATGCTTCTGCATGGCGTAAACATAGGCCTTGTTCAGCAGGGCCTCGTTGACGTCGGGCTTGTATTTCTGCACGCGCTCGACGAGCTCGTATTGGCGCATCATCCGCTGACGGCTCCTGAAATCAGGCAAATAAAAAAGTGCGCCAATCACACGAGTGGCGCACTGCTTCGATAACGCGTCGGAACTATGGTTCCGGAACTATCTCAGTAGTCGTCGCTCTTTTCCGGAGGAACGAGGCCTTCGATACCGGCCAACAGTTCTTCTTCGGACATGCGGTCGAAGGTCAGCGCTTCCGGCTGGTCCTCCTCTTCGGCGGCTTCGGCGAAGGCAGGTGTCGCTTCCGTCTGAACCAGCGACGCCGGATCGGGTTCCGGCTCGTCCACCTCGACGTGCTTCTGCAACGAATGGATAAGGTCTTCCTTCAGATCGCCGGGCGACAGGGTCTCGTCGGCGATCTCGCGCAGCGCAACGACCGGGTTCTTGTCGTTGTCGCGGTCAACCGTGATCGGTGCGCCCTGGGACACCAGGCGCGCGCGGTGGCTGGCAAGAAGGACGAGTTCAAAACGGTTTTCGACCTTGTCGATGCAGTCTTCGACGGTGACGCGGGCCATGGCCTTGTCCTTTACGACTAAGAGATGCGGCGGCGATCGCCGCGGCAGGTTAAACAACGCGAAACCGGAACGTCCGCTGAAATGCGGTTCCATCAGCTCCGATTTCTGGAATTAGGCGTCCGATACAATTAAAACAACATAAGTTCAAGTTTTTCCTGCATGCGGCTCACATGATCGGGGTTAGCATGGTAAAATGCCGCATCTGCGGACGCTGCTGCCACCCACAGACATTGCCTGTATCTGGTGATATTTTTGAGCACTTAGTCAGCAACAATCACGGCTTGAAAATGTGGACGAACTGCAGCAACTGCTAAAACTAGCTATAGGCGCCGCGCCCCGGTTGGAATAATGCGTTGGCATGACCACATTATTTGCAGATAAGTGAGCTTTAATGTAATTCGCCGTTTTTATGCGTGCCGCTCCGCGAGGTTGGTCCGGTCACTGTGCAGGGTACGGAAAAAGGAAGTAATGATGTTCGATCCTCGCGAGAAAATCGCTCTTTTCATCGATGGGGCCAATCTCTACGCCGCGTCGAAGAGCCTGGGCTTCGACATCGACTATCGCAAGCTGCTCAAGGCATTCCAGAAACGCGGCTACCTGCTGCGCGCCTACTACTACACCGCGTTGATCGAGGATCAGGAATATTCGTCGATCCGCCCGCTGATCGACTGGCTGGACTATAACGGCTACAAGGTCGTGACCAAGCCCGCCAAGGAATTCACCGACTCGCTCGGTCGCCGCAAGATCAAGGGCAATATGGACATCGAACTGGCGATCGATGCCATGGAGCAATCCGAATCGGTCGATCACCTGGTGATCTTTTCCGGCGATGGCGATTTCACCACGCTCGTGGAAGCGCTCCAGCGTAAGGGCCGCAAGGTTTCCGTGGTTTCCACGATGGCGACCCAGCCCCCCATGATCGCCGACGACCTGCGCCGCCAGGCCGACCACTTCATCGATCTCGCCTCTCTCAGAGCCGAAATCGGCCGCGAACCGTCAGAACGCGTTCAGCGTCCCGTCGAGCCGGTCTCCGACGACGTCGAGCTTTAGAGCACCTCGAAACGGGCCGGCCTCTGCCCCCTCGTCCCGCTGCTGCGACCTTCTCCCCGCAGCGGGGAGAAGGAATGAGACCCAACCACTCTTGACCGCTGATCAGAGAGATCCGGCATGCCGCTTTTCCCTTCGCCCGCCCGCGGCGGAGTAAGGGCCGGCAGGCGGATGAGAGCCAATCTGATCTCGACGAAACTCAGCCGCGTTCCTTGAGCAGCCGGTTCTTCTGTCGGTTCCAGTCGCGTTCCTTGGAAGTCTCGCGCTTGTCGTGGAGCTTCTTGCCCTTGCCGAGCGCCAATTCCAGCTTGGCCCGCCCCCGCTCGTTGAAATAGATGCGAAGCGGTATCAGCGACATGCCTTCGCGGTTCACGGCGCCCTGCAGACGGTTCACTTCCCTCCTCGAAAGGAGCAACTTGCGACGCCTGCGCGTCTCGTGGTTGAAGCGGTTCGCCTGCAGATATTCCGGGAGATAGGAGTTGATGAGCCAGATCTCGCCGCCTTCGTCGGTCGCGTATGATTCGGCAATATTGGCTTTTCCCTCGCGCAACGACTTGACCTCCGTGCCGGTCAGCACCAGCCCGGCCTCGTAGGTATCCACGATCTCGTAGTTGAAGCGGGCCTTCCGGTTTTCCGCGACGACCTTTTTGACCGTCCGTTCGCTGCCTTTCGGTGCCATCAGTTCATCAGTCCTGCATGCCTGAGCGCCGCGTCGATTGCCGATTCCGTCGCGGGTTCAAGCGCCGACAACAGCGGCGAACGAACATCACGGTTCATCCTTCCGAGGCGGTTCAGCGCATATTTTGCGCCGCAGACGCCCGGCTCCAGAAAGATCGCCTTGTGAAGGGGCATCAATTTGTCCTGGTACTCCAATGCCTTGCCAAAGTCGGCGGCAAGGGTTGCCTCCTGAAACTCGGCGCACAGTCGCGGCGCGACATTGGCGGTAACGGAGATGCAACCGACGCCGCCATGCGCATTGAAGCCGAGCGCAGTTGCGTCCTCTCCCGAAAGCTGGACGAAAGCCTTGCCGCATGCCATCCGCTGCTCGGAGACCCTCTCGATTTTACCGGTCGCATCCTTGACCCCGATAATCGTCGGATGTGCCTTTGCGAGCGCCGCCATGGTCTCGACGCTCATGTCGACGACCGAACGGCCCGGAATATTATAAATGACGATCGGCAGCTTCACACTTTCTGCGATCGCGGCGAAGTGGGCGAAGAGCCCCTTCTGTGTCGGCTTGTTGTAATAGGGCGTGACGACGAGGATGGCATCCGCGCCGGCCTTTTCCGCGTGCTGCGCAAAGTCGACCGCCTCGATCGTATTGTTGGAGCCTGCACCGGCGATGACCGGCACGCGCCGCGCCGATGCCTCGACACAAAGTTCGACTACTTTCTTGTGCTCGTCATGGGAGAGTGTCGGCGATTCACCCGTCGTGCCCACGGGCACAAGTCCGTGGCTCCCCTCTTTTATCTGCCACTCCACATGCGCGACGAAACTATCCGCATCGACCGAGCCTGCAGCGGTGAACGGCGTTACGAGTGCGGGAATGGAACCCTTGAACATGCACAACTCCTGACGACCAGCAGCGCAAAATGCGCTCACGCTTTGGCCGCAATCGACGGTTAAAAAACTGCCGCACCATAATCATGTGCCGTGGCTGCGGCAAGCGCCGTGAGAGTGCATTTCGCTCTCGGTTCGGCGCATCGCCGCCCGGCCAGCACCGTAGCGATCGGCCGCTTCTCTGGAGCAATCGCCCGGGCGCTCGCGACCAGACGGTGCGGCAAACGCGACCGGTTATCGCCCCCGATGGGCTTTAAAGGATCGGCGAAACGGGGACAGGGGATCAGAGGGCTCTTGATACGCGGAACGGTCATTCTGCCGGTCGCTGCCATGCTCGCAGCGGGTATGCTCGGTCTTTCGGCCAACGCTGCCGAGGGGCCCATCCCCCTACCGGCCGGCAGACCTGAGCCAGCCGGCGCGTCTGCTCGCCCGATTGCAGGCGAAAACACAATCGCCGCAGTGCCCCGCGTCGCAGATCTAAAAAGCGGTCTTGATGCCCTCTCGGACCGTCAGCCCGCAAGGGCGATCGCCATTCGCGACCGCATGCCCGCGGGGACTCTCGACCGCCATATCCTCGCCTGGGCCATCGCCGTTTCCGGACAGAAAGGCATCCCGTCCTACGACATTGCCGCTGCACAAGGAGAACTCGGGGGCTGGCCGGGGTTGAAATCGCTCCGCGCCCATTCGGAACGTGCCCTTTACCGCGAGAGCCCGCCGCCGGCCGACGTGGTCGCAGCCTTCGGCGCGACCCGCCCGGAGACAACGGAAGGGGCGATTGCTCTTGCGCGAGCGCTCGTGGCGCAGGGGCGGACCTCGTCTGCAGCCACGCAACTGCGCGCGTTCTGGCTGAACGAAATTCTGGACAAGGAAACCGAAACGAAAATTCTCTCCGAATTTTCACATTTGCTGACGGCGGAGGACCACAGGCGGAGGATGGAGATGCTTCTCTACCGCGCTCGCGTGGACCAAGCCGAACGGTTCGGCACGCTCGGCAGGGCGCAATCCCTGTTCCGCGCCTGGGCTGCAGTCATTCGCGACGGCAGCAACGCAGCCTCCCTCATAGACGCCGTTGATCCCTCCTGGCGCAGCCAGCCGGCCTACCTCTTCATTCGCATCGAACATTTGCGCAAGCGGCAGAAATATGCCGAAGCGGCTGAGCTTCTTGATCAGATGCCGAAGGACGACACCGCGCTCGTCAATCCGGGAGAATGGTGGGTCGAGCAGCGTATCGTCAGCCGCGGTCTGCTCGACAGTGGCGACTTTCGCGGAGCTTACCGCATTGCTGCCAACCACGCAGCAAGGCGCGCTACGGACCTCGTGGACGCGGAATTCCATGCAGGCTGGTATGCGCTTCGCGGCCTCGAGGAGGCCGAAACGGCCGCACGGCACTTTCGCAAGATTCTTGATGCATCGAGCCGTCCGATCTCCGCCTCGCGCGCCTGGTACTGGTTGGGGCGAGCGGCCGAGGCGGGCGGGCCCGGCGACGCGCGGGAATATTTCAACAATGCGGCGCGCTATTCGGCGACCTTTTACGGCCAACTCGCCGCTGCGCGACTCGGCCACTCGAAGCTCGACATGAGCTACCCTTCGCCGACGCAAGAAGACCACATCCGCCTGGAAGGCCGCGAGGCGGTAAAGGCGATCGGCCGGCTCGAAGCGGCCGGCCATGGCTGGCGTGCCGAGAGCCTGTATCGCGCCCTTGCCGAAGAATTGACCAGTCCCGGCGAGCTTGCGATCCTTGCGGCACGAGCCGAAAAGGCGGGCAATCACCAGCTCTCGCTGCAGATCGGCAAGATTGCCTTCGGCCGCGGCATAGAGGTGGCGGCACTCGCCTTTCCGATCGGAGTCATCCCACCGAGTGCGGACATCGACGGTGCCGGCAAGGCGCTCGCCTATGCCATCGCCCGCCAGGAAAGCGCTTTCAACCCGGCGGCGATTTCGGTGGCGAATGCCCGCGGTCTTCTGCAGCTGCTTCCCGGCACGGCCAAGGGGGTCGCTAATCGTTATGGTCTTGCCTATTCGAAGGACCGCCTGACGAGCGATGCCGGCTACAATGCGACGCTTGGGGCCCATTATCTCGGCGAGCAGATCGACAGCTTCGGCGGGTCCTACATTCTCACCTTCATCGCGTACAATGCCGGCCCGCGCCGCGTCCCTGATTGGCTCGCCCGCTATGGCGATCCGCGCGGCAAGCCCATCGACGAGGTCGTCGACTGGATCGAGCGCATCCCCTTCGAGGAAACGCGCAACTATGTCCAGCGCGTCATGGAAAACTATCAGGTCTACAAGTCGCGTCTCGGACAGGAGACGGATATCGTCTCGGATTTGAGGATAGGGCGAGAGGCGCCCTAGATTACGACATGGCGGCCAGTGCCAGCCCTGCCCATCGTGCAGATGGGGCAAGCCGCCGGGAGACTGCGATCAAATCGTCGTGATCACTCCGCGCACCCGGCACAAATGCCGCTTTCAACCATTTCCATTATCGAAGGGATTTCGTCTCCTAAGCGGAAATGGTGAAGCCGATGAAGACTTTAGCAATTGTTGCCCTCTCGCTGGCTACTGCGGTCAGCAGCGTTCCGCCCGCAGAGGCATTTCCACTCGCCCCCGCACCCAAACCGCAGGCTGCGGACGTGCAGCTTGCACAGTTTCCCGACAGAGCGCGCTGCCCGGGTGTCGGCTGCCCGCGCATGGGGCGCTGGCGCGGTGACAGGGATAGCTATCGCGGACACCGCAACTATCGCAACCGTTACCACCACCGCCGCTATTATCACGATGACGACGACGATGATATCGGCGCGTTCTTCGGTGGCCTGGCCACCGGCGCTATTGTCGGCGGTGTTCTCAGTCAGCCAAGATACGTCACGCCGCAATATCAGGGCGGCGGCAACGCGCATGTAGAATGGTGCTATTCTCGCTACCGTTCGTATCGCGCCTGGGACAACACGTTTCAGCCCTATAACGGCCCGCGGCGCCAGTGCTATTCGCCGTATAGCTGAAGCACCTCCCGAACCGCGTAACGGCTTTCCCTAACCCGATGAAGCGTTTCAGTGTTCGTGGCACTGAAACGCTCCCCGAACCTGTGGCGTTCCGCCCGATCCTTTCCGGTCTCCTCCCAACCCTGCCCAACGCTGCGTAACCTCGATAGCCGACCTCCTTCGATCGACGATCAATGGGAATTGTTTCCCACGACTGACTGGAGGTCAGAAATGAACATCAAGAGCCTTCTTCTCGGCTCGGCTGCCGCTCTCGCGGCAGTATCCGGCGCTCAGGCTGCCGACGCCATTATCGCTGCCGAGCCGGAGCCCATGGAATACGTTCGCGTTTGCGACGCTTTCGGCACCGGTTATTTCTACATCCCCGGCACTGAAACCTGCCTCAAGATCGGCGGTTTCGTCCGCGTTCAGGGTTCGTTCGGTCGTGACGAAGCCGACAGCCGCTGGAATGCCGAAGATGACCGCGACGGCGACGGCAGACCCGATGCGCAATCCACATCGGACTGGGACATGTTCTCCCGTGCCTACCTGTCGTTCGACGCCAAGAGCGATACCGAATACGGCACGCTCACCGGCTTTTTCGCTGCCGAGTTCAATGCTGACAACGATTCCGACGACGGCGACAGCATGATCGACGTCGACGAAGCCTATGTCCAGCTCGGCGGCCTGAAGGCCGGCTTCTTCTACAGCTGGTGGGATAAGGGTCTGAACGGTGAAACCGACTCGATCGGCGAAAACACCGAATTCAACTCGCTCGCCTACATCTATGACGGTGGCACGTTCCAGGCCGGTCTTGCAGTCGACGAACTCGAAGCTACGACCACCAAGGCCAACGGCATCGGTGTAGAAGGTATCGTTTCCGCATCGCTCGGCGGCGTAAGCTTCGATCTGCTCGGCGGTTTCGACACCGAAGTTGAAGAAGGTGCAATCCGCGCCCTGCTCTCCGCAGATGCCGGTCCGGGCACCTTCCAGCTTGCCGGTATCTGGGCGTCCGATCCGAACGCTTACTGGGCTGACTCCGAGTGGACCGTTGCTGCTTCGTATCGCTTCAACGTCAACGAGAAGTTCGCTATCACGCCCGGCGCCCAGTATTGGGATGCTCTCAACAGGGGTGGCCGCTTCGACGCGAGCGAAGAACAGTGGCGCGTTGGTCTCACGACCGACTACGACATCACGGAAGGCCTCGCTACGCGCTTTGCGATCAACTACACCGATGCAAGCGATGAGCCTGACTATGTCAGCGGCTTCCTCCGCCTGCAGCGGGATTTCTAATCTGACCTAGTCAGGTTCAAGAACGCCCGCAGCTCGAGAAATTGAGCTGCGGGCTGTTGCTGTTCCGCAACGCATATGCGCCGCCAAGGCGTTGAGTTGTTTGACTATAAGCACTGGTTTGATTGCCAGTGGTTTCTTGGCTCGTTCACGGAGAATGGGAAGGAAACGGCAAACGTTATGTCGGAAGCTGAAAAACAGGTGAACGACCTCGAATATCCGGGCATGGGCTTGGGATATGAGGTCAATTATTCCTTCGGCCGGCAAGGCCCTCTGGGGGTGGTGAAGGAGACCACGCTCGCCGAACTGCTTCAGCGCTATGCCGACATCCTGTGGGACGAGGGCAAGCACAAATACAATGTGAAGGCCTTCATCGGGGAACTTGACGAGATCTTGCTCGGCAAGCGCTTCTCCACCTTCTCGCAGGAAATGCTCGACGGCATCGTCGGTGCGCTACGCAAGCGCGGCAACAGCAACGCGACCATCAACCGGAAGATGGCGGCGCTGGGGAAGTTGCTGCGGAAAGCGTACAAGATGGGGGACATCCATAATCTGCCGGAATTCAAGCGCCAGAAAGAGAAAGCAGGACGCCTGCGCTTTCTGGAGGCCGACGAGGAAGAAGTACTGTTCCGGGAAATAGCGAGCCGCTCGGAGCTCTACCTGTATCTTTCCATATTTCTGGTGGATACCGGTGCGCGCCTGGGCGAGGCCATCGACCTCAAATGGAACGATATTCACGAGGGACGGGCGACGTTCTGGGTTACGAAATCAGGGCGTAGCCGCACGGTCCCCCTGACCTTGAGAGCGAAGGACGCGCTGAAGAAGGTCGCGGACAGGTCTCCGGGGCCGTTTTCGAGAATCGATCAGCAGAAGTTTCGCGCAATCTGGAATGCAGCAAAGGTCGATGCGGGGCTCGGCGACGAAGAGGACATTGTTCCCCATATTCTGCGGCATACCTGCGCCTCCCGCCTGGTGAGGGGCGGCATCGATCTCAGGCGCGTTCAGATGTGGCTTGGCCATCAGACGCTCGAGATGACGATGCGCTACGCTCATCTGGCCTCGCACGATCTGGACATGTGCGTGCCTGTTCTGGAACGTCACCTTAAGTAATCGGACAGCGCCGTCCGAATCCGCCCGTCTTTTGCATGGGCCTGAACTTCCGCCCGGCCATTCACCTGCGGCAAGCCGCTGCGAGCAAATCATTGGGATTCCAGAGCCATCCATGAAAACGGATGATGCTCCCGGCTCGAAGCGCGGTCCAAAAGGTAGGTTCAACGGTTTCGCAATGCCACAAACCGACTGCATCGGGCGGGGTCGTCAAGCAATACCTTAAAAAAGAGAAAGCCCGGCATTGAGCCGGGCTTTCCTTCCACTGACCGAGGTCAGGTCAGATTAGAAGTCACGCTGCAGGCGAAGGAAGCCGCTGACGTACTCGTCACCAGCATCCGGATCGGTGTAGTTGATCGTGAAGCGGGTAGCGAGACCTTCCGTGATGTCGTAGTCGGTCGTGATACCAACGCGCCACTGATCGTCGTTACCGAAGCTGGTGTTCGAATCTTGCAGGCTGCCCCAGTACTGAGCGGCCGGGGTGATTGCGAACTTGTCGGTAGCGTTGAAGCGGTACGAAGCAGCAACGGTCCACTCGGAGTCAGCCCAGTAGGCGTTCGGGTCGGATGCCCAGATGCCAGCGATCTGGAATGTGCCCGGGCCGAGGTCTGCGGAGAGCAATGCGCGGATCGCGCCTTCTTCCCATTCGGTGTCGTAGCTGCCGAGCAAGTCGAAAGCAACGCCGCCGAGCGAAGCGGAAACGATACCGGTAACGCCAACGCCGTTGGCCTTGGTGCTGGTGCCTTCGAGTTCGTCGACCGAGATACCGGCCTGGAACGTGCCACCGTCATAGATGTAGGCAATCGAGTTGAACTCGGTGACGTTGCCGAGCGAGTCGGTTTCGCCGTTCAGACCCTTATCCCACCAGCTGTAGAAGAAGCCGGCCTTGAAGCCGCCGAGCTGGATGTAGGCTTCATCGACGTCGATCAGGCTGTCGCCTTCGTCGGTGTCGTTGTCAGCGTTGAACTCAGCAGCGAAGAAGCCGGTGAGCGTGCCGTATTCGGTGTCGCTCTTCGCGTCAAACGCGATGTAAGCGCGGGAGAACATGTCCCAGTCCGACGTGGACTGACCACCGAAGTCTTCCTGGTTCCAGCGGTCGTCAGCTTCGTCACGGCCGAATTCGCCCTGAACGCGGATGAAGCCGCTGATCTTGAGGCAGGTTTCCGTGCCGGGGATGTAGAAGTAGCCAGTGCCGAAAGCGTCGCAAACGCGAACGTATTCCATGGGCTCCGGCTCGGCAGCGACGATCGCGTCGGCAGCCTGAGCGCCGGATACTGCTGCGAGAGCAGCAGCGGAGCCGAGAAGAAGGCTCTTGATGTTCATTTCTGACCTCCAGTCAAAAGTTTCAAACGGGTCTGGGTTTTTTTGCTGAAGGACAGCGTTCCCTGCCCCATCCCCAAAGTTCAAGAAGTCGGACGATCAACCGCCCTTGCTTCCGGAGTTGAAAATACAAAACCGGGTGGGGTGCGCAACGACCAACTTACCAGATCGACTCCTTTGCCCTGCCCTTCCCTGATCCCTGTTGCTGAAACGACACAAAATCGCCTCAGACGGCCCGAGAGAATTAACAAAGCATTAAGAAAATCCTTTAGCGACGAGGGGTTAGCATGGGGCATTCCGCCACTATTTGTTTCGGAACGGGGCAGAAAATGGCCCGAAACCGGGTCAAAACCAGGCAAGCACCTTTCCCGAGTCGGGTGCGACGGGGAGACATCGAGCGGGCATTACTGGGTGGGCGCGTGATCGCCGAGGCGCTTCCCGGCCAATTCTTGGAGAATCAGCGCGCGCGGATTCGCAGCCTGCGAAGCTTATCCAGTCACGCGGCCGGGACGCGCTCAACTCTCCGAATCACCCGTCGATCAGTCCGCGGCGGATCAGGTCAGACAGGTTTTCAAGCTTCGGCCGTTTGCCGCCAGCCTTCGATATACGAGGTCGGACGTGAATCAGTGCAGCGCCTTCGAGATCATCCCGCCAACTCGGGCGGGACCACTTGTCGCCGCCAGGTAAAACACCGCCTGTAAAACGGCAGTGCCGCGCGAGCTGGTGCATCACGCCTTCATCCTCAAGACGGCCGTTATTATACCGTTCCAGATTCACCAGCGGCAGTTTTGACCGGAATGCTTGTCTTTGCGGCCGGTCCAGTTTCCAGAGCGAGCCGCACCAGTATGGATAGCGCCAATGCACCAAGCCTTTCATCTTCCGGACGAAGGCCCACTTAAGTCGCCGTTGCGAGGGACCGGAAACACCGATACCCAATTGTTCAAAGAGGCTTTCCTGCATTCCGCTGCGGATGAATACGTCCATGTCGAGCATTGCGACCACATCGTAGTCGTCAAAACACGGATCAAGCAGCGCCAACTTCTGCATAGGCGGCGTCAACTTCTCCGAAAAAACATTGCCGCTGAGAAACTGGTAGTCGGCACCCTCGCGTCGGGCAAGTTCTCGAATGCTCAACATTGAACGCTGTTCAACTTCACCGAGAGCGCCTGTATAATGCTGGAGTACAAGTCTCTTCATCTAGTTGATCGGGGTCCGTATAATGTTGATTCTTATTCTTTTCGAATTTTTGTCTAAATCTAAAATCTCTTATGTATAATTTCGATCAGTCCCAAGACGTATGAAGACGTTGGTCGTATCATATTGTTCTGACCTAGCGCGCCACCGAGCGCTACGGCGATAGATCAGCCCTGTGTGTTGATTGTTGCTTTCAGGGTCCAGATCAAGGACTCAAAAGAAGCTCTCTTGATCTCGATCTTGGTTCTTCTGCAAACTGCGGTCCGGTCGGCAGTCGCGATTTCCAGTCGGCAGTCGCGTTCCTCCCCGGGAGGAGCCGTGATTTGTTCTGGGGTGGGTGGCCGGCTGGATTTACGGCTTCTTGGCACCATCGCGCTTTCGATGGTGCCGCGCTGAATTGTGCCGTTTTTTGGCGGACGGATCCTGAGCCGCTGCTGTTTTCAGATGAAAGAACCTCTGCTGCAGATAAAGAGAGGATTTTCAGAATTTCGCCAAAAAGGCCTTGCATTCCAACATTTGTCGCCATAGTGAGACGGCAACGGAGAGGTGGCCGAGTGGTCGAAGGCGCTCCCCTGCTAAGGGAGTATACCGGGAACGGTATCGAGGGTTCGAATCCCTTCTTCTCCGCCATCAGCTCATTCGACGAATAGTGATCGACACCCACGCGGCCCTGAATTGTCGCGTCTTTTTGTAATTTTCGTTATCGAGCGGTTCTTACCGGCAGCGGCGAGAACCGTATTGAGCGCCAGCCGACTGCCTGCGGCGTCTCGGATCCCGGTCACCGGCAGCGCTGAGTGGATCCGGGCGAGAATTCTTTTTTCGTGCCGATTCCGATTCCCGTTCCAATGGGATAAATTCCGCCCGTTTTCCGAACGGAGTAAAATTTGCCAACATGTCCGAATTCTCGCGCCTCACGCCTCTCATCCAGTCTTTGCCGGCCACCGTCCCCTTCGTCGGCCCGGAAGCCCTCGAGCGTCAGCGTGGCCGCAAGATAACGGCGCGAATCGGTGCCAATGAGAGCGGATTCGGCCCGGCTCAATCCGTGTTGCACGCCATTCGGCAAGCGGCTGATGAGACCTGGAAATATTCCGATCCCGAGAATCACGACCTGAAGCAGGCGCTCGCCGACCATCTCGGCATCCCTTCCGAGAATATCGCCGTGGGCGAAGGCATAGACGGCCTTCTAGGCCAGATCGTACGACTCGTCGTGGAAGCGGGCATGCCGGTCATAACCTCTCTTGGGGGCTATCCGACGTTCAATTATCATGTCGCAGGCCACGGCGGGCGGCTCGTGTCGGTGCCCTATGCCGACGATCAGGAAGATCTCGAAGGACTGCTCGCTGCGGCGGAGCGCGAGAATGCTCCGCTTGTGTATCTGGCCAATCCCGACAATCCGATGGGAAGCTGGTGGCCGGCCGAGCGCGTGATCGCCTTTGCGAACGCCCTTCCGGAAACGACGCTCCTGGTGCTGGACGAAGCCTATTGCGAGACGGCCCCGCCGGACGCTCTCCCCTCGATCGAGAGCCTTATCGATAAGCCGAACGTCATTCGGACGCGTACCTTCTCCAAAGCTTACGGCCTGGCCGGAGCTCGTATCGGTTACACGCTGTCGACGCCCGGCACCGCCCAGGCTTTCGACAAGATACGCAACCATTTCGGGATGAGCCGTATCGGGGTGGCGGCAGCGATCGCCGCTTTGGCCGACCAGAATTACTTAAAGGAAGTCAAGCTCAGAATCGCGAATTCACGCGACCGGATCGGCCGGATCGCCGGCGAAAACGGGCTCCTCGCACTTCCCTCGGCCACGAATTTCGTAACTGTCGATTGTGGAAAAGATGCAGCCTATGCGCGGGGAATTGTCGATCGGCTGATGAGCGATCACGGGATCTTCATCCGGATGCCGGGGGTCGCGCCGCTTAACCGCTGCATTCGCATCAGCACCGCGCCCGATGCTGAAATGGATTGTCTGGCGGTCGCGCTTCCGCAGGTGATCAGGAAACTGGCTTCCGGTTGAGCCGGCGCCAGCCGCGCATCGGCTTTAGCTGCTGCATGTTTCCCTTCAAACGGACCCGCCCAAAGGAAAAGCCAGTGCAAATCAGTGCATTGTCATCCATTCGCGCGCTGCGCGCAGCGCAGCGGCCAGATCGGACTTGCTCATCGTCGCCGCAAGATCGGCACGCAAATCGGCAGCCCGGTCCGAGCCCCTGATGGCAGCGATGTTCAACCACTTGTGCGCTGCCACCAGATCGACGGGCCTGCCGCGGCCTGTCGCGTACGCGAGGCCCATCTCGCAAAGAACGTCGGGCCGGTTGCCGCCCCCGATCGCATCATCCGAAACGATCTCAATGTCAAAGCGTGCCATTTGCTTGTCCCTGTCTCTTCTTCGTTGGTCCACCGAAGCGGCCCGCCCAAGAGGGCGAGTCCGGCTTCAGCTGGTATTCTTGGCCCCTGTTTCTTCGAGCCTCTTGGCGGGCTTCCCGAGAAATCGCACCATCTTCTGCGGTGTCGCTTTCCGATTGGTCGGCGGCTTGTTTCGCGCCGCTCGTCTTATGGATCTGAATATGGCCGACGGCCTTGAACGGCCGCTTAAAATCCATGCTTAATTTGACGCAAACAAAGTGCAAACACTTGGTAAACTTGGGTTTTCGTTAAGCATCGAGATGCCTGTATCCGCGCGTATTCGCCTCAAAATTTACGAAAATTTCACGCGCGAATTTCAACCAATCGGTAACCACGGGAACAGCTGCCTTCTTCAAGGACGGCGCCTCCATACGTTGACCACACTCCATTGGCGGCAACTTCCTCTCCGATATTTACCTTTACGTACGCGTAATATACGCTTTGCCTCGAAGTGGTCCTTGCCCGCCGGATAGACATGGCGGCGCTGCAGGAGATCGGCTCAACACGGAACCAGCACAAGGCGGGACAGAAGGGCCTGCCGTTTACGGAGGAGATTGCATGATTCGTACATTGCTCGTCGCAGCCGCTTTTGGCCTTTCCGCAGCCGCCTCGGTCCAAGCCGCCGAACCGATTCTCGGCAGGTGGAAGACGGCGAGCGGCTCCACCGCGGAAATCGCGCCCTGCGGCGGAGCTTTCTGCGTCACCTTGAAAACGGGCAAGCACGCGGGCAAGCGTGTCGGCTCGCTCTCGGGGACCGGCGGCAGCTATAGCGGCGTGGTCACCGATCCCGAAAGTGATAAGACCTATAGCGGCACGGGCTCGGTCGACGGCAATCTGCTGAAGATGCGGGGTTGCGTACTCAAGGTGCTTTGCAAGTCGCAGACCTGGACACGCCTTTAGACCGCAATGATTTCAGGTCGCATCGACCTGAAATCGTGAAAGTGACTGAGTCGAGCCGATGGGAGCGCGATGCAGGCGGCGGCGCACGCCTCAGCGGGCGCATTGTCCGAACAGGACCTTTTGTGCCTCTTGATCCTCGGCAAGGCTTTTCTGGCGAGCCCGTTCCTCCTTGCCGACTTCGATTGCCTTCTTCACCGCTGGACGCCCAAGCATGGCGTCGTACCAGCGCTTCAGATTAGGAAACTCGTTCAGGTCCTGTCCCTGGTTTTCATGCGGGATCGCCCAGCCGACTGCGGCCATGTCGGCGATCGAGTAATCGCCTGCGAGGAACGGCCGGTCGGCAAGTCTCTTGTTCATCACGCCGTAGAGGCGGTTCACTTCATTGGTATAGCGGTCTATGCCGTAGGCGATCCTTTCCGGGGCATATTGGCGGAAATGATGCGCTTGTCCGGCCATCGGGCCGAGCCCTCCCACCTGCCAGAACAGCCATTGCTCCACGTCGACACGGGCGCGCTCGTCAGTCGGATAGAACTTGCCGTATTTGCGGCCCAGATACTGCAGGATTGCACCTGATTCGAATACGGAGATGGGCTCGCCCCCCGGGCCGTCCGGGTCGACGATCGCCGGCATCCGGTTGTTGGGCGAGATCTTCAGGAAGTCTGGTTGGAACTGATCTCCCCGGCCGATATTGATGTATTTGACGACGTAGGGAACGCCGAGCTCCTCCAGCATTATGGTGATCTTCCAGCCGTTCGGCGTGGGCCAATAATAGAGCTCGATCGGAGCGGTCATCGCGTTCTCTCCTGGTTGTCGGAAAGCCTGACTTAGGAACACGGCCGCTCCACGGCAAGTCCGCCAACCCCATGGACATGTTTATGTGCATGCCTTTACTCAAAATCGCTAAGCAGTTCAGGCGACAGGCGTGGCGAAGATGAACGCCAGATGAATGAACGTCTCAGCAAGAGTTCAGTTTGGTTGTGCGAAAAAGCCAATCAATCGATTTGAACGTGTCTTGATTCAACGGACGGACCCATGGACATTCTTGCTCGCCGCCTCACAATCATCAGCCTTCTCATGGTCGTATTCGCGATGACGCTTGCCGCTGCAGTCGGCGCCGACACCCAACGACGCCGCCAGAACACCTATATCGGTTCGCTCACGGATTGCACCGCTCACACGGCGCAATACTGCCAAGCCAAACTCTGAAGGAAACCGTGGAATGGCCGCTCTCGTCTCCTCAGCCATTCTTTCCCTCAGGCTCCTCATTCTCGCGGGCCTGCTGATCGCACCAATCGGAGTCGTCGCCTACAGCAAGTCCGTAGGCTATGGGATCGGCAAGAACGGTGCCGGTTTCGTTCTCTTCGTCACCCTCCAGCGCCAGGCGATGAGCTGAAGCCTACACCCGCTTTCGGCTCTTGCATAACCAGTGAAAGTCCGGTCCTCTCGAATGAGAGAGGATCCTGCAACATGCCCGCATTCGCCATCTATTTTCTCGCAGCACTTGCCGAGATCGCCGGTTGCTTCACCTTCTGGGCCTGGTTGAGACTCGGCAAATCCGGCCTGTGGCTTCTTCCGGGGATGGCTTCGCTGGCAATTTTCGCCTGGCTGCTGACGATGGTGGATACGCCGGCGGCGGGCCGCGCCTATGCCGCCTATGGCAGCATCTACATCATCGCATCGCTCTGCTGGCTGTGGGTTGCCGAAGGCGCCCGGCCGGATCGCTGGGACATGACGGGCGCGGCCGTGGCACTTGCCGGGAGTGCAATCATCCTTGCCGGACCTCGCTGAAGCACCACCGTTCCAGAGAATTGCGCGGATGCGGGCGGAAAACCGCGTATACTTTCCTCATCCCGCTCCAGAACAAAAACACAGTTCTTGTCGTTTGCTTGTCGAAAGGTGCAGCATATAATGCGACATGAACAAACGAATCTCTTCGAACGCCGTCCTCTCCGTCGCCACCCCCGATGCCTTCGAGCCGCAGCTCTTCGATGATCCGGCGGGGGCCGTCGATTGTCTGGAAGCACTTTACGAACGCAATACCCGCTTCCTTTGCCAAGCCTTCGAGGGTCTCGGAAAAGCCGGCAGGCCACTCACCCGTTTCCGCGCCTGCTATCCGCAGGTCAGCATTGAAACCAGCAGCTTCGGACATGTCGATTCGCGGCTTTCCTTCGGCTATGTGAGCGCGCCCGGCGTCTACACGACAACCATTACGCGGCCCAAGCTGTTCCGGCACTATCTGAAGGAACAGCTCGGTCATCTGATGCGTAACCACGGCGTTGGCGTGACGGTGTCGGAATCCTCGACACCGATCCCGCTCCATTTCGCATTCGGCGAAGGAGCGCATGTCGAACCGTCGGCGGCCGAAGGCATCGACATTCCGCTGCGCGACCTTTTCGACGCACCGGATCTTACGACAACGGACGACGAGATCGCCAACGGCTCCTACGAGCCGGGACCGGGAGAACCGTCGCCGCTCGCGCCGTTCACGGCGCAACGCATCGACTACTCGCTCGCGCGCCTCAGCCACTATACCGCGACCAGCGCCAGGCACTTCCAGAACTTCGTGCTCTTCACGAATTATCAGTTCTATGTCGACGAGTTCTGCGCCTGGGCACGCCAGCAGATGGCCGAAGGCGGCAACGGCTATACCGCCTTCATCGAACCGGGCAATATCACCACTTCGGCCGGCGCTGATCGGCCGGATGCCGACTATTCTCTCGCCCGTCTGCCGCAGATGCCTGCCTACCATTTGAAGAAGAAGGGACATGGCGGCATCACTCTGGTCAATATCGGCGTCGGGCCCTCCAATGCCAAGACGATCACAGACCACATAGCCGTGTTGAGACCGCATGTCTGGCTGATGCTCGGCCATTGCGCGGGGCTTCGCAACAGCCAGCGACTCGGCGATTACGTGCTGGCGCATGCCTATATGCGCGAGGACCATGTGCTCGACGACGACCTGCCGGTGTGGATCCCCCTGCCCGCACTGGCCGAGGTGCAGGTTGCGCTTCAGGATGCCGTCGCCGAGGTGACGGGTTACAAGGGGTACGACCTGAAGCAGATCATGCGCACGGGCACGGTCGCTACGATCGACAACCGCAACTGGGAATTGCGCGACCAGCGTGGCCCGGTCAAGCGCCTCTCGCAGGCACGAGCCATTGCCCTCGATATGGAATCGGCCACGATAGCGGCCAACGGGTTCCGCTTCCGCGTCCCCTACGGGACATTGCTCTGCGTGTCCGACAAGCCGTTGCACGGCGAATTGAAGCTGCCCGGAATGGCAAGTGCCTTCTATCGAACCCAGGTAAGCCAGCATCTGAAGATCGGCATTCTGGCGCTGCAGAAACTGGCGGCAATGCCATCCGAGAAGCTGCATTCACGTAAGCTCAGAAGCTTTTACGAAACCTCGTTCCAGTAGAGCAATTCCAGGAAGTGGCGGCGATTCTCCGTCCTGGATTTCGGAGAAATCCGCGAATCCGAGAAACGCGGATTTGCTCTGTAGCCGGCATTTCGTGTCACCCTGTCACGCCTTCGGCCGCAGGAGGAGCGACAGCAGCGTGCCCGCCACCGCCGACACGATGACCAGCAGGTGGGCATTGATGCTGGCACGGCCGAGCATCTCCAGCGTCGCCTGGTTCGTCGCCGCTCCGAAGGAAACGGCGCCGGCGACGATCGCCGCCGCGTAGGTTCCTACGCCCGCAGGCGCGTGCACGGGAAGAACCGAAGACAATTCGCCGCCGAGCGCGCCGCCGAACGAGGCGGCGAGCGGCGCCACACCCATGATGGCAAGGACCCAGGCAAGAACGACCACCTTCACCGCCCAGTTCAGCATCGTCATCGCCCAGGCACGCAAGAACGCGTGAATGTCGGTCGGCAGTCCCGTCTCCACCTCGTCCAGGAGCGGACCGGCCCTTTCCGGCGCAAAACGGCGCATCACCTTGAGCGCTTGTTCCTTCAGAACAAAGAAGGCAAGGGGCGAGAGAACCACGAACAGCCATAAGAGCCAGCCGGCAGCGCCATGGCCGGTCACCAGGCCTACCGACGCAACGGTAAGCAAAGCGTGCAGGTCCAGAAGCCGCATGACGAGCAGCGCCGAGGTGCCGCGTACCAACGCCACGCCGAATTCGCTGCGCATGAGCAAGGGAAAGCTCGTTTCGCCGGCCCTGAACGGCAGCATTATATTGAGGAGATTGTGAACCTGAGTCACACGGAAGAGCGTTAGAAACCGTCCCCTCGTCTCGCCCGGGAAGTAGTCGTGGATGCGATAGCAGCGGATGAAATAGGTTGCGACGAGAAGCGCCAGCGCCGAGATTACCGGCCCAATTCCGATTTCGGCCCATTGCAGTAACAGAAACGGCCAGCCCCAGACCCATCCGACGAATATGCCATAAGTTGCGATTGCCGCCGCAGAGAACAGCGCCAGACGGTTGCGCGCAAGCCACGACTGCCGGCGGCGCTCCCCATTTGTATTCATCACTACTTTTTCCTGTATCCAGCAATGCGATTCGACATTGCTTATAATTTCATAAGTATGCAAGAAAGCCTCCGAGCACACCGGAATCTGGCCCTTGAATCACATCGAAGAACCCGCGAAGCCAATGACCGAGGTCCTGGAGGGCGTCGAGCTATCCATAGTGGTACCGGTGTTCAACGAGGAAGAGAGCGTCGGGCCGCTGGTCACGCGTATCAGGACCGCGATGGCCGGATTTCTCGAGCCGTGGGAGCTCATCCTCGTTGATGACGGCAGCACGGACCGAACCCTCCCGAATGCGCGCAAGGAGCTCTCGCACCAGGAGCTGCGGCTCAAGATCATCGAACTCCAGAAGAATTTCGGCCAGACCGCCGCTATGCAGGCGGGCATCGACGCTGCCGCCGGCCGCCTGATCGTTACGCTTGACGGCGATCTTCAGAACGATCCGGCGGACATTCCCCATATGGTCGCCGCGATCGAGGAGCGTGGGCTCGACCTCCTTGTCGGCTGGCGGCAAAACCGGCGCGACGCTCTGATCCTGCGCAAGATTCCCTCCTGGTGCGCCAATCTCCTGATCGGCAAGATCACCGGCGTGAAGTTGCACGATTACGGCTGCAGCCTCAAGATCTACCGGGGTTCCGTCATCAAGCAGGTGAAGCTGATGGGGGAAATGCACCGATTCATTCCGGCCTGGGTGGCGGGCGTCGTGCCGAGCAGCCGGATCGGCGAGATGCCGGTGACCCATCATGCGCGCCATTACGGCACCTCCAAATACGGGATCTCGCGCACATTCCGGGTCGTCCTCGATCTCCTCGCTGTCTTGTTCTTCATGCGCTACAAGGCGCGGCCCGGGCACTTTTTCGGCTCCATCGGGCTCGCCGCCGGCGGCCTAAGTGCGCTGATCCTGTTCTATCTTGCAATAGACAAGTTCATCCTCGGCAACGACATCGGAACCCGGCCGATGCTGATCGTCGGAGTGATGCTGTTTCTCTCCTCGATCCAGCTCATTACCACCGGCATTCTCTCGGAAATGATGGCGCGCGCCTATTTCCGTGACAATGAACCGACGAGCTACATCGTGCGCCAGACTTTCGTGCGGGAGCCCCCGCATGCTTGATGCGGTCGATCGACGGCCGGGGGCGGTCGTTCTGGCGGTGGCTGGTTATTTCCTGCTGTGCATCACCCTTCGGATATCCGTCTCGAGCTCTCTCGAGATCGACGAGGCGGAACAGGCCTTTCTGTCGCAATTCCTCGAACTCGGATACGGACCGCAGCCGCCCTTCTACAATTGGCTGCAATACGGCCTGGCGGAGCTTTTCGGAGCGTCCGTGGCGACGATGACCATTCTCAAGAATGGGCTCCTGTTGCTCTGTTGCCTGTTCTACGGCCTTGCGGCACGGCAGGTTCTGGCCGATCGGCGCCTGGCGGCCATTGCGATGCTCGGCGTCCTTGCGCTGCCTCCGGTTTTTCTGCTGGCGCAGCGCGACCTCTCGCACACGGTTGCCGCACTTTTCGCGGTATCGTTGTTTCTCTACGGCTTTCTGAGAACGATGAAACGGCCCAGCCTTTTCTGGTATCTCCTCACAGGCCTTGCGGTGGGCATCGGCCTAATGGCGAAGTATAACTTCGCTTTGGTGCCGGTCGCGGCAATCGTCGCTGTACTGCCGGAACGGGAGATGCGGCCGCGGATTCTCGACTGGCGCATTCTGCCGGCAATTGCGGTCGCAGCTCTCATCGTTTTACCCCATGCTTACTGGATGCTGCAGAACCTTGGTTTCGCCTCGGGTGGCACCTTGAACGAGATGAGGGAGCGGGAGGCGGAAGGACGCCTGCTTCAGGCCTTCTACGGTGCCTACTCGCTCGCCTCTGCGATCATCGGCGGCAGCCTGGTCCCGCTGCTCGTCTTTGGCCTCGCCTTCCGCGGCAAGCTCCGTGCCATCTGGAAGGCGGAAAGCCAATGGAGCCGAATCGTGGGGCGTATGCTTGCCCTTTGCTTGATTGCGGTCCTGCTCGTGGTGCTCGGCGTCGCCGCAACACATGTGCGCGAAAAATGGCTGGTTCTCTTCCTCGTTCTCATTCCGCTTTACCTCTGCCTGAAGATCGAAGCGGCGAATATCGACCTTAGTGACAGCCTCCGGCGCTTTTTCCTGCTGGTCTGCGTCATTGCGCTGGGCGCGCTCGTGCTGGTGTCGGCGCGCGCCGTCGTGCGACCGTGGTTCGGCGACTACTCGCGGCTGAATATACCCTACTCCGCGTTCGCCCAAGCGGTGGCGCAGGCGAAAGGCGGGCAGCCCGCACTTATCCTCGCCAATGACAAGCAGATTGCGGGAAATCTCCGAACGCAGTTCGGCGGGGCGCAGGTCACGATGCCAAGGCCCTCGAATGCGCTTCCGGTCGATATGTCGCGAAGGCCCCTTCTCGTGGTCTGGCATGATGACGTCCGACCGGAAGCACCCGTTCCCGAGCTGCTCCGGAACACTCTATCCGCCCTTGGCGCCCCGGCAGCGGCGCCAAGCCACCTTGACCTGCCCTATCTCTACGGCACCGGCCCGGATCGCTACAGTTTCAGCTATATCTGGATTGCGGAATAGCCGCGTGGGAAGCCGCTACACGGTATTCCCGGCGTCGCCATCCTGCCGGCCGACGAGCAGCTTCAATTCTCCAGGATGAACGCGCAACGCCACCTTACCGCTTTTGATCGGAACGAGTTCGCCGTCGATGACGCAATTGATCTTCCTATCCATTTTCGGGAAGTGCAGATCTACTGTCAGGGCACTCATCTCGCTGATCAGCGTGCTGCTTCTGAATTTTCCCCGAAGAATATCGAAGGAGAGCTTCGTCACGCCCGCGGGGCTTAGAGGCGGCGCCGTGTAGAAGCCGAGATGGCCGCTCGTCAGATCGTCCGCATACATCAGCGTGTCATGGCCGAAATGGTTGTTCGAGACGGAAATCGCCGAAACATGCCGGCGCTCCCGGTGCCCGTCCGCGTCGAACTCAATCTCGAAATCCGGTGGATTGAAAATCACACCGATAGCGGCGCGTGTGCTGGCGCTGATCTTTCCAAGTCGCGACGCGAATTGATAGGATTCGCGATAGCGCACCATGCGGGCGTGAAGACCCATGGAGAACTGATGCACGAACGCGCGACCGTCAGCGCTGCCGATGTCGGCGTCGATGACTCTTCCAGCCGCAAGCACTTCCGGAGCCTTCCAGATGTCGAGCGGAAGCTTCAGGGAACGCGCAACGAGATTCATAGTTCCCGCGGGGACGATGCCGAGCGGCATGCCTGTTTTCCAGGCGACTCCCGCCGCCGCCGAAATCGTGCCGTCACCGCCGCCGGCGACGATCGCGTCGAGATCATCCCTTCGGCAGGCAGTCTCCAGTGCATCTCGCATCTCGTCCGATCCGACGACTGCGATCTCAATCCGATGACCGGCAGCCTGAAAGTCCTCCTCGACCTTCCTGCTGAAGGCGTCCATGTCCGTCGTTCGAAAAGTCCCCCCATCTCGATTGAAGATGGCCTTGACTTTCAATGGCTGCTGCCTCCGTCATGCGAGTGCGTTCAGCTTCTCAGATAAGAGCGGCAGCGGGGGTTTCCAGAGCCGGGCGACGAAAAGTACCAGTAACTTTGCCATTCGCTCCGCTTCGTCAGGCCCGTTTGCGTTCCGGCCGTGATCGGGATTCGGCCGGCTTCAGCGTCATCCGGTCTCCGTCGCAGAGAACATTCTCGTCGCCCCAGGCTTTCAGGGCCATAATCACCGGTTTCAGGCTTTCTCCCCTTGCCGTCAAAGCGTAGTCGACACGCGGCGGAACGACCGGAAAGACCGTGCGCGACAGCAGCGCCGCCTCCTCCAGTTCACGCAACTGCCTGGTCAGCATACGTGGCGTCACGCTCGGCAGCCTTCTGCGCAGCTCGTTGAAGCGCAGGATGCCTTCGCTCATCAGGTGATAGAGAATGACGCCCTTCCATTTGCCGTCGATGAAGCTCAAGGCCGACTCCACTGGACAGCCCGGAAATGTGTTCGTCAGTTTCGCGCGGGGACGGGACATACGATATCCTTTTCGACACTATGGGCCAAATTTGTGCATTCTTGTGCTGTTTCAGCATATGCCCCATGTAGCTCCTGTTCAATTTCGAAGGGAGAATTCCATGCGTGCCGTCGCCTACAAGACACCGCAACCCATCGCCAACGAGGCCGCGCTGATCGACGTGGACCTATCCGTGCCGACGCCGGGCGAGCACGATCTCCTCGTGGAAGTCAAGGCGGTTTCGGTCAACCCGGTCGACACCAAAGTGCGCGCCAGCGTTCAGCCGGAACCGGGGCAACTCAAGGTTCTCGGCTGGGACGCTGCCGGCGTCGTCACGGCAGTCGGTCCGAAGGTTACGCTCTTCAAGCCTGGAGACGAAGTGTTCTACGCCGGCGCCATCGACCGGCCCGGGACAAATGCGGAGTTTCACCTCGTCGACGAACGTATCGTCGGATGGAAGCCGCAGTCGCTTGATTTCGCTGCCGCGAGCGCGTTGCCGCTTACCGCGATCACGGCATGGGAGACGCTTTTCGATCGTCTCAGGGTCGGTGATCCCGTGCCGGGTGCAGCGAAGACAGTGCTGATCATCGGCGGTGCCGGCGGGGTTGGCTCGATCGCGATCCAGTTACTGCGCGCCCTCACAAATCTCACGGTTATCGCCACCGCTTCACGCACCGAAACGCGCGACTGGGCTTTGAAGCTGGGGGCTCATCATGTGCTCGACCACAGCCGACCACTTGCAGCGGAAATGGACCAGCTCGCCCTCGGCGCACCGGCCTTCGTGTTTTCGACGACCAACACCGACAAACATGTCGACGAAATCGTCAAGCTGATCGCACCGCAGGGGCGCTTTGCACTCATCGACGACCTGCCGATCCTCGATGTCATGCCGTTCAAGCGCAAATCGGTCTCGATACACTGGGAAATGATGTTTGCGCGTCCGCTGTTCAAAACGCCCGACATGATCGAGCAGCACAATCTCTTGAACCGGGTCGCGGAACTGGTGGATAGCGGCAGGATCCGCACGACCTTGACGGAGACGCTCGGCCCCATCAATGCAGCAACGGTCAGCAAGGCACATCGGATGATCGAAACCGGCCGAACGCGCGGCAAACTGGTGCTCGCCGGGTTCTGAGGTCAGCTCGCGGAGTCGGGGGTACCTGCTCCCGATTCCGTAAGACCACTCCCCAGCTTGTGGGGAGTGGCAACTCAAAAGCAGCGTTTGCTTCTACCCGTGGATGATTTCGCGGTGTCGCTGGAGTCGGCGCCCATAGGCCTGGCTAACCCGGTCGAAGATGATGGCGATTCCCACGATGGCGAGACCGTTGAAAATTCCGAGCGTGAAATACTGGTTGGCGATCGCCTTCAACACCGGCTGCCCCAGGCCCTGAACGCCGATCATCGAGGCGATGACGACCATGGCGAGTGCCATCATGATGGTCTGATTGATCCCGGCCATGATTGTCGGCAGCGCCAGCGGCATCTGCACATTCTTCAGCTTCTGCCAATTCGACGAGCCGAAAGCGTCAGCTGCCTCCAGCACATCCTTGTCGACGAGGCGGATTCCAAGGTTGGTGAGGCGGATCATCGGCGGGATTGCATAGATGACTACGGCGATGAGCCCTGGAACCTTGCCGATACCGAGAAGCATGACGACGGGAATGAGGTAGACGAAGCTCGGCATGGTCTGCATCACGTCGAGCACCGGATTGACGACATTCTGGAAACGGTCGGAGCGCGACATGATGATGCCCATCGGTATGCCCACCGCTATCGACAGAACCGTACAGACAAAGATCATCGAGATCGTTTTCATCGTATCGTCCCACATATCGAGATAGCCGATGAGGAGCAGGGTCCCGATCGCGCCCGCGACTATCTTCCAGTTGCGGCTGGCAAACCAGGCGATCAGCGCGATCAGGATGAGAATGATCGGCCAGGGCGTTCGCGTCATGAAACGTTCGGCATGGATCAGGAAGAATTGCAGTGGATCGAAGAAGGCTTCGATCGCGTCGCCATAGGCGCGTGTGAAGCTACGGAACCCTTCATCGATTATCTTCTTCAGCTGTCGAAGCCGATCGTCGTCCATGTGCGGAAATTTGGTCAGCCATTCCATGTGTCGATTCCCCTTCGCACTCTTTTGGGCGGCTCATGGTTTTTATTGCTTTGCCGCCTGCCTTCAAACGCTAACGCGCGGTGTAAACGATCAAGCTGCGCAATCTTATTCTCAAACCGACATGCGGTGAACGAAATTATGCGTCTTCTAAAAAAGGAACGGCGCGCTTTTACGCGCGCCGTTCTCGGAAAGGAGTCGACTAAAGGGCCGACTTGATCTTCTCGGCGACTTCGGGAGAGACCCACTTGGTCCAGAGGTCCGGGTTCTCCTCGAGGAAGTGCTTCGCACCTTCCTCGCCGCTCGCCTGATTGTCGGTCATCCAGGCCATCAGCTTGTTCACCGTGTCGTTCGTCCAGGCGCGCGTATTGAGGTACTCCATGGCCGGACCAGCACGATCGGCAAATTCCTTGGTCACCAGCGTCTGGACCTTGTCCTTCGGCCAATCGTTCTTCTTCGGGTCCGGGCAGTCCGCAACCGTATTGCAACGCTTCCATTCCGCCATGTCGTTCGGAACGCCATGGCCGAGCTTGACCATCTCGTACTTGCCTAGCAGCGCCGTCGGAGCCCAGTAGTAGCCGACCCAGCCCTGCTTGCGCTCATACGCCTTGGCAATCGATCCGTCGAGGCCGGCTGCCGAGCCGGTATCGACTAACGTGAAGCCCGCCTGCTCGGCGCCGTAAGCCTTATAGAGCTGCGTCGTAACGACCGTGCCGCCCCAGCCCTGCGGGCCGTTGAAAATCGCGCCCTTGCTTGGATCTTCGGGATCCGGGAAGAGGTCCTTGTGCTTCAGGACGTCGTCGATCGTCTTGATGTCCGGATTGGCGTCGACGATATATTTCGGCACCCACCAACCCTGGACGGCGCCGTCTGAAAGCGCCACTGCGGCGCCTACAAGCTTGCCTTCCTCGAGACCACGGTTCACGACGTCGGGCAGCAGATCGACCCAGCCTTCCGGCGCAATGTCCGGCTCGCCCTTTTCGATCATCGAGGTGATGGTCGGCACCGTATCGCCCACGACGAGATCGGCATTGCAGCCGTAACCCTCGGTCAGAATGAACTTGTCCACACTCGCCAGGACTTCAGCGCTCTGCCAGTTCATGTTGGCAATGGTCACATCGCCGCATTCCGCCGCCGATGCCGTACTGCCCAGTCCAAGAAGACCAGCGGCCAGGCATGTCGTTGCAAGAAGTTTTTTCATTTCGGCTCCCTCTGTTTTGGCGGTGTCTCTATGGCAGGCTGTCAGCCGCACCGCAGCTGCTGACAGGGAACAGAAACCGGCCCCGGTCCGTTGCCGGGGGGCGATAGCTCGCGGGACCAACCGATACTTGCTCGGACCGGCGCCGCCCTCATTGCTATCGAGTCTCTCCGGCAAACACTTTCCCATTTGCGTCAGCGGCCCACATTCCTGCCGTTTCTCAAACTACACAAATAATTGATGGGTTTAACCCCCCTTTTTAAATTCATCTGGCGACACTGCCCGTCATGCGCGTCGGAGCCTGGACGGCAAAAAAGAGAGCTCGGAATCGCTTCCGGGCTCTTCGCATGTCCAAACGCCATCTTTCCGGTGCGGCCCGCCCCCCGAACATTACATGTTCGGATAGACCGGGCCTTCGCCCCCTTGTGGCGGCACCCAGTTGATGTTCTGGTTCGGGTCCTTGATGTCGCAGGTCTTGCAGTGGACGCAGTTCTGGGCGTTGATGACGAAGGTCGGCTGGCCGTCCTTTTCCACCCATTCGTAAACGCCGGCCGGACAGTAACGCGACGATGGGCCGGCATAGACCTCGTATTCCGAGCGCTTCTGCAGGTCCCAGTCCTTCACCTGAAGATGCACCGGCTGGTCCTCCTCGTGATTGGTGTTCGACAGGAACACCGAGGAGAGCCGGTCGAAGGTCAGCACCCCGTCCGGCTTCGGGTAATCGATCTTCTGGTGCTTCGAGGCCGGCTCCAGCGATTGGGCGTCGGTCTTGCCGTGCTTCAGCGTCCCGAAAAAGGAAAAGCCGAAGAGCTGGTTCGTCCACATGTCGAGACCGCCCAGGGCCACGCCGACGGCGGTGCCGAAGCGCGACCACAGCGGCTTGACGTTCCTCACCCTTTTCAGGTCCTGGCCGATTGCACTCTCGCGCCAGCCGCGCTCGATCTCGATCGGCTCATCATTTGCGCGGCCTTCGGCGATCGCCGCAGCCAGCTTTTCCGCCGCGAGAATCCCCGACAACACGGCATTGTGGCTGCCCTTGATGCGCGGCACGTTGACGAAACCCGCCGAGCAGCCGATCAGCGCCCCACCGGGGAAGGAGAGTTTGGGCACCGCCTGGTAGCCGCCCTCGGTGATGGCGCGGGCGCCATAGGAGAGCCTTTTTCCACCCTCGAAAGTGCCGCGGATCGCCGGATGGGTCTTGAAGCGCTGAAACTCCTCGAATGGAAAAAGATAGGGATTCTTGTAGTTCAGATGCACCACGAAGCCGACAGCGACGAGGTTGTCCTCCAGGTGATAGAGGAAGGAACCGCCACCGGTCTTCATTCCGAGCGGCCAGCCGAAGGAATGCTGCACGAGGCCGGGCTTGTGGTTTTCTGGCTTGACCTCCCAGAGCTCCTTCAGCCCGATGCCGAACTTCGGCACGTCACGGCCCTCGTCGAGCTTGTATCTGGCGATCAGCTGCTTAGCGAGCGAGCCGCGCACGCCCTCGCCGATGAGGGTGTACTTGCCGAGCAGTTCCATGCCGCGGGCGAAATTCGGCCCCGGCTCGCCGTTTTGCTCGATCCCCATGTCGCCGGTGGCGACGCCGATGACCGCGCCCTCGTCATTGTAGAGCACTTCGGTCGCGGCAAAGCCCGGATAGATTTCGACGCCGAGGCCTTCCGCCTGGGCGGCGAGCCAGCGACAGACATTGCCGAGCGAGACGATGTAGTTGCCGTGATTGTTCATCAGCGGCGGCATCAGCATGTTCGGCAGGCGCACCGAGCCGGCAGGCCCCAGAAAGAGGAAATGGTCATCGGTCACTTCGGTTTTGAACGGATGATCCGGTTCGTCGCGCCAACCGGGCAGCAGCCGGTCGATACCGATAGGGTCGACGACGGCGCCCGAGAGGATATGCGCGCCGACTTCGGCGCCCTTTTCCAGCACCACGACCGAAAGCTCCGGATTGACCTGCTTCAGGCGAATCGCCGCGGCAAGCCCCGCCGGCCCCGCCCCGACGATCACCACGTCGAATTCCATGCTCTCGCGTTCGGGGAGTTCTTGTTGCTCGGTCATCACGCTCTCCAGTTTGCCGGTCTTGCGCCGGCTCCGTTCCCGGCCAAATCAATCCGTCATGACAAATGCAGCAAACCTTGTCGAGCCGGGATGCGACAGACTGTCTCTGCTTTTGCGAATGAGTTGATGCGTTTGATATATTACCTGAACGTAAACGTAAATAAATTGCCTCCAGACCTCGGCGCCTGGCGGCTTGCTTTTGTCGTGATCGCATGCGAGTAGGCCCGCCCCACGGAAGCCCCCACGACCAAAAAGACGGAGAAGATCATGGCATCCGCCCTAGGCCTCGACTTCGGCACGACCAATTCCGTATTGGCACAGGCCGAAGGCGCTTCGACACGCTCCGTCATCGTGGAAAGCCCGGCTGGGAGATCGGACACGACGCGCACGGCCCTGTCCTTCCTGAAGGACGCCGGTCCGTCACCGCTGAAGGTCGAAGCGGGACAGGCGGCAATCCGCGAGTTCATCGAAAATCCGGGCGAGTGCCGGTTCCTTCAATCGATCAAAACCTTTGCCGCAAGCGCACTCTTCCAGGGCACATTGATTTTCGGCAAGCGCTACGAGTACGAGGACCTGATGCAACGCTTCCTGGCGCGGCTCAGAGACTATGCCGGCAGCAACTGGGAGGCCACTTTCAAACGCGTCGTCGTCGGCCGCCCCGTCCAGTTCGCGGGCGCCAATCCGGACGAGAAGCTGGCTCTCGAGCGCTATAATCGTGCGCTCACCCGTTTGGGGTTTCCGGAAGTCCATTATGTGTACGAACCGGTGGCGGCGGCCTTCTATTTCGCGCGCAATCTCGATCGGGACGCGACGGTGCTCGTCGCCGATTTCGGCGGCGGTACCACCGATTATTCGATCATCCGTTTCGAGAGCCGGGCCGGACAACTGACGGCAACGCCGATCGGTCACTCCGGCATCGGTATTGCCGGGGATCATTTCGACTTCCGGATCATCGACAACATCGTCTCGCCGCTCATCGGAAAGGGGAGTCTGTTCAAGAGCTTCGACAAGCTGCTCGAAGTTCCTTCGAGCTACTACGCCAATTTCGGCCGCTGGAATCAGCTTTCGATCTTCAAGACATTGAGAGATTTCGCCGAATTGAAAAAGCTCGTTAGGGCAAGCCTGGAGCCGGAAAAGCTGGAGTCCTTCGTGGAATTGATCGAGCATGACGAGGGCTATCCGCTCTATCAGGCGATTTCGGCAACCAAGATGCGGCTCTCACAGGCGGAGGAGACCGAATTCACCTTCGCACCGCTAGGAGAGCGCGCCCGCCGGACCGTTCGTCGTGATGAATTCGAAGCCTGGATTACGCCCGACCTTGCCCGAATAGAAGGGGCACTCGACGAAATCCTGTCCAAAACCGCGACGACGCCGGACGGGATCGACAAGGTGTTCCTGACCGGCGGGACGTCCTTTGTACCGGCCGTCCGCCGACTCTTCGAGAACCGCTTCGGCGTGGAGCGCATCGAGAGCGGCGGCGAGCTCCTGTCGATTGCCCACGGCCTCGCCCTCATTGGCGAGCGCGACGACATCGCGGCGTGGACGGCGGCAGCCTGAAAGTCGCAGTAGCATCTTGAAAGATTGCTGGTCGCGATCGAAGGAAACATGCAGTGCACCAGCCCCACCGATCTGTTACATTCGCCCCATGATCTCGGCCAACGACCTCTCCCCCTCCGAACTCGCAGCCCTTCTCGCCTTCCATGCGGAAGCGGGTGTCGAATGGTTGATCGAGGAAGAACCCCTCGACCGGCTGGCGGAATTCGAAGCTATGAGGATGAGGCGCACGGAGAGCCGTGCCGCGCCACAAGCCAACGAGATGGCAGCCGAACGGCGGCAACCCGTACCTGAGACCACCGCGCGCGAGCGCGCTCAGGCCGCGCCGACCGCGCGCCCTCCTGTCGTCGCAATACCGGACGAACAGGCCATCAAAGAGGCACAGTTCGTCGCCGGTGCCGCACGATCGCTCGGAGAGTTGCGCACCGCCATGGAGGCGTTTTCCGGGTGCAATCTCAGAAATAGCGCCCGCAACCTCGTCTTTGCCGAAGGCAGTGCTGCCTCCGGAGTCATGATCATCGGTCCGATGCCCTACGCGGACGACGACCGCGACGGTCACCCCTTTGCGGGCAGGCACGGCCAGATGCTCGAACGCATGCTGTTCGGCATCGGCCTGTCGCGTGACGACGTCCTTCTCACAAATACAGTGCCCTGGCGTCCGCCGGGGAACCGCGTGCCGAGCGCTCGCGAGGCGGATATCTGCCGCCCTTTCATCGAGCGCCAGATCGAACTGGCCGAACCCAAACAGCTGCTGCTTCTCGGCAATTTCACCGCTCGCTTCTTCTTCGGCGGCGCTGAAATGATCCATCAGTTGCGCGGCGAATGGCGCGAGCTCACATTTGCTGGGACCAGCATACCGGCGCTCGCCACCCTGCATCCCCAGGACCTCATCGCAGCCCCGATAAACAAGCGCTTCGCCTGGCTGGACCTGCTGGCGTTCAAATCCCGTCCCGAATTGTGAACGAAGCGTGAAAAAAGCCATGCGATTTGCGCATGTCTGAGCGGCGTTTTAATGCGTTGCAAAAAGCATGTTGCACCGCAATATAAGGCAACGGGAGGAATGGATAAGGAACTGAACCATGACTGCCCGCTATCGCCCGATCCACAGCAGCTTTGAGACGCTCCGCTACGCCGGCCCTGCCTCGCGCGCGCCCTTCGGCACCGCCGCGAACGAGCAGATGACTGCAATGGCTCTGGCGCGGACCACCCGCCCGGCGCAGATTTTCGCAGAACTCATCCAGCGCTGAACGTCGCCGGCGCGAGAAGCTCGCAGGGAGAACGACGATGTCCAAACCGCTTGGAAGCCTGCGCGGTCTCATCGACACGATCTACGACATCAGCACAGCCGTGCGAGCATCGCGTGAGTACAGCCGGCTGAGCATGAGAAGCGACGGGCGTGGAGCCCATGCCGGCGCGGCGAGCGAGTTTCTGCCGAGCTAGACCGGGATCAGGAAAGTGTGTGCGGTTTTCCGCCCGCGTCGCCCTCTACCTCTTTGGAATCGATCACGTCCATGTTTTCAGGTCGACCCACCTGAAAACGTCGTAATCCGGCGCTTTCCCGGTTGCGCCAATCCGCCATTGTCTGTCGCAATCGACAGCGCCCCGGAACTTCGTTACAGCCACTCTCGATTCCATTTTCAGGAGTGACGAAGTTCATCGGCTGTAGCCGAACGACGCCGCTCCTCTCACCCTCTCCAGGAGCGCCGATGCTGGCGAACTTCGCTTCCGTTTTCAGCCTGATGCTGTCCACCTTTCTGATGATGGTGGCCTTCGGGCTGCAGAGCTACGTCATCCCGGTACGCTCCGTGGCGGAAAGCTGGTCGACCCTCACGATCTCGATTTTCGCGACGGGTTATACGCTGGGTTTCACCCTTTCCTGCATTGTGACACCTAAGTTCGTCCTGCGTGTCGGCCACGTTCGCGTCTTCACCGCTCTGATAACGCTGCTTTCGATCGCGATCCTGATGTGCGGGCTCGTCGTCGATTGGCGTGCGTGGATCGGGTTTCGCGCCATATCCGGGTTCGCGATCGCAGGAAGTTACCTCGTCATCGAAAGTTGGCTGAACGAACGGGTGACGAACGAGAATCGCGGCCTGCTCTTCTCGCTCTACCTCATTACCACCATGGTCGGCACCATCGGCGGTCAATACCTGGTACCGCTCGGCGATCCCAGCAACACCTCGCTGTTCATCCTCTGCGGCGTCCTGTTCTCGCTCGCCTTGCTGCCGACGGCCCTCTCGTCCTCACCAATGCCGGCACCGCCGGCACGGGCGAACTTCGACATCCCCGCGCTCTATCGACGCTCGCCGGTGGCCGTCGTCGGCGGTTTTCTCGCCGGCGCGCTCTCCGGTGCCTGGCTCAACCTCGGCGGCGTCTTCACCCAGAAGATCGGTCTTTCCACCGGCGAAGGAGCGACGCTGCTGGCGTCGCTCCTCGCCGGCAGCGCGATCTCCCAGGTACCGATCGGCCGCGCCTCCGACCGGATGGACCGGCGCATCGTCATGGTCGCCTGCGGCATCGCCGGCGTCGTGTCCTGCCTTGCCATGTCCGTCATGATCGACAGCAGTCCGCCCGTCCTGTATGCGCTCGCGGCCTGCATCGGCACGGTCCTCTTTCCGATCTACGCGTTGAACGTCGCCCACGCCAACGACCTCGCACGCCCCGACGAGTATGTGGAAATTTCATCCGGCCTGATGATTACCTACGGCCTGGGCACGATTTCAGGACCGCTGATGGTCGGCCCGGTGATGGATCGTTTCGGCCCCGTCGCACTGTTCGTCGCGCTCGCCGTGTATTTTGCTCTCTACAGCGGCTATGCCGCCTGGCGCATTCTCCGGCGAGAGCAGCATGACGGCCTCGTATCGAAGACCGATTTTCAGGCGACCACTGTCATGCCTACACCCGGTCCGGACGTCACCGGTCCGGTCTCACAGCAGGACGCGGGCGATCTCATCGAGGACGATACCGTTCCTGCCTGGGAGGAAGGTGCCCGGTAGAGCCCCTGCCTGGAAGTGTTTCAACCCTGCGGGGTAACGTGCTTCCTGGCACCCCTGCGCTCCAGTCCCAGCTGGTGCTCCCGGTAGATGATGAAGATGCCCGCGCCGACGACGATCGCCGTTCCCGCGAGCATGGTTGCCGTCGGCACATCTCCGAAAAGAAAATAACCGATGACGATGCCCAGCACGATGGATGTGTATTCGAAGGGGGCGATCGTCGACATATCGGCGTGGCGATAACTCTCCGTCAGCAGGATCTGCCCGATGCCGCCGCAAAACCCGGCGATCATCAGGAGGAAGAATGCCTCCCATGAGAGTTCAGACCAGCCGAAGGGCAGCGTCGCAAGCGAGAACATTGCAGCGGAAAGCGAGAAATAGAGGACGATCGTATGGGTGCGTTCCTTCTGTACGAGCTTGCGCACGAGCACCATCGCCGTTGCTCCGAGCGCCGCCGAAAAAAGCACCGCGACGGCACCCATAGCCTCCGCCGACCCGAAGCCGCCCTGGTTGAAAAGCGTAAGCCGTGGCCAGATGATGATAAACACCCCGATGAGCCCGATAAGCACGGCCGACCAGCGATAGAGCCGCACGATCTCTCCAAGAAAGATCGCCGCGAAAGCCACCGCGAGAAGCGGCATAGCGTAGCCGATCGCGATCGCCTCCGGCAGGGGCAGATGGACGAGACCGTAAAAGCCGCAACTCATGGCGAGGATGCCGACGAAGCCACGCGCCACATGTCCCGTGACGTTGCTGGTCCGGAAAGCGTCGCGCAGCGCGCCTCGGCAGGCCAGGAAGCCGAGGATCGGCACCATCGCGAATGCCGAGCGATAGAAGGTGATCTGACCCGTGGCGATATCGTTGCCGGCAGCCTTGATAGAGGTTGACATGCACACGAAGACGACAACGGAGAGCACCTTGAGCACCATCCCCTTCATCGGGCTCGGAGCGTCCGCATCCATGGAAAGTACTTTTCAATCTTACATCGGCGAACCGGCTGGAAGGCCGACAGACGTTGGGGGAAAATGCGACAGGAGAGCCGCGAAAGGACGACGCCACCTTACCCGCGCTTGCGCAGGAGTGAGATCAAATTTCGTGATATAGCCGGTTTTTTCGTGATGATTTGCTGGGCGATACTGAGCGAACGTGCGCCGCAGCTATTTACTGAATCGCGCATCTTTTGAAACGCGCAAAGAACGCTGTAACATCGAATGAAACACGCGTTGGCGCGCATCGAAAAACTGCGGCGGGTTTAGGTCTTGTTAGTGCCGCTCCGATAAATCTCCGGTCAATAGGAGGCGGGAGAAGCGGCGTTTTTCGCTGCCGTCGCCGGCATCATATTCGTACGAAATCTCGGATCTTGGCTTTTCACCATCAAGAGCGCCCTCTACAAATCGGAAACGATAAAGGCGCGAGCAGGACGGACCATGCGGACAAACACTGGCCAGATCGTTCATCTGGAAAACTACCGGCCGACCGATTTCGTTCTCGAAAGGGTGGACCTGACGTTCGAACTCGACCCGCAGGAAACGAAGGTCGAGGCGCGCATGATCTTCCACCGCCGCGAAGGCGTCAGTCCCTCGGCACCGCTCGTCCTCGATGGCGACGAGCTCGTCATGACCGGCCTGCTGCTCGACCAGGAAGCGATACCGGGCACGCTCTATGAAGCGACCGACGACACGCTCATCATCCGCGAACTGCCCGAAAGGGCTCCTTTCGAGATCACCGTCACGACGGTATTGTCGCCGGAGACCAACACCAAGCTGATGGGCCTTTACCGCACGAGCAACGTCTATTGCACCCAGTGCGAAGCCGAAGGCTTCCGTCGCATTACCTATTTCCCGGATCGTCCAGACGTGCTGGCGGTCTATACCGTCAACATCATCGCGGACAAGGCTGCGGCGCCGCTTCTGCTTTCGAACGGCAACTATCTCGGTGGCGCCGACATGGGCGACGGACGCCATTTCGCCTCCTGGTTCGATCCGCATCCGAAACCGAGCTATCTCTTTGCACTCGTTGCCGGCGATCTCGGCGTCGTAGAGGACACCTTCACCACCGTTTCCGGCCGCAACGTCGCCCTCAAGATCTATGTCGAGCACGGCAAGGAGCCGCGGGCGACCTATGCCATGGACGCGCTGAAACGGTCGATGAAATGGGACGAGGACGTCTTCGGCCGTGAATACGACCTCGACATATTCATGATCGTTGCGGTCTCCGATTTCAACATGGGCGCCATGGAGAACAAGGGCCTCAACGTTTTCAACGACAAATATGTGCTCGCCGATCCCGAAACGGCGACCGATGCGGACTATGCCAACATCGAGGCGATCATCGCGCACGAATATTTCCACAACTGGACCGGCAACCGCATTACCTGCCGCGACTGGTTCCAGCTCTGCCTGAAGGAAGGCCTGACCGTCTACCGCGACCACGAGTTTTCCGCCGATATGCGCTCGCGCGCCGTGAAGCGCATCGCCGAAGTGCGGCATTTGAAATCCGAGCAGTTCCCGGAAGATGCCGGTCCCCTCGCCCACCCTGTACGGCCGACGCAATACCGCGAGATCAACAATTTCTACACGACGACGGTCTACGAAAAGGGATCCGAGGTGACGCGGATGATCGCGACCATCCTCGGGCGCGATCTCTTCAAGAAGGGCATGGACCTCTATTTCGAGCGTCACGACGGCCAGGCGGTGACGATCGAGGATTTCGTCGCCTGCTTCGAAGCTGCCAGCGGCCGCGACCTCAAGCAATTCTCACTATGGTACCATCAGGCGGGAACCCCGCTCGTTACCGCTTCGGGCGTCTATAACACCGCCGGGCAGACATACACTCTCTCGCTCGAGCAGACCGTGCCGCCGACACCCGGACAAAGCAGCAAGGCACCGATGCATATCCCTCTTCGCTTCGGGCTGCTGCTTCCGGACGGAAGCGAGGCGACGCCCACGGCCGTCTCCGGCGCCGAGATCAGCGGGGACGTACTGCACCTGACCGAGCGAAAACAGAGCGTCACCTTCTCGGGTGTTCCGGCGCAGCCTGTCCCTTCCTTCAACCGAGACTTTTCGGCGCCGATCAATTTGCACGTTGTGCAAAGCGCCGGGGACCGTGCCTTGATCGCGCGTTTCGAAACCGACCTCTTCGCACGTTGGCAGGCGCTGAATACGATGGCACTCGACAATCTCGTCAAGGCGGCGGCGCAAACGCGTGCCGGACGGCCGGTCGCCTGCGACGACGCGCTCGTCGACGCGCTTCTCGCCGCGGCCGCAGACAACCGGCTGGAGCCCGCATTCCGCGCGCAGGTGTTGTCCTTGCCGAGCGAAACCGACATCGGCCGCGAAATCGGCGGCAGCAACGACCCGGATGCGATCCATACCGGCCGTCAGGCTGTTCTCACCGCCATCGCCACGGCGGGCAAGGACAGTTTCGCGCGGCTGGTTCACGAGATGTCCCAGTCCGGCCCGTTCCGTCCGGACGCCGAAAGCGCCGGGCGTCGAGCCCTGCGCTATTCCGGTCTCTTCTATCTCGTCTATGCCGACGGGCAGCCGGGCAAAGCCGCTGATGCGTTTCGCTCCGCCAACAATATGACCGATCTCAGCCAGGCGCTGACGCTCCTTGCGCATCGTTTTCCGGATGCCGAGGAGACGGCGGAGGCCTTGGCCGCGTTCAAGGAACGCTTTGCCAATAATGCGCTGGTCATCGACAAGTGGTTCGCCATTCAGGCGACGATCCCCGGAGCTGCGACGCTCGACCGGGTTCGGGGGCTGATGTCGGATCCGCTCTTCAATGCCAACAACCCCAACCGGGTACGCTCGCTAGTCGGCACCTTCGCATTCGCGAACGCCACAGGCTTCAATCGCGTCGATGGCGAAGGCTATCGTTTCCTCGCCCGACAGATCCTCGACATCGACGCGCGCAATCCTCAACTTGCCGCGCGCATTCTGACGTCGATGCGCTCGTGGGGTTCGCTGGAAGAGGTTCGGGCCAGCCACGCCCGAAGTGCGCTCGAGGAGATTGCGCGTGCCTCCAGCCTTTCCGCGGATGTCAGCGACATCGTCGACCGCATGCTCGAAGACAAGCACTGACCGGGCAGCGCAAACCTTCAGGGGTGACGGCGGTGGTCGCCGGATTGCTGCGGCAGCCCGGCTACGACTTCCCAACGATGAGAATTGGTTAACAAATCTTTACCCTTGCCTCTGGACAAGGCGAATCGCCCTGTGATTCATTGAGGCAGATTCGGGCGAGCGGCGCGCCGAATCACTGAAATGCCCTCTTGCGAGAAAACGCTGAAGACGGGATCGACATTTCAGACTGAGAAGAACTAAGCGCTCCTTGGGCATTATCGTACGGAGCGCTTCTCGAGGACAAGAAATTGGAAAAGATGGCGGACGCGCGACGGGGAAGCGCAGCCGAAGGGCGGTTGCGACTTAAATTCCCGGGCCTTTCGGGCCTCGAACGAGAGTTCATCGAGCAGGCAAAGATCTTTGCCGAACCGGCATCGCAGAAGCTCGCTATGGCCGAGCCCATGCTCAAGCGATCCATTCCGGTCCTCATCATCGCTTTTCTTCTCATCGTGGCGATTTCACGAATGTCGGGAATGATGGACGAGCATGCTCGCATGGAGGCCTCCTCCCGCCGCACCGTCAGTCTTACGGCCGCAGCAGCAGCCGGCGCTTTGCAACCGGACGGGCCGGAGATCTTCACGGACGTCCGCCGCTGGGAGATCGAACAGCGGCTCACGGAATTTCTGCCCGCCGACATGCTGGATGCCGGGATCATCCTGCTGACGGTCCGCAGGGACGGTCGCGTCTTTGCGAGCACGCAGGATGGCGCCCACCTCGTTGGGCGCACGCTCTCCGCAGTGGCCCCCGAGGTTGCCACGCTGCAATATTACGGCGAGGGGGCCGGGATCGTGAGAGCGTCGGTTGATGGTGTCGATCACTTCATTGCGCTGCGGCAGCTGCCCCACTCCGGCGGCGCGGTTCTGGCGGCAACGTCGATTGCCTCGTTCGAGGCAGCTTGGCGTGATGAAATTTCTCTCAATGTCACGCTGTTTGCCGGCGTTTCTGCGATCCTGATGGTCGTCCTTTACGCCTACTACATCCAGGCGAAACGCGCCCGCGACGCCGATGCGATCTTTGCCGAATCGAACCTGCGCGTCGAAACGGCGCTCTCCCGCGGGCGATGCGGTCTCTGGGACTTCGACCTCGACAACAGGCGCCTCTTCTGGTCACGTTCAATGTACGAAATGCTCGGCATGCCGGGCGATGCGAGCGTGCTGTCGTTCGGCGACGCCGCCCGGCTCATGCATGTAGACGACCGGGGCATATACCGCGTCGCGCGGGCGATCGCGAGGGGCAGCGAGCGCCAGATCGATCAGGTATTCCGCATGCGCCATGCGGACGGCCATTATGTATGGCTTCGGGCCCGCGCGCAGGTGATCCGTACCGTCTCAGGCCGGACGCACCTCATCGGCATCGCGATGGACGTGACCGAACAGCATAGGCTCGCCCAGCGCTACGCCGAAGCCGATCAGCGCCTTGCGGACGCCATCGAGTGCACGTCGGAGGCCTTCGTACTCTGGGACAAGCACGATCGCCTGGTCATGTGCAACACTCACTTCCAGCAGGCCTGGCAGTTGCCCGACCACGTGCTCGTGCCCGGCACCGAACGCACGATCGTCCAAGCGGCGGCGGCGCGGCCGGTCGTCGAACGGCGCATCGCCGATCCGGACCGGAGCAACCACTCCCAGACGAGCGAGGTGCAGCTTGCCGACGAACGCTGGCTGCAGATCAATGAGCGGCGCACGCGCGACGGCGGCCTCGTCTCGGTGGGCACGGACATCACGCTCCTCAAGCGGCACCAAGTGCGGCTACGCGAATCGGAGCGGCGGCTGATGGCCACCATCGGCGATCTCTCCGCCTCGCGCATAACGCTCGAGCAGCAAAAGGCCGAACTCTCCGTCGCCAACGCGAATTACCAGGCGGAGAAAGAGCGCGCCGAGGCCGCGAACCGGGCGAAGTCCGAGTTCCTGGCCAACATGTCGCACGAGCTGAGAACGCCTCTGAACGCTATCCTCGGCTTCTCCGAAATCCTGCAGGACCAGATGTTCGGACCGCTCGGCTCGGAGAAGTACCACGAATATTCCCGCGACATTTTCGAAAGCGGCAAGCACCTGCTCAACGTCATCAACGACATTCTCGACATGTCGAAGATCGAGGCAGGCCACATGCGCATCACGCGCGAGAGGATAGATCTCGCGCCGCTTATCGAGGAGACGCTCCGTTTCACCACAATTCCGGCGGAACAGAAGAACATCCGCGTCGTCCAGCAGGTATCTTCCGGTCTGACGATGTTCGCAGACCGCCGGGCGATGAAGCAGGTCCTGCTCAACCTGCTGTCCAATGCCGTCAAGTTCACCAATGAGGGGGGGCGCATTTCGCTCCGGGCCCGAAAGGTCAGAGGCGCGGTCACCCTCACCATCGCCGATTCCGGGATCGGTATTCCCAGGGATGCCTTGCAAAAGATCGGCCAGCCATTCGAACAGGTGCAGAGCCAATATGCCAAGAGCAAGGGCGGTTCGGGGCTCGGGCTTGCCATCTCCCGCTCGCTTACCCGCCTTCACGGCGGCAGCATAAAGATCCACTCGACAGAGAATGTCGGCACCATCATTTCGGTCAGAATCCCCGACCGCGCCTGATCGCCCCGCTCACGCCGCAATGACTGAATGGAAGATCCGGCGTACGGCCTTCGAAAGGCGGCGAATGTCGGCTTCGAGATGTGAGAGGTCGGGGTAATCCCCGGCGCGGCAGACGAGATCGACGAGACCGGCCGGCGCTTCCTTCGGATCGAAGTCGCCATCGATGCAAAGTCGCACGAGTTGCGAAAGCTCCGTGAAAAGCACGAGCGCTTCGGCGGCCGTATCGAGATCGTTCGCATCCATCATCCCGGCACCAAGCGCCTTCAGCGCCTCGAGCGTATGCGTCCCGGCAGGAGGAGGGGTCAAGCCCCTCGCCGGAGCGATCAGGGTGAGGTACTGGGCGATAAATTCGATATCGACCAATCCGCCGGGTATCAGCTTGAAGTCCCAGATGTCCTTCGGCGGCTTCTCCTTGTCGATCAGTCCGCGCATCTCCTCCACATCCTTGCGGATCTTCGCGATGTCCCGTTTGCAAGCGAGAACCTCAGCGAAGATCGCCTCCGCTTCGCCGACGAGGCTTTCATCGCCGCAGATGCAGCGCGCCCGCGTCAGTGCCAGATGCTCCCAGGTCCAGGCCTCCGTCCGCTGGTATTTGGCAAAGGCCGCGATGCGTGTCGCAACGGGCCCTTTGTTGCCGGAGGGCCGCAGCCGCATGTCGACTTCATAGAGGATGCCCTCGGCCGTCGGCGCCGACAGCGCGGCGATCAGCCGCTGCGTCACCCGTGTGAAATAGCGCACCGGATCGAGCGGCTTGGCGCCGTCGGATTCGAGCACTTCGTCGTCATAATCATAGAGCAGGATGAGGTCGATATCTGAGCCGGCCGTCAACTCGTGGCTGCCCAGCTTGCCCATTCCAACGATTGCGACCCTCCCGCCGGGGAAGCGGCCATGCACCGACCGGATCTCCTCCAGCACCGCATCGAGCGCCGAGGCAATGATCAGATCGGCGAGGTCGGTGAGTGCCCGTCCCGCCTGCAGACCGGTGATCGCACCCGTGAGGAGCCGGATGCCGATCAGAAAGCGCTGCTCGGCGGCGATGATCCGCAGCCGGTCCAGCACCTCTTCGTAATGCCTGCCTCCGGCAACGAAATTCGCGATGCGCGGTGCCAGGTAATCCCTGGTTGGTAGCTCCGAAAGCAAGCCCGGTTCCAGCATGCCATCGAAGACATGCGGTTTGGCCGCAATGATATCGGCCAGGCGGGGCGCCGAGGACATGATGTTGACGATCAGCGACAGGAGCCCGGGGTTGTTGCCGAGCAGGGAGAAAAGCTGGATCCCCGCCGGCAGCCCCGAGAGGAAATGGTCGAACCGCAGAAACGCTTCGTCGGCTCGCCGGCTTTCGCCGAAGAAGCGCAGGAGCTCCGGCGTCAGTTCCGTCAGCCGCTCGCGCGCCTCGACGGACTGCGTCGCGCGGTAGCGTCCGTAATGCCAGGTGCGGATGATGCGCGCTATGTCGGACGGTCGCTGGAAACCGAGCTTCTTCAGCGTTTCGAGCGTGTCAGGATCGTCCTGCTCTCCGGTGAAAACCAGATTACCGGTTTCGGCGGATAGCTTCACCTCCTGTTCGAAGAGCTGCGCATAGCGCCGCTCGACCGTTCGTAACACACCGGAAAGTGCCTTCGAGAAGGACGAGGTGTCCTCAAAGCCGAGCATGTAGGCGATCCTCTTGAGCTCCGCTTCGGTCTCCGGGAGGAGATGGGTCTGCTCGTCGTGGACCATCTGGATGCGGTGCTCGACGTCGCGCAGGAACCAATAGGCTTCGGTGAGCTCCTCAGCCGTCGTTCCGTCGATCCAGCCGCTTTCGGCGAGCATTCGCAGCATCGCTTCGGTTTCGCGCAGCCTCAATGCGGGCGTGCGGCCACCGGCAATCAGCTGCTGCGTCTGGACGAAGAACTCTATCTCCCGGATGCCGCCTCGCCCGAGCTTGATGTTGTGACCCTTCACGGCAATTTCGCCATGTCCCTTATGGGCATGGATCTGCCGCTTGATCGAATGAATGTCGGCGATCGCGGCATAGTCGAGATATTTGCGAAAGACGAAGGGCGTCAGCTCCCTGACGAACCGTTCGCCCGCCTCCAGATCGCCCGCTATCGGCCGCGCTTTGATGAAGGCGGCGCGTTCCCAATTCTGGCCCCTGCTCTCGTAATAGAGCATTGCCGCCTCGACGGGAATGGCAAGCGGCGTGGAACCCGGGTCGGGCCGCAGCCGCAGGTCCGTTCGGAAGACATATCCGTCGCCGGTCCTCTCCTGCAGAATTCGGACCAGGCGCCGCAACAGCCGGGCGAAGGTCTCGGGAGCATCATCGCGACTGGTGATGATGCTCGACTGCGGATCATAGAAGACAACGAGGTCGATATCGGACGAATAGTTGAGCTCACCGGCGCCGAGCTTGCCCATGCCAAGCACGACAACACCGCAGCCGGCTGACGGAGCGGAGCTGTCCTTCAGTTCCAGCTTCCCGCTTTCATGCGCACCCAGCAGCAAATGATCGATCGCAGCCGAGACGGCCGCCTCTGCAAAATCGCTGAGCCACCGCGTCGTCTCGCGGGCGCTGAAAAGACGCGAAAGGTCCGCGAGAGCGACGGCGAAGGCCACCTCCCGCTTCGCCCGCCTCAAGCGCATCATGATCTCGGTGTCCGCGAGCGCCGCACCGGTCGCCTCGCCCCGCCAGGCTGTCCGCGCAGCCTCGATCCTGCGCTTCAAAAACGCCGGCAGCGTTTCGGATAGCAGCGCCTCGAGAACCGCCGGATGCCCACCGGCGGTATCCCGCAAGAACGGCGAAAGCGCGAAGGCGGCAACGAGAAAATCCTTGAGCGGCGCGCCGGAGGCAATGCGCTCTGCAATCCTATCACTGCATTTCGCCGCATCCTTGAGAACGGATAGGGCCGCCTTGGCATCTGCCTGGCTTGCAGGACGAATCGGCACTACATCGATATCGGACAAAGACCGCTCGACCGTTTCCGCCATGAACACTCCCCCCTTCACCTCCGCGATCGGTCCGGTGCCTCTAAGGCGACGCACCTCCGAAACAGGAAACCACGAAACGCTTTTCCTGAAAGTGCTCTATCAGGTCGCAGCGGCCGGGAAAACCATGCGAACCGTCAGGCCTCGGCCACCCACCTCCGTCGCCGACAAGTCCAGCGAACCGCGGTGCAGCTCCATAATCGCCTCGACGAGCGACAGACCGAGCCCCGTCCCGGGCTTCGATCGGCTTTCGTCCAGGCGAACGAAGCGTTTGACAACCTCTCCCCGCATATTCTCCGGAATGCCCGGCCCGTGATCGGCGACAGTCAAGACGACCTGACGGTCGCTCCGCTTCATTTCAACCCGTATCAGCGGATTTTCGGCACCTTCCGCATATTTGATCGCATTGTCGACGAGGTTGCCTAACGCCTGGCTGATGAGTTCACGATTGCCGCTAATCGCAACCCCGGGCGCAGCCTCCGCTTCGATGCGCATGTCCTTGTCTTCCGCCAGCGGCTCATAGAGTTCGACGCAATCCTCCACGATCCGGGACAGGTCGACCTCGCTCATCTCGGCAACGGCGGAGCCCGCTTCGACGCGGGAAATCATCAGAAGCGCGTTGAACGTACGTATCAGCTGATCCGACTCGGCGATGATCTGCTCGAGTGCGCCGCTCCGGCTATCCTCGCCGCCATCTGCAAGTGCCGCTTCTGCCTTGTTGCGCAGGCGCGTGAGCGGTGTCTTGAGGTCATGCGCGATGTTGTCGGAAACCTGTTTCAGTCCTTCATTCAGCTTCTCTATGCGTTCCAGCATCGCGTTGAGCGATTCCGAAAGGCGGTCGAACTCGTCACCGGAACCGCTCGCCGGCAAGCGTTGCGAGAGGTCCCCGGCCATGATCTTCGTGCTCGCTTCCGACATACGGTCGATGCGGCGCAGAGCATTGCGACCGATACCGAACCAGATGACCAGCGCACCGAGCCCCATGATGCCGAGCGCTACCATCAGCGCCTGACGGACCAGCGCGCGGAACTTCTCCGGCTCCTGCAGATCGCGGCCGACGAGTAGTCTCAGGCCGTTATCGAGCACAAGGACCTGGGCGAGAGCGACGTGCCTGTCTGCCTGACTCTCGTCGGTAAAGCGCCGATAGCGGAACGGCTGCGACTTCCATCCCTCGTCGTCGAGTAGCCCCGGCTCCAGAGCGGCGACATTGCCGGCGAGGATTTCTCCGTTCGGCCCGGCAATGACATAGAGGTTCGCTCCCGGCTGACGCGCCCGACGCTCAAGCGAACGAAGCAGCCCGTTGATACCGGCGCGGTCGTAGACAACCGAGATCTGGTTCACCTCGGCGGCGATCGCCTCCCGGGTCTGCTGCTGCAGGAGGCGCTCCGACATACCGGTCACATAAATGACGAGGAAAGCCGCGCAGAGGGAGAAGAGGACCAGATAAAGCGCAGAGAGCCGGACGGCGGTGGTCCTGAACAGCACGCGGATCCTGCTCATGCGTCAGCGGCCCGCTCATCCTTGATCATGTATCCGGCACCACGGATCGTCCTCAGCAAGGGTGGATCGAAATCCTTCTCGATCTTCGAACGCAGGCGCGAAACATGCACGTCGATCACATTGGTCTGGGGGTCGAAATGATAGTCCCAGACGTTTTCGAGCAACATGGTTCTCGTCACCACCTGCCCGGCATTCTTCATGAGATATTCCAGCAGCCTGAATTCGCGCGGCTGCAAGGGTATCTCCTTGCCCTGCCGCCGGACCGAGTGCGACAGGCGGTCGAGTTCGAGGTCGCCGACACGATAGACCATGTCCTGCTCGGGTGCGCCTTTTCGCCGGCCAAGCACCTCGACGCGCGCCAGAAGCTCGCTGAAGGCGTAAGGTTTCGGCAGGTAGTCGTCGCCGCCGGCGCGAAGACCGGTAACGCGGTCATCCACCTGGCCGAGCGCAGAGAGGATGAGCACGGGTGTGTGAATGTCCTTGCGCCTCAATTCCGTAATCAGCGAAAGGCCGTCCCGGCGGGGGAGCATGCGATCGACGACGAGAACGTCATAGGCATTCTCGCTCGCCATGAACAAACCGGCCTCACCGTCACTCGCGTGATCGCAGACAATGCCTGCCTCGCGGAATGCCTTGGCAAGATAGGCGGCGGCCTCAAGGTCGTCTTCAACAATCAGAATCTTCATGCGGGTGACCATAGTCCCGGACCTCCGTTCGTCTCAACCGGATTCGCTTCGCTGTACTTGCCGGATACGGCGTCCGACCAGAAACAAAGGAGCGCCACGACATGGTTTGATGTCGCGGCGCCCCTCATGGACGGCAATTATTCTATCGTGCCGTCTCAGCCCTGAGCGATCGGGAGTGCGACGAAGCGGCTGCCTTCCTGGGCTTCGATCTGGAACAGCGCCTTGGTCCGATTGTCCTTTCTGGCGTTGTTGATCACCTTGAGAATGTCGTCCGCCGATTTCACTTCCTGATTGTTGACGGAGACGATCTTCTCGCCTTGCTTCAGACCGCGATCGCTAGCGTCGGAGTCCGGGTCGACGGATGTGATCGTGACGCCCCTGTCGTCTTCCGACGGGGTCACCGTCAGGCCGAGCCCGGCCAGTGCCTCGTCGCTTGCCTGACCTTCGTCCGGCTGTGCTTCGCCGGTTGTCGGTGCAGTCTCCTTGGCATCGCTCGGCAGCGTGCCGATCTCGAGCTTGACCGTTTCGGACTTGCCGGAGCGCCAAAGAGTGACCTCGGCAGTGGAGCCGGGGCGCAGTGCCGCCACTCGCCGGGCAAGATCACGCGGATCCTTGACCGGCTCGCCATTAAGGGCCGTCACGACGTCGCCGTTCTTGATGCCGGCCTTTTCGCCCGGCGAGCCCGTTTGAGGCTCTACGACGAGAGCACCTTTCGCCTCGGCAAGGCCGAGCGACTCGGCAATATCCTTCGTCACCGGCTGGATCTGGACACCCAGCCAGCCACGCGAAACGGTGCCGTCCTTGATCAAGGAGTCAACGACGTCCTTCGCGACGGAGGCGGGAATTGCGAAGGCGATGCCGACATTGCCGCCGGAAGGCGAGAATATGGCCGTGTTGATTCCGACCACCTCTCCGGAGAGGTTGAAGGTCGGGCCTCCGGAATTCCCACGGTTCACCGCTGCGTCGACCTGCAGGTAATCGTCGTAAGGACCGGAGCCGATATCGCGGCCCCGAGCGGAGATGATCCCCGCTGTCACGGTGCCGCCAAGGCCGAAGGGATTACCGACAGCGACCACCCAGTCGCCGACACGCACCTTTTCGTCATCGGCGAAGCTCACATGTGTGAACTTTCGCTTGGCGTCCACCTTGAGCACTGCAAGATCTGTCCGGCTGTCTTTGCCGACGAGCTTGGCTTCGAGCTCGGTACCGTCATCCATAATGACGGTGAAGGCCGATCCGTCAGAAATGACGTGGTTGTTGGTGACGAGGTAGCCGTCTTCGGTGATGAAGAAGCCGGAGCCTTGCGCCCGCGGACGCAGACGGCCCTCACCGCGCGGGCCGCGGCGGTCGCGCCACCGGTCGGCACGGTCGTTGTCACGCGGGTCGAATTCGCGGAAGAAGCGCCGAAGCGGATGGTCTTCCGGCAGATCGTCGAAGCCGCGACCGCCGAAATCAAAGGTGAAGTTGCTTTCGTCGTCACTGGCTTGTTCACGTGCCTGCACGCGAACGGAAACGACCGCCGGCGAAACCGCCTCGACGACGTTGGCAAAGCTCGGAACGGCGGGAGCCGGCACGCTGACCGCTTCGGCAAAGGACTGAGTGATCTGTGCCGGAAGCCCGGTGGTCAGCAGTACGGCGGCAACGCCGGCAACAGTCGTGGTCTTCAGAACTGTCTTCAAGGAGGGACGGGACGTTTTGATCATAGACATTGGCTCTGCCTTCTCTCTTTCATCAAGCTCGCCTGCGGGGGCAGGCTGCTTCGAAACTTTTTCCCGAGCAGGACAGCGAGCACCGCCGAAACCCGCTCGTCTGGCTGTTGGAGAACAGCCTGTACCGTTACAAGTAACGAACGGGACCTTACTGCGTTCTGTCCGGCAGATGAATTTTTGTTAATGTTCCGGCGGAAGCAGGCAATCGGCTGCGGTTGGATCAGGGGCGCAGAAGCCTGTCCAGCCTTTCCTGTTCTTCGTCGGAAAGCGGTGCGGCCGGGACCCTTGCGCCGCGGCGGCGCGCGGCCAGGACGAGGGTGATGACGCCGATCACAAGCAGAATAGCAGGCATGCCCCAGAGGACGAGCGTCCTGGCTTCGAAGCGGGGATTGAGGAGAACAAATTCGCCGTAGCGTGAGACGACGTAGGAGATCACGGCTTCGTCGGTATCGCCGCTCTTCAGGCGCTCTCGCACGAGCACCCGCAGATCCTTTGCGAGTTCGGCGTTGGAGTCGTCGATCGACTGGTTCTGGCAAACCATGCAGCGAAGCTGCGCAGAGATTGCTCGCGCGCGGGTTTCAAGCGCCGGATCTGCGAGCACCTCGTCAGGATTCACGGCGAGACCCGGCATCGCGGATGCCAGCAAGAGGAGAAGTGCGAGGAGCAGCCGGATCATTCCGCAGCACCCACCGCAAGCGGCCTTCTGGCACGCGCCGGTGCGCCCACGCGAAGACGCCTGTCGGTGAGCGAGACTATTCCGCCGGCCATCATCACGAGCGCACCGCCCCAGATGCACAGGATCAGCGGTTTCCACCAGATGCGCACGACGATGCCTCCATCGGCCATGTCATCGCCCAGGGAAACATAGAGCTGGCTCACGCCGAAGGTCCGGATCCCGGCTTCGGTCGTCGGCATGCGGCGCGCCGAATAGAGCCGCTTCGACGACCAGACCTCACTGACGGCGACGCCGCCGCGGCTGATGGTGAAATGGCCGGCATTCTCGGTGTAGTTCGGCCCGCGCCCTTCGCGCATGCCGTCGAAACGCAGGCTGTAGCGCCCGACATCGACCACCGCCCCCGGTTTCATCTCGACGACCGTTTCCGTCTCGAAGGCTGTCACCGCGACGATCCCTATCAGGGTAATGCCGAGACCGATATGGGCCAGCGCCGTGCCGATAGATGAACGTGGCAGGCCTGAGAAACGCTTCCAGGCGACGCCGGCCTTTACCTTGCCGAGTCCGGAGCGCAGGACAAGGTCGGTGAGCGCACCGATGATGAGGTAAACGCCGAGGCCGAGGCCGAGTGGAGCCAGCACCGGGCCGCCATTTACCGCGTAATAGCAGGCTGCGGCGGCAAGCAGGCCTACGGCAGCAGCCGTAAACAGCCGCTGCGCCGCGCCGGCGAGGTCGCCGCGCTTCCAGGCAAGCAGCGGACCGAAGGGAACGACCGCGACGAGCGGCAGCATCAGCAGGCCGAAGGTCATGTTGAAAAACGGCGCGCCGACCGAGATCTTGTCGCCGGTCAGCGCTTCGAGCACCAGCGGATAGAGAGTGCCGGTCAGCACCGTCGCGGTTGCCGTCGTCAGGATCAGGTTGTTCAGGACAAGGGCGCCCTCGCGCGAGATCGGCGCGAATATCCCCCCGGCTTTGAGGTGGGAGGCACGAAATGCAAAGAGCGAAAAGGCGCCGCCGATGAAGACCACCAGAATGGCGAGAATGAAGACGCCGCGGGTCGGGTCGGTGGCGAAAGCGTGGACCGATGTCAGCACGCCGGAGCGTACCAGGAAGGTCCCGAGCAGCGACAGCGAGAAGGTCGTGATCGCCAGCAGCACGGTCCAGATCTTCAGCGCTTCGCGCTTTTCCATGACCAGCGCCGAGTGCAGAAGGGCCGTTCCGGCAAGCCAGGGCATGAAGGAGGCATTCTCGACCGGGTCCCAGAACCACCAACCGCCCCAGCCAAGCTCGTAATAGGCCCAGTACGAGCCCATTGCGATGCCGGCCGTGAGAAAGGTCCAGGCGGCGAGCGTCCAAGGCCGCACCCAACGGGCCCAGGCCGCGTCGATCCGCCCCTCGATGAGAGCTGCCACCGCGAAAGAAAAGCAGACTGAAAAGCCGACATAGCCGAGATAGAGCAAGGGCGGGTGGATCGCCAGCCCGATATCCTGAAGCACCGGATTCAAGTCCCTGCCCTCTCCAGGCGCCGGCACCAGCCGCGCAAAGGGATTGGAGGTCAGCAGGACGAAGAGTGTGAATGCCGTCGCGATCCAGGCCTGCACCGCAAGCACATTCGCCTTCAACGTCTCCGGCAGGTTTCGGCCGAAGAGAGCGACCATCGCGGAAAAGAAGACGAGGATCAGCAGCCACAGGAGCATGGAGCCTTCGTGATTTCCCCAGACCCCGGTGACCTTGTAGATCAGCGGCTTAAGGGAATGCGAGTTCTCCCATACGTTCTTGACCGAGAAATCCGACGTCACATAAGCGAATGTCAGCACGGCGAAGGAGAATGCGACCAGCAGAAAGCAGACGAGCGCCGCGTTTGCAGCAAGCGCCATCAAGGCGGGATCGCCGCGCCGTACCCCGACGACGGGCAGGAGGCCCTGGATGATCGCGGTCGCGAGCGCCAGGACCAGCGCGTAATGCCCGAGTTCGATGATCATCGGATGTTTTCCTCCCCGCCAAGCGTGACCCCCTGGGCCTTGAGGCGATCTGCGACATCCTTCGGCATGTAGGTCTCATCATGCTTGGCGAGCACGGTGTCCGCAACGAAAACCGGGCTGCCGCCGACGAAGGCACCCTCGGCCACGACGCCCTGCCCCTCGCGGAAGAGGTCGGGCAAGATACCCGTATAGGTCACCGGAACGGTCGCAAGCGTATCCGTCACCTTGAAGGTAATGGTCCTGCCCTCGCCGCGTTTGACGGAGCCTGCCTCGACAAGCCCGCCGAGGCGGATACGCGTCCCCGGCGCGACGTCGGCTTTCGTAAGATCTCCCGGGACGTAGAAATAGGCGACCGCCTGGCTAAAAGCGAACATGACGAGCAGGACCGCCGCCGTCAGAAATCCGACGCCACCTCCGATGATTGCCAATCGTTTCTGCTTGCGTGTCATTCAGTGTCTCCGCCGGCGTCGAGCCCCAGTTCCTGAGCCAAAGCCAGCAGTTGCTTCCCCTGTACGCCCGTTGCCGGGAATGCGATCAGTCCTTCGTGCAGCGCTTCCTCCGCCCTGTCCCTTTGATCTAGCACGACATAGGAGCGGATCAGACGCATCCAGCCTTCCAGATTGGCCGGGTCCTCCTTCAATCGGCTTGCCAGGCTGTCGACCATACCGCGGATCATGGACTGACGATCGCCGTCATTCATTTCTTTCGCCGCCGCGATATCGCCCGGCGTCGGATTTCCCGGCGCGGCTGGGCCAGTAGCGGCCGGGCCTGTTGGACCAACGGCCGCCGGGCTGTCGGCGAGCTCCGCTATGTGCTGGTTCACCAGGGGCAGCCAGGGCGCATCGGCCGGCGAGCTGCCTGCCAGCTTGCGGAATGCCGAGAGTGCCTCCGCATTTTTACCCTCCTGCTTCAATCCAAGCGCCAGGTAGAATGCGGAACGCGGGTCGTTCGGATCGAGAGCAAGCGCCTTTCGCAGAGCGTTCTGCGCCTCGGAGGTGACCAGGCCGCCGCCCTGCGCCACCAATGCCTCGGCATAGCCGCCCATTCTTGCCGGGGTGGGCCCCAGCAAGCGGATCGCCCGGTCGTAGGCGGCAACAGCGTCTTCGAGGCGACCATGGCGCATGTAGATCGGCGCCAGCAAGTCCCAGCCGGCGCCGTCCTCCGGATTGAGAGCCAGGTGGTTTTCGGCCTTGGCGATCAGAATATTGACATCGCCGTTGGGGTCGGCGAGCCGGGCCGCGAGTGGCTGTGCGGGCACGCCGGGGCTCCCTGTCGTCAAATAGAGACAGAGTCCGATTGCCGGAAGACAGAGGAAAATGAACGCCTGCGACAGGCGATTGGAAAGAAGTCGCTTCGGGGTGCGTTCGGCGGCTGCCTGATCTGCAGCACTGGCCGCGAGCATGCGGCGGGCGATCTCGGCCCTGGCAAGCTCGGCCTCCTCGCTGCCGATCAGTCCGGCATCGCGGTCCCGCGCCAGCTCGCCGAGCTGATCGCGATAGACTTCGATATCGTGACTATGGCGAGACGGCAGGGGCGCTGCCGCTCGCATGAGCGGCAGAAGAAGCACGGCTGCGACAGCCGCCGTCAGAATGGCCACGAGGATCCAGAACAACATGTTTGGGGAATACTATGCCGTTCATGTCATTCCAACTCGAAAACCGGCGATGACGGAGATTTGAGGCGTTTCGCCGCAAGCCGTGTCGACATGCGACGTGCGTCGGCTCAGGTGAGCGGTGTCCAGCTTCCATCACTGTTGCGGCAGGCAGCACCCCGTGCCGTGCTTTGCTGACCCTTGACCGTGACCGTATGGCTGTATTGGCGGCAATTTTGCGACCCGACCTGATAGGGTGCGGCCGCGACGACTGAGCCGCTGACGCCGCGCCCCTGCCAGGCGACGGGCTGTCCGCCCGGCGCCGCCTCGAGCGCACGATACTCAGCCTCAAGCGCCCGCTGCCGATCGGACTTGCCGAGGTCGACGCCGGCGAGGCGCGAAACGACACCGCCCTGCAGGGCCTCGATATACGTCGCGGATGACACAACGCGGGTAGAGGCTGCGCCAAGGCCCGCAACCGCCCCGCCTTGGCCGGACGAGGTCGTGCCACAGCCGCTCAGGGCTACGCTCGATGCCACGACTGCGATCCTGCCGCTCGACGCGAAGGCCCGCGTCATCTCTGCGTAATTCCTCATGATACGCACTACTCATTCCTGTTGTCAGTCACCAGTCACGCCTCGGGAATATCCGTCGAAACAGCGGCGTCAGTCGAATTCTTTTTGCACCACCAGCGGGCCGAGGCAACCGCCCCATGCGGGCACCCGCATTTTTTCCCGTCCGGGTGTGACCGCCGGATCACGATCACGCCGCATCGGCCTTCCCGCCTTGCCTGGAAAGGTTAAGAGGAGGCCCCGTTTTTGATGGCGCCGCGCCTCAGATCGCAGCCGGGAGAAAGAGCGTGGCCCGCAATCCTCCCTCATCGCGTCGGCTGAGCGCGACACTGCCCTGATATTCTCCGACGATCTCGCTCACGATGGAAAGGCCGAGCCCGGTTCCGGGCTTGCTCTCGTCGAGCCGCTTGCCGCGCTTCATCGCCACTGCAATCTGATCCGGGTCGAGCCCCGGCCCGTCATCGTCGATCTGCAGGACGATCCACTGGCGGCCAGGCTCCTTCCCGCGTGCGTCTTCGGGGGCGGGCTCGACAGTCATCCAGATACTGTCCTGCGCGTATCGGGCGGCATTTTCCAGCAGGTTGCCGACTGTTTCCTCGACGTCCTGCTGCTCCATCGCCAGAACCAGTCCAGGCGGATTGATCGAAAGACTGAATTGCTTGTCGGGGTTGAGCCGCCGCATCACCCGCATGATCCTCTCGAGCGCCGGTTGGGCTTCGGTCCTCGCAAGCACCGACCCGCGCTGGGCCGCGATCCTGGCACGGCTTAGATAGGATTGTACCTGGGTCTGCATGGCATCGGCCTGCGCCCTGACCAGTTCTCCGTGCGGCACCTCCAGCACCCTCGCCTCGTTGAGCAGAACCGCAATGGGTGTCTTGAGCGAGTGGGCCAGATTGCCGACCTGCATACGCGCCCGCTCGACGATGCGCCGATTGCTGTCTATCAGCGCGTTCACTTCGTTGGCAAGGGGCTGGATCTCCCGCGGGAAAGCCCCATCCAGCCGCTCGCTTTCGCCCGTGCGGATCTTTTCGAGCGAGCGGCGTACCTGGTCGAGCGGCTTCAGGCCGAAGAGGATGGTCAGCGCGTTCATGCCGAGGCCGCCAAGGCCGAAAATCGACAAGGCGATCGTGAGATTACGCGTGAAGCGGTCGATGTCCGCCTCCAGCACCTCGCGATTTCCGGCGATCCGAAAACGGGCGGCGTGACCCTGGATATCGAGGACGACCTCGGTTTCGGCGACTTCGACCTCGTTCCCGAACGGATCCGTCGTGGTGTAGAACCGCTCGTAGCGGATGTCGAAGGGGACCTCGTCAACGCTGACGATTGGGAGTTTCGCAGTTCCGAGCGAAGTCGAAATCAGCGGCGGCGTATCGAACTCGCCGATCGGCTCGACGATCCAGTACCACCCGGTCTGCGGCTGGGAAAAGCGCAGGTCGCCGAGCTGCGGGCTCCCTGAGAGCGCTGCCTTGTCGTCGACAGAGATCGAATTGATGACATTATAGAGCTGCGCTCGCAGCAGGTCCTGGAAGCCGCGTTCGGATCCCTGCCGGTAAAGGGCGGAAATGACGATGCCGATCACCACCAGGGCAACGACTGCCCAAACGGTCGAAACCGCCAGAACACGGGCAGTAAGGGATCTAATGGCCATCGCCGGGTGCTTGCATGCGATATCCGAGACCGCGCACCGTTTCGATGAGGTCGTTGCCGATCTTCTTGCGGAGCCTGCCGATGAAGACCTCGATCGTGTTGGAATCGCGATCGAAATCCTGATCATACATATGCTCGACGAGCTCTGTGCGGGAAACCACCTGCCCCATATGGTGCATGAGATAGGATAGCAGGCGGAACTCGTGCGATGTGAGCTTCAACGCCACACCTGCGACAGTCGCCTTGGAGCCCTTGGTATCGAGGCGGACCGGGCCACATACGATCTCGGAGCTTGCATGCCCGGCGGCACGGCGGATCAATGCACGGATGCGGGCGAGCACCTCCTCCACATGGAAGGGTTTTGCCACATAATCGTCGGCGCCGGCATCGATTCCCGCGACTTTATCGCTCCATCGGTCGCGGGCAGTCAGGATCAGCACCGGCATGGTTTTGCCGTCTGCGCGCCATTTCTCGAGCACGGTGATGCCGTCCATCTCGGGAAGGCCGATATCGAGAATGACCGCATCATACGGTTCCGCATCGCCGAGATAATGGCCTTCCTCACCGTCATAGGCCTGATCGACGACGTAGCCTGCCTCCTTCAGCGCTTCAGCCAATTGCCTGTTCAGATTGGTATCGTCCTCGACGATCAGAATGCGCATTCTCGTCCACTTCCCTTGCTTTCGGACACCCCGAAAGAGCTCTTACATAGGCACCTTCACCGTGACTTTCTTGGGGCGCCCTCCATTGCCGGGGATGAGCACCGTCACCACGCATTGCCCGTCGCCGGTCGGCTGGGCGGAGAGCAGCTCGCCACCCGTCTGCGCGACGACCTGCGCGGCAGCCGCGCTGCAGTCGCCTGCCACGCGGACGACAACCGCAGGCATGTCGACGGCAGGCGGAGAAAAACCTGCGAGGCCTGCGGCGAGCGCGGCTATGGTCAATGCTGAAGACATGAACGCACTTTCGACTTGGGAAGCTCTACGTCAAAATCATTAACCGATACAGGCTGAATGGCAAATGAATGTCAGCCCGGAGATCGGCAGGGTCGGTGTCCGACGGTTGCTTGGCATTCAACTGTGGAAAGCGACCGTAGATTGTATTCACCATTTCGCCGCATCGCACGGAACGTGCTTATGCGCCAGAGCGGAACGAGCAAAGGTGGTGCGACTTTCCGCCCGCAGCCGCTCTATCGCTGAGCGCCGTGGATCCGTCCGAAAATTAATCGATTTAATTTTTTTTCAATCGTTTAAATTATTTAAACCGCTGATTTACAAAGCCTTTATCTTGTGGAATCGTCCGCCTATTCCATGTCTCGCCCAAAGGAGGACCGGATGAAGACGCTCGCGAACAAACCGTCGGCATCGCCGCAATCCAGAATTCCGCAATCGCTGCTCGACCGGTTCGAGAACGAGTGGCGCGAAATACGCACGGCAGGCGAAGCTGCCCAGAAGACGGTTCCTCCCGCCGAGTGACATTGCGCTGCGGCGTGACTATGCGGGTTTTTGCCAATCGGCAATTCCGTGCTACTCTCCTCGCATGCTGACCGCAGAAATCGAAAAGCTGGCCCTGAGCCTCCCGGGAACCCAGGAAAATGCACATTTCGGTGCACGGGATTTCCGCGTCGGCAATCGTATTTTCATGACGCTGCCGGAAGCCGGGCGCGCGGTTTTCAAGTTCACGCCCGATCAGCAGCGCATGCTTCTGGAGACGGAGCCCGGCGTTTGCGCCGCCGTTCCAGGCGGCTGGGGCGCGCGCGGCTGGACATCGCTTTATTTCGTCGGCGCCGACAATGAACTCATTCGCCAGTCCATGGAAACCGCATGGCGCAACGTCGCGCCGAGAAGGCTCGCCATCAAGAGCGGCGATCACTGACGCTTAGTGTCTAAAAGGCGGCGCGGCGCGGCTTATTCGGCCGGCTCTCTGCCAACCTCAAGTGGCCAGGTCACCAGATAATCTTCATAATCTTCGATATCGATATCGTCCTCCGGCACGGTACGTCCGCGCACCGATATGCCGGCCGCATGCACAGTTTCCGGATCGCCCGAAACGAGCGGATGCCACCAATAGAGATCCCTGCCCTCGGAGACCAGCCGATAACCGCAGGTCGGCGGCAGCCAACTGATCTCGCGCACCGCTTCGGGGGTCAACTGAATGCAGTCCGGCACCGTCGCCTGACGATTGTCGTAATCCCTGCAACGACAGCTTTCTCCGTCCAGAAGCGTGCAACGGATCGAGGTCCAGGCGATCTCGGAGCTGTCCCAGTCCTCAAGCTTGTTGAGGCAACAGAGCCCGCAACCGTCGCAGAGGCTCTCCCACTCCGCGCCGCTCATCTCCTCCAGACTCTTCATCTTCCAGAAAGGCATTTCGCCCATCAAAGTCACACTTTCATAAAATTCGCACGAACACGGAAACTTCGCAGAAAATTGCCGGTTTTTTAAGGCGGGTTGCGCCATATGCAAGTAGATTGGATTGCCGCGCCGTGCAAATATCGGGATGAGGCAGAACCTTCGGGACATGAAGACCGTGCAGGAACCGAGGAAAGAGGACAACCGGCCGAAACGGCGACATATCTTTCTTCGGATCGATTCCTGGATCGATTCGACCGTGTGGAGTGCGGGATTCCGCCTCGCGGAATGGTGGGAAGATACCACCATCTTCTTCCGACGGTTTCGCGTACGCGGCTGGAAGAAAGCCCTCTTCGAATTGCTTGGCGAAGGCATGACATTGGGTGCGGCAGGCTCCGTACTGATGCTGGCGCTCGCCCTCCCCGCCTTCGAGGAGACCACCGGCAACTGGCGCGCGCAAAGCGATTTCGCGGTCACCTTTCTGGACCGTTACGGCAACGAGATCGGCCACCGGGGTATTATCCATGAGGATTCCGTCCCGATCGACGAGCTTCCGGATCACCTTATAAAGGCGGTGCTCGCCACCGAAGACAGGCGCTTCTTCGACCATTGGGGGATAGACTTTCTAGGGCTCGCACGCGCGATGACCGAGAACGCTCGCGCGGGTGGCGTTGTTCAAGGCGGTTCGACACTTACGCAGCAGTTGGCAAAGAACCTGTTCCTCTCGAACGAACGGACGATCGAGCGCAAGATCAAAGAGGCTTTCCTGGCCGTCTGGCTCGAATCCAACCTTTCGAAGAAGGAAATCCTCCGCCTCTATCTGGACCGTGCCTATATGGGCGGCGGCACCTTCGGCGCCGCGGCGGCAGCCCAATTCTATTTCGGCAAGGCAATTACCGACGTCAATCTTGCCGAGTCCGCGATGCTCGCAGGGCTCTTCAAGGCGCCGGCACGCTATGCTCCGCATGTGAACCTGCCGGCGGCGCGTGCCCGCGCCAACGAAGTTCTGAGCAATCTCGTCCAAGGCGGCCTGATGACGGAGGGACAGGTGATCGCCGCTCGCCTGACTCCGGCGTCCGTCGTTGATCGTGCGCAGGTCAAGGCACCGGATTTCTTCCTCGATTGGGCTTTCGAAGAGGTCCAGCGCATCGCCGCCCCCTTCGCGCAACATTCCCTGATCGTGCGCACGACGATCGACATGGGGCTGCAGCAAGCAGCCGAGGAAGCGGTCGAGTCGGGCCTCAGGCAATATGGCGAGACCTACAAGGTCAAGCAGGGTGCGCTGGTAATGGTCGAACATGGCGGCGCGGTAAGGGCGATGGTCGGCGGCCGTGACTACGGCGAAAGCCAGTTCAACCGTGCGACGCGCGCGCTTCGCCAGCCGGGCTCGTCTTTCAAGGTCTATACCTATGCTGCCGCGATGGAAAAGGGCATGAAGCCCGAAACCGTCGTCGTCGACGCGCCGATCACCTGGCGTGGCTGGTCGCCTCAGAACTATGCCCGCAAATATGCCGGCCGGGTGACGCTGATGAACGCGCTCGCCAGATCGATCAACACTGTTCCGGTCCGCCTCGCAAAGGACAAGCTTGGGACCGAGATCATTGCCGAGACCGCCAAGCGAATGGGCATAGAAACCCCCATCCGTACCGACAAGACCATGCCGCTCGGCACTTCCGAAGTCACCGTGCTCGACCAGGCGACGGCCTATGCGGTCTTTCCGGCCGGCGGGTTCCAATCGCGGCGCCACGGCATCAGCCAGATTCTCAACTATGACGGCGACATTCTCTACGATTTCGGGCGCGACGCGACGCCGGCACGCAGGGTGCTGAGCGAAGAGGCGGCCTCATCGATGAACCGCATGCTGACGCAGATTCCGGTTATCGGCACGGCGCGACGCGCAGCCCTCGACAACGGCATCGTCACGGGCGGCAAGACAGGCACGACACAGGCTTATCGCGATGCGTGGTTCGTCGGTTTCACGGGCGACTACACGACTGCCGTCTGGTTCGGCAATGACGACTATACCTCCACCGACGAAATGACAGGCGGCTCTCTCCCCGCGATGACCTTCAAGCGACTGATGGATTATGCCGAGCACGGGATCGAGCATCGTGCGATACCCGGAATCGAAGCGCCATCCGAGCCGGCGAAACAACAGCCGGCCGAAACCGCCAAAAAGGACGACAACGCCCTGCCGCCGCTCGTGCGCCCGCGATCGCTTTCCGCCGACGTAACCCGGCTTCTGAAGAAAATCGGCGGCACTTTCGAAAAGGCGCAGCCGTTGAAGGCACGCGAACGGCCCGGCGGCAAGGTGGCCGTACTCGAAACGCCGAGTCAAGGGTCTCACATCCGGCCCTTGCGCAACACGACAAACAATTGACTTCGCAGCGAGAAATCCGTTCTCTGGCAATGAAGCCGAGCGGCGCTAAAACGAGCGCCGGAAGGTAAACGATACAACAATCGATAGAGTTGCCTCTTGTTTCGAGTTCCCCTCCTTGTCGCTCTTGCCCTCATCGTCGCGTTCGGCGGCGGAATCGGCTCGGCCGTATGGGCGCTGAAGGCGACGGTTGGTTTCGGCTCGATTGCGATCGGACCATGGGTGGCATTTCCGGAGGCGCAGATCGTCGCTGCCGACCCCTATGCAAAGGCACATCGCGCCCGCGCCGGCCAACTGCTCTACGGCGGGGCCGAGGGGCTGGCGTTCACAGCCCTCACCGACGACACCGGTGCGCGCCTGTCGGCCGGCTGCTCATACGATGTTTCCGGCATCACACCGCCGGCCCGCTTCTGGACCCTTTACGCGGCGGCTCCCGACGGGACCGCACTGCGTCCGGGGCCGGATCTACCCTCGGCAATTAATTCCTGGACGGTCTTGCGCGCCGAGGACAGCCGCTTCGCCATCCACGTCTCGTCCGTCGCCCAGCCCGACAACTGGCTCGCGATCCGCCGGACGGGCAGCTTCGCCCTCGTGCTGACGCTCCTCGATACGCCCACGGCGGGTTCCTCCGGCCTGATCGACCTTACGATGCCTAAGATCGTCAAGACCGGGTGTGGGCATGCGTAGCATTTTCTTCGCCATTCTCGTGGGCCTCGTCGGCGCCGCGCTCCTTCACATCGTCATCATACTCACCCTGCCTCAGTTCACCGGCCGCGATGCCTACACGCGCGTGCTCGGCCTTCTCGAGATGGACAGTTTCTTTCCCCTGACGGCCGAACCCGGGCCGACCGGTCTGAACAACGCGGATCCGTTTCTGCGTACGGCCGTTTGCAGCTTTTCGGTGGCGGATGCTCCGGCTCGCTTCGTCGGGAGGGGCGCCGTGCCATTCTGGTCGCTTGCGATTTTCGATAGCGGGTCGAACGAGGTTTTCAGCATGAACGATCAGACAGCCGTCAACGGCGATCTGGATCTCGTGGTCGCCACACCGATTCAACTCGTGGAACTGCGCAAGTCGCCGCCCGAAGCTCTTGCGCAATCGATCATGATCGAGATGAAGGACGAAGAAGGCTACGCGGTACTCCGGGCTCTGGCGCCGGTCGACAGCTTCGAGGAACTGGTGCGTACTTTCCTCGCCGAATCAAGATGCGAGCCCTTCCAGCGCTAGTCAGCCCAAAATGATTCTGGCCGATGTGGGAACATGTGGGCGACAAGCAACTGCCGTCGCACGAAGGGTTGATGGCCGCCCGCCACTTACCGCTTCTTGGCCTGCCGGTCGACCGGAGCAGTCGGCTGTGGTCCGCGACCGTCCAGCCTCTCATAACGGATACCCGTGAAGAACAAGACCTTGGCACCGCCCTTTGCGACGGGACGCCGTTCGGGCCGTTTGACGATGCGGTCCTGCATTCTGATTACGTCTGCCATGCTCGTCTCCATAATCTCCCGAGACGGATGAACTACCGTACAGATTTCACCCTGCCCGCTTGCGGGCTGACGCATTGTCGGGGCTCCCCGGACAGACGCGCCCTTCTCATTCACTCCTTCTTCCGGTCACCCGGATGTCGTCCGCTTCGGCATCAGAGGCAAATCAATGATACCCGTCCTGGACCGATTGAGCCACAGCCTGGTTAACCATTTGTTAAGCCAAAGCATGGCGCAGTGACTTCACGCAATCCTCAATCTTGGGGATATTCGGAGGCGGCAATCGCACTTCAGCGTCTCGCGATCAGTCCAAACAGGAAAGCTACTCCGGCAACCGTCAGCAACGTCGAAATCGGCTCTTCGCGAACGCGTTCCCGGACACGCTGAGTCATCAGTTCCGCTTCCCCCTGCACGACGGCCTTCGCTCCGCTTCCTATTGCCGACACGGTCTCCGTCAACCGCGCGATCTCTGCCTTCAATTCCTGCACCTGGGATTCCAGTTCGGCCTGCGCGCCCACCGTCCGCGTTTCGGTACCTGTCTCGGCGCCGACTGCCGCCAAATTCTTTTCCGCCATCTCTCCGCTCCTTGCCATTCCGGTGTCACCCTTTGCGCGATTTCAACGCATTGAGGCGGGATTGGTTCCCACGCGGGACGATGCAAAAGCCAATCGCGGCAGGAACGGCCGACGGCACAGGCCGCCGGCCCAGGAGCGGTTCGCCCGTCTACTATTCGCAGCGAACGTCGCCGGAATTGCAGTCCACGATGGTCCTGTGCCCCTCGTAACGGCGCTCACGACGCGGCTGTTCCGCACCGTCCGGCCGATACCCTTCGCTCTCCACCCTGCGTCGCCAGCGATCGTCGTCGCGACCGTATTCCGGTTCCCATTCGCGCCGCTCCCTGTCGCGGTCGCGCTCCCAGTCTCGGCGCTCCCTCACCTGGCGGCGCTCCCATTTGCGCCCGTCGCGCTCACGCTCGCGATCCCAATCGCGATCATGCCTCCAGCGGTCACGATCCCGGTAGAAGTCACGGCCGCGGTAATTCCGGTCCCAATAGCTGTCGAACTCGAAGACGACCGTCGGGATCCCGAGAGGGCGGTAATATTCCGGCTCCACATAGACCCTGCGGCTTTGAAAGGCGGCCTGCACATATCGGCCCGCCACCCATCCGCGTCCGCCGTAAAAGGACACGTCGCACCAGGGGCGGTCCGAGAGACAGCCATGGATTTCCACCGAATCGCCGGCCGGGATGACTGTCACTGCCGGATAATAGGTGCTCGGTCCCGAGCGCATGTTGACATTAGCGGTCGCAAAGCCCTCGGCCGCGGATGCAACTGCGGGCATCAGCAGCAGCGCACAGACAGCCACGGTCCGCAAAAACACTTTCTTCACAAATCAATCTCCCACATGTGAGGCCGCGGCCGAATCGCCTATCCGGCCGTTTGCCGTCGGGCGGATCAAATAGGATCCCTTGTGGACTTTTTATGGCTAAGGACGGCAACCTTCCCACGAGCCGGCGACCGGTCACGAGAATGACGCAAGCCTGAATAAAGCCCCAACGTCCATAGTTAATGGTGCGCTAACGATTTCAATCTACGTTTGGACACGTGTGTCGTTCCGAGCCATCGGAATGCCGTCATGCTTTGCGTTTTAGGATATGTCGTGACAAACCGGTTTCGTGAGTTGGAACGGCCGCAGACGGGGCGGCTGAAGGATGTCGTGCTGATGGCGACAGTCACCGGCTTCGAGAGCCTTCGCATTCCCAGCAGGTCCGACATGAAGCAGTTTGCCGAATTGTTCGAGCCGCTCTTCCTCGGCTCCAGCAATGAGGCACGCCGCCAGGCGGCTGCAGCCCTCTCCCAGTGCCCGCACGTGCCGGAATCCGTGGTCCTGCTGATCGGCAGCATGCCGATTTCAATTGCCGCCGCCTTCCTCACCCGCGCCAGGGCAATTCCCGATCGCGTGCTCGTTTCCATCATCCGTGAGCAAGGCCCGGCCCATGCCAGGGCCATTGCCCGCCGGGAAAACCTGTCGCCTTCAGCAATCGATGCGCTCGTCGAACATCACCAGCCCGCGCATTCTGAAGAGCGGCTCGATGGCGGTAGCGATCATCGCGCTCCAGGCGCGCGCCAGACGCAAGCGCCTACCGCCGTCGCCGACCGCGAAGAAAAACTGCGGGCGGAAATCAAGGCGCTGGCGCGGGTCGGATCACAGGAGAAGAGCGACAGATCGCTTATCCAGCCCATCGGTGAACTGCATTGCGCGCTTCTCGTTCGTTTCGCACGCAATGGCGAAACGGCGCTCTTTTCCACCGCGCTCGCAGACGCACTCGGAACAAGCCGCGCCCTCGCCGACCGTATTTTGCTGGATGTTTCCGGCCAGCAACTCGCTGCAGCGCTTGCAGCTCTGTCCTTTCCGGCGGGCGAGGAAACCCGTGTGCTCGAATTGCTTTATCCACATCTTTCCGAAAGGATCGGTGGCGGAAATCGCGCCGAGGCGCTGATCAGAAATCTCGACCGGCAGGCGAGCATCGAAAGGGTTGCCTCCTGGCTCCGCGCCGATGCGGGACCGCGGCCACCCCGTCATGAACGCCTTCTCGCTGACAACCGGGCCGCGGATCCGCGTCGGCAAGAGTCCCAATCCATTGCAAGTCAAAGCAAGACCGCCGATGCGAAGCGAAGCTTCGGCCGACAGTAAATTGCAACACGGCAACAAAAAAGAAGCAGCAGATGACCTCTACAGCGCCGTGCGTCTTATCAGACGGACAAAGGTCGCTGAGAGCACTTTGATCTGCTGCATGTTTTTGTCCTTCGATCGGATCCGATTAAAGGAAACATGCAGTGGGCAGGCTCACCCGCGGTCGTCCACCACATCGAAGAGATTGCCGCAGTCGTCGAGCTCCAGTTCGACGATCCAGCAGTCCGGATCAAATCGGATTTCTGAGGAAAGTGCCCGTTCGACGTCTTCGGCCCCGGCGCCACGCAACCGCACCTCGAATCTCCGCGACGTATCTCCTTCGTCGTCGAAGAAATTCTGCGGCGCCGGCGCATAGAGCGTCTCATAGCCCGACCGCCCGCGCTGGCGGATGAAGATCGCACCCGCCTCCTCCGCTCCCTTGCGCAGCACTGCCGCGTACCCGCCGCGTACAAAGACGCTCCGTATGAGCGAGGCGACGAAAATGTGGGATTTCAGGCGCATGCAAGGCTGATACACGCGCGGACGGCGCGATGCAAATCGAGAGCCTGAACATGCGCAGGACGGGATCGCGTCAGAGCGCGCCGATTTCCTTGAGCTTCTTGAGAACCTTGGCGTTGGGCTCTCCGGTCTGAGGAAGGCGGTAATGTTTTTCGAAATGGCGGATGGCGGCGCGTGTCTGATCGCCGGCAACCCCGTCGACCACGACATCCGCATAGGCGAGATTGCTCAGGCCCTTCTGGATGTTCATCACCATCTCGCTCGACACCGGAACCCCACGACGCGGTTCGAGCCCGTCGTCTTTCTCGGCGCTACGGATGGCGGCGGCAACCGGATCAGCATCGGCGGGAACGGTCTTCGGATCGGAATAGGGCCGGTTTGCGGGCGTGGCGACAAGCGCCGGAGTGCCGCCAGCGCTGCGCAGAGCCTGAAGCAGACCGGCACTTGGCGTACCGGTCTCCATACGGCCGGCCTGTTTTTCGAAGCGGAGGATCGCCGCTGAAGTTTTCGGGCCGCTTTGACCGTCCGGCGTTCCTTCGTAAAGACCCAGCCTTGCCAGTTCCTTCTGTATGTCGGCAATCAGCGTCGAGGCCTGCGCATCGGGTGCGCCCGAAAGCGGGGCGCCGCGTTCATTGGACCCGTCCGGAGCCGCATCGCGGACGGGCGTCTCACCTTCCCTCTCTATGACAAAGGTGGTCACGTTGCGCTGCTGGACCGGCTCCCCCTTGGCGGCGGCAAGGCGCTCGGCCACTTCCGGACTGACAAGGGGCACGCGCGTGCGAAGAAGCGGAGAAGGATGCCTTCCGTGCTGATACCACATGGCGTTTGCTGCCACGAAACTGAAAACGACCGCAAAAATCGCCGTCCCGCCGGCGCTCAACGGATGACGGGAGACCAGGCGGCCGGCGAGCACCAGCCCACGGCCGACCAAAGCGAGTCCGCGCAAGGCAAGACCCGCACCCCGCCGCGCCGCCCGGTTACGCTCAGGCTGTTTTCGCTTGCGCGGTGCCATGTCCCCCTTCCCGACCCATTTCTCCTTTGCGGAGAGCCTCGACCACGGCCGGCTCACCAACATCGCTTTTTCCGTCGCCGCGCAGCGTCAACCGCGGCGGAAACTCCACCGTGACAGGCACGCGCGCGCATTCCGCTCCGGCAATGCTCGAAACATCGCAGGGAATGGAGACCACGACCTCGGTGCCCTCACCCTCGGCGCTACGGATCGAAACGTCGCCGCCATGCAGTTCGGCAAGTCCCTTCACCAGAGACAGCCCAAGTCCCGTTCCCTCGTAGCGGCGGGTATAATCATTCTGAATCTGGACAAAAGGTTGGCCAAGCATCTTCAGCTTGTCCGCGGCGATGCCGATTCCGGTATCACTGACCGTAAGCTTCAGCAAGGCGCCTTCCCGGGCGGCATCGACGGTGACAAGCCCACCCCGGTCGGTAAACTTGATCGCGTTACCAACGAGATTGATGAGAATTTGCTGGACGGCGCGCTGGTCTGCATTGATTTCGCCAACCGAACGGGTAACCCGGCTCGCCAGTCGCACACCCTTCTCGCGCGCCTGGTGCGACAGCATCGCCTCGCATGCGGCGATGGCCTCGGCGACGCGGAAAGGTTCGCGGAGAAGCTCGTAGCGGCCCGCTTCGATCTTGCTCATGTCGAGCATCGTGTTGACGACCGAGAGAAGATGCGTGCCGGACTGGTGGATCAGCGACACATATTCGCGCTGGCGATCGTTTTCGAGTTTCCCGAAATATTCACCGGCAAGAACGTCGGAAAAACCGAGAATGGCATTGAGCGGCGTGCGCAATTCGTGGCTGACCGCGGCAAGGAACCGGGTCTTGGCATCGTTTGCGGACTCGGCGTGCGCGGCCCTGGCTGCCGCCTCCGCCTGCAAACGCGCGCCTTCGGAGACATCGCGCGACTGGGCGACAATCGCGAGGAGATTTCCTTCAGCGTCCCGAAGGGGCGTCATCTCGCAATAGAAATGAGCGAATTGGGGACCATCCGCCGACGTCCGTTCGAGACGAATGTCCACAGCCGTGCGCTCGCTGTCGAGGCGCAGTGAATCGATCGCTCGCAGGAAAGCGATACGATCCGAAACGTGAATCTGCTCGATGAAGCCGCGCCCCTGCGGATCGCGCATCAGTTTCAGATATTCGCGGGCGTCGCGGCCGTGTACTGACCGGACGTGGCCCCTGATATCGTGGACAGTCACCAACCCCGCAAACAGATCATAGGCTGTATCGAGGTCTGGCAGGCCCGGCGCAGGCGCCACTTCCACCTCAGCGACGATCGGCTCGGCACGGCCGCCGGAAATAGCCGCCGCTGCGGCCAACAGGGAGGCCGACGCCCAAAGCGCCGCTCCCGCCGGCAGCGCGGCGGATACGGGCAGTGCCAGCGTCAGCGCGAGGGGGATGATCGGCAGCGCGGTCAAGGACACGGCAGCGACGGTGCGCAGGCGTCTGAAGTCATGACGTACGATTGCCGGGGCGAGAACGCTGCGTGGCAGCCAAGGTGCGGCCGCGTCATCCACGAGGGATAACCATTTGCCAGCCATGTCACGCAATAGACCCACGCCTTGCCCTGCCGCATTTGTTGTTCTTGGGAGGCGTTTATCGGACTTGTCCGCGTCGTCGCGGACGACCGCCTCGTGTGACCCGAATCTCGCATCCCCGACTTAATGAAAGAATAAACGGCAGCGCTCGGATGATGCCCGGAACGGCCGAAAATTCCCGATTCGAGGCAATCGGGGCAGACTTCGCCAGTTGTGGTTAACGGCACGTAAGCAGCGGATTTTTGTGCATTTTTCGGTTTGCGTTAACGATTTGGGCAGGCACGGCCACTGCCCGATGCCGCAGACGCAGGGCTTGGTATGGGGAGCCATGCCATGGGTGTTAACGATAATCGATAAAATGCAAGGTAAAGAGGCTGCACGAGCAATGAAATCCTGCATTTCATTAGAATTTGAGGCAAATATCGCGGTTTCTGGAAAAGCGGCCTTGTGATTCCCGCACTAGGTTCGAAGAGCAAACACAACGGCCGGAGCGGCAGGTAGAGAGGAGGGCGCAAGATGTGGTTTCTCGTAAAGGCGACGTTCTGGTTCTCGCTCGTTCTGGTGCTGCTGCCCTTTCTCGATCCCTCAAGCAGCGAGAAGCTCGAGCACGGCCCGAAAATGGAGATCAGCGGCACGTTTTCGGCCGCGAACGAGGCTTTCCAGTACATAAGCGCGATCTGCGTAGAAAAGCCCGATGTCTGCGAGAAGGGTACGGAGACTTTCGTCGCCCTCGGTCATCGTGCCCGCGAGGGCGCTCGGATCGCCTATGAGTTCCTCAACAGCCAGTTCGCGGAAGGCGACGCCGGCGCTCCCGACGTCAAGGTGATGACGGGCACCGTCACACCGGCGGAAGATCACCCTTCCGAGGAGGCGGCCGAGAAGACAGAGCCCGCCTTCAAGCGCATGCCAGTTCCCGAACGACGCCTCGCTCACTGACCTGCTCCAGGCAGCGCCTCCTGAGCTACGGAGTCGGAGCCGATCGTCCGCAGCGGCAGCAGGGACAAACGCGATTGCCTGTTCTCTTTGCCGTCCGCGTCTCCTATATGAAGTGAGATTGGCACCGAAAGCCGGGCATAGCATGACTTCAATTGACCAGATCATCGACGACTTTGCATTCCTCGACGAATGGGAGGACCGTTATCGCTATGTGATCGAGCTTGGCAAAAGCCTGCCCGAGATGCCGGAATCTTCGAGGACGAGCGAGAACAAGGTTCAAGGTTGCGCAAGCCAGGTCTGGCTCGTGACCCATACGGCGGGCGCTGCGGAAGACCCGCTTCTCACCTTCGAGGGAGAATCGGACGCACATATCGTGCGCGGCCTTGTGGCGATTGTCCTTGCCATCTTCTCCGGCAAGCCCGCCTCGGAGATTACCAGGATCGATGCTCTGGAGATCTTCGGCAAAATCGGCCTCATCGAACATCTATCCTCGCAACGCGCGAACGGCCTCAGATCGATGATCCGGCGCATAAAGAGCGAGGCCGAAGGTCGCCTGCACGCTTGATGGACGAACCCGCCGTCTTCCCGTCCTCATGAAAAAGGCCGGCCTTCCGGCCAGCCTTTGCAGCAACAGTTCAGTTGGTCGCCCCTCGCGAATCGGATTATTTACCGCGGCGCTTACGACGCTGTCCGAGACCCATTTCCTTGGCGAGCCGCGAGCGGGCTTCCGCATAGGCCGGCGCGACCATCGGATAGTCGGCAGGCAAATCCCACTTGTCGCGGTAGTCTTCCGGCGAAAGATTATGGTGGGTCATCAGATGCCGCTTCAACGACTTGAAGGTCCCGCCACATTCGAGACAAGTGATCTGGTCGTCCTGCACCGACTTTCGCACCGAAACCGCGGGCTTCGGCTTCTCCACCGGAACGACCACCGGCGCTGGAGCGGTCGTGTTGTTGAGTGCCGAATGCACGTCGGCTATGAGCGTCGGCAGCTCGGCAACCGGAACCACATGGTTGCTTACATAGGCGGCAACGATCTCCGCCGTAAGCTCAACCAGGAGTTCATTGCTCGTACCGAGCGAAGTCTCTGTCATGTCTTTCTCCTATCGGAATCAAGCGACGAAACCTGAAACACCGTTTCAGGGGGAGGATGTACAAAATGCCGTCAAATTGCGCTTACCGCCTTGGAACCGACCGCTATCTCGCCACAGAGACTGTGGTTCTGCCGCAACACCAAGGCTCGAATTGCGAGAGGAAAGATCCACCACCAAGGCGCCAAATCGGCCGACACCTCAAAGCAACGGACAAGCATCACAACTCAGGCTGGAATTTCAGTCCAAAGTATTTTCCACGACGACACTTTGTATTTACTGCATTAACATTGATCGGGCAAAAGTCAAAACATAAATTTATCGGATTGCAGCAACTTTATTCCGAATTGCTAAAATTGTAACGCCCGGCAAAATTGTCGCCAAATACAAAAACAGAAATGCCGCCTATCAATGCCGACGCGGCTCTTCCTTATGAGGAAGCTGATCTATCACCGATCGTTTTGTCATCCTGTAGCCCGCCTGATGCGCGGCTTTTGCCAGCAGATGGGCCGAGATGGGTGCCGTCAACACGAAGAAGACAAATCCCGCAAGCGCGCGCACGAAGATAGCGGCATCGAGCGAGTGCAAACCGGCCGCAAAGAGCAGCAGGCCCGAACCGATGGTTCCAGCTTTCGAAGCCGCGTGCATGCGGGTGTAAAGGTCGGGAAACCGGAGGAGGCCGAGGGCCGCGAGCAGCGAAAAGGATGCACCGACGACCATCACGAGCGCAACGATGTAGGCAGTGATCTGCAGGGCCATCAGCGTGCCCCCTTGCGTTTACGGCGCCCGGCCTGTCCCGGGCGCGGGCGCGCCGGGGACGGGTTCGGGCGGGAAACGTCCGTTGCACCCGGCGACATGCGTTCCGGTGCGAGACCCCGCGTCAGGATGAAGCGGGCGAAAGCGACGGTCGCGAGGAAACCGACAAGCCCGAGGGCGATTGCTATGTCGATGTAGAGATAGAATCCGGTCCTGACGGCGATTACCGCGATCAAGCCGATGGCGATCGCAACCAGCATATCGAGCCCGAGCACCCGGTCCGGAAGTGTTGGCCCGCGAACAATGCGCAGCACCGTCATCAGCAGCGCCAGAGAGAGGAGCACGAGCGCCAGGCCCGAAGCCGTGCTCAGAACTGCAGCGGGCGTCATCGTTCGAAGGCCTCCCGGATTCGACGCTCGAAGCCGCCGGCAATGTCTCGCCGCAAGGCTGCCGGATCGGCGCAATCGAGCGCATGTACATAGAGGGTCTTGCGATCTTCGGAGACATCCACCGACAGAGTTCCCGGCGTCAGTGTGATCAGGTTGGCGAGCAGCGTTATCTCGAAATCACTGTTAACCGCGAGCGGATAGGCAAAAATCCCGGGCTTCAGTTCCATATTCGGACGCAGAACCCGGATCGCGACCTTGGTTGCGGAGATCGCCAACTCCCTGAAAAACAGCAATGCGAGCAGCAGAAGCCGCAAGGGCCTCAACGGATAAGTCACCGGGCGCAGCTCCCGTCGGATCAGCCAGAGCGACAGGGCGCCGGCTGCGAAGCCCAGCAATAGGTTCGCGGGCGTGAAGCTGGCGCTGATTGCTCCCCAGATCAGCGTGAAAATTACGTTGGTCAGCAGGAACTTCATTGCGGACCTCCGGCGGGAAAGACTGAATTCAGGTAAGCGGAGGGCTCGGCCAGACCAGCCGCCGCGTTCTGGATCATCGCAAGCAGCGGCTCGGGGTAGACGCCAAGCGCCAGCGCCAGCAGCGTAAGCGCGGCAAGCGGACCGAAAGTCTTGGCCGGCAAGCGCGTCGTACCGCCGGCGTCAGGTCTCGTACTCTCGCGCCAATAGGCCAGGAGGAAAAGCCGGCCCGTGGCTATCATGGTGAAGAAGCCGACAAGAAGGAGCGCGGCGGCAAGCCACCAGGCGCCGATGTCGAGCGCTGCCTTCACCAGCATGACCTTCGGCCAGAAGCCGGAAAAGGGCGGGAGGCCCGAAACGGCGAAGCACAGCATCAAGGTGAGCGCAGCAAATCCGACATGCTTGCGGTAAAGACCGGCAAGCGTCGAGATCGAGCTATCCGCGCCAAGGCGCATGGCAATCCCTGAAGCAAAATACAGGCCCGTCATCACCAGCATCGAATGGAGTGCATAGAAAATTGCGCCGCCGATGCCGCCTGGTCCGCCGATGGCGATGCCTGCAACCATCGAGCCGATGCCCGACACGACGAGGTAGCCGAGGATGCGGCGGAAATCCGTTTGCGCGAGCGCACCGAGAACGCCGACCATCATCGTCAGCGCGCCGATAAGCGCCAGTACAAAGCTCAGCTCCTCCCTTTCGACCGGGAAGAGCATGACAGTCACCCGGATCAGGGCATAAATACCGACCTTGGTAAGCAGGCCTGCAAAGAGCGCCGACACGACCACGCGAGGCGTATGATAGGAAGCCGGCAGCCAGAAATTCACTGGAAACGCGGCCGCCTTCATGCCGAAGGCAAGAACATAGAGCCCGACCAATGTCATCAGCGGCGCACCGGCGCGCAGTTCGTCAGCCTTGCGCGCGATGTCGGCCATGTTGAGCGTGCCGAACACGGCGTAGAGGAAGCCGGTGGCGACGAGAAACAAGGTCGTCGCGACCAGATTCAGAAATCCGTATTTCACCGTCCCGTCGATCTGCTCCCTCTCGGAGCCGAGGACCAGAAGACCGAAGGACGAAATCAGCAGGACCTCGAACCAGACATAGAGATTGAAGATATCTCCCGTAAGGAAGGCTCCCGAAACGCCGGCCATCAGCAGCATCAGCAGCGGATAGAAACCGTAGCGCCGGCCGCTCTCGTTGATATCGGCCAGCGAAAAGATGCCGGCGGCAAACGCAACGGCAGCGGCCATAAGAGCAAAGAGCGCTCCGGTCAGGTCGACGGTGAAGGCGATACCGAACGGCGGCAGCCAGCGTCCCATCACCATCGTCGTCGGACCGTTTCGCGCGACATGATCGAGCAGCGCCACGTCGATCAGCACGAGCACGGCCAGAGCCGCCAGGGCTATCACAGGCTGGAGAATGGCCCATCGGCGAAGCATCATGAGGAGCGCGCCGACAGCCAGGCACCACGCGACCGGCAGAACGACAAGCCATTCGGCAGCCGATGTGGGGGTCAGCACCAGTGCTGCGGAAAGGTCGACGGGAGCGGAGGTAGAAACAGCCATGGCGCGTCAGTATCCCAGCGGCGGCGCCGGCTCGCTCACCGGTTCCGCAACTCGCATCTCGTCCGTATTGTCCGTCGCCAGGTCTTCATACGCCCGCCAGGCAAGAACAAGGAGGAAGGCGAAGAATGAGAAGGAGATGACGATGGCGGTCAGGATCAGCGCCTGCGGCAAGGCATTGGCCGCGGGACCGCCAAGCGTGTCGGCCCCTTCAGCTATGACGGGCGGCACGTCGCGCGTCAGGCGCCCCCCGGTGAAAATCAAAAGGTTCACCGCATTTCCCAAAATCGCGACGCCCAGCAGAATGCGGATGACTGACTTCGACAGAAGCAGGTAAATGGCCACGGTGAAGAAGAGGGTGACCAGCAGGGAAAACCAGGTTTCCATCAGGCGCCTCCCCCTTCCTCAAGCGAGAGTGCGATCGAGCTGATGGCACCGACGACGACCAGGTAAACGCCCGTGTCGAACAGCATGACGGTGGAGAGCGGAACTTCCACGCCGAGCACGGACGGGTATATCCACAGCCCGGTCATGAACGGCACCCGCGCGAAAAGGGACACCAGACCGGCCACGGTCGCGGCGAAGAGGCCGGCGCCCGCAATCGCCATAGGGTGAAAATATATTGCCCGCCGCACCGTGACCACACCATGGGCGATGCCGTAGATCGCTAGCGCCGAGACGGCGATCAATCCGCCAATGAACCCGCCCCCGGGTTCATTGTGGCCGCGCAGCAGAACGAAGATCGAAAAGAGCATCATCAATCCGGTGAGGAAGGGGGCGACGGTCCGAAATATAATCGACTTCATACCAGCTCCTTCGAACTCGCATCGGCGGCCGCAATCTCGGTCAGCTCACCACGTTTCAACGATCCCGCCCGCAGCCGCACGAGCGAAAGGATTGACAGGCCGGCAACCAGCACCACCGCAATTTCGCCGAGCGTATCCGTGCCGCGGAAGTCGACTATGATGACGTTGACTACATTTGCACCGTGCGCGATCGACTTCGAATAGAGATTGAAAAAGTCCGTCAGCGTCGAATCGAACGGCACGCCGGTGACCCTCAGGAGGAAAAGACCGAACCCGGCTCCGCAGGCGAGCGCGATTGTAAAGTCGGGCAGCTTCTGTCTGAGCGGCCTGTGGTCCGAGGGAGACAGCCGCAACCGCGTCATCACCAGCGCCAGAACGACGACCGACAGTGTCTCTATCATGAATTGGGTGAAGGCAAGATCGGGGGCGCCGTAAAGCAGAAAGAGCATCGCCACGGCAAAGCCCTGAATGCCGAGGGAGACGATCGCCGTCAGCCGATCCGCGGCCATCACCACGGCGAAGAGGCCAAGGGCTGCGATCGCCATGATCGCGAATTCGTGGAGCGGAACGTCCGCCGGAAAGAACGGCGCGCGCGGGAATTCGCCATAGCGCAGCGGCAACGCCAGCATGACGGCGGCGACCAGCACGAAGGTCATGGTCATATAGGTGTCGAGCCGGCCCCCCTGCAGTCGACGGGTGGCGGTGACCGCAAAGCGCACGAGGCCACGCATGAACTGGTCGAAGCCCCGATCGGGTCCCCAGCCGATATCCGCAAGAACCGCCACCATGGCCGCGCGCAGCCGAGCCAGATTGAGGAACAGAACGACGCCGACCGCCAGCGTCGCGACGGAAAGCAACAGCGCCACGCCGAAATGCGGCACCAGCGATATCGTGGCGCTTCTCGGCTCGCCGGCGACGGCCGACGCCATGGGCGAGGTCACGTAGCGATGAACGAAGCCCGACATCAGGGCCATTGAAAGACCTTTTGCGGCCAGAATGGCCGGACCTAGCCAGAGGAGCACCGGAGCCTCGTGGGGAGGCTTGGGCGTGTCGACCTTCGGGCCGAGAAACGGCTTCAGGGCGATCGCAAATCCGACGGCGAACATCAGCCCATTGCCGAGAATGGTCAATGCCGCGAAAACCATGGAACGGCGGTCGAAACCGGAGAGTGCGGTGTAGATTTCCTCTTTTGCAAGGAACCCGAAAAAGGGCGGCAGCCCCCCCATCGACAAGGCCGCCGTAAGAGCTATGACAAAGGTCAACGGCATCGCCGTGCGCAGGCCGCCGAGCTTCGTCAGGTCGCGCGTACCGGTTTCATGGTCGATGATGCCGGCCACCATGAACAGGGCCCCCTTGAAAAGGGCATGCGCCACCAGATAGAGCACGGCGGCTTCGATCGCATAGGGCAAGCCGAGCCCGGTCAACATGACCAGCAGGCCGAGCGACGACATCGTCGTATAGGCCAGCATCATTTTGAGATCCGTTTGGCGCACGGCCAGCGCAGCTCCGGCAATAAGGGTCGTCACACCGAAAAGCGGCAGCAGGACCTGCCACTCGGTCGTGCCGCCGAGCACCGGGTTGAGCCGCATGAGAAGATAGACGCCCGCCTTCACCATCGTCGCCGAATGCAGGTAAGCCGAGACCGGAGTCGGCGCCTCCATGGCATTCGGCAGCCAGAAGTGAAACGGAAACTGTGCCGACTTGGTGAAGGCGCCGCCGAGGACAAGGAGCAGTGCTGCGAGATAGAACGGGCTCTCCTTCAGTTCGTCGCCGAACGTCAGGAGCAGCGAGAATTGGGTGACGCCGCTGACGTTCCAGATGATGATAAGCCCGGCCAGCAAGGCGAGCCCGCCTCCGCCCGTGACCACCAGGGCCTGCAAAGCCGCGCGGCGCGCCGCCTCGCGCCGGTGATCGAAGCCGATCAGCAGGAACGAAGTGATGGACGTCAGTTCCCAAAAGACGAAGAGCATCAGGAAGCTGTCCGACACGACCAGCCCCTGCATCGATCCCATGAACATCAGGATGAACGAGAAGAAGCGGCCCTGATCGGGATGTCCCTTCAGATAGCCGCCCGAATAAAGGACGATCAGGGTCCCGATGCCCGAAATCAGAAGAGCGAAGGTAAGCGACAAGCCATCGATCAGCCAGGAGAAGCTGACGTTGAACGACGGTATCCAGGCATAGCCGCCGGTGACGATTTCGCCAGCGGCGACTTCCGGAACGAAGCCGGCGAAATGAACGAAGATCGCGAATGGCGCAAGCGCCAGGAGCCAGGCAGCATTCCCGCCGAGGAACCGAGTGAGGGCCGGTGCGATGAGGGCCGCGGCAAAGGGAAGACCGAGGGCCAGAAATGTCAGGGCCGCGGCATCCATCGTGTCGACACGCTCCTTCTCATTGATCGTTCAGTCAATCTTCCACCGGACATAGAAGAAGGGCGGGCCCGCCTCAAGGGAAATCGGCCTCGTTGCGAAGTTATGCCACGCTTATACTATCGTTAACGGGCTGTGTGCTCGCCTCGATCCGCGTCAAGCTGCTTTCCACCACATGGAGCTGTGCCGCCATTTATCCATCAGCGGGCACCATCCTGTAAAAGCGCGGCAATCAATAGGAGCGCAGTGACGTCGGGAGGATTGAAAACGCGGCTGGGAATCATAACGTGAGAGCGGCAGCTCAAACCAAAACCAGAGGAAGCTCCGCATGCGCAGTGCCCTTATCGCATCCCTGCTCACCGCTGCGCTTGCCTCGCCGAGTGCCGCCTATGACGATTGGCATCCCTATGCCAACCCCCGCTTCGGTTACACGGTCGACATCCCGCCCGGTTTCGAAATGGGGCCACAGGCTGCCAACGGAGAAGGAGCCGAATTCCGTTCGGGCGACGTTGGCGCTACACTCATGGTGTTCGGCACTCATCCGTTGGACGGCGATTTTGAAACCGACGTCGCCGAAAGGATCGGTTACGAGAAGCAGGGCGGCTGGCGAATTATTTTCTCTCGTGTCACCCCCGCCTGGGCAAGCTTTTCCGGAGCACACGAGAGCGACGTTTTCTATGCACGGGCGATCGCGCTATGCGACGGCAGCGCCGCCTATTTCCGGCTTCAGTACCGCAAGAGCAAGCTGACCAGTTTCGATGGAGTCATCTCGCGCATGGCCGCAGCGCTCAGGCCGTCGGAAGGATGCCAGCCGGCTTCAGATTGAGCCGCTTAGATGGCGATGCGCACCGCGCGATGAGAGGCAGAAAACCGCATACGGTTTTCCGCAAGCCCGGCCCGATCTAAGATGCTGCGCCTCCGCTGATGCAGGTCAAAACTGCGGAATAGTGCACCGCGGCCCCCGCCACCACGAAGCCGTGCCAGATGGCGTTCTGGTAGCGCAGACGCTCCCAGACATGGAAGATGACGCCGACCGAATAGATGATGCCACCGGCAACGATGAGAGTAAGCGTCGTTGCGCTCAAGGCCGTAAAGAGGGATTCCGCGGCGAGCAGCCCGCTCCAGCCCATTGCGAGGTAGAGCAGAATCGCCAGCCGATCGAAACGCCCCGGCAGAAGGCACTTCAGGGCAATACCGGCAGCCGCGATAAGCCAGATGGCGACGAGCATCGAGAAGAGAAACGGATCGTCCCAGCCGCGCTGCAGAAACGGCGTGTAAGTTGCAGCGATCAGCACGAAAATCCCGGAGTGGTCAAGCCGGCGCAGGAGCCATTTCGCCCGGCCGGCTGGAAAAAGATTATAGATAAACGACACCGAAAGGGCCGCGATGAGTCCGCCGCCATAGATCGAAGCCGCGGCCAACTGACCGGACGTACTCCACACGGTGGCGTAAAAGATCAAGGCGGTAACACCGACGAGCGCCGCCGAGAGCCCGATGCCGTGGACAATTCCATCGGCGATCACCTCCGAGCGGTCGTAGTCCCATTTGACGCCAGGTCCCTTCACGGCCCCTCCGCTCTCTGCAGCGACACGCAACGCACGGGCTCGATCAAATGCGACGAGCTTCCGACGAACTTCGGCGAAAGCGGACGCGCATCACCCCCCGATGCTTGCTTTTTGGCCATCGTGCCACAGACAAGCCACACGGAAAAGTATCGGGGTCGGGCCAAAGGATAAACTTTTGCAACGCATTACGACAGATGCGGCGCCCTCGTTGCGACCCGGTAGAGCCCGCCGGTAGTGGAGATCGGCGCGTTAGGTTGGGGCTCAGAAGCGAGGCGATGCATGCGATTCGATTTGCTGGTCTACCGGCTGCTTGCCGCAAGCTCGGCGGCGCAGGTCTGGCAGAGCGGCGCATGCGGCACGGCGCGCAGTCGTTCCGGGGAAATTGCGTCTCCACAACGCGCGCAGATGCCGAAGGTTCCTGCTTCGATGCGGTTGAGCGCGGCGTCAATGGCGCGGATCTCACCCTGACCGGCGAGACCGAGACCTTCCAGAACTTCGTCGCTCTCCCGTTCCGTTACGCGATCCGGTACGTCTGCATTCATCGGCTGCTCGAGGTCCTCCTCGATCTTCACGAGCCGCCCATACAGTTCGCGTTTGCGGCGCAAGAGCTGTTCGCGAAAGTCATCCAACGCGTACTTGTCCATTGCGTGACTCCTTGGAGGCGGCGCAGGTTCCCGCACCGCTCCGTTTATCGTGGTGTTACCGATCGATGAGAACCGCGCAGGGGCAATGGCTGACGACGCGGCTGGCGGTGGATCCGATGAAGTAATCGATCAAGCCCGGTCGGTGCGACGCGATGATCACCAGGTCGGCATTCTCTTCCTTTGCAAGGGCGTTGATGCTGCCTGCCGCACCGCCTGTGCGGATTTCCACGCGTCCGTTGATGCCGTGCTTGGTCCTCAGTGCTTCCAGGGTCTTGACCGCGTGCTTGCGCGATTCTTCGATCATCTCCAGCGGAAAATCGACGATCATATAGCCTTGTGCATAGGCGTTGAGATCCTCGACGACATTGAGCAGAATGATCTCTCCCCCTTCATCGATCAGCTTCACCGCAATGCCGAGAACGGACTCGCCATGCTCCAGCTGATCCATGGCGATCGGCACGATGATCTTTTTGTACATGCTATTACGTCCCTTCCTATGTTGCCACGCCGCACCCCAATGCGGCGCCTCCCTCAGCTTACCGTCAGTCATCTCGCTCCGGCTGCCCTTGACCGAAGGGAGAAATGTAGCGCGGCCCGCGCCAACCGTATCTGAACGGTGACGGCAGTTCGGGCCTTGACTTGGATTGAAGTGACCGCCCCTCTCCTATCCCATCGCTCCCACAGTTAAAGGTAGCGCGCCTGCCCGGACTGTCAACGTTCATCGAACACAACATCAAGTAATATAAGAGCTTTCGTTAATCTCTTCACGCGCTCATATTGGATGAGCGACAGCAGATCACAGTCCGGGCACAGCCCGCCCGCTGTCCGAAAGGACGATTATGATGATGGACACGTCTCACCTGAAGCCGGTGAGTTTTCCCGCCGATCACGCGACCGCGATGCCCGCCTATGTCGATCAATCGCATCTCGTCGTCAGCGACCTCGACGCGGTCTCGTCCTGGTATCAGCGAATACTGGGCCTCTCGCCGATCGACACGAGCACGAACGGCGTAACGCTCGGTGTCGCCGGAACGCCGCTCCTGACGCTGACGGGCGGCGGCAGTGCCAAAAAGGCTCCGGTAAGCGCACCCGGTCTCTTCCATCATGCGTTTCTGGTTCCCGACCGCGCCGGACTCGGACGCTGGCTCGTGCATGCCTCCGAGAACGGGGTGCAGTTGCAGGGAGCATCCGATCATCTCGTTAGCGAGGCGATCTATCTGGCCGACCCGGAGGGCAACGGCATCGAAATCTACCGCGATCGCCCGCGCGAGGAATGGAACTATAGCGCGGACGGCATGGTGGCCGTGAATACTCTGCCGCTTGATTTGCAGGCGCTATACGACGAGACGCCGAAGAGCGGGTGGAACGGTCTGCCGCCGGGCACCGCGCTCGGCCATATTCATCTCCAGGTCTCGGATATTCCGCAGGCGGAGGCTTTTTTCCGCGACGCGCTGGGACTCGACCTAATGGCGCGCTATCCGGGAGCGAGCTTCTTCGCGACCGGCAAGTACCATCACCATGTGGCGGCCAACATCTGGAATTCGCGTGGCGCGCCGAAACGCCAGGGCAATATCACAGGCCTCGCCGACTATACGATCCGCTTCCGGGATCCGGCGGTGCTCGCCGCGACGATAGAGAAGCTCGATGCGCTGGAACTGGTGGTGAACCGGAGCGGCAGCGCCTACAGCCTCATCGATCCGTGGGGCATCGGGCTCAATCTGGAAGGCTAGTCCCGCAAGGGGCCGAAGGAACCTCGCCAGCGTCCGGCTCAACCCGGCATTCGGCATACCATCGAGACGAGCCGCATCACGAGCGGACGGACGATCAGGACGCAGACGAAGGCGACCGGCATGGCGAAGGCGTATGCCCCGACCACGCGTGCCGGATAGCCCTGATCGACACCGCTGTTTGCGGCAACGATCACGCTGCACATCAGCAAAGCCATGATCGCCGACATGAAAAACGCGAAGACGTATGGCACCGCGGTGGGCGGCAACTTGCGGCTGCGCACGGCGTAGAGCGGACTCATCATATCTTCAGACATCGAAATCTCCTGGTGACCGCGGCGGAGTTCCACCGGATCGCCTCACCTATACGGACGGGAGATGTTCCGGTAGCCCCTTGCATGCTCGTTCAGAACTAAGCAAAACTATCGAATGTCGCTCGCCATTCGATGGAATTGCTAATGGATAGCCTGCGGGGCATAGAAAGCTTCGTGCGGAGCGTGGAGGAAGGCAGCATCGCTGCAGCCGCCCGCAGGCTCGGGATCACGCCGGCTGCTGCAAGCCAGAACATCGCCCGGCTCGAGCGCGCGCTCGGAATTCGCCTTCTCGTCCGCACCACCCGACAATCGGGGCTGACCGAAGCCGGACGGCTTTATTACGACCGCGTGCGCGAAGTGATAAGCGAGCTCGAGCAGGCGGCGGCCGCCGTGTCGGTTCTCAACGAGGAACCCCGCGGTCGACTGAAGATCGCCTCTTCCGTGGCTTTCGGCCGCCATGTCATTGCGCCCCTGGTGCCATCCTTTGCAGCACGATATCCGGATGTCTCGATCGAACTGGTGGTGACAGACCGCAGCATCGACCACATAGGCGAAGGAATCGATATCAGCGTTCGCTTTGCCCAGCAGCTCGAGCCGGGGCTCATTACGCGAAAGCTCGGCTCGGTTCCGCTGGTGATATGCGCGGCGCCGTCCTACATCGCCCGGCGCGGCCGGCCCGAGACCCCGGAGGATCTGCGGCACCACGACTGCCTGATCTATCGCTTCGCCGGCCACGGCCGGCTTTTCCGCTGGGCCTTCGTTCGTGATGGCCTTCGCTTCGAGCCCGAATTGCGCCCGACGATCGTCAGCAATGACATCGACACTTTGGCCCAGATGGCAATCGCCGGCGCGGGCATTACCCGGCTCGGCACGTTCATCGCCAACCAGTTTTTCGAGCAAGGCCTGCTCGTGCCGCTTTTCGGAGAAGCCGCCGCCGAAGATGGCACGCGCGTGGATCACGAACCGCTCGATTTCTACGCCTGTTTCCTCGATCGTCAGGCCGAAACACCGAAGGTGCGCTCTTTCATCGACCACGCAGTGCAGTCGCTACAGGGGAGGTGGTGATCCCTGTTTACGCTTGATCGCGCGCACGACCCCCTCTATCTCCTTGTTTCCCTTTTATGGCGTCGTGCATCTCATCGAATGCGCGCAAATTTTTAGCACCCTGAATGCCGCAAGTTCCAATATCGGGTCGGATACTCGGAAATTCGCGGCAGCCCATTCCGGAGACATGCCTTGTCCGTATTCAAGAACCTGCCCGCCGCACCTGCCGCCCCGAAGAAACCGGTTGCCGATACTCGCCACGGCGTGACCCGCACTGACGATTACGCGTGGCTGCGGGCCGACAACTGGCAGGCCATGTTCAGAGATCCGTCGATCCTGGACCCGGCGATCCGCCAGCATCTGGAGGCGGAGAACACCTATATGAACGCCGCGATGGCCGACACGAAGGACTTGCAGAAGACCTTGTTCGCCGAGATGCGCGGGCGAATAAAGGAAGACGATTCATCGGTTCCGATGAAGGACGGCGCCTTCGCCTACGGCACGTCTTACGTCACCGGCGGCGAGCACCCGCGCTACTTCCGGATCCCGCGCGAAGGAGCACCTGGCGACGAGTCGATCCGCCAATTGCTCCTCGACGGTGACAAGGAGGCCGAGGGCAAGGCCTATTTCCGTATCGCCGGGCTCGACCATTCGAGCGATCATTCCCGCGGGATCTGGGGCTACGACGACAAGGGCTCGGAATATTTCACGCTCAGGGTGCGCGACCTTTCAACCGGCGAGGAACTCGGCGATCGGATCGAAAACACGGGTGGCGGCGGTGCCTGGGCACCTGACGGCACGAGCTTCTTCTACACCGTGCTCGACGAGAACCACCGGCCATCGAAGATATTTCACCACATTGTCGGAACGCCGCAGTCGGAAGACCGGCTGGTTTACGAAGAGCCCGATGCCGGATTCTTCATGTCCGTTGGCGGCTCGCTCCTGGATGATTTCATCTATATCGACATCCATGACCACGAGACGAGCGAGTATAGGCTGATCCCGACCACTGACTTGGCCGCAGAGCCGAAGATCGTGGCGGAGCGCGTGACGGGTCTTGAATATTCCATGACCGAGGGCGGCGACGTCTTCTACGTTCTGACCAATGCCGACGGCGCCAAGGATTTCAAGATCATGGAGGCGCCGGTGGCAGCGCCGCAGAAAGAAAACTGGCGCGAGGTCGTAGCGCACAAGCCGGGAACGCTGATCCTCAGCCACATGGCCTATGCCCGCCATCTTGTCTGGCTGCAGCGGCGTAACGGCCTGCCGGAAATCGTCATCCGCGACCGCCGGACCGGCGAGGAGCACGCGATCACCTTCGCCGAGGAGGCCTATTCTCTGGGACTGTCCGGTGCGGCAGAATACGATACCGACGTCATCCGATTCTCCTATTCCTCGATGACGACGCCTTCACAGCTTTTCGACTACAACATGCAGACGCGCGAGCGTACCTTGCTCAAGACGCAGGAGGTCCCCTCCGGGCACGAGCCGGACGACTATGTGACCCGCCGCGTGTTCGCTCCGGCACCCGATGGCGAGCAAGTGCCGGTCACCCTGCTCTATCGCAAGGATACGCCGCTCGACGGATCCGCCCCTTGCCTGCTCTACGGTTACGGTGCCTACGGCATCACCATTCCGGCGAGCTTCAACACCAATTGCCTGTCGCTCGTCGACCGCGGCTTCATCTATGCCATCGCCCATATCCGAGGCGGAAAGGACAAGGGCTTTCATTGGTACGAAGATGGCAAGATGGCGAAGAAAACCAACACGTTCAATGACTTCATCGCCGCTGCCGACTATTTGAATCAGGAGAGGTTCACCTCCTACGCGAACATCGTCGCCGAGGGAGGCTCGGCTGGGGGCATGCTGATGGGCGCCATTGCCAACATGGCGCCGGAGAAATTCCGCGGCATCATCGCCGCCGTTCCCTTCGTCGACGTGCTCAACACCATGCTGGACGATAGTTTGCCGCTGACGCCGCCGGAATGGCCCGAATGGGGCAATCCGATCGAAAGCCGGGAGTTTTACGGCATCATTGCCGCCTACTCGCCCTATGACAATGTCGACACAAAATCCTACCCGGCTATGCTGGCGCTCGGCGGCCTCACCGATCCGCGCGTCACCTATTGGGAGCCGGCGAAATGGGTGGCGAAATTGCGTGAGAAGACGACGGGCAGCGAACCGATACTCCTCAAGACCAATATGGATGCGGGCCATGGCGGCGCCTCCGGGCGCTTCCAGCGCCTGGAAGAGATCGCCTTCGAATACGCCTTCGCCATCAAGGTCGCCGGCAGGATGTAGGAGGCTGGCCCGGTGCCGGTCTATGTAGCACTGCTCAGGGCCGTCATTGTGGGCGGCACCGGCAAGCTGGCCATGGCCGACCTCATGGCGGCATGCGACGAACTCGGCTTCGCCGCCGCCAGGACCTATATGCAAAGCGGCAATGTCGTCTTTCGCTCGGACCTGCCTGAGGCCGCCGTGCAAGCGAAGCTCGAACAGGCACTTGCGGCCAGGATGGGCAAGGCCCCGGACGTCCTGCTCCGCAGCCGGCGACAACTGGAGGATGCTGCCGTAAAGGCAGGGCGGCTTTTCGATGCCAAGCCGAACTTCCTGCTGATCACCTTTCTGCCCGAACCGCCTGCGGCCGATGCTTTCGAGAGGCTGGTCGCGCCCGACGGCGAAGAGGTGCGGATCGACGGTCGGGAGGTCTATATTCATTATCCGAACGGATCCGGACGATCAAAGCTGAAGGTGCCCGCGCTGAGACCAGGTACGGCGCGCAACCTCAATACGGTTCGTAAACTCGCCGAAATGGCGGCCGCAATGGAGGACGGGTCCGCCTGAACCGCGGCGGGCGCACCCTATTGCAGTCGAGGATCGATGCCCGAGCGGGAAGTTCCTCACGGTACAGCGCGACCACGACAGCTATGCGTATTCTCCGCGCCTGCTTCATTAGCAGGCGTGAAAATTCCAATATAGGAGAGCTGACCGTGGAGGAGAACTTGGCCAGATACAGGCATGATCTGCCGCTCGTGCGGGGCGGCATGTTTTTGAGCGACGGCGGCATGGAGACGGCGCTGATCTTCCACGAGGGAGTTGATCTGCCGCATTTCGCGTCTTTCGTGCTGCTCTCATCGGCCGAGGGCAGACGGCAGCTTCTGCGCTATTACACGCGCTATCTCGAAATCGCCAGGCGTCACGCCACCGGCTTCGTGCTCGATACGGCCACATGGCGCGCCAATGCCGATTGGGGTGAAAAACTCGGCTTCGATGCGGAGGCGCTGAAGAAAGTCAACCGGGACGCCGTTTATCTCCTCACGGGGTTACGCAGCGAATACGAGCGGCCAGAGGCCCCGGTTGTTCTCAATGGCGTGATCGGTCCCCGTGGCGACGGTTATCGGGCAGGCCGGATGACGGCCATCGAAGCGGAGGATTATCACTCGGCCCAGATCGCCGCCCTTTCCGGCAGTGAAGCAGACATGATTACGGCCGTCACCATGACGAATACCGAGGAGGCAATCGGCATCGTCCGGTCCGCCCGGAATCATGATATGCCATGTGCCATCTCCTTCACCGTCGAGACGGACGGACGGCTGATTACCGGTCGCCCGCTGGAGCACGCGATCGAGACGGTGGACGCGGAGACCGACGGCTATCCGCTCTATTACATGATCAACTGCGCCCATCCGAGCCATTTCGAGAACATGCTTGATCGGCAGAGCGCCTGGGTCCGTCGGATCGGCGGTATTCGCGCCAACGCCTCGACGAAAAGCCATGCCGAGCTCGATGAGAGCGAGACACTGGATGCGGGCGACGTTTGCGATCTCGCGGAGCGTTACCGGTCGCTTACCCGTCATCTGCCGCATTTACGGGTCCTCGGCGGTTGCTGCGGTACCGACCACCGGCACATAACGGCGATATGCGAAGCCTGCCTGCCACATGCCGCGCTCAGCGCCTGACCTGCAAGGCCCCCGAAGATACGGCTGACACCGGCAAGGGGGCCGAAACCTCGCGAAAACGGCGGGGCTCGTGTAAACTTGCCGCGAAAGGGCGGCCGCCGACTCCCACCGTGCCGCTGTATCGTCATGAGTTCCGTTCCGACGCAGCCAGCTTCCGAGACGCCCCCCTTCCGCTTCGAAAACAGCTATGCCCGCTTGCCGGCGAACTTCTACGGGCGCGTTCAGCCCACGCCGGTGACGGAACCGTGGCTGATCAAATTCAATCGCCCGCTCGCGGAAGAGCTCGGACTGGACGTCCGGGCCATCGAGTGCGATGGCGCGGCGATCTTTTCGGGCAATCTGATTCCCGAGGGTGCGGAGCCGCTCGCCATGGCCTATGCGGGCCACCAGTTCGGCACCTTCGTGCCGCAGCTTGGCGACGGACGTGCCATACTGCTCGGAGAGGTGACCGACACCAGCGGACGGCGGCGCGACATCCAGCTCAAGGGGGCCGGCCAGACGCCCTATTCCCGCCGCGGCGATGGACGGGCGGCGCTCGGACCAGTCTTACGCGAATATGTCGTCAGCGAGGCGATGCATGCGCTCGGCGTGCCGACGACGCGCGCGCTGGCCGCAACAGTGACGGGGCAACCCGTCTACCGCGAACAGATCCTACCCGGCGCGATCTTCACCCGGGTCGCGGCAAGTCATATCCGTGTCGGCACTTTCCAGTTGTTCGCTGCGCGCGGCGACATGGATTCGGTCAGGATGCTCGCCGACTATACGATCGACCGCCATTATCCGGAGCTGAAGGACGATGAGAGAGCATACCTTGCGCTCTTCAAGGCGATCGCCGCCCGCCAGGCCTCATTGATTGCGCGATGGCTGCATGTCGGCTTTATCCACGGGGTCATGAACACCGACAACATGACGATTTCCGGGGAGACCATCGATTACGGCCCCTGTGCTTTCATGGACGGTTACGATTCGAAAACCGTATTCAGCTCGATCGATCAGTTCGGCCGATACGCCTATGCGAACCAGCCTGCAATCGGCCAGTGGAATCTCGCCCGCCTCGCAGAAACGATGGTAACGTTGTTCGATCCCGTTGCGGATACGGCAGTGAATCTCGCCAACGACGCTCTTGGCGAATACGGAACAATCTTCCAGAAACATTGGCTCGACGGCATGCGGCGCAAGATCGGCCTTATCACGGATGAAGACGAGGATCTCGACCTCGTGCAGTCGCTGCTGACTCTCATGCAGAAGGGCAAAGCAGATTTTACCCTGACCTTTCGTCGGCTTGCGGCATCCGCGGAGAACGTCGGAGCCGATATGGAGCTTGCAAGCCTGTTCGAGGAACCGGAGGCGACCTCACCCTGGCTCGAGCGTTGGCGTCGGCGGCTGACGCGGGAACCGCAGATGGAAATCGAGCGCGCTGCCTCGATGCGCGCCGTCAACCCCGCGTTCATTCCACGTAACCACCGAGTGGAACAGGCGATCAATGCCGCGACCGAAGACGCGGATTTTTCCCTCTTCGAAGCGCTTGTCGACGTGACCTCCCGGCCTTACGAGGACCAGCCGGGCCGATCTGCCTATGCCGCTCCCCCCAAGCCGGGCGAAGAAGTTCTGCAGACCTTTTGCGGCACGTGATTGAGGCCATTTTCTCAGGCGTGCAACGGCGAGGACTGCCGCTGATCCGCCTGCGGCACCCTCCGACCGATCGATCATTACGGCAAGATTTTCATCTCGACCTGATTGTGGCCATTGAAAGGCACGCGCTTTGCGTTAATTTCGAGACAGCGCTGCCGCACCACCCGTTGGCCGGGATCACATCCGCCGGTCAAAGCGCTTTCTCGTCGGGCCCCCGCCGGGCCTGCGCGCGGACTCAGCCGTGCTGACCGCACGTTCTCAACTCGGGAGTTCCAATTGATGCTCATTGTCCTGACCGCTATCGTCTTCGCCGTGATCGGCCTTGTGCTCGGTGCGGGTGGCACGCGGCTCCTGCTGCTCGGCGGCAGCCCGTATTATCTCATCGCTGGTTTGGGCTTCCTGCTCACCGCGTTTCTGCTCTTTCGCCGCCGCGCCTGGGCGCTCTGGATCTATGCGCTTATTGTCCTCGGATCGCTTGCCTGGGCAATTTGGGAGGTGGGCTTCGACTGGTGGCAACTCGGACCTCGGGGCGGCTTAATCATTCTGCTCGGGCTGTGGCTCCTCACGCCATGGATCCGGCGACCGCTCGGTTTCGTCAGCCCCACCGGCGAACAATATGGCGCACGAGCCTGGCCCCTTGCGCTCGCCAGCCTCATTTCGATCGGCGTCGCATTGTTTTCGATGACCCAGGACCCCCACGATATCAGAGGTGATCTGCCCGGCGAGGTCGCGGCAAACGCCAACCTCGGCGGCAACGTGCCGCCCGGCGAATGGCACCAATATGGGCGCACCCCCTTTGGCCAGCGTTACTCCCCGCTCGACCAGATCCGGCCGGAGAACGTCTCGAACCTGAAGGTGGCCTGGCAGTATCAGACCGGAGACGTGAAACTTCCGGAGGACGTCAGCGAAACCACCTATCAGGTAACGCCGCTCAAGGTGAAGGACACGCTTTATGTGTGCACGCCGCACAATTGGGCAATCGCGCTTGACGCCGCCACCGGCAAGGAGAAGTGGAAATACGATTCCAACTCCGGAATGAACCCCGATCGGCAGCACCAGACCTGCCGGGGCGTGACCTATTGGGCCGATACGGCAGCTGCAGCCGGCAGCCCCTGCGCCGAACGGGTCTACCTGCCGACCTCCGACGCCCGCCTGATTGCACTTGACGCGACGAATGGTGAGATTTGCACCGGCTTCGCCGACAACGGGGTTCTGCATCTCGAACAGGGCATGAAGCACAACCCTGCGGGTTACTATTATTCGACCTCGCCGCCGGTGGCCGTCGGCGACAAGCTCATCATCGGCGGGGCGGTCAATGACAACTATTCGACCATGGAGCAGTCCGGCGTCATACGTGCCTTCAACATCAACACGGGCGCGCTTGTCTGGAATTGGGACAGCGGCAATCCGGATGTGACGACGCCGCTTCCTGCGGGGCAGACCTACACGACCAATTCGCCCAACAGCTGGTCCGTCTTCAGCTATGATGAGGGCCTCGGCCTTGTCTACATCCCCATGGGCAACCAGGTGCCCGACCAGCTCGGCATGGGCCGCAGCGAGCATGTTGAGAAATACTCGTCTTCCATCGTCGCCCTGGACATCAATACCGGCGCGGTTCGCTGGGTACGGCAGACCGTGCATCACGACCTGTGGGACATGGACGTGCCCGCGCAGCCTGCCCTGCTCGACATCACAAAGGAGGATGGGACCGTCCCGGCGCTCGTCGGGCCGACAAAGCAGGGCGACATCTATGTGCTCGACAGGCGAAATGGCGAGCCGATAATCCCGATCGAGGAAGTGCCCGCTCCCGGCGGCGCGATCCCTGAGGATTTCGCGGCGCCGACCCAGCCCGTTTCAGGCCTCACCTTCATGCCTCCGCCGCTCATGGAACGCGACATGTGGGGGATCAGCATGTTCGATCAGATGGCATGCCGCATCGAGTTCAGATCGCTGAAATCCGAAGGGCGCTACACGCCGCCGTCGCTCGAGGGCACGATCGTCTATCCCGGCAATTTCGGGACTTTCAACTGGGGGTCGGTGGCCGTCGATCCCGAGCGCCAGGTGATGTTCGGGATGCCGACCTATCTCGCTTTCACCTCGCGGCTCGTGCCGCGTGACCAGATTGGGCCCAAAGGCGAAGGCGAGAAGGGTAGTGAACAGGGCCTCAACCGCAATGAAGGCGCGCCTTACGGCGTCTATATGGGCCCGTTCCTCGGCCCGCTCGGTATCCCATGCCAGGCCCCGCCATGGGGTTACGTCGCGGGTGCCGATCTCAGAACCGGCAAGATCGCCTACAAGCACAAGAACGGCACGGTTTACGACATGACGCCGCTGCCGCTTCCCTTGAAGGTTGGGGTTCCGGGTATCGGCGGACCTATGATCACAAAGGGGGGTCTCGCTTTCCTGGGTGCGGCGGTGGACAACTATTTCCGGGCCTATGACCTGACCACGGGCGAACAGCTCTGGGAGGCACGGCTGCCGGCCGGCGGCCAATCGACGCCGATGACCTATACGGTCGGCGACAAGCAATATGTCCTGATCGTCGCAGGGGGGCACGGTTCGGTCGGCACCAAGCCGGGCGATTACGTCATCGCCTATACGCTGCCCTGACGCACAGGTTCGAATCGACGGGCGCGCTCGCCAGAGCGCGCTCCGTTCGCGAGAGCATGGTCAAACGATCTCGGCGGCGATCTTGCCTATTTCCGCAAAGACCGGATTCAGGTCGCTGACCGGCGCTTTCGCTTCACCGGTATAGACGGCAACCAGGAGTGGGCCGCGGCCGGGCGGCCAGGCGAGCGCTATGTCGGAGACTGCGCCGGTGGAGCTGGTCCCTGTCTTGTCGCCGATGCGCCAATCCTTGGGCAGCCCCGCGCGAAGGCGCGCGTCACCGGTTTCGTTGGCAACCAACCAGTCGACGAGCTGTCCGCGCCCGTTTTCGGACAGGACCGAGCCGAGAGCCAGTTTTCCAAGCGTGTCCAGCATGGCGGCCGGTGTGGTGGTGTCGCGCGGATCGCCCTTGCGGGCTTCGTTCAGGTCGGGCTCCGTTCGGTCGAGGCGCGTGGTATTGTCGCCAATCGAGCGTAGCCACGACGTCAGCCCCTGTGGACCTCCGAAACTTTCGAGCAGCAGGTTGCCAGCGGCATTGTCGCTGATGGTGATCGCCGCTTCGCAAAGTTCCGCGATGGTCATGCCGTTTCCGCCGACGTGCTTTTCGGTTACCGGCGAATGAGGCAGCAAGACCTCCTTGCCGAACGTGATCCGCCGGTCGAGTTTTTCCTCCCCCCGATCCACGCGGGCGAGCGCACAAGCCGCCGCGAGCGCCTTGAAGGTAGAACACATTGCGAAACGCTCGGTCTCCCGGTATCCGAACGAGATATTCGTTTCCATATCGAGCACAGCGACGCCCAAACGTCCGCCGGTACGCTCTTCAAGCTGACGAAGCCGTTCCGTAACGTCATCGTCCGCCGCAGTGGCCGCATGTGCCGGCGTTCCCAGGGCGAGCGCCGGATAGAGCATGGCCGAGGCGGCCAGCATTTCTCGGCGGGTTATGTGCAAAGGCATGTGTTCCTCCGTCTGTGCGGCTCAAGCGCCAAGACATAGCTAAATTATTGATATTGAATGTTATTCCTGTCGACTCCGACGGTCGAATCGCTAGACGGCGATTGCGGCGGGCTTATGCCCGAAGGTGCACCCCACGACGCGGACGAGACCGGGCGCTTTCCAGGACTTGATCGACGACAGACGTCGCCCATATAAAGCTCTAGAGACTAGAGAGCTTCCCGAGAAGCGTGAACCGGCTTTTCATCCGGAGTGCGTCGTTTCAAAGCAGAGCAATGGGGTATCGCATGTATACGATCGGCGATCTTTCCCGTCGGACGGGCGTAAAAATCCCGACCATTCGCTACTACGAGCAGATGGGTCTGCTCGCCGCGCCGGAGCGCACGGAGGGCAATCAGCGGCGCTATGAAAAGCGCGCACTCGAACGACTCGCCTTCGTCCGCCACGCACGCGATCTCGGACTTTCGATCGAGGCGATCCGGGACCTTCTGGCACTGAGCGAGCATCCGGAACGCCCCTGCGGCGAAGCGGACCGGATCGCGACCGAGCACCTTGCCTCTGTCCGGGAAAAGATCGCCCAACTTAGAAAGCTTGAGCATGAGCTCAAGCGCATCGTCGCCTGTCATGGCGATCACACGATCGGCGACTGCTATGTGATCCGGGCGCTCGCCGACCACTCGCTGTGCGGAAACGAGCATTGAAAATCCTCGTTGACAAATTCGGGGATTTGGACAATCTACGCCCATGATCAAGAACGCGCCCATTTCCTGCGTCTATTTTTGGCTGTTCCGATAGGAGCGGCCTGCTGATCATATTCAACAAGGCCGCCATCAGGGCGGCTTTTGTTTTTCACGGCACCTGATGGCGATAGAGGACCATGAGGAGCCCGAAAATGCTGCAGACCGCCACCCCTAGCCTTCAACCCGTTCCATCGGCGCGCGCGCCCATGGTGACGATCCGTTGCGCCAAGCCGCGCGATCTCGCCGAATTGCGCGAGATGGTCGCGGAGCTTGCCGCCCATCACGGCGATGCCGCAACGATCACGCCCGAACAACTCGAGCGGGACCTTTTCGCACGTACGCCTTGGATCACGGCGCTTGTCGCCGAAGCCGGCGGCGCGTTGATCGGCTATGCCATTCTCGTCCCGCAATACCGGGCGGCCGAAGGCGCGCGCGGCATGGAATTGCACCACCTCTTCGTCCGCCCGGTTCATCGCGGCACCGGTATCGGGCGCCACCTCGTGGCCAAAGCTCGCGAACAGGCGAAAATGGCGGGCTGCGACTACCTTTCGGTTAGTGCCGCCACGGGAAACTTCCAGGCGCACCGCTTCTACGAATCCGAGCGCTTCGTTCCGCGCCCGGTAACCGGCATGCGTTACCTGCAAAAACTCGGGTGAGCGAGGCGATCGTTGCGGTTTAGAGCGCCGGCAGCGCCTTGAGGTATGCCGCGATAGCGTCTCTGTCGGACGCCGGCAGCTTCGCCATATTCTTCTGCACCTCGACCATCGAGCCGCCAACGGTATCGAAATCGGGGGTGAAACCCGTTTCGAGATAGGAGGCGATGTCGGACGCACTCCAGCCGCCGACGCTTTTCGAAGCCGGCGTGATGTCGGGGATCCGTCCCTCACCTTCGGGATTGGGCGCCCCGGTGAGCCATCTCGCCTCCTCGAAGCCGCCAAGCGCATCGCGTGGCGTGTGGCATTCGCCGCAATGGCCGGGCCCCTCCACGAGGTACTGGCCGCGGGCGAGCTTGGTGTCGGCGGTATTTATCCGGGCACGCGGCTCGTCGGTAAGATAGAAGAACTTCCACACGCCGATCGCCGGGCGAATATTGTAGGGGAACGCCAGATCGTGCTGCGGCGTCGTATTGCCGCTCTTCGGCAGCGTCTGCATGAAGCCCCAAAGATCATTGACGTCCTTCGCCGTCATGCGGATGTAGGAGCCGTAGGGAAAGGACGGATAGAGATGCCCGCCATCCCTTCCGACGCCGCGCGTCATGGCGTCGCCGAACTCCGCGAGCGTCCAGGTGCCGATGCCGGCCGTTTCATCGGGCGAGATATTGGGCGGATAAAACGTGCCGAAGGGGCTCTTCAGGCTGCGGCCTCCGGCTAGCAGGAGCCTTTTTTCGTCTGCCGCGCTATCGTCCGAAGCGCCATTGTCCGTGGTGTCCGGCGCAGCATGGCAGCTGGCACAACCACCGGCCCAGAAGACCCGTTCGCCATTGGAAAGATCGGGGTCCCCGAGACCTTCCCACTGCGACGCATCCGATCGATCCGGCTTGGTCAACCACCAGGCAAGCCCGCCTCCCGCTATCGCCAGCAGAGCCAGACCAGAAAGCAGATACCTTGCACGTCGGCCCATAGGCTCCTCTTGAAATTTCACGAATGCCAATGGCAGCGGCCGGAGGGCCTTTCGACCTGCGTTGCAAAGAGGTCCGCGCCGGCTGGGCGGCGCGGTTCCAAAACGGAGTTACACAACTGCCTGATCATCAATCCTTCTTGATCCGATAGCTCTCGTGACAGCTGCTGCAGTCTTTTCCGATGATGCCGAGTGCAGCACCGACGCCGGCCTGATCCGCGGGCAATTCAGCAAGGATTTTTTCTGCGTCCCCCCCGAGCTTGGCGGCCTTCGCCTTGAAGTCCGCCATATTCTCCCAGATCTTCGGGCTCGCTTCGGTTTCCATCCCTGTCTCGGAACCAGCCGGGAAGTGATCCGGGAAGACTTTCACCGTTTCGCTGATCGTCGCCAGCGAAGCTTTTACGATCTCGGCGTCATAGGGCTTTTCACCCTTGGCGATGCCGCTGAGCGCACCTGTGGCCTGCCCGACTTTTTTCATCAATTGCTGGCGCACCGCCTGCGGCTCGTCGGCCGCCGTGACGGCGGTCACGCCCAGGCCCGCCAGGGCCGCGGCAAGCATAAGAGCTCGTATCTTCATCATGATCTCCGGTCTGACCGCTTCTGCGGCGTACTGTTGAAGCGCCGGCATGATGGCATTTTGGCTTCTCTACGGAAGTAACATTTTCTTGATGTGCTTGTCGTTGCAGCATAATTCGCAGCGCCGAACCGTATTTCTCTGCGCCATATTTAAATACATGAATAAGATACTCACCTTTGATACTTGACGGCGGCGACTCAAACCTCCCCGCTCCAGCCATGCCAGACCGTAAAGACCGCGATTACGAGGAGCAGGAGACCGGCGAAGCGACCGATCGCAACGGTGGCACCGGGGCTGCCGACCAGGAAGTCACGTCCACGTCCGGCCGCAAGCGCAAGACCGCCATAGACCGCGAGCTGCGTCAGCGCGATCATCAGGGCCATGACGGCTGCCTGGGACCAGACCGGGCCGAATTGCGGCTTCAGGAACTGCGGGTAGACGGCAAGCATGAAGAGATAGGCCTTGGGATTCATCAGGCTCGTCAGCGCTCCCTGCCGAAAGCTTGCCCAGCGCGTCAACCGAGCGCCGGCCGCTACGCCGCTGATCTTGATGGAACTGCGTAGAAGCGAAAACCCGATCCAGGCGATGTAGGCCGCTCCGGCCACAAGCAGCAGATTATAGAGCTGAGGCACCAGATGCAGGATGACGCTGACACCCAGGGCCGCATAGAGCGTGTGCAGCACGCCTCCCGCCATGATGCCAACCGTTGCCGAAAGCCCGGAGGCGCGCCCGCCGGTCAGCGCATTTGCGAGGACAAACACCATATCCATGCCGGGAACGATGATGATGCCGAAGAGAAGGCTGAAAAAAAGCCAGAGGTTTTCCGCGTAGGTCATGTCAGTTGCTCGTCCCGTTTCGGTGCTATCTCGGCGGCGGATTGTTTGGTTTCAATCCGTTGGCGCGTGATATACCTCCCTCCAACTGACAAGGTCGTGTCAGGAGTGAGCAGATAGAGACCGCTTCCATGCGCAAGGCGTCACGTCTTTTCGAAATCATCCAGATGCTGCGGCTCGCCCGAAAACCAGTGACGGCGGCGGAGATCGCCGACGCGCTGGAGGTCACGCCACGATCGATCTACCGGGACATCGCCGCCCTGCAGGCGATGCGCGTTCCGATCGAGGGAGAGCGTGGGATCGGCTATATACTCAGGCCCGGCTTTGACCTTCCGCCGCTGATGTTCTCGATCGAGGAGACGGAGGCAATCGTGCTGGCGCTTGCGCTTCTGGCGCGCACCGGCGACGAGGAGTTGAAAGCGGCGGCACGACGCGTCAGTCAGAAGATCACCGGCGCCGTTCCGGAACCCCTGCGCAAGGCCTTCCAGTCGCAGGCGCTGCACGCCTGGGGCACCATCGCCTCGCCCCCGCCCGCGATCGACCTTGCAATGATTCGTCGGGCTATTCGCGACGAACAGAAGCTGGCGCTGGACTATCGCGACGAGCTCGGACGCGCCAGCGAGCGCACGGTGCTACCGCTTGCGCTGATCTACTATTCCGAACATGCTATGATGGTCGCCTGGTGCGAAATGCGGCAGGATATCCGCAACTTCCGCGCTGACCGCGTGGAGCATTGCGAGCCGCTCGACATATACTTCCAAGGCCAGGGCGAGAGGCTGAGGCAGTTATGGGTGGCCGGATGGCGGGCAGATGTCGGGCGGCCGCTCGCGACGGCAGACGGGTAGAAATTCACGCCTCATCCGTCTGCGGCACCTTCGCAAGCGGGCGAAGGAACAAGCTGCGCGCGCCCCCAGTGGAGTGAACGAGGCAGGAGCCGCGAATCACGTTCTCCCCGTCCAAAACGGGGAGAAGATGCCGACAGGCGGATGAGGGTCGGTTCGGGGCTCTTTGCAAAAGGCACAACCGACAGCATTCCCCCCGCCAGCAACTCGCAATCAAAGACTCGGTGCTTACTTTGCAGCCGCTTCGTACAGTTCGAGGACGTAATCCCAGTTGATGAGATTGTCGACGAAGGCTTCGAGGTATTTCGGGCGCGCGTTGCGATAGTCGATGTAATAGGAATGTTCCCACACATCGACGCCCAGGATCGGGGTTGCGCCGTGTACCAGCGGATTTTCGCCGTTCGGGGTCTTGGAGATTTCCAGCTTGCCGTTCTTTACCGAAAGCCAGGCCCAGCCGGAGCCGAACTGGCCCGTACCGGCAGCAACAAAATCGGCGCGGAACTTGTCGTAGCCGCCAAGGTCCGACTTGATCGCGGCGTCAAGCTTGCCGGGAAGACTGGTGCCGCCGCCACCCTTTTTCATCCACTTCCAGAAGTGGACATGGTTGTAGTGCTGGCCGGCATTGTTGAACAACGGCTGGTTGGTGCCGTAGGATTTCTTGACGATATCTTCCAGCGAAAGATCGGAAAGACCGGCTTCCTCGGCGAGCTTGTTGCCGTTCGTCACGTAAGCGAGGTGGTGCTTGTCGTGATGGTATTCGAGCGTTTCGCGCGACATATAGGGTGCGAGCGCATCGTAGTCATAGGGAAGGTTCGGCAATTCGAAAGCCATTGTGGCATCTCCTCTTGGCATGGATTTCATCGGGGAAATCTGTCAGCGGAACATAGGCACCCCCTTGCGGGGAGGCAACCGATGCAACGCCAAAATTTCGCTAACCAACGCAAAATACTTTCTTTGCTTTCGTGACTTCCGCCTTCGCGAGGCGAAGGCTCGACGCGCGGCCTCGCGGCCCTATATTACGGCATCGGAAAGGTCCATGAAGCCAGAGCGTGCCACGGGAGAAAGCCATGGAATTCCACCAGGGACGGCTCATCGATCACGTGCATCTTCGCGTTGGGGACCTCGCCGCGAGCAAGCGGTTCTATCGGGCGGTCCTCGGCGCGCTTGGCCACCATCCCACCTACGAGACTGACGCGTTCTTTGCATTCGACGAATTCTTCGTCGACGCGGCGGAGGACTACCGAACCCGCGTCCACCTGGCCTTCCAAGCGGCCGGTCCAGACGCGGTGCAGCGGTTTTACGATACGGGTCTGGCGAACGGCGGCACGGACAACGGTCCGCCCGGAGAGCGAAGCTATCATCCCGGTTACTTTGCCGCCTTTCTCCTTGACCCGGACGGGAACAATGTCGAAGCGGTCTATCATGGTCCGAACACGCGCTCGTCGCCCGACGTCGTCGTGCGTCCCTTCGAGCCGTAACGATAGAGAACAAGCGAGACTATCGGCGTCCGGTTGTGTGCGCCCAGTCCATATAAAGATCTCGCGCCTTGCCCGTCACCGGGCCGGCCTGCAGCTCGCGCTGCTCGATACGGGTGACGGGCAGCACTTTGGAATAGTTGCCCGAGGTGAAGATCTCGTCGGCCGCCTCGAAATCGGCCATGGTCAAGTCGGTCTCGATCACTTGGAGACCTGCCTCGCGCAGAAGGTCCATCACGCGCGAGCGGGTGATACCGGCGAGAAAGGTCTTGTTGGCGGCCGGCGTGAAGACGACGCCGTCCCTCACCATGAAGATATTGGAGGAGCCGGTCTCGGCGATGTTGCCGAGCATATCGCGCACCAGAGCATTGTCGAAACCGCGCGAGCGAGCCTCATTGAGGATACGGGCATTGTTCGGATAAAGGCAGCCGGCCTTGGCGTCCGTCGGCATGCATTCGACCGTTGGTCGCCGGAAAGGCGACAGCGTCAGTGACGAGCCGGCATGGCCGTTGCCCATTGGCGCCTCGAACAGGCAAAGCGCGAAGCGTGTGGATTCAGGGTCCACCGCAACGACGCTCCAGGAGCCGTGCTCGCCCCAATACATCGGCTTCACGTAGATGGCCGTCTGCCCGTCGAACTTCTTCACGCCTTCCCAGGCGAGTGCCTCGATCGCCTGGGCGGTCATCGTCGGCCTTAGACCCAAGGCTTCGGCGGATCGGTTGACGCGCCGGCAATGGAGATCCAGATCCGGCGCGATGCCATCGAACCAGCGCGCGCCATCGAATACCGTCGAACCGAGCCACATCGCATGGGATGTCGGGCCGATCAGCGGCGGGTTGCCGGCAAGCCATTCGCCGTCGACATAGGTCCAGGTGGTGGATCGGGGGGATGTATCGACGGCCATCGGCGTCTCCTTCTCATTGAACACTTCCGCTCTAGCCGGAAAGAACAGCATGAGGGTGAATGCGTACATCAAAAAATGTCATGGCGTCCAATCTGGAGCCCCCCGAAGCGACATGTCAGAATGGGAAGTGAGCCCGAGGAGAGAGATCGCCCATGAAAGCGATGTATTACGATGCGTTCGAGAAGATGCCGGAAATCCGGATACTGCCCGATCCGGTACCGACCGAGAACGGCGTCGTCATCAAGGTCGAGGCGACCGGCCTTTGCCGCAGCGATTGGCACGGCTGGATGGGGCATGACCCCGACATTCGTCTTCCGCATGTGCCGGGTCATGAACTGGCGGGCACGATCGCGGCGGTCGGGCGCGGGGTCCTCCGCTACAAGACCGGCGACAGGGTGACGGTGCCTTTCGTCTCCGGTTGCGGCCGCTGTTTCGAATGCCGCTCCGGCAACAACCAGGTTTGCGAGGCGCAGTTTCAACCGGGGTTCACCCACTGGGGTTCGTTCGCGGAGTATGTGGCGATCGACTTCGCCGACCAGAATCTCGTTCATCTCCCCGAGGACATGGATTTCGCCACGGCGGCAAGCCTCGGCTGCCGCTTCGCCACCTCTTTCCGCGCTCTCTTGGATCAGGCCCGCGTGAAGGGCGGCGAGTGGGTGGCAGTGCACGGCTGTGGCGGCGTCGGACTCTCGGCGGTCATGATCGCAGCCGCACTGGGCGCCAACCCGATCGCCATAGACATCTCGGAGGAGAAGCTCGCCTTCGCCCGGAAGCTCGGGGCGGTCGCCACCATCAACGGCCGCGCGACCGAGGATGTCGCGGGAGCCGTCAGGGACATCACCCGGGGTGGCGCCCATGTCTCGCTTGACGCGCTCGGCTCACCCGTCACCTGTTTCAACTCGATCAAAAATCTGCGCCGCCGCGGCCGGCACGTCCAGGTCGGGCTTATGCTGGCGGAGCATGCGACACCGCAGATCCCGATGGCGCAGGTAATTGGACACGAGCTCGAGATCTATGGCAGCCACGGAATGCAGGCCTGGCGTTACGAGGCGATGCTGGCAATGATCACGGCCGGGCAGTTGAAGCCGCAAGAGCTGATCGGGCGCCAGATATCGCTTGAAGAGGCGGCGCCGGCGCTTGCGGCAATGGACGGTGCAACGGAGCTCGGCATCAGCGTCATCACGCGGTTCTGACATCAGCGTCATCACGCGGTTCCGATCCGGATTCCGGTTGTGACGCGGCGCTGCTATCCTGCGGGTGTCCCAAGACGAATCAGGAAGGCACGTCATGGCTCTTGCGGTTCAGGCTCTAGAGAGTACGCATTTTCAGCCCGTCCTCAGCACGAATCCGGTGCATCCGAACGGCTGGCCGGTGCGCCTCGTCGTCAGCTCGCAGACCGAAGCGCGTCACAATCGCGCACTTTGGGCGCCGACGCACCTCATCTCGATCCGAGCACCCGGCACGCGCCTGCTTTCGATGATCGACCTGCCGCCGGAGCGGCATCTGGAACTTCATTTCGGCGACACCACCGACCCGGACGCCCCGGACGCAGCGCCTCTGCAGGCGATCGAGGCGACCTTCGCCTTCATCGACAGCCTGCCCGAAGATGCCAATCTGCTGATCCATTGCCTCAGAGGTATCGGGCGCTCGACGGCCCTGTCCCTCGGCGTTCTGGCGCGCTACGTAGCGCCGGAAAAAGCTGCGTCTTCGCTTCACGCGCTGCGCCCGGAAGCAAAGCCAAACCGGCACGTGCTCGGCCTTTGCGACGCGGCGCTCGGGCTCAAGGGCAAACTTGTGAAACAGGCGCTGCGTTTTCCGGCAAAGGTTTGGAAAGATTGAATGAAGGCGGGAAACGAAGGCATTGTGCGGCGCACAAAGTTTTGACATGATGCACGCAGGAGAATGCTGGAGCGGGTTGAGGAATACGCTGTGCGGTTTCCGCCCCTCCTGTTCTGACGTAGTGGAATACACCACGTTCATGTTCAGGTCGATCCGACCCGAAAACATCGTGGTCCAAGGCACAGCGTCTGCGACGTAACGCCAAAAGCCTCTGTCCGGCCATGCGCGCGAAAAGGTGGAAACCTCCGACGCACCGCCTGGACGGTGGATGACGGGAGAACTCGATGTCTTACGCGGCTTATGTTTTCGACGCCTATGGCACGCTTTTCGACGTGCATGCGGCCGTACGCCGGCATGCCGAAGCGATCGGGCCGGACGGTCAGGCCTTTTCGGAACTCTGGCGCGCCAAGCAACTCGAATATTCCTGGGTACGCTCGCTGATGGGCGTCTATGTCGACTTTTGGGAATTGACCGAGCAATCGCTGGACCACGCCTTTCAGCGCTTCCCCTCGGCCGATCCCAAACTCAAGAAGCCGCTTCTCGATGCCTATTGGGCGCTCGACTGTTATCCGGAAGTTCCCGCGGTCCTGAAGGGTTTGAAGGAGCGGGGCGCCCGCATCGCCATTCTTTCCAACGGTTCGCCGGCCATGCTGGCATCGGCTGTCAAGAACGCGGCCCTCGATATCATCATAGACGACGTCTTTTCGGTCGACGCAGTCAAGGCATTCAAGACGGCACCGGCCGTCTACGATCTGGTGACGACGAGCTATCGGCTCTACCCCCAGGCGGTCTCGTTCCAGTCCTCGAACCGATGGGACGTCGCCGGTGCAACCAAGTTCGGTTTCCGTACGGTCTGGATCAACCGCGCCGATAGCCCGGATGAATACAAGGACTACGGCCCTTCGCTCATCCTTCCCTCGCTCGAAAGCTTGCAGTTCGGCATATGAAGGAGCCACGCTCATGGCTTGGTCGGCAGCGCAGTATACCAAATTTGAAGACGAGCGGACGCGTCCGGCGCGCGACCTGCTGGCGCAGGTAACCGAGCTGCCTGACGGCCCCGCCTTCGACCTTGGTTGCGGACCCGGCAATTCGACCGAGTTGATTCTCAATCGTTTCAGAGACAACCCGCTTACCGGAATAGACAGCGACGAGGACATGCTTTCGGCCGCGCGAACGCGCTTGCCGGAGCTGCGCTTCGAAAAGGCCGATCTTGCGAGTTGGGTACCGCCGGCGGAAAGCGCCCTCTTCTTTGCCAACGCGGTTTTCCAGTGGCTGCCGGAGCACATCGTGCTGTTCGAGCGGCTCATCCTTGCATTGGCGCCCGGCGGGACGCTCGCGGTGCAAATGCCCGACAACCTGGATGAGCCGACGCACGTCCTGATGGAGGAAACGGCAGAGGAGTCTGCTTTTGCTTCAGCCTTTGCCGGCCGCGCCGCACGACGCAAGTCCCTGCCCTCACCCGCGAACTACGTCGAGAGGCTGACAGCCAAGGACGTCCGGATCGATGTCTGGCACACCGTGTATTATCACCAACTCGCAAATGCGAACGCCATCGTCGAATGGGTAAAGGGCACGGGATTGCGCCCCTATCTCGACGCGCTGCCCGCCGCCCGTCGGGCCGGTTACCTCGCCGCCTATGCCGATAAAATCAGGAAGGCTTATCCGACGATGAAAGACGGGCGTGTGCTCTTGCGTTTCCCGCGGCTTTTCATCGTGGCAACGAGAAACCGCTAGAGCGGGACGAGGAGAACTGTGCGGTTTTCCGCCCGCATCCAAAGTGCAAGTATAGGAGATCGCGTCTCGGGCCGCCCGGGCGCCAGCAGCGGAGGAGTTCTCAATGCATGCAGTCAGCTCCAATGGCGCCAATATCCCCGGCCTCGGCTTCGGCACATTCCGTATGTCGGGAGCGGAGGTGCTTCGCATCCTGCCGCAGGCCCTGAAGCTTGGATTCCGCCACGTGGACACCGCACAGATCTACGGCAACGAGGCGGAAGTCGGCGAGGCCATGCACAAGTCCGGCATTCCACGGGCTGACATCTTCCTGACCACCAAGGTGTGGGTCGACAACTATAGCCAGGACCGTTTCGTCGCCTCGGTCGACGAGAGCCTGAGAAAGCTGAAGACCGACCACGTCGATTTGCTGCTTCTGCATTGGCCAGGGAGCGACGTGCCGATGGCCGAGCGAATCGGCGCCCTGAACGAGGTGCGGAATGCCGGCAAGGTCCGCCACATCGGCATCAGCAATTTCAATATCGCGCAAATGGAAGAGGCGGTCCGGCTCAGCGACGCGCCAATCGCCACGAACCAGGTCGAATATCACCCTTATCTGGATCAGACGAAGCTCCTTCAGAGGGCGCGGCGGCTCGGAATGTCGCTCACTGCCTATTACGCCATAGCCAACGGCAAGGTGCCTGCCGAGCCCCTGCTGAAGGAGATCGGCGCGCGCCACGGCAAGACGGCGGCGCAGGTGGCTTTGCGATGGCTCGTGCAGCAGCAGGACGTGGTCGTGCTGTCGAAGACCGCGACGGAGGCAAGGCTCAAGGAGAATTTCGCGATATTTGACTTCGCACTGACGCGGGAGGAGATAGCGGCAGTCCGCGAACTTGCCCGTCCGGATGGGCGGATCGTCAATCCGCAGGGCCTTGCTCCCGAATGGGATGCGTGAGGTGAAGCATTGCGGGCGCTCATGGCGCCCGCGCCGTTACCCCCCTGGCCCGCCGGTCAGAAGGGTAATGGCCTACCTCCTCACCGGGTAATCACACGAACTGGCTGAGACCTGGAACGGATGCGACGACTTCGTCCACGACGTCCTCACCCGCCTTCTCCTTGGCAAAGGCGATGGTTTCCTTGGCGAGTGCCGTGATCTCTCCCATGCCAAGCCCCTGGCTCATCAATTGCTGTCCGAGCGCCATGACGCCGCCGCCGCCGATTGCCGACATCAGGCCGCCAAGGAGACCGCCACCGTCGCTGCCCTCGCCATTGTACCGGGCGACCAGCTCGGGTGCGCCGGGGATCGCCTCGATCATTTGGGCGACCGGGCCTTCGGCGGCCTCACGCTGCAGGAAACCAAGGATCATGCCGACCGCCTTTTCAGCCGTTGCAGCCTCGATGCCGACATTTTCCGCCACGCGCGTGACCAGTTCACTCATGGAAATCTCCTTGCTGGAATTTTGACGTGAACGTCAAGGTAAACGAACGGTGCCGAGATGACAAGCGCATCGGGCGGGTTCGCGCACCCGCAATCGGCACCTCTTCGGTATCGTTTCACGGAGCCGTTCATATGGCAATCCGGCCCTCTAGGCGCCTGCAATCATATTGCCGGGGGCAGGCGCACCGCCTATAACGGATGCACCCCACGTTTCGATGACTGATTTTATGCGACATGCGGGAAATGCCCGCTTTTATTAAGAAAAATCGACAAGACGGAGATGAAGCCCCCATGCTGCAGGAAGGCAAGATCTACATCGGAACCAGCCGCAAGCCGGACGATTCGATCAATAAAGGCGAATATCTGGAGCTCAAATTCGGCAATCGCCACGGTCTGATCACAGGCGCGACCGGGACCGGCAAGACCGTGACGCTGCAAATCCTGGCCGAGGGTTTCTCGAATGCCGGCGTACCGGTATTCTGCGCCGACGTGAAGGGCGACCTATCCGGCATCGGCGCGATGGGCGAGTCGAAGGACTTCCTGCTCAAGCGCGCGGAGCAGATCGGCCTCGAGCCTTATGATTTTCAGGAATTTCCGGTGATCTTCTGGGATCTCTACGGCGAGAAGGGGCACAGGGTCCGGACCACCATATCGGAGATGGGGCCCCTCCTTCTGTCGCGGCTGATGAACGCGTCCGACGCCCAGGAAGGTGTGTTGAACATCGCCTTCAAGATCGCCGATGAGGGCGGATTGCCGCTACTCGACCTCAAGGACCTGCGGGCGCTGCTCAATTACATGGGCGAGAATGCAGGCGAGCTATCCAATCAGTTCGGCTTCATCTCCAAAGCCTCCGTCGGCTCGATCCAGCGTGAACTCCTGATCCTGGAACAGCAGGGGGCGGAGCATTTCTTTGGTGAGCCGGCACTGAAGATCACCGACATCATGCGGACCACCAATGACGGGCGCGGCGCGATTTCGGTTCTTGCCGCCGACAAGCTGATGATGAACCCGCGGCTCTACGCAACCTTCCTGTTATGGCTCCTGTCAGAGCTTTTCGAGGAACTTCCCGAAGTGGGTGACCCGGATAAGCCGAAGCTGGTGTTCTTCTTCGACGAAGCGCATTTGCTCTTCAATGATGCGCCCAAGGTCCTCGTCGAACGCGTCGAGCAGGTTGTCCGCCTGATCCGCTCGAAGGGCGTTGGCGTCTATTTCGTCACCCAGAACCCGCTCGACGTCCCGGAGGCGGTCCTCGCCCAGCTTGGAAACCGTGTCCAGCATGCGTTGCGCGCCTATTCCCCCCGCGAACAGAAGGCAGTCAAGACGGCTGCCGATACGTTCCGCCCCAACCCCGACTTCAATTGCGCCGACGTGATCACCAATCTCGGTACCGGCGAGGCTCTGGTTTCGACGCTGGAGGGCAAAGGCTCGCCGTCGATTGTCGAGCGGACCCTGGTGCGTCCGCCGGCGTCCCGGCTCGGTCCGCTTACCGAGGCCGAGCGGCAGCATGTCATCAGCCTCAGCCCCGTGCGCGGCCTCTACGATGAGGACTTCGACCGGGAGTCGGCCTATGAAATGCTTGCCAAGCGTGCGGCCAAGGCTGCGGAACAGGCGGAAACAGCTCAGCGAGCAGAAGAACGGGCCTCTGAGGAGACTTCCGGCGGCGGCCGTTGGACACTGCCCGGCTTCGGCGACGACGCGGCGGAAGCGCCGTCGGGCAAGCGGGCTAGGACGCGCTCTTCCGGCTACCAACGGGAAACCATCGTGGAGGCGGCGATGAAGTCCGTCGCGCGGACGGTCGCGACCCAGGTGGGACGGGCTCTTGTCCGCGGCATTCTCGGCAGTCTGAAGCGTTAGGAGACAGTACCGAAGGACCGCAATCTCTCCGCTACCCTCACATGAAGAAGCCGGGCCCGCGAAGGCGTTACGCAATTGCGGAGCACGCCGAGCCACGGGCATCTAGTAGAATGAAGCCCGCAGTCGCACTCGGGCTTCAGCCTTCCGCAAGCGCTTCTGTCAGGCCACCGTCAACTTTACGTCGACATTGCCCCTGGTCGCATGGCTGTAAGGGCACACGATATGCGCCTTTTGAACAAGGTCCTCGAGCACCGCTTTTTCGACGCCGGGTGACGAAATCTCGAGTGCCGCGTCGATGAAGAAACCCGTGCCATCGTCGCGGGGTCCGATTCCGACCGTCCCCGTCACCGTCGTGTCTTCCGAGAGCTTTATCTTCTCTTTGCCGGCAACGAATTTCAGTGCGCCGAGGAAGCAGGCGGAATATCCGGCGGCAAAGAGCTGCTCGGGATTGGTGCCACGCGCACCGTCGCCTCCGAGCTCCTTCGGAACGGTGAGCGTAACGTCGAGTACACCGTCCTGGCTTTTGGCCTGGCCGGCACGGCCACCGGTCGCGGACGCGGTAGTGCGATAGAGAATGGGCATGACAGTCTCCTTCCTATGGTTGCGGATTTTATATATTGCAAAATTAAATAGCGCGCAAATTAATTTTGCAAATTGCTTTTTCTGACTGAATTTGCAACAATGATATCATGACGACGAAAGCGGCAAAATTCGACTCAGGTTCCGATGAGGCGCTGGCGCTTGGTCAGCAGCTCTGCTTTGCGGTCTATTCGGCGGCGCATGCCTTCAATCGCGCCTACAAGCCCTTGCTCGACCGTTTTGGGCTGACCTATCCCCAATATCTCGTGCTTTTGGCGCTCTGGCAGCAGGACCGCATGACGGTGAAGCGAATTGGCGAAGAGCTGGGTCTCGATTCAGGCACGCTTTCACCGCTGCTCAAGCGGCTGGAGGCGGCCGGCTATGTCCGCCGTGCGCGCGATGCGGCAGACGAGCGGCAGGTCATCGTCAGCCTGACGCAAGGCGGACGCGATCTGAAGGCCGAAGCATTCGGTATTCTACGCGATATCGGCAATGCCTCAGGCTGCAGCCTTGAGGAAGTCCGGGAGATGCGCGACGCACTGCATCGGCTGACGCAGCGGCTCGCCGGCCGCCATCAAGAAAGCTGAGGCCGCGGGGCAAATGAGCACCAGACGTCAGACGACGAGGATCGGCGACTTGTTGCGCACACGATCATAAAGATCAATCACGTCCTGGTTGATCAAGCGCACGCAACCCGATGACACCGCTTTGCCGATCGACTGCCATTCAGGCGAGCCATGGACACGATAGAGCGTATCCTGACCGTTCTGGAAGATATAAAGCGCGCGTGCCCCAAGCGGGTTGTCCAGGCCCGGGGGCATGCCCCCATTATCCGCGGAATATTTCGCCAGTACCGGCTGACGGGCCACCATCTCGTTCGGGGGCGTCCACTTGGGCCATTTCTGCTTCCATTGAATCACGCCGCGGCCCGACCATGCAAACCCTTCCCGGCCCAAGCCGACGCCGTAGCGCATCGCACGCCCGCGCGGCTGGATCAGGTAGAGATAGCGGTCGGCCGTGTCGACGACGATCGTGCCGGGAGCCTCGCCAAAAGGATCGCTGACCTCCTGACGATAGAACCGCGGATCGATCTGCCTGAATGGCACGGCCGGAACGAGGAATCCCCCGTCCTCCTGCGCTGCATAGATCTCTGCGTAATAGGCGTCCTGGGGCGGCAAGCCGATCGGTCCCTCGCCCACCGGCCCCTCATAAATGCCGCCCGGCGGGCCCCAACGGCTTTCCAGCGCAGGGTTGCGGTAGACCGGCATTGTCTGCTGGCGGAAGCGGTCGGTGTTCATCGAAGAAGTGCAACCCGCAAGCCCGGCGGAGGCGATTGCCAACCCGGATGTGCGAAGAAACTGACGTCGGGAAAAAACTGGCAGTGATGACATCGAACTCTAACGGGTTGTGCCGCACGGAAGAGAGGGTGGCGACACGGTCCACGTGCTCCATTCCGAGGGCCAGATCAAAGTGCTTCGAAGTGAATCATTGCGAAGCCGTCTCGAATGGTTATCGACAAGTCGGAACGGGACGCAAGCGGAAACCGCTCTCTGGTGGCTCCAGTTTGCATTTACGGCCGGAGCGGCACCTGTGTCAGCAAACTTCAGATCACAATACTGACACCACATTCCGCAACTGCCGGTTTCAGCCGGCGACCGGATTACGGCCGCGCGGAGGAAAGCAGGCTTTCGAAAGCCTCGGCCGACAAAGGACGGCTGAAGAAATAGCCTTGGATTTCGTCGCAGCCGGCCTTCTGGAGAAACTCGACCTGCGCCTCGCTCTCGACACCCTCGGCGATCACACGCAGGCCGAGCTTCTGTGCAAGCGAGATAATGGCGGACGTGATCGCCATGTCGTCGGCATCGAGCGGAATGTCCGTAACGAAGGACCGGTCGATTTTCAGACGGCGTACCGGAAAGCGCTTAAGCGCACTGAGGCTGGAATAGCCCGTCCCGAAATCATCGATCGCAAGGTGAACGCCGATCGCTTCCAGCGCGTGCATTGTGGCGATTGCCCCCGGCACGTCCTGCATGATGAGACTCTCGGTGAGCTCGAGCTCGAGGTAACGGGCCTCGAGCCCGGTCTCCTTCAGAATTTCCGCCACCCGCGATGCCCAGTTGCGTTCGCGGAACTGCCGAGCGGAAACATTGACGCTGATGATCAGCGGTGGCAGGCCGGCATCCTGCCAGGCCTTCAGCTGGCGACAGGCGGCACGCAGCGCCCAGTCTCCGATCGGCACGATAAGCCCGGTCTCCTCGGCGAGCGGGATGAACACCGAAGGCGAGATGATGCCGCGCACCGGGTGGTTCCAACGCAACAGTGCCTCCGCCGCGAAGATGCGCCCGGTGCCGAGATTCATCTGCGGCTGGAAATGCAGCAGGAACTCCTCCCCCGCAAGTGCCTCACGAAGCTCCTCCTGCCATTGGAGTCTTTCATGAGCTCTTGCCGCCATCTCCTCGGTAAAGACCTGTATGTTGTCGCGGCCGAGTTCCTTGGCGCGGTACATGGCCATGTCGGCGTTGGCGAGCAGTTCACCCGCCGTTCTTCCCTGGTTGGGGAAGCAAGCCACTCCCATGCTGCAGCTGACCTGCAGGGAGCGGCCCTGCAACTGCAGCGGCATGGCGATTGCAGAGCGGATGTCCTCAAGCCGCGACAGCACGATATCCCGCTCCTTCGGCAACCCGTTCAGGAGAATGATGAACTCGTCGCCGCCGACGCGCACGACAAAATCGGCTTTCCGCACGGAGGCCCGCATGCGCCCTGCGACGGCTTTCAGGAGCTCATCACCTGCCGCGTGGCCAAGGCTGTCGTTGATCAGTTTGAAATTGTCGAGGTCGAGAAAGGCGAGCACGGCGCATTGGTCCCGCTCGCGGATCTCCTCGAGCATGCCGTCGACCTGCTCTTCAAAAAGGACGCGGTTCGGCAGGCCCGTCAAGGCGTCATGGTGGGCCAAGAAACTGATACGGTCCTCCGCCCGCTTGCGCTCGATGGCGATTCCGGCGAGGTGAGCGGCCATGGCAATCAGTTCCTGCTCCTGCTCGCAAGGGGTTGCGACCTCATGTGCGTAGAGCGCGAATGTGCCGAGCACCTTGCGCTCGCGCGACAGGATGGGCGTGGACCAGCAGGAACGGAGACCGGAAGATTTCAGGAGAAGAGCGTAGTCCGCCCAGAGCGGGTCGGCGTAGACATCGGAGACGATGACCTGTTCGCCGCGCCAGGCGGCCGTTCCGCAAGAGCCCGCATTCGGGCCTATTTCCAACGCATGAACAGCAGCGCTATACGCCCGGTCGAGGCTGGGAGCAGCGCCGTGCAGGAGATGCCGGCCGTCTTCGGACAAAAGCAGGATAGAGCCTTTGATACCGGGAAGAAGTGCCTCGATCAGCAGCACCAGCTCGTTGAAGAATTCGGTCAGCGGCTTGCCCTTGGCTATCATTTCCAATAACCGGGCCTGCCCTTCGAGCAGGCGCTCCGCCGACTTCCGATCGGTGATGTCACGCGAGATGCCGACGATGCCGATGATCTTTCCGCTCTTGCTCCGCAAGGGCACTTTCGAGGTCATGAGCCAACGGTCGCGGCCCTTCGTGACGATCGCACGTTCCTCGATACCAAAAATCGGTTCGCCGGTCTCCAGCACACGCCGCTCCGTACCAGCGACCGCCTGGGCAAATTCATGCGGATGCAGATCGAAATCGGTCTTGCCGACGAGATCCTGCAGGCTTTCGAGGCCATTGTCGGCGACCGTCACCTCATTGGCGATCAGGAAACGGCCCTCCGTGTCCTTGGCATAGATGTAGTCCGGGACGTGGTTGATCATCGCCTCGAGCCAATAGTGGCGGTCGGCAATATCCGGCTGAGACGGAAACAGGCGTGCGACTTCGTCGGCGAGGCGATTGCCGGCATCGATCAGCCGGCGCGTTTCCGCATTGTCGCCCGCGTTCAGGTCGGCATAACGGATGCTGCGGGACGTCTTGTCTGCCAAGCTAAACCTCCGAGGAGCGGCGCTCGCGCAGGTTTAGCGGAAAGAGGTTATGCTTCCCTAAACTCGACTGCGAAAAATCGTCTGAAGGTTGCGGAAGAACTCTTGCGACAGCGAGTGCGGCTCTGCGATGCGCATCAAAACATTTCATGCAACCTATCACCGAGATCGCCTTTTGCCGCGGACGGCAATCGCCTAAGAGCTTGCCAGGCAAACGGAGGAGAGATCAATGCTGACGATCTATGGAGTCTACCGCTCGCGCGCGTCGCGCAACTACTGGATGGCACGCGAACTCGGCATTCCCTTCAGATCGGTGCCGGTGATCCAGGCGCGCCGCGTCGCCGACCCTCTGGCCGCAGACGCCCCCCTCAATACGAAATCGCCTGGCTTTCTCGCCGTAAACCCGATGGGCCTCATACCCGCGATCGATGATGACGGCCTGGTGCTGACCGAATCGCTTGCCAACAACCTCTACCTCGCCCGGAAACATGGCGGACCACTGGCACCCGCCGATGTCCCGGAGGAAGGGCAGATCGGCAATTGGACGATGTGGGCGGCGACGGAGGTCGAGCCGTATGCGGTCGAGATCGTTCTTGCTTACGACAAGGGGATTGAGAACACGCCGGAAGGACAGACCGAAATCGCTGCCTGTGCGCGCGCGCTCGAAAGGGCCTTTGCCGTGCTCGAAGCACACCTTGCAGGACGCGACCACGTGGTGGGGGGTCGCTTTACTGTTGCGGACCTCAATCTCGCTGAAGTTTTCCGTTACGCGATGAGCCAGACGACCCTTTTCGACAGCCATCCTCAGGTGAAATCGTGGCTGGCGCGCTGCCAGTCCCGTCCCGCTTTCAAGGCGATGATGGAGGAGCGGCTGAAGGAGCCGGAATAGAAGCGAGCTGGCGCATTCCTTCCTCGACCTCCTCGCGCACCCAGCGCTTGAAAGCCAGCGCGCCCTTGCTTTCTCGGCGTGAGGCGGACGTGACGAAGTAGTGCCCGAAGCCGGTTTTGGCGCGAATGCCGAAAGGTGCCACCAGAGACCCCCTCAGCAGCGCGTAGCCGGCAAGCGTCTGCCAGGCGAGCATCACCCCCTGCCCGGCAATGGCTGCATCGAGAGCGAGGGAAGCATCGTTGAAGGTGTGGCGCACCGTCATGGCCGCACCGGAGACGCCGGCCGCGTCCAGCCACAGCTCCCAGGAAAACATTGCGTGCGCATCGATCACTGCCGGCAGTTTCAATATATCGGCGGGCTTGTGCAGCCCGGCAGCGAGCGCCGGCGAGCAGACCGGAAAAACCTCCTGCTCAAGCAGCAGCTCCGACCGCACGCCCGGCCAGCGGCCTGCTCCGACGCGGATACCGAGGTCGACATCGGAGGTTTCGAGATTGGCGAGCGTCGTGGTCGCGTCGATCCGCAGCCGGACGTCCGGATTGTGCTCGGCGAAGCGGTCCAGCCGGTAGACGAGCCAGCGAGCTGCAAAGACCGGAGCCACCGACACGGTCAAAACCGATTCATCGCGGCGGCGTGCCTGTGCGACCGCTTCTGCGAGTTCCCCGAAGGCGCTCGACAATCGCGTCAGAAGCGCCCGCCCGCTATCCGAAACCACAAGGCCGCGCGGCGTACGTTCGAAGAGCGTGCGCCCGAGTTGCGCCTCCGTCTTGGCGATCTGCTGGCTGACAGCACCCGGCGTGACGCCAAGCTCCTCCGCCGCAGCGGCGAGCGAGCCGAGGCGGCCGACCGCTTCGGTCGCACGCAACCCGTTCAGATGAACCGCGCTCAACTCCTTCATATAGCTTTTCTAAACCGCCGCAGTGGCAATCTCAATTGTAAACTACGGCGAAGGGGAGGATGCTCCTGGCTGGCGAGGCCCGGAGTTAGACGCTGCCGGGCAGCAAACCCTCCGCCTGCGCGACAGGCATCGAAAGGCTGACCCATGCTGAAGGTTTTCTCAATGCTCAAGCGCCCTGAGGCCCACGCCGACGGTTCTCGGGGACCCTCCTTCTGTTGGCTGCGCGACCCTCTCCAGCATCCGGACCTCGCCCGCATGGATGAACGGGAGCTCGCGGATCTGCCGTTCCCCGGATGGCCATGGCCGCGTCCTGCGGTGGAGGTTTACTGCGAGCGGAGGTGAACAAGGGCCTCCGCCTTCGGCTCCTCCTAACCCTTACGCCGCTACGCCTGCACTGCGGCGAGAACCTTTGCCACGGCCTGACGTTCGCCCATCCGGTTGCGATGGTCGAGGATACGCGGAAAGCGCGCCGGGTCGACGCCGTCAGACTCGAGCCAGCTTGCGATGGTGAAGAGATAAGGGTCTGCGATCGAATAGGAATCGCCCAGGACGAAGGGGCCGGCAAACATCGTTCGTTCGATCAGCGCGAAGCAGTCGCCCATATTCTGCGGCACCTTGGCCTTCATTGCCTCCTGTGCTGCCGGATCATCCGCCCACCGCCCGGCGCGACGCGCATGGGCATGGGCAACGTGGACAGTCGAGCAGAGATAGCTGACAAACGACTGAAGCCGCGCGAACTCGAAAGGATCGTCAAGCGGCGCAAGCCGCGCCTTCGGGAAGCTCTGGGCGATATATGCGAGAATGGCAGGGGTTTCGGTCAGAATACCGCGGTCGGTTACCAACGCGGGTACCCTGCCCTTCGGATTGATGGAGAGATAGTCCGGCTTGGTCTGCTCGGCCTTTGAAAAATCGACGCGATGCACTTCATAAGCCGCACCGGCCTCCTCGAGTGCGATATGCGAGGCAAGCGAGCAGGTTCCGGGCGTGTAAAACAGTTTCAGCATCGTTCTTCCTCCCAAATTGTGCGGCTGAAGCGTGTCTCTCAGAGAAAAGGATATCGCTACGACTGACAAGGCCAGCCATTGCGGATCAGGCGGCAAAGGCCTCCGTCACCACCCGTACGTCCCCGACGTGCATTCCGTTCCAGTTGCGCATCGCGTGATTGGCCTGCGCCATCAGCGCCGCATGGATCTCCCGATCTTCCGTAAAGAACCGAGCGAGCGTTGCCGCGACCATCGCCTCGGCGGCACGGGTCGTGCCGTCCTCGCATTTCAGCGCGATGCCGACGCCCTTTTCGGGTATCGCCGCACAGAAGACGCCTTCGGCGCCGGTCTTCGCAAAGATTCGGCCGGGAGCCGTCTTCATAAGGCGTGTGCAGGCACGCCTGGAACCGGCAACATAAAAGGGTTCGGCCATGCAGGCGTCGATCAGACGCTTCGAGGCCCGGGCCCGCTCCGTCCCGAGGCCGACTCCGCTCGCCATCTTTGCAAAGCCGCGGGCAAGACCCCTCATCGAGAGCGCGTAGGCCGGAATCGAGCAACCATCGATGCCGCAGTCGTCGCGACCGAGGACAGCTCCCGTCAGCTCCGTCATGACCCCGCGGATCTCCTTCTGAAGCGGGTGGTCGTAGCCGATATAATCTTTGACCTCGGTGCCGGAATGGCAGCAGGCACAGACAAAGCCCGCATGCTTGCCGGAGCAATTGTTGTGGAGTGCGCTTGGGGCTTCGAGGGAGCGCGCCTGCGCGATCAGCGTCTTCTGGTCGGAGGACCAATGGGCGCCGCATTCAAGCGCGTGGACGTCCCGCCCCGCTGCCGCGAGCATCGAGGCGGCGAGCGCCACATGTTCCGACTCCCCGGAATGCGAGGAGCAGGCAAGTGCCAGTTCCCGGTCCCCGAACCCGTAGGCGTCGGCGGCACCGCTTTCGATCAGCGGCAGGGCCTGCATTGCCTTGCAGGCCGAGCGCGGAAAGATGCGAGCATCCGCTTCACCGAGCGAAAACAGTGTCTTCCCCTCGGCATCGACGGCGACGATCATGCCTCGATGGCGGCTTTCGACCAGATTTCCGCGCGTTACTTCGACCAGAACGGGATTCGACATCGCCTGCCCTCAATTTTCCAAGATTCGGATATGCATCTATCAGGAATCACATGGCAGAAAAGTCACCGTCGATGAAATTCATCCGCAAGCTCCTTCTCGCTTTCGCCGTCGTCTACCTGCTTCCGGCACTCGCGTCGGCGGGCCTGTGGTACCTGAAGGAGCGGCCGCAGAGTTGGCACGACGCGGATTGGTCTTCATCAGGTATCTTAACGGAAGCAGCTCACGGCCCGGAGGCGGCGATATATGTCTTCTCGGCGACCACCGGAGGCATGAAGGGGGCAGTGGCGAGCCACGCCTGGATCGTCACCAAGACTGAAGGGGCGCTCGCCTATGACCGATATGAAAAGGTCGGCTGGGGCAGGCCGATCCGCAAGAACGCCTATCCGGCCGACGGACGCTGGTACTCGAACGAGCCCCGCATCGTTGTTGCTGTCAGGGGTGAAGAGGCCGAGCGCCTGATCCCGAGGATCGAAAAGGCGATAGGGGCATACCCTTACTCGTCCCCGGGCGCCTATCGTCTTTGGCCCGGCCCCAACTCCAACACCTTCATTGCCCATGTCCTGCGGTCCGTGCCGGAGCTCGACGCGGTCCTGCCCCCCGATGCGGTCGGACGCGATTATCTGCCCGAGGGAAAACTGTTCCATGTCGACGCCGACGGGCTCGACCTGCATGCCACGCTTTACGGGCTTGCCGGCATTTCCGCAGGCTGGCGCAGCGGCCTGGAACTGCATTTCATGGGATTGGTGGCCGGCTTCGATATCGCGCGACCCGGAATCAAGATACCGGCACTTGGCCGCTTCGGCATCTGATGCCGGGCAGCTCCGGCGGAACTGGAAAAGGGCCGCCTTTCGGCGGCCCTTCCATGAGCTTTGGCCTCAAAATGGCCGGGCGCTACGGCCCCAGGAAGGCGGCTATCAAGCCAAGGGCTGCCTCGACTCCTTCACCTCTCCCATGCCCTTTACGAGGTCCGAAATCTCATTAGACATTGGATCACCTTCCTTTCTGTTCGTTGACGTTGAACATAACGTAATCGATCCTTGCACCGATACAAGGGCGACCATCGTCTTATTGTGTTTTGCTACCCGATCCGCATCACGATCTTGCCGATATGATCGCCCTGCTCCATGAGCCGATGTGCGTCGGAAATCTCCTCGAACGGCAGGACGGCCTGCACGACAGGAGCAACTTCGCCCCCCTCGAGCAACGGCCAGACCCTTGCCGCGAGCCCATCACGGATGGCCTGCTTCTCGGCGGCGGTGCGGGGCCGGAGCAACGAGCCCATTATACGCAGCCGCTTCATGAGGATCGGCGCGATATTGCCGCCCTCCACCCGCGCCCCGCCGAGGAAAGCAATGATGGACAGACGCCCATCCTTGGCGAGGCTGCCGATGTTGCGCTCGAAATAGGGTCCACCGACCATGTCAAGAATGACGTCGGCACCGCGGCCGCCGGTCTCTTCCAGCACGACAGCCCTGAAATCCTCCTCACGATAGTTGATCGCGCGTTTCGCCCCGAGCGCCTCACATGCCTTGCACTTGGCCGCGCTGCCGGCGGTTGCGAAAACCTCCGCACCGAGAGCTTTCGCAAGCTGAATAGCCGTCGTGCCGATGCCGCTCGATCCGCCATGGACGAGAAATGTTTCACCTGACTTCAGGCCTGCCATGTCGAAGACGTTGGCCCAGACGGTAAAGAAGGTCTCGGGCAAGGCTGCAGCCTTCACGGCATCGTATCCCTTGGGCCAGAGAAGTGCCTGCGTGGCGGGGACGGCGCAATATTCCGCATAGGCGCCGCCATTGGCGAGAGCGCAGACTCTGTCGCCGATAGAGAAACCGCTCGCGCCGTGGCCGAGCGCAACCACCTCGCCTGCAACTTCGAGCCCGAGGATGGGGCTCGCCCCAGCGGGCAGCGGGTAGTCTCCCTTGCGCTGCAGGACGTCGGGCCGATTGATGCCGAAGGCTTCGACGCGGACCAGAATGTCGCCGGTCCGGACCTCGGGCATCGCCCCTCGCGCCAGCACCATATTCTCCGGCCCTCCGGGGCCAGGCAGATCGACATAGGTCATTTCTGTCGGAAGGGTCATGACGGCATCCTCGCAAAACGGTTCCGCCTATACCTATAGCCCTCTCGCCGTTCGGGAAAGATCGCCTCGCATCCATCCGCTCAGGTACGGTCGAGCGGCTCCAGCACGACGCCATTGTCGCTTTCCTTGGCGCGCGTCTTTATCTCCGCGATCCGCTTGCTGACAGCCTGGCCATCCGAGAGCACAAGGCCTTCCGGCAGCACGAGGACGGCGATGGAACAGCGCATCAGGGGAAAATCCTTTGTCACTCCATCGCGACCATATCCGCTGATCCGTCCCGCCGACACATGCTCGGGCGAATAGAGTTGGCGGACGTCCGAACGGAAATCGTCGATCAGACGTCTAAGGACGGCCCGGATCTCTTCCTCGGTACAACCGTCGATACCGATGAAGAAATCGTCGCCTCCAACGTGACCCAGGAACTTTTCCTCGCCGATGAAATGACGCCGCAGAAGCGCCGCAAAGAGGGTGATCGCGAGATCTCCCTTCTGAAAGCCGTAGGTGTCGTTGAAGGGCTTGAAGTCGTCAAAATCGCAATAGCAGAAATAGCGGGCCCGGTCGCCGTCCAGGACTGCATGCTGGACGTAATCGCGGATCGCCCGATTGCCGGGAAGGCCAGTCAACGGATTCTGCTCCTGTGCCATCTTCAGCTGCTTCTCGTTGATGATCTTCAGGAGCGACGAAGCCGAGAGAATCCCGGCATAGCGCATGTTCTCCGTCAGGATGACACAATCGCTACCATCCATGCCTGCGAAAATCTTGAGCATTTCGTCCGCGGGCGTATCGAGGTCGGCGATCGGCGCGGGCGTTACGAAATGCGAGATGCGGCGCTGATAGATGCGGTTTTTCAGGAGGTCGCGACCGAAGGGATGATAGATCATCTCCTTGACGTGGTATTCGTGCAGGATGCCGCGGGGTTCTCCATTGGCATTCAGCACCGGAAAGAAAGCCTGTCGCGGATTGAGCCGGAAAAGGTCGAACACGGAATCGAGGTCGTCGCTCTCCCTCGCCGCCGGAAGCTGCTCGATTTCCTTCCGGATCAGGATGCTGTCGAGCGTCGAGGAGGCCCGCCGGATGCTGCCCACCGGCTCGAGATGGGAATAGACGGCCTGCAGTTCCGTGAGGTGCGTCGTCGGCCGGGCGATGAAATAGCCCTGCATGAGATCGCAACCCAAATCGCGGCAAACGAGAAACTCCGACTCCGTTTCCACACCCTCGGCGATCACCCGGGTCCCGAGTACGTGGGCCATGTTGACCGTGTGGCGAACGAGGTGACGTTTGCGTGGGTCCTTGTCGATGCCAGAGACGAAATGCCGGTCGATCTTGACATAATCTACCGGCTGATCGCAGAGCAGCTTCAGGCCGTTGAACCCGGCGCCGAAGTCGTCGATCGCGAGCTTGAAGCCGGCAAGCCGCAGTTGCCGCACGAGCACCGAAAAGTCCGGCATATTGCTGCTGTCGAATCGTTCCGAGAGTTCGAAGCAAAGGGAGGATGGCGGGATATTCGCACGCTTCAAGTGGTTGACGAGGCGATCGACGATGTCCCCCTCGTCGCCGACGAGCCGTGCATCGAAATTGAGGAAGAGCGTACGCGCCGAGAAATCGGGAAGGTTCGCGAAGGCGGCGACGGCGCGGCTGTTGATCAGGTGCTCGAGCGCCAGCAACTGCCCCGCGCTCTCCGCCCTGTCGAGCAGTTCGACCGGTGAGGCAAACCCCAGCCGTTCGAAGCCGCGCATCAGGGATTCATAGCCGAACACCGCCCCGGTCGTCGCTTCTACGATCGGCTGCAGGGCATTTTCGATGACGAGTTTGGCAAGCGTCACGATTTGGTCGTCGCCGAAGCGGCGGAGCGACAGGACTTCTGCGGGGGCGGCCGACATACCGGGCTCCAGGGAAAGGACACACAAACGCGCGCCAGCATCGGAGCCAATAGTCAATGAAATCTTTCGCGAAGATGAAAGTTTCATGAAGGTTCGGAAGAGGTCCGGTCAGCCCCTTGCGAGAACGCCGAATGCGATCGAGGCGAGCCCCTGCATGACAAGATCGACCGCCAGGAAAAGGCCCAGAATCCAGAGGCTGTCGACTGGCCAACCGGCGGCGATGATCAGCCCGGCGAGCAGCGTGACGAGGCCGCCGATGACCATCCAGCCCCAACCCCCGAGTGGCCGGAGCCTGAAGCCGACCCACATGCGGAAGCAACCGGCGGCAATCAGCGCCACGGCCAGAAGGAAGGTCAATATCGATGAGGCGAGCACCGGATTGATGAAGGCGAAGAGGCCCGCGCCCGCATAGAAGGCGCCGCTCATGATCCAGTAGAGGACGCTTCCCCAGTTCTTGACCTGAAAGGCATGGGCGAGATTGAGCAGGCCGCCAATGAGCATGATGAGGCCGACGTAATAGACCGAGGCGACCGTTGCCATCAGCAGGTTTCCGAAGGCGATGCCGCCGCACATGATCAGAAGGACGCCAAGGGCGACGAACCATACCCATTTGCGGGCCACCGCCTCCCTGCCTGCGGGATCGAATGCCTGAGCCATTTCAACCTCCAGTCTGCTCATGAGCGTGGACGCTTCCCGATGAGTGAGCCGGATTTCCGAGAAAAAAGAAAGGCAAAACGAAAGAATTGTTATTGATTGACGGATCAATCAAAAATAAACTGTCGGGCAGAGGGGTTTCGAACATGCCGAAGATCGGAATGGAGCCGGTACGCCGAAAGGCGCTTGTGGACGCGGCGCTGCGCGTGATTGGCGATCAGGGTACGCTTGCCGTCACCATGTCCGAGATCGCGCGGACCGCCGGGGTCTCGCCCGCCCTTGCGCATCATTATTTCGGCAGCAAGGACCAGTTGCTGATCGCCACCATCCGCAGCCTTCTCGGCAAATTGCGCGACGATGCGATAAGCGCGATGAAGGCTGCGACGACGCCGCGCGAGCAGGTGAGTGCACTGATCCGGGTGAGCTTCCGCGCCGATCAATTCGCGCCGGAGACGGTCGCAGCCTGGCTCGCCTTCTATTCGGAAGCGCAACGTTCGGAGGAAGTGCGGCGCCTGCTCGTCATCTATGCACGCCGGCTGCGCTCCAACCTGCTAGCAGGCCTGAGAACGCTCTGCGCCGCAGATGACGCAGAGCGCATTGCCGAGGGCACCGCTGCGATGATCGACGGGCTCTACATCCGGCAAAGTTTGAAATCGGCGCCGATCAGCATCGAAGCCTCGATCGCGCTCACGGAAGACTATGTGAATGCGCATTTGAAGGCGGGTGGTGGGGACTACCCCTCTCCTCGGGTTTAACTCGAGGAGAGGGGTAGTTTCCACTCGAAACAAGCGAAACTTGCAAGAATTCGAACCATTGAGGAACCGACAAGTGACCACCGGGAAGCCAAACATTCTGATCATCATGGTGGACCAGTTGAACGGAAAGCTCTTTCCGGACGGGCCTGCCGACTTCCTGCATGCGCCCAACCTGAAGGCGCTGGCCAAGCGATCGGCACGCTTTCGCAACAACTACACCTCGTCGCCCCTGTGTGCCCCCGCCCGCGCGTCCTTCATGGCGGGCCAGTTGCCGAGCCGCACGCGGGTTTACGACAATGCGGCCGAGTACCAGTCCTCGATCCCGACCTACGCGCATCACCTGCGCCGGGCCGGGTACTACACGGCGCTTTCCGGCAAGATGCACTTCGTCGGCCCGGACCAGTTGCATGGTTTCGAGGAGCGGCTGACGACCGATATCTATCCGGCCGATTTCGGCTGGACACCGGACTACCGGAAGCCCGGCGAGCGAATCGACTGGTGGTATCACAATCTTGGCTCCGTAACCGGAGCGGGTGTCGCCGAAATCACCAACCAGATGGAATATGACGACGAGGTCGCGTTCCTCGCAAACCAGAAGCTCTACCAGCTTTCGCGAGAAAACGACGACGAAAGCCGGCGCCCCTGGTGCCTCACCGTCTCCTTCACACACCCGCACGACCCCTATGTCGCGCGAAGGAAATTCTGGGACCTCTACGAGGATTGCGAGCACCTCACGCCCGAGGTCGAAGCCATCCCGCTCGACAAGCAGGACTCGCATTCGCAACGCATCATGCTCTCCTGCGACTACCGGAATTTCGACGTGACCGAAGAAAATGTCCGCCGCTCGCGCCGCGCCTATTTCGCCAACATCTCCTATCTCGACGAGAAGGTCGGCGAATTGATCGATACGCTCACACGGACGCGGATGCTGGACGACACGCTCATCCTCTTCTGTTCGGACCACGGCGACATGCTCGGCGAGCGCGGCCTCTGGTTCAAGATGAACTTTTTCGAAGGCTCAGCGCGCGTGCCGCTGATGATTGCCGGACCCGGCATCGCGCCGGGCCTCCATCTGACACCGACCTCCAACCTCGACGTGACGCCGACGCTTGCGGATCTCGCCGGCATCTCGCTCGAGGAAGTGGGACCCTGGACCGACGGCGTCAGCCTCGTGCCGATGGTCAACGGCGTCGAGCGCACGCAGCCGGTGCTGATGGAATATGCCGCCGAAGCCTCCCATGCGCCGCTGGTCGCCATCCGCGAGGGCAAGTGGAAATATGTTTACTGCACGCTCGATCCGGAGCAGTTGTTCGACCTGGAGGCAGACCCGCTGGAACTCAGCAACCTCGCTGAAAAGCCGCGCGGCCCGGTCGACCAGGCGACGCTCACGGCCTTCCGAGACATGCGCGCTGCGCATTGGGACATGGAGGCCTTCGATGCCTCCGTGCGCGAAAGCCAGGCCCGGCGTTGGGTGGTCTACGAAGCGCTTCGAAACGGCGCCTACTATCCCTGGGACCACCAGCCGCTGCAGAAAGCTTCGGAGCGCTACATGCGCAATCACATGAACCTCGACAATCTCGAGGAATCCAAACGCTATCCGCGAGGAGAATGAGATGAGAGCCCAACCGAAAGCCTCGCACTTCATCGACGGCGAATATGTCGAGGACGCCGCCGGCACGGTGATCGAAAGCATCTATCCGGCGACCGGCGAAGTGATCGCCCGCCTCTATGCTGCAACGCCCGCAATCGTCGAGAAGGCGATCGCCGCGGCCAAGCGGGCGCAGCCGGAATGGGCGGCGATGAGCCCGACGGCTCGCGGCCGCATCCTGAAGCGGGCCGCCGAGATCATGCGCGAGCGCAACCGGGAGCTCTCCGAACTAGAGACGCTCGACACGGGCAAGCCCATCCAGGAAACCATCGTCGCCGACCCGACCTCGGGCGCCGACAGCTTCGAGTTCTTCGGGGGTATCGCCCCGGCCGCCCTCAATGGCGATTATATCCCGCTCGGCGGCGATTTCGCCTATACGAAGCGGGTACCTCTCGGCGTCTGTGTCGGCATCGGCGCCTGGAACTATCCGCAGCAGATCGCCTGTTGGAAGGGTGCGCCTGCCCTCGTCGCCGGCAATTCGATGGTGTTCAAGCCGTCGGAGAACACGCCTCTCGGCGCGCTGAAGATCGCCGAAATCCTGATCGAAGCGGGTCTGCCGAAGGGCCTGTACAACGTCGTTCAGGGCGACCGATCGACTGGACCCCTCCTCGTCAATCATCCTGACGTCGCCAAGGTATCGCTGACCGGCTCGGTGCCGACCGGCCGCAAGGTCTATGAGGCGGCCGCGGCCGGACTTCGCCACGTCACGATGGAGCTCGGGGGCAAGTCGCCGCTGATCGTCTTCGACGATGCCGATCTCGAAAGCGCGATCGGCGGCGCCATGCTCGGCAATTTCTATTCGACCGGTCAGGTCTGCTCCAACGGCACGCGCGTCTTCGTTCAGAAGAAGATAAAGCAATCCTTCCTGGCGCGGCTGAAGGAGCGTACCGATGCGATCGTCATCGGGGACCCGATGGACGAGGCGACGCAGCTCGGGCCGATGGTATCCACGGCGCAGCGTGACAAGGTCTTCTCTTATATCGAGAAAGGCAAATCGGAGGGCGCGCGGCTCGTGACCGGCGGCGGCATCCCCAACAATGTGAGCGCCGAAGGCACCTATATCCAGCCGACGGTCTTTGCCGATGTCACCGACGAGATGACCATCGCGCGCGAAGAAATCTTCGGCCCGGTCATGTGCGTGCTTGATTTCGATGACGAGGCGGAGGTCGTCGCACGCGCCAACGCCACCGAATTCGGCCTCTCCGCCGGCGTCTTCACCGCCGACCTCACCCGCGCCCATCGCGTCGTCGACCGGCTGGAGGCCGGAACGCTCTGGATCAACACCTATAATCTCTGCCCGGTCGAGATTCCGTTCGGCGGATCCAAGCAGTCCGGCTTCGGGCGCGAGAATTCAGCCGAAGCGCTCAAACACTATACCGAGCTCAAGACCGTCTATGTCGGCATGGGACCGGTCGAGGCGCCGTATTGAAGATCAGTTCTCTTGATCCCTCATCCTCGGGCGAGGGAAGCGAGTTCCGGGGATCCAGCAACGTCACGTGGGTGGCGCGAAAGAGTATTTCCAAGCGACAGACGCCGCTTGGCTGGATTCCTGTGACGAGCACAGGAATGACGGAGAAGAAATAAGCCGCGGTCACGGATAAAGACATAGAAGAAAGACCCACACTCATGCAGGCAGATTTCGTCATCATCGGTTCCGGCTCGGCGGGCTCGGCCCTCGCCTATCGCCTGTCGGAAGACGGCGCGAATTCGGTCGTCGTGCTCGAATTCGGCGGCTCGGACGTCGGCCCGTTCATTCAGATGCCGGCGGCGCTGGCCTGGCCGATGAGCATGAACCGTTATAATTGGGGCTACCTCTCCGAACCCGAGCCGAACCTCAACAACCGGCGCATCACCGCGCCGCGCGGCAAGGTGATCGGCGGCTCCTCTTCGATCAACGGCATGGTCTATGTCCGCGGGCACTCGGAAGACTTCGACCGGTGGGAAGAACTCGGCGCAAAAGGCTGGGCCTATGCGGACGTGCTGCCCTATTACAAGCGGATGGAGCATTCGCACGGGGGCGAGGAGGGTTGGCGCGGCACCGACGGACCGCTGCACGTGCAGCGCGGCCCGGTCAAGAATCCCCTTTTCCACGCCTTCATCGAGGCCGGAAAGCAGGCCGGCTTCGAGGTCACGGAGGACTACAACGGCTCGAAGCAGGAAGGGTTCGGGTTGATGGAGCAGACGACATGGCGGGGCCGCCGCTGGTCGGCCGCATCCGCCTATTTGAGGCCAGCGCTCAAGCGCCCGAATGTCGAGCTCGTCCGGTGCTTCGCCCGCAAGATCGTTATCGAGAACGGCCGGGCGACCGGCGTGGAGATCGAGCGCGGCGGCCGCACCGAGGTCGTCAGGGCCAATCGCGAGGTGATCGTCTCCGCCTCCTCCTTCAACTCGCCGAAGCTCCTGATGCTCTCCGGCATCGGCCCCGCCGCGCATTTGCAGGAGATGGGCATCGACGTGAAGGCCGACCGGCCCGGCGTCGGCCAGAACCTGCAGGACCACATGGAATTCTATTTCCAGCAGGTGAGCACCAAGCCGGTTTCGCTATATTCTTGGCTGCCATGGTTCTGGCAGGGCGTTGCCGGGGCACAATGGCTCTTCTTCAAAAGAGGCCTCGGCATTTCCAACCAGTTCGAGTCCTGCGCCTTCCTGCGCTCGGCGCCCGGCGTCAAACAGCCGGACATCCAGTATCATTTCCTTCCCGTCGCCATCAGTTATGACGGCAAGGCGGCAGCGAAGTCGCACGGCTTCCAGGTGCATGTCGGCTACAATCTCTCCAAGTCGCGCGGCGACGTCACGCTTCGCTCGTCCGATCCGAAAGCCGACCCGGTGATCCGCTTCAACTATATGAGCCATCCCGAGGACTGGGAGAAGTTTCGCCATTGCGTGCGGCTGACCCGCGAGATTTTCGGCCAGAAGGCGTTCGACCTCTATCGTGGCCCGGAAATCCAGCCGGGCGAGAAGGTCCGGACCGACGAGGAGATCGACGCCTTTCTGCGCGAGCATCTCGAAAGCGCCTATCACCCCTGCGGCACCTGCAAGATGGGCGCGAAGGACGACCCGATGGCCGTGGTCGACCCGGAAACCCGCGTCATCGGTGTCGATGGCCTTCGCGTTGCCGATTCCTCGATTTTCCCGCATATCACCTATGGCAATCTGAACGCTCCCTCGATCATGACCGGCGAAAAGGCCGCCGACCACATCCTCGGGAAGCAGCCTCTCGCCCGTTCCAACCAGGAACCCTGGATCAATCCGCGCTGGGCGGTGAGCGATCGGTAGGATCACTCGGACAGGAAGCCTATCCAGCGGCCGGAAAGGACCGCGCCGGTCCAGATCGACATGGAAAGCAGTGCCGAAACTCGGACGCTCAGGGAGAGCGGCCCGCCTTTGACGGCATCGCGCCATTGCGGCGTCATGTGCAATAGGACGGCGTTGAGGACGCCAATCGCCAGCAGCGTCATCTTCGTCAGGAATGCAGGGTTGCCGGCATATTCAACCGGACGAACGCTGAAGAGGCAGAGGCCCGTGGCCATGGCGGACGCGATGCCGATTGCCGCCGCGCGCGAAAGATAGGGTCCGATCACTCCGACCGGCACGTCGGGAAAGAAGCCGAGCAGCCGCAGGTCGAGCGGCAGGATCGAACCGACGATGATCCCGATCGAGAGTATGTGGGCGGCATTCACGAAAATATAGAGCACTGCGGAGCGCCGTATCGCCCCGGCGACGGGCAGCGCCCCGATCCATGTCAGCGCCTCCTCCATCAGTTCGTCCGAATGCGCTCCGAATAGATATCGTAGACCTTTCCGGCAACGGTGATCCGAACGGCCTTCATCCTCTTTTCGTTTCGGTCGAGCGAGCGGTTGCCGAGAACCACGATCGGATCGCCGGCCTTGGCAACCCCTTCCACAAAGCCGGACCGCTCGGTGAGCCGCGGGTTGCCGAGTTCGACCCGCCAGGTGCCGTCATTCTGCGTCTCGACCCGAAGAGTCGGATGCGGCGGCGCCATCGCGATCTCGAGGATCGTTCCTGAAAGCTCTACCTGATCGGCCTCCGCCCAGGACCAACCGTGATGCGCGGCGGCGCCCGTCACGAGAAGAAGGCCGAGAGCCACTCCAGCCAAAATGCGGGACGGCAAGGATTTTGTCATATCGTGTCTCCTTTCGTGGGCTCACTGGGTCAGTCTGAAAGTGGAGCACGCGCAGCAAACGGACAGAGCATTCAACGATTGTTGAACGGCAACACCACGGGCGCAGACAGGCGGTCCCGTTAATCGCAGAAAGTAATCTACTGAATTACTAGGTTTTCTTAGAACTTTATGGATCAGAGAGATATTTGCTCTGATCCTTGAGCAATAGAAATCCGTTTTTCTGTCCATTGACACGAACGGCTGCCATATTCCGTGCAAATTGCAACAGGATGCAGCCATGACGACGCAATCCCTCAAAGCAGAAGTGGCGGCCTTCGAAGCCGAAGCAAAGGTCCTGAACGACAGGCTCGCGGATCTGGATCTTGCCGGACGGCTGGCGCTCGTGGCCGGGCTCGCAGGCCGTGCGGTCTTCACCACCTCGCTCGGCATAGAGGACCAGGTCATTACCGCCGCGATCGGCGGCGATCATCTCGACATCCAAGTTGCGACGTTGAAGACGGGCCGCCTCTTCAACGAGACAGTGGCCCTGATCGACAAGACCGAGGAAACCTATGGTATCCTCATCAAGCGCTATTATCCCGAAAAAGCCGACATCGACGCCTATGTGGCGCAACACGGCATGAACGGTTTTTACGAAAGCGTCGAAGCCCGGCATGCCTGTTGCGGCGTGCGCAAGCTGAAGCCGCTTGCGCGCGCGCTCGACGGGGCAAGCTACTGGATCACGGGCCTGCGCCGCGGGCAGTCGGGCAACCGTGCCACGACCCCTTTCGCCGAAGCCGATGCTGAGCGCGGGCTCATCAAGATCAATCCGCTCGCCGACTGGGACATCGAGACGATCCAGGCCCATGTCGCGGCGGAGGGCATTCCCGTCAATCCGCTGCACAGTCGCGGTTATCCGTCGATCGGTTGCGAGCCCTGCACCCGTGCCATCAAGCCCGGCGAGCCGGAGCGCGCCGGACGCTGGTGGTGGGAGAACGACGAGAAGCGCGAATGCGGCCTGCACGTTCCGGAAGCGGCTTCCTCGATCATTCCGAATGCCAGCAACGCGGCCTGAGCGCCAGACGACACACCCGAAGACCAAAATCTTCCCCGGAGTCAGCAATGCCCCACACTCTTCCGGAAACGGAACTGCATAATCCCCAGAGCACCAAGCCGCCGCTCGACCCGCATCTGAAGGCGCTGGAGAACGAAGCGATTCACATCTTTCGCGAGGTCGCGGCCGAGTTCGAGCGACCGGTGATGCTCTATTCGATCGGCAAGGATTCGTCCGTCCTGCTGCATCTTGCGCGCAAGGCCTTCTATCCGGGCCGCGTCCCCTTTCCGCTCCTGCATGTCGACACCGGCTGGAAGTTCCGCGAGATGATCGCGTTTCGCGATGAGATTGTCCGGAAATACGATCTGGACCTCATCGCCCATACCAATCCGCGCGGCGCAGCCGAAAACATCACACCGTTCACCCATGGGTCGGCGCTCTATACGGACATCATGAAGACGGAAGCGTTGCGCCAGGCGCTCGACGCGGGCCAGTACGACGCCGCATTCGGCGGCGCCCGCCGCGATGAGGAGGCAAGCCGTGCCAAGGAGCGCATCTACTCCTTCCGCACGCCCGATCATCGCTGGGATCCGCGCAATCAGCGCCCGGAACTCTGGAACGTCTATAACGGCATGATCCGCAAGGGCGAGAGCGTGCGCGCCTTCCCTCTGTCCAACTGGACCGAAGTCGACATCTGGCGCTACATCCAGGCGGAAGAGATCCCGATCGTGCCGCTCTATTTTGCTAAGAAGCGCCCCGTGGTGGAGCGCGACGGCATGATGATACTCGCCGAGGATCGGCGCCTCGAACTGCTTCCGGGCGAGGTCAAGCGCGAGGAGGTCATCCGCTTCCGCACGCTCGGCTGTTTCCCGCTGACGGGCGCGATCCGCTCCAATGCGACGACGCTCGACGACATCATTGCCGAACTTGAAACCGCGACCGTCTCCGAACGTCAGGGCCGCGCGATCGACCGCGACCAGGCCGGTTCGATGGAAAAGAAGAAACGCGAAGGATATTTCTGATGACCGCACCGGCAGCAGCAGGCGCAGCCCTGGACCAAACCATCGTTTCCCTCCCGGTGCAGGAAACCGCTCGGGTCGTGCGCGACACGCGCCCCCTTCGCCTCATCACCTGCGGCAGCGTCGATGACGGTAAATCGACTCTGATCGGGCGGCTACTCTGGGATACCAAGGCGGTCAAGGAAGACCAGGCGGCAAGTCTTCAGCGCGATTCCAGCGGCAAGCAGAACGATCTCGGCCTCCCGGATTTCGCCCTTCTTCTCGACGGCTTGCAGGCCGAACGCGAACAGGGCATCACCATCGACGTCGCCTATCGCTATTTCGCGACCGACAAGCGCTCCTTCATCGTCGCCGACACACCCGGCCACGAGCAGTATACGCGCAACATGGCGACCGGCGCCTCGACAGCGGACCTTGCCGTGCTGCTCGTCGACGCCCGCGTCGGCCTTTTGGAGCAGACCCGGCGCCATGCGACGATCGCGACGCTGATGGGCATCCGCCAATTCGTGCTCGCCGTCAACAAGATCGATCTGACGAACTACGACCGCGCCCGCTTCGACCAGATCTCGCACGAGTTCCGGGAATTGGCTCTCTCGCTGGGAGTGCGCCAGGTCACCGCAATTCCGGTCTCGGCGCTCAGGGGTGAGAACGTCGTCTATGACGGACGCGCATCCATGCCCTGGTATGACGGCCCAACGCTGATCGAGGTTCTGGAACTTGCCACCACCCGCTCAGCCCAGACCGTGGGCTTCCGCCTGCCGGTGCAGCGCGTGTCGCGCCCGGGAGAGAGCTTCCGCGGCTATCAGGGTACTGTTGCCGGTGGCGCGGTGAAGCCCGGGGACTCCGTCGTCATCCTCCCGTCCGGCATGGTCGCCAATGTCACCAAGATCGTCACCTTCGATCTCGTGCGCAATGCGGCAGTTGCCGGCGACGCGATCACACTCGTGCTCGACAGGCAGGTAGACGTTTCCCGCGGCGACGTGATCGCGTCGATCGACAGCCAGCCGATGACGGGTCTTGCATTCGACGCGCAGCTGGTGGCGCTGCAGCCGGAGGGCATCCAGCCGGGCAAGCGCTATTGGCTGAAATCCGGCAGCCGGCGCCAGCGCGTGCAGGTGCAGCCGGTGAGCCAGCTCGAGCTGAAGAGCGGCAAGTGGAATCACGCCGACGAGCTGCCCATGAACGCGATCGGCAAGGTGCACCTGGCCTTCGACGAACAGGCGATCTTCGACACCTACGAGCAGAACCGTACCACGGGTGCCTTCATCCTGATCGATCCGGACACCAACAACACGGTGGCCGGCGGCATGATCACCGCCAAGCGCGCGGCACTGGGCGGCATCCACACCGAAGAGCGCCGCGTAATCCTGTCGCTGCCGGCCGACCTCGCCGATCAGCTCATGGCGACGGAGCTTTTCGCCAGCCGCCGCGAAGATGTCGAGGTGCGCCGCGTTTCTGCCGGCAAGGCAGTGGGCATCATCGACTCGATCGATGGTTGACCGAGAGGTTCGTCGATGGTGAGAGGGGCCGCGAGGCCCCTTTTTGCTACCCGCTTTTTGCGAAAGGCCGGTCCGAAAACGCGTGCCCCGCGCGATTGGCGGGTTATCGCGGACGATCAACGTGTTGTCCTCGACATCGTCGAGATCGGCTCTCGCGACAGCGTCTACGAATAGTGGAGTCTATTACGCAGAGCATCACCACCCCGGGCGGCGAAACCCTCGTCGTCCTTCCCAACGCTGAGTATGGCTGGCGAGAACGCGGTCAAGGTCTGGCGCTCCCATCGCGGCATGGCCGCTCGGGAACTGGCAAAAAAGGCCGGGATCAGCGCTCCGTATCTCTCCGAAAGCAAGAGCGGGAAGAAGGATGGAAGTCCTTTCGCCGTGAGGAAGATTGCAGATGCTCCTTCCGTTGATCTCGACGATTTGGGGTAATTGGCGTTCAGGCGCGCCGCTCGATCGTAGCGAGATCGAGCGTCAGTGGCTGCGGATCGGCATGGCTCCACAGCTGATAGCCGACCACGCTGCCAAGGATCGTTATCCAGATGAGAATTTCACGGGGTGTGAAGATCGGTTCCTTCGACATCGCTGCCTCACGGGTTGCATTTCAAGCATATTCGCTCCGATTGTTCACTCCGATAAGACGGAATTCCGAGAACAGCCTGTTTCCCTGTGAACGATAGAATGCGTGGTAACCCCTTGGCGAGACGTTGCCTGTTGTGGCGAGGCGGTTGCGCTATTGGACAGGAAGATCTGAATCCGCGCGAGCAATCCGGCTAAAAAGCCGGGATTAAACAACAAGTGAGGGATTTTTTCAGCTGGTCGGAGTGGAGTGATTCGAACACTCGACCCCCACGTCCCGAACGTGGTGCGCTACCAGACTGCGCTACACTCCGTGACCAGCGGCGCCTCTATAGAACAGCATTTTTGATTTCACAAGCGCCTAACTCAAAAAAGACCCTTGGACGCTCAAAAAATTCGGGTCGTCAGCAAGCGCCCACATGACCGGAATAGGGCGTTTCTGCAACGCTGTCCAATTTCCTCGGCCGCGCTGTCACGAGCCGATTTTCTTTCGCGGCTTTTGGGGTTAGAGCCTCGGCGGACTGCAAGGAAAACCGGGGGATGCCGGCCTTCCGTGCCGCAGGTTCACGTTACATCTAAGGGACAGACACATGAATTTCCGCATGATGACGGCGGGCGCCTTCGGGCTGCTCCTTGCCGGATGCACGACAACGACGGGGATCACGAGAAACGCGGTCGAGGCACGCTGGCTCGGCCAGCCGGCCGGCCCTTTCTTCGCTCAGTTCGGCCCGCCTCTCTCCGACGTCGAATCCGGCAGCAACACCGTCTATGGCTGGAAGGGCGGCTATAAGACGCGAAGGATCCCGGCCGAATACGAAAAAACCGCCGACGGCAAACGCGGCAAGCGGATCTCCGCCCCCCGCACGGAGTATCTGAGCTGCTCGGTTCAGCTCACCGTCTCCTCGGACTACGTTATCCGCGCGATCCGCATCGTCGGCGACCGAAAGCGTCAGAGCGGCCCCAGCTGGTGCGAAGAGTTCCTCGGCGGAGCGAAAGCGGAGTAGGCCTTCTCGCGAGCCCCTACTGCATGTTTTCCTATAACCGGATCCGGTTGAAGAACGAAAACATGCAGCAGATCAAAGTGCTACAGCGACCTTTGTGCGTCCGATAAGACGCACGGCGCAATATGTGTTTCGGCCCGCTTTCGATGGTCAGCGGGCCGCTTGCACAATCAGGAGATCTCAGCTCTCCATGCCGCAATGTCATTCGTCTGCGGCATCCGCCGGGCTTTTCTTACGCTTCGCACCGGCTTTTGCCGCGGGAGAAGGAGCGGTCGCCGGGGCGGCAGCGCGGGCGCCGACCAGGTCGCGGACCAATCCTTCTATGCTCGCCAGGTCGCGAAGATGGATGTCGCGCTGGCCGAAGGGCATCTCGATTTTTTCCTCCCGAAAGCGTTTCGCTATCTCGAAACGCATATCGCTCGCCGCGCCCGCATCGGCGTTGATGTTGCCGACGTGGCAGAACAAGGTGAACTGCAGGGCGTCGGCTCCGAAATCGGTGAAGGAAACGAACGGCTCCGGAATTTGCAGGACGCGTGGATTGTCCTTTGCGATCTCCAGCAACACCCGTTTTACCTGCTCCGGGTCCGAATCATAGGAGACCCCCACGGGAATCTTCAGGCGCGCTGAGAAGTCGCCATGCATCCAGTTGACCACCTGGCCGCTGATAAGATCGGCATTGGGTACGATCACCGTCACATTGTCGAAGGTCTGGATCTGGGTCGCCCTGACGCTGACGCGCTGGACGATCCCCATGTTCTGGCCGACCTCGATGCGATCGCCGACTTTGAAGGGCCGTTCGGCGAGGAGAATGATACCCGAAACGAAATTGTTGACGATGGACTGAAGGCCGAAACCGATACCCACGGACAGTGCGCTTGCAACGATGGCGACGTTCTGAAGGTTCAAGCCCGCATAGGAGAAAGCCACTAGCCCGGCGATCGCCGCCCCGATATAGCCGACCCCGGTGTGGATCGACGTCCTCAGTCCTGTGTCGAGGCTCGTTTGCGGCAGGAGCCGGCCGTCGAGCCATCTCTGGAAGCCGCGCGTGGCGACGATTACGATGATGAAGACGACGATAGCGCCGAGAATGGCGGATGGCGAGAAGGAAAAGCCGGCGATCTCGAAACCGAAAAAGGCGGAAGTGAAGGTGCCGACCAGGTCCTCCGACTGGATGCCCCACGGCGCGAGAAGAGCCATTACGGCAATCATCAACACGACCAGCCGCGCGAAACCTGCGAGAATCACGCCGATCTGGCTTATCGTGTTGATCTTGAGGCCGATCGCCTGCCGCATGAAGCCGCCGATCCGCGTCTGGACGGAAAACCCGTATGAAATCGCCTCATCCGCCAGGCGCAGCATAAGCACCACGCTCATCAGCACCGCCGTCGTGAAGACGATCTGCAGCGCGGCAAAGCGGCCAAAGGCTACAAAGCCGGCGAGTGGCGCAACGACGGTCAGCGCCGCGACCGCCCAGGTCACCGGAATGAGCAGGCGCCAGGCCGAACTCGTTCTCTGCGTATCCTCGTCGTTTTCCTCGCGGGCCACGAATCTGAGCGCCACCATGGCGAGAATGCCGAGCGTGATGGCGCCGAGGCCTTGTGCCGCAACGGCAAAGGACAAGGGCGCATAGGTAGCTTTCAGGAAGGCATCGAGGGCAAGGCCGCCGGCATTGACCACTGCCATCGCGACGATGACGGGGAGCAGCCGCTCGGCTGCCGCATCGGTAATATCGACGAGCCGCCAGCTCGGCCGTTCGGGCGCGAGCACAGCAATTGAAAGGCCGTAAAAAAAGGATGCGAAGGTCAAGCCGAAAAAAACCGGTCTGAGGACCGTCGCCAGATCGACAGGAAGGACCCTCAGAATGGACATCGCCTGATAAAGCATGAAGAAGGCGATTGCCGGGATCAGGAGGTTGGCAAGTGTGATGGCTGCTGCCGCGGTCGCCTTGGCGAGCCTGGACGGGTAGAGCACCGAAGGATCGCGGCTCGTGCGCCTGGACAGCCAGCGTCGGCCCGGTGAAAGGAGAAAGGCGGCGAAGCCGACGACAACGACGAGAATGCCGGCGGCCGAACGGCCGGTGCGCTCCACCAGGACGCCGAACCAATGCCCGACGACGCGGGACTGATTTGCGAGCGTCTCCGGGGTCGCGGCGGCCAGTTCGAGCCAAAAGGATGGATCGGCAAGGCTTTGCGATCGCTGCAGGATGGAGCTTGTAAAGAGGGCGCGCCGCCGTTCACCGATAGCATCGATATCCTGCTGCGCGCGAAGAGCGATGAGATCCGCCTGCTGCACGACCCCCTGCAGCCCGGCCGCCTCTGATTGCAGCTGCGCCTGCTCGAGCTTGATCGCTTCGGTCTGATTTCGGGCAGCCTGCTCATCGGCCGGCTTCAACTGATCGATGCGTTGGTTGACCACCTGCAGCCGTGGCTGAAGGCTCACCTTGAGCCCGGCAGCCTGCACGGGGATCTTGGCGAGCTGGCTGCGCAGTTCGGACAGGGTGGCCTCGTCAATGCTCTCGGCCTGAAGGGCGCGCTCCACGCGCTCCAGTGTCGCCTGCCACGCATCGATACGCGCCTGCTGCTCCGGAAAAGCTTGCGGTGGCACTTCGGGCACCGCATCCGCCCGGGTCTTTTCCTGGGCTTCGGTTGGCGCGCCGGCTTCCGGTTTTGTTGCGTCCTGGGCAAAAGTTACTGATGAAAATGCCAGAAAGAACGCGAGGAATAACCATCGAAGCCATGTGCTGGGGCAACGGACCTGGTCCAAAGCTCTTTCGAAGGCCGGGCCCGCCGCAATCGTGCGACGATGGGGGATCCGCATGCTCGTCATTATCAGTCCTATTCCACTTGCTTCATCGTATGTTGGCCGGGCGTGGCAAAGCCGAGCCTGTGATTTTGCAGGGGAACAATAGTTTTGCCGGCCGAAATATCCAACCCGCCTCGCCAATAAATTGGCGATGACGCGTCGACACAACCTGGATTGGTAGCGGCGCACCCCGAAAGCCCGCATAAACGGCGGACGCGACGCAGCGCCGTTCGACTCACCGGTCACTGTGCAGAGAGACTTGGCTGGGGCGCCTGGATTCGAACCAGGGAATGGCGGTACCAAAAACCGCTGCCTTACCGCTTGGCTACGCCCCAACTAAACTGGCCAACGAAACTGGCCAATGAAACCGGCAGGAAATCACTTCGCCAAATCGAGCGCCTGATTAGCAAAGCTCGTGCGCGCTCACAATGCTTAACTTTGTTTCCTGCGCAGATTTATCTCTTTACGGTTCTGGCCGCAATCTTGGGCTCACAGGACGTAGTTTCCTCCGTTTACCCTTTGGCCTATGGTCGGACTGCCCGCCAGGCCAAATGCAGAAGAAGGCCCAGATACATGAAAGCTCCGGAATTCGAACTCGATTTCAGGCCCGCCCACGGCGAGGCGGTGCGCGTGGCCAAGGGTGTGCAGCGCATAACGGTCAACAATCCCGGTCCCTTCACCTTCCACGGCACAAATACCTACATCGTCGGCCACAAGTCGGTCGCCGTGATTGATCCGGGCCCGGACGACGACGCGCATTTCCATGCGCTGATGAATGCCCTTCAGGGGCGCGAAGTGACGCATATCGCCGTCAGCCACACACACAGCGACCACTCACCACTCGTCCGCAGGCTTGCCGGGGAGACAGGTGCGACGGTCGTCGGCGAAGGCCCGCACCGGGCGGCCCGGCCATTGCATGCCGGCGAGGTCAATCCCTTCGCCGAAAGTTCGGACATGGACTTCGTGCCCGATCTCGCGCTTCCAAACGGCGCACGCGTCGAAGGCGACGGCTGGAGTCTGACGGCGGTGGCGACGCCGGGGCACACGGCCAACCACCTGGCCTTTGCGCTCGATACAACAGACATCCTTTTTTCAGCCGATCATGTGATGGCCTGGGCGACGAGCATCGTCGCACCGCCGGATGGGTCCATGGCCGAATACATGGCCTCGCTCGACAAGCTGCTCGAGCGCGACGACCGGCTCTATTTGCCCGGGCACGGCGGCCCGGTCAACGAGCCTGCCTCCTTCGTGCGGGCACTCAAGGCGCATCGCAAGATGCGCGAGCGTGCAGTGCTCGAACGCCTGCGCGCGGGCGACCGCCACATCGCAGACATGGTGAAGGTGATCTATGCCTCGACCGACCCGCGACTGCATGGTGCAGCCGCACTCTCTATGCTCGCGCATATCGAGGACCTCATCGAACAGGGCCGCGTCGAAACCGAGGGGCCGCCTGCGCTAAACAGCGTTTACCGGCTGGCATGAGGGCTGCCGGTACCCGGCGCCTCAATTCATCGTAACCCTCGACGTTCATGGTATTAAATCGACCCGGCCGCGTGACCTAGTCTCCTGCAATCCCCAGGAGCTCGGCGTCGAGATCGCGCAGGAACTCCTCCGCGAACATCGCTCCCATGCCAAGGTCATGACGGCCGTAGCGTGAGGCCACGCGCAAATCTACGAAGGTGGTTTCTGCTTCTTCGCGCAACCTGATGAGTACGTCGAAGCGGAACCCGACGATCAGGCTCCGCCACTCGCCTTGCAGCACGACGTCGCTGGATCGCCTTCCCGGCATGCCGCCGTCGAGCAGTTGTGCGGGGCGTGCGGTCGGAACGGGTATGACGTTCGGGCCCGCATTCGCATCCGCGCCTGCCTCAGGCCGAACGGCCAAGTCTTCCAGATCGGCCTGCGCATTGTCGACGCCGAACTCTGCGGTAGTGGCAACTCGCGTATGCTCGACAACCTTGCGCACCCCCTGGAATACGCGGTCGAGCGCCCCTTCATAGCGCCGGCCGGTAAGCCCCGGATAGGCTTCGACCTGCGCCTGGCGGTCTTCCGGCGCCACGGCACGCTTGCGCCCGAGCCAGGTTTCCGCCGTTGCCGGGGTCCTGATCCAGGGTGGCGGCGTGACCGTGTCTGTACTGACCTCATAAAGTGCCGGCCGAGTCAGGTATTGCACCGCCCCGTAGCCGAGGAAGCAAAGCGGAAGTGCCGCATAGATGAGTGCCGAGACGGAAGCGGTGCCGCCGATCGCCGCCACCTGCCAAAGGCGCGCAAGTCCGATCGTTGCCAGCACGACGGCAAAGAGAGCGAGGGCTCCGGCGGCCAGCGCCATCGCCAGAAAGTGTGGCGTCGTCAGAGGGCCGAAACGATGCGACAGCAGCGACAGCAGAAAAATGATGAAGGCGATGCGGGCGATGCGGCGCGCCCAATGGGCCGCGTAGGAATAGGGACGCTCGTATCGGACAATCATCTAACGGAATCAATCTCCGAGGCGGAAAAGGACCTCGCCTTTCTTAGACCATGCCTCCGGCGGTGCAAACCTGTATCTTTCGGTCCAGAGCGGATCGAGATCGGCGCCGGAGACGAATAAGACGACGCGGGTGGAAATCAAGGCGGCACCACTCACGCGCGTGCCGCAAAATTGCCATCCTCGTTAACCACCTATTCATGTTAACTATTTCGGCAGCGACCTTTGCGCGTCTGAGACGCCGGCCGCCGCAGGCATCTGGAGTCACAGGCTGTCGTCGCCGGCAAAAGGCCCGGCGAAACAACGGAGAGACATCATGGCCGCACCTCAGTCCAGCATGGACATTGCCCTCCCCGCCCCGCCACCTCCGGCCGGCGAAACAGCGATCCCCATGGCGCTTCTCGAGTTGGAGCTTTCACTCGACCGTTTTTCCGGGAAGAAGGAGGATTTCGTCGGCTTCACTCACAAGGTGGCTGACGACATAGGCGCCGAGTTGCTCTTCATCCTTCCGGCATCGGGCCTTGTCGATGATTGTGCGACGATCGCGGCGGTCCGTCACGGCCAGGCGGAGGACAAGACACCAATCATCCTGTTCATCTGTCTTGCTCAGGACGGTACCACACTGCGCGTGGAGCAGCCGAGCGAACGCACGGCCGGCCTCAGAAGCTTCGCCGAATCCTTCGTCGGCGTCCTCGAGCGGATGTAACCACCACACGCGCGGGCGGCCAATTGACCAGTCATGGGCACCGGCGCATGATAGCGGTCCGATTGAATCGCTCTCACGGACTTCATCTCATGCGTTGCGTCATCATGCCTGCCATGCACCGGAATGCCGCCGATCTCTGTCCCCGCAAATGGGTGCCGATCAGGAGGTAAATATGAGGACGATGACGACAAGACTGCTCGGCCTCGCAGCCGCGGGACTTCTGCTGGCCGCGTGCCAGACGATGTCGCCGCAGGAAAGGCGGGCGCGAGATGAAAATACCTGCGCCTCCTACGGTTTCAGGAGAGGCACGGACGCTTTCGCAACCTGCCTGCAACGCATTGACCTCGACCGCCGCGCTGAATCGCGCGCTTTCCGATATGACAACGACGTCTTCCTGCACGGTCCGTATTATTGGCGTTGACCGGCTCTGCCGGTCGCAAACTCAGACTGGAGCAGGCCAAATGAGGGGGATCGCCGTCACGTGTGGGATCAGCTCGCTGCCAGAGCTTGAACCTTGGCGGCGTCGCGGCCGTTGATCGTCGCTTGCGCGGCCGCAAGTCTCGCGATCGGTACCCGAAAAGGGGAGCAGGACACGTAATCCAAGCCCGCCTCTTCGCAGAAGCGTATCGAGGCGGGATCGCCGCCGTGTTCGCCGCAGATACCGAGTTTCAAGCCGTTCTTCGTCCGCCGCCCCCGCTCCGCCGCGATCTGGATCAATTCGCCCACGCCTTCGAAGTCGAGCGAAACGAAGGGATCCTGCTCGATGATGCCCTTCTGCTGGTAAGTGGCCAGGAACAGGGCGGCGTCGTCACGCGAAATGCCGAAGGTCGTCTGCGTCAGATCGTTGGTGCCGAAAGAAAAGAAGTCGGCTGACTCGGCGATCGCGCCCGCCCGCAGCGCTGCCCGCGGCAGCTCGATCATCGTGCCGATCAGGTAATCGATGTTCACGCCGGCCTCGTCGATGACCTCATTGGCGACAGCCTCGATGCGAGCCTTTACATAGTCGAGCTCGGCGCGCAGCCCGACAAGCGGCACCATGATTTCGGGAACGACGGCGGCGCCGGTATCCTCAGCAGCCTTGACCGCCGCCTCGAATATTGCCCGGGCCTGCATCTCGGCAATCTCCGGATAGGAAATCGCAAGGCGGCAGCCGCGATGCCCGAGCATCGGATTGAACTCATGCAAGGCATCGACCCGCTGGCGCAAATCCGCCGGGTCGAGCGCCAACCCGCGCGCAACCTCTGCGATCTCTTCGTCGGTCTTCGGCAGGAACTCATGGAGCGGCGGGTCGAGAAGACGGATCGTAACCGGCAGTCCGTGCATGATGGAAAAGAGCTCGACGAAGTCTGAACGCTGCATCGGCAGAAGTTTGGCAAGTGCGGCACGCCGGCCCGCCTCGTCTTCCGCCAGGATCATTTCACGCATCACATTGATGCGGTCGTCCTCGAAAAACATGTGCTCGGTACGGCAGAGGCCGATGCCCTCGGCACCGAAGGAGCGGGCGGCGCGGGCATCGGCAGGGGTCTCTGCATTTGTTCGCACGGTCATGCGGCGGCTTGCATCGGCCCATTGCATGATCTTACCGAAATCGCCTGAAAGCTCCGGCTGCAGCATCGGGATTTCACCCTTCAGCACCTGGCCCGAGGAGCCGTCTATGGTGATCACGTCTCCTTTCTTGAGCGTTACGCTCGCGGCGATCAGGAGCTCGTTTCGCTGATCGACGCGGATGCTGCCCGCGCCCGACACGCAAGGGATCCCCATGCCGCGGGCGACGACGGCCGCATGGCTCGTCATACCGCCCCGCGTCGTCAGGATGCCTTCGGCAGCATGCATGCCATGAATGTCTTCCGGGCTCGTCTCCACCCGGACAAGGATGACCTTGCGGCCCTCCTTGACGGCCTGTACCGCCTCGTCAGAGGTAAAGACGATCTCGCCCGTCGCCGCGCCCGGCGAGGCCGGCAGGCCGGAGCCGATGATGTCGCGGCGGGCGTGGGGGTCGATAGTCGGATGCAGAAGCTGGTCGAGCGAAGCAGGATCGATGCGCGCAACGGCCTCCTCCTTGGAAATCAGCCCCTCCTCTGCCATGTCGACGGCAATCTTCAGCGCTGACTTGGCCGTCCGCTTGCCGGAACGCGTCTGCAGCATCCACAGCTTGCCGCGCTCGATCGTGAATTCGATGTCCTGCATGTCGCGATAGTGTCGCTCGAGTGCGTTGCAGATCCTTTCGAACTCGGCAAAGGCCTCCGGCATCAGCTTTTGCAGGGACGGCTTGTCCGAACCGGATGCGATACGGGCTTCCTCGGTTATGTTCTGCGGCGTGCGGATGCCGGCGACGACGTCCTCGCCCTGAGCATTGACGAGAAACTCGCCATAAAGCTCTTTTACGCCGGTCGAGGGGTTGCGCGTGAAGGCGACCCCGGTCGCGGAGGAATTGCCGAGATTGCCGAAGACCATGGCCTGCACATTGACGGCGGTGCCCCAGCCGGCCGGTATGCCGTGAAGATGGCGGTAGGTAATGGCGCGCGGGTTCATCCAGCTGGAAAAGACGGCACCGATCGCACCCCAGAGCTGGATTTCAGGTTCCTGCGGAAAAGGCATGCCGAGCACTTCCTCGATAGCCTCCTTGTAGCGCGCGATCACGTGCTGCCATTCGACGGCGGAGAGTTCCGTATCCTGCTCGTGGCCGAGGCGCGCCTTCTCATCTTCCAGGATTTCCTCGAAGACTTCGTGATCTACCCCCAGCACCACATCGCCATACATCTGGATGAAGCGGCGGTAGCTGTCCCAGGCAAAGCGCGCGTCGCCGGCATCGTGCCCGAGCGCATGCACGGACTGATCGTTGAGGCCGAGGTTCAGGACCGTGTCCATCATCCCCGGCATGGACGCACGCGCGCCTGAACGGACCGACAGAAGCAGCGGACGATTGGTATCGCCGAAGACGCGTCCAGTGATTTTCTCCATCCGGGCGATGCCCTCACGGACCTGCTCGCGCAATCCCTCCGGCATGCTGCAACCGTTCTCGAGATAGCTGTTGCAGGCGGCCGTGACGATCGTCAGACCAGGCGGCACCGGCAGCCCGAGATTGCACATTTCAGCGAGATTGGCACCCTTGCCGCCCAGCCGGTCGCGATCTTCCGCACTCCCTTCGGCCTCTCCCGCGCCAAAGGTATATACCCATTTCGCCATGCCTGTTCTCCACCCGAAACAGTCGTCTAGAGCGGGATGAGGAAAGGTGTGCACGGTTTTCCGCCCGCATCCCGCTCTAACGTATTAATTCGATCACGATGCCTTTGGTCGAGTCGACCCGAAAGCAATCGTGATCCAGAGCAATTCCAGGAAAAGTGCGTAGCGGTTTTCCGTTCGGAATTGCGGAAAAACAAAAGATCACAGCAATCCCGCAATTCGGAGAAAAGCGGAAATGCTCCATCACGATCTACAGTATATGTTCGAGGCTGAAAATGCACTCGGCGAAGATTTTTGTTGCAGTGCATCAAATTCGCGATCCGCGACGGCGCGGCGGAAGAACCGCCTCAAACGGCTTCACGCATGCGCTCCGCCGTCTGCAGATCGACCGAGACGAGCTGCGAAACGCCCTGCTCCGCCATTGTGACTCCGAACAGGCGGTTCATCCGGGCCATTGTAATCGGATTGTGGGTGATGATGACGAAACGGGTCTCAGTCGAGAGAGCCATTTCGTCCATCAGGTTGCAATAGCGCTCGACATTGTGGTCGTCGAGCGGCGCGTCCACCTCATCGAGCACGCAGATCGGCGCCGGATTGGTGAGAAACACCGCAAAAATCAGCGCCATGGCGGTCAGCGCCTGTTCGCCGCCCGAAAGCAGCGTCATCGTCTGAGGCTTCTTGCCAGGCGGACGGGCAAGAATTTCGAGCCCGGCTTCCAGAGGATCGTCGCTTTCGATGAGTTGCAGTTCCGCGGTGCCGCCGCCGAAGAGATGCGTGAAAAGCCGCTGGAACTGCACGTTGACCACATCGAAAGCGGCGATCAGCCGCTCGCGTCCCTCGCGATTGAGGTTCTGAATGGCGCTTCTCAACCTGCGGATTGCCTCGATGACGTCGTCACGTTCCTTGAGCAGCGCCGCGAGCCGCTCCGAAAGCTCCTTCTGCTCCTCGTCGGCGCGCAGGTTGACTGCGCCAAGCCGTTCCCGCTCGATCTTCAGCCGCTCGACTTCCCGTTCCACACTGCGCATGTCGGGTAGGGCCTCGTTGGCGGCAAGGCCGGTCAGCCGCATCACTTCATGGGGGGCGCAGGAAAGTGCTTCGAGAATGCGCGCCTCTATCTCGAGCCGCCGCTCGCGCGCCGAAACAAGCCTCTCTTCGGCACGGCCGCGCTTCTCACGTGCCTCGGCCAGCTCCGAAAGCGCAGTGGCGGCCTGGCGGTCCGATTCGCGCTGGCGGCTCTCCGCTTCGGCAAGGTTGTCGGCCGCCTCGCGACGCGATGCTTCCGCCTTCTGCAACTCGATCATCAGGGCGCGGCGCTTCTCGTCGAACGCGTCAGGGGCTTCGAGCAGTTCTTCGACCTCTTCTTGCGCTTCCGCCTCCCGTTCGCGAAGCGTCGCAATGTGATTCTCGGCGCTCGCCGCCCTGGCGCCCCAGGTCTCCCGCTCCCCGGCAATGGCCATAAGCCGCCTGTGCCGCTCGTTGTTTTCGCGCGCAAGACCGTCATGGGCGGCGCGAGCCTCGGCCGCCGCCGCACGGTCGGTGGCGACTTCGGCTGTCCGATCGCTCAGATGACGGTCGAGCTCTGCTGGGTCCGGCTGATCTGCGAAGGCCTCGTTGGCGACCTCGATCTGCTCGGCGATCTCCTCCGCCTGGCCCTCGATCTGAAGCTTGGTCTCGGCGAGAACCGCGCGTCGGCGCGCAAGATCGCCGGAGGCTCGCTCGGCGATGGCCAATGCGTCGCGCGCTTCGGCGAGCTGCCGGGCGCGCATGCGCTGCGCCTCGCGCGAAAGCCTCAGGCGCTCGTCCTCGCCGCGAATGCGGGCACCGGCAGCCGCGAGGTCCGCCTCTGCCTTCGACAAAGCCCCGCTCGCCGCCTCCGCTTCACCCTCGAGCTCAAAGAGCCGGTTCTTCTGGGCCAGCCTCAGGGCTGCGGCGCTGGGCGCCTCCGAGCCGGCAACATGGCCGTCCCAACGCCAGACTGCGCCTTGCCTCGTCACCAGCCGTTGCCCGGCCCTCAGGAAGGGCAGCAGTTGCTCCGCCTCATCTTCACTCTGGACGAGTCCGATCTGCCGTAGCGTTCGCCTCAGCGCCTCCGGTCCCTGGACGAAATCGATCAAAGGCAGGACACCGGATGGCAATGCCGGGTCGTCCGCATCATCGCCCGGCATGCGCCAGTGTGCCGGCGCCGCCTGTTCCAGGGACGAGTCCAGATCGTCGCCAAGCGCCGCACCAAGCGCCGCCTCGAAGCCGCGCTCGACTTTCAGGCTCTCCACGACGGCCGGAAAGGTGCTGGCGCCAGCCGCCTCGAGCATGCGGCGGATCGTTCGTGCCTCCGTCTCGATGCCGTTCAGCCGCGCCCGGGCCTGATCGACCGGCGGGCGTGTGGCGGTTTCGGCGGCGCGGGCTTCGGCAAGGCTCTCCTCGACGGCGGAAACCGCTGCCTCAGCCTCCTCCATCGACGCCTCCGCATGCTCCACTTGCTCTCTCTTCTCGTCCGGGTCGGGAAGGCTCGCCATCCGACCGTCGAGATCGTCGAGTTCGCGCGCCTGATCCGCGAGCTGCCGCGCAAGTCGCGCCTGGCGCTCGGAAAGATCGCGCAGCGCTCTCTCGATCTGGTTGCGCGCCGCCTGCGCCTCGGCCCGTTCGGCCGTAACGCGAGCAAGTGCGCCTTCGCTTGCGGCAAGCTTTTCGTTGGCCTCCTCGAGCCTTTCCCGCGCCTCCAGGCTACGATCGTCCGCCTCGGCCAGCGCGTCTCGCAGTTCCTCCTCCTCCTGATCGAGGCGGGCGAGAATGCCGGCATTGTCGGCGACCAGCCGCTCCTCGCGGGCGATGTCCTCCGACAGTTGCGCCAGCCGCCGCTGCAGCTCCTCCCGGCGCCGCAGGATCCGGCCGGCATCCTCCTCAAGCTGCGCACGCGCAATTTGCAGGCGCTGCAGCGCCGCTGCGAGCTTCGCTTCATTCTGGCGCAGTTCCGGCAGCTTGAGGCTCGTAATTGCCTGCGCTTTGGCCGCTTCCATCTGCGACTGCGCCGTCTCGGCAACAAGTGCAGTGACCTGGTTCAGCTGACTGGTCGCCTCGGCTTCCGCCTCCTTGGCCTGAATCCAGCGGATATGGAACAGGATGGCCTCGTGCCGGCGGATTTCGGCCGACAGCATCTTGAAGCGGTTGGCCTGGCGCGACTGGCGCTTGAGGCTTTCGATCTGGCTTTCAAGCTGCGAGGTGACGTCATCGAGTCGCTCGAGATTCGTCTCGGCAGCCTTCAGGCGCAGCTCCGCTTCGTGACGGCGCGAATGCAGGCCGGAAATACCGGCCGCCTCTTCGAGCAGTTGACGGCGCGCCTGGGGCTTGGCGGCGATCAGCTCGCCGATGCGCCCCTGGCCCACCATTGAGGGCGAGCGGGCACCGGTGGACGCGTCGGCAAACAGCAACTGCACATCCTTGGCGCGCGCCTCCTTGCCGTTGATGCGGTAGACCGAACCCTGCTCGCGCTCGATGCGGCGCGTCACCTGAATCTCGTCGCTATCGTTAAAGGCTGCCGGGGCGGTCCGGTCGCTATTGTCTAGATAGAGACCGACCTCGGCCGTATTGCGCGCCGGACGATTGCCGGATCCGGAAAAGATCACGTCATCCATGCCGGAGGCACGCATGTTCTTGTAGGAGTTCTCGCCCATTACCCAGCGGAGCGCCTCGACGAGATTGGACTTGCCGCAGCCGTTCGGGCCGACGACTCCGGTAAGCCCACGTTCGATGATGAACTCCGTCGGTTCGACGAAGGACTTGAAGCCGAGCAGGCGCAGCTTGGTGAACTTCATGCGGGGTACTCTGGGGTGGACGGCGTATGTCCATACCCCCCTCTGCGAGGCCTATACCCCCCTCTGCCCTGCCGGGCATCTCCCCCGCAAGGGGGGAGATCGGCAAGTGGCAGCGTCTCGCTCCACCAACGCCCTTTTATCTGGAGGGCGGAGAGGGCCTGTATCGCAATCTTCGATGCTGACTTTGTGTGAAGCCTTGCTTCCGGCCGACCTCCCCCCTTGAGGGGAAGATGCCCGGCAGGGCAGAGGGGGGTGAGCCACAAGCGCTTCACTCAGTCGCCCCCTTCCCGATCACACGGACAATATGCTCGCACACGTCGTTCACATCTCGCAGCACGTCATCGTTCCAAAAGCGCAGAACCGTCCAGCCCCGCGCTTCGAGACGCTGCGTACGCCGCCGATCGCAATCGGCTTCCTCCGCTCCGGCATGCTGCGACCCATCGATCCCGACGATCAATCGATGCTCGGCGCAGGCGAAATCCACTATGTAACCAGCGATCGGAACTTGCCGGCGAAAATCAAGCCCCATCAGCCGATGCGCGCGCAGTTCGTTCCAGAGCTTTACCTCCGCCTCCGTCATCGCACTGCGCATGCGGCGCGCATTGTCGCGAGCTTCCGGCGATACGTCAGCATGAGGCATGGCGAAGCCCCGCGAATGCGCGATACGAAAAACGGGCGCACGGCTACCGCCGTCGCCCGTCGGATTAAAAAGCGAAGGATCAGAGCTTGCTGTCGATGAGGGCCGACATAACGTCAACCGACATGTCCCCCGAATAGTGCTCACCATTGACGAAGAAGGTCGGTGTCGACTTGACGCCGAATTCCTTGGCGCCCCTCTGCATCACGGCATTCACATCATCCAGAAGTTTTTGGTTCGTCAAGCAGGCCTCGAAGCTCTCCTGTGTAAAACCGGCAAGTTTCGACAATTGCAGCAGTGCATCGCGGCCGTTCTGCGCGGCCGCCCACTGTTCCTGCTGTTTGAACAGCATGGAAATCATCGGGAAATATTGCCCTTCCGGTGCGCAACGGGCCAGCATGAAGGCGGCGGCGGCGCGCGGGTCGAACGGGAATTCGCGGACGATGAAGCGCACCTTGCCGCTGTCGACATATTTCGTCTTGATCGCATCGAAGGTGTCGTTGTGGAAATTGGCGCAATGCGGGCAGGTCATCGACATATATTCGACGATCGTGACCGGCGCGCTGGCCTCTCCCAACGCCATCTCCGGCAGCGCGCCGGGCTCGAGAAGCTTCGCCGCGTCGACCGTTCCCTCCGGCGTCGGCAATTCCACCTTTGCGGCAGGGGTCGATGCCTGCGCCACTTCCGCCGCTGGCTTCGCCTCGCTCAAGGCGGCTGGTTTCGCAGCCGTCGAGGCGGTGGTCGTCGTATCCGGGGTAGCCGTCGTCTCCGTGGGGGCCGTCGAGGCAGCCTCCTGCTTTTCATCGCTGCAGGCCGCAAGCGCCAGAGCGAGCATTGCAACGGCGACGCCGCTCAGCAGGCGTTTCGGAAGGCTTATTTGGGAAGCGGACATGGAGGGGACCCGTGTTCTACTCGAGGAAAATTAAAGCGTGGTTTCGATAACTTGCCGCGTGCAGGGCGACAAGAGGGGGCGTTTCAACAGAGTTCAAACAATTGTGACCGTCAGCGTCGTTTTGGCGACAGAACGGCCGTCCCGAGCCGCTTCAACGCCGCCTTCAAAGCCTCGCTCTCGACGCCCTCCATCATGGTTTCCAGCCGCCGGGCAGCTTCCCCGACCAGCGGTTTCGGTCGACTGTAGCGCTTGGGAGGCGGCGCGACCGGCTTCTGCACGATGCGCAGCTGACCGATCGCATGGAAGCCGAAGAACCCGTTGATCCGCTGGATAAGTTCGCCTTGAGCATGCGTCAGGAAAAGCGCCCGGGCGCCCTCGCAGGCCACCGTCAGCACACCCGGTTGATGGCCGCCTTCGCCGGTCATTTCGGAAGCGCGACGCGGCCAGGCAATCTTCTCCGGCCGGGTGCAATCGGCAAATTCCGATCCCGCGATCTCGTCCCACGAACCGAGCAGCATCGTATTGATGCCGGCACGCTTCGCCAGCACCGGATCAATCAGGCCATTGGCGACTTCGCTGATCTGAACGACGCCCCGGCGGGACTTTCCTTCACTCACGGAACGACTTTCTGTTTGCAATTGCGATCGGTGCCTTGCAGCTCTGCCTGCCGCATGTTTCCCTGCGCGGAGCGATCAAGCTTTTCAAAGTATAAGCCCGAATAGGACTCCCCTGCAAATGACGCCCGAACCGGCGACGGACGCCGCTGCCCTTCTCCTCGGCTGGTACGACCGGCACCACCGCGACCTGCCGTGGCGGATCTCGCCACCGATGGCGCGAAAAGGCGCAGTTGCCGATCCCTACCATGTGTGGCTGTCGGAGGTGATGCTTCAACAGACCACGGTGAAGGCGGTCAAGGCCTATTTTCAGAAATTCCTCGCCCTGTGGCCAACGGTCGGCGACCTCGCCGCAGCGGATACCGAGGATGTGATGAAGGCCTGGGCCGGCCTCGGATATTACGCCCGCGCGCGCAATCTGAAAAAATGTGCCGAAGCGGTCGTCCGCGATCATGGCGGCCGTTTCCCGGATCGAGAAGAGGAACTGAAGGCGCTGCCGGGGATCGGCGACTACACCGCCGCAGCCATCGCCGCCATCGCCTTCAACCGAAGAAGTGCCGTTCTCGACGGCAATGTCGAGCGCGTGATCTCGCGCCTCCATGCCGTCGAAACGCCGCTGCCGGCGGCGAAGCCCGAAATGCGGGCTCTCGTCCACACCCTGACGCCCCTCGGCCGGCCGGGGGACTTCGCCCAGGCGATGATGGATCTCGGCGCGACGATCTGCACGCCGAAACGGCCCGCCTGTTCGCTCTGTCCGTTCCGCGCCGATTGCCGGGCGCTGAAAATCGCCGACCCGGAGACGTTCCCGCGCAAGGCCCCAAGGAAGGAGAAGCCGCTGCGGCTTGGTGCCGCCTTCGTCGCGATCGACGACTGCGAGGCGGTCTATCTCCGCAAGCGGCCGGAAACGGGTCTCCTTGGCGGCATGACCGAGATCCCGGGTACGGAGTGGACCTCACGCCGCGACGGCGACACTTCGGTCGACGCTCACCCCTTCCCCGCGCCCTGGGAGCCGTGCGGGACCGTCAGTCACGTCTTCACGCATTTCGAGTTGCGCCTCTCGGTGTTTCGAGCCAGTGTCGTGCGAGTCAGTGAAGGGGGAGCCGGCGCGGGAGCGGCACCGGCTGGGACGAGCGGATGGTGGGAGCCGCTCGACTCCCTGAAGGCGCAGGCCCTTCCGACCGTCATGAAAAAGGCGATCGCCAAGGCTATACCGCACGCGTTCGCAGCGGGATAAATGACGAGGCACCTTGCTGCTCCATTTCGTATCCCAAGCAAGAGGATCCACAGGAACAACAATGAACAGCGTCGACATCCGCCACATCGTTTTCGACATCGGCAAGGTGCTGATCCATTACGATCCGAACCTCCCTTTCTCCCGCCTCATCCCGGACGAGTCGGAACGCAACTGGTTCTTCGCCAATGTCTGCACCTCGGACTGGAACATAGAGCAGGACCGCGGCCGTTCCTGGCAGGAGGCGGAAGCCCTCCTCATCCGCGACTATCCGGACCGGGCAGATCACATCCGCGCGTTTCGCCGGCACTGGCATGAAATGGTGCCGCACGCCTATGCGGAGACGGTCGGAATCATGGAAGGCCTGATCGCCGATGGCTGGGACGTGACGATGCTGACCAATTTCGCCTCGGATACCTTCCGTGAGGCGCAGAAGCTTTATCCCTTCCTGACCCTGCCGCGCGGTGTCACAGTCTCCGGCGATGTGAGGCTCATCAAACCGGATCGCGCCATCTATCAGACTCATGCCCGGACGTTCGGCCTCGACCCGGGCGCGACGCTCTTCATCGACGACAGCCCGGCCAATGTCGAAGGCGCGCGGGCGGCCGGCTGGCACGCGGTTCAGTTCACCGATCCTGACAAGCTGAAACGTGACCTTGCTGCCTATGGCGTCCAGCCCTCGGACCACGCAGCACCTTCCCTGATTGCGGCTGACGCGCCATAACCGCCCTATGGGCTGCCATTCATACAAACGCCCGGAATCCTCTTCGGATTCCGGGCGTTTAAAGCGCGCTTTCCGGGACTGAAGGTACGAAAACCGGAGGCGGCGCCTATCGAAGACCGCGGCGGAACTGGTTGATCAGTTCAGTTTTGCCAGGTCGTTTCGAATGACGGATCTGAGCTCGTCGATCGGCTTCAACACGCTTCCGTCTTCGAAGTGCCAGAAGGTCCAGCCATTGCAGGCGTCGAGGCCTTGCACTTTCGCGCCAAGGCGGTGAATGGAGCCAGCCTCGCCACCGGACGCCAGCGTGCCGTCGGCGCGAACGATCGCGCTGTAGCGGCGCTTCGCGTCCGTCAGAACCGTGCCGGGCTTGATGAGCCCGCTTTCGATGAGCGTGTTGAAGGCGACACGCGGCTCGGCTTTCTTGCCGGTCATGACGGAAAGCGTCGCTTTGCCGAGAGGCTCGACAGCCGCGATGCGTTCGGCGGCTGCATCGATATAGTCCTGTTCGCGCTCGATGCCGACAAAGTGCCGGCCGAGGCGCTTTGCGACTGCCCCGGTGGTGCCGGAGCCGAAGAAAGGATCGAGCACAACGTCGCCGGGTTTGGTCGAGGCCATCAGAATGCGGGCAAGCAGCGCTTCCGGCTTTTGCGTCGGGTGCACCTTCTTGCCGTCGTCTCCCTTCAGCCGCTCCGAACCGGAGCAGATCGGGAACAGCCAGTCGGAACGCATCTGAACGTCGTCATTCGCCGCCTTCATCGCCTCATAATTGAAGGTGTACCCCTTTGCCTTGGCGTTCGGCGTCGCCCAGATCAGCGTTTCATGAGCGTTCTGGAAGCGGCGCCCCTTGAAGTTCGGCATCGGGTTGGTCTTGCGCCAGATGATATCGTTCAGAACCCAGAAATGCAGGTCCTGAAGGATTGCGCCGACCCGGAAGATATTGTGGTAGGAACCGATGACCCAGAGCGTGCCGGTGGGCTTCAGCACGCGGCGGCAGGCGAGCAGCCAGGCGCGGGTAAAGGCGTCATAGGCTTCGAAGGACGCAAACTGGTCCCAGTCATCGTCCACCGCATCGACCAGCGACTGATCAGGCCGGTGCAGCGTGCCGCCGAGTTGGAGATTATAGGGCGGGTCGGCGAAGACGACATCGACCGAATTGTCGGGAAGAGCATTCAGCGCGGCCACGCAATCCCCCTTGATGATGCTGTCGAGCCAGTTCAAAGGACGGGCGGCACGGGAGATTTCGGCAAGCGAAACAACTGAGGACATTGGCAACTCGCAAATACGCTTACTCGGACTGTCTATGGGCGTATGGTTACCGAAGTTGGTTACCAAAGCCTGAAGGAGGATGGAAAAAATTGCGCCGCCGCAGCGGCGCTCTGCCGTTCGTGCCGCTTGCCCTGCAGTCATACTTCGCCTAACATCGAAGTATGAAGGAAGGTCCGGACATAGCTTTGATCGGTTCGTTGATCGGCGATCCTGCGCGCGCGAATATGCTGACCGCCCTGATGGGCGGCCAGGCGCTGACAGCGACCGAGCTTGCGGCACAAGCCGGCGTCACGCTGCAGACGGCCAGCTCGCACCTGGCCAAGCTGGAGGCGGGCGGCCTGCTGACTCAGCGAAAACAGGGCCGGCACCGCTATTATGCCCTGAGCGAGGACGAGGTCGGCCTGATGCTCGAGAGCCTTATGGGTTTCGCCGCCGGAAAAGGTCTGACGCGGTCGCGGCCCGGACCGAAGGACCCGGCGCTGCGTAAAGCGCGTGTCTGCTACAACCATCTCGCTGGCGATTATGGCGTGCGGATGCTGGACAGCCTGATCGCCGCCAGGCAAATCGAAATGACAGATGACGACGATCTGGCGCTGACCGATGCGGGGCGGATCCGCGTCGAGTCGCTCGGGGTCGACTACGCCGCGCTCAGGAAATCCCGTCGGCCTATCTGCCGCACCTGTCTCGACTGGAGTGAACGGCGGTCGCATCTGGCCGGTTCGCTCGGAGAGGCACTGCTGACGCTCTTCATTGAAAACGGCTGGGCGAAACGGGAGCAGAACAGCCGGGCGATCCTCTTCACGGCGGCGGGCGAAAAGGCGTTTCTTGAACTCTTTCCCCGATGATTCATGATTATCCCGGACGGGAATCGCCGAACGGAGCGATACGGCCGGAATGCGCCGCAATCTTCAGTTACAGGCCCCTCCATCAGGTTGAGCTTTGATCCGCCATCGTATAAAGCTGCGGCGACCCCATTTTCCGCGCCGCTTTTCAGCCCCTCCCCTGCCGGCGGCGCCTTTCTCCCAAGGAAGCGACTTATGACCGGTATCGACCTCATCATCTTCGATTGCGACGGCGTGCTCGTCGACTCGGAAATCATCGCCTCGGAAGTCGAGGCCGCATTGCTGACGGAGGCGGGCTATCCGATCAGCATCGAGGAAATGTCAGAACGCTTTTCCGGCATGACCTGGCGCGACACATTGCTAGCGGTCGAAAAGGAAGCGAGCATTCCTCTTTCCGCGTCGCTGATCGACAAGGTGGACGCCATTCTCGACATGCGCCTCGCCCGCGACGTCAAGATCATCGAAGGCGTGCGGCCGGCGCTCATGCAATTGACGCTTCCGCATTGCGTCTGCTCGAACTCCACCTCCGAACGGCTTGCGATGATGCTCGGCAAGGTCGGCATCAAGGATCATTTCGGCAAGCATATCTACTCCGCGCGCGACCTTGGCCCGGATCGCGTCAAGCCAAAGCCGGACATTTTCCTGCACGGGGCAGCCCAGTTCGGCATCGATCCGGAACGCGTTCTGGTCATAGAAGATTCGGTTCACGGTGTTCATGGCGCCCGGGCCGCGGGAATGCGCGTCGTCGGCTTCACCGGCGGTTCGCATACGTTTGCAGCCCATGCGGACAATCTGACGGAAGCCGGCGCCGAGACGGTCATCTCGCGAATGGCGGCGCTTACCGGCGTGATTGCCGCACTTGGGGAATGGTCGGAATCGATGACGGCCTGAAGCGGCGGTAAGACAGCGTGAGGAATCCGTACTCCATCAGACGCGCATGGACTTCCTGCGAGAATTGGCGGATTTTCAGAAAGCGCGTGAGAGCCTATCAAGCAACCCCCGAAGAGGGGAATTTTCCAGGAGGAAACAGACTATGCGTCTATCATTATTGAGGGGAATGACCTTGGCCGCCGGCGTCGCTTTCGCGCCGCTCGCCCACGCCGACATCACCATCGGCGTCATCACGCCGCTCACCGGTCCCGTTGCGGCCTTTGGCGAGCAGGTCAAGAACGGCGCCGAGGCGGCAGTCGAAGCGATCAACAGCGCCGGCGGCGTCAATGGGGAGAAGCTCGTCCTCAAGATCGTCGACGACGCGGGTGAACCCAAGCAGGCCGTTTCCGTCGCCAACCAGCTGGCGGGCGAAGGCGTACGATACGTCGTCGGTCCGGTGCTCTCCGGTACGTCGATGCCGGCATCCGACGTACTGGCGGAAAACGGAATCCTCATGGTCACGCCGACGGCGACCACGCCCGACCTTACCACCCGTGGTCTGTGGAACGTGCTGCGCACTTGCGGACGCGACGATCAGCAGGCGGTCGTCGCCGCCGATTACGTCGTCAAGAACTTCAAGGACAAGCGCGTCGCGGTGCTGCACGACAAGGGCGCCTATGGCAAGGGCCTTGCCGACGGCTTCAAAGCTGCGATCAACGCAGGCGGCATTACCGAGGCGGTCTATGAAGGCCTGACGCCGGGCGAGAAGGATTTCGGGGCGATCGTCACCCGCCTGAAGGCCGAGAAAGTCGACGTCGTCTATTTCGGCGGCTACCATGCAGAAGGCGGGCTGCTCGCTCGTCAGATGCATGACCAGGGTGTCAAGGCACAACTCCTCGGCGGTGACGGCCTGTCCAACACCGAGTACTGGGCAATCGGCGGCGAAGCCGCAACCGGCACCATCTACACCAATGCAAGCGATGCCACGCGCAACCCGGCCGCCGCACCGGTAATCGAGGCTCTCAAGGCCAAGAACATTCCGGCGGAAGCTTTCACGCTCAACGCCTATGCCGCCGTTCAGGTCCTCAAGGCAGGCATCGAGAAGGCCGGTTCGACCGAAGATGCGACCGCGGTGGCCACCGCCATAAAGTCCGGCGAGGCCATCGACACCGTCATCGGAAAGCTGACCTATGGCGAAAGCGGCGATCTCACCTCGCCGAGCTTCTCGCTCTACAAGTGGGAAGGCGGACAGAGCGTCGCGGTCGAATAAGCCGTCGCTGACGGAGAATTGCAAACGCCGGGGCAGTATATACTGCCCCGGCGTTTTGCTCTCTATATGAGATGATCCCGGCGAACTTTCCGCTCCTCCGGCCTGGCGGCCACCTTCTCCCCGCTCGAGAAGAGTGAGAGGAGCAAGCCTCGCGCCAGCTTCTTCATTACTTCGTCCGATACGGACCTTCATCGAAACCGACGAAGACCTTCGCCTCGGCGCCGGCACCGGCCGGTAGCGTTACATCGGCCTTCGTAAAGACGAATTGGGTGGTGCCTGCCGGCACTTCGACCGGGAATTGGGTCAGTTCCGAATAAAGCGTCGTGTCGCCATCCGTGGCGGCGACTCGGATCGGCAGGGTCACCTTACCCGGCCCACCGGCGGGACCGGCGACGACACGCCCCTGAACGACGACCGTCATCGTCAGCTTGTCCGCGCTCTGCACGCACTGGCGCGTCGAATTGGCAAGCGAGGCCTGGTAGACGATCTTGCTCGGATCGTCTTTGGCACCCTTCGCATAGGTACGGTAGGACGAGGTACCATCCCGGAGGCTGATCGGCGGGCAGGCCGCCTGTATCACCGCAGGCGTGGGCGCCGCCGCGCTTCCGCCGGCGTCGATGGCGCCACCCGTCTGCGTCTTGTTACAGCCTGCAGCGGCCAAAAGGAGGGAAACTGCGAGAACACGGCGAGTTACTTTGCCAGACACGTTGCACAACCTCTACTGAACGGATGAATTTCCGGACCGCGATGGCTTCGGCTTGGAGCAAGCCACATCCGCCGCGGTCGGCTTCAACAGGCGAGAGCCTGAGACCCCCTCGGGCCAAGTTAAGCTTTGCGCCGAAAACGGCCGGAGACCTTTCTTGACCTTCGGGCATCGTCTATAGCAGCGGCGAAATGAAAAATCGACCGGTCCACGCTCCCCAGGCGAAATTTCGGAAAACGATGTGAAATTGCCATGGTGACAAGAACGGCCGCGCGATTTGCCGGGGATTGAAGCAAAAGCGCCTGTAGCGCCGCGCGCCTCATCGGACGCGCAAAAGACGAAGGATGACGACGTGAAGTATATTTCGACACGGGGAGAAGCGGCCTCTCTCGGTTTCTGCGATGCTCTTCTGGCGGGACTTGCCCGCGACGGCGGCCTCTATTTGCCCGAAACATGGCCGATGCTCACGAAGAAGGAGATCCGAGCCCTACGCGGCAAATCCTATCAGGAGATCGCCTTTACCGTTCTCGAGCCCTTCACCAATGGCGAAATCCCGGCAGCCAAGTTCCGCGAAATGATCGACGAGGCCTACGCCACCTTTCGTCATCCGGCCGTCGCGCCCCTGGTCCAAACCGGCCCGAACGCCTTCGTGATGGAACTCTTCCACGGTTCGACGCTGGCCTTCAAGGACGTGGCCATGCAATTGCTCGCCCGGCTGATGGACCATGTGCTCGCCGAACGGGGCGCGCGGGCGACGATCGTGGGAGCGACGTCCGGCGATACCGGCGGTGCCGCAATCGACGCTTTCGCCGGTCGCGAGCGTACCGACATCTTCATCCTCTTTCCGGAGGGCAAGGTATCGCCGGTGCAGCAAAGACAGATGACCACGTCGGCGGCATCGAACGTGCACGCAGTCGCCGTCAAAGGCAATTTCGACGACTGCCAGAACCTGGTCAAAGCCATGTTCAACGATCAGGCCTTCCGCGACCGGGTGCAGCTTTCCGGCGTCAATTCGATCAACTGGGCGCGCATCATGGCCCAGATCGTCTATTATTTTACGACAGCAGTCTCTCTCGGCGCTCCGGACCGGAAGATTTCCTTCACGGTGCCGACCGGAAATTTCGGAGACATTTTTGCCGGCTACGTTGCCAAGCGCATGGGTTTGCCCATCGACAAGCTGGTCATCGCCACCAACGAAAACGACATCCTGGCGCGCACCCTGAAGACCGGCCGCTACGAGATGCGCGGGGTCAAGGCGACGACCTCGCCGTCGATGGACATCCAGATCTCATCGAACTTCGAAAGGCTCATCTTCGAAGCCAACGAACGAAATCCGGCGGCGGTCCGGGCGGCCATGGCGGGCCTTGGACAATCCGGTTCGTTCACGATAGGCGATGCTGCACTGAAAAAAATCCGCAAGGAATTTCGCGCCGGGCGCGCCTCAGAGAAAGAGGTGACGAAAACAATCCGACAGACTTTCGATGAGACCGGCTATCTTCTTGATCCGCATACGGCAATCGGCGTTTTCGTCGCGGCCAAGCACGCGAAGACCTCCACTCCGATGGTCACCCTTGCGACCGCCCATCCGGCGAAATTTCCCGCCGCAGTAAAATCGGCAAGTGGTATTGACCCCACGCTTCCGACGTGGCTTGCTGATCTCATGACTAGGGCGGAGCGTTTCGACATCCTGGATCCGGAGCTCAAGACCGTCGAAACCTTCATCGATGAGCGTACCCGCGTTCGGGATTAGAGCGAAAGATACGGATGATAAAAGTTGAGTGCACCCGGCTTTCTTCCGGGCTGACCGTGGTTACCGAGCGGATGCCGCATCTGGAAAGCGTTGCGCTTGGGGTCTGGATCAAGTCCGGTTCGCGCAACGAAACCGTGAATGAACACGGAATTGCGCATCTTCTGGAGCACATGGCTTTCAAGGGCACGAAGCGGCGCAGCGCTCGCCAGATCGCCGAGGAAATCGAGAATGTGGGAGGTGAGGTCAACGCCGCCACCTCAACGGAAACGACTTCCTACTATGCCCGCGTGCTCAAGGACCATGTGCCGCTGGCCATCAATATTCTCGCCGACATTCTGACGGAATCGCATTTCGAGGCGGACGAGCTGCGTCGCGAGAAGCAGGTCATCCTCCAGGAGATCGGCGCGGCGGACGACACGCCTGACGACGTCGTGTTCGATCGATTCGCCGAAACCGCCTATCGCGGCCAGACCATCGGCAGACCGATCCTCGGCACGCCGGAAACAGTGATGTCCTTCAGCGCAGATCAGATCCGGCAATATCTCGGCCGCAACTATACGACCGATCGCACCTTCATCGTTGCCGCCGGCGCCGTCGATCACGACACCATCCTGCGCCAGGTCGAGGAGCGCTTCGCCTCCCTGCCAGCCGAGCCTGCCAGCGCTCCGGTCATCGAGACCGCGCGCTACACCGGTGGAGACAGCCGGGAGAGCCGCGACCTGATGGACGCGCAGGTGCTGCTCGGCTTCGAGGGCAGAGCCTACCACGCCCGCGATTTCTACTGTTCTCAGATCCTCGCCAACATCCTAGGGGGTGGCATGTCCTCCCGCCTGTTCCAGGAAGTGCGTGAACATCGGGGCCTCTGTTATTCGGTCTACGCCTTCCACTGGGGCTTCTCCGATACGGGCATCTTCGGCGTGCATGCGGCAACGGGCGGAGAAAACCTGCCGGAGCTGATGCCGGTGATCGTCGAGGAGTTGCGCAAGTCGTCCTTGAGCATCGAGCAGCAGGAAATCGAGCGAGCGCGCGCGCAGATTCGCGCGCAATTGCTGATGGGTCAGGAAAGCCCGGCGGCGCGTGCGGGACAAATCGCACGTCAGATGATGCTCTACGGCCGGCCCATTCCCAATGAGGAACTGATGGAACGCCTTTCGGGCATCACCATCGAGCGCCTGACCGACCTCGCCGGCCGCCTGTTCTTCGATACAGTCCCGACGCTGTCGGCCATCGGGCCGCTCGAGCATCTCGCCCCGCTGAACGACATATTGTCCTCGCTGACCACGACGAAGGCCGACGCCATACGCGCTGCGGCGAGCTGACCGGCTGCTGCCGGTCGCATGCCCTTCCCTTCAAGTTCTTCGTTTTCCTTCTGCAATTGTTAAAATCGGAATCGATTCAAGCGTAAACTTGTGCAACGTTTTATAGTGAGACAGCGCCTATGGCGCGTCGCATCCGAGCGGATTCTTGCGGCGTGCCACAGGTCATCGTTCTCGTGCATTCGTCATCCCAAAACCGCCACTCTTTTTGGGCGACGTGCACTCGGCTCGTCTCAATTGCGACGGCGTTGACCGCGGTATCGGCCTGGAGGCGTATATGACACGATCGGTTTTTCGGTTCCTGTCGCGGCAGCCGGAGACGGTCGAGATCGCCAGCCAGCATTATCTGCTCCGTCTCCCCCGCTACGCCGACTATCGGCAGTGGTATCGGTTGCGCAGCGAAAGTCGCGCCTTCCTGGAGCCCTGGGAACCCACCTGGCGCGCCGACGAAATGACCGAAGGCGCCTTTCGCAGCCGCGTCAATCGTAATGAGCAGGAATTTGCTTCCGGCCAGGCCGTGCCGCTTTTTCTCTTCCACAGGCCGGACGAAGAACTGCTGGGGGGACTCACCATCGGCCATATCCGCCGCGGTGCCGCGCAGAACTGCATGATCGGCTACTGGATGGGTCAGAAACATGCCGGCCAAGGCCATATGTACGAGGCCTTGAAGCTGACCATTCCCTACATCTTCTCGGGCCTCGAGTTGCACCGTATCGAAGCAGCCTGTATTCCGGATAACGCACGGAGCATCCGGCTCCTTGAAAAGGCCGGCTTTGAGCGTGAAGGCTATTTGAGACAATATTTGAAGATAAACGGGCAGTGGCGGGACCATTTGATGTTCTCGCTTCTCTCCGTCGATGCTGCACCCAACAGGAATTTGCCCCTTTGATGCCCCTGCCACGTAAGCCGCACGCTTGGCCAGCCACATGGTTGACGGCGATTCTGGTCGCACTCGTCGTTTTCGCCCTTGGCTTTGGCGGCGGCGTTGCGCATGCGCTCGAGCCGGTGAAGATCTCGCGCGAAGACACGGCGCTCGACCTTACCGCAACGACGGAGATCTATAGCGGCCGGGGCGACGCATTCCAGGTTTCGACCGCCCCGGGCACTGACGGCATCGTCCGGCGCATCGAAGTGCGTTCCAGCACCGAGAGCCATCAGGGAGACTGGGCCGTATTCGCGCTCGCCAACGTTTCGGAAGAGCAGCTCGAACGCGTGATCGTGGCGCCGCATTTCCGCCTCGTGAATTCGAAGCTCTTCTGGCCCGACCTCGGGTCGCAGCGCATTCTTTCGATCACGCCGAGCGAGGGTTTCGCGCTTGACCGGCAACCGAGCGAAGAGGCGGACGTCTTCCGCATCACGCTCAATCCGGGCGCGGTGATCACCTTCGTTGCCGAACTCACGACGCCGGAGCTGCCGCAGATCTATCTTTGGCAACCGGACGCCTACAAGGACACCGTCAACGCTTTCACGCTTTATCGCGGTATCGTGCTCGGGATCGCCGGCCTGCTGGCGGTTTTCCTGACAATCCTGTTCGTCGTCAAGGGCACGTCGATGCTGCCGGCGACGGCAGCTCTCGCCTGGGCAGTGCTCGCCTATATCTGTGTCGATTTCGGCTTCCTTTCGAAGCTCATCACCGTGACTGCGGATGACGAGCGCATATGGCGTGCAGGAACGGAAGTGTTTCTTGCGGCCGGGCTCGTCGTCTTTCTTTTCACCTATCTCAATCTCAATCGCTGGCATCAGCATCTCGGTTATGCGACGCTTGCCTGGATTCTCGGCCTCGGGCTGCTCTTTGGCGTTGCCGTCTACGATCCGGCAATCGCCTCCGGCATCGCCCGCCTGTCCTTCGCGCTGACGGCCACCGTCGGGATCCTGCTGATCGCCTATCTCGGCTTCAACCGCTACGACCGTGCGATTCTCCTTGTTCCCGCCTGGCTGCTGATCCTCGTCTGGCTGTTCGGCGCCTGGCTTGCCGTAACCGGCCAGCTTGCCAACGACATCGTGCAACCGGCGCTCGGCGGCGGGCTCGTTCTGATCGTCCTATTGATCGGCTTCACGGTCATGCAGCACGCCTTTGCCGGCGGAGCCTATCAGCAGGGTCTGTTCTCCGATCTTGAACGTCAGGCGCTGGCGCTCACCGGCTCGGGGGACACGGTCTGGGATTGGGACGTGGCACGCGACCGTGTGGTCACCATTCCCGATATCTCGCACCAGCTCGGGCTTTCGCTGGGGACGATGAACGGGCCGGTACGCAACTGGTTGCCACGGTTGCACCCGGATGACCGCGATCGTTTCCGGGCAACGCTTGACGTGCTGCTCGAACATCGCCGCGGCCGGCTCAACCATGAGTTCCGCGTTCGCGCCGAGGACGGCCATTATCATTGGCTCTCCATCCGGGCGCGCCCGGTGCTCGGGGCCAACGGCGAAATCATCCGTTGCGTCGGCACCATCATCGACATTACCGAACAGCGCAATTCCGTCGAGCGGCTCTTGCACAACGCGCTTCTGGACAATCTGACGGGTCTGCCTAACAGGCAGGTCTTCCTCGACCGGCTGCAGGCTATCCTTCTTATGGGCGACGGCAGCAGCCCGATACGGCCGACCGTGCTTGCCATCGACATCGACCGTTACAAACAGGTCAACGACATGTTGGGAATTGCGGCCGGCGACAATATCCTCATCGCGCTCACGCGTCGGCTGCGTCGCCTTCTACGTCCGCAGGACACGCTCGCGCGTCTCGGCGGCGACCAGTTCGGACTGATCCTCATGTCCGAGCGCGATCCGGCCAAAATCGCCGACTTCGCCGATGCGATCAGCAAGGCAATCATGGTTCCGCTCAATTACGGCAATCGTGAGATCAACCTGACCGCTTCGATCGGCCTGGTCGCCTGGCTCGATCAGGAACAGAGCGCTGCCGGACTGCTCGACGATGCCGAGCTTGCGATGTTCCGCGCCAAGAAGGCAGGCGGCAACCGCGTCGAGCCGTTCAGGCCGGCTTTCCGGACCTCCGGCTCCGACCGTCTGCAGCTCGAAACAGACTTGAAGCGCGCCATGGAGCGCAAGGAGCTTTCCCTCGTTTACCAACCGATCGTCCGACTCAGCGACGCCGAGATCGCCGGCTTCGAGGCACTCATGCGTTGGGAACATCCCAAGCGCGGCAATATTTCGCCGACCGAATTCATCCCAATTGCCGAAAATTCCGAGCTGATAAGCCACCTCGGCCTGTTCGCCTTCGACAAGGCAACAAGCGATCTCGCCGAATGGCAGACTCAGACCGGTGACCTGCCGATCTTCGTCTCCATCAATCTGTCGAGCGCACAGCTTCTGAACAACGAGCTCTATGACGACATGCGTGCGATTCTCAGCAAGAGCCGCTGCGACCCGTCCCAGATCAAGATGGAGCTGACGGAATCGCTTGTCATGGAAAACCCCGAACAGGCCAGGCTTGTGCTCGAAAAGCTTCGGGAAGCCGGGCTGCGGCTGGCCCTCGACGACTTCGGCACCGGCCACTCGTCGCTCTCCTATCTCACCCGCTTCCCATTCGACACGATCAAGATCGACAAGGCGCTGGTCCGCGATCCAAGCGACAAGCGCGCCGTCATCCTGCGTTCGGTGATCACGATGGCGCGCGAGCTCGACATGCGGGTGGTCGCGGAGGGGATCGAATCCGAAGAGGATGCGATCCAGCTCGCGCAGATGGGTTGCGATTACGGTCAGAGTTTCCTGTTTGGTCCGCCGGTCGGATCGGAATCTATTCTCAGGCTCTTGAAGGAGCGGTTTCCTCTGATGAAGCGGGCTTAAGGCGTCTGCAACTTGTCCCTTCGCCCCGCCTGTGGGGAGAAGGTGGCGGCAGGAGGATAAGGGGTACCGCAAACTCATTACCGATGGAGTGCCAAGGCTTCAGGCGTGGCCCGAGTCGGTCGAGAGCATGGCCGGGCTGACGCCCATCAGGGCCAAGGCCCTGTCGTACTTCTCGTCGAGGTTTCGGCTGAAGATCAGCTCCTCTTGCGCAGGGCAAGTCAGCCAACCATTCTGCGTGATCTCGGCTTCCAGTTGACCCGGCCCCCATCCGGCATAGCCGAGCAGCATGGTGGCTTTGACAGGACCCTCGCCGCGCGAAATTGCCCTGACGATATCGAGCGTCGCCGTAAGGCAGATGTCGTCACTGACGGGAATGCTGGAGTCGCTGAGATAATCATCCGAATGCAGTACGAAGCCGCGTCCGGTCTCGACGGGGCCTCCGGCCTGGATCTGGAACTCGCGCGTGGTCGACGGCAGCCGTATCACCTCATCCGGATCGAGGAGCTGCAGGTGCAGCAGCACATCCGGGAAGGTCAGGCGCTGCGGGCGGTTCAGGATAAATCCCATCGCCCCGTCTTCCGAATGGGCGCAGACGAAGATGACCGTCCGGGCGAAATTGGCGTCGAACATGCCGGGCATGGCGATCAGGAATTGACCGTCAAGGAAGCCACGTTCGCGTATCGAATTCAGCACGTTTGTCGCCATGATGATGATAGCCTATCAATTCGCGACGAAATGAAAAGCGCTTCTACGTGGCGTTCGTCGAAATTCGCGCTCACGACACTCGGTTGCGACGTTTTGCCGGATCTTCAGTCCGACATCGTATTTGCAGGCGAGACCGCCCACATTCTCGCCGTCAGATCAAGCAATTATGATCGCGGCGTTCTATCGGCCGCTGGAGACCAGGGGCGAAACGCGATACAGCTTTGACCATGATCCGACGCACGACCCCAGTGAAGATGGCTCAGCGCATCGCCACGGCAAGCCTTCTCCTCGCTTTTTTTCTGCCCGGCCGATCCTATGGAGCCGCCAGTGAATGGGTGGCCTCGCCCGGTGGCGATTTCCGCATTGTCGCCTCCCAGCCGAAACCGGATGGTTTCATTCCCGCCATTCTCGAAGTTCGGCTCAAGCCCGGCTGGAAAACCTACTGGCGGGATCCCGGCGCAAGCGGCATACCGCCACAGATGACCCTTGACCCCGCGGGCGGCGTCTCTCTCCAATCGATCCGCTTTCCGGCGCCGAAGACGTTCGGCGAGGGGCCCGGACGTTACGTCGGATATGACGCGCCGGTAGCTTTCCCGCTGACGCTGAAGAGAACCGGGAACGGCGGCAACGTCACGATCAGAGCTTCGGTTTTCCTCGGCATCTGCGAAGATATCTGCATTCCCGTGCAGGGCGATGTGACCCTTACACTCAAGAGCGGCGAATTCGACAATCCGCTCGATGGCGCTCGTATAGAAAAGGCTGTTGCCGCACTGCCGGAGCGACCTTCCGGCGAATTCAGGATAACGAATGCGGACTTCGATGCGGCCGCCGGCATGATCCGCCTCAAGTTCGTCCTGCCGCCGGATGCTGATGCCGCGTCAGCCGACCTGTTTCTGGCCGGCCCCGAGGGTGTCTTCTTCGGCGAGCCGATTTTTCACGATGTGCAGCGCGCCGAGGGTCGGGCGGACGTTCCGGTGAAGCTCTCGCGCAAGGACCGGAGCATTGCTGGAAAGCCGATCGCGCTCACCCTGCGTGCGGGTAGCCGAAGCATGGAAACGACGCTTGCCTTTGATTGAGGCGACCCTATAGTCCGTCGCAACGCTATGGACTGAAGTGAGGAGAGACCCGTGAACATTGCCGTCGGAGACAAGCTGCCCAACGTCACATTCAAGGAAAAGACCGCGGAGGGCCCGGTCGAAGTAACCACCGAACAGCTGTTCAAGGGCAAGCGCGTTGTTCTTTTCGCGGTGCCCGGCGCCTTTACCCCCACCTGCTCACTCAATCATCTTCCCGGCTATCTGGAAAATCGGGACGCCATTCTGGCGCGCGGGGTCGACGACATCGCAGTCGTGGCGGTCAACGACCTGCATGTGATGGGCGCCTGGGCCACTCATTCCGGCGGCATGGGCAAGATACACTTCCTTTCCGACTGGAACGCCGCCTTTACCAGGGCGATCGGGATGGAAATCGATCTCTCTGCCGGCACACTCGGCATTCGCTCCAAGCGATACTCGATGCTGGTCGAGGACGGTGTCGTCAAGGCGTTGAACGTCGAGGAAAGCCCGGGACAGGCGACGGCTTCCGGCGCGGCAGCGATGCTGGAACAGCTTTGATCGTTTAGGGCGGAGGTGGGTGAACCTGCCCCCTCATCCGGCCTGCCGGCTATCTTCTCCCCGCAGGCGGGGCGATGGTCGCGGCAGCGGGATGACGGCGCGGCGGCAAATGGAGAGCTTTCTATTTCACCGCATCGGCGCGATGCGCTCTCTTGAACGGTTCCATGCCCTTGCGGGCCAATTCGTCCGCCCGTTCATTTTCCGGATGTCCCGCGTGACCCTTGACCCAGTGCCAGGTCACGTTGTGGCGGTCTCTCGCCGCGTCGAGCGCCTGCCATAATTCGCCGTTCTTCACGGGTTTTCTGTCGCCGGTTTTCCAGCCGTTGCGCTTCCAGCCGTGTATCCATTTGGAGATGCCGTCCATGACATATTTGCTGTCGGTATGGAGATCGACCTCGCAGGGCTGCCTGAGCGCGTTCAGTGCCGAGATCGCGGCAAGAAGTTCCATACGGTTGTTCGTCGTCTCCGCTTCTCCGCCGGACATCTCCTTTTCCACGTCGCCATAGCGCAGGACCGCGCCCCACCCGCCCGGCCCGGGATTTCCCGAGCAGGCACCGTCCGTGTAGATGTCGACGTGTTTCATGCCGATGCCTCTTCGCGTCGCAGGCCGTACTCGGCGCTGGAGACGATGGCGCGATGGAAGCGGATCTTCGTCAGATATTCGAGCGGATCCTTCTTGACCACAAGCGCGCCCGGCGGCGTGGTCAGCCAGTCATAGAGGCGTGTCAGGAAGAAGCGGAGCGCGGATCCGCGCGCGAGCAGCGGCAGCGCCTCGACCTCTTCCGCGGTCAAATTCCGAACGCTCTCGTAGCCGGAAAGAAGCGCCATGCCTTTGGTGATGTTGTAGGAGCCATCCTTCTCGAAGCACCAGGAATTCAGGCAGATGGCGATGTCGTAGGCGAGGAAATCGTTGCAGGCAAAGTAGAAATCGATAAGGCCGGAGAGGCGATCGCCGAGGAAGAAGACGTTGTCCGGGAAGAGATCCGCGTGGATCACGCCCTCCGGCAGAGCTCTCGGCCAGTGTTCCTCGAGAAAGGCGAGCTCCGTCGCGATCTCGTCCTTTAGGCCGGCTTGCACCTCATCGGCGCGCGCTTCGGAGTTCCGCCAGAGGGGTCGCCAGCCCTCGACGGAGAGCGCGTTGGGGCGCTTCAGGCGAAAGCCCTCGCTCGCCTGGTGCATGAGTGCGAGAGCCCGGCCGACTTCGCGGCAGTGCTGCGCCTCCGGCTTCCTCAGCCACATGCCTTCCAGAAAGGAGATCACCGCCGCCGGCCTTCCGGAGAGTGTGCCGAGCAGCTTGCCGTCGGCGCGAGGAAGGGGCAGCGGGCAGGAGAGACCCCTCTGGGCGAGGTGATGCATGAGGCCCAGGAAAAACGGCAGGTCGTCGGCATTGACCCGCTTCTCGTAGAGCGTGAGAATATACGCTCCCCTGGTCGTGTGGAGAAGGAAGTTGGAATTCTCCACGCCTTCGGCGATGCCCTTGTAGGAGGTCAGCGATCCCACCTCATAGGCGGCGAGGAAGCGGATCAACTCGTCTTCCGTGATGTCGGTATAAACTGCCAAGGCGCGCTACTTTCCAGAGATGCAAATTGGAGGAATTTGGAGCGGCGTGCGAGGGGAAGTACGCCGGCTCGCTCTATTCACCCCCGCTCTGTTCACCCCAGCTCTATTCACCATTGACGAAAGCCATGTCGGCGCCGGTCAGTTCGACATGCCTGAGCTCGCGGTTGACGAGGAAGTGCTCGTTCTCCTCCACCGTGTCGGCAAGCTCGACCGCGGCGTCGTAGCGCTCGCGGAAGGCTTCGATGATCTCATTGACGATCACCTCCGGCGCCGAGGCACCGGCGGACAACCCGACGGTCGAGATTTCCCCGATCGTCGCCCAGTCAATTTCAGAAGCCCGCTGAACCAGAACGGCTTTCTTTGCCCCGGCCCTCAGCGCTACTTCCACCAGGCGCTTCGAGTTCGAAGAATTGGGGGCGCCGACGACGAGGAAAAGATCGCAGCCGGGTGCAGCCTGCTTCACCGCTTCCTGCCGGTTCGTGGTGGCGTAGCAGATCGAGTCGGCGGCAGGCGCAGTCAGGTTCGGAAAGCGCTCATGGAGCCGCTTGATGACGCCGGCGGTATCATCCACCGAGAGCGTCGTCTGCGTAACAAAGCCGAGATTGTCCGGATCCGGGGGCGTATAAACGTCGACATCCTCGACAGTCTCGATGAGGGAGACCGTCCCCTCCGGCAGTTGCCCCATGGTGCCGATAACCTCGGGATGGCCGGCATGGCCGATCAGCACCACATGGCGCCCCATACGGTGATGGCGCATAGCCTGTTTGTGCACCTTCGAGACGAGCGGGCATGTGGCATCGAGATAGAAGAGATTGCGCGCATCCGCATCCGCGGGGACGGATTTCGGCACGCCGTGGGCGGAGAAGACGACGGGCTGCTTGCGATGCTCGGGTGGAATCTCGTCGAGCTCCTCGACGAAAATCGCACCCTTGGCTTCAAGACCTTCCACGACATAGCGATTGTGCACGATCTCATGACGGACATAGACCGGCGCGCCGAACTCCTTGAGCGCAAGCACCACGATCTGGATCGCCCGGTCGACGCCCGCGCAGAAGCCACGCGGCCCGCAGAGGCGGATGGTGATCGGGGTTTTTGCTACGGATGAGGCCATCATGAAAACGCCAAGGGAACGAACAAAGCCGGATTTCGGTATGCGCCATATATAGCGGCAACGACCGGGCACACAAGGAAGAACCGCCGCATCCTACCGCCTGCGCCGGTAGACAAATACGCCGCTGACAGCAACGAGCGCCGCGGCAAGGCCGTACCAGGTCAGCGCATATTGCAGGTGATTGTTCGGCAGATCGAACTGCGTCACGCCGCCGACGGGCAGGCCGCCTGGATTCGGCGCGGCGTCGGCATCGATGAAGAAGGGAACGACGCGATCGCTGGAAATCCCGGTGGAGTTCGCCATCGCACCTAGATCCTTCCAGTAGAAGATATTCTTGGCAGGGTCATTGTCCGGCACCAGCGACGATGGCTTCCCGGAAAGCTTCGGCCGCGCCAAACCGTTGACGGTAACTTTTCCGGCGACCAGCCCTTCGCTGCGCTTGGACGAGTCCTTCTTCTCGAACGGGACGAAACCGCGGTTCACGAAGAGAGCGCGCGCGTCGGCCAGCATCAGAGGCGTGAAGACATAGAAACCGGTGCGGCCTTCATGGGTTGCGAAGAAATGGCGCTCTCTGCCGTGGTCATATATGCCGGACGCGTGCACCGTCCGATAGTCGATATCCCCTCCTGCAGCGGCCATGGCCTCGATCTGCTCGAGTGGAACGGCCGGCGCTGATCGGCGCTCGGCAATTGCGCCGATCAGCGCTTCTTTCCACTGCAGCCTTTGCATCTGCCACGTACCGAGCGCCACGAGCACGGCGAGAGCGGCGAGCACCAGGACAACGCCCGCGACGCGACCAAAGAGCCTGCGAAAGGCCGGCATGTGACCGTCAGCCACGGTCGATTTCACCGGGGCGCGCATTGTTGCGGTATTGCAGATTGATGAGAACGCCCTTCAGCATACGCGTCAGGGCCAGGCTTAAAACCGTCGCAAGCGGGATCCACAGGAGGAAGTGCAGCCAGAGCGGCGGGTTGACATTGACCTCCATCCAGAGCGCTGCGCCGACGACGATGAAGCCCACGATCAGGATAACGAACACGACCGGACCATCGCCGGAATCGGCGAAACCATAATCGAGTTCGCAATTGCTGCAGGCCGGACGAACCTTCAGCAAGCCGTCGAAGAGCTTCCCCTGGCCGCAGCGCGGGCAGAGTCCCTTGACGCCCGTCATGACCGGATCAACGGGTGGGTAGAGCGCCCTGTCTTCATTCATGGATTGATGTCTTCGTTCATGGATTGATCACGATCGGGGTATTGTTGGGAACCATGTCCCAGATTTCGTCCATTTCCGCATTGGTAACGGCAATGCAGCCATTCGTCCAATCGAACATCTGCGTCAAAAACGCCAGCCAGCCGAGATAATTGGGCTGGCCATGGATCATGATCATTCCGCCGGGTTCGACATACCTGGCGGCCGCTTCCTCCAGGTCCTTCGGTGCGGGATAGGAAATGTGAATGGATTTATAGAAGCTGCTGCCAGGATTGCGCCAATCGAGGACGTAGGAGCCCTCCGGCGTCTTCTGATCGCCCTCCCTCCTCTTGGGTCCGACCGGATTGCCGCCGAGCACGACCGGGTATTCCCGCAGCAGCTTCTCACCCTGGAACAATTGCAGCACGCGCCGCTCCTTGAAGACGATAACCTTGTCTGCGGTTTCGGCGGCCAAGGCCGATAATGGAAAGGCGACAGTCGCCGCAAACAGCGTCATCATCCAGGCGATTTTCACTATCCTCATCCAGAACCAGCAGCCCCAAAGAAAACGGGGCGGCCGCATCCCTGCAGCCGCCCCGCCATCATCAGTCCGAAATCGCGTCAGCCATGCGCAATCGGCGCACCCCAGCCACCCCAGATGTAGATGGAGAAGAACAGGAAGAGCCAGACGACGTCGACGAAATGCCAGTACCAGGCCGCAGCCTCGAAGCCGAAGTGATGCTTCGGCGTGAAGTCGCCACGCAGCGCGCGCAGCAGGCAGACGAGCAGGAAGATCGTGCCGACCAGTACGTGGAAACCGTGGAAGCCGGTCGCCATGAAGAAGGTAGCGCCGTAGATCGAATCCTTGAAGGCGAAGGGCGCGTGGGCATATTCGTAGCCCTGCACATAGGAGAAGAGAACCCCGAGGACGACAGTAAGCGTCAAACCATAGACCAGGCCCTTGCGGTCGTTGTGCAGCAGCGCGTGGTGCGCCCAGGTCACCGTGGTGCCGGAGAGCAGCAGGATGACGGTGTTGTAGAGCGGCAGGTGCCAAGGATCGAGAACCTCGATGCCCTTCGGCGGCCAGACGCCGCCGGTGAACTCGGCGCGCGCGGCCTGGATCGCTTCGCCCGGAAACAGGCTCGCGTCGAAGAAGGCCCAGAACCAGGCGGCGAAGAACATCACCTCCGAAGCGATGAACATGATCATGCCGTAGCGCAGGTGCAGCGACACGACCCGGGTATGATGGCCCTCATGCGCTTCCTTGATCGTGTCCGACCACCAGCCGAACATGGTATAAAGGATCAGTGCCAGGCCAATGAAGAAGACCCAGGGATTGGCGAGCTCCAGCCCGAACATCTTGAAGGAGCCGCCGGAGAGATAGCGCATGTAGCCGACGCCGCCGAGAGCCATGACGAAGGCGCCGATGGACGCGAGCAGCGGCCATGGGCTCGGGTCGATAATGTGATAGTCGTGTTGCTTCTGGTGCGCTCCGGCCATGTCGATAATCCCCGATAGTCCTCTCTAGTCGCCATCCGGCATAGCCGAAACGGCGCTCAAATCAAAGTTTGTTTTCGGTCCTGGACTTCACTTGCGCAACCGGTTTGGACGGCTCGCGCGGGTAGAAGGTGTAGGACAGTGTCAACGTCTTGATGCCCTTCGTCTCGACCGTCTTGACGATCTCCGGATCGACGAAGAAAACGACAGGCATCTCCATTTCCTCGCCCGGCTGCAGTGTCGTCTCCGTGAAGCAGAAACACTGCACCTTGTTGAAATAGGCGCCCGCCGCCATCGGCGTCACATTGAAGGTCGCCTGGCCCGTCGTCGGCGTCGAAGCGAGGTTCCTGGCGCGATACGTGATCTGCACCGTCTCGCCGATCCTGACGTCGATATCACGTTGCACCGGTGCGAATTCCCAGGGCAGTCCGGCAGCCACATTGGCGTCGAACGTAACCTTGACCTTCTCGTCCAGGATAAGATCGGATTCCTGCTCGACCCTCTGCGTCGTGCCGTTATACCCGGTGACACGGCAGAACATGTCGTAGAGCGGCACCGCCGCATAGGCCATGCCCACCATGCCGACCACGAAGGCGAGGCAGGTCCCGACGATCACGCCGTTCGAGCGTTCCTTCCGATCTGATTGCCCGGTGTCCGCCATGCGCAACGCCTTCAATTCACCATGCCGCCGCCGACCTTGACCAGCGTGACGGCGTAGAAAATGACGACAAGGCACGCCAGCACGATACCGAGTGCGATGTTGCGGCCGCGGCGGGACTTCTTCTGAGCCTCGCTCAGTTGAACGGTTTCCATCAGATGACGCCTCCGAACCAGATCCGGGCGATTGCGTAATCAACCAGGAGCGCCGAGAAAATCGCGAAAAGATACACGATGGAGAAGGCGAAAAGCTTCTTCGCCGGCACCATTCGCTTGTCGCCTTCAGGCATGCGCAGCACGCCCAGCGAATACCCGACGAACCCAAGCCCCAAGGCCGTCGCAAGGGCTCCATAACCAAGGCTCGCGAAGCCGAGCAAGGTGGGACAGATACCGCTGATCGCAGTGAGCACGGCATAGATGACGATTTGCCGCTTGGTCGTCGCCTCGCCGCAGACATTCGGCATCATAGGCACTCCGACGGCGCCGTATTCGCCCATCTTGAAAAGGGCCAGGGCCCAGAAATGCGCCGGCGTCCAGAGGAAGATGATGAGGAAGAGCACGATGCTCTCGACCGATATGCCGCCGGTCACGCAGGCCCAGCCTATCATCGGAGGAAAGGCCCCGGCAGCTCCGCCGATAACGATGTTCTGCGGCGTCGAGCGCTTCAGCCACATCGTGTATACAGCCACGTAGAAGAAAATCGTAAAGGCGAGCAGCCCGGCTGCGAGCCAGTGCACGGCGAGCCCGAGGATGATCACCGAGAAGGCCGAGAGCGTCAGGCCGAAGGCAAGCGCTTCCTGGGGCAAAATCTTTCCGGCCGGAATTGGGCGCTTGGCCGTGCGGCTCATGACCGCGTCGATATCCGCATCGTACCACATGTTCAGCGCACCCGAGGCGCCGGCTCCTATGGCGATACAGAGAATCGCTGTGAATCCGATGAACGGATTGATATGCCCGGGAGCAAGGATGAGCCCCGCGAAGGCGGTGAAGACGACGAGAGACATGACGCGCGGCTTCAGGAGTTCGAAATAATCGCGCGCAGAGGCCTCGGACAGGCGTGGTGCGCCTTCCATGCCGACTGCCTCGTGATTGTCGATGACCGTCATGTCCTTACCCTGAACTTGATGCGGCAGGAAAAGCCGCTTCGCGCCGGCTTGCCGGCGGGGAGAAGCCGCCGTAACCGGCGGCTTCTGCTCGTTTCCCGTCACTTGATCCGCGGGAGCTGCTCCCACTGGTGGAACGGCGGCGGCGAGGACAGCTGCCATTCCAGCGTGTTGGCGCCTTCACCCCAGGGGTTATCCCCTGCAACGCGCTTCTTCGCGAAAGCTTCGGCGACACAGTAGAGAAAGATCAGCACGCCGACGGCCGCGATGTAGGAGCCGTAGGACGATACCATATTCCAGCCTGCAAAGGCGTCCGGATAATCAATGTATCGGCGCGGCATGCCCGCGAGGCCGAGGAAGTGCTGCGGGAAGAAGATGAGGTTCACGCCGACGAACATCACCCAGAAGTGCAGCTTGCCGAGAAACTCCGAATACATGTAGCCGGTCATCTTGGGGAACCAGTAGTACCAGGCCGCAAAGATCGCGAAAACGGCGCCGAGCGAGAGCACGTAATGGAAGTGCGCCACCACGTAATAGGTGTCGTGCAGTGCGCGGTCGAGGCCGGCATTGGCGAGCTGAACACCGGTGACGCCGCCGACCGTGAACAGGAAGATGAAGCCGATCGCCCAGACCATCGGCGTGGAGAAGCGGATCGAGCCGCCCCACATCGTCGCAATCCAGGAGAAGATCTTCACACCAGTCGGAACCGCGATGACCATCGTCGCGAAGACGAAGTAGCGCTGCGTCTGGAGCGACATGCCGACCGTGTACATGTGGTGCGCCCACACGATGAAGCCGACCGCGCCGATAGCGACCATGGCGTAGGCCATCCCGAGATAGCCGAAGATCGGCTTGCGCGAGAAGGTCGAGATGATGTGGCTGACGATGCCGAAGCCCGGCAGGATCAAGATGTACACTTCCGGGTGACCGAAGAACCAGAACAGGTGCTGGAACAGGATCGGGTCGCCGCCGCCTTCCGGCGAGAAGAAGGTTGTGCCGAAGTTGCGGTCCGTCAGCAGCATCGTGATCGCACCTGCGAGAACCGGCAGCGAGAGCAGGAGCAGGAAGGCGGTGATCAGAACCGACCAGGCGAAGAGCGGCATCTTGTGCAGCGTCATGCCCGGAGCGCGCATGTTGAGGATGGTGGTGATGAAGTTGATCGCACCGAGGATCGACGAGGCACCGGCAATATGCAGGCCGAGAATTGCAAGATCCATTGCCGGCCCGGGCATGCCGGATGTCGAGAATGGCGGATAGATCGTCCAGCCGCCGCCCGCACCATAGGCGCCTGCAGGACCTTCGACGAACATCGAAAGCAGCACGAGCAGGAATGCCGGCACGATGAGCCAGAAGGAAATGTTGTTCATGCGCGGGAACGCCATGTCCGGTGCGCCGATCATGATCGGCACCATCCAGTTGGCGAAACCACCGATCAAGGCCGGCATGACCATGAAGAAGATCATGATCAGGGCGTGCGCTGTCGTGAAGACGTTGAACATGTGCTTGCCGCCGTCGATGGCAGCATCACCCTCGAAACCATAGACCATCTGCGCCAGACCGTGGAAGATCTGGATGCCCGGCTCCTGCAGTTCGGCGCGCATGAAGACCGACAGCGTTCCGCCGATGATACCGGCGATGATCGCGAAGATCAGGTAGAGCGTTCCGATGTCCTTGTGGTTGGTCGACAGGAACCAGCGCTGAAAAAATGTCAGCGGCTTGTGCGCGTGTTCCGCGTGGCCATGATCGGAATGATCATGGCGTTGATCGTGATGAACGGCTGTTCCAGCCATGGTCAAGCTCCACTTCCGATTACTGTGCGGCGTTTTCGGCGACGTCAACGGCCTTGGCCGCGCCGTCGACGGACGCCATGAGCGCCTTGTTCGCTTCGCCGATATTGGTTGCGGCGGCGGCGAGCCAGGCGTCGTATTTATCCTGCGCAACAACGCGGACGGCGATCGGCATATAGGCGTGATCCTTGCCGCAGAGCTCGGAACACTGGCCGTAATAGAGGCCTTCGCGATCGGCCTTGAACCAGGTCTCGTTGAGGCGGCCTGGAACCGCGTCGATCTTGACACCGAAAGCAGGCATGGCGAAGGCATGGATCACGTCAGCCGCGGTGACGAGCAGGCGAACCGTCTTGCCGACCGGCACGACCACCTCGTTGTCGACCGCGAGAAGACGCGGATATTGCCCCTTGTCCTCCTTGCCGAGCCCGGCCCTGTCCTCGTCCTTCAGAAGCAGGCTGTCGAAGGACAGCGGGTTTTCGCCGACTTCGTATTCATAGGACCAGTACCATTGGTTGCCGGTCGCCTTGACCGTCAGGTCCGGATTTTCCGGAGGCGTGAGTTGCGCGGTCAGGAGCTGGAAGGAAGGAACCGCCAGGAAAAGAAGCACGATGACCGGACCCACGGTCCAGACGACTTCGATCAGCGTATTGTGGCTGGTCCTCGACGGAACCGGATTGGCACTCTCGCGAAACTTGACGACCACGACGACCAGCAGAAGAAGAACGAAAAGTGTGATCGGAATGATGAACCACAGGGTATAATGCTCAAACCACGTGATTTCTTCCATTATGCCAGTAGCAGCCGGCTGAAAATTCGTCTGCCAGTCGACAGGCTTGTCAGCAAAGGCGCTCGAAGCAAAAAGCAGACAGGCAAGCGCTGCCAGAACTGCATAGGCCTTGTTTTTCACAATTACGTCTCCCCAATGCGCTTGATCAGGATCAAACCCGGAACGCAGAATCCCTGCGATGCTGAAGCGCTTCAAACCACAGTTTGACCAGCGCCGCAACATCTGTCCAATCAACCTCGTGCGGCATTTTTGCACAAATCGGGCGTTTTCGCACAGAGACCTCGCAACCCGCCGCAAGCTGCGCTACGCAGCGCGCGACGCGAGTTCCTGGCTCCATGGGCGCCGTTCGCCTCTGGAGGACCAGGAACACGCGCGATCCCGATCCTGTTCGCATTAAGAAAAGGCTGGCTGAAACCGATTTTCCAGGACCGATTCGGGGCCGGCGGGCCCAATTTCGGCCATATGACGCTGGAATGTAGCGACCGGGGCTTTTCATTTATCGTCGCGCGCTTCAAGAATAGCCCTAATGATTCGAGGTTATTGAGGTTTACATGGGCCTGTCCCTCTTCTCCCGGCTGCCCGGTCTGACCGCGCTCGCGTTTGCCGCCTTCGCCTTCCCCGCAGTCAGCTTGGCCCAGCAATCCAATGCGACGCCGGGAACGGTGAAATCAAATCACGGTGCGTGGTCGATCGTCTGCGATCAGCCAGCCGGCGCCTCGGCCGAACAGTGCGCGCTGATGCAGAACGTCATTGCCGAAGACAGGCCGGAAGTCGGCCTCTCGGTCGTCGTATTGAAGACGGCGGACCGCAAGGCGAAGATCCTTCGCGTCCTCGCGCCGCTTGGCGTGCTCCTCCCGAACGGCCTCGGTCTAAACGTCGACGGCAAGGACATCGGGCGCGCCTATTTCGTGCGCTGCTTCTCCGACGGCTGCTACGCCGAGGTGGTACTCGAGGACGAACTGCTGAAAACTTTCCGCGCCGGCGCGACGGCCACCTTCATCGTCTTCCAGTCTCCGGAGGAAGGCATTGGCATACCCGTCGACCTCAAGGGCTTCGACGAGGGCTACGACGCGCTTCCCTGACAGCGGCATTCCCGGAGAAGCGACCAAGCCGCGCCTTTGACGCGGCTTTTTTCATGAGGGGCTGATCACAAAATCTCGGTGGCGGCGATCTTGATGCCGAAACCCTCCAGGCCGACATAGTGCCGTTCGCGCGTCGAAAGAAGGCGAATGGAGGTAATGCCCAGATCTTTCAGGATCTGCGCTCCGAGGCCGATCTCCAGCCACTCGCTTTCGCGCGTCTGCGCCTCCGAATGCGCTTCCCGTTCGTGTTTGCCCTTACGCGCGGTCTGTGAAACGCCGACGCCTACCGAACCCTCGCGCAGGTAGACGATGACGCCCCTGCCCTCTGCCGCGATGCGTTTCATGATCTCGTCGATCTGGCGGCCGTTTCCGAAGACGTCTGCTCCGACATTTTCGAGATGGAGGCGAACCGGAATGTCGACACCGTCCCTGACGTCGCCGAAGACCACCGCCAGGTGCTGCATCGGATCCCATGGAAGCGAATAGGTGTGGCCCACGGCCTTGCCGCAGGGCGTATTCATCTCGAAGGAATGCCCCTTCTCGATCAAGGTCTCCTTGCGCTGACGGTAGGCGATGAGATCGGCCACGGAGACCTGCTTGAGGCCGTGTGCTTCGGCGAAGGTTTCGACCTGTGGACCGCGCATGACCGTGCCGTCATCGTTGACGAGCTCGCAGATGACCCCGATAGGCGGCAGGCTTGCAAGCCGGCAGAGATCGACCGCGGCCTCGGTATGACCGGAGCGCATCAGCACTCCACCCTCGCGGGCGACCAGAGGGAATATATGGCCCGGCCGGACGAAATCCGTCGGCCCGACATTCGGATTTGCAAGGTTTCTGGCCGTCAGCGTACGATCGTCCGCGGAAATGCCGGTCGTGGTCCCGTGCTTGAAATCAACCGACACGGTGAAGGCCGTGGTGTGAGCGGAGTCGTTCTCGGCAACCATCGCATTCAGATTCAGGCGCTTCGCCTCCTCGCGCGGCATCGGCGTGCAGACGATGCCGGACGTATGGCGCACGATAAACGCCATCTTCTCAGGCGTGCAGTGTACCGCCGCGACGATCAGGTCGCCCTCGTTCTCGCGACCTCCGTCGTCGGTGACGACGACGATCTCTCCCGCTTCAAATGCGCGAATGGCTTCGACGACGCGCTTTTGGTCGTAGGACATTTTTATCTCCGCGACGTGTTGTTTCACCGCAATTGCACTGCCTTGTTACTTCAGCCGGCCTGTCTGGCCGCGATCACGCAGGTAATGGTCGGCGATTGCGCAGGCAAGCATCGCCTCCCCGATCGGTACGGCCCGGATGCCGACGCAGGGGTCGTGGCGACCCTTGGTGCGCACGTCGACCTCCTTGCCGTCGCTATCGATCGAACGGCGCTCGCTCAGAATGGAAGAGGTCGGCTTGATGGCGAAGCGCGCAACCACCGGCTGCCCGGTCGAGATGCCGCCCAGAATGCCGCCGGCATTGTTGGAAAGGAAAACCGCGTCGCCCCCTGCCCCGACACGCATCTCGTCGGCATTGTCTTCGCCGCTGATCTCGGCGGCCGCGAAGCCATTACCGATCTCCACGCCCTTTACGGCATTGATCGACATCAGGTTGGCGGCGATGTCCTGATCGAGCTTGCCGTAGATCGGTGCGCCTATACCGGCCGGAACGCCTTCGGCAATCACCTCGACGATTGCGCCGATCGACGAGCCGGCTTTGCGGATGCCGTCGAGATATTCCTCCCAGACAGGAACGACGGCCGGGTCGGGAGAAAAGAACGGGTTTTTGCCGACTTCCGCCCAGTCCCAGTTGGCGCGGTCGATTCTGTGCTTGCCGATCTGGACGAGCGCGCCGCGCACGACGAGACCGGGGACGACCTGGCGTGCGATCGCACCGGCAGCCACGCGTGCAGCCGTCTCACGGGCCGAGGAGCGGCCGCCGCCGCGATAGTCGCGGATGCCGTATTTCACGTCATATGTATAATCCGCATGGCCCGGGCGATAGCGCTTGGCGATCTCCGAGTAATCCTTGGACCGTTGGTCGGTGTTTTCGATCAACATCGAAATCGGCGTCCCGGTGGAAATCATCGTCTCACCGTCGTCGTCGAGCATCACCCCGGAAAGGACCTTTACAAGATCGTCCTCGCGACGCTGAGTGACGAAGCGGGACTGCCCCGGCTTGCGCTTGTCAAGCCAGGTTTGAATGTCCGCGAGCGTGAAGCGAAGTCCGGGCGGGCACCCGTCAACGACACAGCCAAGTGCAGGACCGTGGCTTTCCCCCCAGGTCGTTACGCGGAAAAGATGACCGAATGTATTGTGCGACATGGCGGCTACCGAACTCCGGATCGCGAAGATGGCGGACCGGCCCGAACCTTCGCGTCAATTCCAATTCCCGGAGCCGCAGCTGGTCCGCTCCGTGGCAACGCGCAGGACGCGCGGTGCCCATCTCTTAGTGGAAAGCGCGCACGCGGGAAAGACCTTCTGCAGCGCCCCTGCACGGCGGCTGCGGCACCAGGAAGCGGTTGTCTCGGAAAAAGCTGAGGATAGCGGCTGCAGTCAAACGGTGCCTTCGGTTTCAAGGCGCGGGACGGGTTGCAATCCGCCATACCGGCCATCACTGTGAGCTTGTCGGTCACGTTGTCGGCAACTGCGTCCGAAAATCCACAATGCAAGGCTACTTTTGCCACAATCGGAGATCAAAGCGTGATGACAACAAAATTCGCTAAACTATTGAAGAGGGCAAGAAGGATGCGATTTGTCATTGCCACGCTCATGGCCACCGCAAGCCTGTTTTCGCCACTCTCCGCGCTTGCCGAGAGTGCCGATGTGGAAGCCGTGATCACCAACGTCGACACCGACCGGTTGAGCCTTTCTCTCGACGACGGCAAAAGCTATCAGGCACCGGAGGAATTCAACTTCGAGGGGCTGGAGGCCGGCGTAAAGGTGCTTGTTTTCTACACTGAGGTTGACGGCAAACGCGTCATCAACGACCTGGAGGTCCTTCAGTAAACGAAGTAGCTGGAATAAGCTGAAAGCCTGCGAAAATCCGGCGCCGTGTTGTGGCCGCGCATTAAAGCCACCCGATAGACCCGCCGGCGATTTTCAGCAGGCGGTCCTGCGGTATCGCCGCAGCTGCCGCTTCATCGGCATTCATCTCCCCAAGCAGCTTGAACAGTGCCCTGATAACGCCGCCATGGCTGACGCAGACGGTGGGTCGCGTCACGCTTTTGAGCCAGGCGCCGACACGCCAGGACAGGATCTCGTAGCTTTCCGCATCGGTACCGGGTGGGATGAAATCCCATTTCGCAATGCGCCTTTCCGCGATGCGCCCGGGAACGAGCTGTTTCAGTTCGGGAAGCGTATAGCCTTCCCAGTCGCCGAAGGAGACTTCCTTCAGCCGCTCGTCGGTGCGGTAGGTCGAGGGATCGAGGCCCATCGCCTGCCGGAGGCGCTCCATTGTTTCGCGCGTACGTCCAAGCGGGCTGCTGACGAAATCGAAGTCGGCGGCGCCGTTCCCGAGGATTTTGCTCAAAGCGACGCCGTTCCCGGTCGCCTGCCGCCGCCCCGTCTTGTTGAGGGGGATGTCTTTCTGACCCTGAAGGCGGCTCTCCGCGTTCCAGTCCGTTTGTCCATGGCGAACCATGTATATGAGCACTACGGTCACTCCGGGCCAGCCGCTAGATCACGAAGATTTCAGGTTGGACCGACCTAAAATCATGAACGTGATCGATTCCAAAGAGTTGAGACGCGGGATGCGGGCGGAAACCGCGTACTTTCCTCATCCCGCTCTAGAATCATAACTGCCGCAACTTCCTTACACCGGAGCGGATCCGAGGACCATGCGGCAGTTCGTAGCTTTTGATCGACGCTGTCAGTCCTTGAGTACGCTGATGTCCGGCGCGTCGACGGCCTTCATTCCAACGGTGTGATAGCCCGAATCGACATGATGGACTTCGCCGGTCACACCGCTCGACAGATCGGAAAGCAGGTAGAGTGCGGAATTGCCGACCTCCTCGATCGAGACCGTCCGCTTCAGCGGTGCGTTGTATTCGTTCCACTTCAGGATATAGCGGAAATCACCGATGCCGGAGGCCGCAAGCGTCTTGATGGGGCCGGCGGAGATCGCGTTGACACGGATACCGCGATTGCCGAGATCGACCGCCAGATAACGAACGCTTGCCTCCAGGGCGGCCTTGGCGACACCCATGACATTATAGTGCGGCATCACCTTCTCGGCACCGTAATAGGTCAGCGTCAGGATCGAACCGCCATCATTCATGATGCGATCCGCCCGCGCCGCGACCGCCGTGAAGGAGTAAACGGAGATATCCATCGTTCGCGCGAAGTTATCGCGGCTCGTATCCAGGTAGCGTCCCGTCAACTCGTCCTTGTCCGAGAAAGCAATCGCATGCACGACGAAGTCGATCTTGCCCCATTTCTCTTCGAGGGCCGAGAATACGGCATCGATCGTGGTGAGGTCGGTCACGTCGCAATGGCCGGCCATGAAGGCACCAAGCTCCTGTGCAAGCGGCTCGACGCGCTTTTTCAGAGCGTCCCCCTGCCACGTCAATGCGATCTCGGCCCCGGCCTCGGACAAGGCCTTGGCGATGCCCCACGCGATCGAGCGATTGTTTGCGACGCCCATAATGACGCCACGCTTGCCATTCATCAGACCCGATGCCTGAGCCATGGAATGTCCCCAATACTGTCTGCCTCCACCGGCTATCGCCGGTGGCAATGTTCACCGAATGTCATGATGCCGCGCCTGCGCAGGTGCGTGCGGCAATTGTCGAGCATTGCCTATGGCATAGGCGTCACAGCGGTTCAAGCAGCAGGCAGATCAGGAACTGTTAGTCCCCGTAATATTGGTTCAGTTCGTCAGAAAAGCTTCACAAATAGAGGCCGTTGCGCTGGGATCGCATGAGATCCATCACTTTGTCGTCCGGCTTTTCATGAAGCACCAGCCGTAATTCGACAACGAGGTCGCCGCTTTGCCCGCTTGCATCGGGCAAACCTTTCCCGGCAATACGGATGGACTTGTCGGAGCCTGACCACGCCGGTATGGCCACCGTGACCGGTCCATTGGGCGCCTCGATCGTCGTTTCGCAGCCAAGGACCGCGTTCTGGAGATCGAGCGGCAATGCCGTGACGATGTCGAGACCCCGCGTTCGGAACGGCCCGTCCTGGCCTATGCGAAGGGTTGCCACCACATCGCCGCGCGCCATCCCGGCAACGCGATAGCCTTGCTCCTTGAGGCGGATCGTCTGGCCGTCCATCGCTCCGACCGGAATCGACACCTTTATCAGCTCTCCGTCGGGAAGCTCCACCGGCACCCGCGCGCGCTCGATCACATCTTCAATGCTCACATGGATGTCGATGGCGAGATCCGGCACCTTATCGGCCGTTTTCGTAATGCGGCCACGAATGCGCTGGACGATCGCCGCGACAAGCTCTGCCGCCGGCGCGATGGAACGCCGCACCATCGCATCGGCTTTCGGCTGCTCTTGTTTCATTTCTGCAGCAGGCTCGGCCTTGAACGGACCCACTGAAGGCGCGTTCTTTTCCACGGGTCGGGCAGCGGCGCTCGGTCTCGCAGCCGCGGCCTGCGGATCGACGCCGAAGATGCGTGAGATCGCCTCCTCGGCCGTTTCTGCGCCGACCGGCTCATCGTCCGGCTCCTGTCCGCGCATTTTCTGCTTCATCGCCTCCATGCGACGAAGCTCCGCTTCGCGCCGCACCCAGTCGTAACGGCTTCTGCGTACCGGATCGCGCAATAGCTCATAGGCTCTGCCCGCTTCGGCGAAGCGCTCGGTAGCGGAGGGATCATCCTGATTGTGGTCGGGATGAACCGCTCTGGCGACGGAGCGCCAGGCCGCCTTGATTTCCTCTTGCCCGGCATTGCGACGCACACCAAGAATTGCATAGGGATCGCGCATGGCTGCTATCATTTTCTTTTTAGGCGGGCCTTCTCCGGATGCCCGCCTGACACCTCACCAATCGAAGAGAGCCCGGATCGGACTTTCTCCGTTCACGAACGATGATCGGGCGAACTTGCTAACTATCGGTTAGTGGCAGGCGGACGACCTTCTCGAAAAATCGTCCGGCGCGTTTCGCGGGCTGCTTTGCGGCAACATGGTTAACCTGCGATTTCAGCTTCGTGGGCCGAAGCTCGTCAGGTACCATTCTCCGTTGCCGAGCTGGCAGGTATTGCCATCGAATTTTGCGATGCCTTCGAAAGAATGCCGGGTCGTCGTGAAGCGGCGGCAACGCATGCCCGACGCATTGTCTTCCTGGATGCTGCTGATGACACCGGCGCTGCCGGAATTTGCGTTGGCCCAGGGAATGCTGCTGTCGCTGCCTTGGCTGATGTCGGCGGCGGTGACGAGGTCACGCACGGCAATGGCATCGGAGAGGCCGTCCGATGTTTTGGCCACCGGCACAGTCCCGGTGGAAACCGTGCGATCGACGCCCGAGCCTCCGAAGACGTCCAGGCCGGCGCCCATGCATCCGGCAAGGGAGAGAATTGGCAGGCAAATTGCCGCTCCGCGCAGCAATGCGAAGGAAAGACCCTTCTTGCCATCGTTCCGCTTTGCTATGTCTTGCACGTCAATCCTGTCAGACTCGCCAGAGCGCACCATATCGCGAGGAAGTTCGCAGGCAGGCTCTGATACTTTACGGTGCGGAAACACGAATCGGGCTCATCCCGGAGCGTTCCCGCGCCAGACACACGGCATTGGAAAAGAATATGACCGCGAATGAGTTAACAACCGGTGACTTCACGGAAGCAAGCGAGCCCTTTTCCCTTTTTGGTACATGGCTTAAGGAAGCCGAAAAGAGCGAGGTGAATGATCCTAACGCCGTCGCTCTTGCGACCGTCGATCCCGATGGCATGCCCAATGCACGCATGGTCCTGCTCAAGGGATTCGACGAACGCGGCTTCGTCTTCTACACGAATTTCGAAAGTCAGAAAGGGCAGGAAATCCTCGCGACCCGCAAGGCGGCCATGTGTTTCCACTGGAAATCGCTGCGCCGGCAGGTGCGTTTGCGCGGACCCGTTGAAGTTGTCCCCGACGTAGAAGCCGACGAATATTTCGTGAGCCGCCCGCGCGGCAGCCGCATCGGCGCCTGGGCTTCGAAGCAGTCGCGGCCGCTCGAGAGCCGCTTTGCGCTGGAGAAGGCCGTCGCCGAGTATACGGCGCGGCATGCGATCGGGGAAATCCCACGGCCGGATTACTGGTCCGGCTTCCGAATTCGTCCACTCTCGATCGAATTCTGGCACGACCGCCCCTTCCGCCTTCACGACCGCCTCGAATTTCGCCGCAAAGCCCCGGACGGCGACTGGACGAAAGTGCGGATGTATCCCTGATCGACGCACCATGCGTCCAGATGCGCCTCTTTTAGAAGCTACGCGTCAGGCGTTGAGGCATTCTGCTCTCCGAGCATTGGTTTCGGTTTTCTGAACGACGCGCGCGCCTCGCGTCGAAGCCGTTCCCTGTCCGGCTCGAAGGTCAGCGACTCAAGGCTCCGCTGCAGGGCCACGGCGGCAAATCGTCTTGCTGCTCCGGCAAGCGGCGGCTCGCATCCGGCCCAGATTGCCGCCAGCGCCTTCTGAAGCCGGATTGCCACCTCGAGGATTGCCGCGCCGTCGCGAGAGATAGGCATGAAGGCGGCTTCGATGATGTCGTCCTCCTCAAGGGCCGCCACGTGAACCCGCGCATATTCCGGCTTTGCGACAGGGCTTGGATCTTCGCCCTGCGGGGGCGACAAGACACGCACCAGGGTCGCCAGTACGTCGATGGCGGTTCCGGAATCGTTGATACCGGGAGAAAGCGCTTTGGACGCGATCTCCGAAAGAGCGATAAGACCGAAGCGCGGGTCCTGATCGTACGAACGGCGATTGCCGAGCGTAAAAGCTTCGCTGATACGGCGAGACTGGTCGATTTCGAACTTGGCGCATCTGTCGCGGAGGGCGATCCAGGCGATGGGCCTTGCCGGATCGCAGTAATGGCCCGGGCGCCGGGTCACGTAGATGTCGCCATCCGCTTCATCTGCGACCGTCGAAAGAGCGCCCATGTCGAGATGCTGCACATAGCCGATGCGTTTGTGGCGAATGGCTATAGCGCCCTCGGGGACCGTTTCCGCGGGCGTTCCGCCGAGGAAAGGGGCGTGCGTGTGAGCTCTATAGGCCTCGGTGGCCGCTTTCTCCACACGGCCGATCGTCTCTCCCATATGCCCGAGCCCGGCGAGATGGTCTATCCACCGCAGCAATGTTACGACGATGATGGCGACCAGGCCAAGAGTAGCGACGAACAGCACGAAACGGCCGCCGTCGTCGTAGAGTTCGGTGTTGAGCGCGATGAGGCCGACCAGCGAGAAGAGGAAGGCACCGAGAAATGTGGAGAGCGCCCGTTGCGATGTCGCGTCTTCGAGAAGCAGGCTCGTGGCACGCGGCGTTGCGCTGCTTGCCGCTGCCGACGTGGCCGCTACCAGTGTGCTGAGTGAAAAGGTCGTTACCGCCAGCATGCTCGATGCTATAATCGAGAGGATCGCGTCGACTGCCTTGGCACCGACCTTGCTCGGAAACGCTGCCGGCAGGATGGGGCCGATCCAGATGGCGGCCAAAGCGGTTGCGATGGCGACGAGGCAATAGAGCGATGCCCGGACCCAAAGCCGGCGAAGGATGCGAGTCATGGTCCACACTAGCCGCGACAAGCTCATCGCCCAACCTCCACTCTCATTGCATGACCTCCTGCGGCGCTGCCAGGCTGAACCTCGCGTCTGCCCCGCCGCCCCGGTCCGGCGCTACCGCTAAAGTAGTACCGCCTTGTTTGCAATCGCTGAGATGTTGTGCCGGGAACGGGCGCTGTTCCAAGAGCGGCAATGCATGGCTCGCTCAGCCTGCGCCCCGGGCGAAGAGCCGGAACGGAATACCGGATCCGAGCGCGGTGACATAGCGCGCGTTCTGGAAATGGCCATTGAGCGAAATCCGCGGCAGCGCATGGAGATTCGTGGTCTCGGCAAGCATGGCCGGCTGCGTCGTCACCGCGACGGAAATACCAAGCTCCGCCACCAGCCGGTGATCGCGTGGCGACACCGAAAGCCGGTCACCATAGGGATACGCGAAGGTGGACGGGCGGCGACCCGTGATCGCCTCTACGCACCCGGCGGAACCGGCGATTTCGCGGCGGGCTTCGCCGTCGCCTAGCCGCGCGATTGCGCGATGGCTGATCGTGTGCCCGCCGAGGCTTGCAAGCGGGCACCTGATCAGCCTGCGAAGTCCCGCCTCGTCCAGCGTCAATCGCTCGGTGATGGCAAGAGGATCGATGCCGTGTTCGCAAGCGGCCCGATTCAGTGCAGCGATGGCGTCCGCCTCGCCACTTTCATGGATATAGGTGGCGAGCCGGTCGAAGGCGGCTTGCTTCTGTGGAAGGCTCCCGCTCGCCACTATTTCCTCGCCCGTGCCGAAATCGAAGTGGAACCTTCGGCTGACGGACAGGAGCTCGGCGAGTGTCTCCCACCAGAGCGTGTGGGTGCGCTCGGCGTAGCCGGCCGTGACGAAGACGGTGAAAGGCACGCCGTGCCGCTCGAAGACGGGCAGCGCGTGGTCGAGATTATTGCGGTAACCGTCGTCGAGGGTGAAACAGGCAAGGGGTCGGGTGCCGGCGAAAGTCAGGCTGGAAGGCAGCTCGTCCAAAGGGATGAAGCGATAGCCGTCCCGCTTCAATGTCAGGATCGCATCCTCGAGGAATTCCGGTGTGATTTCCAGATGGGCATTGGGATCGAAGCTCCGCGGAACCTTCGGGCGGACGTGGTGCAGTGTAAAGACTGCCCCGCGACCACGGGCCGCCCCCATCAGACGCGCACGCGCAAGCAGATGCGCAGCCTCAAGACCACCGGTGATCGCAGTGCGTTTGACATGGGTGCGGACGAGGCCCGCGAAGCCGTCTTTCATCTTATCTTCTCAAATCTCTGCATCGGCCTTGCCGGGGCCAGACGGTAACCTTTGTCGGGTTAAGCCTTGCTAAATCGGCTTTGAGCGGCGTAAGAGCGGGTCGGATTTCAGCGTCACGGTTGCAACAAAGCGTTGAGCCTGTCACAACAGCGAGCCGCATCAATTTCGGCCGCACATCTCTATAAAGGGGGAGTTCGATGACGAGATTCCGATTGGCTCTGGCGACAATCGCCGTGCTCTTCTTCGGTACCGCTCAGGCTGTAGCCGGCAGCGCCTCTCTCGTCGTCGATGCCCGGACGGGCCGCGTCCTCTCCGCCGAAAACCCCGACACGCTCAACCATCCCGCGTCCCTCACCAAGATGATGACGCTCTATATGACCTTCGAGGCGCTGCATCGCGGCCAGCTCGCCTGGAAGACGCCGGTGCCCATGTCGGCGACCGCTGCACGCAAGCCGCCGACGAAGCTCGGCGTCAGGCCAGGTGAGACGATCACCGTCCAGGAGGCCGTCTACGGCATGATCGTCCGCTCGGCCAACGACGCGGCGGCGGCGATGGCCGAACGGCTTGGCGGCACGGAGGAAGGCTTTGCGAGAATGATGAACGCGAAGGCGCGCCAGCTCGGCATGAACCGCACGTTCTTCGTCAACGCTTCGGGCCTGCCTGCAAGCGAGCAGGTGACCACGGCGCGGGACATGGCGCGGCTCGCCGTTGCGCTCATGCGGCATTACCCACGCGAGTATCGTCTGTTCTCGGTCCAGAGCTTCGCCTTCCGCGGCCGCGTGATCCGCGGGCACAACAATCTGATGTATCGTTATCAGGGAATGGACGGAATCAAGACCGGCTACACGCGCGCCTCCGGTTACAATCTCGTAAGCGCCGTGGCCGAAGGCAATCGCCGCCTTATCGGCGTCGTGCTCGGCGGGCGAAGCGCACGAAGCCGTGATGAAAAGATGGCGGCGCTCCTCGACCAGCACCTGGGCAGGGTCTCATCGCCCGGCCGCCCAATGATCGAGTCGGCAAACGCGCCTCGCCTTGCGGACGTGGCGAGCCTGCCTGGCGTTTCCCTGTCCTATGCGGGCACCAAGCCCGCCGTCGAAGCTCTGGCCGCGCCCGCTGCGGCAGCGCCGACCACCGTGCCCGCCGCGGTGGCAGCGGCTTCGGCTCCGAGCTTCTCCAACGGCTGGCGTATTCAGCTTTCCACCGCACCAACGGCCGAAGGTGCGCGCAAGATGCTCGTCGAAGCGCAATCGGCCGGTGGCGCCGCCCTGCTCGGCGGCACGCCGCACTCCGAGGCCGCCGGCAAAGCCTATCGCGTAGGGTTCGTAGGCTTTGTCAGTCGCGAAGCCGCGGCTATCGCCTGCGACGTCCTGAAGAAGCGGTCCTATGACTGCGTCCTGCTTCCCGACGAGGGCTAACGCCTCACTCTGTGGCGAAGCACAGAGGTAAGCCTTATCACGCCTGCGTGCCGCCGACGGTGATCTGATCCATCCGCAGGTGCGGCTGGCCGACGCCAACCGGGACCCACTGGCCGGCCTTTCCGCAATTGCCGATGCCGGTGTCGAGCTTCGTGTCGTTCCCGACCATCGTCACGCGCTTCATCGCATCCGGTCCGTTGCCGATCAGCATCGCACCCTTGACCGGCGCTCCGACCTTGCCGTTCTCGATCAGGTAGGCCTCGGTGCAGCCGAAGACGAATTTGCCGGAGGTGATGTCGACCTGCCCGCCGCCAAATGAGACGGCATAGATGCCCTTCTTCACCGATGAGATGATTTCATCGGGCGTGCGGTCCCCGGCAAGCATATAGGTGTTGGTCATGCGCGGCATCGGCACATGGGCGTAGCCCTGGCGGCGGCCGTTGCCGGTCGGCTCCATGCCCATGAGGCGGGCATTCTGCCGGTCCTGCATATAGCCGACGAGCTTGCCGTCCTCGATCAGGACGTTGTAGCCGGAGGGTGTGCCCTCGTCGTCGATCGAGATGGAGCCGCGGCGCGCTTCGATTGTACCGTCGTCGACGACGGTAACGCCTTTGGCAGCAACCTGTTCTCCCAGGAGCCCCGCAAAGGCCGAGGTTTTCTTGCGGTTGAAATCGCCCTCCAGCCCATGTCCGACCGCTTCATGAAGCATGACGCCGGGCCAGCCGGAGGCAAGTACGATGTCCATGGTGCCCGCCGGCGCGTCGATCGCCTCCAGATTGACAAGCGCCTGCCGCAGTGCCTCGTCGGCTCCGCTTTTCCAGCTGTCCTCGGTGATGAACTCACCGAAGCCGCGCCGCCCGCCGATGCCGAAGGATCCGCTTTCCTGCCGGTCGCCCTCGCCGACCACGACGGAGATGTTGATCCGCGTCATCGGCCGCACGTCGTGGACGCGGTGTCCATCGGCTCTCAGAATATCCACGACCTGCCAGCTCGCAGCGACCGTCGCGGTTACCTGCCTGACCTTGGCCTCCTTGGCGCGCAGATAGGCATCGATCTCCTGGAGCAGCTTCACCTTGGTCTCGAAACTTGGCTCGCCGATCGGATTTCCGTCTCCGTAAAGCTTCTTGTTGGTGCGCTGCGGCGCTGCCGAATAGGAGCCGGAATAGCCACGCGTCACCTGCTCCACCGCGTCCGCAGCCCTCTTCAAGGCAGCGAGCGACAACTCGCCGGCATGCGCGTAGCCGACAGCCTCGCCGGCGACGGCGCGCAGGCCGAAGCCCTGGTCGGTGTTGAAACTGCCGCCCTTCAGGCGGCCATTGTCGAAGGAGAGCACCTCCGCCTGCGCATGTTCGAGGAAGAGTTCGCCGTCATCGGCGCCGGCAAGCGTGTCGGAGAGAACCTTGCGGACCGTCGCCTCGTCCGCATCGAAGAGGCTGATCAGATTGGTATCCATGGTTCTGCTCCCTGCCGTGAAGGATTGGGTCGTGAAACGTATTGGCTCCATTTAGGGAGAGCCGGCCGACAAGCCAAGAAAAAACACACCACCGGAAATCGGTCAGGAAAGGGCAGCGTTCCAGCTTTCGAGCAGTTTGACCTTCTCGACGCCGGCAAAACGGGCAACCCGATCGAGTTCGGCCATCAGCTTTTCCATTCGGCCCGATGATGCCCTGACGCCCCGCTCCAGCCAAAGGCGCCGCACGTCGAGGCTTCCACCCCTGCGATCGGCCTTCATGTCGATGCGGCCGATGAGCCGGTCGCCTTCGAGTAAAGGGAAGACATAATAGCCATATTCCCGCTTCGGCTCCGGCACGAAAACCTCGATGCGATAAAAGAAATCGAAAAGCCGCTCGGCCCGGTTCCGGTCGCGCAGCAGCGGATCAAAGGGGCTCAGCACCCGGATGCGGCCGGGTGGCTCGGGAATGTCGCCAAGACCATCCGGGAAGTGCGCGAAAGCATAGGACGGGCGCGGCTTGCCGCCATTGGCCGACTCGATGACGATGTCGCATAACTCGTCGCGATGGGCGGCGACCCAGCCCTTCGCCTCGTCCGGCGATACGAGGTCCCAGAAGGCCGCGATCTCTCCGTGGGTCGCAAAGCCCAACCGCTCGAGCGCGCTGCGGCAGGCCCAGTCGATAAATTCCTCATGCGCAACCTCGCCTTCGTAATGGCGGACTGGAATGACGCGTTCCGTCAGATCATACACCTTCTGGAAGTTTTCGCGGCGCGCGATCGCAAGCTTCCCCTGCCGCCAGAGCACCTCCAGCGCCGTCTTCGACGGATGCCAGTTCCACCAGCCGCCGGACTGGTGACCCTCTTCCTTCAGATCGCGCGACATGACGGCACCGTTGGCGGCGATCCGCTCATACGTTTCGTCGCAGCTTGCATCGAAACCGTCTCCGCGCCATTTGCGCCACCGCTCGCGGAGCGTTTCGCTCTCCCATTTGAAACGATGCTTCCAATAGACGAAGAAGGTGCTCGGGATGATCGAAGCGTCGTGGGTCCAGTGCTCGAAGAGCTCGCCGTCCTTTTCCAGGAGCTCCGCCAGATGCTCGCGGCGATAGGTCTGATTACGGGAAAAGAGAATCTGATGATGGGCCCTTTCGACGGTCGCTATGCTGTCGACCTGCACGAAGCCGATCTCGTGAATCAACTGCAGCAGGCCATCCTTGCCGAGCGCGCGATGCGGCGCGGCCGAAAGCCCCTGCTTGGCGAGAAAGATGCGGCGGGCATCGCGATTGGAAAGGCGAATCGTCATGAGCAAAGAGTAGGCTTTTATTCCCAGGTTTCAAACGGGAACCGACAGAATGTGCCACATTGCTCTATCCGACCGACTTGTCCTATAGAGCGGTCACCCAAATTTCGCGAAGGGTCGAAGGATTGGAAATTCGCTTTACCAATTGTTCCGTCAGCTTCGGCGACCGGGTCGCGCTTCACAGCCTGACCCTTGCCCTCGACGAGCGCCGGGTCGGCATCATCGGTCTTAACGGTTCCGGCAAGACCACGTTCGCACGGCTGATGAACGGACTCGTCAAGCCGACAACCGGCAAAGTGAAGGTCAACGGTCTCGACACGGTCGAGGACGACAGGGCGGTTCTCACCGAAGCCGGCTTTATCTTTCAGAATCCTCAACACCAGCTGATCATGCCGATCGTATCCGACGACATCGCCTTCGGGCTCAAGAACCGCGGGCTGCCGGCGCATGAAATCTCGTCGCGGACCGAGGCAGCCCTTGCACGCTTCGGTGTCGGCCATCTCGCTCGCAGGCGGGTGCACGAACTGTCCGGCGGCGAAACGCAGCTCGTCGCAATGGCAAGCGTCGTCGTCACCGGACCGAAAATCCTGATCCTTGATGAGCCGACCAATCAGCTCGACCTCAGAAATCGCCGGATGGTGGCCGAAACCATCGAAGCGCTCGACGAAGACACGATCGTCATCACACACGACCTGGCCCTCGTCGAAGGCGCCGAGCGGGTTCTGCTGTTCCACGAGGGCCGGCTCATCGCCGACGGAGCGCCGGACGAAACCATCCGTCGCTATCACGAGGTCGCCGGATGCTGACAAGTCTCTATGTCGAGGGGGAAAGCTGGTTTCACCGCATACCGGTGCGCGTCAAGCTCGTGGCACTCGTCGCCTTAAGCGTCGCGCTCTTTGCGACGGACTCGCCCTTTCTGCTGCTTCCGGCCTTTCTCCTCAGCGGCTGGCTCTATCTCACTCTGGGGCTGCCGCTGCGCGAAGCGCTGTCGCGCGTCGGCTTCGTCTTCTTCACCATTCTGTTTCTTGCCGCAGTCAATCTGTTCCTCGTTCCCGTCCCGCAGGTTGCCGCGCTTGTCTTGCGGCTGATGGCGCTCGTGCTATTTGCCGCCGCGGTTACGGCGACCACGACGATCGGCGCTTTCATGGACGAGGTAACAGTCCTTTTGAGGCCTTTGGAGCGGTTAGGCCTGCTAAGGGCGGCAGATGTCGGCCTGGCGCTTGGGCTCGTGTTGCGCTTCGTCCCCGACATCTTCGCCCGATATCAGGCACTCGCCGAAGCGCACCGCGCGCGTGGGCTTCCGCTGCGGCCATTGACCATCATCGGTCCGCTGATCATCCTGACGCTCAGAGATGCGGACACGATCGCGGCCGCCATTGACGCGCGGGGATTTCGCCGTCAATGAATTCGTACTTCCTAATAAAAGGTAGGACTATATGAACACCAGAGATCTCGTCCTCATTGCGCTCTTCACCGCCATTATCGTCGTGCTCGGCCTTGTACCGCCGATCACGCTCGGCTTCATTCCCGTTCCGATCACGGCGCAGTCGATGGGCGTGATGCTCGCGGGCTGCATTATCGGCGCGAAGCGCGGGGGGCTCGCCTTCCTCCTCCTCGTCCTGCTCGTCGCCATCGGACTGCCTGTGCTTTCTGGCGGGCGCGGCGGGCTCGCGGTTCTCGCCGGTCCTTCGGGCGGGTTCATCATCGGCTGGGCCGTTGCCGCCTTCGTTACGGGTCTTGTCGCCGAGCACTTCGTCAAGCCTCAGACCTCCGAGGCAAGCCAGTTTGCCGGCTTCTTCTTCGCCTCCATCCTGGGCGGCATCGTGGTGCTCTATGGTATCGGCGTTCCGTGGCTTTCGGCTATCACCGGCACGCCTCTCCTCGCCGCCGCGACCGGATCGCTCGTCTTCATTCCGGGCGACCTGCTGAAGGCCGCGATCGCGACACTCGCGGCTCGCGCCGTCTACGCAGGCTATCCGTTGCTGCCGGCGCGCGCCTGAAGCGATGCCGCTCGCCGAGGCTGTCGCGCTCCATGCGAGAGAACGCCCGCACGCCCCGGCCTTCCGCATGGAGGGCCGGGTTTTCACGTTCGGTGAGCTTGCCGCGGAGGCCGGCGGGATCTTCGCTGCCGTTCAGCGATCGGCCGCAGAAGTGTCCGAGAGGAGCATCCTTTCCGGGCGTGCGCGGCTGGTTTCGCTCGAAACCGGTAATCATCCGCTCTTTCCCGCCGCTTTCATCGCCGCGACCGCTGCCGGTCACTGCGCCGCCCTGATCGACCCGCATCTGCCGGAAATCGCACGCCAGCGGATGAAAGAGCGCCTGCGGCCGGAGGTCGTCATCCGCGCCGAAGGCGATCTCTTGCGAATCGATGTGCCATCGGCGGGACACAGCCGTCTCTTGCAAGGCGCTGCCGGTCCTTCGCCCGCGGTCCGCGCCGGCAACGGCGGCGAACCCTTTCTCGTGGTATTCACGTCGGGTACGACCGGCGAACCGAAGGCGATCATCCGCAACCGCCGATCCTGGCGGGTGAGCCTGGAGACCGGGAAGGGCTTTTTCCGGCTCGGGTCGGAAACCACGACCTATGCACCGGGACCGCTGGCGCACGGTCTGACGCTTTACGCGCTTGCCGAAACCATGACGGCCGGAGCCGAATTCGTCGGCGCCCGGCACTTCGAGGCGGATCAGTCCCTGGCAACGATTGCGGCGTTCCGGGCGAAGCGGCTGGTACTGGTGCCGACGATGCTGCGGCGGCTATGCGAGCGCGCGGCCCGTTCGCCACTGACATCAATTAGACAGATCACCATTGCCGGAGCCAAGCTCACGCCGGCGGATCGGGAGGCGGCGCGAGTTGCGTTCCCGAATGCTCAAGTCACGGAATATTACGGCGCTTCCGAACTCGGTTTCATCAGCGTTTCCCAGGCGATGGACAGGCACACCCCGACCGCAGTCGGAAAGGCCTTTCCGGGCGTTCACCTGGCAATCCTGGGCGAAAACGGAGACCGGGTTCCTGCGGGAGAAGCGGGTATGATCTTCGTCGAAAGCGAGCTGGTTTCCGAGGGATATATCGCAGGCGGCGACGGAGCCGGTTTCCGCCGCCATGGAAAGCGCGCGACGGTCGGTGACCTTGGTTTCCTTGACGAAGACGGTACTCTGCATCTCATCGGCCGGGCGGGAGGGATGGTGGTGTCGGGCGGCAACAACATCTATCCGTCCGAGGTGGAGAGCGTGATCCTTGGAGCCGGCGGCGTCAACGCCGTCTTTGTCTTCGATCTGGACCATCCGGACCTCGGCAGCGAACTTGCGGCCGTGGTCGAGCCCGGCGGCGGATTCGACCGCGCGGCACTCGAAGCTCATCTTGCCGCCGCCCTGCCGCGCTACAAGCACCCGCGCAAGATATGGCTCTGCCGGAATATGCCGATGACCGCCTCCGGCAAGCTCGCCGCGGGCGAACTGCGCCGCTGGATTGCGGAGGAGAACACCGCTCTTGAACGCCTTGCCTGATCCCACTCGCACCCCGGTTCTCATCGCCGCGCTGCGCACGCCGGTCTGCCGCGTCAACGGCAGCCTTGCCGCGATCGAACCGGCGAGCCTTGCCGCCCTGCTGATCGAAAAGATCGTTGCAAATACAGGCATCGACCGTGGGGAGATCGACGACGTCCTCGTCGGCAATGCCGCAAACAGTGCCGGCAATCTCGCGCGCCTCGCGGCGCTCGAAGCGGGATTGCCCATTTCCATTCCCGGTGTCACCGTCGACCGCCAATGTGGCTCGGGACTGGAGGCAATCGTGCTTGCGGCTCGCCAGATCCAGGCCGGCGCCGGACGTTTTTATATTGCCGGCGGCACAGAGAGCGCCAGCCGCGCCCATATTCGGCTGCGGCCCCCGCTCACACGCGGCGAAGAGCTTCAGCCCGTCAAACGCGCGCGAATGGCACCCGACTCGATCGGCGATCCGGACATGGGGGTTGCTGCCGAGTACGTCGCCACCGCCTGCGGCATCTCGCGTGACCGGCAGGACAGGTTCGCGCTCGAAAGTCACCGACGCGCCGTGGCGGCCGAAAACGCCGGCCGGTTTGCCCGGGAGATCGTACCCGTATCGACAGCAGCCGGTACGATTGCCAGGGACGAGTGCCCGCGCGCCAACGCCTCGGCCGAGACACTGTCCCGGCTGAAGCCTGCGTTCGTCGAGGGCGGCACGGTCACGGCCGGCAATGCCTGCCCCGTAAACGACGGTGCGGCGATGGTACTGGTGACGAACCTTGCGGAGGCGCAGAGGCTCGGTGCACGCTTCGGCCTCGTGTTCGCCGACGCAGCGACGGCGGGGATCGACCCGAACCTTCTCGGACTCGGCCCAGTTCCCGCCATGGCCAAGCTTCGCGCGCGCAATCCCGCGCTCGACCCGGCGGGGGTCGACTTCATCGAATTCAACGAGGCCTTTGCCTCGCAAGTCTTGGGCAGCCTCGACCGGCTCGACATCGCACCCGAACGCATCAATCGCGAGGGCGGCGCGATCGCGCTTGGGCATCCCTATGGCGCGTCCGGCGCCATTCTGGTGGTCCGGCTCTTTTCGCAGATGCTGACGACGTCATCCCGCACGGAGGGGCTTGCGGTGATGGGTATCGGTGGCGGCATGGGGATCGTCGCGCACTTCCGCAGCTACAGGCCGGATCAGACGCTGTAGCCGGCGAGCCATTCCCGAGTTGGCGCCGGCAGTTGTACCGGTTGATGGCGGGCACGATCGACCGCCACCCAAACGATCTCGACCTCCGCCGAAAGCTTGTCGCCGGTCTCGACGCGCACAGCGAAACCTACCGAGCTGCCGCCGATTTTCGCGACGGTAACGGTGAAGCGTGCAGGCTCATCGAAACGCAGGCCGCGGTGAAAGATGCAGGCGGAGCGGCGGACGAGATAGGCCGGTTCCTCAGCGACTGCCGGCCGGTGCCGCCAGAGATTGGCGAGCGCCGCTTCGGCATGCGCATAATAGGCTGCATTGTGCATGTGACCATGCATGTCTATATCGCGGAACGGAATGCGGATCTCCGTGACATTTTCCCGCTCTATGCCATCCATGCGAGGCTCCCTGATGCGCTCCACTCTCGTTAGACAGTTTGGCGAACCCGAACAAGTCATCGAACTCGTGGAAGCACCTCGCGCTGCTCCGCGTGCGGGCGAGGTCGAGGTCGAGATATCGCTCGCGGCAATCAACCCTTCGGATCTGATCCCCGTCACGGGCGCCTACAGCGCGCGAACCACGCTGCCCTTTGTCCCGGGCTTCGAGGGCGTCGGCATCGTCAGACGGGTCGGGGCCGATGTGCGGGATTTCAAGCCCGGCGACCGGGTCGTTCCTATCGGTGCGAGCGGGCTATGGCAGCAGTTTGTCCTTCGACCGGGTGAGTGGTGCTTTCGCGTGCCGGACGATATCGCGGATGCGCAGGCGGCAATGAGCTACGTCAACCCCTTGACGGCACTCAGGCTCGTGGAGGCGCTCCGCACGCATTTCGGCTCGCTGCAAGGCATCGAGGTCGGCGTCACCGCGGCGGGATCGGCCATAGGCGGCATGCTGGTAAAGTTGCTTGCGCTCCAAGGTGCGGTGCCAACCGCCATGCTTCGCAGCGAAAAGACCCGCGTCCGTCTTGGTCAGGCACACCGGGTCGTGGTGGCCGAGGTCGGCGATCTCCCCTCAGGCAGCCAATTCGACGCGGTGCTGGATGCCGTCGGCGGCACGCCGGCGGGCGAACTGATCAGGCACTCCATTCGTCCCGGCGGGACCTTCATCCAATATGGTGCGCTCAGCGGCATTCCGGTGCCGCCGGCGGCGATCGGCGACAGGCCGGACGTCCGCTTTGATTTTCTCTGGCTCAGAACCTGGGTGCATTCCGCTGGCCGCGATGCGCTTGAGGCCGCCTTCCTCCGCAGTTTTGCGGGACTGCAGAGCGGCCTCTTCGCAAGCCTCGTCGCCGCAACCTACCCCCTCAGCCGGCTTGCCGATGCCCTGGCACATCAGGCCGACCCAGGCCGCGACGGCAAGATCCTGCTCGATCCGCGCTGTTGAAAAATCGGCGGTTTCGCGTCACGCGGCATGGATTTTGACAAGCATGCGCACTAGTTTCGGCGAATGACGACGAAACTCTATGAAAACACGGTCTTCCTGGAGCACGGCGTTCCCGGAGGGCACCCCGAACGTCCCGATCGGCTCAAGGCGCTGAACCTCGCGCTGGAGCACCCGAATTTCGCCGATCTCGAGCGGGTCGAGGCACCGATAGGCGATGAGGACCTGGTGCTGCTCGCCCATGCGGAAGAGCATCTGCGGGGGGTCAAACGGGGGATTCCGGACGAGGACATCAACCAGCTCGAAGCCGATACCTATGCCACCCCCCAAAGCCTCGTGGCCGCATTGACCGGTATCGGCGGTGCTGTCGCGGCCGTGGATGCCGTCTTCAAGGGCGAAGCGGACAACGCCTTCATCGCCGCCCGCCCGCCCGGCCACCACGCCGAGAAGAACAAGGTGATGGGCTTCTGTTTCTTCAACAACGTGGCGATTGCAGCACGCTATGCGCAGAGGGCGCACGGGGCGGAGCGCGTCGCCATCGTCGACTGGGACGTCCACCATGGCAACGGTACGCAGGACATTTTCTGGGATGACCCTTCGGTGCTCTTTTGCTCCACCCACCAGATCCCGCTTTATCCCGGCACCGGAGCGAAGGACGAAACGGGTGTCAGGAACAATATCGTCAATGCGCCCCTTTCACCCAACAGCGGCAGCGAGCATTTCCGCGACGCCTTCCGGACACGCGTGCTGCCGGCGCTCGAGAATTTCCGTCCCGATCTCCTTCTGATCTCCGCCGGTTTCGATGCCCACCACCGCGATCCCCTGGCCCAGATCAATCTGGTAGGAGAGGATTTCGACTGGGCGACGGGTCGCCTCATCGACATCGCCGGCAGGAGTGCCGGCAACCGCATCGTCAGCCTGCTCGAGGGCGGATATGACTTGCAGGGACTCGCCGAATCGGCCGGCCTGCATATACTGAGATTGATGAGAGGGTAATTTATGAACAACACCGCGCAACAGGACGTTTCCGCTCTCTCTTTCGAACAGGCAGTCGAGGAGTTGGAGCGCATCGTTTCGGCGCTTGAGCGCGGCGACGTCGCGCTCGACAAATCGATCGAGATCTACGAGCGCGGCGAAGCCCTCAAGAAACATTGCGAGGCCTTGCTGAAGGCAGCGGAAGACCGTATCGAGAAAATTCGGCTGGACCGCGCGGGCCGACCGCAGGGCGTCGAGCCGCTCGACGCGGAGTAGCCTCGCTTCGGCCGGAGCTGCCCACATTCCGCTCTAAGTGTTCAGTGCGGCCAATCCCGCGACGTGTGGATGACACGTACGATCACGATGCTTTCCCGGCCCGCCACCTCCCGCAATTCATAAGAGACGATGTAGGGACGACGGTCGAGGGATTTTTCGTAGGTTCCGCTCACCCGCCCCGGTCGCCCACTCGGAAAGTCGCCAGTTTGTTACCGGCGTCCTCGATCGCGTCCAGGGTCCGTTCGGCGGCAAGCGGTCGTCCTCTGCGATATAGCACAAGATTTCGAGATGTCTGGAATCAAGAAACGCTCCGTCTCCCGATTGCCGCTACCGTGCCGGAGACACTGACTGTAGTCTTCGGTGAATGCCACCAACCGGAGCCCCTGCCATGTCCTTCTTTCCTGGTCCCGATCCGCTTGCGGGGGACAAGCCCGCCTGCGACGCTATCGAGCATCTGATCATTCCGCGTACCAGCGATATCGGCGGGCTGCAGGTCAGACGCGCGCTGCCCACGGCGAGACGCCGCCTCGTCGGCCCATTCATTTTCTTCGACCGGATGGGACCGGCGCTGTTGCGTGCGGGCGAGGCGATCGACGTCCGCCCGCATCCACATATCGGTCTTTCGACCGTTACCTATCTCTTCGACGGCGAGATCAAGCACCGCGACAGCCTCGGCACCGAAATGGTCATCCGCCCGGGTGATGTGAACCTGATGACGGCCGGGCGCGGTATCGTGCATTCGGAGCGCTCGCCGGAGAACCAGCGCGGTCACGAGCGCTCGCTTTCAGGACTGCAGACCTGGCTGGCGCTTCCCGATTCCATGGAGGAGATCAATCCGGTTTTCGCGCATACGGAGGAACGCATGCTGCCGCATCTTACCGATGGCGGCGTGCGCGCACGCGTCGTCATCGGGCAGTTCGAAGGCGCGGCCTCACCGGTCTCCACCTTCACAGACACGATCTATGTCGATCTGAAGATCGAGCCAGGGAAGAGCGCGCCTTTCGCGGCCAGTTGGGAAGAGCGGGCGCTCTACATTCTCTCCGGCGAAGCGATCATCGCCGGAGATCATTTCGCCGATAATCAGCTCCTCGTCTTTCGTCCCGGCGACCAAATCACCATCACTGCAGGGCCCGCAGGCTGTCACGTCATGCTGTTCGGTGGCACGGCGCTCGGCTCGGCGCGTCATATCTGGTGGAACTTCGTTTCTTCCTCCAAGGAGAGGATCGACAAGGCGAAGGAAGAATGGCGCACCGGGCGCTTCGATATCGTGCCGGGGGATGAGGAGGAATTCATACCTCTGCCGGCAAGCTGAGTTCACGCCGTTTCATGCGTCAGATCGGGATGCGGCGGAAGATCGCACAGTTTTCTTCATCGAGGACTTGGTCGGGGCCGCAGGAAAGCCTAATTTTGCATTCAACGGCGATTACCTCTAATAAAGAGCCGTTCCGACGAACCATCAACAATGCGCGCGCCGTCCTCCGGCGCGCATGAGGCATGCAGCGTGACACAACTGCCAACCAATCCGATGCCGGCGACGCCCTTGCTCGATAAAGTCAGATATCCCGACGATCTGAAGAAGATCGACGATAGGGACCTGCCGCAGCTGGCGGCCGAACTGCGTGCAGAGATGGTAGACGCGGTGTCGCGCACCGGTGGACATCTCGGAGCGGGCCTCGGCGTCGTCGAACTGACGATCGCCATCCACAAGATCTTCGATACGCCGCATGACCGATTGATCTTCGACGTCGGACATCAGTGCTATCCTCACAAGATCCTGACCGGCCGGCGGGACCGCATCCGGACATTGCGCCAGGAAGACGGGCTATCGGGCTTTACCCGGCGGGCGGAAAGCGAATATGACCCCTTCGGCGCTGCGCATTCCTCCACCTCCATCTCGGCAGGTCTCGGCATGGCCGTCGCCGCCGAACTCGATGGGAAAAGCCGAAATGTGATCGCGGTGATCGGCGATGGCGCCATGTCGGCCGGCATGGCCTTCGAAGCGCTCAACAATGCAGGCGCACTCGATGCCCGCCTTATCGTCATTCTCAACGACAACGACATGTCGATCGCGCCGCCGACGGGCGCGATGAGCGCATATCTGGCGCGGCTCGCCTCCGGGCGGACCTATATGGGCATTCGCGAGGTCGGCAAGAAGCTCACCGCCTATCTCGGCAAGACGGTCGACCGGGCGATCACCCGTGCCGTGGAGCATGCCCGAGGCTACGTTACCGGGGGGACGCTTTTCGAGGAAATGGGTTTCTACCATATTGGTCCGATCGACGGTCATTCCTTCGATCACCTGCTTCCCGTCCTGCGCAACGTGCGCGACAACGCAAAGGGGCCGGTCCTGATCCATGTGGTCACACAGAAGGGCAAAGGCTATCCGCCGGCCGAAGCAGCGGCCGACAAGTATCATGGCGTCAACAAGTTCGACGTGATCACCGGGGCTCAGGCCAAGGCGAAACCCAACGCCCCGGCCTATACTTCCGTCTTCGCGGACGCGCTCACGCTCGAGGCGAGCCTCGACGACAAGATCGTAGCGATCACCGCCGCCATGCCATCGGGGACAGGGCTGGACAGGTTCGCCTCGGTGCACCCGTCGCGCTGCTTCGATGTCGGCATCGCCGAACAGCATGCCGTGACCTTCGCTGCCGGCCTTGCGGCCGAAGGGTACAAGCCTTTTGCGGCGCTCTACTCCACCTTCCTGCAGCGCGCCTACGACCAGGTGGTCCATGACGTGGCCATCCAGGGCTTGCCGGTCCGCTTCCCGATCGACCGGGCCGGCTTCGTCGGAGCCGATGGCCCGACCCATGCGGGCTCCTTCGACACGACCTACCTTGCCACATTGCCGGGATTCGTCGTGATGGCGGCGGCCGATGAGGCGGAGCTGAAACACATGGTGCGCACGGCCGCGGCGTACGGCGATGGTCCGATTTCGTTCCGTTATCCGCGTGGCGAAGGCGTCGGTGTCGAGTTGCCCGAACGCGGAGAGATTCTCGAGATCGGCAAGGGCCGGGTCATCAAGCAGGGAAGCAAGGTCGCGCTGCTTTCGTTCGGAACACGGCTTGCCGACTGTCTGTTGGCTGCCGAATACCTGGATGCCGCCGGCCTTTCGACAACTGTGGCCGACGCCCGCTTCGCCAAGCCGCTCGATCATGACCTGATCCGGCAGCTTGCCCGCCATCACGAGGTTCTGATCACCATCGAGGAAGGGGCGGTCGGCGGCTTCGCAAGCCACGTTCTGCAGTTTTTGGCCGAAGAAGGCCTGATCGACGGGGGCCTCAAAGTGCGCCCCATGATTATGCCCGACGTCTGGATGGAGCAGGCAAAACCGGAAGCGATGTATACCCGTGCAGGGCTCGATCGTGCCGGCATCGTTTCCACTGTGTTCAAGGCACTCGGCCAGAAACGCGGCGTAGGCCTCGGCGCCGCCGGCTAAGCCGTCCGAGCGTTCGCCTGCCGAGCGTTCGCCTGCCGGGCGTTCGCTTGCCCAAGAGTCCACTTGCCCAAGAGTCCACTTGCATTGCGGCGCTCGACGCGCGATGACGGCCAATGTCCCAAGATACACAGATGACCATCCGCCTCGACCAACTGCTCCTGAACCGGGGGCTGGTCGCCAGCCGCGCTCGCGCCCGCGATGCAATCCAGAGGGGAACCGTCAAGGTAGACGGCCGTACCGTCACCAAGCCGTCCTCCACCTTTGCGGAAGGCGTTACTCTGGCCATTGACGATCCGGCGCAGGACTATGTTTCGCGTGCGGCATTGAAGCTCCTGACGGCGCTCGATCACTTTGGCCTGGATCCATCGGAGCAGACCTGTCTCGACGTCGGAGCCTCGACCGGCGGCTTTACCGAGGTGTTGCTGAAACGCGGTGCCGCGCATGTGGTCGCCGTCGATGTCGGGCATGGGCAGATACATCCGCGCGTCGCCGAAGACCCGCGCGTGACGAATATCGAAGGGCTGAACGCCCGATCGATGACACGCGACGACATCGGTGAGCGCGCCGTCACCTTCATCGTTTCGGACGTCTCCTTCATCTCGCTGAAGCTGGCACTGCCGCCGGCACTCGGGCTGGCAGAGCCCGGAGCCTGTTGCGTCCTGCTCGTCAAGCCGCAGTTCGAGGCCGGCCGCGATGCGATCAGCAAGGCCGGGCTGCTGAAGGATCCGGAGAGCGCTCCCGCCGTGGCAGCCGAACTCGAGCGCTGGCTCGTCGACGATATGGGGTGGCGGAGCCTCGGCCTGATCCCCTCACCCATTGCCGGCGGCGACGGCAACAGCGAGTTTCTTCTGGCCGGACGCAAGCCATGAACGATGGGACCACGAGCAATGGGATCGTGACGATCGATCGCCTCGGCGCTCAGGGCGACGGGATCGCGCGGACCGAAGCCGGTCCCGTCTATGCACCGTTCACGCTGCCGGGCGAAACCGTGGCGCTGGCGATCAACAAGACGGACGGTACGCTGATCTCGCTGAAAGAGGCTTCCCCCGAGCGCGTGGATCCTCCCTGCCGTCACTTCGGTCCGGAAGGGGTCAACGGCACCTGCGGCGGCTGCACGCTGCAGCACGCCTCCGACGCGCTCTACCACGCCTTCAAGCGCAATCTCGTCATCGACGCCCTGAGGTCAAAGGGGCTGATGCCGGAGGTCGGTGCGCTGGTCATCGCAGGGCCCGGCGATCGCCGCCGCGCGGTTTTCACCGCCCGGCGGACGGAAAAGGAACTGCTGCTCGGCTACAACCAGATGCAGAGCCATCATATCGTCTCGATCGGGGAATGTCCCATCACCAGCCCCGGCATCGTCTCGCGGCTGGCTGCCATCCGCAAGATCGCCGCGGCCATGGCGTCGAGCGCAGAACCATTCCGTATCACAGTGACCGAAACCGATACCGGGCTCGACCTTGCCTTCGACGGGCTTAAGGTCGGCGACAAGTACAGACGCGCGACCGTGGATGCGGTTCTTGGCGAGAGGGGCATCGCCCGCGTCAGCTTGAACGGTGAGATCGTCGTCGAGCCGGTAAAGCCTGCGATCGATCTCGGCGGCGTGGTGGTCTCCCCGCCACCCGGCGCCTTTACGCAGGCGACGCGGCCTGCGGAGGAAGCCATGGCGAGGCTGGTACTCGGTCATGTCGGCAAGGCGAAGCGGGTTGCCGATCTCTTCGCCGGAATTGGCACCTTTGCACTAAGGATTGCGCGGACGGCACGCGTCCATGCCGTCGAAGGCGACGACAGGGCCCTGAAGGCGCTGGATTTCGCCGCTCGCAACACCCAGGGGCTGAAGCCCGTCACGGTCGAGAAGCGGGATCTCTTCCGCCGGCCGATGATGGCGCAGGAGCTGAAGGTCTTCGATGCCGTGGTCTTCGACCCGCCCCGCGCCGGGGCCGAAACGCAATGTCACGAGCTCGCCCGCTCCGGCGTGAAGAAGATTGCCGCTGTTTCCTGCAATCCGGTGACGCTGGCGAGAGACCTCTCGATCCTGACTGCTGCCGGTTATCGCATTACTGACGTGACGCCGATCGACCAGTTCCTGTGGTCGGCGCATGTGGAAACAGTAGCGACGCTCGAAAAATGAGAAGGCCCGGCGATGAGCCGGGCCTCTCCAGAGCGACTCCGATTGCTGCTCACTTTATGTGCATGCTTCGGAAAAATCGTCAGGCTGCGCGCCGGCGATTCGTGGCCGGGTAAGAGGCCGTTTGCGCCTCACCCAGTCTGAACTGCGCAAGAAGCGAATTGAGCGCCGCGGCTTCCGAAGCAAGGCCGTGGCTTGCGGCCGTCTGCTGTTCGACCATGGCGGCATTTTGCTGCGTGCCCTGGTCCATGGTGTTGACGGCCGTGTTGATCTCCTGGAGACCGGTCGACTGTTCGCGAGTCGCCGTGACAATCGCACTCACATGCTTGTTGATCTCCTGCACTTCGGCGACGATCGCCTGCAGCGCCCTCCCGGTATCGCCGACCAGCGTCACGCCGGATTGCACCTGCTCTCCGGAGGTGGTGATCAGCGCCTTGATTTCCTTGGCGGCATTGGCCGAGCGTTGGGCCAGTTCGCGGACTTCCTGGGCAACGACGGCGAAACCCTTGCCGGCCTCGCCGGCTCGTGCCGCTTCGACGCCGGCATTCAGCGCCAGGAGATTCGTCTGGAAGGCGATGTCATCGATGACGCCGATGATGTTCGAGATTTCGCCGGATGACTTCTCGATGGCGTGCATGGCCATGACGGCATTCTGCACCACTTCGCCGGACTTCTCCGCGCCGGCACGGGTGCGGGCGACCAGCGCACCGACTTCCTCGGCCCGGTGGGCGGAATCGCGGACCGTGGTGGTGATCTCTTCGAGGGCAGCCGCTGTTTCTTCAACGGATGCCGCCTGTTGTTCAGTGCGGCGGGCAAGATCGTCGGCGGCCGAGCGAATTTCGCTTGCACCTGCATCGATCGCGCGCGCGTTCGTGCCGACGGCACAAAGCGTGTCATGCAACTTGGCAACAGAATTGTTGAAATCTTCCCGGAGGCGATCCAGGCGATCGGCAAAGGGATTGCCGATCCGATAGGCGAGATCGCCATCCGCCAACCTTCCGAGACCCGTCGCCAACGCATCGACCGCGTGCTGAACCTCGGCGGCGTCGCGCGTCTTCTGCGCCTCGTGCTCGAGACGTTCGCGTTCCGACATCGAACGGTTGGCATCCGCCTCGTCTTCGAGGCGCCTGCGCTCGACCGCATTGGCACGGAAAACCGCGACGGCGGCTGCCATTGAACCGATCTGGTCGCGCCGCTCCTCGCCCGGGATTGCTATCTCGAGATTGCCGGCGGCAAGCTTCTCCATGGCGCCGGTCATGTCGGTTACCGGCCGTATCACCAGACGGCTCAGCAGCGTAGCCAAAAAGGCTATCATGGCGCCGACCGCCAGGATGGTGGCTATGGTCGCGGCCACGCGGAACTGGCTGATCGCCGAATAGGCGACATCCGCGTCAAGCGCGAAACCGACATACCATTCAACCGACGGAAGACCCTTCACCGGCACAAAACTCACAAGCATCGGCTTGCCGTCCAGCTCCGTTTGCATGATGCCGCTGCCGATCGCCGGCGTGTCGACCGGAAAGGCGTCCGTAAGCGTCTTCGTCACCAGCTTCGAATTCGGATGAACCAGGATCTGCCCGTCCCTGTTTGCGAGAAAGGCAAAGCCTTCGCCGCCAACATCGATGCCGTTGACCATGGTGACGAGTGCTTTCAGCGAGAAATCGCTGCCGGTGACGCCATAAAGCCTGCCCTCGTGCCTGACCGGCACCGCGGCACTGATGATCAGGTCGCCGCTGGAAGCGTCGACATAGGGCTCGGTGAGTACGCGGGCATCGGCCTTAACCGCCTGCTGGTACCAGGGGCGCTGGCGCGGGTCGTATCCTTCGGGCATCTCCGATTCCGGCCACGTTATGAATTTGCCGCTCTCATTGCCGACATAGGTCGAAATAAACTCGCCGATCAGGACGTCGTTCTTCAGCACTCCCTGGATGGCGGCTTCATCTGCGACGCGTCCTGCGGCGTCTGCCGCCATGGCGGTCAGCGTCACGCGGCCGTTCAACCAGTTGGCGACGCTCTGCGCTGCCTGGTGACCGGACGAAGCGATGTCCTCCTCGACGGCTTTCGTGGTCGTGGCGCGCTGGAGACTATCGATATAGACGGAGAAGCCGGCAAAGGCGCCGACGACGACGCAGGACGCGGCAACGAGAATGCGCGTCATGAGATTCGATCGTTTGGACAAGGTGGGAACTCTCCTGGGGAGTGGCCGGCGTCATGCACCGGACATGCTCGTGACGGTTTTCCCGCGCGTGAGGAATCAGTCGCAAAAGCGACGCGAAAGGCACGGGGAAACGATGGGACATGCCGCAAAGGCGGAGCCGGCAATGCTTCATGCGGCCGGGAGCCTTGCTCCGAAACGGCCGCACATGCCCATCAACGGACATCGGCGGTTCGGCAGGCTTACTGCGGTGCACGCTACCGGGAGCTATTTAAGAAGCGATTAAAATTGGCTCCTGCAAAGCCGCGGTGCGACGTGGAACCGGCAGAGGTCTGTTGCGATGGAGGCAGGACACCATACTGGATGTGCCGAATCATCGACGTGTATGGGGCCCGGAAATGCCTTGCGCATGGATCCTCGGGTCAAGGCCGAGGATGACGAGGGGAAAGCCGCGGACGACGAAGGGTGCTGCGTCGCACTTACTCGAATTCGCTCGACACACCACCGTAGGAGAGTTCGACGTTATCCCGTCCTACCGACGCATGAAGGCTTCGAACGCGGCCCGTGCTTCCGCACTCTTCAACTGCGCGGCAAAATGCTTCGCCTCCTCCTCGATGCGGGCAAGCACATCGCTGCGGTCGCCGCGAACGAGATCGCGGGCGATGCGCAGCGCTTCCGGCGGCTTCCTTGCCAGGCGCCCGGCAAGGGAAAGCGTTTCCTCCTCCACGGCAGGCTCATCCACGATCTTCCAGATCAGCCCCGCCTCGCGCGCACCGGCGGCGTCGAGCGGTTCGCCGGCTGCAAGCAGGGCAAAGGCGCGCTGATGACCCATGATGCGTGGAGCGATGAGGCTCGAGGCAGCTTCCGGAACGAGCGCCAGGTCGACGAAGGGAGTCTTGAAGACCGAACGGGCGGAGGAGACCGTCAGGTCGCAGTGGAGGTGGATCGTCGTTCCGATGCCGATGGCCAATCCGTCGACGCCCGAGACGACCGGCTTCGTCGCACCCGCAAGAGCCCGGAGAAAATCAAGAACCTCCCCTCCCATACTTCCCCCCATGGCGAATGCGAGGAAGTCCGACATGTCGTTGCCGGCCGAGAAGCAGCCCTGCGTTCCGAGAAATGCCGTCGCGCGAATGGCGGGGTCCGCCCCGGCAGCGGTCAGCGCTTCCGTCATTTTGGCGTACATTTCGCGCGTGATGGCGTTCTTCTTCTCCGGCCGGTTGAAGCGGATGAGCTGGACTCCGGGATAGGCTTCCGGCCGTTCAACGAGCACATGGTCGGTCATGGATCTTCCCTCAATCGAGTATGGAACGGGCAGCGGCGAGACTTTCCGCGCCGTTGGTTACGCGGTCCTCGAGTGCACTCGTCTCCGAAACCAGGTTTTCCGCCGCGAAGCGGCAAAGCGCAATGCGCTGTTCCTGCTTTCCGTCACCGGCTTCGGCAAGCCCGCCCTTGGCGAGATAGATCGCGGTCAGCACGAGACCGAACAGGCGCTGATAAGCGGTCGCACCGGCGAGCGCCTCGGCAAGCTTTCCGTCTCGAATTGCCGAAAGCAGCCACGCGGTCGCCCCTTCGAGATCCGCAATCGCCGCATCCAGGCGCGCCGCCGTTTCGCCGAACCCTTTTCTGTTCGACGCGGCAACGGCAGCTGTAACCTCCCGGAGTTCGGCAATGAAGCCGCGCACATGCGCGCCATCGGAAAGCGGCAGCTTGCGGGTGACCAGGTCGATTGCCTGGATCCCGTTGGTCCCTTCATAGATTGGCGCGATGCGGGCGTCGCGGAGATAGCGCGCGGCCCCGGTCTCCTCGATGAAGCCCATACCGCCATGAACCTGAACCCCCAAGGAGGCGACGTCAACGCCGGCATCGGTGGCAAAGGACTTGGCGATCGGCGTCAGCAAACTCGAACGCTCCTGCCAGTGGCGCGCTTCCTCGCCTTTTGCAAAATGGGCCATGTCGACAGCGTGGGCGCAGGCATAGGCGATGGCGCGCGAACCTTGAGTCAGCGCCTTCATCGTCAGCAGCATGCGGGCGACGTCCGGATGTTCGATGATCGGGCTCATGCCCTCGCCGCTCCATCCCGGCGCACGGCCCTGCCTGCGCTCCTTGGCGTAGGCGATGGCCTTCTGGGTCGCAGCCTCCGCGATCGCCACGCCCTGCATGCCGACTGCAAGCCGTGCATTGTTCATCATCGTGAACATACAGGCGAGGCCCCGGTTTTCTTCCCCCACGAGGTAACCGACAGCACCTTTTTCGGCGCCAAACCGGCCGTCGCCGTAGATCATGGTGCAGGTCGGCGATCCGTGGATGCCGAGCTTGTGCTCAAGCGAATGGCAGAAGAGATCGTTGCGGGCGCCGAGCGAGCCGTCGCCATTGACGAGGAATTTCGGCACGAGAAACAGTGAAATGCCCTTGGTTCCCGGCGGCGCATCCGGCAGCCGCGCAAGCACCAGATGGACGATATTGTCGGTGAAGTCGTGCTCGCCCCAGGTAATGAAGATCTTCTGCCCGAAAATGCGGTAGGTGCCGTCGTCGCAGCGCTCGGCGCGGGTCTTGAGCACCCCGAGATCGGAGCCGGCATGTGGCTCTGTCAGGTTCATCGTGCCCATCCACTCCCCCGAAACCATTTTCGGCAGGAAGACCGACTTTAGAACCTCGGTGCCGTGCTTCTCGAGCGCTTCGATGGCACCCATTGTCAGTGTTGGCGCAAGCGCGAAAGCCATCGAGCCGCTGTTCCACATTTCCATGGCGGCAACGTGCAGCATATGCGGCAGGTTCTGCCCGCCATAGGCTTCCGGCGCCGTCAGGCCGTTCCAGCCGCCGGCAATCCAGTTGTGGTAGAGGTCCCGCCAGCCCTCCGGCGTCTCGACTGTGCCGCCGACGAGCCGCGCCCCTCGCCGGTCACCTGCGTCGCCAAGCGGCGCCACCTCTTCCGAGGCGAAGCGCCCGGCCTCGCCAAGGATCGCATCCACCAGGTCCTCGCCCAGCTCGCCGAATGCGCCGCGATCGATTGCCTCGGCCAAGCCGGCCACATGCTTCAGGGTGAATGCGATCTCGTCGACCGGTGCCTTGTACATGACGATCCTCCTTGGATCACGGTGGTGCAGTCCGCGTGGCCGACAAACGTGATCGCCTCAAAAGTCTGAACGGCATGCGGCACGGAACCGCACCCTTTCCTCATCCCGCTCATGCGCCCGCGGCTCGGCCGTCGCCGATGCGTGGAGACTATTTATTTTTACGTATACGTCAACGTCAATTCTTGGTGGACGATGGCCATCAGAACGAAGATAGAGCTTTCACGAACGACGAATAGAAGCGCCTCGACCGATCGGCCGAGGCGCTCAACGACCTGAACTCGATGGAGATGGAGTGAGATGCAGGCGGAAACCGCGCACACTTTTCCGCATCGCGCTCCAGCCGGTCTGCTCAACTATAGGGCGAATAGCACTGCCGACGCGGGCCGTTAAAGGGCTGATAGCTGTTGTCGTATGCCCTGTAGGAGCGATAGCGATTATAGCACCAATCGACATGCCGGCTACCATAGCGGACCGGTGGGCGATAGGCGGGGCGACGCTCGATCACGATGCCGAAAGCGGCCCTCGGATACCACCAGCCACGATGATATCGATAGCCGGGGCGTTGATAGCGGTAGCCGCGATAACCATTGTAATAATAGTAATCGCCGTACCGGTAGTAGCCGCGCCGCGGCGCGTACTGAGCGTTCGTGACGCCGCTCTCGATGACGATTTGCGGGGGCAAAGGCGTGAAAGCCTGCGACGGCATCGCCGACGCTGCCAGCGCGATCGCAGCAAGCACGCCCGAAAGCCATTTGCCTGACATCATTTCCTCCTGGCCTCGTTATCCATGTACGGTCGGCCACTGATTGGCCATCACACCAAATTAGAGCATTATTTTACAGAGGCAACCGGTGCGAGCGCATGCACCGAAAGAAGCGCCGCACAGTGCTGCAATCCAGAGCGGAATCGCGATCTCGACTTTGCCCCTTCAGGTCGGTGTACAGAAGCGCCCGCCTCGCGCAGATTGGGGCCGGGGCTGAGATTCACGACCTGTTAACGGTAAGTCGGCAATCTCAGAGAATGGAAAAGCGGGGAATCTCAATCATAGGGATGATCTTGCGCCTGGCGGTCCTCTTGGGCCTGACCTTCGCGGCGGCGAACGCACGCGCTGGCGAGGTGGAGCCGTGGAAAGAGCGGCGGAACGCAATTATCGTCGATGCCTACGAGCTGAACAGCATCGACTGGGAAGCCATGTTGAAGGACAAGCGGATCGCGGGTTTCATCGCGAAAGCTTCCGACGGGCTGCCGGAGAGCTTCACCTGTACCGGCGACCACGGCGGCGACACGGTCGCTCATTGCAGGACCATGTGGCGCAAATACGCGGTCAGCCGCGAGCTCTATCAGACGCGTCGTCTGATCGCGCGCTCGCATGGACTACTCTGGGGCGCGTACCATCTCGCGAGGCCCGGAAATCCGGTCGATCAGGCAAATCACTTCATCGACTATGCCGATCCGCGCGACGACGAGCTGATGGTGCTCGATATTGAAGGGATCGACCCAGAAAAATACATGTCGCTCGAAGATGCGGCGATTTTTGCCGGCCACGTCAAGGCACGGACCGGTCGTTATCCGGTCCTCTATACGAACCACGCCACCGCCAAACACATTGCCGCCAACCGCTTCGAGCATCGGCTGCTTTCGCGCCTTCCCCTCTGGTACGCGCGCTACAAGCCCGATATTCGAAACGTATTTCCGATGGGGAACTGGGAGGGTTATGCGCTCTGGCAATTCTCTTCGGCGCATAATTGCGGCAAAAAGCGCTGCCCGTACCGGGTCCCCGGCACCCTCAATGATATCGATGTGAACGTCGCAGCGATGAGCGCGTCGGCATTGAAAAGCGTTTGGCCCCACGGCGCGCTCCTGGCGGAGAAAGCACCGGTGGTAACCTTTATCGCTTCGGCCACCGCCGGCATGGCCCCGGCACTCGACGCCAAGGCCGTGGCCGTACTCAAGCAGCCTTTGCTTATAAGCCGCGCCGAAGCGGAGAGCGGGTCCGGAGCGAGGGCCGACACGACCGTCACGGGTTCCATTGCCGTCAGGGCTGCCGAGGCACGTCTTCCCTACCAGTCCGAGCGCCGGTAACTCAGGCCTCGATCTGGACGTCGCCTATCGGCCGCGAGCAGCAGGCGAGAATGTAACCCTCCTCGATCTCGTCGTCGAGAATGCCGCCATTATGGTTCATTTCCACGTCGCCCGCGATCTTCATCACCCGGCAGGTTCCGCATATGCCGCCCTCGCAGGCGGCCCCGATCCTGACTCCGTTCGCGCGCGCTGTTTGCAGAACTGTATGGCCGGGAAGAGCTGGCGCCTCCTTGCCGCTCATGGTGAAAGTCACCCGCGACGCGCCGGCCTCGGTGTCCGCAGCCGGTCCTTCCCGAATGGCGAGGTCCTCGGCCGAAGGCGCAGTTGCGGGCTGAAAGCTTTCCTGATGGTAGCGTTCCATTTGGAAGCCGGCCATCTCCAGCATGTCCCGTACGCCGGCCATGAACGGCTCCGGCCCGCAGCAGAAGACGGTTCTCTCCATGAAATCCGGAGCGAGCAACGGCAGCTTCGTCGCGTCGAGACGGCCGCGCAGTCCATGCCAGCCATGCCGCGCCTCGTGTCCTTCCACGAGGAAGCCGAGATTGAGCTGCGGCATCTGCCGCGCGAGAACTTCCAGCTCGTATTTGAAGAGGAGATCGTCCGGGCGCCGGGCGCAGGAGATGAAGGTGACATTCGATTCCGGCGCGCAGTCGGCCATCCAGCGTGTCATCGATATCATCGGCGTGATGCCCGACCCCGCCGAAATGAAGAGATACCGTTCACCGGGATGACGGACGAAGCTGAAATCCCCCAACGGCCCGAACGCCTTCAGCACCATGCCGGGTTTCAGATTGTCGAACATCCAGCGGGTACCGACGCTCCCCGGCTGGGCCTTTACCGTCACCGCGATCGAAAGCGGACGCGAGGGCGTGGACGACAGCGTATAGGTGCGCATCACCGGCTCCTCTTCGACGGGCAATTCGAGCGTCACGAATTGCCCGGGCAGGTAGCGGAACCAGGCCGGTTTGTCGGAACGGAAGGTGAAGGTCATGACGTCCGCCGTCTCCGTGGCCACCGAAACGCACTGCAGCATGTGCTGCCGGTCTCTCCAGGGGTCGAGCTCGTCGAAATGGTGAAAGGCGCGAGGCATCTCCATGGTCATGCGACCCGCGAAAGATGCGTGGCTCCGCCCTGAAGGCGGTCCAGCATGAAACTCGAATACCACTCGACGAACTGCATGACGCCGCCCTCGTGCTCGGCCGAATAGGGGCCTGGTTCATAGGCCGGAGAACGGATGCCGAAGGCGTTTTCCTCGACGATCTGCCGGTCCTGGTCGTTGGTTTCCGTCCAGACATGCGTCAGATCCTCGATGGTATAGTCGACGCCCTCGACCGCCTCCTTGTTGACGAGCCACTTGGTCGTAACCTCAGTCAATTCCGGACCGAGCGGCAGCACGCGAAAGGTGATCGCGTGATCACCGAGGATATGGTTCCAGGTGGTGGGATAATGGAAGAGAAGCAGCGTGCCGATGCCGCTGGCATTCACCTGCGGGGAAAGTGGCTTGAGCACGGCGCTTTGCCCCGACATCGTATAACTCTCGGCTCCGTTGATCAGCGGCATTCTGGTCATGCGAAACTGGCCGGTTGGCGCGATCCTGAAGGCACTGGGAAGGCCCGCATTCTCGCATTTGCGCCAATGGGCACCGATTTCGGGGTCATCCATCGCTCCCTGAACGCCGGTCACTGTCGGCGCCTCCGGATAGGTGCGGCAGAGCTCCGGGTGATTGGCGGCACAGTGATAGCACTCCCGATTGTTCTCCCAGACGAGCTTCCAGTTGCCTTTCTCGACAATGGTGCTCTCGAAGGCGACCTTGGTCTCCCCAAGGCGATGGGGCGCGAGATAGGCCGCGACCGTTTCGCGGAACTGCCGGAAGTCCACCGGTTCATCGGCAAGACTGATGAAGATGTAGCCGCCGACCGTCTCGCAGTGGATGGCCTTCAGACTGTGTTCGGCCGGATCGAATCCCTCGGGCATCTGTCGCGCAAAGAGCAGCCGGCCGTCGAGCTCGTAGGTCCATTGGTGGTAGGGACAAACGAGTTTGGCGGATGAACCTCTGTGCTGCGTGCAGACGCGGGAGCCGCGGTGACGGCACGAATTGTGCAAAGCACGAATAGCGCCCTGGCGGTCGCGCACGAGCACTACGGGGTACTCCCCCACCTGCACGGTGAAATAGTTCCCCGGGCGCGGAATTTCGCAATCATGCCCGATGAACAACCAGTCCCTGTACCAGATTTGCTCCAGATCCTGACGGTAATAGCCGGGATCGACGTAGAAGGCGCGGTCGAGGCTGTAGCCTTCGCGACGGGTCTTCAGCTTGCGTAGCATTTCGGTCTGAATTTCCATGCCCTTATCCTCGTTTTCCGCCGTTTCGGACAGGCAGGACTGGAACCCGCGCCGGTCCTGTGGACCCGCAACGCAATTGGCTCCGATCCGGCTGCCCGCCGCAACCAGCTTCGATTCGTTTCTGCTTCAAGGCTGGTTTCCGGGCTCTGGAGCTGTCCCGCAGGGGGACCTACCCGGCGCCTTCCCGGACGCGCTGTCCAGTGGCCTTCTGCCGTGGCTGTTCGCTCCACCACCGTTGCGGGGGCAGCGCCGGGATCTGACCGGCTTCCCAATTCTCCGCCCTCCCTTCAGGCGGCACCTTGAGTGTGTCCATCTAAGCCTGAGGACCGGCCGGGCAACTGCCAATAGACGACATCCGATTCCAGAAAGACGACAGGAGGACGGAATGAAAACGGCACATAGGCGGGCAATATTATGCATAACAAACAAGGAAATAGGTGAAACTTCGCGCGGGCGTCGGGTTTTTCGGCAGCGCCGTTCATGGCGCGAAGGTCATTGGCCATTCTGCGACACTGCTCATCAGCGCAAGGGGCGATCGACGCCTCGGACATGACCGGAACGAAATCGTTAACCGTAAGGATCTAACATCCGCTGCGATCAACCCGTTTGCGGACAGGATGGCGCGACGACGCCCATGGCAAAACTCCGATATTACGACGCCGCCGACAAGGCGCCGGCCGCAACGCCGAAAGCCACGGCTCACACCGAGTTCCTGCGGACCGGCCGGATCGATAGACGCCGGTGGTTGCCGGACGAGCGTCAGTATCTGAGTTATGCCGAGGTCGCCCAGCAGACGGCGCGAAAGCTGACGACAGCCGGCGAGACGACCCACAGGCGAATCAACGGTTTTCATGCCTCGATCCGGTTCCCGAAGATGGTCTTCCACCGCACGCTCGCCAGCAGCCCGCATCTCGGATATTGCCACGTGACCGCCGCGAAAACGCGCCTCGCAGAACACCATGAGATCACCTGGTCCTTTTACTTCGCGAACTTCTTCTGCGACCTCGGGGACGAGACGCATTTCTTCGACCGGATCCAGCCGGGCTATTCGCGCATGTTTTTCGCGGTCGCAATCGAGCCCGATGCCGGCGAGGAGCGGATCGTCGTCAATCGCAATGTGCGCGGCAACGGGCTGATTTTCCGGACGCAGGATCCTAAAGTGGCACTGAAGAACGTGCTGATGCTCGGCGCACGCGACGAGGCCTTGCGCCGGATCATTCGCGGACTTTGACCAAGAAAATCGTTCTGTTTTCGCAATCTCTCCGTTAGAGCCTTTCCTGTTTGAATGGAAAGGCTCTAAGGAAAGCGGCGGAAAGGATCAGAACGCCATGGCCGAAATCATCGACACGCGCATCGAACCGGAGCGGGCAATCGAGACGGCCTGCGCTGTTCTTTCGGACGCGGAGCCCGTCGCGATCCCGACGGAGACGGTGTATGGCCTCGCCGCCGATGCCACGACGTCAGATGCGATCAGCCGCATCTATGAAATGAAGGGGCGGCCGCGGTTCAATCCGCTGATCTGCCACGTCTCCGATCTGGCGATGGCAGAGGCCCATGTGACCTTCGATCCGCTCTCGAGACGTCTGGCCGAGGCTTTCTGGCCCGGGCCACTTACGCTGATCCTGCCGCAGCGGCACGAAAGCACCGTGCACACGCTCGCATCTGCTGGTCTCGACACGCTCGGGATTCGGATGCCCGACGGCTTCTCGCGTCGGGTGATCGCCCGGTTCGGGCGGCCTCTGGCAGCGCCGAGCGCCAACACGTCGGGCAAGATCAGCCCCACCAGTGCGGCCCATGTGCAGGGGGATCTGGGCCCCAGGCTGAAGCTTATCCTCGATGCAGGGCCGGCCGCGATCGGGCTGGAATCCACCATCGTCAAGGTCGACAACGGAGCCCTTCGGCTGCTGAGGCCCGGGGGACTTGACGCCGCGGAGATTGAAGCGCTCACAGGGCTCGCTATCGAGCGGCCGGAGACGGCCGGCGCCACGATCGAGGCGCCGGGCATGCTAGCCTCCCACTATGCGCCCCGCGCGGCTGTACGCATCAATGCCGACGACGTGCGGAGAGGCGAAGCCCTGATCCGCTTCGGAGGAAAAGCGCTGCCCGGTGAAGGCGATGCCGCAATCGTCATGGATCTAAGCCCCACGGGCAGCCTGCGGGAAGCCGCGGCCAATCTTTTTGATTATATGAAGAAAGCGGATGTCAGCGGCGCCGCGACCATTGCTTTCGGCCCGATCCCGAGCGAAGGGCTCGGAGAAGCGATCATCGACCGGTTGCAGCGCGCGGCCGCGCCGCGAAGCTGATAGCCGTCGGTAAGCCTGAAGCAACCAACCTGATCCAAGGCAGGCCCATGACCATCTCACTTCCGTCTCCCGAGCTCATCGCCTCCTTCGCCGAGATCGTCGGCCCCGCCAACGCACTGACCGCGCCGGCAGACGCGGCACCTTATCTCGTCGAGTCCCGCGGGCTCTATCGCGGTACGACGCCGCTCGTCCTGAGGCCCGGCACCGTCGAGGAAGTTTCGCTGATCATGCGGCTTGCAAGCCAGACTCGTACCGCCGTCGTCCCGCAAGGCGGCAATACCGGGCATGTGGCCGGCCAGATCCCGCGCGAAGGCAAGGCGGATGTGGTCCTCTCCCTCGAACGGCTCAACCGCATCCGCGACATCGATCCGGTTGGCAACGTGATCGTCGCCGATGCCGGCTGTATCCTGGAGGACATCCAGAAGGCGGCCGACGACGTCGACCGGCTTTTCCCCCTGTCGCTCGGTTCCGAAGGCTCGGCCCGTATCGGCGGCAATCTTTCGACCAATGCCGGCGGCACAGCCGTGCTTGCCTATGGCAACATGCGCCAGCTCTGCCTGGGTCTGGAGGTGGTGCTTCCGACCGGGGAAATCTGGGACGGGCTCCGTCGCCTGAAGAAGGACAATACAGGCTACGATCTGCGCGATCTCTTCATCGGCGCCGAGGGAACCCTAGGCGTGATAACCGGCGCCGTGCTGAAGCTCTACCCGAAACCCCGCGGGCACCAGGTGGCCTTTGCCGGCCTCAGGAGCGTCGAGGACGCGCTCATGCTTTTCGATCGCGCATCGAGCCTTTGCGGCCCGGCACTGACCGGCTTCGAACTGATGCCGAGGCTCGGCATCGAATTCACCACCCGGCATATCGCCGGCGTACGCGACCCGATGGAAACGACGCATCCTTGGTATGCGCTGATCGATATCTCCACCTCGGATTCGGCCGATGGCGCCGAGCGCATGGTCCAAGACCTCCTCGAGGCCGGGATCGCGGACGGCCTCGTCGAAAACGCCGTCATCGCCCAGAACGAGGCGCAGCGCAAAGCCCTCTGGCATATGCGCGAGAGCATGTCGCCAGCACAAAAGCCGGAAGGCGGCTCCATCAAGCACGACATCTCGGTCCCGGTATCGAGCGTTCCGGTCTTCATGGCGGAGGCCGATGCGCTGGTCTCGAAGGCCATCCCCGGCGCGCGCATCTGCGCCTTCGGCCATATGGGCGACGGCAATATTCACTACAACATCTCCCAGCCGGTCGGCGCGGACAAGCAGAGCTTTCTCGACCGATGGCGCGAGATCAATGCGATCGTCCACGCGGTCGTGCTCAAACATGATGGCTCGATCTCTGCCGAGCATGGCATCGGCCAGCTGAAGCGCGACGAACTCGCGGCGATACGCTCAACGATCGAGATCGACCTCATGCGGCGGATCAAGCATGCCTTCGATCCGGCGGGAATCATGAACCCCGATAAGGTGCTGCGCGAGGATTGAGGCGAGTGACGCGGAAGCACGTGCTTCCGGTCACGTCCTACCCGCCCCGCCTGAGCTGCGACAGCTGGAACAGTGTATCGGCGCTGATGCCGATATTGCCGCCGCCGCCCGAAAGCACAACCACCGCGGGATCTACTTCCGTATTGTTCTCCAGATCGTAGAGAACGGTGAAGCGCGCGAGGAGTTTCTTCAGTTCGGCCGGTTCGCTCAACTTCTCAAGATCGAGGTTCTTCTCGACGATTTTTGCCTGCTGATCGATATCCATGGAACTGAATTCGTCGGGCAGGCTGAAGATGGTGCGGAACACTTCGGCGAGCGCATCATCTGCCAGGAGATCATAGGCGTCGACGAGAGAACCTGCCTGGCGCTCGAAATAGAGTGCCAGGCGCACACCTGCATTGTCCTCGCCTGCCTGTTCTTCCAGCGTCTGGTGCAGATACCGGTCGAAGGTCTCGTAAAGCCCCTGCCGCGTGATGATGACGCTCTTGTCCTCGCGAAGAATATTACCGCTGCGGTCGAAATTGTACGAGGTGACCAGGGCGATATAGGATCCGGAGTTCTGCTGTTGATTGATGAAGCTCTTCGGGTCGTCCAGATCGGAGGTAAAGATTTCGCGGAGAAAATCGATGGTGACGTTCTCGGGATCGATGCCGTTTGCCTCGAGAGCGAAAGCCACCAGGCGGGAATCGGCCAGAAACGCGTCGAGAGAGGCGAGCTTGGCGACCTCGGCTGTATAATATTCGGCTTCCGCTTCAGCCTCGGCCTTGTCCTCTTCTGAACCAAAACGAGACTTGTTGACGATATAGGTCTTGGCGGTCTCCTGGATCAGTGTCTCCGGCTGAGCCAATGCCGGAACGCCGATATCGCCCGATGTCGTAAAGTTGAACAGCTGGGCGAGCTTCAGGTAACGCTCATCCTTCAGCGTGTAGACGAAGCTTCCCGGATCGGTGAGATCGCTCATCAGCACACGCTTGATCGTCCGTGTGCTTTCGGCATCCGGATCGAGACCGACGGCTTTCAGCGCGAAATCGTAAATCGAAGCCGTTTCGATGAAGTCACCGACGGACACCATCTTCTCGACGGCAAGCTTATAGGCGCCTATCGCCTTCTCGTCGGCTGCGTCGTCCTTGTCGTTATAGCGCGTCATGTAGCGGCTGGAGGTAAGCGTCGTCTGCTCCGCAGTCTGTGCAGCATCGCCCGCGGCCAGCGTACCGTCAGCCTGGAAATTGAAAGCCCTGGCGAGCGCCTTGTAGTTCTCGTTGCCCTTGCCGATCGTGTTGATGTAGCTGTCGGGATCGTCCGGATCGCTGGTCAGGATATTTTTGATCGTCGCCGGCACGATGGTGACCTCGTTGAGATCGAATGCCGTGCGGATGTAGTTGTAAATGCGCGTATCGGCGACGAGCTCGCTGACGTTCGTGATGCTCGCGATCTTCTCCTCGAAATAGGCCTTGTTCAGCAACGCTGCCTGGGGCGTGATCCGCGGATTACTGGAAACGTAGAGTTCATTCATGGTCTTCTTGTGCGCGGCAGTCTGAGCCGATCCGGCGGCCACCGTGCCGTCAGCGCTGAACTGGAAAGCCGCCGCCATCGCCAGGTAATTGCTGACGGTGGAAATCGACTTATTGTAGGTGGCTATCTTCGCCTGGAGTTCCAGCTTCTCCGCCTGCGTCGTGCCGCTCTGCTGGAGCTTCGCCTGAGCGTCGGCTCTGGCCGTCTGGAGCTCCGTTAGTCTGGGTTCGAGCACGGTGTTCTCGTAGCTGTCCGGATCGTCGGCATTGCTGGAAAGGACGTTGCGGAGCGTTTCACGGGAGTACGTGCTCTCGTCGATACCGAAAACGGTAAAGATGTAGGCCCGCAGACGGTCATTGTTCAGGAGCTGATCGACGCTCGTGACCTTGTCGACCATGAGGTTGTAGTAGCGCGTCTCTTCCTTCTGGGTCTCCCCGATGCTGGCGATACTCGTGTTGTAGAGGCCAATCATCTCGTCCAGTTGCGCTTCGGTCTGGGAAACCGCCGTCCCGCCGCTGAAGCTGAACGCCATCGCGAATTCGCGGTAGCGTTCGTCCGTCAGCTTGTTGGCGAAGCTGTTGTCGTCGGCGAGATCGCTCTCGAGCACCTTCCGCATGAAGGCGACCGAATCGATCATATCGCCCAGGCCATAGGCCTTCATCGCGTAAGAATAGAGGCGGTAATCGGCGAGAAACGCGTCGACGGAGGCCACACTGGCGATGTTCTCCCTGTAATACTGCGTATCCCGGGCGACGATCGTCTGCTCCGACACGCGCCGCAGGCTGAGCTTCATGTCCCGTGCGATCAGATTGTAGTCGAGATAAGTCGAAACCATACGTCGCCCGCCAGCAAGAAACGGGACCGCCGGCGCTTCGACGTCCCCTGAAACCACTCCGATGATGGTGAAGATCGCCCAGCATGCTTGTGTGTGGCTTTTCCCGCTGGAGCGGGATCGGGAAAACTGTGTATGGTTTCCGCCCGCACCCGCTGGCAAAGCGCACCGAAAAATGCCAGCGATTTCGTTGACGAAAGAGAAACCTTGCCGCGTCGGCTTTTGCTAACCATTGGACACAGCAAAGTTTTTTTAACCGCGAATTTTAAGTCGCCCGGAAGGGAGCCGCCCTATCCTCCACGCTCAGAGGACGAAAAGTCCCGACGGAAAGGCCGGAAACGGCTCTCAAGGAAAAACAAGGGCGATTCGAAATGCGCAATTCACTCTCTCAACCGGCATGGGTCGAAAACACGCTCAGACTTGACCCGAAGCGATTTCCGCAGCAAGCAAGCTACGTGTTGCGCGGCCACACGGGGAATGTCAGCATCAGCCTTGACGAGCGTGGCGCTGTTCTGCGCAAGGTGCTACCATCCAGCGGCCTGCCGCTTTCGATCGCTCTACCGGCGCGAGCTTTCAAGGGCGTGGCGGCGCGGGCGATAGACCATGGCGACGGGGAGGTTACAGTGACGCTCGAACTCCATCACGATGATCCGGATCTCTGCATTCCGCTGCTCGTGGCTCATGATCTCTCCGACATCGCGGCCGACTGGCGTGCCTGGGCCGATGCCTATCGCGTCCCGATGCTCATGGTGGAAGCAGACGGGGTCGCACGGCCGCTCGAGGAGCATATAGGCGATGTCCGCGCCGCTCAGGCGAAGCCGCGCCGTCGTCACTCATTTTTTGCCGAGCGCCGGCCGCGATTCCTCGTGCGCCGCTCCACCGGCAGTCTCGGTATCCAGATGAAGATCGACGGACGCGAAATCATCGCACGGGCCTGAACAAAGCCTACCCTCTCGACTGATCAACCGGCCGCGCCCGCGGCCGGTTTTTGCTTGTTGCGGCAACGCTTCATGCAACCACGATATCTTTCCGCATTGCGGGGAGTGTTACCGCCGAAACAAACCCATCGCCTCCTTCATGCCATAAGCGGCTCGTATCCAAGGACACGTATGAAGGAGACAACATGATCCGCAAACGCCTTCTCGCGACCCTCTCAACCGTCCGAGTCCTGCTCGGCAGGCACATAGCAGCCCGGCGCCGCAAGGTGGCGACCGAATCGAGTTGGGCATAAAACCGGCGTTTCCGCTGGGATTTCGTATCGATTTGGCTCTACCGACAATCCTCCGGATTCCGGAGGATTTTTCATATCAGGCGAACGAGAAGCGAGAGCACCAGTCCGGCAAAGATGATGAGGCCGACGACGCCGTTGAACTTGAACAGCGCGAGGCATTGCAGCGGATCGTGGATGTTCAACACCAGTATCTGATAGGCGAGCATCACCGCCGCCACCACAAGCCCTAGATAGGCGAAGAAGCCGGCGCCGGCCGCGAGGAACGCGAAAAGCATCAGGAGAACGGCGATCCCATAGAGCCCGATCAGCCACGGCCGCGGATTGTCGCCGAAGCGGCGGGCTGTCGAGCGAACGCCGATCAGTTCGTCGTCCTCCCTGTCCTGATAGGCATAGATCGTGTCATAGCCGATCGTCCAGGTGATGGCCGCCGCGTAGAGCATGACCGGCGCGAAGGACAGGCTGCCGAATTCCGCCGCCCAGCCCATGATCGCGCCCCAGGAGAAGGCGAGGCCGAGGAAGAATTGCGGCCAATCCGTAAAGCGCTTGGCGAACGGATAGATCGCCACCAACGCGAGCGACAGCACGCCGAGAAAAATCGTGAACCCGTTGAACTGTAGCAGGACGGCAAGACCCACAACCGACTGCAGCAACATGAATGCCTTCGCCTGGAAGCGCGTTACGCGACCGGAAGGTAGCGGGCGCGAGCGTGTACGAGCGACTTCCATGTCGATATCGTGATCGACGATGTCGTTGTAGGTGCAGCCGGCGCCACGCATGGCGATCGCCCCGACGATGAAGAGAAAGATATGGAAGAGGAAACGCCCGGCCGAGAAGCTGCCGAGCGATGCGGCCGCTCCGGCTGCCATCGCGGCGGACCAGAGGCATGGCCACATCAACAATTGCCAGCCGATCGGACGGTCCCAGCGGGCGAGCTGCGCATAGGGCCATAGCGCTCGCGGCAAGACCCGGTAGACCCAATTGTTGGACGGCGCATCGTGGACGCGGCCGGAATCGATGGAAGAGCTGTTCATAGCCACTGTTTGGCCCTGCAAACACGGCCGGTCAAGCGCCCCGTTTCAATCCCGTCCGATCCTTCAGGCACCAGTCAGGGTAGCGTAAAATCGAAGCGGTAGGTCGCGGATACGCCGACGAGGAACTGGTCGCGGCTGCCGCGCTCGTTGACGAGGCTTGAATCGGCGGCCGCACCCAGCAGTCGACGATATTCGGCATAGGCGCCCGTCTCCAGCTTCTCCGTCGCCTGCCAGTTGATCGCCGCGCCCAGACCCACGGAATGAATGCCGCCATCGGGGTCATAGGTACCGAGGCCCGAAGCTGCTGACTCTGCAGCGTTGACGCCGTAGTAGGCGTCGAAATAATCGCTTGTTGCCGCGGTCAGTCGCGGTCCGGCCGAAATGCGGATCGTTTCGCTGACATCCGTGAAGGCGTCGGCCGTAATATCGGCGACCACCCCGTGATGGCTGCGGATACCCTGACGGACTTCAGCGCGGAAACGCATCCAGTCCGTGGGGTAGAACTCGGCGAAACCGCCGAGTTCGCCGCCGAATTTCACCGGGTCGAGGCCTTTGAGATCGTCAGAGGCATCTTCATCGCGCTCGAAGATCAGTTTGCCGACAGCACCGGCACGAAAGTGGACGTGATCGACCAAGGCATAGGATATGTTGTCGTTGCGGGACGAAAAGCGCACGCTGCTTCCCACCTTGCCCATCGAAACGAGCGGCGCCGCCTGAAGCATCGTCTTTGAGCTGCCTTCATATTCCGGACCGAGAAAGCCGGTGGCGCCGACCTTCAGGTACCAGTCCCCCGACCATGGATACTGACGGTCTTCGGCCGAAGCGACACCAGCCGAAAGGAGGAAAGCCTGAGACGCGAGCAAAACAACAGGGATGCGCAATCTACACTCCGGAGAATAGTTTGTCGGCGGGGGGAACCTGAAACGTGACGGTGCACGTAAAAGGGGCGAAAGTTCAAGTCATTCAATGCCAGCCTATCGGCAATAAGGCCTACGATTTCGTTAACCCGTCGCTTCGGCTTCCATTTCACATATCAGGCGAAAGGAAGATTGCAAATTGGACTACAGCGCCGCAGGTCTTATAGACGTGCTTAAGCCTCTGCACTTCGATTTCCTTTTTGCACTACAGCGCCGTGCGTCTTATCAGACGCACAAAGGTCGCTGTAGCACTTGATATGCTGCATGTTTTTGTCCTCCAGTCGGATCCGATTAAATGAAACATGCAGTAGTCCGCGGCGCCAGTGACGGGACGATGGTCGGTCAGGTCCGCTGGTCGCGTAGATAGACGCTGGGCGGCGCGCCGAGCATGCGGCGGAACATGGTCGTGAAGGCAGCGACGTTCTCGTAACCGGCATCCAACGCAACCGTGGTTATCGGTTCACCGTCGGCAATGCGAGGCAGCGAAGCGAAGATGCAGGCCTGCTGCCGCCATGTGCCGAAGCTGACGCCCGTCTCCTGCCGGAAGAGCCGCGTAAAAGAACGTCGGCTGATGCCCATGCTCGCCGCCCACGCATCGATGCTCGCGGATGCCGACGGCGCCTCGACAAATTGCCGACAGATAACCGCAAGCTTGCGGTCCCGCGGGAAAGGCAGACCCAGAGGCCTCTGAGAGAGCCGAGGGATTTCCGTGAGCAGCAATTCCATGATCAGGCTCTCGCGCTTCTCGGTAGATGCTTCGTTCCCTGCAACGATAAGTTCGTCGATGAGACTGCCGACGAGCGGGCTCATCTCCAACACGAGAGGCCGGCGCGCTTCGCTTGCCTCTGGCGGTATGTAAGTCGAATGCATGCGGACGTCGCTGACCATCTCGGCCGAGTGCTCAATTCCCGCGGGGATCAGCAGGGCATGACCGGGAGGGATCATCCAGCGCCCGCCCGAGGTGTAGACGAGCACAACGCCTGAACGCGCCCACCAGAGTTGGGTCCGGCTATGGCTGTGGGGAGGCACGACGAGGCCGCATGCGTAATCCTTCCCAATCGCCAGAACGGGTGCGTTCGCCTTCTCGATCCATTCCAGGCTTCTGAAATGGTCAGCGTCGGGCAACTTCGGCAGGTAGCTTCCATCGGATATCGGCATCTGGCCCACTCGCGAAAGAAATCGACCAAATCACAAAAGCAGGCCAGCGGCAAGCCGTTTAGAGATGAGCCGAAACGGCTCCCCTGGCGAGCCGCCCCGAAGGAACATTCCATGGCAACGGTCACGTCCGCGGGCAGCATCAGCCCCGAAAAGACAGCATTCTCGGTCATTTTGGCAGTCAGCTTCTGCCACATGCTGAACGACATCATGCAATCGCTGCTGACGGCGCTCTATCCTTTGCTCAAAGAAAACTACGCTCTCGATTTCGTCCAGATCGGCCTTTTGACATTCACGTTCCAGGTGACGGCTTCGATGCTGCAGCCGCTCGTCGGCATCGTGACGGATCGTTGGGCCCTGCCCTATTCGCTGCCCTTCGCCATGCTCTCGACCTGCATGGGCCTGCTGCTCCTCGCCAATGCCGACCACTTCTGGATGCTGCTTGTCGCAGCGAGCCTGATCGGCATCGGATCGGCGATCTTCCATCCGGAATCCTCCCGCGTGGCCCGCCTCGCCTCGGGCGGTCGCCACGGCTTGGCGCAGTCGCTGTTCCAGGTCGGCGGCAATGCCGGAAGCGCGCTGGGGCCGCTGCTGGCCGCTTTCATTGTTCTCCCTTTCGGACAGGGCAGCCTCGGCTGGTTTTCCGTCGTCGCGATCACGGGGTTCTTCGTGCTCTCCTGGGTGAGCACGTGGTACGTGCGCCACCGTCGCTCGACCATGAGCCGCCCTGTCCCGAGCCGGGTGCTGCCGCTGCCGAAGACGCGCGTCATGTGGACGATTGCGATCCTCGTCCTGCTGACGGCGACGAAGAACGTCTACCTCACCAGCATCTCGAGCTACTTCACCTTCTTCGCCATTGAAAAATTCGGCACGAGCGTACAGCAGGCGCAGTTGATGCTTTTCCTGTTCCTCGGCTCGGCAGCCGCAGGCACGTTCCTCGGAGGCCCGATCGGCGACCGGTTCGGCGCGCGCTTCGTCATCTGGTTCTCGATCCTCGGCGTCGTGCCGTTCACCCTTCTGCTGCCCTATGCAAACCTTTTCTGGACGGGCGTGCTGAGCGTCATCATCGGCCTTATCTTTTCGTCGGCCTTCTCGGCGATCGTCGTCTTCGCGCAGGAACTCGTTCCGGGCAGGGTGGGGCTCATCGCCGGTGTCTTCTTCGGCTTTGCCTTCGGCGCCGGCGGCATGGGCGCCGCGGTTCTCGGGGTCGTCGCCGACCGGCAGGGAATCGAGTTCGTCTACCTGATCTGCTCGTATCTCCCGCTCCTCGGACTGCTCACCATATTTTTGCCGAAGCTGCCTGCGCGATAGAGTTGCGTTCGCTCGCGTCGTCCGATCTTTGCTCCTGACGTAAGCATTCCTCAATCATTGCCGGGTAGCGTCCGGCGATGGGGGTGAGCAGGGGCGAAGAATGAGGGCATGTGGGGTAATTGTCGTTCTGACGGCACTGCTTTGCGCTTCCGCAAGCCGTGCCGAGACGCTCAACCTGCTTATCTGGGAAGATTATGTCGACCAGGATCTCATCGATCGCTGGACCGAGAAGACGGGCGTCTCCATCCGCCAGATAAATTTCGACAGCGACGACGCCCGCGACGAGATCCTCGCAGATCCCGGCCGCAACATCGATCTTGTCATCGTCGATGAGGGCGGCGCGAAGCTTTTCGGCCGCAAGGGCATCATCGAGAAGCTCTCCGACGTCAACGTTCCCGCGCTCCAGGACTATGCGCCGGAATGGCGGAAAGCCTGCGCCGACTACGGGCTTCCCTATTTCTGGGGAACAGTAGGCATCCTTTACCGCTCCGACGTGGTTACACAGCCGCCGGCGTCCTGGCAGGACATGATGCGTCCTGCGCCGGCTCTTCGCAAGCACATCGCCATGTTCGATGACCAAAGCGAGATCTTCGTACCCCCGTTGATGCTGCTCGGCGCCTCGGTCAATGCCGATGATACCGAAACCCTCAAGGCCGCTTTCGGGCTCCTGAAGGCACAGGCGCCTTTCGTACTGACCTATGATTACGTCATCACCTCGATTCAGGATCCGGCTTTGGCCGGGGACATATATCTGGCGCTGGGCTACAGCGGCGATCAGCACGTACTCAACAAAAAAGCTGGAAAGGCGGGGCTCTGGCGCTATTCGGTCCCGAAAGAGGGCACGTTGTCGTGGCTCGACTGCTTCTCGGTCACGGCCGGGTCGCCCCGCAAGCAACAGGCCCTCGCGTTCCTGAATTTCATCGGATCGCCTGAGGCGGCCGCCGCCAACGCGCTCGCGCTCAACATGCCGACCGCAAGCGGCCCGGCGCTCAGGCTCCTTCCAGACACCATGCGCGCCGATCCGGAAATCTACCCGCCGACCGAAACAATGGAGAAGAACCAGCATCCCCGGGAACTGTCCGTCCGCTCGATCGAGGCGCGCCGGCGCATTATCAACACTTTGGCGAATTTCCAGTGACCCTCGGCAAGCGCGCGCTCATCCTGATCTTTCCAGTCGTTCTGGCGGGCTACCTTCTGGCAGCCTTTTCAGTTCACGTGGCGCAGAGCCGCTCCATCCGCGCACTCGAGCACGCCAAACTTTCGCAACGGCTGGAGCATGCCGCAGCCGTCTTTCAGAACGAGGTTCGACGCAGTCGCGGTGCCCTCAATGCACTGCTGAGCGGCAATGCGTTACGCCAATATGTCGCCGAAACAGACAGGAAATACCGCGCCACCGCATTCGGCGTCCGGCTGCAGGAGAGCCTGAAATCGCTGCTGGACGATCCCGCAGGCTACCTGTCCTTTGCGGTTCTCAACGCCCGGCTGGAAACCGAGTACTACTTCGAAAACAGCTGGGATCCTTTTGCGGAGATCGATCAGGCACAGCTCGATCTCGCCCGCCAGCTGGCCAACGGTTCGAAACTCGGCGACTGGACCTATGTCGACGCCACCGGTGAAAGGCCGCGGATCGTCTATTCCTTGTTCGTCGATCCGATAACCTTCGGCCGGCCTTCCCCCAGCAACAGGAAAAATGCTCTCTTGATGCAGGTTGCGGTGCAACCCGATCGTTTTCTGAAGCTGCAGGCAGCCCTTGAAAAGGAATATGGAGCGGATATCGTCCTCCAGCCCTGGCCCCTCGCGGTTACCGACGACCTCTCGGCGAGCGTCCCTCTCGGACCTTCCCTGCATGCGACCTTGACGGTTTCGGATACGCATTTCAACGCACAGATGCTGCGGCAGAAAGTGCTTCTGGCGCTTGGCGCATTGGCCATGAGTCTGTTCTCGATCTGGCTCATCGTCGTGCTCATTCGCCGCTTCATAACTGGGCCGATCGCAACGCTCGATGCCAATGTCATGGCCGTGATGGCCGCAGAACGCGAAGAGATCGCAAAGGTGGGCGGGGCGGGAGAAATCGGCCGTCTTACCGGCAACATCCGCGAGCTGCATCGGCAATCCGTGCAGTCCCTTCAACTCGTACAGCGGAGTTCATGGACCGACGCGTTGACAGGCATCAACAATCGGGCGCGCTTCAACATCCTTGCAGCGCAGGCCGTGCGGGAAACCGTCGCGTCCGGCGACAAATGCAGCCTTCTTTTCATCGACATCGACAATTTCAAATTTGTCAACGACAAGCACGGCCATGACGTCGGAGACGAACTCCTGAAGACGCTCGCGGCCCGGATCGCCCATGATGTCGGGGCAATCACGGGCGGGCGCGGTCAGGAGCCGGCCATTCTCGCCCGGCTGTCCGGCGACGAGTTTGCGGTTCTCCTACGCTCGCAGCCCGGCGACGGCGTGGTGAGGGAGACCTGCGCTGCAATCCTCGCGCTATTTTCGGACGGGTTCGAGCTGTCCGGCAAGCGTTATCCGGTCACGGCAAGCATCGGCGTGGCGGTATGTCCTGATGATGCGAGCTCGGTCGCGGAACTGATCTCGAATTCGGACGCCGCAATGTATCAGGCCAAAAGCGCCGGCAAGAACCGCTCCGCCCGCTTTTCCCGCGCGCTCAACGACAAGCGAACCCGCCAGCGACAGATCCAGGACGAGCTGCGCTCACTCGACCCTGACCAACAGTTTCATCTGGTCTACATGCCCATCGTGGACGCGGGCGGAAAAGTTAACGGCTGCGAGGCGCTGCTGCGCTGGTACTCGCCGGTCCTTGGGAACGTGACGCCCGATGAATTCGTGCCGATCGCCGAGAGCTCCGGTCTGTTCACGAAGATCGACTGGTGGGTCGTAGACAAGGCGATGTCGGACTGCCGTCAGCTGAAGGCGCTGTTCGGGCCAGATACGGTGCTGGCGATCAACATATCGTCGGCCGAGCTGCACTCGAAGGCGATCAGTGAACATCTTTCGGACTGCCTCGCGCGCCACAATCTCGAGGCTCAATCGATCGACATCGAGCTTACAGAGACTTTCGCGGTCCAGATCAGCGACCAATTGCGCCTGCGTATGGATGAGTTGCGAAGCAAGGGCTTCCGGCTGTCCATAGACGATTTCGGCGCTGGCTACACTTCGGTCCAGCAGATCATCGGCTACGCCGCCGACACCATCAAGCTCGACCGGGAGCTCGTCTCGAACCTGAACGCTTCGGAGTCCCTGGCGGTGCTCAGGGCAGTGATCGCGCTATGCCACGCGAAAGGGATGGCCGTGGTCGGGGAAGGTGTCGATACGCCGGAAAAGCTCGCTATGTTGAAGGCTGCAGGCTGCGACCGCTTTCAGGGCTATCTGATCAGTAAGCCGCTCCCGCTCGCCGAACTGGCAATCTGGGCGTTGTCTCGCGTCGCGCACGCCGTTGAAAAACCGGCTGACAGCAGCTTCCGGCCCGAGAGCAAGACGCCGGAAGACGCAAGGAAAATTGCAGGCTGAACCGCTTTTCCCTTGACCTCGTCCCGCCTGCCGTCCTAACCGCAGCGCTATAATTCCTGACGGCGAGGATGGCGATGAAGGTTCTTCTGATCGGATCGGGCGGCCGCGAACATGCGCTTGCATGGAAGATCGCGCAATCGCCGAGGCTGACCACTCTTTATGCCGCGCCCGGCAATCCCGGCATCGCCGAAGAGGCCGCAATCGTTGCGCTCGACGTGGGAAACCACGTGGCCGTGGTCGATTTCTGTCGCAGCCATGCAATCGACCTCGTGGTCGTCGGTCCCGAGGCGCCGCTGGTCGCCGGTCTTGCCGACGTCCTTATCGGGGCGGGCATTCCGGTTTTCGGCCCTTCCGCCGCAGCGGCTCAGCTAGAAGGTTCCAAGGGTTTTACCAAAGACCTCTGCGCGCGATATGGAATCCCGACCGGCGCCTATAAGCGTTTCTCCGACGCCGAGTCCGCCCGGGCCTATGTTCGCGAACAGGGCGCGCCGATCGTCATCAAGGCGGACGGGCTTGCCGCCGGCAAGGGTGTGACCGTCGCGATGAACCTCGAAGAGGCCCTTGCCGCAGTCGACGAATGCTTCGCCGGCGCCTTTGGCGCGGCCGGCGCCGAGGTGGTGGTCGAGGCCTATCTCGATGGCGAGGAAGCGAGCTTCTTCTGCCTTTGCGACGGCAAGAACGTGCTGCCGCTCGGTTCTGCGCAGGACCACAAGCGTGTCGGAGACGGCGACACCGGACCGAACACCGGCGGCATGGGGGCCTATTCGCCTGCGCCGGTCATGAGCCCCGAGGTGGTCGAAAGGACGATGAGAGAGATAATCCAGCCTACCGTTCGCGGCATGTCCGAAAACGGTTATCCCTTCACCGGCGTGTTCTTTGCCGGCCTGATGATTACGGAGAAGGGGCCGGAACTCATCGAATACAATGTGCGCTTCGGCGATCCCGAATGCCAGGTGCTTATGATGCGCCTCCAAAGCGACCTCCTTCCACTGCTCTATGCGGCGGCCACCGGGACGCTCGAAGGCATGAAGGCCGAATGGCGGGACGACGTTGCTCTGACCGTGGTGATGGCCGCGCGCGGCTATCCAGGCTCCTACGAAAAAGATACGCCGATCGACGCCCTCCCCGAGGCATCCGCCACAACGAAAGTGTTCCATGCCGGCACCACAATGAAGGACGGCAGACTGGTTGCTACCGGCGGCCGCGTGCTGAACGTCACCGCCACGGGAAAGTCGGTCTCGGTGGCGAAGGACGCGGCTTATGCGGCCGTTCGCAACGTTACCTGGGAAAACGGCTTCCATCGCAACGACATCGGCTGGCGGGCGGTCGCGCGCGAGACGGCCTGACGGCTCCAGCGAGTGGCGCTGCAGGAAGGGCCGTATCGTTCAACTTTTATCATTTCTCCTGACAGGGCGGTAACGGGAGGCCGTTATTCTCACCTCGACCAATCGAGGATAGATCAATGCGATCCCTGCTGATCACCGCCGCTCTCGTCTCTGCCGCCGGTCCGACGGCGGCCTCTTCGATCGAGGACGTCACCTCCGGCGAGGCCGTCAATTCGAGCGTAGCAACGGTTTCCTGCGCCGATTGTCCGCCTTTGCAGCCGAAGAAGAAACATTCCTACGTCGTCCCCGAGCTTGCGCCGGGCACGGATCGCGTTGAGATCAAGGAAATCCACGGAGCGGTGAAGTCGGTCCGCACAGAGGCGTGGCTGGGCGGATCGCCGGTGATTTTCGTCAACGATGCATCCAACGAGGCAATCCGGGCCGCGGCAATGAAGACCGGTGAGCAGGCCGTAGCAGATCGTTCGGCAACGGCCTTCCCCCCGGCTATTTCGGAAATCTCTATCGACGGCACCGCAAAAACCGCTTCGGTTGCGACGATCTCTCAGGCGATGCCGGTTACCGCGTCCGAAGCTGGCGGTTCACGGAAAATTGATCCGGCAGCTTTCGATCTTCGCCTAAATTGATACCATATCATTAAGGTTCCCTGCCCCGGTCAGTCGATGTTCAAGGCTGGCGGGCAAATTCGCTGCAATAGCGAGAGATTGCGCCCCTGAGAGAAGCAGGGGCGTAATCTTTAGAGCGACACTCCGATTTCGCGACCCGGTGTCGGCACACCTGCCGCCATCATCGCGCGGCGCGCCAGGGGTTAAGGACGGTCAGTCCTGCCGCCTCGAATGGACTGACATCTCGAGTGGCAACCATCAGGCCGCGTGATGCCGCCGTCGCGGCGATGTAGCCGTCCGCCTTTCCGATGCCCCTGCCAGCCATTTTCACCCGCGCCATCAGGTTAGCATAGGCCTGTGAGGCGCCCAGATCGAAGGGCAGGACACGCCCGGAAAAGGCCGGCAAGACCTCTCGCTCCAACCGATCCAAATAGATCGTTCGACGCGTGCCTGCGGGCATGGCCGCTAAACCGAAGCGCAGTTCGGCTACCGTGATCGTGGACAGGTAGAGGGTTTCCACCATCTGCGCGTCGATCCAGGTCAGCACGTTGGAATCCGGCTCGATCCTCCACAGTTCGGAGATCACGTTGGTATCGAGAACGATCACTCAAAGCCCATCGGCTCGGCCGGGGTCTTGTCGCGAAGCTGATTGAAGCCCTCGGCTTCGGAGTCGGTCAGCCCCCCCGCTTCGCGCGCAATTGACGTCAGCAGTGAACTAAGCTTCAAGCGACCCTCGGGCTTGGCGGCCTGTTCGAGGATGCTGCGAATTTCGGCCTCGGTGCTACAGCCGTGCATGGCCGCCCGAACACGGATAGCACGATGCACCTCGCTCGGAACGTTGCGGATTGTGATTGATGGCATTGCTTCGCATTCCAGATACTAGCTGCATTGATATCATCATAACATAATGCAAGCATACCGGCAAATCGAACGCAAGGTCGCCGCCAACCATGGAGTTGAGACGCGAGATGCGGTCGGAAAGCCGCACACACTCATCCCGCTCTAGCGACCAGCGCTTCTATGTCGCGGTCCGAATAGACCTCGATGCCGTTGGCGCGCAGCAGCGCGGCCGTCACGCCCTCACCCGCGACACGTTCACCGCTGAACCGGCCGTCATAGATGAAGCCGGAGCCGCAGGACGGGCTGCCGTCGATCAACAGGGCGAAGCGACAATTCGTCTCGCTTGCAAGCGCAAGAGCGTTCTGCGCGGCGCGGCGAAACTCAGCCGTCACATCGCCGCCAGTCCTCTCGAGGACACGGGCCCTCCCGGCGAGCACCTCGGCACCCGTCCTGCCGCCTTCGATCTCGGCCGGTGGACGCGGCACGGGCATGCCGGCAGTCATTTCCGGACAAATGGTGACGAGCCGGCCTTCCCTTCTCCAGCGATCGATCGCCGGGTGGACAAGCGGCTTCGATGCGCCGTCGTAACGCACCGCCTGCCCCATAAGGCAGGCACTGACGAGGATCCTCGTGATCATCGCCGAGTCATAACCGGCAGCCGGTAACGCGACAAGCTCGGCGATGCGAGAGCCACTCCGGCGTTACCCGGAGATCTTCGAGAAATCCGCGACCTCCCCGGTCGCCGAGCGGATGAGCCCCAGAAGTGCGAGGCGGTTTGCACGGATCGCCTTGTCCTCGTCATTGACGAGCACATCGTTGAAAAAGGCGTCGACCGGCTCGCGCAACTTCGAGAGAGCCTCCATCGCCGAGCGGAAATCTTCCTTGGCGATCGCCGCGCGCGCACCGTCCGACGCGACCTTGATAGAGGCATACAGCAACCGCTCGGCATCGAGCCGGAACAATTCTTCGTCAACCGAGGCTGCGACTTCCGTGCCCTTCTTCTCTTCGGCAGCGAGAATTTGCGTCGCGCGCTTCGTGCCGGCCAGAAGGTTTCTGCCCTCCTCGGCCGTGATGAAGGCCGTCAGCGCCTCAACGCGCCGAGCAATCATCAACAGGTCGTCCGCATCCGGCGCAAGAACCGCGTCGATCAGGTCGTGCCGAGCGCCAAGATCGCGGAGATAAACCTTGAGGCGATCATGGAAGAAAGCCAGCAGGTCACCGGAAACATCCGCCGCCATGGCCGGTCGCTGCAGTTTGAGTGAGGCCAGAGCGACGTCGAAACAGGGCAGGAGCGGCAGCCGAGCCCTTCCTTCGAGAATGAGGCGGATCACGCCAAGGGCCGCCCGACGCAATGCATAGGGGTCCTTCGAACCGGTCGGCCTTTCGTCGATCGCCCAGAAACCGACGAGGGTATCGAGCTTGTCGGCAAGTGCGACCGAAACCGAGACGGGGTCGGTCGGCACGTGGTCCGACGGGCCCTGAGGCTTGTAGTGGTCTTCGATCGCATTGGCGACGGCCGCGCTTTCACCCTGCAATACTGCATATTTATGGCCCATGATGCCCTGCAGTTCCGGAAACTCGCCGACGGCCTCGGTGCGCAGGTCAGCCTTGGCGAGCACGGCCGCGCGCGCGACGGATGCCGGGTCGGCACCGGTGATCTTGGCGAGCGCTGCAGCGAGCGAACGGATACGGGCCACGCGCTCGCCTTGCGTGCCGAGCTTGGCATGAAAGGTCACGTTCAAGGCGTCCAGCTTGGCCATCCGCTGGTCGAGAGGTTTTTTCAGATCGAGCCCGAACTTCCCGGCAGATGCGGCCAGCGTTTCGAGATCCGGCAAATCGCCCTGGTCGCGCTTCCAGAAGTGGGCTGCGTCGGAGAGCCGCGCCCGTACGACCTTTCCGTTGCCATGGACGATTTCCTTGCCGCCATCCTTCGCCTCGATATTCGAAACGAGGATGAACCTGTTGGACAGCGTTTCTGCGCCGGGCTTGCGCGTAACGAAGCATTTCTGGTTGGTCTTGATCGTCAGCCGGATGATTTCCGACGGAATTGCGAGATAGCTTTCCTCGAAACTGCCCATCAGCACCTTCGGCCATTCGACCAGTCCGGCGACCTCTTCCAAAAGGCCCTCATCCTCGACGAGTTCAAGGCCATTGGCGAAAGCGATGTTGTGGGCGTCGGCGGAGATGATTTCCTTGCGGCGCTCCGCGTCGATCACCACCTTCGCCTTTCCGAGCTTCTCGGCGTAATCGGCGAAGCGGCGGACGGCGATCGCCTCCGGTGCGTGGAAGCGATGGCCGTAGGTGATGTTGGACGCGACGATGCCGTCGACCTCGAAGGGGATCACCTTCGTCTCGTCATGTTCCGCGCCGAAGGTGCAGACGATCGACTGCAGCGGACGGACCCAGCGAAGGCTGCCCGGTATCGCCGAAGCGGCACCCGAGCGCATGGATTTCGGCCAGGGAAAGTCGCGAATGATCGCCGGCATCACGTCGGCGACGATCTCTTCCGCCTCCCGGCCGCGCCTGACGATGTGCGCGACATAGAAGTCGCCCTTCTTCGGATCATTATGGACATGAGCTTCACTGATGGACGAGAGTCCTGCCGCGCGCAGAAAGCCTTCGATCGCCTTATCGTTCGCATCGATGCGCGGCCCCTTGCGCTCCTCGCGCATATCGGCGGAGCGCGCATTCAGGCCGCGAATGTCGAGCGTCAGCCGCCGCGGCGTCCAGTATTCCCGCGCGCCTTCGTAGGTCAGTCCCGCCTCGACCAGAGCGTCGGTCACGAGCTTCTTCAAATCTCCGGCCGCTTTGCGCTGCATGCGGGCGGGGATTTCTTCGGAGCGCAGTTCAATGAGAAGATCGGGCATGAGACTTTGTTCTGTTCCGGAAGGGTGTCGCGGGAGCTTGAAGCGAGTCGCGTTCCAGCGAAATCACGCGCTGCGCTTTAAGCCATTGTTTTTGGCATGTCATTGTCCCGAAACCGCTGCGCTGTTTTGGGCGCCATGCCTTAGCAAGCTCTGGCCGAAATGTCATTAAGCCGAGCGAGGAAATCGACTGTCACCAGCCGCCGCCGCCGCCACCTCCTCCGCCGCCGCCGGAAAACCCGCCGCCGGAGGAAAAGCCGGAGGACGAACTCCTGGCCGGCGGCGGCAAGGAAGACGTGATCTTATCCGTCATCGAACCGGCCAAACCGCCGATCGTGTCGGTGAAGGATCCGGGGCCGAAGGAATCGCCATGATACCAGCTCGGCTGGTAGGCGGCCGCAGCCGCGCCGGCGGAAGCTGCAAGCAGCCAGCGCTCGAAGGTCTCGCTCCAGGGCTTCTCCACTCCGAGAGCCACTGCATAAGGAAGCAGGGTTTCGAAATGCCGGGGCGACATTTCCGGCGCGCTTTGCATGTTCAGCCGGTCCTTTTCGGCGAGCGTCAGGTATTGCCTGAGACCGTCGATACCATCCATCATGCGCGTACCCAGCGGTGTGGGCGCGCCCATGAGAAAATAGAACAGCCCGTTCACGAGGACGATGCCGCCGATTGCGAAGAACAACGGCAGGTCGGCTGGGTCGCTGGCTGAAAAGACGAGCGCGGCGAGAATGCTCGAAAATTCGGTGAAGAGCACGAAGCCCATGAAAGCCAGGACCACGATCGAAAGGATTCGGCGTCTGAGGCTCGAGCTGCGCCGGAACGATTTGCCGACCGACACGGCGAAGGCGGCAATAAAGACGGCGAGAAAAACCGGGACGATCACGAAAGGAATGCTGTCCTCGCTCAAGCCGCCGAAGATGAGCAGCGCCGCGAGGGTGGCGGCCGAAAGAACGATGCCGACGACGACGTAGCTCTTATTGGCGCGGTAATACTTTCCACGATGCTCGCGCTCCATCGCGCTGCGAAAGCCGGAACCGGCGGCCTGAATCCTCTTCCCATTCTCGCGGTCGATGGTGAGCTTGCCGTCAGCGGCTTCGACCGCCCTCATCAAGGCCGCTTCGCCGGTCGGCAGCTTTTCACCGGTCTTGCCCGTGGCGGTGATGATGATCGCATTCTTCAGGTCTTCCAGGACAACATGTCCCCGCACCGCAAGGTTGAGCGCCGCAGCTGAGAGAGCCGTCCATCCCCCGCCGGAAAAACCCTTGTTGTCGATGTAGTTGACCAGCGCGGGCGAGACACCCTCCGGAGGATCCCAGCGCGGGACCATGACCCCGCGCGTCGGGTCGCGGCCGACACGAATCCAGGCGCGCCCGTAATAAAGCGTCACGAAGAGGAGGCCGGCTCCGGCGATGACCAGGGCCGCGTGGTCGCGCAGCCACCAGATATTTTCCTGCGAAGGAGTGGGGCGCTCGATGCTGCCCTTGGGCAGCTTGATCGCGACGGTCAATCCTTCCTGCGGGCGCAGCCGGCGCGTCGTCGCGAAGAAGATTTCGTCACCCTCCTCCACCGCCCGCGCATCTTTTTCCGTCGCCCCGTAGCCGCCGGTAAAGACGTCGAGCGCCTTCGCCTTCACTCCATCAGGCAGTGTCACGGTGGCCGTGGCCTCCTCGATCGGAAATGCCCATTCGGTTCCCGTCACATTCCAGTAGAGTTCGTCGTGATCATCGAAGAAGCGTATCTGCCGGCTCGTCTCATAGGTGATCTGGAAGGTGTGCTCGCCATGCGGCAGCAGAACGTCGGCGTTCCCGGTGTAGATGCGGATGCCGCCGTTGATCGATTCGGTCCGGTAATCCTCATCATCGCCATCCCGCTCGACGGAGAGGAGTTTGAAGTCGACCTTGCTGCGGCGGTCGCGCTCATCGACGAAGGTCAACGGAAAGTCGCGGTAGATGCCGCGCCTTATCTGGTTTCCCTCCACATTGGCCGTAATCGTCTCGGTTACCGTCAGCGTGCCGTCCTTTGCGACGCCGATCACCGAATGGTAGGCGGAGATAAACTCTTCCGCCGCCGCGGCTAGCGGCATTGCAAGAACGAAAAAGACGAGCGCAAGCGCCGCTAAAAGCCGCCTCATCGGGAGTTCCCTTTTCAGGCCCGCTGGAGCATTCCAGGAAAGCATACGGATTACCGCCCGGAAGTGCGTGGTTCAAAGAGATAGATCGTTTTATCGATCCAGCGAAAGACTTAGAACTTGACCGAAGGGACCGCACGGTCCGCTTCGTTGGTGATCTCGAAATAGTTGGCTTTGGCGAAACGAAAAACGTTGGCGATCAGATTCGAGGGAAAGCTCTCGACCTTGACGTTGAGATCGCGCGCCGCGCCGTTGTAATAGCGCCGGGACATCTGGATCTCGCCTTCGATCGTCTCCAACGAACGCTGGAGTTCCACGAAATTCTCGTTGGCCTTCAGGTCCGGATAGGCTTCGGCAAGCGCAAAGAGCCGGCCAAGCGCCTGCGACAGCGCGCCCTCGGCGGCAGCCCGTGCCGCAACGTCGCCTTCCGGGACCGCCCGGGCACGGTTGCGAAGGGCGACGACCTCTTCGATCGTCGATTTTTCATGGGCGGCGTAGCCCCTCACCGTCTCGACGAGGTTCGGGATGAGGTCAGCGCGGCGCTTCAGCTGCACGTCGATGCCGGACCAGGCTTCCTCGGCCATCTGGCGCGCCTTGACGAGGCCGTTATAGGCGAAAACGAGATAAAGAATAACGGCGACGCCAATTGCCAGCCCGATCATTTAGCCCTCCTCTGGATCACGGCGCTCTCACCACATTAAAGTCCCCCGGCGGCACTCAACCGCAAGGTATTTCTGCATCAATCCGGCTGAACTAGAAGACTGCCTTCGGTCCATCCGGCCGGCAGTACTTCTAAACCCCTGCTTGAACGGGTCATGCCAATCCATGCAGCTTCAGGCTGTTACACCGGTAACGGCATGACGACGAAGGATGCTCGATAGTCAAGCCATCGAACAACCACAACGCTTAAGTGCCCGCCATGAACTCGCTCGCAACCCACATCAACGTGATCGCCTTTGCAGCCCTTTTCGCGACTCATGCAAGCGCCGGTCCGGTCGATAGGCCGAGCGGTGTACGCCGTGCGCTGCAGATCTACGCCGGCGAGCTGTCCAGGTCGCTGCCGTCAGCGCCGAAGTGGCGGCTCGAGGAAAGCGCGCATTCCTGCCCGCAGGCGCGGTCTGGTGATCAGGCCGCTTCCCTTTCCCAGTTTGCGCCTCCAGCATCCGTCAGCAGAAAGGCTTCGCCGCAGGCTTTCGCGAGCGTGCGCACGCGCAGGATATAGCTCTGCCGCTCCGTTACCGAAATCACGCCGCGCGCATCGAGAAGATTGAACACATGGCTCGCCTTGATGCACTGGTCATAGGCCGGAAAGACGCATCTATGCAGGCGGTTGTTGCTGGCGTCGCCGGGCGCACCGGCGGCAAGCAATGCCAGGCACTCCTTCTCCGCATCGATGAAATGCTGGTGCAGCATCGCTGTGTTGGCATATTCGAAATTGTGCCTTGAATATTCCTGCTCAGCCTGAAGGAAGACGTCACCATAGGAAATCTTCTCGGCACCGTCGCGGCCATTGAAGTTGAGATCGTAGACGTTGTCGACGCCCTGAACATACATCGCCAGGCGTTCGAGACCGTAGGTAAGCTCGCCTGAAACCGGGGAGCATTCGATACCGCAGACCTGCTGGAAATAGGTGAACTGCGACACCTCCATGCCGTCGCACCAGCATTCCCAGCCGAGCCCCCAGGCGCCGAGCGTCGGGCTTTCCCAGTCGTCCTCGACGAACCGGATATCATGCAGCAGCGGATCGAGGCCGATCGCCTCGAGCGAGCCTAGATAGAGCTCCTGCAGGTTGGAGGGATTAGGCTTCAAGATCACCTGATACTGGTAATAGTGCTGCAGCCGATTGGGATTCTCGCCGTAGCGGCCGTCGGTCGGACGCCTCGACGGCTGTACATAGGCCGCGCGCCAGGGCTTCGGTCCGAGCGCCCTCAGCGTCGTTGCCGGGTGGAACGTACCGGCACCGACCTCCATGTCGTAGGGCTGGAGGACTGCGCAACCCTTGTCGGCCCAATAATTATGCAGCGTCAGAATCAAAGCCTGAAACGAGCGCTTCGGGTTCATATGGTCCGGCAGGGGTGAGGTGGTCATGGGATCCAGGTCCGAATTCGTCGAGATGTGCCGGACAGGTGCCACGCCGCAGGACGAGGGTCAAGCCGCGTTTCGGTCAGACAGCCTTACTCATCCTCCCGCTTCAGACGGTACTCGCCCGTCTTCGGGTCCTTGATAAGCGTGCCGTTTGCGCCGGTTTCGCGCTGCCGGCGCAGCTGCTCGCGCTGCCGTGTCAGCTTCTCGGCGTCCGAGATGAACTTGCGGTAGCCGATCCAGGCGATGAAGGCGATAATCAGAAGCAGGATGATCTGCGGCATGGTTCCTCCCCTGCATCCCCTCGGTTGGAACGATGGCGCGCGGAGATGCAGCACTTCGAAGTGTTAGCGCGCCCAAGCCCCGCTGGCCAGATGCAGCGACATCGTTCTTTGCGAAACGCTGTTCCCGCCGGCGCGCATACGTCGTCTCAAAGTCCGAAACGGGCCCAGAGCGCCCTCTCCTCTAAGGTATCGACGAGACCTGCGGCCGCCGAGGCGACGAGAGGTGCGGCAATGGCTCCGGCCACGGCCGCTCCAGGCTGGCGCCGCCCGAAAAGGCTCCGCGCCGGCTGGATCAGCTCGAGCCGCGCCTTTTCCCCATAGCGCTTCCTGACCTCGCTCCGCATATCGCCGAGGGAATCGACGAGGCCAAGTTCCTGGCCGCGCTGTCCCGTCCAGAACAACCCCGAGAAGAGGTCCGGATGATCGGCCAGGAGCGAGCCGCGCCTGCTCTTTACCATCTGGATGAAGATGTCGTGGATTTCGAGCTGGAGGCCTTTGAGAAACTCGATGTCGCGCTCCTTCTCCGGCTGGAAAGGATCGAGAAGCACTTTGTTTTCCCCGGCCGTATAGACGCGTCTTTCCACGCCGATCTTTTTGAGAAGATCGGGAAAACCGAAGCCGCCCGAAACGACGCCGATCGAACCGACGATCGAGGTCGGATCGGCGATGATCTCGTCGCCCGCCAGTGCGATCATGTAGCCGCCGGATGCTGCCACGTCCTCGACGAAGATCAGCACGCGCTTCCTCTTTTCCTGTGCGAGATCCCGGATGCGCTGATAAATCAGCCGGGACTGCACCGGCGAACCGCCAGGAGAGTTGATGGAGATGGCGACGGCAGGAGCGTCTTTGACGGAGAATGCCTTTTCGAGCAGCGGCGCAACGGTTGCGAGATTGAGAACCGGACGGAGAGGACTGCCGCCTGCCATTATTGCGCCATGCAGCCTGATCGCCGGGATCGTCACTCCATCCCTGCGGAAGCGCCCCGGCATTAGCTTTCTCAAGAACCCGGCCATTTCAACTCCTGCCCGATACGAATTTTAGCACTGCATGTATGCACTGCCGCCGCAAACGCAATGGTGTGCTTACGGTTAATCACCTGCGATGATAGGCCGCGCGGCCATTGTTGAGATCGTCGACGTCAGCCGAAAAGCGGTGTCCCTCGCCATGCATGACAAGCGGCGCGCGCAGCGTCAGCCGTTTCCGGCTCTGCTTGATTGCGGAAACGAGAATGCGCACGGCATCGTCGCCCGCCCGCGGCAGAAGCGGGGTGATCTCGATCCCCCCGAAACGGCGGCCGCAGGCCACGACGATTTCGGCAATCGATTCCGGTCGGGCGATCAGAGAAAGTTGTCCTCCTGGCTTCATGATCGCCCCGGCCGTCTTGATCCACGTCTCGAACAGATCGGCGCTCCTGGCGTGGGCTTCGGCCTTGAGCCTGTCGGGCGTCCTGCGGTCGGCGGCATCGTTGAAGGGCGGGTTCATGATCACGTGATCGAAGGTGTCGTCGGGAAGACCGGCGGCCACGCGCGCCTTTCCGCTCAGAGTGACGTCGGCTTCCAGCACCGAAACGCGGCCGGCAAAATGCGCATTTTCGGACAAAGCAAGGCTCCGCCGCGCGAAATCCGCCATCACCTCCGAGCGCTCGACCAGCAGCACCTGCGCCGCTTCTATCCGCGAAGCCACGGCCATGCCGGCGGCCCCGGCGCCGGCGCCGAGATCCGCGACGTGACATCGGCTGCGGCAGGAGACGAGCGATGCCAACAGCATCGCATCCATGCCCGAACGGTGCCCCTGACCAAGCGGCTGGATCAGGTGGAACCTGCCGCGGTGGAAAGCATCCACCGTCTCCGGAATTCCTGTCATCCCAAATGACGCCTCGCGCAAGTACCAGGGCCGGTCATTGCCGCAGTTCCATTTCGAGGCCTGCATCGACCAGAATGCGTCGTGCCCGAACGGCGTCGTCCTCTGCCACCAGGAAACGCCGCGGCAGAAGGCCGAGCGATCCTTCCAGTATGCTCATGTCCTGATCGGCGATGAAGCAGCCGATTCCGGCGTCCTTCATCAGGCTTTCCGCAAAGGAAAGAAGAACGGCATCATTGGTGCGGATCAGTTCTTTCATCCGGGTCCATTTTCCTGTCTTAAAGCTGAGGGGCGGGGCAATTCGCCTCTTGCCGCACGATGCCCCACTTTCTATTGTCGAACCCGCAACGAAACAGGAGTCCGGGCGTTGGGCGTAGTGATACCGCTGGAAGACAATAAAAACAAACAGGCATCTGTGAAGCCGCTTGTCGACCTGACGCAGTCGGATATGGAGCGGGTCAACCAGCTTATTCTTTCCAAGGCCGGTTCCGACGTCCAGATGATCCCCGAAGTCGCCAACCACCTGATCTCCTCGGGCGGCAAACGGCTCCGGCCGATGCTGACGCTCGCCGCCGCTTCGATGTTCGGCTACGAGGGTGACGGCCACGTCAAACTCGCCACCAGCGTCGAGTTCATGCACACCGCGACCCTGTTGCATGACGATGTGGTCGACGAGAGCGACCTGAGGCGCGGCAAATCGACGGCGCGGACGATCTGGGGCAACCAGGCGAGCGTACTCGTCGGCGATTTCCTGCTTGGACAGGCTTTTCGAATGATGGTCGATGTCGGCTCGCTGGACGCGCTCGACGTGCTTTCAACCGCCGCTTCGGTCATCGCGGAAGGCGAGGTCCTGCAGCTTTCGGTTGCCAAGAACATGGAGACGACCGAGGACGACTACCTGCAAGTCATTCGCGCCAAGACTGCGGCGCTCTTCGCTGCCGCATCCGAGGTCGGGCCGATCGTCGCGAGCGCAAGCAAGGCGGACCGCAATGCGCTGAAGTCCTACGGCACGAATCTCGGCCTCGCGTTCCAGCTGGTCGACGACGTTCTCGACTATGGGGGTTCGTCGAGCGATCTCGGGAAGAATGTCGGAGACGATTTCCGCGAAGGCAAGATCACGCTGCCGGTCATTCTCTCCTATCGGCGCGGTACGCCGCAAGACCGGGCGTTCTGGCGCGAGGCTATCGAGGGCGGCGCCAGCGACGAGGCAAACCTCGAAAAAGCCCTGAGCCTCATCCATCGCTACGGGGGGCTGACAGATACGATCGCCCGCGCCAAGCACTACGGCACAATCGCTCGTGACGCGCTGGCGCCGTTGCCGGTCTCGCCGTGCAAATCGGCGCTCGTCGAAGTGATCGATTTCTGCATCGACCGGGTAAGTTGAGCGACCGCTCGTTTCCTTGCATCCCAGCCGATCCAAGGGAAAAACATGCGGCAGCGGCGAACGGAGACCGCGCGGGAGGATTTTCTTGCCGCGCTGCGCCAAAAAAGCCATTCTATTCTTTAAGACTTGCGCCCGATTTCCAATAGGCTCCGGGCCAACAGCGGTGGCTTCGTACCACCGGCAACGAAAGGTTTGATATGCGGCAGAATACATTCCTTCGCCTCCTCAGCGGCGCGGCAATGCTGGTTCTTGCGACGGTGGCCGGCAACCTGCAGGCCTTTGCCGAGGAGAAGGCGCCGGTCGAAGACGCCGAACCTTTCGACATCAAGAGCGTCAACACCTTTGCCGGTGCCTTCCTTGCGGCGCGCACGGCCGACGTGGACCGCGACTTCGCGGCGGCAACCGACCTATATCGCACTGCACTGAGGTTCGAGCCGGGCAACACCGAGGTGAAGCAGCGGCTGATGATCACGCTGTTGATGAGCGGCAGGTTCGATGAAGGCGCCAAGATCGCCGAAGAGCTGAAATCGGATCCTGCCGTTGAAAGGATCACCACGGTGGTCCGAGCGATCGAAGCGATCCGTAAGCGCGAATACCGCAATGCGCAAAAGCTCTTGAAGTACGAGGGGCCGAACGACCTCGATCGGCTGATGAGCTCGCTGCTTTCCGCTTGGGCGAAGTTCGGTCAGGGCCGACCGAAAGAGGCCCTGGCGCAGATCAAAAATCTCCAGGGTCCGGAATGGTTCCGGATCTTCAAGAACTATCATGCCGGAGCGATCGCGCTTGCGGCCGGCGACAAGGCAACCGCGCGGACCCGGCTGAACGACGCCGTTCTCGACCGCGAAGGCGGCGGCGCGGCACCGGATACCTTCATGCGGGCGGTGGAGGCGCTGGCGCGGTTCGAGGCACGCGAAGGCAACAAGCAGAAGGCGTTGGATACGATCGCCGTCGGCGAAAATCTCGTAAACAACTACACCCCGCTCGAGGCTCTCAGAAAGAGTGTCGAAGAAGGAAAGACGCAGGAACAGCAGGTTCGCAACGCCGTGCAGGGTGCCGCCGCCGTGCTCTTTTCCATCGGTGGTGCGCTCAACCGGGAGGGGGCGGAAGACATCGTTTCGCTTTACCTCCAAACGGCGCGGCGGCTTGACCCGGAAAGCGCCGATATTCTGGTGATGCTCGGCGGCATCGCCGAAAATCTGAAGAAGCCGGACGAGGCGATCGAGCTTTACAAGAGCGTGCCGGAAAACTCGCCGATGCGTCGCCTTTCCGAGCTGCAGCTTGGCCTGAGTCTCGCGGGCATCGGAAAGGTCGAAGAGGCGAAGAAGCACCTGAAAGGGCTGATCGACGTCGATCCCAAGAATATCCGCAATTATCTCGCCTATGGCAGCGTGCTTTCCGACGCCAAGGACTACAAGGCCATGGGCGAGCTTTACGATCGGGCGGTCGAGGCGATCGGTCCCGTTCCAAAGCGCAGCGACTGGACCATCTTCTTCCAGCGCGGCATCGCCTATGAGCGGCAGAAGCTTTGGGAGAAGGCCGAGCCGAGCTTCCTCAAGGCGCTGGAGCTCAACCCGGATCAGCCCCAGGTGCTCAACTATCTCGGCTACTCCTGGGTCGATATGAACGTAAAGCTCGAAGAGGGCCTCGACATGATCCGCAAGGCGGTCGAACTCAAGCCCGACGACGGCTATATCGTCGACTCGCTCGGCTGGGCGTATTTCCGCATGGGCCGTTTCGATGAGGCCGTGGCCGAACTCGAGCGCGCGGCCGAGCTGATGGCCGGCGACGCGACGATCAACGATCACCTTGGCGACGCCTACTGGCGCGTCGGCCGGAAACTCGAAGCGGTGTTCCAGTGGAATCAGGCGCTGGAGCTGAAGCCTGAGGAGGCTGAAATTCCCAAGATAAAGGCGAAGATCGAAAATGGTCTGCCGCCGTTGAAAGAGTCGGTTCCGGCCGCGGCGGATGCCAAGGAAAAGCTTCCGAAAAAAACGGAGCCGGCGCCGGACAAGAAGTCCTGACCTCGCATGCGGCCAGACGGGATTGCGGGCTTCGCGCTGACGATTGCGGCGCCCGCCAAGATCAATTTGGCGCTGCATGTCGTCGGCCAGCGGGCCGACGGCCATCATCTGCTTGAAAGCCTGGTTACCTTTGCAGAGTGCGGTGACGGGATCGGACTGGCAGCGGCGGAGGCGGACCATTTCACCGTGTCGGGCCGATTCGCGCCCGACCTGTCGCCTTCGGCCGAAAACACCAGCGGCAATCTCGTGCTTCGCGCCCGCGATGTTTTGCGGCGTGAGCTTGCGTCACAAGGTAGAGCTGCCGGCCCGGTTCATCTGCATCTTGAGAAGAACCTGCCTGTTGCTTCGGGAATCGGCGGCGGTTCGGCCGATGCAGCCGCGACGCTGCGCGGGCTGCTGTCCCTCTGGGGTGCGTCCCTCGAGCCTGCCCGGCTCGGCAGCCTGGCGCTGGAGCTCGGCGCAGACGTGCCGATGTGCCTTGACGGCCGACCCCTGATTGCAAGAGGGATCGGCGAGGAAATCACGTCTATTCCCGACCTGCCGTCCTTCGCGATCGTCCTCGTCAATCCTCTTGTCGAGGTCTCGACGCCGGTTGTGTTCCGCTTGCTCATCAGAAAATCCAACCCCCCTCTCGTCTTGCCTGAAAATCTCCGCTCGACAGCCGCGTGGTTAGCGGCCCTGGCTTCCATGCGGAACGATCTGGAGCCCCCGGCACGGGCACTCGAGCCGATGATCGAAGCGGTCTCGACCGCACTGGAGGACGCAGGCGCTACGCTGGTGCGGATGTCCGGCTCGGGCGCCACCTGCTTCGGACTGTTCGCCGACGAGAAAAGTGCGTCGCTTGCCGCCGAGACCATTTCCGCCAGCCAACCGCGATGGTACGTTCGAGCGACGCGAACCGCGGGAAAATCAGGATAGCACCAGACATGCCCGGCCTCGACGAGAACCGCCCCTTCATCCCCGTCGGCATCGCCGTACTCACGGTCTCGGATACGCGTACACGCGCGGAGGACAAGTCCGGCGATGTGCTAGAAGCGAGAATAGGCGAGGCCGGCCACAGGCTCGAGGCGCGGACAATCGTTCCCGATGACCGGGCGAGGATTTACGAACAGGTAAAGGCCTGGACGCTCGATGCCGCCATCGACGTCGTCATCACCACCGGCGGCACAGGGTTCACGGGCCGCGATGTGACGCCGGAAGCACTGGAGCCGCTTTTCGAAAAACGCATGGACGGCTTTTCCGCTGTGTTCCACCGGATTTCCTACGATAAGATCGGCACGTCGACGATTCAGTCGCGGGCGACTGCCGGCGTCGCCAATGCCACATTCATATTCGTCCTACCCGGCTCGCCCGGCGCCTGCAAGGACGCCTGGGACGGCATCCTGAAGCAGCAACTCGACTTCCGGCAGATGCCGTGCAATTTCGTCGAGATCATGCCGCGGCTCGACGAGCACCTGAAGCGCGGCTGACAATCCCCATGTTCCGTTTGGAACAGCCTCTGGCCCGGAATCCCGCTAGTTTCCTTTCGTCGGCTTGGTTCGAAGCGGTCAAGGCAAGCACCATCTAATTGCTTCGAGCAAATGTCCGGCCTCTTTCCGGGGCAATTTTGGGAAAGAGCATAGACCTACGACGTGCTGCCCGTTCTGAAGGGTGGGCGTGCATGGCAAGACATTTTCACAGGCAGATATTTTCACAGCAAGGTCATTTGAGAGCCACTTTGGGGGTACCGAAAGGTACGCCCCATTCTTGCTTAGGAAACGGGGCTCAACTCGGGGCTACGGCCACCATTTGGCGGCTTCGCATGGGCGGAGGAAGCCCACTACATTTGCCGCCTCGGGCCCCCTTTTCCGGTTTTCATTCTCGATTGGCGCGATGGCCGATACGCCCGCGCCGCAACCCGCAAGGGTAAGGAGGAGCCATGGGAACGGCAGAGCATGTTTACTCGAAAACGGATCAGTCTCAACTCGAAATTCCGCCTGGGCTGCAGGCCTTCTACGAGCGCCGGCAGACGGACGAATGGCGGGCCATGGTGAACAGACTGGACGCATTGCGCAAATCTTTCGCAGACCAGAGGCGGCAGATTGTTTCACCTGAACTGCGCGACAGGATCGCCAATATCGCAAGCGCGGGCATGCAAGATGATCCGCGCGGCCCCGGTCTTCGATACAGGTCGCTCGTTGAGGCCAAAAATGCCGAGGTTGACCTGAACGCTCTGAAACGGCTTCATAGGCATGCATACAGCGAGGTCGGCGAGTTGGTGAAGGGGCAAGAGGCCTTCCATACTATGAAACAGTGGTCGGCAGCGTCGTCGACGTCTTCAAACGACCGCCGATCGTATATGTCGCGCCGGACCCCGATAAGGAAAAGCTGTTCTTCCCCCCATTTGGCGGCTGCTGGGACCGGCTCGAGCAGAACCAGGCGACCGGCGACGGATTGATCGTCGAGAATAGGTCCTATCTGGATTGTGCCGGCCGGATGGGATCGAAACTGGTCGCCCGCAACAATGATGCCTCCGACGTGGACCTTCTTTGCGCCTATCGGGAGAACGGCTACCTCGTGCCGTTCAAAACGCTTCGTACGGGAATTTTGCAAGTCAGCGCCGACTTGTCGGCTCTCCTGTGCCGCCATCACGTCTCGACCTACGACGAATTCGGTTGGTCCGATTTCCGCGCAACGACGCGCGGGCGCCTCGTGCTTGCCGTGTTCTGGACCTGGGAAGACGTCGAGCCAGCGAATGAGGTGAGCGACCAATGGTTCGCGTCGGGTCTGGACTGCAGCGGCGATGGCGAGAGCTTCCCCGGCACCTCCATCCAGGCCGTCCCCGGGGAACGAAGGGTCATCAACCTCTTCACCGACATGGCCTTTCCCGCCGGTCGCGAACTCTGGATCTATGTCGGCGTGGCCGATCGCATCTGGGCACTTCTCAATGACGTCAGCATCGACATTTCGATCGACTCGGCCTGGCAGTTGAATTCGCTTGCGGTCCGTTCGCTCTGAAAGGATGCCATTCCGCCATCGGGTTTCCGGCTCGGAGCTTTTCCTGTTTAACCGGATGCCCGGTGCCGTTCGCAGGCCGAACGGCTTTCCAATGCGACCCAGGCCGGGACGAGCTCGATCGCCAGCTTACGGGCCGTTCGCCGTTCCGCAATATCGCTCAGCGGTCTCTTGTCGCCGACCGCTTCGACCGCGTCCCTTTTTCGCACCAGAAACCCGGACTCGAGCGGCCGCGCCCTGTGCGCCAAACGTTTGAAAAGCGGTCGCTTATGCATTCGCGAGGGGGAAAATCGCGCGGGACTCTTGTTGAGCGATACGTATTGCGCCACCTCCTCTACCCAACGGCCGACCGGGCGGGCGCCAGGTTCAAGGAGCATCAACCATTCGCCACGCGCCGAACGGAGGATTTCGCCCAGGTCCCAGTCGGGGCAAAAGCGGCAACCAGCCGCATCCGCGACGATGTGAGACTCGTCGGTCGATCCATGATCCAGAATGATGACATCGCTGATGAGCCCCTCGACAGCGCCGGCAATGAGCGCCGAGAGCGTCTGTGCCAGCTCGGATTCGTTATCCTTCGTTTCCATGATAACCGTCAGCATAGCCGTTCCTACCGCATTGCAACGCAAAATGCCACAAGCGCGAGCCGCGCAGTCTTCCGGGCGACCTACAGCGCCGTGCGCCTTATCAGACGCACAAAGGTCACTGTAGCACTTTGATCTGCTGCATGTTTTTGTCCTTCAATCGGATCCGATTACAGGAAACATGCAGTAGTATTCTCTTCAGGCATCTCGAATATTGTTCTTGCTTTGTTCTCCTGGGTGGGTTAGGAAAATAATCAGCACGAAGCGGAACCGAGCAGATGCCTCCGGGGAGATTTCGATGAATGATCTGTCTCAACTCAAGCAGGGCATCTATGCCCCCGGCAACAGTGTGGATGTCGCGGAAGCCCTTGTTGCCGGAACCGGCATCAGGATCGACGTAGACCGTCGGCGCGGCCGTGGTGCGGCCCTCAACACATCGGGACGCTTCGAGCCGAAAACGCACGAAGTCTTCGATGACGGCTGGCAAACGATCGAGGCGCTTCCACCGTTCAAGACAGAAGTCCAGATCGAAAAGCCGAAGACAGCGATCACGCGCAACGATTCTCCCGATATATCCTTCGACCGATCGATCAATCCTTACCGCGGCTGCGAACATGGCTGCATCTATTGCTTCGCGCGGCCTACGCACGCCTATATGGGGCTTTCGGCGGGGCTCGATTTCGAAGCCAAGCTCTTCGCCAAGCCGGACGCACCACGCCTCCTGGAACGCGAACTGGCGCGGCCGGACTACAAGCTCCGTCCGATCGCAATCGGCACCAATACCGATCCCTATCAGCCGATCGAGAAGGAATGGCGGATCATGCGACAGATCCTGGAAGTACTGAAGGAGGCCAATCATCCGGTGATGATCGTCACGAAATCGGCGATGGTGACGCGCGACATCGATCTGCTGGCGCCGATGGCAGAAAAAGGTCTCGCACGGGTCGGACTCTCCGTGACCACGCTCGACGGGAAGCTGGCGCGCAACATGGAGCCGAGGGCATCGACGCCGGCCAAGCGGCTGGAGGCGATACGCGCAATTTCCGAAGCCGGCATTCCCGCTGGTGTTCTGGTCGCGCCGATCATTCCGGCGCTGAACGACCACGAGATAGAGCGGGTGCTCGATTCGGCGAAAGTAGCGGGTGCTTCGGATGCGAGCTATGTGCTCCTTCGGCTTCCATTGGAAGTAAGCCCCCTCTTCCGCGACTGGCTTCTCAGGAACTATCCGGACCGGTACCGGCACGTCATGTCCCTCGTCCGTTCCATGCGCGGCGGCAAGGATTACGACGCCGAGTTCGGCAAGCGGATGAAGGGAAGCGGACCTTACGCCTGGCAGATCGGCCGCCGCTTCGAGCTTGCCGCCAAGCGGCTCGGCCTCAATCTGACGCGCCGGCAATTGCGCAGCGACCTCTTCGTGCCGCCGCTCGGGATGGGCGTTCAGCTGTCGTTGCTCTGACGCAGGTCCATCGAAATGCCTTTAACAGTTCCGGCACCCGTCCTTTGCCTCACGGACGGTGCTGGTTTTCCCCGGCAACCGCCGCAAACCGAGCCGGGGGTCTTGAAGGGAATCGGGCGAGTATGCGAATGTCCCCCGCATGTCACGTCGCAAACAGCCCGATTCCCCTCTTTTTCCTTTCCAGCCGCCTGTTCCGGATTTCGCGTTCGAACGAGCAGCGCAACGCGATGGCCTCTGGCCAGTGGCGGGCGCCGATGAGGCAGGACGTGGCCCGCTCGCGGGCCCGGTCGTGGCCGCCGCAGTCATCCTCAATCCGGATGCAATTCCGACGGGTCTCAACGACAGCAAGCTCCTGACTGCAGAGCAGCGCGAAACGCTATTCGAGGAGATTCTGGCGACGGCAACGGTTTCGATCGCCTCATCCTCTTCGGCACGCATCGACACGACCGACATATTGAAGGCCAGCCTCGATGCCATGCGCCGCGCCGTCCACGGCCTTGAGGTGGCGGCCCGCATCGTTCTCGTCGATGGCCGCGACGTACCACCCGGCCTCTCCTGCCACGCAAAAGCCATTGTCAAAGGAGATAGCCGCTCCGTCTCGATCGCCGCCGCATCGATCGTCGCCAAGGTCACCCGCGACCGCATGATGGCCCGCGCCGATGCGACCTTCCCCCTCTACGGCTTTGCCCACCATGCGGGTTATGCGACCGTGAAGCACCGCACCGCGATCGAAAGCCATGGCCCCTGCTCTCTGCACCGGATGAGTTTTCGCCCGTTCCGGCAGCTTTAGTTCACGAGGGTTTTACGAGAGGAAGGCGTGGTGCCTCGAACGGGCCGCCTATCAACCAAGACGCCTTCCTTCCTGTGCTCGTCACAGGATGAAAGGACTCTTCCGCGCCGCAGATGCGGCACTGCTGAATTTCAGGGACGAGCACAGAGCTGTGGAAATAGGAAGGCGCGTCCACAGCCGCGCCGGACGATTCCGACGAAAAAGCCCCGCTAAGCGAGTCGCCAAGCGGGGCTTCCAATTTCCACGGGGACAACCCCTCAGTTCAGGCGGGACTTTACCTCGCCGAGAGCCTTCTGGAAGAGCGTTTCCTGGGCACTGGCATCCGCCTTGCTCGCAATCACCTTTTCGGCTGCGCTGATTGCCAGGTCTACGGCAGCAGCGCGAACGGCATTGATCGCATCGCTTTCGGCCTGCTTGATCTTCTGTTCGGAAAGTGCCGTACGACGTGCGACAAATTCCTCCGTCTTCTGCTTGGCCTCTGCCGTCAGCATTTCCGCTTCGCGCTGGGCCGCGGCGACAATGCTCGCGGCTTCGGCTTCGGCATCCTTGCGCTTGCGCTGGTACTCGGCCACGAGGCTCTGTGCCTCTTCACGCAGGCGCTTGGCTTCCGCCAGCTCATTGCTGATCTTGTCGGCGCGCGCGTCAAGCGCCTTGCCGACCATCCCAGGAACCTTGAGGTAGGCGATCAGGACAAAGAAGAGAATCAGACCTACGAGGGCATAGAAAGTCGCATCAAGTGCCATGGTTCTCGTTTCCTCAGTTGCCGGCCGAGGCCTTGAACGCCGCAGCGATCTCGGACTTGGTGACGGTACCGCCGATCAATTGCTTGACTATGGCCGTTGCGGTTTCTTCGGCGATCGCGCCAACATCGGCAAGCGCCTTCGACTTGATGTCGCCGATGCGCGCCTCTGCAGCGGCAATCTTCTTCGCGAGGTCGGCTTCGACACCGTCGCGATCGGCCTTGGCCTTCGACTTGGCGGCTTCGCGTGCGGTATCGGCAATCGAATGGCCCTTGGCTCTGGCGCCTGCCAGTTCCTGCTCGTAGGCGGCGATGGCCGCGTCGGCTTCGCCCTTCAGACGAGATGCCTCGTCGAGATCCTGCGCGATGCGGTCATGGCGCGTCTCGAGAATAGAGCCTATGCGGGGAATGATGACTTTCGACATCAGGAGATAGAAAAGCCCAAACGTAATCGCGAGCCAAAGAAGCTGCGAAGCGAAATGGGTCGAATCGAAGGGCGGGAACACGCCAGAGCCATGCTCGCCTTCGTGGGCCACACCCGTTTCGGTGTGCACCTCACCGGCCGCAGCGGCATCGTGTGCTTCGGCCCCTTCGGTGGTGGTCGACTGGGCATAGGCCGCGGTCACAAACATGCTCACCTCCAGGTGCACTCAAGAATATGCGTGGCCGCGACCCCCGGGGGCCGCGGCCAGAACTTCTGCCGATATCAGACGGCGAAGAGGAGGAGGAGTGCAATGAGCAGCGAGAAGATGCCCAGAGCTTCCGTAACGGCAAAGCCGAATACGAGGCGACCGAACTGGCCGTCCGCAGCCGACGGGTTGCGCAGAGCGCCGGACAGATAGCTGCCGAAGATGTTGCCGAGGCCGAGAGCCGTGCCGGCCATACCAAGGCATGCAAGACCTGCACCGATGTACTTTGCTGCTTCCGCTTCCATGATTGACTCCTTCGAAATGGTGTTGCGGCTTAGGATTGCGCTTCCGGCGGCAAGCCGACCGGAAACCAGCGACTGTATTCCTTAGTGGCTTCCCGGATGGACAGCGTCATTGAGGTACATGCAGGTCAGCACCGCAAAGACATAGGCCTGGAGGAAGGCGACGAGGAACTCAAGACCGGTAAGGGCGACGGTCATGATGAGCGGCAGGATCGCGCCGCCGATGCCGAGCGCACCGAATGCGCTGAGCGAGGCGACGAAGCCTGCGAATACCTTCAGCGTGATATGGCCAGCCAGCATGTTGGCGAATAGACGGACCGAGAGGCTGATGGGACGGGAAAGGAACGAGATGATTTCGATCGCCACGACCAGCGGCAGGAGCGCGCCCGGCACGCCATGCGGCACGAAAAGCTTGAGGAAGCCGAAACCGTGCTTATAGAAGCCGTAGAGAATGACCGTGCCGATCACGAAGACCGCAAGCGCGAAGGTCACGATGATCTGGCTGGTGACGGTGAAGAAATAGGGCACCATGCCGAGCAGGTTCGCCGTCAGGATGAACATGAACAGCGAAAAGACCATGGGGAAGAATTTCATTCCCTGACTGCCGGCCCCCTCGCGAAGCATGGAGGCAATGAACTCGTAGGACATCTCCGACACCGACTGCATGCGCGTCGGGATCAGACCGCGCTGCGATGTCGTCAGATAGAGGAATCCAGCGGCCGCACCGACCGTGGCCACCATGAACAGCGACGCATTGGTGAAGGAAAAGTCGATTCCGCCAATGTCGATCGAGACAATCTTGTTGACCAGGAACTGATGGGTCGGATCGTTTGACACCGCGCTTCTCTTTCCTTCTGCCCGCCCGCAAGCGGAAATACTATTCTTCCGGACGACGCCTCAGGCGCCGTCGCCGTCCTTCTTATCCGTGCCGGGCCCGCCTTTCCGCTGGTCGGTGGTCGCCACCACACCGGCGGAACGCAGCACGTTCAACACACCGGCACAGAAGCCGAGAAGCAGGAGCACGATCATGCCCCACGGCCCTGTACCCGCAAAGTGGTCCAAAAGATAGCCCAGAAACGCCCCGACCACGATGCCGGCGATGAATTCGCTCGAGAGCTTCATCGCCGCCGCGTAGCCCTTGCGGCTCTCCTCGGCGCGACGCTCCACCCCATCCGAGACATCGGGCCGCTTGGACTTGATGTCTTCGCCGAGGCGCTTGAGCCGCGCTTCCAGACTTTCTTCCGGCTCTTCCGTCACATGGCTCCCCTTTGCAGCCCCACGCGGTCGACGCGATCTCGGTCATACAAACGGCCGCTGTTCAAGCCACGCTTCGGCCCCATTTGAAGTCGCGCGCAACATAGTTTTAGGCACCCGCATAGTCAAGGCATGCGGGCACCTTCCGAGTGGACAATATTTTCGTTCCATTTCAATCGGTTAGCGTTAAATCCGATAACCTGCGACAAAGGTGCACCGGGAATCGCCGCTGCTTGCGGGCTTGCGTCGCCCCTTCAGCAGCCGGCAGGCGCGAGCGGCGCCTTGGCCGTCAGCTCCAGCCGCCGCCATATGTCCGGTAGAAGATGTGCAGGCCTATCTTGCCGACCCGTTTCATCGTCTTCGCCCAGGCGGGCTTTACATAGGTGGCGTGATAATGCGTGGCCGAACCGACTTCGCTCAGCCAGACTTTGCCGGAGGTGACCGCGAGCGCAATCTCTTTGGCAGTCTTCCAATGCCCGCGCGAATAGATCAGGTCGCGGATCATGTCGCAGGCGAAAGAGAACTGGCAACGGTTACGCCAGGCCTTGTTCTGATAAACGACTCCGCAGATCGTCTTCGGGTAGGTCGGGTTGCGGACGCGATTGAGAATGACTTGCGCCACTGCAGCCTGACCCTTTACAGATTCGCCGCGCGCCTCGAAGTAGATCCCCTCGGCAAGGCAGGTCTGCTCTTCCTTGCTGAAGACCGTTGGAGGCAATGCCGTTGCCGCCCATGCGTGATCGTCGGGCGCTATTTCCGGAATGAACCGCCCCGCATTCTCATCGTCTCGCAGGATCGAATCGAAGGGCGATTCACGCGCATAGTCCGGTTCGGGCCGGACATATGCAGTCGCAAGAATGTCAGGCTTGTCGTTGGTGACGAGCTTGGCGAGCATCGGCGAGATGCCGGGCTCCGGCTTCGGTGGGGCCTTGCGGTAGAAGGCCGTCGCGATCACGATCTCCTTGCCCTTGATCTTCGGTTTGGCAAAGATCATCTTTTCGGACCCGTCGAGGCTGGGCACCATGAGTGAGCTGGTGCGCTCGAGGATGGAGCCGGCGCTGAAATCCTTCGGCGGAGTCGCCGGCGTTACCGCAACGATGCGCTTCTTCTTCAGCTTGCGCGTGACACGGTCCTCGTCCGGCGTTCCGTGATGTTTCGATTCGGCGGTCAGCGCCACTCGGCCGCCATCGGGCAGCGTCATGCCGGCGCCGCCGTCGAGTGCACCTGTCGTGACCGGGTCCGTGAAGACCATCTCGACCTCGTGCAGAGAGCCCGCCGGCGACTGAGTGAGATAGGTGCGCCAACGCTCGCCGCCGCGGTTGATGCCGGACAGAAATGTGGCGATGTCCGAATAGGCGGCCGCCGAGGGAAAGCCGAGGAAAATTGCAAGGCCGATCATCGCCGGCGCGCGCCACCGCGAGAAAGTCAGGCGAAACTTGCCAGGAAACTTAATACCCTTACGCACCGATCGGCTCCACGCAACTCTACCAAGCACGCGTTCTCGCAGGCCGGCCGGGGACCAGCGGCAAGAATCCATGCAGAAAGCTAATGTTGGAAGCGATCGGACGGCGGACCGGGAACGCTTCGTTCGGCTTTGAAAATGCGGGATTAACCTTGATGTTTGGTTAATGCCGGACGCCGGAACAAGCCGAAACGCCGGTGGGGGCCACTTTTCGAGGATCGTCAGATGATGACGTGAGAGCCCAGTTCAACCACCCGGTTCGTCGGCAGGCGGAAATAGTCCGAGGGGTCGATTGCGGCGTTTGCAAGGGCGATGAACAGGCGGTCCTGCCAATGCGGCATGCCGGACTGGGCGTCCGGCACGAGTTTGCGGCGGCCCAGATAGAAAGAGGTCGACATGATATCGAACTTCAGGCCGGATTTTCGGAAAAGGCCAAGAGCCTGTGAGACGTTCTGCGTCTCCATGAAGCCGAACCTCACTTCCATCAGGGTGAAACGCTCCGATAGCCGCCGGGCGCTTACCCGCTCTTCCCTGGGTACCTTCGGCGTGTTTGCGGTCCGGATCGTCAGGATGAAATTCTGCTGATGCAGAACGTGATTGTGCTTGATGTTGTGCAGAAGCGCGGCGGGCGTCGATTCCGGATCGCTGGTGAGGAAGATCGCCGTGCCGGGGACCGATACCGGTGCATGCTCGCTCTGGCGCTCGATGGATTTGATGAAGCGTTCGAGTGGAATGTCGATGTGGCGGGTCTTTGTGTGCAGAATTGCGGTGCCGCGCTTCCAGGTCCACATGATGACGATGAAGGTCGCCGCGATCAGGATCGGAACGTAGCCGCCATCGTGGATCTTCAGCATGTTCGCGCCCAGGAAGACGAGTTCCAGCGCGAACAGCGGCAGCAGCACGCCGGCCGCCCACCAGGCAGGCCAGTTCCAACGCATGCGCAGGAATTCGAAGGCCAGGACGGTGGTAACCACCATCGCGCCAGTCACCGAAATGCCGTATGCGGTCGCGAGGGACTCGGACGATCCGAAAATGAAGACGAGCGCCATGACGCCGAACATCAGCAGCGTGTTGACGTTGGGCAGGTAGATCTGGCCGGTATGCGTCTCGGATGTATGGAAAATCGCCATTCGCGGCAGGAAGCCGAGGTGGATCGCCTGACGCGTGAGCGAAAAGGCACCGGTGATCACGGCTTGGCTGGCGATAATCGTCGCTGCCGTCGCAAGAATGACGGCCGGCAGCAGCGCCCATTTGGGAAACATCAGAAAGAAAGGATCTGACATCGCTTCGGGGTTCTTGAGGACGAACGCGCCCTGCCCCAGGTAGTTCAGCGTGAGCGCGGGGAAGACGACGGTGAACCAGGCCCACTGGATCGGCCTGCGGCCGAAATGGCCGAGATCGGCGTAGAGCGCCTCTGCCCCCGTAACCGTCAGAAAGACGGCGCCGAGTACGACGATGCCGACATATCCTTCATTGAAAAGGAAAGCGACGGCATAGTAAGGGTTGAAGGCTCTGAAAATCGACAGATCATCGGCAATGTGCATGAAGCCGACAGCACCCATCACCAGAAACCACACGAGGGTGATCGGCCCGAAGAACTTCGAGACCGCGGCGGTCCCCTTCGACTGAACGGCAAAAAGAAACAGGAGAATTACGACCGCGATTGGAACGACGTAGTCCGAAAGGGCGGGCGTCACCAGTTTCAGCCCCTCGACGGCCGAGAGCACCGACAGCGCCGGCGTGATCATCGCGTCACCGATGAAGAGCGCCGCGCCGGCAATGCCCATGAAGAACAGGATCGCCGTGTGGCCATTGGCCGTCTTCATGAGCAGCGCCAACAGGGAAAGCGTCCCTCCCTCGCCCTGGTTGTCCGCCCGCAGCAGGAAAAGCACGTATTTTATGGTGACGATGATCGTGAGCGCCCAGATCATCAGCGAGATCAAGCCAACGATCTCGACGTCCGTCACACCGTCATGCGAGACGGGTCGCAAGGCTTCGCGAAAAGCGTAGAGCGGGCTGGTGCCGATATCGCCATAGACGACGCCTACGGATCCGAGAGCCATGGCAAGCAGGCGGCGGGTGTTCTCCGCCCCGGGAGCAGACAATTGAGACATGGGCCCAACAAGCTCCTAGAGCCAGCCTTTCCAGCGGAAGAAGAAAAACGGAATCACGGCCGAAAGGACCATGACCGCAAGCGCCCACGGATAGCCGAACTGCCATTCGAGTTCGGGCATCATGCGGAAGTTCATCCCGTAAACCGACGCCACCAGCGTCGGCGGCAGCAGAACGACGGACGCGATCGAGAAGATCTTGATGATGGCGTTCTGCTCGACATTGATAAGGCCGAGCGAAGCATCAAGCAGGAAGGTGATGTTTCCCGAGATGAAGGCCGTATGCTCCGAAAGCGACTGTATGTCGCGCGAAACAGTGCGGCAGAGTTCGCGGCTTTCCTTGTCCGCCTGCACGTCGGAGACCGTATAGACGAAGCTCAACAGCCTCGAAAGCGAAGCGAGGCTGTCGCGCGTCTTGGCAACAAGCCGGTGATGTCCAGCGACATCGCGTAGCCGTGCTTCGAGGAAGTGCGGCGGCCTGCGCCTGGTCGAGGCCTTGTCGCCAAAAACCTGCAGCGCCAGATCGTCGATCTTGTCCACTGCCTGTTCAAGGATTTCCGCCGTACGGTCGACGATCGTCTCGAGCAGGCGCGTCAGAATCACCGCGCCGTTGCGGCAGCCGCCGGAAATGCGATGAACGCTGGCCTTGAAAAGCCCGAAAGCCCTTGGCTCGGCATAGCGTACGGTGACAAGACGTTTGCCTGCCAGGATAAAGCCAACATCCGTGAGGCCCGGCATTTCCGTGTCGCTTCTATAGACGAGCGACGCCGTCATGAAGACGGCACCATCATCTGTATAAAGCCTGCTCGATGGCTCGATGTCCCTCAACTCGTCCCGCGTCGGAATGGGTATGCCGAGCAGGCTTTCGATCATCAGGTCTTCCGCCTTGGTCGGCTCGACAAGGTCGATCCAGACGAGATCGGGACGCAGGGCCGACGGCGGCTCCGCCGTCGAGAGCGCAACAGCTTCGCCGTTGACGCAATAGCCTGTGATCATGTGGCCGCCTTTTTCATGCAACCGGCGCTAATAAACCGGGGAGAACCCGCAGGATCAGCCGCCGCACCATTTCCACAATGGACATTCATCCGATGAGAAGCTTCCGACCGTTTTCGACGCTGCTGCCGCAATCGGAGGACCAATGCCTCGCGCGATGGCAGTGGCTCGCTATGCTTGCCATGCGAGCCAAGGGATATGGCGCAATGCTCGCATAAAAGCAATGGGCCTCATGGCATGCGGGGTTTCCACTCCCGGCTGCAAAGAAGCGCTATTCGAAAACGATTCTCGGCATCGCCCGGCTCTTGTCCTGTCGGGCAGCGATTACCTCGTCCCAGACACGCGCCGCGATTTCGCGGTAGAGGCGTGCGACCTCGCCATCGGGTTCGGACGCAACGAGAGGGGTCCCGGCGTCGGACGTCTCGCGGATGGCCATGGTCAAGGGCACCTCACCGAGAAACGGCACGCCTATGCGCTCCGCCTCCTTGCGCGCGCCGCCATGACCGAAGATGTCGTAGCGCCTGCCCGTATCCGGCGCCACGAAATAGCTCATGTTTTCGACGATGCCGAGAACCGGGACCTCTACCTTGCGGAACATGGCGAGACCTTTGCGGGCATCAACAAGCGCGAGATCTTGTGGCGTCGACACGATGACGGCGCCCGCGAGCGGCACCTGCTGAGCCATCGTCAGCTGTGCGTCACCGGTGCCCGGCGGCATGTCGACGACGAGCACGTCGAGATCGCCCCAGGCCACTTCGCGCAGCATCTGCAGGAGCGCCGACTGGATCATCGGGCCGCGCCAGATCATCGCGACCTCTTCGTCGACAAGGAAGCCCATAGACATGACTTTCAGGCCGTAGTTCTCCATCGGACGGATCAACCGACCCTCGATCTGTTGCGGGCGGCCGGAAATCTTCAAAAGCCTCGGCATGGATGGCCCATAGATGTCGGCATCGAGGAGGCCGACTTTCAGCCCGTTTGCCTGAAGCGCCAGCGCCAGATTGACTGAGGTGGTGGACTTGCCGACGCCGCCTTTGCCGGAGGCGACGGCGATAATGGCGCCGACACCGGGGATGTCCGCCTTTGGAGCTGCGCCACCACCCGCCCGCTGCGCCGGCGCGTGACCGGTGGGGGCCTCCGGGTGCCGTTCCGCCGGCGTTTTCTGAGGCGCGGCCTTTCGGTCGGCAGTCAATGCCACCATGGCTGCTTTCACGCCGGGAATCTCGCGCACGACCCGTTCGGCGGCCGCTCGCATGGGTTCGAGCTCCTTCGCCCGGGCCGCCGGTACCGTGATTGAGAAATAGGCCTTGCCGTCAGAAATGAACACGTCGGACACCAGGCCGAGATCGACGATATTGCCTTCCATGTCCGGGCCGCGGACATTCCGCAGCTTGTTCAAAACCATTTCCCGGGTGACGTCCGGCATGTCGGCCTCTCGCTCTCTTGGCGGCGCGGAAGTTTTTTTGACCGCTGTAGTCGCGCCTCATCCCGCTCTAGATAGTTTAGCTCGCGCGCTTCGCCAATGCGGCAGATGATAAAATGAAGGCCGCCAGCCGTTCGCCGTGTCCGTACATCCGGGATCACAGGCAAACGGCGGCGGCCCTTTCGCGACCTTCTTGGGCGCTGTCTTATTTTGGTCCCCTCTGGACACGAGACCAGACATGCAGAATACATGCCAGTTGCGGAGGCCGCCAATTTCTGCATCTTTACAAGGGGTTGGCCTTACCGGCGAAAAAGCCGCCAAGATCCGCACTGCTCATTTTCTGAGCACGCCGCTATTTTCTTTGAGCCCATCCGTCAGAAGTGGCAGCAGTCAGCGGTTTGCCGGAACTAGCTTATGTAGCCCTTTTTCATCGCCTTCACGACCGCCTGTGTGCGGTTCACCGCGTCGAGCTTCTTGGTGACATGGTTGAGGTAATGATTGACCGTGTGCTCGGACAGGCCAAGGATACCGGCGATTTCGGAGCTGGTCTTTCCGGCGGCCGTCCAGTTCAGGCACTGGATTTCCCGCTCGGAAAGAACGGTGTTGGTGTTCTTCCAGACCGAGCCTATCTCTGCGAGGCGGTTATAGACGTGGATGGCGATCATCTGCAGTTCCATAGCCGCCGTCATCGGCAATCCCGCCTCCGGGCCCATGAGGATGACCGCGCCCCGACCGCCTTCGGCATCGTGGACCGGGAAGTAGTTGGCCTGGAGCAGGCCATTTTCGCGCAGCATGGCAAAATAATCGGCGGCAGCGTCCGGCTTGCCTCCCTCCTTCTCCCAGTCCTCGAGCAGGATCTGAAACGGCGTCGTGGTCTCGCGCAAGCGGCGCACCCCGGTGCTGAAGCGCAGCATAGAAAGACTGTCATATTTGTTGAGAAGCTCCGCGGGCATGTTCGATATGACCGTGGTGGCTGAGAGGCGCTCCACCTCGACTGCCGGAATTGAACAGATGAGAAAAGTCTTGAAGCCGAAGATCTGCGTAATCCGCCGCATGTAGCGGATGATGTCGAACTGCGTTTCGAGCCTTGCTATCTCAGACGCGAAATCGCCGCCCCGGGGCAGATCGATATCAGTCATCGCCATCGTGATCATATCTGGCATTCGCGCGGTTCCATCGCAGTCGTCGGCTATCAAATAGCCCGAGCGGTCGAGCAATGCCAACAGATGATTGACGTTCATCAAGTCTGGAGCACAAAACCTGTGCATTTCGCGCGGTTGTCGATGAAGCCGGCCCCGCTTTTAACCGACCGCCCCGGAAATGGCCGCATTTGGTTTCGCGTGCCCTACTTCCTGTGCGTGCCTTAGCGCCAAGGGCAAAAAGCCTATTCAGCCACGGTTGGCACCGATCAATTGATCAATCCCGCGCGTATTGCCTTAGCGACCGTTTGGACCCGATTGACCGAATCCAGCTTGCGCGTCGCGCGGTTGAGATAGTGATTCACCGTGTATTCCGACAGCGCCATGATGCGCGCCATCTCCACGGTCGTTTTGCCCGCCGCGGCCCAACGCAAACACTCGATCTCGCGCCTGGAAAGGCTGCCCGGACCTCGCCGGTCGCGCGTTCTGACTTCGCTCAGCCGACTGTACAAGAGGCCTGCCCAAAGGTTCAATTCCTGCAACTCATCGCCGGAAACGGCGGACCTGTCACCGCCGAAGGCAACCGCGGCGCGGTGACCGGCGGCATCATGGACGGGCAGATAGACCCCACGTGGCATGTTCGCCTGTTCGAAAACGCATATGGCAGCTTCGCCTTTTCCGTCCACACGCCCGCGCGCCAGTTGATGCGCATCGTATGTAAAGGGAATGGTGCTGCGCCGCAGCCGCTGGATTACCGGACTGCCGTCGATCAGGCGGGCACTGTCATAGCGCCTGAGAAAATCCATGGGCCAAGTCGTCATCAGCGCCTGCGCTGTAAGACTGTGGGACCCGGAATCGGGGATTGCGAGTACCATGAAGCCGCGAAACCCGAAGCCTTCAGAAACCCGGCCGAGAGCGCCCCTGACATCATCCTCATTCTCGATCGACCCGCTGATAACGTGACCATCGGGGAGGACCAATGAGGATACATCCACGCTGAAATCGATCATCTTACGCCCGCCTCCCACATCCGTGCTCCGGCTGGAGCATGACCGCTCACGCTTTCACACCCTCGCCACGGCTTCCACCAGAATCAAGCCCAGCACAACCAGCCGTGGCAGCAGACCCGGTAAGAAGCTACTTATCTTGAGCCTTTTCGTCCAGTCGAAACTTCTAATTTACCGTAAAGCGATTCTGCTCCACGTCTTTAGGCCTCTGCTGTCTACATGGTGTTCACGCGGAATCAAACACGCGGCCATTCTTGAAGCGTCAACGCGGCCTTTGCGCGTCTGACCTGACGCGTGGCGTTTCACCGCCGGTCTCCCGCCCAGGCCCTGATCTTATCCGCAGCTCCTCCTCGATATCCGCCGCAGCCTTTCGCACATCCTGCGCCCAGGCGGTCAGCTGCGCCAAGCTGACGCGATAGGAAGGGCCGGTCACCGAGATCCCCCCGATCAGATCGTGGTCGGGAACGCTTATCGGGGCGGCCACGCAGCAGATTTCCGCCTCGTGCTCCTCTCGGTCGAATGCATGGCCGTCATGCCGAATTTCCGCGATCTCGGCATAGAGCGTTTCGGCCGAGCGATGCGTCTTCGGCGTGAACGGACGGAACTCCATTCGCGCCGAAATCCGCTGCAATTCACTTGAAGGCAGCACGGACAGAGCGGCCTTGCCTATACCGGTACAATAGGCCGGCGACGCCTTGCCGATCTGCGAGCTCATGCGCACGGTCTGCTGGCTCTCCACCTTGTCGACATAGATGATCTCCGTTTCCCGCAGCACGCCCAGATGCACGGTCTCGCCGGTCAGTTGGTGCAGCTTGAGGAGGTAAGGGGCGGCAATCTCGCGGAAACGATTGCCGGACCACGAGCGATAAGCGAATTTCAACAGGCGAAGCCCCGGCTCGTAGGACAAATCGGGACGCTGCACCAGCAAGCCCTCTTCGACGAGATGGCCCAGTAGCCTGTGCAGGGTGCCCCGGGGCTGGCGGAGCGCCATTAATATATCCGTGAAACGCTGAGGGCGTTCGGCCATGGCCACGACCTCCAGCACGGCCATTGCCTTGCCAAGCGTGCCGGTGCCTTCGGTATCCCGGCCCATGCTGCCTTCTTTGGTCCGCTTCATTCTCATCCGCTCTCGGCTGCGCTACCTTGACAGGATAGAAGCATCGGCGCGATAATTCCAGATAGTAAAACATAGTTCCATATACTGGAACAAGCCTGCCTGACGGCAGCAGTAACGGGAGAAGCCATGACCTTGCCGAGCAGCCAGTTTCCTGACCTGCGCAATCGCGGGGTTTTGATCACCGGCGGCGGTTCCGGCATAGGGTCCGCTCTGGTGGAGGCGTTCGCCCGGCAAGGCTGCCGTGTCGCCATCGTCGACATCGCAGCGGAGCCCAGCCGAGCGCTCTGCGAAAAAGTCGCGGCGCAAACCGGGCAGGCTCCACACTTCATCCAGGCAGACCTTCGTCAGGTCGATGCGGTACGCGCCGCGGCCGACGAGGCTCTCGCCGGACTCGGCTCTGTCGATATTCTCGTCAACAACGCCGCGCGGGATGACCGGCAGGCGCTCGAAGCCGTGACGGAGGAAAGCTGGGACGAAAGTCTTTCCGTGAACCTGCGACATCTCTTTTTCATGTGCCAGGCGATCGCGCCCCACATGCGGCGACAGGGCGGAGGATCAATCATCAATTTCTCGTCGATCGCCTTCATGCTCAACATGCCTGATATTCCCGCCTATTCTACCGCCAAAGCCGGGATCGTCGGCCTCACCAAATCGCTCGCGGGGAAGCTCGGACCGGATAATATCCGCGTCAACGCGGTCCTGCCCGGCATGATCGTCACGGAGAGGCAGCGGCGCCTGTGGCTCACGGAAGAATCAATCGCACGGATGCAGGAGAGACAGTGCCTCAAGCGCATGCTGGTCGCCGAGGATCTCGTCGGACCCTGCCTGTTCCTGGCTTCGGACTGTTCGGCGGCGATGACCGCACAGACCATGATCATCGATGGAGGCGTATTTTGACGACGGCAGGCTATTATGCCGCAGTGGATTGGGGGACATCGAGCTTCCGCCTGTGGATCATCGGAGAGGACGGCGCCGTGCTCGCCGAGCGCCGCAGCTCCGAGGGCATGACGACGGCTGCAAAGACGGGATTTCATACCGTTCTCGACAGCCACCTTGCCGCCGTTTCCGCGCTCCCACATCTGCCCGTCATCATCTGCGGCATGGCGGGCGCCCGGCAGGGCTGGAAGGAGGCCGGGTATATTGAAACCCCGGCAGCACTCTCGGCCATTGCCGGCCGGGCCATGACCGTTCCCGATGTCGATCGCGACATCCGGATCCTCCCGGGCCTGGCCCAACGCGGCAAACAGCGTCCGGACGTGATGCGCGGCGAGGAGACCCAGCTTCTCGGCGCCGCTGCGCTCATCGGCGGCGGCCGGCAGCTCGTCTGCATGCCCGGCACCCACAGCAAATGGGTTCGCCTCGCCGGCGATAAGGTGGAAGGCTTCTCCACCTTCATGACAGGCGAACTCTTCGATGCTCTCTCGCGCCACACGATCCTCAGCCACGCGGTTGCGGAAGCGGAGACATTCGCGGCCGGGAGTGCCGCTTTCGCGGATGCCGTGAGCCGCGCGACGGAAAGCCCGGCGACCGCCACGAATCTGCTTTTCTCCGTTCGTGCCGGCCAGCTGCTGCACGGCACCGGCGCCGCCGATGCGAGGGCGCAGCTCTCCGGCACGCTGATCGGCCTCGAGATCGCTGGCGCACTCGCGGGGTCTCCTCAATCGGAAGACGTCTGCCTCGTTGGCGCCGGCAAGCTCGGCACGCTTTATCGTACTGCCCTCGAAAGCCAGGGCCTCAATGTTCAGGTCGTCGACGCCGATGAGGCGGTGCGGGGCGGTCTATCCGCTGCCGCCCGGGCGATTTGGCCTCTATGACAGAAGGAAGAAACATGGAACGAATCCCCCTGCCTCCGATGAAACGACCGCTCATCGCGATCCTGCGCGGCCTTAAGCCTGAAGAGGCGGAAGGCGTCGTCGGCGCCCTGATCGAAACAGGCTTCGAGGCTATCGAGATCCCGTTGAATTCGCCCGACCCCTTTCGCTCCATCGAGACGGCAGTAAAAATGGCCCCGGCCGGCTGCCTGATCGGGGCCGGCACCGTTCTGACGACGGCGCAGGTGGACCTTCTCGCAGATGCGGGCGGGCGCCTGATGGTAAGCCCCAATGTCGAGCCGGCGGTCATCAGGCTTGCCGCAGCGAAGGGTATGGTAACGATGCCGGGTGTCTTCACGCCAACGGAGGCGCTGGCAGCGGCAGCGGCCGGAGCCAGCGGCCTGAAGTTTTTTCCGGCGAGCGTGCTCGGCCCTTCCGGCATCGCGGCGATCCGGGCCGTGCTGCCGGGCGATGTCGAGATTGCTGCTGTCGGCGGCGTTTCCGAGGTCAACTTCGCCGATTACGCAGCGATCGGGATCCGCAGCTTCGGGCTGGGCTCCAGCCTCTACAGGCCCGGGATGAGCGCCGCGGATGTGCGGCAGCGGGCAATTGCGACCCTGGCAGCCTATGATGCCGTTTATGGAGGCCAGCAGTGACCGACCTCGTTCCCTTTTCCGGCCACACACTCTGCAATTCCAAATCCGAGCTCGGCGAGGGCCCCACATTCGACCCCGGTACCGGAACGGCCTGGTGGTTCAATATAACCGGCCAGCAGCTGCACGAGCTGCATCTCGACAGCGGGCGGAAGACGAGCCACTCTCTTCCCTTCCTCGGCAGCGTGCTTGCCGTGATCGACCCCCTGCGGCAGCTGATCGCGTCGGATCAGGGCCTTTTCATCCGCGATACCAAGGACTTCAAGCTCAGCCATTTCGCAAGGCTTGAAGACAAGCCCGGCAACCGCTCCAATGATGGGCGCGTTCATCCCTGCGGCGCGCTGTGGATCGGCACCATGGGGCGCAAGGCCGAGAAACACGCGGGGGCGATCTACCACGTCGCCCGCAATCGCGTCACGAAACTCTACAGCAATATCACGATCCCGAACGGGATCTGCTTCTCACCGGACGGAGCCGCCGCCTATTTCACCGACACCGACGTCAACCACCTGATGCGTGTCGAACTGGATCCGTTGACGGCGCTTCCAACCGGCGACCCGGTGCTGCTTTCCGACGAGTCCGCCAATCCGGGCGGTATCGATGGCGCCGTCTGCGATGCCGATGGGCTGATCTGGAACGCGCGCTGGGGCGCCGGCGCTGTCGAGGTCTATAAGCCCGACGGCCAGAAGGTTGCCCGCTACGCCCTGCCGGCAAGCCAGCCGAGTTGCCCGGCGTTCGTCGGTGCGAAAGCTGAAAGACTACTGGTGACTTCGGCGCGGCAAGGCTTGAACGATGCCGAGCACGCAGCGGACCCGCATGCCGGGAAGACATTCGAACTCGGAATCGAGGTCAAAGGACGCTTCGAGCCCGCATTCCGGCTTTGAAGCGCTTCCAGGAAAAGTGTCGAGAGACTTTTCCGTCCGGAAGTGCGGAGCTTCAAAAACTTGAGAACCTTCCCGCCACAAAGGCTGGCGTCGCTTCAGCAAAAAATCATACAATTGCTCCCAATGTGCAGAATCGCGGTGGGAAGGAGTGCTCGGATGAGCGACAAGAAAAAAGAACTGAGAAGCCGTCATTGGTATGGTGGCACGCACAAAGACGGCTTCATTCATCGTTCCTGGATGAAGAACCAGGGCTTTCCCGATCATGTTTTCGACGGACGGCCGATCATCGGCATCTGCAACACCTGGTCGGAGCTCACGCCCTGCAACAGCCATCTGCGCATTCTTGCCGAAGGTGTGAAGCGTGGCGTTTGGGAAGCGGGAGGCTTTCCGGTGGAGTTTCCGGTGTCGTCGCTCGGGGAGACGCAGATGCGCCCGACAGCGATGCTCTTCCGCAATCTGCTCGCAATGGACGTCGAAGAGGCGATCCGCGCCTATGGCATCGACGGGGTCGTGCTGCTCGGCGGCTGCGACAAGACCACCCCGGGCCAACTGATGGGCGCGGCCTCGGTCGATCTCCCGACGATCGTCGTGTCCTCCGGCCCTATGCTGAACGGCAAGTGGAAGGGAAAGGACATCGGCTCGGGCACGGATGTCTGGAAATTCTCCGAAGCCGTGCGCGCCGGTGAAATGAGCCTGCAGGAATTCATGGCCGCCGAAAGCGGCATGTCGCGTTCGCCGGGTGTCTGCATGACCATGGGCACCGCGACCACTATGGCTTCAGTCGTGGAAGCCATGGGCTTATCGCTGCCGACAAACGCCGCCCTGCCCGCAGTCGACGCTCGCCGCATGGCGCTCGCGCATATGACCGGCAAGCGCATCGTCGAAATGGTGCATGAGGATCTGAGGCTGTCGAAGATCCTGACGAAGGAGAACTTCGAGAACGGCATTATCGCCAATGCCGCCGTGGGCGGCTCGACCAACGCGGTAGTACACATGCTGGCGATCGCCGGGCGTGCGGGTATCGATCTCTGTCTTGAGGATTTCGATAGGGTGGGCGGCCAGGTGCCTTGCATCGTCAACTGCATGCCATCGGGAAAGTATCTGATCGAAGATCTCGCTTATGCGGGCGGCCTGCCCGCCGTGATGAGTCGTATCCAGCACCTGCTTCATGCCGACGCGCCAACCGTTTTCGGCGTTCCGATCAGTAAATACTGGGAGGGTGCAGAGGTCTATAACGACGACGTCATCCGCCCGCTGGACAACCCGCTGCGCGCCGCGGCCGGCATTCGCGTCCTGAAGGGCAATCTCGCGCCCAACGGCGCGGTGATCAAGCCGTCGGCAGCGAGCGAACACCTTCTGACCCACGAAGGACCCGCCTTTGTCTTCGAGACAATCGAAGACCTTAGGGCCAGGATCGACGATCCTGACCTGCCGGTGACCGAAAACACGATCCTCGTTCTCAAGGGTTGCGGCCCGAAGGGATATCCAGGCATGGCCGAGGTCGGCAACATGCCGATTCCGCGAAGGCTCGTCGAAAGGGGCGTGCGCGACATGGTACGCATCTCGGATGCACGCATGTCCGGCACCGCTTTCGGCACGGTGGTTCTCCATGTAAGCCCGGAAGCCGATGCGGGCGGCCCGCTGGCGATCGTCCGGACCGGAGACCTGATCCGTCTCGACGCAATGAAGGGCGAATTGAACCTGCTCATCGGCGAGGAAGAGCTGGCGGCCCGCATGGCGGCCTGGCGGCCGCCGGAAAAGAAATGGCAGCGAGGCTATTACAAACTCTATCACGACACCGTGCTGCAGGCCGACAAGGGTGCCGACCTCGATTTCCTCGTCGGCAAGAGCGGCAGCGAGGTGCTCCGTGAAAGTCACTGACGCGGCGAATCGGTCCTGAAGACATGAAAGGTAACCGATTCGAAAAACAACCCTAGTGCGGTGTCCCTGTGCTGCCTGTTCATCTGGACAGGCAGCACAGCCCTTTCGGCGCGGCACGCATGAAAGCCTTGCACCAGCCGGTTTCTAGCATGCACTTTTTGCGGAACAGTTTGCGTTGCCGGACGTTGCTTGAGTGTCATCGGCGCAGCACCTTTGCCCAACTTGAGGCTGCGCCTGGATCACGGTCTCACCACCGTGACCCGACACCAGAGAGCTAGAGCGGGTCAAGGAATACCGCAGGTATTTTCCTTCGCCCCGTTCTGTTCGACAACGTCAACGAAAGGCAGTCTGACATGAAAGAGAGACTTATATCTTCCGTTGCGGCTGGCGCGCTTCTCGTGGGCGTTGCCGTTGCACCGATGAGCTTCGCACAGGAAACCACGACGCCGCCGGCTACGGCACCTGAAACGCAGACCATGGAACCGGCGGCCCCGGCTCCTGCTACGCCGCCGGCCGCTGATGAGCAGGCGCAGACGCCGGATACGGCAGACAAGACAACCGATATGGCAGCGGGCGACGCCAGCTACCTGACGGAGCAGGCGGAGAACCAAGTATCCGCAAACACCTATATCGGCCAGTCTGTCTATAATGCCAGCGATGAAAGCATCGGCGAAATCAACGACCTGATCATGGAGAAGGAAGGCGGCATCGCTGCTGCCGTGGTCGGAGTCGGTGGCTTCCTCGGGATCGGGGAAAAGAACGTCGCTGTACCGTTCGAGAAGATCACGGTCGCCGACCAGCCCGACTCGGATGAGATCAAGCTGACGACCACGGAAACGGCCGAATCGCTCAAGGCCGCACCCGAGTTCAAGACGAAATCGCAGGTGATGGCCGAGCGTAATGCCGACCAGCCAGTGGATACGTCGACAACTTCGGCAACGGGCACGACGCCGGCTCCGGCGCAACCCGCCGAACCGGCACCGCAGCAGTAAGGCTTAGGCCACTGTAACGGGTCAACAGGAGCGGCGCTTATTGCGCCGCTCTTTTTTTGAGCCTTCAAGACACGCGATGCGGACAGAAACCCCCACGTAGTTTTCCGCTCTAGTACCACGCATCGGGCATTTCGCCCTTCCGTCTTTCAACATAGTCAATCAACGCATCGTCGATCGCCATATCCAGAGGCGGCGCTTCATATTCCGCCAGTGCCTTCTTCCAGCTTCTGTTGGCGCGAAGCGCCATGTCCGTCTCGCCCTGCTCGACCCATTTCTCGAAGGGCTCGTTGTCGGAAAGGGAACTGTCCCAGAACGCAGTCTGGTAATTGCGCATCGTGTGCTCGCAGCCAAGGAAGTGGCTGCCGGGGCCGACCTCCAGGAAAGCGTCCATGGCGAGCGTATTGTCGTCGATCACCACCCCAGCAAGGTAGGAATGCAGCGCCCCGCAGAAATCCATATCCATCATGAATTTCTCATAGGACATCGCCAGCAGGCCGTCGGCGAAGCCGGCCGAATGCAGGACGAAATTGGCGCCGCAATGGACCGCCGACAGCATCGACATGACCCCTTCCTGCATGGCCTGAGCATCGGGCCGTTTCGAGTTGGAGAAATTGCCGGCGCAGCGCAACGGCAGACCGAGCCGGCGCGCGAGCTGTCCGACGACCATGCTGCCGATCGCCGGCTCCGGCGTACCGAAGGTTGGCGAGCCGGAGCGGAGCGACATGGAGGATAGAAAATTCCCGAATATGACGGGCGCACCCTTGCGTTCGAGCTGCGTCAGCGCGCAGCCGGCAAGCGTTTCGGCATAGGATTGTGCAATCGCCCCCGCATTGGTTACCGGGCCCATCGCTCCGCCGAGGATGAACGGTACGATCACCGCAGCCTGGTTCGCACGAGCATAGGCACGCAGCGACTTCGTCATGGTGCCGTCCCAGACGAGCGGCGAGTTGACGTTGACGTTACCGAGTATGACGCAGTTCCTGTCCACGAAATCGGCACCGAAAAGGATGCGCGCCATTTCGATCGAATCTTCGGCTCGTTCTTCCGAGGTGATCGAGCCCATGAAGGCACGGTCCGAATATCTGACGTGGCTGTAGACCATATCGAGATGGCGCTTGTTTACCGGCACGTCGACCGGTTCGCAGATGGTGCCGCCGGAGTGGTGCAGCCATGGGCTCGACTGGGCGAGCTTCACCAGATTGCGGAAATCCTCGATGGTGCCGTAGCGCCTGCCTTTATCCAGATCCATGACGAAGGGTGAGCCGTAAGCCGGTGAGAATACGACGTTTCGGCCGCCGATCTCGACGCTGCGCGCCGGATTGCGGGCGTGCTGCGTGAATTGGGACGGCGCCGAGCGGACGATCTCCTTCAGCATGCCGGGTTCGAAGGTGACGCGCAGACCGTCTATTTTCGCACCGGCACCCCGCCAGTGCTCGAGTGCTACCGGATCGTCGCGAAACTCGATGCCGACTTCGGCAAGAATTCGGTCGGCGACCCGCTCGATCCGCTCCAGATTTTCTTCGCCGAGGATGTCATAGGCCGGTATATTGCGGACGATGTAGGGGACACCGAGTTTCTTGCTGCCTTCGCGCCGCTGCGGTCGCCCGCTCCGGGTTCGTCTCGGCGCCTCACCGGTTGCTTCAGCCAGTTCCATGATCAACTCTCCCATCATTTGCGATGATGGTATTGACGAGAGAGGCTGTTGTAACGCAGGAAAAATTCGACGCATGATATAAATGGTACTTATGGAAAACCTGCGACGTCTTCTTCCTTCGGCCGCAAGCCTCATCGTCTTCGAGGCAGCCGGCAGGCACCAGAACTTCACACGCGCCGCCGGGGAGCTCGGCATGACGCAGGCTGCGGTGTCCTACGCCATACGAGGGCTCGAGGATCAGTTGGGCGTGCCGTTGTTCCACCGGGTGCACCGGGCGGTCGAACTGACGGAGGCAGGGGAGAGATTTCACGCGGATGTCTCGGTTGGCCTGGGGCGTATCCGGAAGTCGGCCGAGGACATTCGCGCCAAGGGACGTGAGACCAATGTGACCCTGGCGGCTTCGACGGCGTTCGCCTCGATGTGGATGTTGCCGCGGCTTGCACGCCTGCGCGAAGACTTGCCGGAGATCGATCTCCGCATCCAGACCAGCGTGCGTGATCTCGACCTGGATGAGGAGCCGATCCCGCTCGGTATTCGCGGCGGCGATCCGAATCAGTGGCCGCGCTACCATGCGGCTGTGCTTGCCGATGAAGTCATCCAGGCCGTCGCGACACACGTCTATATCGAGACACATGGCCTGCCCCGATCGCCCGCGGACCTTATCAGGCACAATCTCATTCATCTCGAGGAGCCGGTACGGCGCGCCTGTGACTGGACCGAATGGTTTGCGAGCGCCGGTCTCACCTATCCGGCTCAAGGCAAGCGGCTCGCCATCAACGATTATGTCCTTGTGATCCAGGCCGTGCTGGCGGGAGAGGGTATCGCGCTCGGCTGGGAGCATCTGACTGCCCGGCAAGTACGCTCCGGCGCGCTGGTGCGGGTCGGCGAGCACGTGCTGAAAACCGGCCAGGCTTTCTACGTCGTCTGGCCGCGGTCACGGGACCTCAACAGCCAGGCGCGCCGCGTTCGCGATTGGCTCTTGGAAGAAGGGCTGCGCGATCGTTCTGGGAGCGACGCCGCAAGCGGACACGAGGCACTTCAGCGCACCCCCGCAATATCCCGATAGAACTCAGACAAGTAACGCATGGTGGCATCCGCATCGGCGGGTTTGCCGAAGAAATAGCCTTGTCCCATGCCGCAGCCGAGGGATTTGAGCTTCAACGCCTCGGATGCGTGCTCGATGCCCTCGGCGACGACGGCGAGTTCCAGCCCCTCGCACATTGAAACGATTGCTTTGACGATATGTTCTGAAGCCCGGTCGGACGAAATCCCGGAAACGAACGCACGGTCGATCTTCACCTTGTCGAGCGAAAAGTCCCTGAGCCGCCCGAGGCTCGACTGCCCCGTTCCGAAATCGTCGAGCGACACGCGCACGCCAGCCGCCCGGAATTCGGTGATGATTCTCTGGGCGATCTCGGCATCCGCCATCGCGGCCGTCTCGGTGATTTCGAGTTCGAGGCGACGTGGATCGAGGCCCACCTGGGCTATGATCGCCAGGAGGCGAGCACTCGTCGTCGGATCCATCAGTTGGACCGAGGAGAGGTTGAAAGACAGAAAGAGTTCTTCGGGCCAGGACAGGGCCGCCCGGGCCGCCTTGCGCAGAAGTGTTTCCGCAAGTCGGTCGATGAAACCCCGCTCTTCCGCGAACGGCACGAATACCGCGGGCGAGACATAGCCGAGGTCCGCGTCGCACCACCGCGCCAAGGCCTCGAAGCCCAAGGGCCGATCGCTGCGCAGGTCAACGATCGGCTGGAAATGGACATCGATCCCGCCGGCGATGATCGCGTTCCGCAGCGCCTGCTCGAGCTGTGTCGCGTGCTTCATCTCCTGGGCGATCTCTTGCGAATAGACAGTGATCTGGCCGCGGCCGCGCCGTTTCGAGCGGTAGAGCGCCGTGTCGGCGCTCTTCACCAAGTCGTCGAATGTGTCTCCGGCAAAAGGATAGACAGCAAAGCCGAAAGAGGCCGACAGGCGGACGTTCCGGTCGCCAAGCGCGAAGGGCGAGGAGAGCGCTTCCTTGAGCATCTGGCCGCGCTTCTCCGCACTCCTTCGCTCAAAGACAAGCGGCAAAACGATTGCGAATTCGTCATCCTTGGTACGGGTCACCGTCGCTCCCTCCGGAACGCAGACCTTCAGCCGGTGCGCCACCTGGCGCAGAATCTGGTCGCCCGCCTCGGGTCCGAAGAGATCGTTGATCGGCTTGAAGCCATCCAGATTGGCAAGGGCGATGGTAAAAGGGGCAGGATCGTTTGCGCGTTCCGCCGCGAGGGTAAAGACCGTTTGCTCAAGGTGGACTGCGTTGCCGAGCCCCGTCAACGGATCGACGAATGACGCGCTGCGCGGCTTTTCCCGATTCGGCCGATCGAGTCCGAGCTCCCGCAATGTCATCGCGACCCGCTCCGGACAGAACCCGAAGCGTATGTATCGACTGCCGGCAGGTATTTCCGGAGCAGCATCTCGATCATGTCCGGGCTGATCGGCTTCATGATGTGGTCGTCCATTCCCGATGTCCTGCAGTGCTCAAGGTCGATATCGAGAGCCTGCGCAGTCACAGCCACGATGGTCGTGCGACGACCCGCGGGCCTCTCAGCCTCGCGTATGGCCACAGCAGCCTCGAAGCCGTTCATGACAGGCATGGACACGTCCATCAGAACGAGGGCGGGCTGGAGCTCATGCCAAAGGTCCACTGCTTCTCTTCCGTCTGCCGCGATCCGATGGCTGATGCCGAGGCCCTCCAGAATCTGCGCGAATACGAACTGGTTGACCTGGTTGTCCTCCGCGACGAGCACGTCCACCATGGCGACTTGCGCCGCGGGCACGGGATCGCTGTCGAACGCCATCCCCCATTCGGATTTCGGAAGCGCAGAACGCGTGCTATTGGCACAGACGCCGAAAATCTCCGCAAGCAGCACCGTCGCATCCATATCGCTCGACACCTCGACCCAGGTACAGGCGCGCCAGGAGGTCAGAACGCGGTGCCTCCCCGGAAGCGCGACGTCGAGCAATAGAAGGTCGAGCTCCAATCCGCGGCCTTCCGCGGCGACCGCAAAGGCGTCGAGCTCCTCGATATTGCGGACTGCACAGGCGTCGAGCCCGGAGCCACGCAGCCGCGTCACGAAGCGCTCCTCCATTTCCACGTCGGCGGTCGCCAGAAGCACGCGCAACGCCCCAAGCGCCGGGGGCACGTCGTCGTTCGGCTCGGGATCGACGCGTTGCGACACGGCGGGCGAACGGAAGGGATCGTAGAAATTCTGAGCTGGCGTGAAGATGCTGTAGTCACGGATCTGCAGGCCGGTATCTCCGCCCTTTTCCGAGCCGTCGTACCAGACGGCGATATCGGTGACGTCATTCATGCAGGTGACCAGGAAATGGCGGCCTGGCAATCCGACGCGGTATTTGCGCGTCACCACCCAAAGGTCGCTGCCGTCAGCCCGAACGATGTGCTCAGCTTCAGAGTGCGACGTGCCTGTCTCGAGGACGTGACGATCCGAGCGATCGAAGTGCTCCGCAACCTCAGGTCCCAGGAGGTCCGCTGCCGAGCGTCCAAGCATGGCGTCGGGGGATAGGTCGTGAATGGCGCAGAAGGCTCTGTTTACGGCGATGTAGTTGAGGCTGCGGTCTTTGACGCATATGGGATTGGGCTGAGCATGGAGTATCTCTTGTGTCAGTGTGATCCGCTCGAGATCGGCGCGGAAATGTTCGTCGCGCTTTTTCTGTTCCGAGACGTCGCTGACGGCGAGAATGCCGATGCCGCTCGACAGGCGCCGCTGACGCAGAAAGAGCCAGCGTGTGCGGCCGGCCCGCTCGACGTTTTCGTAACGCTCCCGCCAGTGAAGCGCCATCTGCTCGGCGATCCACTCCTCGCGATTCGGCCGGTGCCGGCTGGACTCCGGCAAGGTTCCGGGACGCACGCCCGTATCGTAGACCGCGCCAAGGAAGCTTCGCAGCTGCGTTCCAGGCAGCAGCATGGCGGCGGGCACGGGGAAGAATTGCACTATTGCGGCGCTCGCAAAGATGATGGTGTCGTCCCGGTCGAAAACGAGCAAGGCGGCGCCAAGCGCTTCGCCGCTTGCCTCCAGAATGTTCCTGCTGATGTCTGCGCCGTCCGACGCCACATCACCCATCGCGCTGCCCTCGTTACCGCTACAGCCAGCCGTCCTTGGACGTACGGGTACTGCAGCAATCTGACTGCTGAACGGTTTCATAGCTCGCTCAGCAGCGGTTTCATTCGGGACATGCTGGTCGGCCTTTGAGGCATCTCTTCGGAAGGATGCGGGCGGCGTCCAGCAACGCCGTGGTGCTCCAAAGGCAGAACCTGTCGTTCATTCAGGTTGGTGCGGAAAATTGCATCAGAACATTAAATCCGAATTAAGTTGCGACCCTGCTTTTCAGGGGTCCACTGGCATGGGCGGCCGTCAGCTGCATTTAATTCCAAGACTTGGCGCATCATCAGGGGAAATCCGCGCTTATTTTCCACATTCCGGTTCAGCTGAGCCAACAACTTCGAAGAAGAATAAACGAGGGGCCTTTCCCTCCCTCTGCGAATCCTGGAAAATAGGGCATGGCCATAAAGCAGCTTTCCGAAACGCTCATCAATCAGATTGCCGCCGGCGAAGTCATCGAACGGCCGGCAAGCGCCGCGAAGGAACTGATCGAGAATGCGCTTGACGCCGGCGCGACGAGGATCGAGATCGCGACGGCGGGGGGCGGCAAGACTCTGCTCAGGGTCACCGATAACGGTCTTGGAATGTCGCCGGCCGATCTCGAACTGGCGATCCGCCGCCATTGCACCTCCAAGCTCGACGGCAGCCTCGCCGACATCCGCACGCTTGGTTTTCGCGGCGAGGCGCTGCCCTCGATCGGCTCGGTAGCGCGACTTTCGATCACCACGAGGACGGCAGAGGCGCGAGAAGGGGCAACGATCACGATCACCGGCGGCAGAAGCGACCCTGTCCGCCCCTCGGCGGCCGTTGTCGGTACCGTGGTCGAGGTGCGCGAGCTCTTCTTCGCGACACCTGCACGGCTGAAGTTCATGAAGTCTGAAAGGGCCGAGACGGCCGCGATCTCGGAAGTCGTCCGGCGCATGGCCATCGCCTTTCCGAAAGTGCGCTTCGTGCTTTCGGGCTCCGATCGCTCGGCACTCGAGTTCCCGGCAACCGGAGACGATCGGCTGGCGCGGATGGCGCAGGTGCTCGGCAGGGACTTTCGCGACAATGCCATCGAGATCGATGCCGAGCGCGAGGGTGCGCGGCTTACCGGGTTCGCCGGCGTGCCGACTTTCAATCGCGGCAACTCGCTTCAGCAATATGCCTTCGTCAACGGACGCCCGGTGCAGGACAAGCTGATCATGTCCGCCATACGCGCCGCCTATGCCGAAACCGTACCGCAGGGGCGCTATCCTGTCGCGGTGCTGTCGCTTACGATCGATCCGGCCCTTGTCGACGTCAACGTTCATCCGGCGAAATCGGATGTGCGCTTCCGCGACCCCGGCCTGATCCGCGGCCTCATCATAGGCGCAATCCGCGAGGCACTGATGCGTGAGGGAGACCGGGCCGCGACGACCGGGGCGCAAGGTTTGATGCGCGCCTTCCGCCCTGAATTCCACAGGGGCGACCAGCAACGGCCGCAGGAACCCTGGACGGCCGCGACCTCCCCCTATCGACCGTTCAGCCCTGGCGGGGCGGCCCGCGGTTTTGCCGAGACGCCTCAGGCGGCGTTCTCGGATTTCGCACAGCCGTCTGCGCGCAACGCTGCCGTCCCGGTCGATAGCATACAGGCCGCCGATGGACAGGCGGCCTCCTTCCCGCTTGGTGCTGCCCGCGCTCAGCTTCACGAAAACTATATCGTCGCACAGACCGACGACGGGCTCGTGATCGTCGACCAGCACGCCGCGCATGAGCGTCTCGTCTTCGAAACGATGCGAACGGCGCTCCACGCCCGCCCCGTACCGGCGCAGGCGCTGCTGATCCCCGAGATCGTCGACCTGCCGGAGGAGGATTGCGACAGGCTGGTTGCGCATGCCGGCGAATTCACGCGGCTGGGTCTCGCCATCGAACGCTTCGGCCCCGCAGCGATCGCGGTCCGCGAAACACCGGCGATGCTCGGCGAGATGGATGCCGCCGGACTGGTGCGGCAGCTTGCCGACGAGCTTGCGGAATGGGACACAGCCGACGGCCTTGCCGGGCGGCTCGAATATCTGGCCGCCACCATGGCCTGTCACGGTTCCGTGCGCTCGGGCCGCCGCTTGCGCACCGAGGAAATGAACGCTCTGCTTCGTCGGATGGAGGCCACGCCCGGCTCCGGGCAATGCAACCACGGCCGGCCGACCTATATCGAACTCAAGCTCGCCGACATCGAACGGCTCTTCGGGCGGAGCTGAAGCTCCGCGGAACCGACCGAATCCACTGGTTTTTTACCGAGCGTCGCTATAGATCAGGACGTTAACGAAAAGACGAGGCCCGTTTCAGGCATGATGAACCGTTTCGAAGGAAGCTCCTCGCGGGAGGCGAAGATCCGGTATCTCGATGGAGACTTCCAGGTGGTCCTCGCCGGGTCCCACGTGGTCTGTGCCATTACCGGCGAAACCGTTCCGGTCGACGAACTGCGTTACTGGAGCGTCGCGCGCCAGGAAGCCTACGTGGATGCAGCCGCCTCGCTCGAGGCGGAGCGACGCACCGGCGACTTGCCAAACCAGCGACCGTAGAGCGTACGCGCCCGAAAAGGCCCCTTATCCGCCCGTCCGCACCGTCTCGCCGCAGGCGGCGCGAAGGGACGCGGTGCGACACCAGCATGAAAAAGGCCTCGACTTAACCCGACTTGTGCTCGCGCAGCCGGCGTGCGCGTGCGGAAGCAAGCGCCGCGTCGATGATCTTCCCCGGCGCTGCCGGATCGTCGAAGCGCACCTCGATCTCGATGACGCGGCTCTTTGCCGCCAGTTCCCCTGCCCGTCCGTGGCCAGGCTCCAGACGAACAATGTCCTTGGCCGTGGTCACGAGCGTGTAGCCCCGGCTTGTTGCACGATCGATGAGGTCGGCAATCTCGTCCTCGGAGAAATGATGGTGATCCGGAAAGCTTCGGGTTTCCTCGATGATCGCGCCGGTTTCGCGCACCGTTTTGAAGAACTTCTCCGTATCCGCAATCCCGGCCCAGGCGAGAACCTTGACGCCGACGAGAGATCCCTCGTCGATGCGCACGGTTTCAGCCACATAGACGGGCTTGCCTGCCCGGGACGCTCGGCGAACCACGGGATCGGCAGCGGAACCGTGGCCGAGCTTCAGAAGGGCCGTGGCGTGGCGCAGCTGATTGCCGATCGGCGCCCGGACCGGTCCGGAAGGGACAAGATGGCCATTGCCGATGCCGCGGCCGGAATCGACCACGATAAGAGCAAAATCGAACACGAGCCGGGCACTCTGGAACCCATCGTCCATGATGATGATATCCGCACCTTCCGCGGCAAGCTTCCGTGCTCCGTCCACCCTGCGACGGCAGATCACCGTGAGCGCCTCGCGGGCAAGCAGCAGCGGCTCGTCGCCTACGTCGCGGGCGCGATGGTGTTCGGGGTCGACCAAGGTCGTGACATCAAGCGATCCTCCATAGCCGCGGCTCAGGAAAGCCGGCTTCAAGCCCCTTGCCTTGGCGGCCCGCGCAATCGCAATGGCCGTCGGTGTCTTTCCGGCTCCACCGACTGTGAAGTTGCCGATGCAGATCAGCGGCACGGCCGAGGTGGCCCGGCGCGCGCGGTCCATCCGCATTCCGGCGATACGGCCATAGAGCCAGGAGAAGGGCCAAAGAGCATAGGCGCGCCAGTCGGCCTTGGTCCACCAGAATGGGGGCGCTTCTGAAACCATCTTTTACCCAAAAATATCCGCAGGGCCGCTCCTGTCCCCATGGGCAGAAGAAGCAATATCCAGAACTTCCGCCGCGAGCATCGGCCGTTAGCGGTATACCGGCGACAAAGAACGTCAGAATGGAGAAAAACGCAAGCCGATCACACGGTAAGCACCGTCTCCAACTCGGTGATGTCGGCCAGGCAATGGTCGGAAGCCGCGGCGAGCGACTGGCGCGATCCGGTGCCGGTCAAAACGGCAACCGTCATGCCGACGCCGGCACTGCGGCCCATATGCATGTCGTGATTGTTGTCTCCGACAACGGCCACCTCATCGGGTGCAAGCCCAGTTGCGGCACAAAATCCGAGCACCATGCCGGGCTCCGGCTTTGTTCCGTAGCCGCTGTCGTAACCCGCGATATAGTGCAGGTAGTTCTCGAAACCGAAGCGTTTCGCCGTTTCGCGGATCGAGCGCTCGTTGTCGCTCGAAGCAACGCCGAGCCGGTAACCTTTTGCGTGCAGCCCGGCAAAAAAGGACGCCAGGTCGGTCACGGGCACAGCATAGTGCGCCGATTGTGCAAAGAGTCCGTCGAACAACGACGTCAGTTCTTCCACGGTAAATGGCGCGCCGGCGCCGACCATGCCGGTGGCAATCTCCACCGTATTGCCGGCCGCAAGCAGGCTGTCGGGAACGACATGTCCGGAATCCGGGTCCATGCCGCCGGCACGCAGGAGGACATGTGCGAGATCCTCATCGCCCTTGGCAGCGATCCGCGCCAGTTCGTAGTTCACCGGGACCCAGCTCTTCACATAATCGAGAAGGGTACCGTCCTTGTCGAACAATATGCCGGCGATCGGCTTCAATACGGGCATGGTCCCTTCCGGAAATCAGGCTTCGGGCTTTGGGCGCGGCTCCAGCCGCGCCTTCACTACCAGCGGGTTGATATAAGGCTCGAGCCCTTTCATCGTCGCCGAGAGCGCGCCGCGCATCTGTTGCACGGTTTCAAGACCGGCGTCGATCATCGAACGACGCATGTCGTCGTTGGCAAGCAGGTAGTTCACCCCCTTGGCCAGCATCTCCGTATCGCGCACGATCTTGGCACTGCCGTTCTTGGCGAGCATCTGGTAGGTCTCGCGGAAATTCTGAACGTTCCCGCCCGAAAGAACGGCGCAGCCGAGCATAGCCGGTTCCAGCGGGTTCTGCCCGCCTTCCGCGAAAAGCGAGCGTCCGACGAAAGCGACCTCAGTCAGTCTGAGAAAGAGCCCCATCTCGCCGATCGTATCGCCGAGGAGAATGTCTATGTCAGGCGTGACCGGATCGCCGCGCGTGCGGCGCGCGACCTTCATCCCCTTGGCAACCAGGGCCGACTCGATGGCATCGCAACGCTCCGGGTGGCGCGGGACGATGATCGTAAGCAGCCCGGTTCTTTCCTTCAGCGCCTGATGGACCGTCCCGGCCGCATTCTCCTCTCCCTCGAAGGTCGAGATTGCAGCCCAAGTCTTTCGCGCGCCGATCTGTTGCCGGTATTCGCGCAGATCCCGGGGATCGTGGGGCGGAGCCTCATTGTCCACCTTGAGATTGCCGGAAACGGTGACCGGGAGCGCGCCGAGCGTGCGAAACCGCTCCGCATCCACATCGGACTGGGCGATGACGAGCGCGAGGTTTTCAAAGAGAGCATCAGCCAAGGACGGGCGCCGCCGCCAGCGGGCGAAAGTGCGATCCGAAAGACGGCCATTGACCAGTACCTGCGGAATGTGGCGCCTGCCGAGTTCGATGATCGTCATCGGCCAGATTTCCGATTCGGCGATGATCGCCAGGTCCGGCTGCCAATATTCCAGGAAGCGGCTTACCGCGGGCTTGAAATCGAGCGGTACGTATTGATGCACGACGGCCGAGCCCAATCGCTCTGCCGCGACCCGCGCCGAGGTCGTCGTGCCGGTGGTCAGCACCACGGCTATGCCGCGACGACGGATTTCCTTGATCAGCGGAGTAACCGCATTCGTCTCTCCTACGCTGGCGGCGTGGAACCAGACGAGGGGACCCTGCGGACGCGGCGCGCTCGGATAGCCATAGCGCTCCCGCCTGCGTGCCGGGTCCTCCTTGCCCTTTGCCGCGCGCAGAGCAAGATAGGACCAGAAGAAGGGATAAATGGCAGTTCCAAGCCAGCGGTACCCAGCAAGTGCCATCCGTGCACGCACGCTACTCATGAACGCTCGTCCTCAGCTGCGTCCGGCGCCGTCGGCATCATTTGACTTCCGGATCGAGCAGCCGATGCATGTGAACGATGAAATAGCGCATATGCGCATTGTCGACGGTCATCTGGGCCTTGGCTTTCCAGACGGCGTGCGCGCTCTCGTAATCCGGGAAGATGCCGACGATATCCAGATTTTCGAGGTCGCGAAACTGCACGTCGGCGAGCGTCGCCAACTCGCCGCCGAAGACGAGGTGCAGCCGTTGTTTTTTCTCGGAGTCGTGAGCCATGGAATTTCCATCTGTGTTCTTACTGGTATGGGGGTGGTTTGCGGCATTCGCCCCTAAAGGTCAATGGGGCTCAAGAGGCCTGGAAGCGGCCAGCAAGGCCGGTAGCGCCGCCCCCGATGCCGCGGCAAGAACGCCGTGGGTGACGGTCGGGCGATTGTAGAACAAGGGCTCGTTGTCGAGACCGCAAAGCGCGCCGCCGGCGCGCGAAAGAATGAGGTCGGCGGCCGCGAGATCCCAATCATGCGAGTTCCGCTTGACGATCGTTCCGTCGATACGGCCGTCCGCGATCATCGCAAGCCGATAGGCGAGCGACGGTACATGTGATACGCGCATCATCGTCTTGCGATAGGGCAGAGCCAGCTTGCCCATGATATCCTCGGCCGCTGCCACCTTCAGCACCGCGCCCGAGGCCGTCTCCCGCACCGCGATCGGTTTGCCGTTCTTCCGCACTTCGCCGTCGCGGGTCGCCTGGAATATCTCGCCGAGGGACGGTGCATAGAGCACGCCAGCCACGGGAAGTCCGCGATGAACGACGGCGACGCTGACGCACCAGAGGTCCTTCCCCGCGATGAAGGCCCGGGTCCCGTCGATCGGATCGACAACGAAGACAGTCTCGCGAAGGAGACGGCTTTCATCGTCGTCGGTCTCCTCCGAAAGCCAGCCATAGTCCGGCCGGGCAGAGAGCAGCCGACTCTTGAGGATGTCGTTGGCGGCAAGGTCGGCCTCGCTGACGGGAGAGCGTCCTTCATTTTTCCAGCGAACGTCCAGCGTCTTGCGAAAATAGCCGAGCGCCGTGTCACCCGCCGCGACTGCTGCCGCAAGAATGAGCTCGAGATCCTGGCCCCAGGCGGGCACGATCGAATGGGCTGTTTCTGACATGCAACTCCTTACGAGCGGCGCCTTTAGATCACGATGTTTAGGTCGGATCGACCCAAAAAATGAGCGCGATCGATTCCAAAGAGTTTAGACGCGGGGCACGGGCGGAAAATCCGCGCACACTTCCCTCATCCCCATCATGCAACGCGCCGCCCACATTCATGTTCCGGCGAGCGTCATGCCTTCGATCGCGAGGGTCGGCGCGGCAATACCGAACTTCCTGTCGATGTCGTCGGCAGGCGTCAGGGCCATGAACATCTGCTTCAGATTGGAGGCGATCGTTACCTCGGACACGGGATAGAGGACTTCGCCGTTTTCGATCCAGAAGCCGGAAGCGCCGCGGCTGTATTCGCCCGTCACCATGTTGACGCCCTGGCCGATGAGCTCGGTGACATAGAAGCCCGTGCCGACGCCGCCGATCAGATCCTCGCGCGAAATTGAGCCGGGCTCGAGAGCGAGATTGGTCGAGGCCGGGCTGACCGACGGACCACCGCGAACGCCCCGCCCGTTGGTTTCGAGGCCAAGTTCCCTGGCTGCGGACGTGGACAGGAACCAATGGCGCAGCACACCGTCCTCGACCATCGACAGTTTCGAGCCGCTGACCCCCTCCCCGTCGAAGGGACGCGATGAGGCACCGCGGACGATCAACGGATCGTCGGTTACGGCAATACCCGATTTCATGATCTGCTTGCCCATCATATCGCGCAGGAAGCTCGTCTTGCGGGCGACCGACGCACCGTTGACGGCTCCTGCAAGATGGCCAACGAAACCGCGCGCGATGCGAGGATCGAAAACGACGGTCAGGTTCTTCTGCGTCGCGACGCGGCGGGGATTGATGCGCGCTGCCGCCCGCTCGCCCGCCACGCGGCCGATATCCTCGGCCGTGCGGAGCTCGTGGAAATAGAGACGGCTGTCGAAATCATAGTCGCGCTCCATCTTGGTGCCTTCGCCGGCAATCGCGCTGACGGAGCAGCCGAAACGGGTGGCCATATAGGACCCGGAGAAACCATGCGACGTGACGAGCACGAGCCCGCCCATGCCGGCCGATGCACCGGCCCCGCTCGAATTGGTGACGCCGGTGACCGAGAGTGCGGCCTCCTCTGCGGCGAGCGCCCTCTCGGTGAGGGTCTCGGTGGATACGTCGCGGCTGTCGAAAAGATCGAGATCCGGATAGGACTTCGCCAGGCGATCGGGATCGGCGAGAGATGCGTAAGGATCCTCCGGCGATGCTTTCGCCATCGCCACGGCACGCTCCGCAAGGAGCTTCAGATCGAAACCGGGATTGGCGGAAACGCTGGCGACGCGGCGCCCGACAAAGACCCGTAGCGAGAAATCGTCGCTCTCGGAAGCCTCGGTCGCCTCCACCTTGCCGAGCCGCACGGAAACGGAACGCGAGCGCCCGCGCACCACCACCGCATCTGCTGCATCCGCGCCAGCGCGGCGGGCCTGATCGACAAGCTCGGCGGCGCGCTGCTCGAGGACGGCGGAATCGATCGTCTCAGACATGATTTTGACCTTTCAATCCTGTCCCATTTATTGTGCACTGAAGCATGCATCAAGGGCATCATCATGATTCCCGTCCCAGCAGCAAAATGATACTCGGCCACATGCGCCCCTCTCCTAAGGGTGTCCCCGGCCGTTATAGCGGAAGCACCGAGCATGGAAACGACGACGATCATCTATTCGCAAGCGCTCATGCTGCTTGGAGGCGCCGTGATCGCCGCGCCGCTGTTCAAGCGTCTCGGGCTCGGCACCATTCTCGGATATCTCGCCGCCGGCATCCTGATCGGGCCCGTCGCCCAGCAGATCACCGAAGGCGAAGAGATCCTGCATGTCTCGGAGCTCGGCGTCGTCTTCCTGCTGTTCATCATCGGCCTTGAGCTAAAACCGTCGCGACTCTGGCAGATGCGACGCGATATATTCGGGCTCGGCACCGCACAAGTCGTGGTCACCGGCCTCGCTCTTTCGTTCCTGATCGCGCTCAGCGGTCTTCTCGAAGGCGCCGCCAGCGTTGTCGCCGGCTTTGGCCTGGCGCTTTCTTCCACCGCCTTCGCCATGCAGATCCTGGAAGAGAACAACGATACCAATACACGCTACGGCCAGCGCGCCTTTTCCATTCTCCTGCTCCAGGACCTTGCGATCGTTCCTCTGCTTGCAATCATTCCGTTGATGGCGGCGCAAGCGCCGGAGGATACGACGACGCCGCTCCAGGATTTCGCGATCGCAATAGCTGCCGTTGCCGCACTTTTCGCCGCCGGCCGTTATCTTCTCAACCCGCTCTTTCAGGTGATCGCGCGTACAGGCGCGCGCGACGTGATGATCGCAGCCGCGCTTCTCGTCGTGATGGGCGCGGCCACGATGATGCAGCTCGCCGGGCTTTCGATGGCAATGGGTGCCTTTCTCGCCGGCGTGTTGCTGGCCGAATCGTCCTATCGGCACGAGCTGGAAGCCGATATCGAGCCCTTCCGCGGTATCCTGCAGGCGCTTTTCTTCATGGCGGTTGGCCTGTCCCTCGAGCTCCACGTCGTGGCGGAGAACCTCCTGAACATCATGATCGCCGTTCCCGTTCTGATGCTGGTAAAAAGTCTCGTTCTTTACGGGCTTTGCCGGGCGTCAGGCTCACGGCATAACGACGCCGTCCGCATCGGCCTGCTTCTGCCGCAGGGCGGCGAATTCGGTTTCGTCCTCTTTACCGCTGCCGCTGCGGCCGGGGTCTTTTCGCAGGCGACCGCCTCGCTGCTGGTCGCGATCGTCACGCTCTCCATGGCATTGACCCCGGTTGCGGCCATGCTCTCCAGGCGTCTGATGCACCAGCAGGATGAAACGGCCGAGGAGATCGAAGAGAATTTCGAGGGCGCCGGCGCCGACGTGCTGATGATCGGCTTTTCCCGCTTCGCGCAGATCGCTTCGCAAATCCTGCTGGCCGGCGGACGCGAGGTGACGATCATCGACCATTCCGCCGCCCGCGTGCGCCAGGCCGCGACATTCGGATTCCGGATCTATTTCGGCGACGGCACGCGCCTCGACGTATTGAGGGCTGCCGGGATCGAAAAAGCAAAGATCGTCGCCGTCTGCACGCAGAAGAAGGAGGTCACGGACAGGATCATCGATCTCGTCCACACAGAATTCCCGAATGCACGCGTGTTTGCGCGCTCCTACGACCGCCAGCACACACTGGAGCTGCGCGCACGCGGGGTCGACTACGAATTGCGCGAGACCTTCGAGTCGGGTTTGCTGTTCGGCCGCAAGACGCTCGAAGCACTCGGCGTGAACGGCGACGAAGCCATCGGCATCATGGACGATATCCGCCGCCGCGACGAGGCAAGGCTGGTGCTCCAGGAAGCAGAGGGCATTACCGCCGGCCGCGACATGCTGCACTCAAGACCGGTACGGCCGGAACCGCTGGTCAAGCCGAAGCGCGAGGTCACTCACCCCGCCGATGCCCTGCCGGGCAACGTCGCCGGGAGCGAGACGTTGGAAAAGACGGAGTGAAACGGCTGTGTGTGTGACTGCGCTCACAACGTTGCTTGCCACCGGGCACGTTGACTGAAACATCACCCGGAATTGATTCCGCCCGCCTCGTCTTCATCGATGAGGCGGGAACGAACATGGGCTAGCGCGCGCCGTGCCCAAGCCGGCCAAGCCGACCGAGCGAACAGGCCGCGCGCTTCGGCCGACCCGTCGAGCCAGACATCTTTCAATTCAGACAGGAAACGCTCTATCTCCAGAAGGCTCTGGTGCCAGAACTCGATGCCGGCGCCGCCTGTCTTCCTGCCTGAATATTATTCCGAAATAACTGCGCTCGTAAATAACTTCGTCTTAAAGAGGGCGCCTCTTGTAATTGTATCTTTCAAAATACGGAACATACAGCTTAAAGTTTTACATAAATAATACTTCTTAAGGTAGTATATTATTGGTAACTAGTTATAAGTATAAGCAACTTATATAGTCATAAGCCTTCCTTAATTGTGGCTTTATCGCATCAATCTTAACTTTATGACAAAACATACTTGATAAAAATATTAAATTTCGCGATAAACGATTTAGGACGCTCAAGGAGGCGCCTTTGACGAGGGGACCATAGTATGAAAAGATATTTCTTAAGTGCGGCATTTCTTGCTGGAGCACTTTCACCTATCGTGGCCGCCGATCTTGCGCCGGTCGAGTCGCCGCCGGCCATATCCGCGCCGGCAGCGTTCGACTGGAACGGCTTTTATCTCGGCGGTAACGTAGGCGGCGGCCGTGCGGATGTGGATTGGACGTATCAGCCTTTCGGCGAGACGGCCCATCACGACGGTAAGGGATTTCTCGGCGGCGTTCAGGCGGGCTATAACTGGCAGATCGACGGCTTCGTCATCGGTGCAGAAGCGGACTTTCTGGGTTCCAGCATCGATGGAGACACGCCCTGCCCTAATCCGGCTTACTCATGCACGAGCGATACGAAATGGCTGTCCACCGTCCGCGCCCGCGCAGGCTACAGCTTCGATAACCTGCTTGTCTACGCGACTGGCGGATTGGGAATAGGCCGCTTCGAGATAAAAACGGATGACGGAGCCGGTACAAGCGGTAGCACCATACGCAACGACACCGGCTGGGTCGCCGGCGCTGGCGTCGAATACGGCTTCTCGCCGAACTGGTCGATCAAGGCCGAGTATATGCACCATGATTTCGGCGAGCGAACCTATACAGTCGATGGCGGCAATCCTGTCGATGCCGACTTCCGCTTCGATACGGGCAAGATTGGCGTAAACTACCGCTTCTGAGCATCCAATATAAGCGAAGCAGCAGACGCCCTCTCCAGGTGGCTAACGCCTGGTTCAAGCATCCATCAGCAGTCGGCGAGGACGGATTTCCTTCGTAATCGCCGGCCATCTTCGGCGGTCCATGAATGAGCCTGCTACGATTGGCCTGGCCGTCGCAAGCGCCTCCCCCTGATTACTGGTGCGGGCGCCCCATAGGGCTCATCGTCTGTCTACATTCCCTTCTTCCACTGTTCTATGCGTTCTGCCAACGCGCGCTTCGTTTCATCCTTGGTACGGCTGGTGGCGGTAAGCAACTCCTGCGCCCGCAGGAAATCGAGCACGCGGAACCGCCCCACATCGGGCCTGAGGAGAATGTCCGGAGCGCCGGCCTGCATCTTCATGGTGATGATCGACTGCATCATCAACTGGGTCGCGCCGAACAGGCTGTCGATGCGGCTGGGGATCGTCTCGCCATCCCCATCGGGCCCGCCGACGACATCGACGGCGATGACGATGTCGGCCAGTCCCCGCAAGTGATCGAAGGGAATTGGATTGTAGATCCCGCCGTCGATCATCACGCGGCCATCGATCTTCACCGGCATGAAAACCGCAGGTAGGGCGCAGGAGGCGGCAAGCGCCTTGTAAAGATCGCCGCTCTCGCAGACGCTTTCCGTCTGCCCGTAATAGTCCGTGACGATGATTTTCAAGGGGAGGGCCAGATCGGAGAAGCGGACGGGCACTGCGTCAGGCAGAAAGGCCTTCAGCACGCGCTCTATGTTGAACTGGCCGAAGCGGAAGCCGCTCGCCATGGCTTCAGCAAGACTTGCCGGCCTTAATCGCCACAGCCGGTTGAGCACCTCCCCGCGGCGACCGACGGTCGAAAGCACATGCTCGCGAATTTCCTTCCCGCTCATGCCGGCCGCCACGCCGGCTCCCATGAGCGCGCCGATCGACGAACCGGCGACCACCGCCGGCCGAAGGCCCATCTCGTCAAGCGCGTCGATGACGTGAATATGGGCAAGCCCACGGGCACCGCCGCCTCCCAGCGCAAGCGCGATGGTCGGCTCCCCCTTGTTCGCCGCAACCTTGCGAGTCGTGGATAGCTTCTGGTCCATCAGCATCCCTCCGTCACCGGCCATCCTGCACAATAGGCAGGCCGAGATCACGCGGAATCTGAGCAGCTCCGGCGGACTTTGCGCCGATCTCAGGCGCCGCGAAAGCGAAGAAAATGCATGAGCGTGTCGCCGAAGGCGCGTTCATCGACCGATTCGAAACTCTCGGAAAACTGCGGCCGGACATCCGCGCGTTCCTCCAGGATCGCAAGGGCGCCGGCAACGAGCCAACCGCCGCGGGCGGCCGCGATCAGAGCGCGCTCGCCAAGGCCTTTGCCATAGGGCGGATCTGCAAACACCAGATGAAATGGCTCCATCGTCCCGACGGGGCCGAGGTCGGTCGCGTCGCGACGGAAAATCTTTGCCCGCCCCTGAAGGCCAAGCGCCTCGATGTTGACACGCAGCAGTCCACGTCCCTCCACCCCCTGTTCGACGAAAAGAACCTGACGGCAACCGCGCGACAGCGCCTCGAAGCCCACGGCGCCCGTGCCGGCGAAGAGGTCGAGGACGCGCGTCCCGTCAAGGACCTCGGGATAGGCGTGACCGAGAATGTTGAACAGGCTCTCGCGCGTCCGGTCCGTGGTCGGGCGGATGTCGTTCGACTTCGGTGTGGCCAGCGTGCGGCCGCGGAATTCTCCCCCGACGATGCGCACGGCCGGCTACTTCCCCCTGCCCTGCGGTCCCTTGCCCGAGGATTTGCCGCCACCAGGGCGATTACCGGGTTTGCCGCCACCCGGGCGATTACCGGGCTTGCCTCCACCGGGCCGCCTGCCGCCGGAGGGTTTGGTGCCTGCGGGTTTTCCGGCGCGCGATTCGGACGAGCGATTGGCGGAGGGGTTTGCCGCCGCCGGCTTGCCGCCAGCGTTCGCCCGTGGCCGGTCGTCGGCAAAGCGCTTCTTGCCGTCGCCGCGCGGTGGCCGAGCGGTCTCCTTGCGGCCGCCGGAAGACGCGCGGTCATCGGCCGGGTCGCGTGCAGCCCGCTCCCCCTCCGGACGGCGCGGCGGACGATCGCCATGGTCGCGTGATTTCCGCTCTGCGCCTTCGAGCGGGCGACGCCTTTCGAAGCCACCGGCGGCGTCCTTGCGGCCGGCGGATTTACCCGCCTTGCCCTTACGCTCCTCATCAAAGCCGGCTGCCTTCGCCGTGGCGGGGTCCTTAGCACGGTCGCGGCGTTTAACGTCCGCCGGCGCGCGCCGCGTGGATTTCGGAGAAAGCTCGTCTTCCGCAGCCTTCGGCTTTTTCTCGACCGTCGGACGCGCACCCGGCGCCATCCAGACGTTGGAAGAGCGGTTGCGTCTCAGAGGCGGGCGAGCAGGACGTTCCTCCGCCTTTCCACGACTGCGGCCTCGGTCGTTCGGTCGGCCATCGTCGCGGCGGGTGTCGAGGCGGGCAAGAGCACGCTCGCGCTTGTCTCCGGCCTTCTCGCGCTTGCTGCCCCATTCCGCCTTGCCGTGATCGGCGACAGGCTCTGCTTCAGGCTCGGCAGCAGTCGACTGGTCGTTATAGATCGGCGCGTCGAAATTCGCTTTGGCGTCGGCGATCAGCCGGGGGCCCAGCTGTTCGCGCAGCGTTCGGCCGCGAATCTCCTGAACCTGACCAATCGGCAACTCGCCGAGCTGGAACGGACCATAGGAGATGCGGATCAGTCGGTTTACGTCGAGGCCAAGTGCGCCAAGGACGTTCTTGATCTCACGATTCTTGCCTTCGCGCAGGCCCATAGTGATCCAGACGTTCGAGCCCTGTACCCGATCCAGAGTAGCCTCGATCGCCCCGTAAAGGACACCTTCGACCGCGATACCCTCTTTCAGGCGGTCGAGCGCCGCCTGATCGATTTCCCCGTGTGCGCGCACGCGGTAGCGGCGCAGCCAGCCTGTCGACGGCAGCTCAAGCACGCGGGCAAGCCCGCCGTCATTCGTCAGGAGCAGCAGGCCTTCGGTGTTGATGTCCAGCCGGCCGATCGACAGAACGCGCGGCAGATCCTCGGGCAGGTTTTCGAAGACCGTCGGCCGGCCTTCCGGATCGGCATTGGTCGTCACGAGCCCGCCCGGCTTGTGATAGAGCCAAAGCCGCGTCCGTTCGATGCCGCGGATCGGATGGCCGTCCACTTCGATCCTGTCGGCGAGCGTCGCGTTGACCACCGGTGTGTCGAGCACGAGGCCATTGAGACTGACGCGCCCTTCCATGATCATCCGCTCGACGTCGCGGCGCGATGCAACGCCTGCGCGCGAGAGTATCTTCGAGATGCGCTGTGGCTGTTCCGCACCCGCAGCCGACGCGGCCGGCGCGCTACCGGCTGCCCGCACTGCAGCCTTCTCGCCGCCGGAATGAGGTTTCGTGTCGCGACCCTTGGCCTTGCCGCCGGGCCTCGTGGGCTTGTCTTTGGATGTCATTTGTGTTGCCTGCCTTTTGCGGCTGTCCTATCAGGTCGTAGGCCGTGGGTTAAGAGGAAATTGTCGAACGAAGATGACGGATACGGCGCCCTTCATGCAGGCGGCCCTTCAGGAGGCCCGAAAGGCCGCGGCACGCGGCGAAGTGCCGATCGGCGCCGTCATCGTGCATGAAGGCGAAGTGGTCGCCGCGGCGGGCAACCGCACCCGCGAACTCAACGACATCACGGCGCATGCGGAGATCGAGGCGATCCGCATGGCGGCGACGGCCATTGGCGGCGAGCGGCTCTCGGGAGCCGATCTCTACGTCACTCTCGAGCCATGCACCATGTGCGCCGCCGCGATCTCCTTTGCTCGCATTCGTCGCCTCTATTACGGAGCAGAGGATCCGAAGGGCGGCGCGGTCGACAACGGGGTCAGGTTCTATTCTTCTCCCACCTGCCATCATGTTCCGGATGTCTATTCCGGACTTGCTGAGCGGGAGGCTGCGGATATTCTGCGCGCATTCTTTGCCGCCCGGCGTTAAAGCAATTCCGCTCTCGATCACGTTGCGACGCGGGATGCGGGCGGAAAACCGCATACACTTTTCCTCATCCCGCCCTATGGGCTGTTGAGATTCGGGGTGCCCGCCGCGACTTGCTTGATTTCCTCATTCCTGTGCTCGTCACAGGCATCCAGCCAGACCAAGTCCTTGGGCTAAAAGAACTTCCCGCGCAGACGCGGCGCTGCTGGTTTTCTGTGACGAGCACAGAAATGAGGGAAGAAGAACGACCGCGGCCCTGCGATCCGTTTCCTACTGCATGTTTCCTTTAATCGGATTCGATTGAAGGACAAAACATGCAGCAGATCGAAGTGCTACAGCGACCTTTGTGCGTCTGATAAGACGCACGGCGCTGTAGGCCGCGCAGCCGGCACTCAAGGGAATTCTAGCGCATCGCCATACGCGCCGACAAACCAGAGCTCCAACGCCATCATCCATCGCACAGCAGCCGTGATAAACTCAAGATGAATCTCAACAGGCCCTAATCCGCAGCAAACGTCTCCAGCCCTTTGCCGGCAAGCCGGTAACGCGTCCATTCCGACATAGGCTCCGCCCCGACGGCCTCGTAGACGCGAATGGCGGGCTCGTTCCAGTCAAGCACGCTCCACTCGAAGCGACCGCAGCCTTCGGCAACGGCTGTCCGTGCCAGATACTTCAGCAGCGCCTTCCCAGCGCCCGAGCCACGAAATTCCGGAGAGACGTAAAGGTCCTCGAGATAAAGTCCCTTGCGCGCCTGCCAGGTGGAATAGCTGAAGAACCAGATGGCAAAGCCCGCGGGCGTGCCGTCGGCCTCGCAGATCACTGCGCGCGCAACCGCATCGGCTCCGAAGAGCGTCTCGTGCACGCGCTCAACGGTCGCCTCAACCTCGTGCGGCGCCTTTTCATATGTCGCGAGCTCCGTGATGAACCGGAGGATCGTCGCAGCGTCATCAGGAACGGCATCGCGAATGCTGATGGCCATGGCTTAGGATCGAGTCCAATATGTTAAAGCGGATGGGAGCGGAAAACCGCGGCCCAGTGTTCTGATTACGTCTTAAAACGGCCAGTACCACTTGGATCCGGAATTCTTGATCTGCGCCTCCTTCTTGCGGCGGCGCGCCTTGTCCTTCTCGGGCTCACCGAGATCGGCTTCGGCTCCTTCCGGCAAGCGGCGATATTCGAGCGGCGGATCGCTCAGGAAGCGGCGCTTATCCGAATAGGCGCCCTGCTCAATCTTGCGTGCCTGACGATAGGCTTCCTGCTGCTCCTTGGCCGAAAGGCGGCGGCCGTTGGCATTCGCTTTTGCCAGCGGCGAGACATAGTTGGGATCGTTCTTGTTGGCGTCCGCCTCTTCACGCAGACGCGCGCGCGTTTCCTCGGGAGACTCGACCCAGGCCGGATTTGCCTCGCGGCTCGCAAGCGACTGCTGCGGCTGTACGAGAGCCGTCTGCTGCTGTTCGGGGGGCAGTACCAGGCCGGGGCGCGGCTGATACTTGACCGGATCCCGTTTCGGCGGAGCGAGGCTGACGGCGCTGCCGAGGTCGTCGAGCAAATGCTCGCCAGCCGTCTTGTCCGTGCCGTAGGTCGGGCCGCCAATGCAGCCGGAAAGCACCAGCCCTCCCGCCAGGATGGCGGCAATGCCGGCGGCCACTCGCAACTCTCGCGTCATTCCCATGAGATTCCTTCCAGCCGGCCGCGTCTCGCATGCCGCGGCCACTCAGCGCCCCATGGCGGAAAATTCCGCCAAATTTCGGGCAGGTTTTACCGGATGAACGCCTTAAGTGCAATTCACCCGGTAAAGAGGTCGGTTACGGCTTGAAGCCGAGCTCCCGCAGGGCGGCCGCGTCGCGCGCGGAGACGTCCGGATAGAGCGGATCGGAGCCCACATCCGTAGTGATTCGCCAGGAGCGAGCGCATTTGCGTCCCTCGGCGAGTTTCGGCACGACTCTAACCTTGGCGACCTCCGGCAGCGTGAAGGCGCCTGCAGGACCTTCGCCCCCGTCGATCTCGATTGCCGAGGTGATGCAGATTTCGGCGAAGTCCTGGCCGTCGAGCGCTCCGAGCAGATCCGGGTCGGCGACGTGGACGACGGGAGCCGCCTCGAGCGAAGAGCCGATGCGTTTTTCCTTGCGCTCGATCTCGAGCGCGCCGGTCACGACTTTGCGGACCTCGCGGATCTTCCGCCACTTTTCGGCAAGCGCGTCGTTGCGCCACTTCGCGGGGACCTCGGGGAACTGTTCGAGATGCACGGAAACGGCTTGTGGATTGCGCGAAAGCCAGGCCTCCTCGGCAGTGAAGGGCAGCATGGGTGCAAACCAGGTCACCAGGCAATCGAAAACGGTGCGGATGACCTGCAGCGAAGCGCGGCGGCGCAGCGACGACGGAGCATCGCAATAGAGCGCATCCTTGCGGATATCGAAGTAGAAGGCGGAAAGTTCCACATTCGAGAAATCGATGAGCGACCGGGCGATCCTCTTGAAGTCGAAGGCATCGTAGCCTTCGCGAACCAGCCGGTCGAGTTCGGCAAGGCGATGCAGCATCAACCTTTCAAGCTCCGGCATTTCGGAAAGCGCAACGACTTCGCCCTTGTCGTGCGCGAGCGTGCCGAGCATCCAGCGCACGGTGTTGCGCAACTTTCGGTAGGCGTCGATATTCGTCTGGATGATGGTCTTGCCCAGGCGCTGGTCTTCCCAATAGTCCGTCGTCATGACCCATAGACGCAGGATGTCGGCGCCTGCATCCTTCATCACTTCTTGAGGCGTGACCGTATTGCCCTTCGACTTCGACATCTTCTCGCCCTTCTCATCCATGGTGAAGCCATGGGTGATGACGGCGTTATACGGCGCGCGCCCGCGGGTCGCGCAGCTTTCGAGCAGCGAAGAATGGAACCAGCCGCGGTGTTGATCTGAGCCTTCCAGGTAGACGTCAGCGGGCCATTTCAGGTCCGGGCGGTCCTCCAGCGTGAAAGTGTGGGTCGACCCGGAATCAAACCAGACGTCAAGAATGTCCATGACCTGGTGCCAGCGCGTATGATCGTGATCCTTGCCGAGGAAGCGTTCCTTCGCACCTTCGGCGAACCAGGCGTCCGCTCCCTCCTTCTCGAACGCATCGAGTATGCGGGAATTGACCTCGTCGTCGGCGAGGATCTCGCCTTCGTCGCTGGCGAAGATTGCGATCGGCACGCCCCAGGCGCGCTGGCGCGAAAGGACCCAGTCGGGACGCTGCTCGATCATCGCCCTCAGACGATTCTGGCCGGCGCCGGGGACGAAACGGGTTCCGTCTATGGCGTTCAACGCACGCGAACGCAACGTCGTGCCATCGCCGAAATCCTTGTCCATGTACACGAACCATTGCGGCGTGTTGCGGAAGATGACCGGCTTCTTCGACCGCCAGGAATGCGGATAGGAATGCTTCAATCGGCCCCGCGCAAAGAGCGCATGCCGGCCGATCAGGGCTTTTATGACTCGCTCGTTGGCATCGCCCTTCTTGCCCTTGTCGTCGATGACCCGGCCGGCGCCGCCTTCCGCATCCGGACCAAAGCCGGGTGCATCGGCCGTGAAGTAGCCCGCATCGTCGACCGTGAAGGGGATGGCAGAGGAGATGCCGCGCGCTTCAAGTGCCCGGGCGCTGTCCATCCAGGCATCAAAGTCCTCGCGGCCATGGCCGGGAGCCGTGTGAACGAAGCCAGTGCCGGCATCGTCGGTCACGTGATCGCCGTCGAGTAACGGCACATGAAAGGCATAGCCGCCGCCGAGCCCGTGCAACGGATGCGCGCAAGTGACCGCCCCGAGCTCGTCCGCCTCGATATCGCGTACGAACTTGAACGTCACCTTCGCCTTGGCAGCCGACTCCTCGGCGAGCCGCTTGGCGAAGATCAGCTTCTCGCCCGGCTGAGGACCATAATCGTTCTCGGCGGCCGCGACCTCGTAAAGCCCGTAGGCATAGCGTGACGAATAGGCGATCGCTCGGTTGCCGGGGATCGTCCAGGGGGTCGTGGTCCAGATGACTACAAAGGCGCCGGCAAGCGCATCGGGCCCCTGGGTTACCGGGAACTTCACCCAGATCATATCGCTTTCGACGTCGGCATATTCGACTTCGGCCTCGGCAAGGGCCGTACGTTCGACGACCGACCACATGACCGGCTTCGAGCCGCGATAGAGCTGACCTGACCTGGCGATCTTCATCAACTCGCCGGCGATGCGCGCCTCCGCGTGGAAGTTCATCGTGGTGTAAGGGTTTTCGAAGTCTCCCTCGATGCCGAGACGCTTGAATTCCTCCGTCTGGACACCGATCCAGCCGCTGGCGAATTCACGGCATTCCTTACGGAACTCGTTGACCGGGACCTCGTCCTTGTTCTTGCCCTTTTCCCGATATTTTTCCTCGATCTTCCATTCGATCGGCAGGCCGTGGCAGTCCCAGCCTGGGACGTAGTTCGCATCGAAGCCGCGCATCTGGAACGATCGGTTGATCACATCCTTGAGGATCTTGTTCAGCGCATGACCGATATGGATGTTGCCGTTGGCATAGGGCGGGCCATCATGCAGGACGAACTTCTCGCGGCCGGCAGCCGATGCGCGCAGCTTTTTGTAAAGCTCCATATTCTGCCAACGGGCGACGGTCTCCGGCTCCTTCTGCGGCAGACCCGCACGCATCGGAAAGTCCGTCTGCGGCAGGTAAAGGGTAGAGGAATAGTCGATCTTTTCAGCGGTCTCGGTCATGGTTTTCGCATTCGTCTTTTCCGCGCGGGGTCGTCACGCAGGCGGAAGGGTTCGGTAATCTCGAAGATGAATGGGGGCGCTGGAACGCCGAAATCCCGGACCTTCCGGCGCAGACTAAAGCGCGCGGAAAGCCGGGCCAATAATTCGCTGATCGATGATCACTCGATGGAACCGGGTCATTATGGCCGGTTCTTTAAGGCGTTTTCCGCCTTTTGAAAAGGTCCGCCGGAACGGCATGGCCGAATTCTTTAGGGTGCCGAATGGCAACCGCCTGATATCCCTCAGCCGAAAGTGAGCCTGCGGTCGATGTCGCTCAGGGGCTGAACGCCCGCAATCAGCGCGCGGGCCTCGCTCTCGTCGCTGCGCATCTGTACCATCAATTGCTCCAGGCCATCGAACTTGAGTTCGTCGCGCAAGCGGCCGAAGAAAGATACGGCGCAGATCTCTCCGTAGAGGTCAGCGGAAAAATCGAACACGAAAGTCTCGAGCAGGGCCTCGCCGTCACTGTCGACGGTCGGGCGCCGCCCGAAACTCGCAACGCCATCGTGGAGCGACCCGTCCGCCCGGCGGAAACGTACCGCATAGATGCCGCTTTTCAGCTCAGCCTCGGGCGGAAGGCGCATGTTCGCCGTCGGATAGCCGAGCGTCCGGCCGAGCTTCTTGCCGCCGATGACTTCCGCTTCGACCGTGTAACGGTAACCGAGCAGCCCGGCCGCGTGCGAAACATCCCCCTCGGCGAGCAAGGAGCGAATAAAGCTCGACGAAATGACGGCGGCATTTTCGTCGCGGAAGGCATCCACCAGGGTCACCCCGAATCCTTCCCGCTCGCCGGCCGCCATGAGGAAGGCGGGCCCGCCTTCCCGCCCCTTGCCGAAATGGAAATCGAAACCGGTAACGACATGGGAAGCGTGCAGCCATTCGCGCAGAATGCGATGAATGAAGTCGAAGGCCGAAAGCTCCGAAAAGCTCCGGTCGAAGGGATATTCGATGACGGCGCCGAAACCCATTCCCTCGAGGATACGGGCTTTTAGCGGTGCCGGGGTTAGGCGGAACACCGGCGTCTCGGGTCGGAAAACCGTGCGCGGATGCGGTTCGAAAGTGAGCACCAGCGCCGGAACGCCACGCTTCACCGCCTCGGCCAGTGCGCGGTTCAGCACCGATTGATGGCCGCGGTGCACGCCGTCGAAATTGCCGATGGCGACCACCCCGCCGCGAAGATGGCCGGGGAGCGGATCACGGGTCTCGTTGCGATGAAAAACCGTCATGCCGATCTTCCCGTCATGCCAGCCGCGGCATCCACCATTTCGGCGTTGCCCCGTTCTGTCTGAGAAAGGCCATCAGCTTGGCTTCGTCGGTGCGGCTTTCGTGCATATAATCCTGCGCATGTATGCCCGCGCTGATATAGAGCAGATCGAAGCCTGCATCCTGCGCACCTTTCACATCCGTGGGCATGCCGTCGCCTATGGCAACGACGCGCGAAAGGTCGAACGCGCCCCTGACCGCCTTCGCCTCGGAAAGAGCGGTGCGATAGATGGAGATATAGGGTTTTCCGGCGATCCGGGCCTCGCCGCCGAGCTCTTCATAAAGCTTGGCAATGGCGCCGGCGCAGGGGATCAAGCGATGCCCGCGCTCGACAACGAGATCGGGATTGGCGCAGATGAACGGAACGTTCCGATTGGCAAGTGCCGTCAGCGTTGCCCGGTAGTGCTCGGGCGTCTCGGTCTCGTCATCGTAGAAGCCGGCGCAGACGATCGTCTCGGCTTCGTCGGCGGAGACGATCTCGGTGCCGAGCCCTTCGAGCAGCGGCAGATCACGATCGGCACCGATGAAGAAGATGCGTTTCTCGGCCTTGGCGATCAACGCGCGCGTCACATCGCCCGAGGTGACGATACGGTGATAGGCTTCGTCCGGAACTCCAAGGCCGCGAATCTGCACCGTGACGCCTGGATGCGGCCGGGGCGAATTGGTGACGAGAACGACGGTCAGCCCTTGGGCGCGCGCCTCGGCAAGCGCTTCACAGGCGGATGCAAAGGCTTGAATGCCATTGTGAAGCACGCCCCAGACATCGCAAAGGACCACGTCGTAACGGCCGGCGATTTCCCGAAAACTGTTGATCCTGATGGCCATGCTGGCTTCCTGCAAACTCGGCTTTCCGGCTGACATCGCAAGGAAGGAGCAAGATTACAAGCCTCGCGGAGAGAAAAACGCTGCCCTTCCAATGGAATTCGGCGTTGTGCAACAGCACCGTCACAGAAGCCTGAGAAGCTGACACGGGACAGCCGGCGCGGCCAAAATTCTCGCAGTCGATCCTTGACTCGTTCAGCAGCCGGCCTTATCTCGGCTGCGCTAGCACTCAAATGAGAGGAGTGCTAACACCCATCCGGCGGGTCCATCCGCGACCCGCAGTGTCATTTGATCGAGGGATTAGACAATGGCAAGCACCAATTTCCGTCCGCTGCACGACCGCGTCGTCGTTCGCCGCGTCGAATCTGAAGAAAAGACCAAGGGCGGCATCATCATTCCGGACACCGCGAAGGAAAAGCCTCAGGAAGGCGAAATCGTGGCTGTCGGTTCCGGCGCCCGTGACGAAAGCGGCAAGGTTGTTCCGCTCGACGTCAAGGCCGGCGACCGCATCCTGTTCGGCAAGTGGTCCGGCACCGAAGTCAAGATTGACGGCGAAGACCTTCTGATCATGAAGGAAGCCGACATCATGGGCGTCATCGGCTGATAGGCCGACAACCCTTCCAAACTTCCGCAATTTGAAACCGGATCCGTTCCGGAATTTCGAAACCAGGAGCTTTCAAAATGGCAGCTAAAGAAGTCAAGTTCGGCCGTAGCGCGCGCGAAAAGATGCTGCGCGGCGTCGACATTCTCGCCGACGCGGTCAAGGTGACGCTCGGCCCGAAGGGCCGTAACGTCGTCATCGACAAATCGTTCGGCGCACCGCGCATCACCAAGGACGGCGTTTCCGTCGCCAAGGAGATCGAACTCGAAGACAAGTTCGAGAACATGGGCGCCCAGATGGTCCGCGAAGTTGCTTCGAAGACCAACGACATCGCCGGCGACGGCACGACGACCGCAACCGTTCTCGCTCAGGCAATCGTTCGCGAAGGCGCGAAGGCCGTTGCCGCCGGCATGAACCCGATGGACCTTAAGCGCGGTATCGACCTCGCCGTCGCTGAAGTCGTCAAGGACCTGCTCGCCAAGGCCAAGAAGATCAACACCTCGGACGAAGTCGCCCAGGTCGGCACGATCTCGGCAAACGGCGAAAAGCAGATCGGTCTCGACATCGCCGAAGCGATGCAGAAGGTTGGCAACGAAGGCGTCATCACGGTTGAAGAAGCCAAGACCGCCGAGACCGAACTCGAAGTCGTCGAAGGCATGCAGTTCGACCGCGGTTATCTGTCGCCCTACTTCGTCACCAACCCGGAAAAGATGGTCGCCGACCTCGAAGACGCTTACATTCTCCTGCACGAGAAGAAGCTCTCCAACCTTCAGGCGATGCTCCCGGTTCTCGAAGCCGTCGTCCAGACCGGCAAGCCGCTCCTCATCATTGCTGAAGACGTCGAAGGCGAAGCTCTTGCAACGCTCGTCGTCAACAAGCTGCGTGGCGGCCTGAAGATTGCTGCCGTCAAGGCTCCGGGCTTCGGCGACCGTCGCAAGGCCATGCTCGAAGACATCGCCATCCTGACGGGCGGCACCGTGATCTCGGAAGACCTCGGCATCAAGCTCGAAAGCGTCACGCTCGACATGCTCGGCCGTGCGAAGAAGGTTTCGATCACCAAGGAAAATACGACGATCGTCGACGGTGCCGGCCAGAAGTCCGACATCGAAGGCCGCGTCGCCCAGATCAAGGCCCAGATCGAAGAAACCACTTCCGACTACGACCGTGAGAAGCTGCAGGAGCGCCTTGCCAAGCTCGCTGGCGGCGTTGCCGTCATCCGCGTCGGCGGTGCGACGGAAGTCGAAGTGAAGGAAAAGAAGGACCGCATCGACGACGCTCTCAACGCGACGCGCGCTGCAGTTCAGGAAGGCATCGTACCGGGCGGCGGCGTTGCTCTGCTGCGTTCCTCCGTCAAGATCACCGTCAAGGGTGAAAACGACGACCAGGATGCCGGCGTCAACATCGTTCGCCGCGCTCTGCAGTCTCCGGCCCGCCAGATCGTCGAAAACGCTGGCGACGAAGCATCCATCGTTGTCGGCAAGATCCTCGAGAAGGACACCGACGACTTCGGTTACAACGCACAGACCGGCGAATATGGTGACATGATCGCCATGGGCATCATCGACCCGGTCAAGGTCGTTCGCACCGCGCTTCAGGACGCAGCCTCGGTTGCTTCGCTGCTCATCACCACCGAAGCCATGATCGCCGAGCTGCCGAAGAAGGACGCTCCGGCAATGCCTGGCGGCATGGGCGGCATGGGCGGCATGGACATGATGTGATAAGGCGACAGCCTTAGCACAGCAGGTTCATAAAGCTTCGCCCATACACTTTAAGTGGTTCAGCGCGCCAAGCGCGCTGAACTGGCGGCATGGACATGATGTGATAAGGCGACAGCCTTAGCACAGCAGGTTCATAAAGCTTCGCCCATACACTTTAAGTGGTTCAGCGCGCCAAGCGCGCTGAACTGGCGGCATGGACATGATGTGATAAGGCGACAGCCTTAGCACGATTAGATCCATCCGGATCAAAGGGGCGGCTCTCGAGCCGCCCCTTTTTGATTTATGGTGCTGGCCGTAGCGGCCGCAGCATACCCCGGGTGCTATGCCAGCAATGTCTTGAGATCGACCTGGGGATCCGCCAACAGCGCTCGATTGGGCGTCACTCCCTGCTCGAGCAGCTTCTTGCCGGTGACGTAGGCCTTGGCGTCGTTTATCGCGTCGACGGCGATCAGCTTGCCCTGGCGGAAATACCAGACCGATACGCTGCCTTCGCGCTGGCCCGGCCGAACCAGCGTTTCGTCATGGCCGAGACCGAAACCGGCGATCTGCAGTTTGACATCGTACTGGTCGGACCAGAACCAGGGTTTCGGTGCATAGGGAACGCTGCTGCCGGCGAGGACCGCGGCAACCGCCTCTGCCTGGTCGACTGCATTCTGCACGGATTCGAGGCGGATACGCATGCCGTCCCATGGCAGTACAGCGCAGTCTCCCATGGCGAAGACAGCGGGATCGGATGTTCGCCCATGGCTGTCGACGACGATCCCGTTGGCCGTTTCGATACCGGCGTCGTGCGCCAGGTCATCATTGGCCGTCACGCCAATTCCGACGATCACGATGTCGACGGGAATGACGGAACCGTCGGAGAGCTCCGCCGCCGTGACGCGTCCGTTATGGCCGATCAGACGGTGGAGCCCCGTGCCTTCCCGTATATGCACGCCGTGCGCGCTGTGAATTTCGCGCACGATCGCCGAGGTGGCGGCCGAGGCGACGCGCTGAAGGATGCGGTCGGCCATTTCGATGACGGTCACCTCGAGCCCTGAGATGCGGGCAACCGCTGCAGCCTCGAGCCCGATATAGCCGCCGCCGACGACCAGCACTCGCCGGCCGGGCTGCATTTCCTCCGCCAGCAGGTCGGCATCCCTGAAGTCGCGCACCACATACACGCCGGCAAGATCGCCACCCACCGCAGCCGGCAGCCGTCGTGGCGTTGCGCCGGTTGCGAAGGCAAGCGTCTCATAGCCGAGCGTCAAACCATCGCTGAGCACCACCTGCCGTGTGGCACGATCGACCCGCGTGACCGTCGTCGAAAGACGGATATCGATCTCGTGCTCCGCATACCAGGTCTCCGGCCGGTAAAGCAGGCGATCGAGCGTCATTTCGCGCAACAGATATTTCTTGGAAAGCGGTGGCCGCTGGTAAGGCAGGCTGGCTTCGGCCGCGACGACGGTGATCGGACGCATGTCCTTGAGGGCGCGAAGCTTGGCGACCAAAGCGAATGCGGCTTGACCGCCACCGACAACAACAAGTCTTCCCGACACCTGCTCCATCCGTCTCAAAAGGTTCGTGTTGATCGCTATCCTCCCGGCCCGTGGCCGGTCCATCTCAGGCCGGAAGGTTCCCGCTGCAAATCACTCCTTGCGCGGGATCTCCATGCCCTTCTGCGTGGCCGGGCGCGCCAGGCCGCGATCCACCCATGCCATGACCTTCGGGAAGCTCTTATAGTCGAGCACCTCGGCTCCACCATAGAATTTGCGTGCCCCCTCCACCCAGGGATAGGTCGCGATATCGGCGATCGTGTACTCCTCTCCCATCAGCCATTGCCTGCCTTCGAGCCTCGCTTCGAGAACGCCGAGAAGACGTTTTGCTTCGTCTCGGTAACGCTGAACGGGATAGGGATTGTTCGCGACCTTGTCGGCCGCGAATTTGAAGAAATGGCCGAACTGCCCGAACATTGGTCCGACGCCGCCCATCTGGAACATCACCCAGGACAGCGTCTCATAACGGCGGGCCGCATCCGCAGGAATGAGCTTGCCGGTCTTTTCTGCGAGATAGATCAGGATCGCGCCCGACTCGAACAGGCCGATCGGCTTACCGTCCGGCCCGTTCGGATCGATGATCGCCGGAATGCGGCCGTTCGGATTGAGGGAGACGAATTCGGGCGACTTCTGCTCGTTGGTATCGAAGGAAATGCGATGCGCCTCATAGGTCAGGCCCAATTCTTCGAGAGCAATGGAGACCTTCACGCCGTTCGGCGTCGGAAGCGAATAGAGCTGGATGATATCGGGATTTTTCGCCGGCCAGCGCGACGTGATCGGAAAGGAGGAAAGATCAGCCATAATGGATGCCTCTAGGTGGGATATCGAAAGGGTGTCTGCCGCCCCAACATAGGGAGTGCCGGTTGCGTTTGTCAGGGCCGAAGGCGAATTTGCGAGCCCTCACCTTGCCGATCTCCATCGTCAAAGCGCAGAACGTACGGCCGCGAGAATCCGGTCGATCAGTGGATTGCCCCCATGCTCCGCCTTTCGCGCCCGTACGAGGCAGGCCTCTGAGCGAAGGATCACGCCATCGGAGAGAATCTTCAGATGGTTGGCCTTGAGCGTCGAGCCGGTCGAGGTGATGTCGACGATGATGTCGGCTGAGCCGGATGCCGGCGCACCCTCGGTCGCTCCCAGACTCTCGACGATCCGATAGAGCTGAATGCCGTGGCTGCCCGAGAAGAATTGCTGCGTCAGGCGCCAGTATTTGGTAGCGATGGCGAGGCGCCGGCCGTGGCGCGCGCGGAAATCTGCGGCGACGTCGCCGAGGTCAGCCATGGTGTCGACGTCGTACCAGATTTCGGGTACCGCGACGACCACATCGGCATGGCCGAAACCAAGCCTGGCGGCAAACTCGACGCGTGCATCGGCATCCGCCAGGCCTTCTCGCACGAGGTCCTCTCCCGTAACGCCGAAATCCACTGCGCCGCTGCCGATTTCACGCGCGATTTCCGAGGCCGACAAAAAGGTTATCTCGACGTCTTCCACGCCTTCCACGCGGCCGCGATACGATCGGTCGTTGCCAACCGCCGTGATCCTCATGCCGGCGCGTTCGAAAATAGCCGAGGACTCATCCTTCATCCGCCCCTTTGAGGGCAGCGCAATAGTGACGGTCATTTCTCTCTCCCCGCAGCCTGTTCTATCCGGTCGAGCCAAAGAGAAAAGCCGACGGCCGGAATATGCTCACGAGCGCCGAGCAAGGTGAGGAGGCGGTCGAACCGGCCGCCGCCGGCGAGCACTGCGGGGGTGCCTTCGACGTGGATTTCGAAGACGAGGCCCGTGTAATAGTCGAGCGGTCGTCCGAAGGCGGCGCGGTAACGCATCGGGCCGGGATCGGCGCCCGCCAATGCGAGCGCAGCCACGCGCGCATCGAAGAGTTCCAGCGCGTCGTCGATCCTCAGACGCGCCTTGCCGGCGAAGCTGTGGAGCGCGGCCGGAGCGTCGGCGAGCGGCAGATCAAGAGCGAGGAACGCGCGCATGACGGCAAGCGCTTCCTTGTCCAGCCGGGTGGCTGCAAGTTCGACCTTTTCCTTCAGGCGCCGGGCGATATCGCGGGGCGAGCGGCTGGCATTGGTCGAATAACCGGTCGCCTCCATCGTCTCGCCGATATGAGCGACGAGCCGCTCTTCGTCGTCGAGCATGCCCAAGGCTGCGACGCGCTCGACGTCGTGGCCGAAGACGCCGGGCGATTTCGGGTCGGCCAGCTCGGCCAAGAGCCTGTCCAACTGCTTCTGATCCCCGAAGGCATGAATGAGCCGTTTCTGCCAACCGCCGGGCAGGCCACAGGCGGCAATCACCGCTTCGAAGACCGACTGGTCGCCAAGCGTGACCTTCAGCCGCTCGCCCGGCAGTCGATTGGAAAGGACGAACAAGGCATCACCGACCACCCGCGCATCAGCGGCGGCCGTATCCGGATCGCCCAGATCTTCGATGCCCGCCTGGTAGAACTCGCTCGATCCGTCGCGGCGCTGCCGGAACACCTCGCCCAGATAGGCGTAGCGTTGCGGCGTTCCGGTTGCGGTCTCGATATGTCGCAGGCAGACGGGGATGGTGAACTCCGGCCGCAGGCACAGGCTCTCGCCGGTTTCGCTCTCGGTCATGAAGATCCGCCGGCGCAGGTCTTCCCCGGCCATGTCGAGGAAAGGCTCGGCAGGCTGGATGACCGGCGTGTCGACGCGCAGCGTGTTCCGGCGTTCGAAATCCGCAAGGAGGTCGCCGGCGAAACCGGGAAGATCAATGAGAGGCATCGCGGTCAACCCGCCCTTTTCCGGTCCTCGGCCTGGTCCGCGAGAATTTCGCGAATCTTAACGACGAGTTCGCCTTCCGGGACGGAAATCTGAGCGGCACGCGCCTCGCGCCAAGCGACATTATCTTCGATTTCGCCAGAGAGCCGCTTGCCTTCGATCAGGTCCTTGATCTGTACGACGCCGGAAGCGCGCTCGTCGCCGCCCTGAATGACAGCGATCGGCGAACCGCGACGATCGGCATATTTGAGCTGGTCGCCGAAGTTCTTCTTGTTGCCCTGGTACATTTCGGCGCGGATGCCGGCATGACGCAGATCCTGCACAAAGCGCTGGTAGCGCCCCATGCTTTCGATGTCGCGGTCCATGACGCAAACGACGACCGGCGCGGTGACCTGTTCTACGCCCAGTTTGCCCAGATTCTTGAGCGCCGTCATCAGCCGAGACACGCCGATCGAAAAGCCGGTCGCCGGCACCGGCTGTCCCATGAAGCGCGACACGAGACCGTCATAGCGGCCGCCTCCGCCGACGGAGCCGAAGACGACCTTCTCCCCCTTTTCGTTGGTGACGGCGAACTGCAACTCCGCCTCGAAAACGGGACCCGTATAATATTCCAGACCACGCACGACCGAGGGGTCGATCTTGATGCGGTCCGCCTCGTAGCCGGCGCTGAGCACAAGGCTGCGGATCGTGTTCAACTCATTGACGCCCTCGGCGCCCCGGGCCGTCCCGGCGACGAGTGCCGCCAACGCGTCCGCGCTCTCGGCATAGTCGGTGATGCCGACAAAGAACAGGATCTTGCCGATCTGCTCATCGTCGAGCCCGGCGCCCTTGGTGAAGTCGCCGCTCTCGTCCTTGCGTCCTTCGCCCAGCAACAGCCGCACGCCTTCCGGGCCGAATTTGTCGAGCTTGTCGATGGCACGCAGCACCGTCAGGCGCGTATTCATCTGCTCGCCGCCGCCGAGACCTATCGCCTCCAGAACGCCGTCGAGAACCTTGCGGTTGTTGACGCGGATCACGTAGTCGCCGCGGGCAATGCCGAGCGCCTCCATCGTGTCGGCCATCATCATGCACATTTCGGCATCGGCCTGCACGCCGGCGGCACCCACCGTATCGGCATCGAACTGCATGAACTGGCGGAAACGGCCCGGCCCCGGCTTCTCGTTGCGGAAGACGTAGCCGGCGCGATAGGTCCGGTAGGGAAGCTGGATCTCGTTGAAATTCTCGGCCACGTGGCGCGCCAGCGGCGCCGTCAGGTCGTAGCGAAGACTAAGCCACTGGTCGTCGTCGTCGGTGAGCGAGAAGACGCCTTCATTCGGCCGGTCGCTGTCCGGCAGGAATTTTCCGAGCGCGTCAGTATATTCAAAAAGCGGGGTTTCCACCGGATCGAAGCCGTAGCGTTCATAGACCTCGCGGATCTTCGAAACCATCTCGTCCACGGCGCGGATGTCCGCGGCCGGACGATCTACGAAACCACGCGGCAAGCGCGCCCTGAGCTTCTGCGTTTTCTTCTGTTTTTCATTCATGGAAAGCATTCCGGACTTCGTGCTTGGTCGGTGCCTTCCCTACCGGATCATGGCAGAAGCGGCAAGGGCGACCGCCCTCAGGCCTCGCCCATAGGCTCCCTTTCGGAACATAGCGCCGCCGCCTCCGTTCCGGGCCAACGGCGCGGCTACAAATGACTTGATTGTGAATTTCGCCGTCTGCGCGTATAGGTTAAGTTGGAGATCGAGGGCAATTCGGGGACGAGCGGAATGCTGAACTTCATGACACCGGGATCCGGAGCGGTAAAGCCGTTGAGTTTGGAGGCCCACGAAGCCTGGACCCGCCGCGTCTCGCAGGCGGGTTGCCTGGTGGAACCGTGGCGTTGCGACCTTTCCAGCGGCGCCTTCGTCGTCGGTTCCAGGACGCTTGCCGTTCTTGGCCTGCGGCGCAACCCCTGCGGGATCATCGACCTCGTAAGGGCCTATGACGAAGGTGATCGATCCACCATCCTGAACATCCTGGAAAGGGCGACGGAAAGCTCCTCATCCTTCTGCTTTTCGACAACGATCCGCAGCGGGACTGGGCATCCTTCCCCACTCTATTGCATCGGCAATTCGACGCTTAGGGAAAGGGGCGCAGAAGGCTCGCTCGAAGGCGTATTCGCCCTGCCGGAGACCGGGAAACTGAGCGCGTGAGTTCTCCGTGCCGATCTTCGCTCGCGAGCTCTTCTCATCTGAGGCGGAACACCCTACCTTCAACGCATGCTGCGCTGGCTCGCCATCATGCTCGTTTTCCTGTCCGCGCCCTTGAGCGGCGGGCTTGGTGCGGCCGCGCAGGCCCGGGACTTAGCCGTCCGGGCGAGTGATCCGCATCATGTTGTTTTGCTGACCGAACGCGGCTCCCACGGCGCGCAGATACCTCATACGGCTTGTGAAGATTCGCGGCATTGCAAGCACCCCGCAAAGCCCGTGCACCCGTTTCTCTGCTCCGCCTGTATAGCAGTTGGCGTCACCCTGCCCAGTCTGGTCCGGACCTATAGCTCCTCCGAAAGACTGGCCCCTGGTCGCGACGACGAGCTCCGCGCGCTGCGTCTGAAGCCTCGGTACCCCCCGCCCAAACCGCCCTCGTCGCGTGCTTTCAGGAAAATCGCGTAACGGTTTTCCGTCCGAGACTTCAATCTCGGCGCGACCAACGTTCGCGCCACCAAGACAATGATCGAAAGGAAATATCATGTTCCTCAAATTCTTGACGGCCGCCCTTCTGCTGGCCTCATCCGCTGCTCCCGCGCTCTCGCAGGAGACCGACCACGGCAACATGCATCACGGGTCCGTGGAAAGTGGCGCGTCGGCTGCCACATCACCGTCGAGCAAAGCCTTTGCGGAGGCGAATGCCAAAATGCACAAGGATATGGACATCGTCTTCAGCGGCAATACCGATGTCGACTTCGTGCGCGGCATGATCGCTCACCATCAGGGGGCAATCGACATGGCCAGGGTCGAACTCCAACACGGCAAGGATGAAACGATCCGCAAACTGGCGGAAGACATCATCGCGGCGCAGGAAAGCGAGATCAAGATGATGAAGGAGTGGCTGGCAAGGAACGGCGGCTAAACCATTGTGATCTCAGGTCCAGCCGACCTGAAATCATGAACGTGGCGGATTTCGCCAGCGAGTCTGGAGCGGGATGGGCGGAGTACCGGAACCGTTCCGCTCCGGACTTGGTGCGAAACTGTTTGCATCAACAATTTGGTCCATTGACGAAAAGCCTTTTTCCCTCTCGATATGGTGATGTCGCCCGCGTGCTGACAGAAGGTCGCAAGCTCGCCTTCCACCGGCACAGGTGCCAATCCGTCACGAGGGGAAACCATGACGATACCACCCGGTGCATCTCCACAATTGTACAATGAAGACCTCGCGCCCGCCAAAGAACGCAATTGGGGCGCATTCTCGATTTTCAACGTCTGGACATCGGACGTGCACAGCCTTTGGGGCTACTATCTCGCCGCCAGCCTGTTTCTCTTCTGCGGCAGCTTCATGAACTTCCTTCTGGCCATCGGCATCGGCTCGCTTATCATCTTCTTCCTGATGCAGCTTGTCGGGCTTGCCGGTGTACGCACCGGCGTACCCTTCCCGGTCCTCGCCCGGGCATCCTTCGGTATCTGGGGAGCGAACTTTCCTGCCATCGTCCGCGCTATCGTCGCGTGCTTCTGGTATGGCGCGCAGACGGCGGCGGCCTCTGGCGCCATCGTTGCGCTGCTTATCCGCAACGAGAGCCTGCTTCAGTTTCACCAGTCGAGCCACATGCTCGGTCATTCCACCCTGGAGCTGATCTGCTACGTCGTCGTCTGGGGTCTTCAGCTGCTGATCATTCAGAACGGCATGGAAACGGTCAGAAAATTCCAGGATTGGGCCGGGCCGGCTGTCTGGGTGATGATGCTGCTGCTCGCGGTCTATCTCGTCGTGAAGTCCGGCGGCTTCTCGTTCAGCCACACAATCCCGATGGACGTGCTGCTGGAGAAGACAAAGAATGCCGGGGTGCCCGGCGTTCCGGGATCACTCGCCGCGCTCGCTGCGGTAGCGGCGATCTGGGTCACCTATTTCTCCGCGCTTTATCTCAATTTCTGTGATTTCTCGCGCTACTGCCCGAGCGAACGGTCGCTGAAGGTCGGCAATCTGTGGGGCCTGCCGGTCAACCTCGTCCTGTTCTCGCTGGTGGCCGGCATCACCACCATCGCAGCCTACAATGTGTATGGCGAGGTGCTGTTGCATCCCGACCAGATCTCGGCGAAGTTCGACAGCTGGTTCCTCGCGCTGGTCGCAGCCCTCACCTTCGCCGTGGCGACGCTCGGCATCAACGTCGTTGCCAATTTCGTGTCGCCTGCCTTCGATTTCGCCAATGTCTTCCCCAAGCATATCGACTTCAAGAGGGGCGGCTATATCGCCGCGCTGATCGCCCTGGCGCTCTACCCCTTCGCGCCATGGGAGGGCGGAGCTGCGCACTTCGTCAACATGATCGGCAACACGATGGGTCCGATCTTCGGCGTCATGATGGTCGACTACTATCTTATCCGAAAGGGCCGCGTGGACGTGGACGCGCTCTACCGGGAGGACGGTGAGTTTCGCTTCGAGAACGGCTGGCACGTCAACGCGCTCATTGCCGCCGGCATCGGCATCGTCTTCTCCTCGATTCTGCCGGGGCTTACATCCGTCATGCCGACCTGGTGGGGTGTCTACGGCTGGTTCTTCGGGGTCGCCATAGCCGGTGCGATATATTACGCGCTACGCTCCTTCAGATCAGCCAGGCCCTACCCTGCCTGACCTGGTGCCTTTCCCACCAAAGCGCCCTCCTCCCGTTGGGGAGGGCGCCGCTCGTCTCCGACGCGCCAATCATGCCGCCGGGCGTGTGAAGCGGCGGCGAAGCTCCTCTATCGGAGCACGGCAGAAACAGCCCTCTATGTGGTCGTTGACGAGGCCCATCGCCTGCATGAAAGCATAGACGGTCGTCGGACCGACGAAAGTCCAGCCGCGCTTCTTCAGATCCTTCGAAATCCTGATCGATGCAGGCGTCGTCGGATTGGCGATGAGCGCGGCCTGATCGACGACTGCCGGACGCTCGCTGCTTTCGGGTTCATGCGACCAGAAATAGGCCGCGAGCGATCCGAATTCCGAACGCAGCTCCTTTGCACGGCGAGCATTATTGATGGTCGAGACGATCTTGCCGCGGTGGCGGACGATGCCGGCATCGGCAAGGCATCGCTCGACGTCCTCCTCTCCGAACTCGGCAACCCTGTCGAAGGCGAAGCCCGCGAATGCGGCGCGAAACGCCTCGCGCTTTCTCAGGATCGTCAGCCATGAGAGGCCCGACTGGAAGCCTTCGAGGCAGATCTTTTCGAACAACCTATGATCATCGGCGACAGGCCGGCCCCATTCCTCGTCGTGATAGCGGCGGTAATCCTCCAGATTGCCATGCCAGGCGCAACGATCGAGCCCGTCATCCCCCGTAATCAAACCCTTTGCTGCCATCCTCCGCCTCTCTCCGTTGTTTCCATTTTGTTCTGTTTACCATCTGCAAACCACATCGATAAAGGGGCGAATAACCCTACCCAGAGCTTTATTGCGCCGGCCCGCCTTCGGCGTCGTTCCGTTTACCATTCGGTCGCAGACGGATGAGAGCATCGCGCCATTGCCGGAGTGAGAAATGCGAATGCGAATTCCCGCAGCCGCACTCCATGAAAAAAGGTCCCGCCGGAGGCAACTCCCTGGACTTAGAAATTGATTTCGGCCAAGTAGCGAGTCCGTCCGATGCTGAAGAAATCCCTTATCCTTGCCGCGTGCTTTCTCACGGTCTTCTCCGGGGCCGCAGGTGCGCAGGATCGTTATCAAAATCGCCCGCCTGTCATCGTCAGCCCGGATCTGACCGCCCCCTGGGTGATGCAGCTGACCGGTGAGCGCGTGGTCTACCGCCAGCAAGTTCCCACAGCCACCCGAAAGCAGCAGGGACGGCGCGGGCTTGTTCGTCGTCCGGCCGATGCAGCCGCACAGCAAGCCTCTATCGCCCGCAGGCAGAAGCCGGCAAAATCGAGTATCGATCCGCAGTTCCTGCCGCAGATGGTCGCTTACGCGACCAGGGAAAAGCCCGGGACCATCGTCATCGATACCAACAACCGCTTCCTCTATCTCGTCACCGGCAAGGGAGAAGCCCGGCGCTATGGCGTCGGAGTCGGCAAACCGGGCTTCGAATGGGCCGGAGAGCACAGGATCACGCGAAAGGCCGAGTGGCCAGACTGGACGCCGCCGCAGGAGATGATCGCGCGCGAGGCAGCCCAAGGCCACTATCTGCCGGCCCGCATGGACGGCGGTCCGCAAAATCCTCTCGGCGCCCGCGCCATGTACCTAGGCTCGACGCTCTATCGCATCCACGGAACGAATGCTCCGTGGACGATTGGCTACGGCGTTTCCTCCGGATGTATTCGCATGCGCAACGAGGACGTGGTCGATCTCTACGAGAGGGTGAAAGTCGGGACAAAGGTCATCGTGATATAGCGACTTGGAGTCTTACAGTACTTCTCCGCCTGTTATCTCTTCATCTGCCGAAATCGTGGTTTTGAAGCAACAGATGTTCCAAGAGATACAAGAACGGCCGATATCGTTTCACTATCGAATGTATCGCAGGCGAGCACTTGCGGTTAAATCGCTTGGCTTGCTTGCAACGAGGGTTCAGAGGGATTGATAATGAGACTTCACGTCACGGGGATGGCCGTACTCACAGTCGCGGCCGCGGCTCTTCTTGCCGGAAACGCCGCGGCATTCAGCCCGGCAGATGTCGCCGGCGCGGGCGCCGAGCGTTCCGAAATCATACAGGTCGCGCAGCCGAAGAAACCCCCGCAGAGATATTGGCGCACCAAGGTCCGCTTCCGCACGGACGAAGCTCCCGGCACGATCATCGTCGATACCAACAGCAAGTATCTCTATTACATCGACGGTCGGAACCGCGCGACGCGCTACGGCATCGGCGTGGGCCGGGACGGCTTCGGCTGGTCTGGTGTCGTGAAGGTTGGTCGGAAAGCCGAGTGGCCCAGCTGGACGCCGCCGGCCGAAATGCGCGTGCGCGAGAGAGCGAAGGGCAGGATCCTGCCGATCACGCAGCCGGGCGGCATCGACAATCCGCTCGGCGCCCGTGCGCTCTACCTCTACAAGGGCGGCCGAGACACGATCTTCCGTATCCATGGTACCAATCAGCCATGGACGATCGGTCAGAACATGTCGTCGGGCTGTATCCGGATGATGAACGAGGATGTCGAACACCTTTATGAGCGCGCCGGTATCGGCACGAAGGTCATCGTCATCGGCCCGGGCAGCAAGCCCGGAGACACCTATTTCGATGATCGCGGCGTCGATATTTTCCGCACGATTTTCGGTGGATGACGTCCGGATCCCTTGGAGTTGCGATGACGCCGCGTGCGGCCTCTCATGCGGCTGTCACGATCTTCTCCCCGTCTGACGGGGAGAAGATGACGGCAGGCGGATAAGGGCCTTGCCAAAACCCTCGTCAGAGCCCCACCGGTTTCGAGCCGCCATAGGCCCAATCGAGCAGTTCCACCGTGTGCAGGATCGGGATCTCCGTCCCGCTGGCGATCTGCGTGATACAGCCGATATTGCCGGTGGCGATGACGTCGGCCCTGGTCGCCTCAATGTTCCGGACCTTCCGCGCCTTCAGCTTCGCAGATATCTCCGGCTGCAGGATGTTGTAGGTCCCGGCCGAGCCGCAACAGAGATGGCCCTCGGCCGGCTCGCGCACCGAGAAGCCGGCGCGTTTCAGGAGCTGCTTCGGGGCCGCGGCGATCCTCTGTCCGTGCTGCATCGAGCAGGCGGAGTGATAGGCGACCGTAAGGCCACGCGGCTCGCGCTCCGGCAGGTCGAGGGTCGCGAGATATTCGGTCACGTCCTTCGCCAGTGCGGAAACGCGCGCGGCCTTCTCCGCATAGGTCGGGTCGAGCCGCAGCATGTGACCGTAATCCTTTATCGTGGTGCCACAGCCGGAAGCGGTGACGATGATTGCGTCGAGGCCATCCTCCTCCGCCACCTTGAGCCATACATCGACGTTGTGCCGGGCGGCCTGCAGCGCCTGCTCCTCCCGTCCCATGTGATGGACGAGCGCTCCGCAACAGCCCTCTCCCGCCGAAACAACCACCTCGACGCCTTGTCCGGTGAGGAGACGGATGGTCGCATCGTTGATCTCCGGCCGCAGCACCGGCTGAGCGCAACCGGTCAGCAAGGCGACGCGCGCGCGCGGCGTGCCCTTTGCAGCGTAGACAGCCGGCCTTGCCGCCCGCGATACCGGTAGCGCGGCCGGCGCCAGATCCAGCATGATGCCGAATGTCCTGAGAAAGGGCACCCTTTTCAGCAATCCGGCAAGCGGCCGTGCAAGACCCGCGGCCCCGAGGGCCAGCCGGAAGCGGGACGGATAGGGAAGCGTCGCGGCAATGACGGAACGGGCGAGCCGATCCTTGAACGGCCGCTTATACGTCTTCTCGATGTGAACGCGGGCATGGTCGACGAGATGCATATAGTCGACGCCCGAGGGACAGGTGGTCATGCAGGAAAGACACGACAGACAGCGGTCGATATGGGTAACGGTTTCGGTATCCGCGGCACGGCCGTTTTCGAGCATGTCCTTGATCAGGTAAATCCGTCCGCGCGGACTGTCCAGTTCGTCGCCAAGAACCACATAGGTAGGACAGGTGGCCGTGCAGAAGCCGCAATGCACGCATTTGCGCAGAATCGTTTCGGATTCGGCGACATGCGGGTCGGCGAGTTGCTCAGGGGAGAAATTGGTCTGCAACCGAGTACTCCATTTGACGCCTTGCGGCCTTGGGATAGATCTGATCCCCGTTGCACTGTTCGGAAATTGCCATACTCGTCTTAGGCCGATCTTTAAGACCGCACGATGGCAGTCGGCACTTTCGCTATTTCCGGGTCAAAGGTGCTACGCGCCCCGGGTTCAAGATGCCCGACGGGTCGAATTTCGCACGGACGCGTTCCGACAACTGCGCCACGGCCGGGGGCTGGGGTTCGAAGGCCGGAATGCGGCCGCGCGCTTCCTCCTCGGCACGCAGCAGCGTCGCATGGCCGCCACCGACTGCTCCGATATAGCGGCGCAGCAACTCCGCCTCGGGATCAGCCTCCATTCGCAGCCAGACCAGACCGCCCTGCCAGTCGTAGAACGCATCGACGCCGGTCTGCAGACGCAATGCGGCGATGAGCTGATGGCCCGCGGAAGGGGCGACTGACACACGCCACAAAGGCCGTCTGCTACCGTCGGCATAGGGCTTCACGTCGCGGATTTCCGCCCAGAGCGCCATTGTCTCGGCCTCGCCGAGTTGGGAGACCCGCCCGAAGCGCGTGAGCTTTTCGCCAAGCTTCTCCGTCCGGACGGCCACCGACGCCGCCAGTCCCTCCAGCCGCAGCGCCGTTGCGGCGCCATCGGGTAGATTGCCGTCCAGAAAGCGGCCGCGCACGCTTTCCGGCAGATGTGCCGCACCCGAGACCTCCACCGGCTGCGCCATAGCCTCGGCCATCACCGCGGCGGCTTCGGCATCGTTCAGTCCGGAGACGATGACGGTCGCGGCGGCTGGCGGAAGCGGCAGCACCTTGAAGGTGACTTCGGTCAGAATACCGAGCGTTCCGTAGGACCCGGCCATGAGCTTGACGAGATCGAGCCCGGTCACGTTCTTCATGACCCTTCCGCCGGCCTTGATGAGTTCTCCCCGACCGTTGACGAAACGCACGCCGAGCAGGCTGTCGCGAGCGGCGCCGGCGACGTAGCGACGCGGCCCGGAGGCATTGGCGGCAAAGACGCCGCCGATCGTCGGTTCGCCCGCCGTCCCTGATATCGGCCGATGATCCATCGGCTCAAACGAAAGCATCTGGCCCTTTGCGCGCAATGCCGCCTCGACCTCTGCGAGCGGCGTTCCTGCAAGCGCACTCATGGTCATCTCGGCCGGATCGTAGGTGCCGATACCGGAAAGACGCCTGGTCGACAGCGTTCTGTCCGCACGCACGGGATTGCCGAGACCGGCACGCGTGCCTCCACCGACGACCGCGAGCGTGACGCGCTCGGCCGCCGCTGAACGAACGACGGAGGCAATCCCTTCTTCGCTTGCCGGGTCGAAATGGACGATCATGCCGCGGGCCGCCCTTCGAGCGGGAAGACCTTCGACGGGTTCAGGAGCCATTGCGGATCGAAGGCAGCACGCGCGCCCATCTGCTGGTCGAGATCGGCCTTGCTGTACTGAAACAGCATCAGGTCACGTTTCTCGATGCCGACCCCGTGTTCCCCGGTGAGGCAGCCGCCTGCCTCGACGCAGAGCTTCAGAATGTCGTTGCCCGCCTCTTCCGCCCGGGCCGCTTCATCCGGATCGTTGATATTGTAGAGGATCAGCGGATGCATGTTGCCGTCACCTGCATGGAAGACATTGGCAACGCGCAGGCCATAGCCGGCGACGATCTCGCCGGTCCGGCGCAGGACATGGGAGAGCTGGCTCAGCGGCACCGTTCCGTCCATGCAGATATAATCGGCAATCCGGCCGGTAGCGCCGAAGGCCGATTTCCGCCCCTTCCAGATCAGTGCCGCTTCGAGCGCCGATTGCGATTCCTTGATCGTCATCACACCGTGGCGGCGGGCAATCCCGATGATGCCTGCGAGCATCGAATCCATTTCAGCCTCGGAACCTTCCACTTCGACGATCAGCAATGCTTCGACGTCGAGCGGGTACCCCGCATGCGCGAAGGCTTCGCAGATTTCGATTGCCGGTTTGTCCATGAATTCGATCGCAACCGGAATGATGCCCGATCCGATGATATCGGCGACGCAGCTCCCGGCGGATTCTGAAGTGGCAAATCCGAAAAGAACGGGGCGCGCGCCTTCGGCCTTGGCAATCAGCCGCACCGTCGCTTCCGTAACGATACCAAGCTGCCCCTCGGAACCACAGATAAGGCCAAGCAAGTCATATCCCGAGGCGTCGAGCGCCTTGCCACCAAGTTCGATCACGGTGCCGTCGAAAAGCACCATCTTGACGCCAAGAAGGTTGTTTGTGGTCACCCCGTATTTCAGACAGTGCGCGCCACCGGAATTCATCCCGATATTCCCGCCGATGGTGCAGGCGAGCTGCGAACTCGGATCCGGCGCATAGAAGAATCCATCGGCCGAAACCGCGTCGGAAATGTTGAGATTGGTCACGCCCGCCTGAACCGTCGCCGTCCGGTTGAAGAGGTCGATATCGAGGATGCGCGCCATCTTCGACAGGCCGACGACGATCGCGTCTTCCTGAGGAATGGCCCCGCCGGAGAGGGAGGTGCCGGCACCCCTCGGGACAATTGGAATACCGTAGCGGCTACAGTATTTGAGGACCGTGGCCACCTGTTCCGTCGTCTCGGGGAGAACGACCGCGAGCGGCATCCGCCGGTAGGCGATAAATGCATCCGTCTCGAATGGCTTGAGGCCACGTTCGTCGCTGATGAGGCAACCTTCCGGAAGCAGATCACCGAGGTCGGCGACGATTTCCCGCCGACGATCGAGAACAGCCTGCCTGGGCTTCAGAAAGCCTATCGTCTCCGGCATGAGGGCCTCCCATTCGCAGCAAAGTGGTATTTTTTGCTTACCACTAGGACCGACCCCCGGCAAATGTTAATGATCTTTTCGCCTTTGGAAACAATGATCAAGATTGATGACGCATTTAGGCGATCTCGAGATTTTTGTGCGGGTCGTGTCGACCGGCAGCATGTCGGCCGCAGGACGGGCGCTCGGCTTCTCCGCAGCCGTGATTTCGAAACGCATCAAGCGGCTCGAAGACAGGCTCGGCACGCGCCTGCTGCAGCGGACGACGCGGCAGATCTCGATGACAGAGGCCGGCCAGGGTTTCTACGACCGCGTTCTCGGCATCCTCGCCGGGCTCGAGGAAGCCGAGGCCTACGCCTCGGGCCGTTCTTCCCAGGTTCGAGGAACGCTGCGCATCTCCGCGCCGACCTCGTTCGGGCGTTTGCATATCGCGCCTCATCTGACCGGCTTCATGAAGGACCACCCAGACCTGAAGCTGCACATCGTGTTGACCGACGATTTTACCGATATCGTCGCAGAAGGATTTGACCTCGCGATCAGAATAGGCGAACTCAGCGACTCGAGCCTCGTCGCCCGCAGACTCGCGCCGGTGCGCCGGCTTCTCTGCGCGGCACCAAGCTATGTCGCCAGTCATGGGACGCCCAAGGACATCGGCGAACTCGCGAGCCACATCTGCCTCCCGGCGCACAACAACGACAACTGGAAGCTGGAGGGGCCGGAGGGAAATCTGTCCTATCGTCCGGAAGGGCCTCTCGTCACCAATTCGTCGGAGATCATACGCGAAGCGGTGATTGCCGGCGCCGGCATCGCGTTGCGTTCCACCTGGGATATCGGCAGGGAACTCCGGGATGGGCGCCTCGTTCAGGTGCTGCCGCAATGGGAAGGATCGCACAGGCTGACGCTTTCGGCCGTCTATCCGAGCCGGCAATTCCTTCCGGCCAAGGTCCGGATGTTCATCGATTACCTCGCCGCACTCTACGGCCCTGTGCCCTATTGGGAGCAATAGGGCGTCAGCGGGCGCACCACTACCGATGCTCGTCGTGACGCCGCCGGATGCGCCGTACCACCAGCCAGACCCCGGCAACAGCGAAGGGAACAGCGACGCCCGTCAGCAGGCCCGGATCGACCGGAACCTCATGACTGACGGCTTTGGCGACATAGCCGAAGAGACCCACCACGTAATAGGAAATCGCAGCAACCGAGAGGCCCTCGACGGTCTGCTGCAGGCGCAATTGCAGCTTCGCGCGGCGGTCCATCGAGTTCAGCAGATCGCTGTTCTGCCGCTCGAGCTCGACGTCGATCCAGCTTCTCAACAGCGCTGTGGCGCGGGCGAGCTTGCGAGAAAGGTTCGCCTGCCGCTCCTCGACCGACTGACAGGTGCGCATTGCGGGCGCCAGCCTGCGCTCGAGAAAGGTGCCGATGGTTTCGTATCCGGGCACCGGGCTTTCGGAGAGCGTGCGGATTCGCTCCTGGACTATGCCGTAATAGGCGCGGCTGGCGCCGAAGCGATAAAGGCTGAGTGCAGCGCCGGCCTCGAGATCGGCGGCCAGCCGGGTAATCTCCGCCAGCATCTCGTCGGCCTCTTCGCGGACGTTCTCCTTCATCCGCTGCGTCACCGCCGTCAGGCCGTCCTCGGTGCGGCGGATCTCGGGCGAGAGCGACTGTGCAAGCGGCAGGCCGAGGATGGCGAGCGTGCGATAGGTTTCGATATCGAGCAGGCGCTGCACCAGGGCCCCTGTTCCGGCCTCCGTCATGCCGCGATCGATGATCAGAATCTGCGTCAGCCCGTCGCCGTTCTGGCGGAAGTCGGTGACGAGCACCGCCTGACCGTTCTTGGTCTCGCTGTAACAGAGGCTCGTCGGATCGAATGCACCGATCGCCTCGCGCGTCTCCGGCGTATCGGGACGGATTTCCAGACGAATTCCGGAAATCAGAGAGCCCGGCGGCGAAAAACCGTCGCCGAACGGATGAATCGGCACCTGGCCGCCAAAGCTCTCCGGCGCGGGAGCGTCCCAGAAATAGGTGGAGAATTCCGTGTGCCGCTCCCATCGCAGCGTTCCCTGCCCCCACGGCATAGCGTGGTGACTGGCGTCGCGGCCGGGCGGAGCGATGCCGCGCGAGCGTGACAGCTCGGACATCACGGCGTGGTCGACGATCGAACCGCCCTCCGTCATGAAGGCGAGTTGAAAGATGACGCGCGGAGTCGTGACCAGGGCATAGGGCCGCGAATGGACCTCGCCGAGCGCCTGGGCGCGCAAGGGCGCCACCGGAAATGCAAAACTGCCCTTTGGCATCAAGCGCTTCTTCCCCTCACGCGTTCATCATCACCTTCTTATCAACGGATAAGTTAAAATGAACAGGACGCTTTGACGCAGATCGATCTTTGTCAACACCCGTAAGTGGACAATCAATTTGACCACTTGATGGGTCCTGTTAGATTGCCGCGTGGAAGCGGATGCGGGCGCACCCTGAGCATTATGCCCGGCGCTTCGGGAGATATGGCCGTGACCGAAGACCAGGACGACCTCTACGCCCGCATCAGCCACAGCCGGACGGCAGACGAGGTCGTGCAGCAGATCGAACTTCTGATCCTGGAGGGCATTTTGCGCGATGGCGACCGCTTGCCGGGCGAGCGGGACCTCTCCCGACGGTTCGAGGTGTCGCGCCCCATCCTTCGCGAGGCACTGAAAGAGCTCGAGGCGCGCGGCCTCGTCGAGAGCCGGCATGGCGGCGGCACATTCGTCGCCGACGTGGTCGGACAGATCTTTTCCAAACCCCTGATCGAGCTCATCGGGCGCCATCACAAGGCCACGCAGGACTATCTCGAATTCCGGCGTGAACTCGAGGGCCTGACGGCGGAACTTGCGGCGACCCGCGCAACCGACTTCGACCGCGACATCCTGACCCGCGTCATCGAGCGCATGCGCGCCGCGCATGCGAGCGGCAGCTTCGACGACGAGCTCGAAGCCGATATCGAGCTGCACAACGCTATCGGCGAAAGCGCTCACAATATCATTCTGCTCCACACGCTCCGGGCTTGTTACAGGCTTCTCACCCGGGGGATCTTCTTCCACCGAAGTGCCGTCTTCGGCGCCCCCGGCGCACGCGCGCTACTGCTTGCACAACACGAGGCGATCTACGCCGCCGTTATGGCTCGCGACCCGGTGGCAGCCAAGATGGCCGCGCAGGACCACATCGATTTCGTCGCAGCCGCGGCGCAGGAGGTGGAGCGCAACGGCGAATGGTCCCGCATAGCGCGTCTGCGCCTTCAGCAGCGCGACCGTTCCGGCGCTTGAGGCGAACGGACAGCATCGGCCACGCACCGTTGCTCCAAGGCGGATCCGGCACGTCTCCGCACCCAGCACCACCCTCCAGACTGCGAGCGAATGGCAGGTCTATGCACATTTTCTGCCCGGTTTCCTATATAGTCGCATTGAAACTTCGATTCTGAAGGAACCGCGACTCCGCAGTTTGCGTTAGCTGGCCAGCTAACCATTTACGGCTCGAATGAACGGTTCATACTTGCACCGGGCCGTCAGCCACTGATTCGTTGAGGAGTATCGGGAATCTTGAACTTTCTGCACCGGCTAGCTTCTGATGTGCAACTGATGCTGCGCCGCCCGGCGCGAATGCAATACGCGGCGCTGTGCTACCGGTTTACGGCGAAAACGAAGGCGCTGGAGATCCTGGTGATCACCAGCCGCGATACCGGCCGTTGGGTCATCCCCAAGGGATGGCCGATGCAGGGAAAGCAGGCACACGAAGTCGCCGAGCGCGAGGCCTATGAGGAGGCTGGAGTGAAGGGCAAGGTGCAGAGGGCCGCCGTCGGCGCATATGTCTACCAGAAGCGGATGGACCACGGCCTCGAGATTTCCTGCAAGGTTCAGGTGCACGCCCTCGAAGTCGAGGCATTCTGCAAGAAATTCCCGGAGAAAGGCACCCGGCGGCTCGAATGGGTCGACTATAAGGAGGCGGCAAAGCGCGTTGCGGAGCCCTCACTGAAAGAGCTTATTCTCGATTTCGGCAAACGCGTCGACCCCGCCGCGGAGCAGCGTCCGAAGGAACCCAGCAGCTGACAGCGAGGGCGGCAAGCACCGGTTGCTGCGCCAGTCAAACGCTCAAAGGGGCCGCTACGAGCGGTGACAGGCCGGATGATCCTCTGCGTCCGGACATTCGTCTACCAGCCACGTCAGGCCAAACCCTCGCCCTTCCCTTCATACCGCTTGAATACCCGCGTTTGTGCCGTTACTGGCGAATGTTAGATTTGGAGAACAGTTCTTGGCCAAGCCGCGACCGCGCCTCGAGAAGCTGACGATCGACAAGGATCTCGACAAGCTCAGCCTTGCCGAGGAGGCTTCGCATCACGTCATGCGCAAGCTGGCGGCTCCCGGCCTTGCGGCGCTCTTCCTGATCCTCAGCATGGGCTTTGCGGCGAGCTATGTCACGGGTGCCTCCGGTGCGGCCGTCGTCGTGGCCGCAGCTGCGGTTGCAGGCTACATGGCGATGAATATCGGCGCCAATGACGTGACCAACAACGTGGGCGCCGCAGTCGGTGCGAAGGCTATCTCGATGGCTGTGGCGCTTGGGATCGCCGCCGTATTCGAAATCGCCGGAGCGTTGACCGCCGGGCGAAAAGTCACACTCACCATCGAAGCCGGAATCATCGACGGCACGCAACTGGTCGGCGCCGAAGCCCTGGTCTGGGTGATGCTTTCGGCGCTCGTCTCATCGGCGATCTGGATCAATGTCGCGACCTATTCGCGCGCGCCCGTTTCGACGACGCATTCGCTGGTCGGCGGCATCATCGGCGCAGGTGTCGCAGCCGCCGGGCTTTCCAGCGTCAAGTGGTGGGCTATCGCCGGCATAACGGCGAGCTGGACGATTTCGCCCCTGCTCGGCGGCGCCGTTGCCGCACTCTTCCTTGCTTTCCTGAAGGAGTTCGTCATCTACCGCGAGGATAAGATCGCAGCCGCGCGGATCTGGATGCCCGTTGTCCTCGGCGTCACGGCCGGCTCGTTCACAGCCTATGTGGCGGTCTTTGCCCTCGACCATCTGGCCTCTATCCCGCTTCCGACCGGCCTGTTGATCGGAGCGCTGGCTGGAACTGCGTCGTACCTGTCCTCCAAGCCGTGGATCCGCCGGCAATCGGCAGGCCTCGAGAACCGCAACCAGTCATTGCGCAAGCTCTTCCGCCTTCCGCTTATCGTCTCGGCGGCTATTCTCTCTTTCGCACACGGGGCGAATGACGTTTCCAACGCCATCGGGCCCCTGTCGGCGATCGTCTCGGCTGTCGACGGCGTCGTCTCGACCGCGGATTCGGAAGCGCCTTTCTGGGTGCTCCTCATCGGTGCTCTCGGTATCTCGGTGGGACTGCTGCTCTACGGTCCGCTGCTGATACGCGTGGTCGGCGAGGAAATCACACGCCTCAATCCGATGCGAGCCTTCTGCGTGGCGCTCGCGACCGCAGTGACGGTGCTGCTCGCCTCGGCACTCGGCCTGCCGATCAGCTCCACACACACGGCGGTCGGCGCGGTCTTCGGCGTCGGATTCTTCCGCGAATGGTACACGCGCCACTCGCAACGGCGGCTCGAATATGTCCGGCGCAAGACCGGCCAGACCGAATTCATGGAGAGGAGCGAAACGAATTTTGCGGAAGTGCGCCGCAGGCGCCTGGTGCGGCGTTCCCACTTTCTGACGATCGTCGCCGCCTGGATCATCACCGTTCCCGTCTCGGCGCTGCTTTCGGCATTCGTCTATTTCGTTCTTTCAAGCCTGTTTCTCTAGAAAAGCGGCCGATCCAAAATGCGCGCCAATTTCCGCATGCAGCGTCTCTTCGTCGAAAGCCCACTGCACAATGGGGCGAGCCACCAGGCAACGCGGGAGCAGTTTAACTATCTGATCAACGTGCTGCGCTTGGGCGAGGGCTCGTCACTTCTGGTGTTCAACGGCCGGGATGGCGAATGGCGGGCGGAAATCTCCATGCCGTCCCGCAAGCAGGCGGTCCTCGTCGCCGTCGAACAGACGCGACCGCAGCCTGCCCCTTGCGATCTCGTCTATCTGTTTGCACCCCTGAAGACAGGGCGGCTCGATTATCTCGTGCAGAAGGCGGTGGAGATGGGTGCCGGCGTCCTGCAACCTGTCATAACGCAGCATGTACAGGGGAAGATCGGCAGCCTCGAACGCATTCGCGCCAATGCCATCGAAGCGGCCGAGCAGTGCGGCGTCCTCGGCATCCCGGCTGTCGAGGAGCCGCGTAGGCTCGAAGACCTTCTTGCGGCCTGGCCGCGCGACCGGCGCATCGTGTTTTGTGACGAGGGAAACGAGAGTCAGAATCCCTTGCCTATCCTCAACGAATTAGCCGAGCACCGGCTGGCACTTCTGATCGGCCCGGAGGGCGGTTTTTCCGAGACGGAGCGAGATCTTCTGCGAAGCCTCGACTTCGTGACGGCAATCCCTCTCGGGCCGCGCATCCTGCGCGCCGACACGGCGGCCGTGGCAGCAATGGCCGTCATTCAGGCTACGCTCGGGGACTGGCGTTGAGCTGACGCTTGAAGCACGGAGTTTTTTTGACGGCATCTTGAAAGAAATTGACTTGCGCCGCACTTGATTACGGTTCAAGCACTCCATCCACTCCTGCTAAACTGCCCTCCTGCTGAACTCCTGCTGAATGCATGAGCCGCTGAGACAAAGAAGACGAACATGGCCCGAGATACCACCGACCAGACGCCGGTTACCTCTGTCGCTGAACTGACCGCCTATCTGGCATCGGGATCGAAGCCAAAGGAAAATTTCCGGATCGGCACAGAGCACGAGAAGTTCGCCTTCTTCAAGGCGGACAACAGTCCGGTCCCCTATTTCGGCGAGGCCAGCATTCAGGCGCTTCTGAACGGGATGGCCCAGCGGAACGGCTGGGAACCGATCATGGACGAGGGGAACGTCATCGGCCTGGCCGAACCCTCGGGCAACGGAGCGATCTCACTCGAACCCGGCGGGCAGTTCGAGCTTTCCGGGGCGCCACTCGAGAACCTGCATCAGACCTGCAAGGAATCCAATCAGCACCTGGCCGTCCTTCGGGAAATCGCCGAGCCGCTTGGCATTCGTTTCCTCGGCATCGGCGGCAGCCCTAAGTGGACCTTCGCCGAGACGCCGCGCATGCCGAAGTCGCGCTACGCGATCATGACGCGCTACATGCCGAAGGTGGGCACTCAGGGCCTGGATATGATGTACCGCACCTGCACGATCCAGGTTAACCTCGACTTCTCCTCGGAAGAGGATATGCGACGGAAGATGCAGGTCTCCTTGAAACTGCAGCCACTCGCGACCGCTCTCTTTGCAAGTTCCCCCTTCACCGAGGGTAAGCCGAACGGCCTGCTCTCCTGGCGGGGAGACATCTGGCGTGACACCGACAACCAGCGCGCAGGCCTGTTGCCGACGGCATTCAAGCCGGATTTCGGGTTCGGCGACTACGTCGAATGGGCGCTCGAAGTCCCCATGTATTTCGTCGTGCGCGACGGGCATTATCATGATTGTACCCATGTCACCTTCCGTCAATTCATGAACGGAGCGCTAAAGGGTGAGATCGCCGAGTGGCAGCCGACGATGGGCGACTGGACCAATCACCTGTCTACTCTCTTTCCCGACGTCCGCCTGAAGCGCTTTCTGGAAATGCGCGGGGCCGACGGCGGACCCTGGCGGCGGATCTGCGCCCTGCCGGCGTTCTGGGTCGGCCTGCTCTACGATGACGAAGCCCTGTCGGCGGCGGAGGAATTGACGCGCGACTGGAGCTACGAGGAAGTTCTGGCGCTCAGAAATGCCGTTCCAGCAAAGGCGCTAGCAGCCGAGTTCCGGTCGAAGTCGCTCTTCGATGTCGCCCGCGAGGTTCTCGCCATTTCGCGCAACGGCCTCAAGCGCCGCAATCGGCTGAACGGGGACGGCATCGACGAAAGCCAGTTCCTGGCACCGCTCGATGAGGTGCTGGCGAAGAAGGCGACGCTCGCGGAAGACATGCTCGCGCTCTACCATGGCCGCTGGAAGGAATCGGTCGAGCCGGTATTCGCCGATTACCAGTATTGATCGGCCGGCGTATACCCTCCTGCCGGACACGTTATAAAAAGCGGTTCTCAGCCCTTCAATTCCCGTTATAGTGCAAGGACATGCGTCGCTTGCCCGGGAAGGAACGCCAATGGCACCGCTTTTTGACATGTTCGCGCAGGCGCAGAACGGCAACGCCATCGAACTGATGGCGAAGCAATTCGGGCTCGCACAGGAGCAGATGGCCAAGGCCACGGCGGCCTTGATGCCCGCCTTCTCCACCGGCTTCAAGCACAACACCGCTAACCCCTATGACTTCGGCGCGCTCCTGACCGCGCTTTCGACCGGCAATTACGCCAGGTATTTCGAAGACATGCGCCAGGCGTTCACACCCCAGGGAGTCGCCGACGGCAATGGCGTTCTCGGCCAGCTTTTCGGCTCAAAGGAAATGTCGCGTGCGATCGCGGCGCAGGCCGAACAGATGACGGGAATCGGTCAGGAGATCTACAAGCAGATGCTGCCGGTGATGGCGAGCACGCTGATGGGCGGGCTCTTCAAGCAGACCACGGGGCAGATGAGCGGCGGCCTGGCCGACAATCCGATGATGACGCTGATGCGGCAATGGATGGAGGCGACGGGCCTCGCAAAGAAGGCCGAGCCGCAGCCCAACCCCTTCGATAACCCCTTTACCCAGGCGATGCAGGGATTTTTCGGCATAGGCAAGGGGGAAACGGGCAAGGCAGGCGAAACGGGCAAAGCGGACGAGAAGAATGCGGCCGACATGTTCGCCGCCAATCCGTTCTTCAAGGCCTATCAGGAGATGATGAGCAACGCCGGCAGCGCGCAGAAAGCGTCGGCCGACAACCCGGCATTTGCCCAATTTTCGCAGGCGATGAACAGCCTGTTCGATAGCGGATTGGAGATGCAGAAGGAATACCAGAAGAACATCGACGCGCTGTTCGAAAGCTACAAGGGCGGCCCGGGCGGCAAGGCATAGCCGCGAAATTCTGCCTGCAAAGCATTGGCAGCTTTGATGGCGCGGCGCTTGCCGGTGTCCCTTCGCCCCACTTGCGGGGGAGGTGCCGGAAGGCGGATGAGGGCGGCCCCGCCACGCTACAAAAAAGCCCGGTACATGTCTTGGCATGTACCGGGCAAGCAGCAGGGTCTATTGGCTCATACCCTGCGGGGAACGCTCGGTGCCGTGCGCACCATCAGAATTTCGCGACATGATCCGCACGAGGGCGAAAGCAGATCATGTCGCGATGGCGCATCCGAGGCGGCCGGATGCGCCATGGAGAAGTCAGTCGTGACGTACTCCCCTGTAGAAGAGACTTGCCCGGTTGCGCGACGCGCGCGTCAGGTAAGTGCCTGGATTCTCGAAGGATGCCGATGTCAGTGCCTCGTGCAGGTCTTCACGTTTCAGCCCCATGTCGAGTAGCTGGCGGTCGTCAAGATCGTGCAGACGGGCGATCTGGCGGCGGTTTCGGTACAGATGCCAGACGGCCGACAGCATGCTGGCGATTCCCGTTGCGCGGAATGCAGGCGATTGCCCCCTTGCAACCAAGCCGCAGCCGGAGACGTGTTCGGTCCTGTGCATGACGGAACTCCTTTTCGCAGGCACGAAGAAACCTTCTCTCGCGCAAAAGTCTACGCGGGAGCAGGTCGAGAAAATCTGGCAGAACGGCGACTGTTTCGCCGAGAAGATTGACGTGATTTGCGGATTATCATTCGCAAATCCTTATTGATCAGTCCAACGAATGTTTTTAATGGTATTCATCAAACAATTTTATAGGTATTCCGGCCATGTCCGCACCGCTCGATATTGACCAGCTGCAAACCTTCGTAGCAATCGCAGATACGGGCAGCTTCACGAAGGCGGCCGACCGAGTCTTCAAGACTCAATCCGCCGTGTCGATGCAGATGCGCCGCCTGGAAGAGCGGATCGGCAAGCCGCTTTTCATGAAGGACGGCCGGGGCAACCGGCTGACCGTCGAGGGTGACAGGCTCCTCAACTTCGCCCGGAGGATGATTCGCCTCAACAACGAGGCGATTGCCTCCTTCGACGACAACCGACTCGAGGGAACGCTGCGGATCGGCACGCCGGACGACTACGCGGACCGCTACATGCCGGAGATCATCGTCCGCTTCGCCAAGACACATCCGAATGTCGAACTCTACATCGTATGCGAGCCTTCGGTCGACCTCGCCGAAAAGCTGGCGAAGGGCGACCTCGATATCGCGCTCGTCACGCACAATCCGCGCGCGCGTGCCTCGGACGTCGTCCGCACCGAGCCGCTCTGCTGGGTGAGCTCCATCAACCATCCGCTGCCCGAGAACGCGCCGATCCCGCTCGCGGTCGGCCGGCGCGACTGTCAGTGGAGGCAGGCTGCCTGCGCGGCACTCGACGCGACGGGCAAGGAATATCAGATCCTGTTCACAAGCTGGTCGTCGACGGTGGTTGCGGCCGCGGTGCTGGCCGGCATGGCGGTTTCCGTACTTCCGGAATCGGCGCTGCGCCCGGGTATGAAAGTGCTGACGCTGGCGGACGGCTTTCCGGCACTGGCGCCGGTTCAGATCGGCATCATGAAGCGCCCGGGCCTGTCGCCTTCGCTGTCGAATGCGATTACCAACCACATTTGCGCCTGCCTGGACAACATCACGCCGATCACAGTCAATGATGACCTCGAAGGCGATCTCAAGAGCTATCCGCGTTATCCGCGCCTGAGACAGAGCCATATGCTGCCGGGCTGGTGACCTCCCTACCTGCCTCCTCTCCTCAATGACGAAGGCCACGTCCTGCATGGGCGTGGCCTTCGTTTTTCGCCGACCGGCGCCTTTTACTCGGCAGCCGTACTGATCGTATCCGCCCCGTAGCCGTGGGCGGCCTTCAACGCCGCGCGAACGCCTGTCTCATAGTCCGGATGAACCCGGGCGAAATGAATGAGCTGCCGCTCGATGATCTCGCTCGGAACGCCGCCCATCGCAGCTGCGATGTTGGAGAAGAGGCGCGACTTCTGCCCTTCGTCGAAGAGGTTGAACAAGGCGCGCACCTGGACATAATCGTCATTGCCCACGCGGTGATCGTAGCGCGACATGTCGCCGTCCACCTTTAGCGGCGGTTCCTTGGCAAGCGGTTGTTCCGCCGGACCATCGAAGGAGTTCGGCTCGTAATAGGCCTCCGGGTTGCCGGTGCGAATGCCGCCATAGGTGTTCATCTGACCATCGCGATGATAATGGTGAACCGGGCAGCGCGGCTGGTTGACCGGGATGTTTTCGTAATGGGTGCCGAGGCGATAGCGGTGGGCGTCCGCATAGGAGAACAGTCGCGCCTGCAGCACTTTGTCCGGCGAGAAGCCGATGCCCGGAACGATGTTGGAAGGCGAGAAGGCCGCGTTTTCGATCTCGGCGAAGTAATTTTCGGGGTTGCGGTTGAGTTCCAGCACGCCGATCTCGATCGGCGGGAAATCGGCGTGCGGCCAAACCTTCGTCAGGTCGAACGGGTTGTACGGCGTCTTTTCGGAATCGAGCTCCGGCATGATCTGGACCTGCACGGTCCAGCGCGGAAACGCGCCGTTCTCTATGGCGTAAAACAGCGCCTCCTGATAGCCCTCGCGGGTCTTGCCTATGACCGCTTCGCCTTCTTCATTGGTAAAGAACTTGTGGTCCTGCTGTGTCTTGAAGTGGAACTTGACCCAATAGCGCTCGCCTGCGTCGTTCCAGAAGGAGTAGGTGTGCGAGCCATAGCCGTTCATATGCATCGGCGTCTGCGGCAGGCCGCGATCGGACATCAGGATCGTCACCTGATGCAAGCTTTCCGGCGAGAGTGACCAGTAGTCCCACATGGCGGTGGCGGAGCGAAGATTGGTCTTCGGATGCCGCTTCTGCGTATGGATGAAGTCCGGGAACTTGTAGGGATCCCGGATGAAGAAGACGGGCGTGTTGTTGCCGACGAGATCCCAGTTCCCCTCCCCGGTATAGAACTTCAGCGCGAAACCGCGGACGTCACGCTCGTGATCGGCGGCGCCCTGCTCGCCGGCCACGGTCGAGAAGCGGGCAAGCATCGGCGTTTCGGCGCCGGGCTGGAGACACATTGCCTTTGTATATTCCGAGATGTCGCCCGTGATCTTCAACGTCCCGAAGGCACCCCAGCCCTTGGCATGCACGACGCGTTCCGGAATGCGCTCGCGGTTCTGGTGCGCCAGCTTCTCGATGAGCTGGTAGTCCTGCATCATGATGCCGCCGCGCGGCCCCGCAGTCAGCGCGTTCTGGTTGTCCGGCACCGGTGCACCGGCGGTCGTGGTCATCGTCGGACGATCTGTCATTACATCCCTCATCTTTCAACGTTTCGGCACGGCAAATGCCTTGCGTCGTTTTCTCCCACCCGTCGGCAATAATCTCCAATTGTATTTTCTGCTATATACGATAGGTTTTTCTTATCATGTTGACACTCAGGCAGATGCGCTATTTCGATGCCCTCGCGACCACGCGCCATTTCGGCAAGGCCGCCGAACTCACCCATGTCAGCCAGCCGGCCTTGTCCGCGCAGATTATGGAAATGGAAGCGCATCTCGGCGTGAAACTGGTGGAACGGAGCCGTTCCGGGGTTTTCCTGACCGGCAAAGGCGAGGAGGTGCTGGAGCAGGTTCGCTCGATCCTTGCGGATGTCGGCAGACTGGAAGAGAGCACCCGGATAAATTCGGGCACCCTGGAAGGACGCGTGCGCCTCGGTGTCATCCCCACTCTCGCGCCCTACCTCGTTCCGCGGCTCATCCCCTATCTGCGCGAACGATACAGGACGATCGAAATCGAGTTGAGGGAATCTGTTACAGACCGGCTCCTCGTCAATCTCGGCGACGGCAGGCTCGACGCGGTCGTGGCGGCGCTGCCGGTCGAGCCCGACGGCATCGCCACCCGATCGCTGTTTTCCGATCGTTTCTATATGGCCGTAGCGGAGAACGACCGGACCGTACTCCTGTCGCCGATTACCGAAAAGCAGATGGATATTTCCCAGCTCCTGCTCCTCGAGGAAGGCCATTGTCTGCGCGACCAGGCTCTTGCCGTCTGCAGTAGCGCCGGCAGGCGGCAACTTTTGAGCTTCGGCGCAACATCCATGGCGACGCTCCTGCAAATGGTTGCAAACGGCATGGGAATGACGCTCATCCCGGAGATTGCGATCCCGAGCGAAGCCGCGCGCAACGCGATCCGCATCGTGCCCTTCGCCGCCCCTGAGCCCTCTCGCGAGATCGGTCTTATCTGGCGGGCAAGCAATCCGCGCCCACGCGACATGGACGCGCTTGCAGACGCCATATCGACCTGTGCCCGCGAGGTCTCGCAGGGCGCTATCCCGGCCGATAGAGGCGCAGTGAAATCTGCGCCCAAACCGGCCGTATGACTAAGCGAGCTTCGCCTTCAGGAATTCGACGGTCCGCTGCCAGGCAAGGTCGGCCGCCTCCTTGTCGTAACGGGCTGCCGAGGTGTCGTTGTTGAAAGCGTGGTTCACGCCCTCATAGACGTGAATCGTGGCGTCCTTGCCGTTTTCCGTCAACGCCTTGCGGTAGGCCTCGATGCCGGCATTGATGCGCTCATCGAGCCCGGCATAATGCAGCAGCAGCGCAGCCTTGATCTTCGGCACGTCCTCGGCTTTCGGCTGGGCGCCGTAATAGGCGACGCCGGCCTTGAGGTCAGGCGCGTTCACGGCAAGCCTGTTGACGAGACCGCCGCCCCAGCAAAAGCCGATCGCCCCCACATTGGCGGTGCTTTCCGCATGACCCTTCAGGAAGGCCACTGTGGCGACGGCGTTGGCATTCGTAGCGCTTGCATCGAGCGCGCCGATCATCTCGCGCGCCTTGTCCTCATCGCCCGGGGTTCCCCCCTCCGGCGAAAGGAAATCGGGAGCAAGTGCCAGAAAACCTTCGAGCGCCATGCGGCGTGCAACGTCTCTGATGTGCGGATTGAGGCCGCGATTCTCGTGGATGACGATGACGGCGGGAAGCTTGCCGGACATTACGGCGGGCTTCACGAGATAACCCTTCATTTTGCCATCGCCGCCAGGATAGGTGATGTCCTCGCCTTTGATTCGCTCGTCCGTTTCGGCGATTATTTCGGCTTTGGCGCTGTTGGCAGCCAGCATCGGCGCGATTGCAGCGGCGGCGGCAGCCGTCCCGGCAAGCGCCGTCAGTTTCTCCATGAAGCGGCGGCGGTCCAAGGTGAGATGCGTATACTCGTCATAGGCATCGATCATCGCCTGGGTAATGACAGGTTTGTTCATGACGCTCTCCTGGGCTGTGGCAGATGAAAGCCGCTGGACAGAATAGGTCAGCGGCGCGGTCACGGACTTACAAAACTGCGTTACCTCAGCTCATCGCCATCCAGACGGAAAGCCAGGTCCACATCGCGACGAGCACAAGGAACCCCGCCATGAAGAGCGGCCGGCGATAACGCAGCCGATTGCCGGTGACATGGATTACCGCGTGCGCGTAGCGGAGCGCCACGAAGAGCCAGGCGAGACCAAGCGAGAGAATGTTGTCTGCCTCGGTCACGTAAAGCAGCACACAGCAGAGGTGGAACAGCACCGGCAACTCGAACTGGTTCGCGATGCTGTTTCGCACAACGAGGCTCTCGTCCGGCTCGTCGCGGTTTTCCCGGAATACGGAAGCCTCGATCTTCCCCGCCTTGACGAGCGCAACCCGACGGGCGGAGAGGAGCGCATAGAGCGCGAAAACAAGCGCGACATGGGCCACCATCGGCCAGAAGATTTCAAAGCCCGTCATCGGTGCTCTTCAGAAATTGAGGGAGAAGGCGCAGGGCGCGCAGGTTCCCCGGAGGAAAGGCGCCCTGCAAAATAGCATCAGGCGCCGCCCGGATAGTTCGGGCTCTCGCGGGTGATCGTTACGTCATGGGCGTGGCTTTCGCGCAGACCCGCGCCGGAAATGCGCACGAAGCTGGCGCGCTCCTGATAGTCCTTGATCGTCGCACCGCCGACATAGCCCATGGAGGCGCGGAGGCCGCCGGCGAGCTGGTGCAGGACGCCGGAGACCGGGCCCTTGTAGGGCACCTGGCCTTCGATACCTTCCGGAACGAGCTTCAGCGTGTCGCGGACTTCAGCCTGGAAATAGCGGTCGGCCGAACCGCGGGCCATGGCGCCGACGGAGCCCATGCCGCGATAAGCCTTGAAGGAGCGGCCCTGGTAGAGGAATACCTCGCCCGGGCTTTCCTCGGTGCCGGCGAGGAGAGAGCCGATCATCACGGCCGAAGCGCCAGCGGCGATGGCCTTGGCGAGATCGCCCGAATATTTGATGCCGCCATCGGCGATGATCGGGATGCCGGCGGCCTGCGCGGCCTCGACGGCCGACATGATCGCGGCGAGCTGCGGCACGCCGACGCCGGCGACGATGCGGGTCGTGCAGATAGAGCCCGGTCCGATGCCGACCTTGACGGCGTCCGCACCGGCATCGATCAGCGCCTTGGTGCCGTCGCCGGTCGCGACATTGCCCGCCATGATGCGCACCGAATTGGAGAGCTTCTTCACCCGGCCGACCGCATCGAGCACGCGCTGCGAATGACCGTGGGCGGTATCGACGACGATCATGTCCACGCCCGCATCGATCAGCCGCTCGGCGCGTTCGAAGCCGTCGTCACCGACGCTGACAGCGGCGGCGGCGCGAAGCCTGCCCTGGGCGTCCTTGGAGGCGTTCGGGTTCAGCTGCGACTTCTCCATGTCCTTGACCGTGATCAGGCCGACGCAGCGCCCATCCTGATCCACGACGAGGAGCTTCTCGATCCGGTGCTTGTGCAGCAAGCGCTTGGCTTCCTGCTGATCGACGCTCTCCTTCACGGTGATGAGGTTTTCCCGCGTCATCAGTTCATAGATCTTCTGGGAAGGATCGGAAGCGAAGCGGACGTCGCGGTTGGTGAGGATGCCGACGAGGCGACCCTGCGTCTGCCCCCCCAACCCGCCGTTTTCAACGACCGGGATGCCGGAAATGCCGTGCGTCTTCATCAGGCTCAGAGCATCCGCAAGCGTCGCATCCGGTCCGATCGTCACCGGATTGACGACCATGCCGCTTTCGAATTTCTTGACCTGCCGGACTTCTTCCGCCTGTTCGGCGGGTGTCAGATTGCGATGGATGACGCCGATGCCGCCGGCCTGCGCCATGGCGATCGCGAGCCGCGCCTCGGTAACGGTGTCCATGGCGGCCGAGAGGATAGGAAGGTTGAGGTCGATGTCCTGCGCGATGCGGGTGGCGATGTTCGTCTGGCCGGGCATGACTTCGGAATGCCCCGGCTGGAGCAGAACGTCGTCGAAGGTCAATGCCTCCAGACCGGTTGCCGTCTCAATGATGCGCGCCATGGCCAATTCCTCTTCAAATATACGAAAATCCCCGGGGACGTTCAGCGACTTGTCCGGCCGGGTGACTTCAAGGCTTGTCTTGGAAGTTGGCGAGGGCTGGTAACACGGATATGTCGGAATGGAAATAGCCGGAGGCCCGAATCTGTCAGGGCCCCGGCGAAATGTTGTCGCAGCGCAACAAGCCGCTTCGTCAGATGTCGAACTGATAGCTCGCCGGTACGAAGCGATAGCCCTGATCCTGACGCTCGGCAAAGCCGACGGCCGGGAAAGGCATGTGATAGCCGATGAAGGGCAGCCGGTCGGTCGCGATCATGTCGAAGACCATTTTCCGGCTCGCGCTTGCGCCCGACTTGTCCATATCGAAGCGAACCTCCCAATCGGGCCGCTGCAGCGACAGCACATAATGGTTCGCGGTGTCGGCAGTCAGGATCATCGCCCTGCCGTCAGACTCGAGCCGATAGATCATATGCCCGGGAGAATGGCCGAAAGCGGCCATCGCTGAGATACCCGGAACCACTTCCCCGCCATCCGCGATGAAGGTGATCTTTTCCGCCAGCGGCACGACCTTCGCCAGCACCGCCTTGTGTCCGTTTTCGGCAGCTGTGCCGACGCGTGCGGCGTCCTTCCAGAAGTCGTACTCCACCTGGCCGGTGACATAGCGGGCATTGGCAAAGGCCGGCTTTCCGCCCTCTGTCAGTCCGCCGATATGATCGCCGTGCATGTGGGTGAGGACGACGACGGTCACCTGATCGGGAGCATAGCCTGCCGTCTTCAGTCCTTCGGCAAGTTTGCCCATCCCGGCCTCGCGGCCACCCTCGCCAAGCCCCGTATCGAAGAGAACGACCTCGGATCCGGTATCGACCAGGACCGGGGCAAAGCCGTTGACGAAGCCGTTTGTCGGCAGGAAATTCTGCTCCAGAAGGGTAGCGACCGACTCTGCGGGCTGATTGGTGCCGAATATCTCATGCGGATTATCCGAGGCACGCGTCCCGTCGCTGATCACCGTCACCTTGAAACTTCCAAGTTTCAATGTCTTGAAGTCCACGCCTTTGGCCATACCGTCCTTTTCCATCGTCTCCTGAGCACCGGCAAGGCCCGCCAAGAGGCTTGGCGCCGCCAAGGCGCCCGCACCTGCCGAAAACAATGTCCGCCGCTTCAATTGAAAAGCCATCGTAATTCCCTCCGTTTGATGGCCCTGCCCTCGCGCCGGCCACAACAGGCGAGAAGTAGCGCCTTGACGGAAATAGACAGGAGGGATCACACGCTTTTGATCTTCAATCTACGGCTTCGCCCTGACAAAACCACAGGAAGCCCTTAACGGCGCGCCAGCGCGCATTCCGAGTTGCCCCATGATTTTGTTCTCAGATCGTTTCCCGATGCGGCGAACGCCCGCTGTGCTAGAGCAATTCCAGGAAAAGCGTGTAACGGTTTTCCGTCCGGAATTGCGGCAATACAAAGGGTTAGAGAGTTTCCGCGATTCGGAGAAAAGCGGAAGTGCTCTAACCCCCAGGCATCATTCATGAACCGCATCGTCCCGATGATTCTCGCCATCGCCCTGTTCATGGAGCAGATGGATTCCACCGTCATCGCGACATCGTTGCCGGCGATCGCGCGCGACATAGGCGTCGGTCCGATCACGCTCAAGCTCGCGCTCACCTCCTATATGGTGGCGCTCGCGATCTTCATTCCCTTGAGCGGCTGGATGGCGGATCGGTTCGGCGCCAAACGCATCTTCCGCGCGGCCATCCTCGTCTTCGTCGCAGGCTCGGTCTTCTGCGCGGTCGCGGACAGCCTCTCCGCCTTCGTCCTCTCACGCTTTTTGCAGGGCGTCGGCGGCGCCATGATGACGCCGGTGGCGCGTCTCGTTCTCGTCCGCAGCGCGCCGCGAAGCGAACTTGTCTCGGCGATGGCGCTGTTGACCATTCCGGCGCTGGTCGGCCCGCTTGCAGGCCCGCCGCTCGGCGGCTTTATCACCACCTATTTTTCGTGGCACTGGATCTTTCTGATCAACGTGCCGGTCGGGATCGTCGGTTATTTTCTCTCCGGCATCTACCTTCCCGAGATGGAAAGGCGAAACCCCCCGCCCGTGGATATTGTCGGTTTCCTGCTCGGAGGGACCGCTGCCGCCGGTGTCATCTTCGGACTTTCGGTCATCAGTCTGCCGGCCCTGCCGCCGGCAATCGGCATCGCATCCGTCTCAGCCGGCATAGCCGCCTCGTTCCTTTATATCTTCCATGCGCGCAGGCATCCGGCGCCCGTGCTCGACCTCAAGCTGTTCCGCGACGGTGCCTTCCGCGCCGCGTCGATCGGCGGCACCATCTTCCGCATATCCGTCGGCGCGGTGCCATTCCTGATGCCGCTGATGCTGCAGGTCGGCTTCGGTCTGGACCCGTTCCAGTCCGGCCTCATCACCTTCGTCGGCGCCGTCGGCGCCATCACGACGAAATTCCTCGCGCGCCGCGTGCTCGCTTTCGCCGGCTTCCGCACGACGCTGCTCGTTGCGGCCGTGATCGCCGCCGTCACGACATTCGCCAACGGCTTCTTCACGCCCGCGACACCCTATCTCGTGCTGATCTCGGTCCTGCTGATCGCCGGTTTCGCGCGCTCCTTCTTCTTCACCGGCGTCAACGCGCTCTCATTCGCCGATATCGACGATGCGGATGCGAGCAAGGCAACATCGATGAGCGCCGTGCTGCAGCAGATCAGCCTCGCATTGGGGGTCGCGGTCGCAGGCGCCATTCTCGAGATCGAGACGGCAATCAGCGGCAAGCCGCTGGAGCTTGGAGACTTCCACACGGCCTTCATGATCATCGCCATCGCCAACCTGCTGGCCGCGATCCCCTTCATCGCCATGGCGAAGAACGCCGGCGCCTCCGTTTCGGGCCACCGTCTGGCGATCCGGGAAGTGGAGACGAGGGCAGCAGGCAAGTGAGGGCTCACGAGGCGCCGCGTTCTTCTACTCTCCCCTCACCAAGTCAGTTTAAGCGTGAATTTCTGTTGTTTCGTTTTGCTGATTTAAAGCGTCCCTGATGCGGGCGTTTGCGATGGTGATGATCTTACGCATGATGGCGGTAAGCGCGACGCGTTTCGGTTTTGCGGTGTTAAGCAGTGCGTTGTAGGCGATGGCGAGATGATTGTCGCCACGGCAGGCGGCGAGAGCGGCGATAAAGAGTGCCGGTCTGATCTGGCGGCGTCCGCCGGTGGTACTGCGGTGCCAACTGGCCTTGCCGCTGTCCTTGGGATGGGGGGCGCAGCCGGCAAGGCTTGCGGCCTGCCTGCGGTTGAGGCTGCCGAGTTCGGGCATGACGGCCAAGAGCAGCGACACCAGCACCGGTCCGATGCCGGGCACCGAGCGCAACGCCTTGGCTCGCAGCGCCAGGTTATGGCTTTCGGCGATCAGGGTGCCGATCTGTGCATTGAGAGTTTCTATAGGGCGGTCCGGTTCGGCGAGACGGGCCGAGATATTGTCGGCGATCAGGCGGCTGCGCGGGGCTTTCATTCGGTTTTTCTCCTGCACTCGCATGGCGACGAGGTCGAGACGGCGGGCGACGAAGAGCGCAAATTGCTGCTGGCAGGGATCGGCCGGCTGCCAGCGCGGCAGGACTGCGGCACCGTCTCGGCCATAATGGGACAGCCAGCGGGCATCGATCGGATCGGTCTTGGCGCGCTTGCCGAAGGATCCGATATAAGCCTTGACCTTGGCGGGATCCGCGCGATGGGCGGGAATAGCCAGTTCCAGCAGCGCGCCGAGCAGGGTGTCCTCATGGCCGCCGGTCGCTTCGCACACCGCGAGCGTGGCGGTGCCCCTGGTACGGTTGCAGTGCTGTGCGCAGTGCATCGGCGTCGTTGGCGACGGTCAGGGTGCAGGTCGTCATACAGGGTGACGGTGTTGCAGGAAACGTCCAGGCCGAGGACGAACTGGATTTCGGTGTGTTCTGCCGTCATAATCGGGTTCCATGCTTCGAATTGTCTGCGGGCGTGTCCAACGGATAGCCCATTCAAGTCAGCAAGCGATGCGAAGCTGGAGCGGCAAAGTCCCTTCATGAGGTCGGTCGTTGAAACCTATTCCTGTACGGGCGCCTTGCCGCGCCAGCCCCGGAATGGCCATTCCGGGCTCGCGCCCAGCTTCCCCAACAGTAAACCATAAATTTGAGAGACAATTCCTGTGCTCGTCACAGGAATCCTGTGTGTCGAAACTGTGCTTATATGGGTGCGGGCGGAAGGCCGTCGGAATCCTGGTCTTTAAAGACCGTGTGCTGGCCTCTGGTCCTCCGCCCGCTTCGAATCCCTAACCTGAACAGTTGACGGAGGCCGTCACAGCGGACCTCGCATCACAGGATAAGGCAGTCCCATGAT
>NZ_VITA01000001.1 GCF_007827695.1 Sinorhizobium medicae | reverse complement strand
CCTTCCGGATCCGCCCCCGAAAGCGTGAAGTCGTCGGTATGGCAGATGCCGGTCGCCTTCACCTCGACCAGAACCTCGCCGGCCCGCGGCCCTTCGAGCTCGACTTCAGTCACGACAAGGGGTTTTCCGGCCTCGACGGCCAGAGCAGCGCGAGTGCGCATGGATGCCTCCGGTACTACGTTATGTAAGCGGCCCTTGTGAGGCCTTGTACACAGATTACAGACGGGCCAAAGCACAAAGACAATTGCGACCTTAGTGTGCAAAACGCGACCTTTGGCTTCCCCCTCGGTCCCCCTATACTGAAACCCGTGAGAACACGGAGACATCAAGGATGAGAGTCGCCTGTCATGCGTTTGGTCCAATGCGCCGCCTGGCGTTTGGTTTGACGGTCGGTCTGGCGCTTGGCCTGACACAAGCCCCCGGCAATTCAGTTGCCATGGACTTTTCCGATCCGGACTGGCCCTGCATCCAGCGCAAGGTCGAGAAACTATCCGCGAGCCTGATGTGGCCAGCGCCTGTCACCACCGCTCCGCTCTCAGCCGAGGCAACCGAGCTCGTCGAAATGCTATCGCTTCGGCGGGTCAGCCTGGAAGAGGCCGATGCGCATGTCCGCGCCTTTGTGGAGCGGGCCAAGGTCGACGGCAATGTGCTCGGCAATGTTTTTTACGGCGTGTTCGAAAATATCGCCGAGACCCGACAGCGACTGATCACGGGGATAGGTCGCTACTCCCGGAGCCAGATCGCACTCTCATCCCGAATCGACAGTGCCCGCGTCGAAATGGCGAAGCTTTCGAAAGTGGAAAGTCCCGATTTCGACCGCATAGACAAGCTGGAGGAGCAGATCGACTGGGACGAGCGCATCTATCGCGATCGCTCGCAGGCGCTTACATATGTGTGCGAAACGCCGGTGCTTCTGGAAAAGCGCGCCTATGCCATTGCACAGATCCTGCTCAAGCATATGCCGGATTGACGTTTGAGCGCATTGGAAGTGTACATTGTACCCCCCACAAACGATTGCGCGTTTCTGACGCCGCGCTAAGGATCCCACTCCATTTCCGTATAGGCGGCCGTGGCGTTTTGCGGATTCAAGAGATCGAACAGGCTCCATCGGGCTGATTCGCTTTGGCCGACGGTCTCGCTCGCGTCTCCCAGCGCCAGGCCGTCGTCGAGCGCTTTCTTCGTGTCGGATTCCAGAACACGCAGATAGCGTTCGAGCGGCTCGGCTGCCTGCGGCCAGTCGAGCAGCGGGCCTCCATGCCCAGGCACGACTTTCCGCGCGCCGAGTCCCTTCATTTCGGAAAGGACTGCCAGCCAGCCGCGCAACGATCCGTCGAGGGCCGGCATGTGCGTGTCGAACAGCAGATCGCCGGCGAAAAGGATACCGGAAGTCGGGTCGTAGATCGTGAGGTCGGTAGAGGTGTGCGCCGTTGGCCAGGTGCGCAACTCCAGCACCCTGCCGCCGAGGTCGATCGCCTCCTGCTGCGCTGCCGTCCGATCCGGTGCGATTATACGGCTACCCAGGAACGCGGTCTCGCCGAGCCGCCGGGCATAGCTTGCCCGATAGTCCTCGACGCGGTCGGCCAGCGCACGCGGCAAATCGGCCTGGCCGAGCACCACCGCGCCGGCCTCGCGGAGTGCCTCGGCGCCGAAGACATGGTCCGGATGCATATGCGTCAGGATCAGATTACTGATCGGCAGGCGGCTTCGTTCCCGGATTGCCAGATAGATCTCTTCGCCCAATTTGCGCGCCCCGCCGGAGTCGATCACGGCAATGCTGCGCGACCCCACGACGAAACCGAAATTGGAAACGTCGCCGCCGTTTTCCGCATCCGGCTCCGCCACCCGGCCCCGATGCAGGAAAACCCCCGGGGCGGCCTCGCTGAAGGAGAGAACCGACTTGGGCCTCGGGGCACAGAATGGCGCCTTCTCGGCCCAATTGCCCGGCCGGCGCGTGACGGAGTGCAGCGCCTGCTCGCACCCCGCCTTCGTCTCCGCCCCAAAGCCGGGCAGCAGTGCCACGCGGCAGGTCTCGCGCGGCGGCGCGTCGGGAACGGCCGCAGCCAGAATGCACATGGTCACGAATGCTTCGAACACCTGAGGCCCCTGCGTTTTTCACAAAGTGGGCGATTTACAAGCTTGCGGCGGCCGGTCGCGCCAGACAACATATCCGAAAGGCTCGCTTCTGTTCCCTGGCATTTCTATGCTAAAGGATACATGCAGCCTTTCCAAAAAGGGGGCTTTGAACCATGAAGCTCATTCTCGCGCTTATTCCCGTCATGCTGACGGCAAATCTCGCACTTGCCGAGCCGGAGAAGCCGGACAACCCGCTTGCAGACGGTACGACCTGGCATGACTTGAAAGGCGACATCGTCGGAGAGGCGGCCATCCTCGACGGCACGGCCCTGTTCTCCGTCGCGGCGCCCTACCGTGCCAACGACGCCGCGACGGTGCCCATCACGATCGAGCAGACGGACGCGGCGGCGGGGCCGATCAAATCGCTCAAGCTGGTGATCGACGAGAATCCGGCGCCGGTTGCGGCGGAAATTCGCTTCGGCCCGACGATGGCACCGCTGAAATTCGAAACCCGCGTGCGCGTCAACCAGTACTCCAACATCCGTGCGATCGCCGAAACGCCACAGGGCATTTTCATGAATGGCCGCTTCGTCAAGGCATCCGGCGGCTGCTCGGCGCCCGCTACGAAGGATCCGGTCGCGGCTCTGAAGGGCATGGGAGAGATGCGGCTGAAGCTCTTCGGCGGCGAGGGTAAAGTACAAAAACCCCGCCGCGAGGCGCAGATCATGATCCGGCATCCGAACTATTCCGGTCTCCAGCGGGACCAGATCACTCAACTCTTCGTCGGTGCCAAGTTCATCTCCGAACTGGTGGTGAAGCAGGGAGATGAGCTTTTGTTCGCGCTCGACGGCGGGATATCGATCAGTGAAAATCCTGTGTTCCGCTTCAGCTATACCGACAATGGGGCCCCGGACTTCACGGTCCATGCGGTCGATACGGACGGCAATGTCTTCGACCGCGTCCTGCCGAAGACGCCACCCGCCTGACGGGTGGCCACATCAGACCGCTAAGTGCCCGGCCTTTTCTTGTCGCAATTTCGGACGGAAAAAACCGCTACGCACTTTTCCTGGAATTGCTTTTAGAAGCACAGCATCTCCGCCTCTGCCTGGGCGCGCCTCAGATCCGCGACCATGGTGCGCGGCACCACGGCCGACTTGAACATGGCAAGCTGTTCGCCGCTTCCCTGCTGGAGAGACAGGACCGTTTCGGCCTGAACATATTTGTCATAGGGCAGGATCGAGGCGATCACATCGATCGAGCATGCGCATTTGCTCAAGACTTCCCGGCTCTGCCCGTTGGCGGCCATGCAGCCGAACACATAATCGGCCCGGACCTCAGTGGGATAATCGTTCAGACGCTCCGACATGCTCTGCCCGCCTGCAGGGACTGCCGTCAACGCAATTGCAAGCGCCGACAAGGCGGCGCGCATCATGGCTGATCCTCCCCTGACGCATTCGACCCTGACGCTCTCAAGGTAATTGCGTGGGAATAGCCGGCCCCCGAGCTGTCGGCGGCCGAAGGAATAGTGGCCACCAGCGAAAAGTACCAGCCGGGAACATCTTCCGAAACGGTAACGGCGAGCGACAGATCGGCAACCCGCCCCATTTTTTCGCGCGCCTTGTCGTGTTCGAACGGCCGGATCGTCACCTCACGCGCCGCGATCTCGCGGTCATTATAGCGCAGCGTTACCGGCTCGATTTGCGCATCCCGCAGCAAAGCCTCCTTGATGCGATTGCGCATATAGAAGGGGCTGCCGCCCGACTGTGCCGCCAGATCGGAAAGCACGGTTTCGAGAAAATACATGATCAGCGGATTGCCGACCGAACGCGGATAATTGCCGAGCCCCCGAGACTGGCTCCCCTGATAGAGGGTCATCGAAACATTGTCGCCGGCCTGCACCTTCAGGCCGACTGCGAAGCGACCGCTCCTCTCACCTGAATCGACCCCGGACACGACCTTGTCGTAGACGAGGCTACCCTGGGGATCTCCGTTCCCGGCCTTTTCCGCCTCCAGCCCCTTCAGCGCCGCGGAATGGAAGAGAAGCTCGTAGGTCTCTGCAGCGGCTGCGGATCCGTGGGCTGGTCCAAGCAAGATTAGAGCGATCAGGAAAAAAATGCGCATCGCGGATCTACCGTCTGATATGAAGCTGCCGTTCAACGACACCGAGCCTAGCAGTGGCTCCGGCAATGTCATCGGAGACCTTTGTCTGTGTTTGCCTCACGCCACGCGGGCCCGGGTCTTCCAGTCGATCAACGCTCTGAGCCGCACCAGTTGCACAGGCTTGGTGAGCACGGCGAAGGACATTTCGGTACAGAGCTGCAGGAATTGCCGCTGCCGGTTGGCGGAAATGATGATAGCGGGGATTTCCGCTCCAGCGAGCGCCCGCAGCGTGCGGATGGTCTCTATGCCGTTATCGTCATCGTTCAACTGATAGTCGACGAGCAGAATGTCGGGCGCCGTGCCGATTTCCTGCATCAGCGCTGCCGCATCGGCAGTCGAGCCGGCCGCCAGAACGCTTGCTCCCCAGCTCTCCAGAACCTGCGTCATTGCGTGTAGCTCGTCGGCGTCGTTCTCGACGATCATGACGATCAGGTCGAGACTGCCCTCAAGCATCGGCTCCATTCTCGGCTCCTCGCTCACGCTGGCACGGCCCGGCGGCGCCAGCGGCACTTCGATCGAGAAGACGGAACCTCGGCCGGGCTGCGATGCCAGGCCTATGGGGTGACCGAGGTGCCGGCATGCCCGCTCGACGATCGACAGGCCAAGTCCCATGCCCGGACCTTTCGCAGCGCCACTGGCTCGGGTGAATTCCTTGAATATCCGCGCCCGGTCCTCCTCTGATATTCCGACACCCGTATCCCACACTTCTATTCGCACGGCATCGCCTTTCAGCCGGCAACCGACCAGCACACGCCCGCGCTCCGTATATTGGATGGCGTTGACGACCAGGTTCTGAACGCAACGCATCAGGTAGCGCTGGTCGCTGCTGACCCAGCGCGTCGACGGCACGATTCGAAGCTCGATCGCCCTTTCCGTCGCCAGGGGCGCCAGATCCTCGGCCACACCCTGCAGCAGGCTTCCGAGATTGAACGAAGTGACGTTGAACTCGGCGCCCGAACTGTCCAGACGGGAAATGTCGAGAAGCGCCTGCAGAAGCGATTCGATGGATGTGAAGGAACGCTTCAAACGGCTGACGACCTCCTCGACACCCGGCTGCCCCATCCTGTCGGTCAGCATCGACAGATAAAGCTTAGCCGCATTGATCGGCTGAAGGAGGTCGTGACTGGCCGCCGCCAGAAAACGCGTCTTGGATGTGTGGGCTGCTTCCGCAGCTTCCTTGGCGTGTCGAAGGGCGGCCTCGATTTTTGTCTGTTCGTCGGCGTGGATTTGCAGCAGGCGATTGGCCTCGGTCAGTTCGGCGGTACGCTCCTGTACGCGTTGCTCCAGAAGTGCGGAAGCTTCGGTCTCTGCCGTTACGTCCATTATAGAAACGATGAAGCCGTCGTCGGGCAGGGAATGGATGCGGATATCGAGGCCCATCCCGTCGCGCCGGCGGAAGCGCTCCTGAACGGCCTCGCCACGGCGCACCGCCTTGAACCAGCCGGATACCCTGGAGCGACGCCCCTCGCGATCGAGAATTTCGTGGCGCTCGACGTGTTCGACAATGCGCTGGAAAGGACTTCGCTTCTTTAGAAGCGAGAGCGGTACGCCGAGAAGCTCACCGAAGCGCTCGTTCCGAACCAGCAGTTCGCCTCTCGAGGAAAACGTGCAGATGCCGAGGGACATATGGTCGAAGGCCGCCTGCAGGAGATGAGACTGCTGGTCGATCAGACGGTTCTTCTCGCGCCGGTTCTCCCGTACGATGTCCGTGATTTCGGTCTGCAGGACCGTGATGTTGCCGGAACTGGTCTGCCGATAGGAAATCTGGAACCAGCGGTCGTTCCGCAGAACCATGACGAAGGATGAGAAGCGCTGCCCTGACCCCTGCTCCTTCGCGACCGGGTGCGGCCGCCCGGACACTCCGTTTTCGTCGCGGTTCAGATACTTGCTCGCATTGACTGCTGCCAGGTAGTCGTCGAAGCCAAGACCTGGCTTGATCAGCGGCTCGACATCGGGCAGCAATTGCCGGAACTGGGCATTGCAGGCCTGCAGCCGCTCTTCGGAGAAGAGAGCGAAGCCGTCCTCCATCGCCACCATGGCATCGGCGAGATTCCTCTGTATGCGCTCCTGCGTCTGGTAGGCCACCTCGAGCTCACTCGAAGCCCGGTCCAGCGTATCGAGCGCCTTTTCGAGATCCTTGGTCTTCTCCCAGACCTCCGCCTGGAGCGCGATAGCGGATTCAAAGAGAGAATAGGCAGTGCCGCCGACTTCGTGCCCGCGCTCTGCCCGGTTGACGAGGGCTTCGATGATCTTGGCCTGCTTGGCAATCTGGATCTCATAGGCCTCGTTCGGATCGATCATAGCGGCGCGCCCTCCTTTGGCCGGAAAAACGCGACGCCGACGAAGGTCTGATTCACGTGGACGCCGAGATGCTGCTCGCCATAGGTGTTGAAGCCGACGACGCGGTTCTGCCGCAATTGCTGGGAAACCTCGCTGTCCAGGCCCTTCCGCTCGATCTCGAGCTTGCGCAGATAGCAATCGAATCCCAGTATGAAGTCGGGCGCTTCGCCGTCATGGCCGTTGACCGCCAGCCCCGTCTCGAGCGTGCGGATGATCTCCTTGCCGCGACCCAGCCGCAGCAGGAGACCATCGTCTATCGCCGATAGGAAGGTGAGGCCATGCTCGCCGTGTATCTGCTGTATCGCCCGTACGTGATAGAGATTGCCGTTGCGCACCAGCACCGGGTTCTCCGCAAACACCATCGGTGACAACTCGTCGACCGGTACCTTGACGAGCCGGGCATATTCCTCCGCCGCCGGAGAGCCGTTGATTTCCAGAACCAGCCGTTCCTCCGGAACGGCGCGGGTCACCACCATGCGCTTGTCGGTCGGCTGGAAGTGGTCGAAGCCGAGGCCGCTGAACTCCAGGTCGGTTTCGAGCAGCAGGAGAAGCGCCGCATTGCTGTGAAATTCACCGTTGCGGAGTACCTGTGTGCGCTGGAACCGCAGCCCGTCGCCGGCCGAACCGCCGAAAACCGGGATATCCTTCAGCCCCGCCTCGAGCGCTGCCACCAGAACATCCTCCTGCTTGGACAGTCCGTCGGCAAAGATCAGCGCCAACCGCTTTCGGCCCGGCGTAACGCGGAACTGCGAGGCGAGCCGCTCCGTCTGCGACACGACATCGGCAATCGAAACCGGAGAAATCGGCTGGAACAGGATCGAGGCTACCCGAAAATGATGCCGTTGGAAGGCAACCGCCAGCAGGGCGTCGTTTTCATAGCCACGAGGCGTAATCTGGCCCGCCGTCGTGCAGCCGAAGACGACCGTGTTCGGCAACGACTTTCTAAGCGCCGCGGCGAGGTCGTCCGTTTGCAGCCTGTTCGGCACGAACAGAAAAATGAAACTTGGCCTTGCCGTGGCGAGCTGCCGCCTGATGTCGGCAAGGGCAGTGAACGCATCCTCGGCGCGTGATGTCGCAAGCCGCACCGCCTCCGCCGGTTTGCGCTCAAGATCATCGACAGCCGTCATGCATGGTCACCCTCCTACTCCGATCCCGCCATCCGGATACACTTCATTGAAGGCTGTGGCGGATCGATACTTCGCGGACCAGCATGGCCGCCTGGGTGCGGTTATGGACACCCAGCCGGCGCAGAAGCGCCGTGATATGCGCCTTGACGGTCGCCTCGGCAAGTTGCATCTCATAGGCGATCAGCTTGTTCGGCATGCCTTCGCAGATCAGACTCAGTATGCGGGTCTGCTGCTGCGACAGATGGGCGATCTTGCGTGAGATCGTCTCGGCCGACTGGTCCGCGGCAGTCGCGCGCGCCTGAACCGCATAGCCCGGCGGCACATAGGTCTTGCCGTTCCAGATATCCTGCATCGCCTCCTGAAAATTATGGCGATCGATGTCCTTGGGAATAAAGCCCGCGGCACCGGCGGCCATGACCGATTGAACGACGTCGTGCGACGTGAAGGCGGAGATCACAATGACCGGTATATCGGGCATCTTCTCCTTGATCTTCAGAAAGCCGCTCAGGCCCGAAGCGTCGGGCAGGTTGAGATCGAGCATGATCAGATCGGGCGAGAAGCGCAACCGCAACTGCTGCAGCGCTTCACTCAGCGACGTCGCCGTTCTGATCCGGCGTGTATTGAAGGTGCTTTCCATCGTCGCGGCCAGCGCATCGCAATAGAGCGGATGATCATCGATCACCAGGGCCGACTTTATCGAAAGCGAATGAACGGGCAAGGCTGTCCGTGGCATGGTTCTCCTCCCGAGACACTGCAAGCCGATGGAGCAGCATCGAGCCGCTCCAGATGCACCGGAAACATCTGTTCTCCCAAGGCATCTCTCCCAAGGCATCGTACTCTCCCCAGCACGATGCGAATCGTTGTTGCACAGTTTTCCACACCGGGCAATTCCGAGTTTTGACGATGCGACACCCGATCGTCGCCGCTGCGCTCCAGAGCCTCAAAGTCTGATGCTGGCGGGGGGCCGGACACTCAGACCGGCTGGGTCCCATCCGCAAGCCGGCAGCGCCATTTCTTGACGCGAAGGGCGGGGTGCTGCTCGGACCATTCGGCGATATACACCGCAGACTGAAACATGCATTGATTCAAGGATCTCAAGTCCTGAAATCGTAGCGTTTCCTCCCGGCACTTTTCGGGTGCCGATGCGAGGCATACGGTCAGTACGAGCGTTACCGGGTCCATGACTTTTCCCGTTTCGGATGAAGCTTACGCATGGGCTAATATAACCTCCAACGCGCGATGGCGCCAGCCGCCGGCAGCCGCCTTACATCACCGCCACCTCCGAGACGGTTCTCGAGGAAGGCATGATCTTCTCGATCGAGCCGGGGATCCCTCCCGGGCCGCTTCGGAATCCGTCTTGACGACATCGTGGTTCTTCGGCGCGACGGCCCGAAGTTTTCTCTTCGCTGCCCCGGACAGTTCACCTCGCCGACGGCTGACGGTCTCGTTCAACGCGTGTTGTCGAGAGGCCCGGCCCGCATCCGCGGCGCCGGCCTCTTTATTAAATCGGATGACGGGCATTCCCTATCGGCCTGCATTGGCCGCCTCTTTGAAATGTTCGCGAAACAGGTTCTTGAAGTCGCGGAACTTCCCGAACCCGAGATGACTTGCGAGACGCACAACCGTCGTTCTGGACACGCCGCACTTGCCCGCTATGGATGTTGCCGTGCTGAAGGCGATGAACTCGGGTTGATCGAGAACAGCGCGCATGACACGCTCGAGCTCCCCCGGGAATACGACTTCCCTCTTGGCGATCATCGACTTGAGCTCATACAGATTTGACGGAGGAGTTCGGCTTTCCCGCCGGGCCTGCGCCTTGCTACCGCCACCGTCCTTCGTGCCGGATGCGTGGCGCGGCGGCTGCGTCGTCATCGGACACCCTCGATCAGGCGGATCCAGTCCGCTGCACGGGCGGCGGCCTCGATCAGAACAGGTTTTGGCGCCTTGTACCACTCTGCGCGCGAAAGGCGGCGGTGTTCGCGGATATGCGCGATCGCCGCATCCAGGGTCGTGAACTGCGATGGGAGCGTCAGGTGCAGGAACAGTGCCATGACGATGACCGAGCGAGAGCGCCCTCCCCGACAGTTCACGAGTACGTTGCCCCGCTCCCGCCTCGGATAGGAGGGCTTCTCCGGCAATACCTGCTCCAGCGCCGCACGCAGGATGAAATAGGCCGCGACCATCTGCGTGTCCGGGTTGCCGGAACCGTCGATCAAGCCGATCTTGTAGTAACGGATTTCGCCCGGTCCATAGGCGCTGCCCTCGTGATCGGATACGAGGCCGGCCCGTCGCACATAGTTGAAGTCCAGGTTTACCGCACAGTTGACCACGGTGGTGACGCCATTCTGGCGCAGGAGCTCCAGATCGCTGGCACCTTCCTTGCCGCTGATGAAGAGATCGACTTGATAGAGCGGATGCTTCTCATAAATCAGGCTGAGCTTCGGGAGTTCGGCGGCGATCGATTGCGGGTCTGGGTCCAACTGCTGCATGTTTTTACTCCGGCGCAGACCTCAGGTCTCGCGCTGTGTCCGATTGGGAACGCTTGCTACTGCCCGGTCTTTGCAATCCGGGACGTCGAGATCGATCGGGCGACCCGCTCGAGCGTTGGATAATCCGCCCCCCGTCCTGTAGCGATATAGCCCGGACACATGAAATCCGGCCCATCGGCCGCGACTTTGCCGAGGGTAAGTGGTTCGTACCGCCCGCCGGCATTCTTCAGGATCAGCGTTGCGGCGGCAACGTCCCAGGCATTGACCCCGAAACCGGCCGCGGCGTCCGCCCATCCGGCCGCGACATGGGCGATGCTGAGGGCCGCACTGCCGGGCCGGCGCAGCGTCGAGAAGGTCTCCACCAATATCCCGAAATTGGCCAGCGCTGCCTCCCGGCCATCGACACGAAAATCGCGCGCCACCGGATAGCCGGTAATGAGAGTGGCGTGCTTTTCGTTATCGGCGGCACGCGACGCAAGCGCATTGCCGTTCAGTTCCGCACTTTCGAGGTCCGCCGAGAACATTAGGTCCGCCACCGGATCGTAGACGGCGCCGGCAAGCACGGCTCCCTCCCTCACGACCGCGACTGATACGCACCAGAAGGCAATTCCGCGCGCGAAGTTCGCCGTTCCGTCTATCGGATCGACATACCACTGAAACTCGCCGTCACCGGTCTGGCCGCCCTCCTCGCCCATGATCGCCGAGTTTGGTTCATGCTCGAGGATGTAGGCTCGAATGATCGCCTCCGCCCGCCTGTCGTGGACGGTGACGATATCGTGCAGGTCCGCCTTGTAGTCCACGGCCATTTCGGACCGGAACGCTTCGAGAAGAGGCATGCGAACCGCAAGGGCGGCCCCCCGCGCAATTTCCGCAAGTCGCCCTGAGAGGGCGGCGGAATCGGGATCGGCGATATGCGATCCGGAAGACGGCTTCGGCTGCATTGAATATCCAGTCTGTTGAAATCGGTCTGTCGGAGAAAGGCCGGCGCGGGGCCCCGCGCCGGCCTGAATCATTTGCTGTAATTGGTGCGCCAGAGGTCCTGCCACTCCTCACGACGGTCGAAGTCGCTGAGACCCGTCGCAGCGTCGTAGCCGAAGAGCCGGTCGGAAACGGCCATCAACCCGGATGGTTCGTCCGCGGGCATCCTGATGTCGGTATTGGTCGGCAACTTGCCGTCCTTCATCTGCGGCGCGATGCCTTCCTCGGTCAGGATATAGTGGATGAACAGCTTGGCGGCGTTCGGGCTTGAAGTCTTCGACGCGATCAGGCCCAGCTTGACATAGGTCCAGCCGACCCAGGGCTCGAGCTCCTTGCAGATGCCGAGCTTATAGCCTTTGGCTTCGTTGTCGCGGAATTTGGCCGAACTCAGGAGACCGAAGAACGGCTCCTTCTGGCCCGGCGCGCCGACGGCCTCGGCCACTGGATCGTCGCCGTCCGTCGCGAGCGGCGCGTTCTGCGCCATGGCCTTGACCCAGGCGGCGGACGCGCTCTTCTCCTCCGACCGCAATTCCTGGCCGAAATGCGCCTTGTAGGCGGCGGCAACCTTGTCATCGCCATGTGCCTCCATCTGGTTGAACCAGTCGGTGTAAGTGCTCTTCGTCAGCGGATCGACGAGCGCGACCTTGCCCCTCCACTGCGGCTCGGTCAGCTCCCAGATGTTGGAGACCGGACACTTGTCATAGGCTTCGGTATTATAGGCCCAGACGTTGGCATTGGTTGAAATCGCCAGCGGCTTCTGGAACTCCGGCGGTATTTTTGCGGCCATATCCTCCGGCAGATAGCTCTCGACGAACTCGTCCGGCAGAAGCTGCGCAAGCGCCGCCGGCGCATCGGTAATCAGGACCACGTCGCCCTGCACATTGTTCGCCTGCGCCTCCCGGATGATCATTTCCAGCTGGCTGTTCGCCGACACCTTCATGCCGGTCGCTTTCAGCCCGTATTTAGCGTTGAAATTCTCTGCCATCTCGACGATCTTGCCGGTGCTGTCATAGATGGTGATCGGTTTCTCGTTCTTTGCCGCCTCGATCAGACGGTTCAGATCAAACCCGCCCGCCGCAACAGCTTTTGCCCCGATTAGCCCGGCCATCAAACCGACCGTGGCGATGGTCGCCGGGCCCACTTTGCTGTTCCTCGACATCTTCGCTTCACTCCCAAGGAGCGCGACGGCAAAACTGCCATCGCCTCATTTCCGATCGGCCGTCTCCGAAATCCGGCCGGCCCTACTTCTGGTAGTTCACGCGCCAGAAATCCTGCCACGTCTCGCGCGCGTCCCAATCGTCGAGGCTCGTTGCCATGCTATAGGGCAGAAGCTGGTCGAGAACCGCCGCGATCCCGGAAGGCTCATCCTCAGGCAGAGCGACCTCCCTGTTGGTCGACATCTTGCCGTCGACCGCCTGGGGAGCGATCCCTTCCGCAGTCATGACATAGTGGATGAAGAGGCGAGCGGCGTTCGGGCTGTCCGTGCCCTTGGTGATCAGCCCGACCCCCGGATAGAGCCAGCCGACCCACGGCTTGAGGTCCTTGCACAGACCGAGCTTCATGCCCTTTTCCGCATTATCGCGAAACTTCGCGGAGCTCATCAGGCCCATGAAGGGCTCCGATTGGCCGGGCGCGCCGACCGCATCGGCGGCGGCCGCATCGGCATCGGTCAGGAGCGGCGCATTCGCGGCAAGCGCCTTGACCCAGGCCGCTGTCGCGCTGGTCTCCTCGGTCTGTAGCTCTTTGCCGTAGAGGTCCTTGTAGGCGGCAGCGAGTTTTTCGTCTCCGTGCTTCGCCATCTGGTTGAACCAATCGACATAGGATGCCTTGCCGAGCGGGTCCTGCATCGCAACCTTGCCCTTCCACTTGGGCTCGGTCAGCTGCCAGATATTCGTGACCGGGCATTTGTCGAAGAGTTCGGTGTTGTACGCCCAGACATTGGCGCTGGTGACGACCGTCAGGGGATCCTGGTGTTCCGCCGCTATGTTGCCGGCGAAATCCGGGGGCACCCAGCTCTCGGCGAACCCCTGCGGGATGAGCTGCGCCATTGCGGCGGGAGCATCGCTGATGATGGAGACGTCGCCCTGAATGTTGTTGGCCCGCGCCTCGCGGATGATCATCTCGAGCTGAGCCGATGCCTTGACTTTCGAGCCCTCCGCGCCGACGTCGTATTTGTCGGCGAAGTTCTTCGCCATCTCGACGATCTTGCCGGTGCTGTCGTAGACGGTGATCGGCTTTTCCTTGCGGGCCGCCTCAACGAGCGCATCCATATCGAAAGGCTCCTCGGCCCAAGCCCCGGAGCCAAGCACGCACAGCATCGCAGTCCCCAGAAAAAGGTATCTGCCGCTTCTCGCATTCCGTTTCATTTTGTTCCTCCCTCAGCAGGTTGCTTCTCGTCGTTCGTCCTATCCGGTCGTCAGTTGTAGGTTGCGGTGCTCCTCAGCCGGTCGTCCGCCTCTGCGATCCGGCGGCCGTCGGCATCGAACACATGCAGGGCCTCGGGCGGCGCAAAGAAGAGGACCCTGGCGCCCTGCTCGACCCTCGGCGGGACATGCGTCGTCAGGAACAGGGTGTGGTTGTCGGTCCTTAGCTCCAGGATCCAGTTGCCTCCCGTCGGCAGGACGCCGGTAACCGTCGTCTCGCCCGAGAAGCTCCCCTCCGGCACGTCCTCGGTCCGCGCGGCATAACCTATCGCCTCGGGGCGGATACCGACGGAGCCGATGCTCCTCAGCCCTGGAAGATGCGCGGCAAGATAGGCCTCAGCCTTATCCGTCACATCGGATGTGCCGGGATCGCCGAAGTCGAGAATATTGATGGGCGGGCTGCCGACGAACTCGGCGACGAAGCGATTCGCCGGGCGATCATAGATGTCGTTTGGCGTGCCTATCTGCTGCAGCGTGCCTTCGTTCATGACGGCGATGGTCGTCGCGAGCGTCATCGCCTCCCATTGGTCATGGGTGACAAAGACGATGGTCGTCTTGAATTCCTTGTGCAGCCGCTTGAGCTCCGCGCGCATTTCCAGCCGCAGCCGCGCGTCGAGGTTGGAAAGCGGCTCGTCGAGCAACAGCACGCCGGGGTTGATTGCCAGCATGCGGGCCAGCGCCACCCGCTGCTGCTGACCGCCGGACAGTTGCGACGGATAACGATCGCGGTACTTGGCGATATCGAGCGCCTGCATGACGCGCTCGACGCGCTCTTCCCTTTCCGCTTTGGGCAGCTTGCGCAGCCTCAGGCCGAAATCCGTATTGCGCTCGATCGTCAGGTGCGGCCACAGGGCATAGCTCTGGAAGACGAGGCCCATCTCCCGTTTCTCGGGCGGCACGAACACGCCGCCGGAGACGCAGTCGACGACCCTGTCACCGACGCGGATTTCGCCGCCCGAGAGATTTTCGAGGCCGGCAATCATTCTGAGCGTCGTGGTTTTTCCGCAGCCCGAGGGACCGAGCAGGCACATGAATTCGCCATCGCGGATTTCCAGATCGAGATCGGAAACGGCATTCGCCGAATTCACGCCGTAGTTTTTCTGCGCACCGCGCAGGTTGATCGTGGGCATCAGCTTCCAAGTCCTTCTGCAAGATTTGTGCGGGTCAGCTTCTGGGTGATGAGCGTGCCCAGATAAGCGATGGCGGCAATGATGAGCACCACGGCGTTAGCGGCCTGCGTGTAGTGGTAGTCGACGAGGCGCAATGAATAGGTGGTCAGCACATCCGTGCTCGGCACGGCGAGGATGACGAAGAGGCTAAGGCCCTTGATCCCGGAGATGAACGGCAGCAGCACGCCGGTGACGAGCGAGCCCTTCTGGATCGGAATGACGATCGAAGTCATCCGTCTGAGCCAGCCGGCACCGGCAATCTGGGCCGCCTCCTCCGGGTCCTTTCCGAGCTGAGTCATCGCAGAGATGCCGGCGCGCGAGGCGTAGGGCATCTGGTCTGCGATGAGCGCGAGCACGAGGATGACGACCGTGCCATAGAGTGCCGGCATCGGTCCGCGGGGTACTGCGAACAGTGACAGATAGGCCGCGGCAAAGGCTATGCCAGGCACCAGATAGGGCAGGAAGGTCACCTGCCGGAGATAGACCGACAGCAGGCGAACAGGCGTGCGAATGACCACATAGCCGACCAGCAGGCCGAGAATGCCCGACGTCACCGAAGCGAGCCCCACGATCGTCAGCGTGTTCTTTGCAGCTGCCCAAAGGTCGGGACTAAGGAGGATGCCGGTCTTCAGCGCAACGGTATCGAGATCACGACCAATCCAATAATCAAGGGTGAAGTTGTCGAGCGTGAATCGCGCGGGCAGCTTCATGATCGTCGACAGGAACAGGGTGAGAAGCGGCAAGCCCACACTCATCAGGAAGACCGTGGCAGCGAAGCCCGCCGCCGGCAGACGCATGCGGCCGAGGCGGCTCTGCCGGTCCATCGAGCCCTTCGAGCCGATCGTGACGAAGCGACGCGCCTCGCGCACCAGCCGTGCATCGATCAGCAGCGTGATGATGCCGATCAGCATGATGGAGCCGGCGATCACTCCGGCGACCCCCGTCTGGCGCGAGGCGATACTGCGGAAAAGCGAAGTCGAGAGAACTTCGAATTTGACCGGCAGGCCGAGCACGTAGGGCACGCCGAACTCGCCCAGGCACTTGGCGAAGATGAGCACCATCGATGAAAGCAATGCCGGACGCATCAAGGGCAGGATGATCTGCAAGGCCACCTGGTGATGCCTGGCGCCGAGGATGCGCGCCGAATCCTCGAGCTGCGAGTCGAAGCGCCTGAGCGCCGAACCGAAAAGGAGGATGACAAAGGGTGTGTAGTGCAGCGCCAGGATGATGGTGATTGGAAATCGCCCATAAGCGAGCCAGTCGGGCGGTGTCAGCCCAACCGCCTCCAGCCAACCCGGCTGACCGCCGACCGTGCGGTTCTTGAAGAGCGTGGTCCAGGCGAGCGCAAAGGTCCAGGCCGGCAACATGTAGGGTACGATCAGCGCGGTCGCGAACCAGCGGCGCCCGAACATATCCGTCCGGCTGATGAGCCAGGCGAGCACGGTGCCGATCACGAGGGACAGCAAAATGGCGCCCATCGCCACCGAGAGCGTATTGAGAAGCGGGCGCCAGAACAGGTCTGCCGACACCGGAGAAAACAGCACCCTGTCGAGGTAGTAGAGCGTGAACTCGCCGACATCCTTGCTCAGGCGCCGCTCGTGCCCGAACTGGACCCGGGCCGCATCGAGCACGATGGAAATGATCGGTACGACGATCAGATAGGTGAACAGCAGTGCAGTCAGCACGCCTATGAGTGTCGTGGGTTCCCGTAACGCAACCTTCAGCCGATAGCGCCAGGCCTGCCAGGCCGTTGGCGCGGCAGGCCCGTTTGCGGCCGCTACCGCCTTCGCCGATTCACTTAGAAGAGCCATCATTCCTCCCATGGCCGCTAATGCATATTTCGCCAGAGCCTGATGTCCGCCGACGCCGGTTGAACGCGCTTCGCGGAGATGCAAGCCTCTTGCGCGGCGACGACGGCCCACCGTTCCTCCCGGAGCCATGCCGCTGTTCCGACCTTTGCCGGCCGCCGACGGAATAAAAATTCCATAATTGCCGTCGTTATGGAACGTATGATCGATTCAGTCCGCCCGTTTGTCAACTGAAAAATGCACACGTGATCATTTGATTATTTCGTTGTTTTCATTAATCTATTTTCCTGCGAACACGTGTTCAGTTTTATTCCGGTTCGATGCAGGCGGGATGAAGCTGTCGGGCATCGGGGAAGACGGCCCGAAATGAGACCTGCCGCCACGGCCCGCGTAATTTTCCGATTGGAACTTTGCGCAGTTTGTGGCCTCTGATAGAGGGCTGATCGATGCCGAAAGGAGGACGGATGGCGAGGACTTTTGTGACTGCCGAAGAGGTCGCAAAGCGTGCGGGCGTGTCGCGCTCGGCGGTATCGCGCACCTTCACCCCCGGCGCCAGCGTCTCGAAGGCGGTCCGGCGCAAGGTCCTGAAAGCCGCTGGGGAGCTGGGTTACCGCGTCAATCGCCTAGCGCAGGTGCTGAACAATGACCGATCCAACCTGATCGGCGTGGTCGGCGCCAATCTCTCCTCGCCTTTCATTTCGAAGCAGCTCGACCTGTTGAGCATCGGGCTCCTGCGCCAGGGTAAGCAATGCCTGCTTCTGAACGCCGCGGACGCGCGACAGGACATTGCGCCTCTGATCGAACTCCTTTTCGAGTTCCGCGCCCAGGCTATCGTCGTGCTCTCCGGGGAACCCCCGGGATCGATCGTCGACGAATGCATTGCCAATGGCGTGCGTCTCATCCTTATCAACCAGCGCCTCGATCGCACGGATACGAACATGGTGCTGAGTGACGATTCGCATGGGGCGGACCTCGCCGCCCTGCGGCTGATCAAAGCGAATTGCAGAAAGGTCGCGGTCGTGACCAGCGGCAGCCAGACCCCCGCCCAGCTGCGGAGGGCCAACGCGTTCACGCAGCGAATGCAGGCCGAGGGAGTGGAGGTCGTCGCCTGGTCGGGCGGGCCGACGAGCTACGAATCCGGGCTGCAGGCGGGACGCGAGCTTCTGGCCGACAAGGCGATCGACGGCGCCTTCTGTGTAACCGACCTTCTCGCGCTGGGATTTCTCGATGCCGCACGGCTGGAAATGAACCGCCGCGTTCCGCAGGACATTTCGATTCTCGGCTTCGACGACATTCCGCAGGCCGGCTGGAAGAGCTACGAACTCACGACGGTTGCACAGTCCTTCGAATCGCTGACGGAGAAGGTCCTTTCCGCTCTCGACAGCGACGATCTGGAAACGCGGCTGCAGGTCGTGCCGGTAACATTAGTGGAGCGGCAGACGGCGCGCTAGGCTAGACCAAGCACTGCCGGACGGAAAACCGCTCCACACTTTTCCTGGAAGTGCTCTGACGTCACACGGCTTGACGGATGCGGCTGTCTATGAGGAGGCCGCTTCCGACCAGAATCGGATGGGCGACCGAGGCGACATGAGCGTTGATCCGCTTCAGGTCACGCAGCATGTCGAGATGCAGCGAGCTCGTCTGGATGCTGTCGAGCCGCCCTTCGCGAAGGCGCTGCAAATGGCATTCGGCCGATTGCTTCTCCAGCCGGCGCACCTCTTCCTTCACCTCCACGAGACGCCGCGCCAGCTCCGCATCGCCGGTCGCAAAGACCGCCTGCGCCATGCGCAGATTGTCGAGCGTGATCGCGAAGAGCCTCGCAAGTTCGCCCTGCCCGTCTTCTGAAAAACGAAGGCCGAGGCTGATCTTCTTGGCGATCTCAGGATGCAGTCCCTTCTCGATGACGTCGCCGATATGCTCCAGATTGATGGCGTAGTCGACGATCTGCCGGGCGCGACGGTGGTCTTCGTCCGTCATGCCATCCTTGCCGACCTTCGAGACATAGAGCTTTATCTCGTGCTGTATCCGGTCGACCCGACCTTCGAGCAGGCTGATATCGGCAAGCCGCGATAAATCGTTGCCCCTGAGTGCCTCCAGCGCCCGAACGAGCATGCTCTCGATCAGGTCGCCGACCGACATGACCTCTCGCCCGGCGCCTGCAAGTGCAGCAACGGGCCGCGCGAGCGCTTCCATATCCAGATAGCGCGGCCCGTTCTCGCTTTCGGCCTCCTCCGGGATGTGGCTGGCCGTCAGCCGATAAAGGAGAGGCGATAATGGAAAGGCGGCAAGCGCCACGGCAAGGTTGAAGAGAAGATGGGCGTCGACGGCGAGCTTTTGCGGCGAAAGACGCGCCAGTTCCATAAGATACGCGCCGTAACCGGCCAGCGGCAGGGCGATGGCGCAGCCGGCCGCCCTGACGATGAGGTTGCCGATCGTAACACGGCGCGCGCTGGCGGAAGCACCGAGCGTTGCGAGCACCGGCGGAACGGCGCCGCCAAGATTCGCGCCGAGGACAAGGACGATGACGAGCGCGGTCGACAGGCCGCCGGTCGCCGATAACGACAGGATCAGCACGACGATGGCAAGGCTGGAGGATGCCAGCACGGCAAGCCCGGCGGCGAAGATCAGAGCCACCGGCCAGGCGTTTTCCAGCATCGCCAGAAAGGCGCTGAGCGCCGGCGACTGCCGGAGCGGATCGGTAGCATTTGCAAGAAGATGCGAGGATAGCAGCATGAGGCCGATCCCAACGATGGCGCTGCCGGCGCCCCTGCGCGCGCTGGACCGCGTCCGGGAAAGGGCAAACCCCGCGACAATGAGCAGCGGCGACAGCCAGCCGAGGCCGAGCGCCACGATCCATGCGGTTGCGGCCGTGCCGACATTTGCCCCCAGCAAGACGACCTGCGCCATGGCCGGCGCAATCAGCTCCTTTTCCACGAAGGAGGCGACCATGAGCGCCGTTGCAGTCGAGCTTTGGAGGGCGATGGTTGCCACGAACCCCGCGGCGAAGGAGCGCGCGCCACCTCGGGTGCCGGCAGCAAGGCCGGTTCTCAGCCGTGCGCCCCAGGCTCTCGACATGCCGTCCTTGACCTGGCCCAATCCGTAGAGGAGCAGCGCCACCGCGCCGAAAAGATTGACCCCGACAATCATCGATTCCATGAGTCCACCTTATTTGCCTGTCGACTTTGCCGACGCAAAACCCGTCCAGGGCCACCCGGTCTTCCGTTGCCGATCACGCCGAAGCGTCTTGCCGGGCGGGATTTGACGGGACGACGATGTGCGCCTGACTATTGCCCGCGCGTTCAAGAAAGAGACCCAATGCTCCCAGGAATATGGCGACGAAGCCTTTCGCCGGACTGTCGTGGCAGGTCTGTGGCTCGCATCCGAACCGGTCGGCGAGAAACCGATAGAGAGGCAGCCGCGACTCTTCGATATGCGCCAAAGCGAGCGATGCCCCCTGCCGGAGACAATACCAGTCGGCGACGAGTTCTATCATCGGCAGGCGTCCGAGCTCGGCAATGTCGATTGCCGAAGCCTGCCCCAGAGCTGAGAGCTTTGGCGCGCTGCCGGCGGACTCGCCAGTGAAGAGACACGCGATCTCTTCCAGTGTGAGGTCCGCCACCCGCTCGACTATTGCGCGCGGCCACTCCTCCGGGAAATATCGGTGGCTGACCAGCGCCCGCTTGTGCGCCCTGAGAAATGCTCCGTAGCTAGGGGCCGAGAAGGCGTCGTCCGGTTCTTCACCAAGCAGGGCGGCCTCTCGCTCATAGGCGTTCCGGAGCCGCGGATGGACCGGTAATCCCGACAATTCCACCGTCTCGACTGCAACATTCCCTTCTCCCGGATGGGCGATCTTGAAGGCCGGCGGAAAGGCGACGAGCGATGGGACCGCGACATTCGTCAGTGATTGGCCGCCGCTGCCGCGGCGCGTAACGCCTTCCACATGAAGATGCCCGCTGAAATGGAGCGACAGTCCGGCCGCCAGCAGCGCGCGTTCGACTGCCCTTCGCGGTGTGCGCCGGGCAATGTTGGTCTCGCCGAAAAGCGCCCCCTCGGCGCCGGTCGCACCGTCGAAAGGGTCGAGCACCGGATAGTGCGAAAAGGCGAGCAGTGTTTTTCCGAGCCTTTCTGCCCGTGCGCAGACATCGGCAATCCACGGGATGACGAAAGGCTTACAGCGGAGCATCGCGTTCCATCCGCCCGAGGTGCTGTCGATGAAGGCCGCCTCGTCGCCCCATTCATAGACCCCGTTCACGGGCTCGAAGACATTGGCGTCGATCATCAGCAGCCATAGACCGGGCTCGGGCTCGACCAGGTAGGACGCGTCCATCATGTTGTAACGGTTCCTGCCGTCCGGCGATGCAACCTCGTATTCGCGGTCCTCCGCGGCATCGGACATACCGAACGGGGTCTCCCAATGGAGATATTCCGGCTTGCGGAAGTAGCCGAAGCCAGCCATCGGATCGAGGCCGGCCGGGTACCCTTCACAATACATGCGATCACTGACCGTAACGCCGCTGCCGGCGCGCTTCACGTCGCTGGTGACGAGAATGCCCCGACCTGCGCAGTCGAGGAATTGCTTGGTGTGATGCCTGCCCTGCGGACCGAAGATGTCGTGATTGCCGGGGAGCGCATAGAACGACATGCCGAAGGCGGAATGCTCGTCGAGAATGTTCCGGAGCGCGCCGGTGGTGGCGCGCTGGCCATCATCCGTGTAATCCCCGAGCAGGACGACGTGGCGAATGCCCCGCCGGCGCACTTCCGCGAGCGCTGCCAGGAACGCGTCCGCGCTTTCGTTGAAGACGCGGGTCGATTTCCGGGTCTCTGCCCAGCTGCGCATCGTGATTTTCCGGCCCTCCACCTCCACCCGGTCGAAGCCGAAATCTGCTTCGAGGTCATGGAAATGCGCGTCGGCGATCACGGCGACTGCCGGCAGCGCACGTTTCAGCATTGCGGGTCCCCGTGCCGCGCGCGCTCGATGAGGTCGATCCAGGCGGAGGCCTTCCTTGCCGCCTCGTAGAGCATCGGCTTCGGCGTTTCGAACCATTCGTCTTGCATCAATTGCCTGCGTTCTCGGATCGCCGCCACCGCATCGTCCAGGGTCGGGTAAAGCTCCGGCTGTTGCTTGTGGAGGAAGAGCGAAACGAGCGCCACGGAACGGCTTCGCCCGCCCCGGCAATTCACGAGAAGGTTCCCGCCGTCCCGGAAGGGATAGGTGGGCCGTTTCGGCATCGATTGGCGAAGTGCGCCGTCGAGTATGTAATAGGCGCCCAGCATCATCGTTTCGGGGCTGCCCTCACCATCGATCATACCGAGCTTATAGTAGCGTATTCCCGCGAAGCCGGCCGCCAGGCGCTCGACATCCGGCTCGTCGGACGGCGTCTCGACATAATTGATGTCGAGATTGATAGCGCAGTTGACGACGGTGGTGATGCCGTGACGTCGCAGAAGACCGAGGTCACGCGCGCCCTCGCTGCCGCCGATATAGAGAGCGGAACCATGCGGTCCGAGTCCTTCGGCTATCGGGCTGATGGCAGGTCGGTCGTGGACAGGTGCGTCCATTCTTTTTCCTCTTTGCGGGCGACGCCGCGTGATCTTCAATCCACGAAGGTTGCCGGACAGGCCGGAGCCGTCTGCCGGCAGGCAGGAATCACCGCTGCGTCCAACGGTATATTCGAGGCGCGGCTCGTCTCCGAAGCAAGAGCCGGCGCCACGGCAAGAGCCGGTCCCCCGGCGTCCAGGCTGCCGATTTCAAGATAGGGACAGACCACCCCGCCCGCTTCGCTCACGAGTAGCAGGCCGGCAAGGCAATCCCAGGAATTCATATGCAGTTCGATATAGCCGTCCGAGCGGCCATCGGCGACATATGCAAGGGCCAATGCGCCGGAACCGGCCCGGCGAACATTTGCCCCCATGCCGAGCAGCGCTTCCATCACGCCGAGATATGCCGTGTTCGGCACGCGCATCGACCAGCCCATTTCCAGAGACGCGGCATCGAAGCGGGCCGTTTGCGCGACGTGGATCGGAACCCCGTTCCGCGTCGCGCCTTGTCCGCGTCGCGCGAAATAGAGTTCGTCCTGCGCCGGATTGTAGATCGCGGCGATTTCGGTAGACCCGCTCTGGACAAAGGCGATCGAGATGCAGAAATGCGGAATGCCCCGTGCATAATTCGCCGTGCCGTCGATGGGGTCGACAACCCAGGCTCGCTCGCTTATCGCTCCCCCACCCTCTTCGCCGAAGAAACTGTCTTCCGGAAAATGCGCGGCGAGCGCGCAACGGATATGCGCCTCGGAAGCCGCATCCACTTCTGTGAGGAAGTCTTGGGGGCCTTTCATGGAGACGCTTCGTCTCCCATTGCCCAGAAACCCTCTGAGCACCAATGCGCCGGCGGAACGGATGACGTCACGGCAAAGTTCTGCGCGACCATGGAGGTCATCCGAAAAAAACTGTCGATCCACTGGCTTCCACCTGCTCATTGCACACGCGCGCAATATTGCACACGTGTTCATTACAGACAAGCCCGTTCGGATCAGGAACTGCTACGTTTGATTAGGTGCTCACGATCACGTTCATGGTTCTAGGTCGGTTCGTCCTAGGCTTTCATGAACGTGATCGCTTGTGATGGCTAGCGCGGGATGAGGAGAAGCGTGTGCACTTTTCCTCCTTCCACGCTAACCCTTGATGAAGGCGAGCAGATCCGGGTTGATCACATCGGCATGCGTCGTCAACATGCCGTGCGGGTATCCTTCGTAGACCTTCAGCGTGCCGTTCTTCAGAAGTTTGACGGCAAGCCGCGCGGAGCTGTCGATGGGCACGATCTGGTCGTCGTCGCCGTGCATGACGAGCGTCGGGACCTCGATCTTCTTGAGATCCTCAGTGAAATCCGTCTCGGAGAATGCCTTGATGCCCTCGTAATGGGCCTTCGCGCTTCCCATCATCCCCTGCCGCCACCAATTCTGGATCGCGCCGGTTGAGACCTTCGCGTCGGGGCGATTGAAGCCATAGAAGGGGCCACTCGGCAGATCGAGGAAGAACTGGGAGCGGTTTGCCGCGAGCTGAGCGCGAAGACCGTCGAACACCTCCATCGGAAGCCCGCCCGGATAGGCTTCGGTCTTGAGCATGATCGGCGGCACGGCGCCGACCATCACGAGCTTGGCGACACGGCCGGCACCATGCCGGGCGACATAGGCCAGAGCCTCGCCGCCGCCGGTGGAGTGTCCTATGTGGATGGTGTCGCGCAGGTCGAGCTCCGTGGCGAGTGCCGCCACGTCCGCCGCGTAATGCGCGATGTCATGCCCGTCGCTTATCTGGGTCGAGCGGCCGTGGCCGCGCCGGTCGTGGGCGATCACTCGGTATCCCTTGCTCAGGAAGTAAAGCATCTGGGCGTCCCAGTCGTCGGAGGAAAGCGGCCATCCGTGATGGAACACGATCGGCTGGCCGGAGCCCCAATCCTTGTAGAAGATCTCGACACCGTCTTCCGTCGTGATGAAGTTCTTTGTCATGGGAACGGCTCCTTTGTTTTGGTTCATGGGGTCTTTTTCCGCGGCGAAGGCTGTCGGGACAGCCATCGCCAACGAAACTGAGGCGCCCGCAAGCAGCGCTTGCCGGCGCGACAATTGAAGAGAATCGATCATGTTTGCCTCTTGCAGCCGTCACTGCGTTTTGCACGTCCAGGGGCGCTGGCGTTCCGCCCTCTCGTCACTTGCCCTTGATATGCGGGCGGTTGATTGCCAAAAGATGCTGTACGGCGGGAGGCTCCAACCCCTGATGATAGGCGCGGACTTCCTGCTGAACATCGGCGTCCGCCTTCGACACGCGCCTGTGCTGCCGCATGTGTTCGGCCCAGGACTCCACCGTGAACCATTCGACGACGCGGCTCGGATCGGCGGCATCCTCGGTCACGCCCCAGCCGTAGGCCCCATCGCGGCGGCGCTCGTGCGAGAGGCTTGCAAGCGCTTTCAGAAAGGCGGGCCGGTCCTTCCTGTCGACGATGTATTCGATCAGGATGAGCACGGGGCCGCGGTCGTTCTCAACCGGCTGAGCCGTCAGCGGTTCCGGCCAGTGATTGGAGGGCACAAGCTCGGCCTCGCCTCTGGGGAGCTTTACCCTATGAAAGCCGAGCCCGACACAGAGAAGGCCGATCGCGGCGATGCCGAGGGCCGACGGGACGCCAACTGCTTCGGCGATCGCGCCCCAGGCAAGGCTTCCCCCGGTCATCGCACCGTTGAAGACGGTCAGATAGACGGCAAGCGAGCGTCCCCGCACCCAATTGGGGAGGATGGACTGCGCTGTGCTGTTCAACGTCGTCAGCGCCGTGATCCAGGCAGCGCCGCAGGCCAGCAAGGCCGCGACGGCCGCCCATTGCGGCGGAGCGAGCGAAAGTACGCCCATGACAGCGGCGGTGACGATTGCGGCTGCGAGCAGCAGGCCATCGGCATCCAGCCTGGCGCGCAGGCGCGGCATGACCAGAGCGCCGCAGACCGCGCCTGCGCCGACGGCGCCAAGCAGCATGCCATAGAAGCTGGCGTCTCCACCGAGAAGCTGGCGCGCGACGAGCGGCAGCAATGCCCAGATGGCGCTCGAAAAAGCAAAGAATACGGCCGCGCGGATGAGGACGACGTGCAGTTCCCTGCTCGACCGGGCATAGCGCAGACCCGCCCTGAACGCGCCGAAGAAGCGCTCGGCAAGCGCATCGTCCTCAGGCGTCCCGCGCCGCCACCAGAGCAGTGCAGCGACGACGAAGACATAAGTGATGACATCCACCCCGTAGGTGACCGCAGCGCCGAACCAGGCCAGCAGCAGACCGCCGAGCGCCGGGCCGATCGCGCGCGAAATATTGATGCCCAGCGAGTTGAGCGCCACCGCTCCTTTGACGTCCTGCCTCTGCACGAGTTCAGGCACGATCGCCTGCCATGTTGGTGCGACGAGAGCGGCTCCGATGCCCCCAATGAAAGTAAGCGCAACGAGCGAGCTGACGGACTGAAGCCCCATGGCGGAGAGCGTGAGAAGGCAAAGACTGGCGGAAGCGAGAAGCAATTGAACGGCGATCAGGAACTTTCGCCGGTCGAGGATATCCGAAAGCACTCCGGCCGGGATGGCGAGCAGGAAAACGGGAAGCGTCGCCGCGGCCTGTACGAGCGAAACCGCGGCGGGCGTCGCCGAAAGTTCGGTCACGAGCCAGGAACTGGCGACGTCGCGGATGAAGCTGCCCGTATTGCCTATGATCGTTGCCACCCAAAGGACGGCAAAGACCTGCTGCCGCAACGGAGCGAATGTGCCCGTGCCCTCGAGACCCGCCGCTTTCATCGGAAGCTCCTTCTTGCCGCCGGACGACGGCGGGGTTCATACAGGGCGACAAGGACGAAGGCGCCGACGAGACCGAAATGCTCGAAAAAGCCGTTCATCGCCATGGACCGCTCCAAGCCCGGTTGCAAATCCCAGAAACGGAATGCGATGAAGGTCGTCGCGAAGGTGAAGAGCGCAAGCGCAAGCGCCGCCGCCCGCCGATAGAAGCCGGTAAGGATGAGCGCCGACATAGAGAGCTCGAACACGATCACGCCGACGGCAAAGAATGGCGCGGGATAAAGGCCGAAATGGTCCATTTCGGCGATCGCGCCGCTAAAATCGAAAATCTTGATCAAAGGGCCCTGAATATAGGCGGAGCAGAGGGCGAGCAGCGCCAGAAAATGAAGCCCCGACACGGACGACCTCACCGGTCGGGCGTCGCGCAATGAAATGTTCGTCATCTGAAGTTCCCTCACACGGCCCAGCAAGAGCAGCCAAGCGCGCCGAAGAACCCTTTCAGGTCTGCAACCGGCAGTCTCGATGTCCAGGCGCCGGCATGGTCGTGCCCATGGACCCCGCAATTGCTGGCGCAGCCGCAGGACGCGATTGCCGTTCGCTTCAGCGAATGCCTTCCCGCGCCCTCCGGTTCGCCCCACGCCGCATAGCCGCCATAGTTCCTTACCGGCGACCAGTCGGGCATCGCCGGCGGCAGAGGGTTCTCGTCGAGGCTGGCGAAATCGTTTGCCGCATAGACGATCCTGCCCCCGACCATCGTCAGATCGGCAGTCAGAAACGAGATCTCGTCCTCGGCACAGGTGAAATAGTCTTTGGCCGGCACGATAAGGTCGGCGAGCTGCCCCTTTTCGATGCGGCCCTTCCGGCCCTCCTCGTTGGAAAACCATTGGACTTTCTCGGTCCACATCCGCAGCGCCGTTTCGCGGTCGAGGCAGTTGGCGCGCGGATAGAGCTGCATACCGCCGACCGTCTTACCGGTCACCAGCCAGGAAAGCGAAACCCAGGGATTGTAGGAGGCGACGCGCGTGGCGTCCGTGCCCGCGGAGACCTTGACGCCTTTATCCAGCATGCGCGCGACCGGCGGCGTAGCTTCGGCGGCACCATGGCCATAGCGTTCGACGAAATACTCGCCCTGATAGGCCATGCGATGCTGTACCGCTATGCCGCCGCCCAGCGCCGCGATGCGGTCGATTGAGCTGTCCGAGATCGTCTCGGCATGGTCGAAGAACCAGTTGATGCCGGCAAGCGGGATGTCCTGGTTGACTTTCTCGAAGACGTCGAGCGCACGGCTGATCGTCTCGTCGTATGTCGCGTGCAGGCGCCAGGGCCAGCGGTTCTCCGCTAGAATTCGCACGACTTCCTCAAGCTCACCTTCCATTTCGGGCGCCATTTCCGGGCGCGGTTCGCGGAAATCCTCGAAGTCTGCCGCAGAGAAGACGAGCATTTCGCCAGCGCCGTTGTGACGGAAGAAGTCATCGCCCTGCTTGTATTTTACGGAGGACGTCCACTTGAGAAAGTCTTCCTTCTCCTCCTTCGGCTTCTGGGTGAAGAGGTTGTAGGCAAGTCTCACCGTCATCTGCCCTTCGTCGGCGAGCTTCTGAATGACGGCGTAGTCGTCTGGATAGTTCTGGAAGCCGCCGCCCGCGTCGATGACGCTGGTGATCCCGAGCCGATTGAGCTCGCGCATGAAGTGCCGAGTCGAATTGACCTGATATTCCAATGGAAGCTTCGGTCCCTTGGCAAGCGTCGAATAGAGAATGCCCGCATTCGGCTTGGCGATGAGCAGCCCGGTCGGATTGCCCCTGGCGTCCCGGGTGATCTCACCTCCGGGCGGATCCGGCGTGTCCTTGCCGTAACCAACCGCGCGCAATGCCGCGCCGTTGAGCAGTGCCCGGTCATAAAGGTGCAGGAGGAACACCGGCGTGTCGGGGGCGATCGCGTTGATCTCGTCGATCGTCGGAAGCCGCTTTTCAATGAACTGATGTTCGGTGAAGCCGCCGACGACGCGCACCCATTGCGGAGGCGGCGTGATCGCCACTTGCCGCTTCAGCATGTTCATGGCGTCGGCGAGAGAGCGCACGCCGTCCCAGCGCAGTTCCATATTGAAATTAAGCCCACCGCGCACAACGTGGGTATGGTTGTCATTGAGGCCAGGCAGGACGCGCTTGCCCTTCAGGTCGACGACCTTCGTGTCCGGCCCGGCAAGCGCCATGACCTCTTGGTCCAGCCCGACGGCAAGGAACCTGCCGTCCTTGACGGCGATGGCCGTGGCGTTCGGTTTCGCGGCGTCCAGCGTGGTCACCAGACCACGGTGCAGGATCAGATCGGCGCTCATCGGCTTGTCTCCTGAGGTCGAAACAGAATTGGCGGCGCGCGCCGGTGAAATCAGGCCCGGGAGCGCCAGGGAGGACGCTGCACCAAGAAAACTGCGGCGCGTCGGCATCAGCTGAGCTCCGTGTTGGCTGGACGATCACGCATGCCGCCATCATCTGCCCCGGTCGGCAAATTGCCGAAAACATGCGGGGCGCAGCGACTGTGGACCCAGGAAACTGTTACCGGATTGCCCGATAACAGGCGTTTGACGAGCGGCACCGCCTGCTCGCCGACGAGGATTCCCAGGAGCCCGACCAGCGCGATCACCGGCGGTGCGGGAGAGCGAATGTTGAGAAGGCTGTAGATCACGCCAACGAGCAGCCCCGCTCCGAGCGAAAGGAGATACATCTTCATCGTCGCTTCCTTTGCATCACGATAATTTCAGGTCGGATCGACGCTCCGACCGCAGGCGCGGCCGGAGCAGACCAGCGCGGCTCAGTGCCCCTCAGAAGCGCCGAACATCGACTTGGCATAGATGATGCCGAGACCGTAGGCGCCGCCGAACTTCCTGGCGATGCCGGTGGTCATCTCGTAGCTCTCGGTACGCGCCCAATCGCGCTGCAGTTCGAGCATGTATTGCAGGGAGGTCATCGGCCTGACGCCTGCCTGCACCATGCGGTCCATGGCGCGCTCATGCGCCTCGTCCGACACGTCGCCGCAAGCATCTGCGATCACATAGACTTCAAAGCCCTGGTCGAGCGCGGAAAGGGTCGGGCCGACGATGCATACGGAAGTCCACAGGCCGCAGAAGACCAGGCGCTTCCTGCCGATGCGGTTGACCTCCTCGATCACTGCCGCGTCTTCCCAGGTGTTCATGGAGGTGCGGTCCAGAAGCGCCTGTCCGGGGAACGCATCCGTGATTTCGGAGAACATCGGACCGGAGAAAGTCTTCTCCGCGACCGTCGTCAGAACAGTCGAGACGCCAAAACCCGCCGCCGCGTTTGCGACGAGCGCCGCATTGTTTCGTAACAGGACCGCGTCGATCGATTTCGTCGCAAAGGCCATTTGCGACTGAAAGTCGATCATGATCAACGTGTGGTCATTGGGCGAAACGAGGAGGTTCCCGGGGGTCGGTGTCGCGTTCAGGGTCATGGTTTCGGCCTCTTTCCGTTGGCTGCCGAATTGCAGCTTGAAAGGCTGCGACAATGGCAGGAGCGGCCGTCCCGTTCTTGTAGCCGAAGACACCTTTTTGAAGATTTTCATCGCCCGCTTTCACGACTGCCGGTGTCTTCTCCACACGCCCGGCGTCGCGCCCATCGCCTGCACGAAGGCACGCGTGAAATGGCTCTGATCCGAAAAGCCGCAAAGGGTGGCGATTTCCCGGAGCGGCGCTTGCGTGAACTCCAGCAGATGGATGGCCTTCTCTATCCGCTGTTGCGACAGCCACTGGTGCGGCGTCTTCCCCAGAGTTTCGCGGAAGGCGCGCAGGAAGGTGGCCTGCGACAGCTGGCATATCCCGGCGAGCTCTTCGACGGTCAGGTCTCCGGCCAGTCTGCTCTGCGCGAGATCCTTGAGCAACGACTGAGAACGCATGGAAAGCCTGCGCCCTTTACCCGCCGCGCGACCGCGACCGTTCCCGTACTGGCGCACGAGATGGATGCCTATGGCGGCGGAGAGCTGATCGACGAAGAGCGCGCTTCTGCCGGCCTGCCCGTCGACGGTTGCAAACAGTGCGCCCAGCATGCCGCCGAGCACCGGGTCAGCGTGTCCCGCAACGGAATTCAATTCCGTGACACCTTTGATGTCCGCCCCATCGGTGATCCGCTCGAGCGCGCTATGGCTGACCTCAAGGAGCATGAAGTCGAAAGAACCGTTGAGGTCTGCCCGATAATCGTCCGAAAAGGTTCTCACATAGATCGAATTCTCTTCGAAATCGTGGACCGTGGAATGATGCTCCCGGATTATTCGTCGCCGATGGCCGCCCGACGCCGAAACACCTATCAGATAGCCACGACCGGTGGCCGGCGTGCTGACCCGGCCGGCAGGTGCCCTCGCGGAACGCTTGCGGTGAAACGTCATGTTGCCGCCGTCGATCGTGCGGTCCTCGTCCAGCTTTTCCACGGAACAGCCAAGGCTGTCGCGGGGGCGCGGGCCGGCGACGTCTGAAGAAGCGTTCGTCATGCCGTCTTGGTCCTGCAAATTGAGCCACCTGTCAGCTGGAGCGGGATGAGGAAAGCTGGCCGGTTTTCCGCCTGCATCCCGCTCACATCATCGCTTTTGCCAAGCCGGCATTCTTGTATGAAACACACGCGTTTTGAAGGATCTGAGCCATCTGCGCTCAGGCCTTCAGCCGGAGAGCTGCTCCATTGCTGGCCGCGCGCACCGGTTCTTCCGTCTGTAGCGCGCAGGCGTCTCGCCCGTCAGACCAGTGAAGACCCGCGTCAGATGGCTCTGATCCGCGAAACCGCAGGCGATTGCGGCTTCCGCGATCGGCACATCCTGAAGCAAAAGCTCCTTCACGCGCCCGGTCCGATATTCGCTCAGCCACCTGGATGGCGTGCGCCCGAAACTCTCCTTGAAAGCCTTATTGAAATAGCTGCGCGACAGCTCGCAAAGGCGTGCCAACTCTCCAAGCGAAAACGGTTTATTGAAGTGGTTCGCGAGAAATTCCGTCGCAAGTCTTTCCTGCCAGGGCGCAAGGGTCCCCTTTTTGCCGATCGGAAAGTGCAGCCCGCCATATGTCTGGCTCAGATGCGCCAGCACGGCAAGGTTGATTTGCTCCAGAAAAAGGGAACTGGCAGTTTCGGGACTTTCGAGCGACGGCAACAGCGCCTGGGCAAGTCCGTACATCACGGGATCGATGCGCCCCTGCACAGAGGCAAGCCCCAGATATTCGTTCCGCCCGGCCTGCTTCGCAAAGGCGCTCATTCGGGCAAATGGAATTTGAAAGCGAATATTGTCGAATGGCGAAAGATGATGACACTGCCAGCGATCGCGCAGATCGGTGATCGCCAGAGATGCCCTGGAGTGCCCGCCTTCGTAAACGAGCTTGCCAGCCTTCCACAGTCGATGGGCTTCAAAGTCACGCAGTTGAACGATCACACTGAATGCTTCGGCACAGGGTGTCGCCGGTGCGGCTTTCAGATCGTACCGGTCGGAACAGACTCTGGTCACCGAAATATCGCCGGAAGTGATCGATCTGATGATCGGGCCTTGTGAATCCACGGCATTCGATTCCTGATGAAGGGCCATCGGTGTGGGTCTCCGATTTCCGGTTTGGCGCGCTACGCGGCCTGATCTTGCTGCGGATTCGCAGCTATCTGTGACTGGATACAATGAGCAGGAGCCCACTACCATACGCCACCTCATCTTCATGTGACAGCCGTCCAACCCGCCCTCTCAGAGCAATGCCAGACCGCTCGCACTTCCCTCATCCGGAGTTTAGTTGAGCCATCGTCCGCGCCAATCGGAAGGAGAGGTTCCCGTGGCTCTGCGAAAGGCACGGTCGAATTGATCCACGTCGCTGAAGCCGCAGCGCTTCGCCACCTCGCTCAACGTCAAGGCGCGTGAGGTCAGGTATTGTTTCGCCCGGACGATCCTGTGACGCATCAGCCACTGGGACGGGGTCAAGCCGGCAACGTCGCTGAAGCCATTGATGAAGTCCCGCTTGGACAGACCGGCCGCGGCGGCCGCGGCCGCAAACGAGAAGTCTTCGGCAAAATGCTCGATCATGAAGTCCTTGGCGGCCTTTTCCTGCCATACAGACAGGCCCGCAACGCCGCCGCGAGCCTCGCCGGGATCGGTATAGGAGTGAAGCAGGTGCGCACAGACTGCGATTGCAATATGCTGGAGGACTGCATTTTGGCCGCGGCCCTGTTCGTCGAAGAAGGGAAGCAGGGCGGTGCCCAGATTTCGCATGACGTCATCGTCCTCGCCCCTTCGGCACCTGAGCCCGGTTGCCCGGGGGGCATTCGCGACTTTGGATACTTCGCGAAAGAGGTCTCGCGGCATATAGAAGGCCAGCGAATCGAGGTCGCTCACGAGCCGGATGCTCGCGCCATGCGTCAGGTCTACGAGACAGACGGAACCCTCGCGGTATCGCCGCACCTCGCACTCTGTGCCGTCGCCGGCAACATCGCGATGAAGCGCATCATCAAGATAGAGCATGAGGAAATAGGCATCGTCAGCCGGCAGCCTTACCAACCGGCTGGCCCTGCCGTCCAGGCGGCACTGCAGACGGGTCACTGAAAATTTCGCCGCATGAACCGGCCGCGCCACCAGACAAGGAGATTCCGGCTCCCCGAAAAACACACCCACCTTCTCTTCGGCGATCATTCTGAGGCTCACGTCCAACTCCCGGCTCGTGCAACTGGCGGTCTGCGTGTGTGATGCGCCGCCGGGCTCCTGGATAGAACGGTTTGCGCTCCTTGGAAGTTTCGCGAGAATATCAAGACGGGCTCTCTCCCGAAATTCCGAGGATGCATTACGCGCCCTTGATCGGGAAGCTACAGAGCGGGCGCGCGGCTTTCTTGCACCTTTTAATCTCATTTTGCCGCAAAACGCACCTTTTGATGCAGGCCAGCTGCGGACTGCTGCATCGCAATCAGCAGGAAACCGGCGAAACGGATCAAATTTCCCCGTCCCGCTCTTTTTGGGCAGTGCCGGAACAGCGGCGGCGCCTTGCGGTTTGGGTCGCTTCCCAGACAGGAGGACCACATGTTTTACACGGACGGCAAGCTTCAATATCCAGTCCGCGTCGAAAAAGCCAATCCGCTTTTCGCACGCGCCCTTCAGCAGGCAATCGGCGGCATCGAGGGGGAGATCCGCGTGGCAATGCAGTATTTCTTCCAGGCCTGCGGTGCGCGCGGCGACCCGAAGTTTCGCGACCTTCTAATGAACACCGCGGCGGAGGAACTGGGTCACATCGAGATGCTGGCGACGGCGGTAGCGCTCAATCTCGAGGGCGCGCCGCTCAGTCTCAAAGAGCAAGTCGCAAACGACCCCATCTCCGGCGCTGTGCTCGGCGGCATGAATCTCAAGAACCTGCTGTCGGCGGGCCTATCGGCGATGCCGGTCGACTCCGACGGTGTACCTTTCGACATGTCGCATATCTATGCCAGCGGCAATATCGCTGCGGACATGGTGGCGAATGTCGCGGCGGAGTCTACTGGCAGGGCGCTCGCGGTTCGGCTTTACGAGATGACGGATGACCCCGGCATGAAAGACATGCTGTCCTATCTGATTGCACGGGACACGATGCACCAGAACCAGTGGCTCGCGGCCATCGAGGAGCTCGGCGGCGGTCAGGGCGTCTTCCCCATTCCGAACAGCTTCCCGCAGGATCAGGAACAGCAGGAGTTCAGCTATGCCTTCCTGGGCTTTCAGCAGGACGGCAGCGATCCCGTGGCGGGCCGGTGGTCGCAAGGCACATCCATCGATGGCAAAGGCAGCTTCAAGGCTGGGTCGATCATGCCTATGGGCGAGAAGCCGCAACTGGCACCCGCCAAGCCGAGGGGCGGCGCCCAAAAGGAACAGATGTAAGTCGCATGCGCCGGACGAATGGCGCCGGCTCATACGATCAAGAAGGAGGGAGGCGCCCACCTCCCTCCTTCTTGTGCGGCGATGTGGTTGCGGCGCTCCAAAGCGAAGACCGCCAAGGCATTCTAATACGTATTTGTAAAATTGAATTTGCATATCCTTGCATTACATGTAGAAAATACGTCATCTAAGATGACAACAATGGGATCTCATCGCCTTCTTATGCTTGTGATTCTCGCCGACGATTTGACGGGCGCTCTTGACTCGGCTGCCCCGTTCGCTGGGCGCGGCCTTCATACGGAGGTCGCACTCGCGCTGGAATCCGTGGATGCCGCCCTTGCGGACCAACCGGAGGTTCTTGTCGTCAATGTGAAGTCGCGCGAGGTCTCCCCGGACGAGGCGCGCATGGCGACGTCCGACGTCCTGAAACACGTTCCCGACGACGCGCGGATTTTCAAGAAGGTCGACTCCCGGCTCAAGGGCAATATCGAGGTCGAACTCGACGCGATCAGGTATAACCGCGCGCTTGTCGCGCCGGCCATACCCGACTTCGGCCGCGTCGTGGCCGGTGGCCATGTGCGGGGATTCGGCGTGAACGCTCCGATCCCAATCGCCGAAAGGCTCGGCCGTCACGCGGAAAGTGCATTGATCCCGGATACCACGTCTCGCGACGATATGCTCGCTGCAGTGGAAACGGGCGAGGCTGCCGGATGCGACCTGATGATCGGCGCAAGAGGACTTGCCGAAGCGCTTGCTCATCGCATGACCGGCGGTGCCGGGCTACCCCTGATGTCAGTCCCTCAGGAGCCGATTCTGATCGTCGTCGGTTCCCGCGACCCGATCACCGTCGAACAGGTCGGGGTGCTGCGGGAAGATTACGCGGTGGGTTATTTCCCGGCCGTTGGCGGCAGGGTGCAGCAAGAAGCAGGCCGCCCTGCGGAAATGGTGACCGTCATTCAGGCCGTCGAGGGGGAGATGCCGCTCAGCCCCTCCGAGGTATCCGTCAATCTGGCGGAGAGCGTCGTTCCGGCTTTCACCGGCCGCGCCTCAACGCTGCTGCTTACTGGAGGCGCAACGGCCGAGGCTGTGCTGGCACGATTGGGCGTTTCCCGCTTCCGTCTCCTCGGCGAATGCATGCCGGGGATGGCGCTGGCCTTTGCAGATGGCCGTTATATCATCACCAAGTCCGGCGGATTCGGCCGGCGGGACACTCTGAGCGACATCGCGAGGCAGATTCTGGGGGAGGCGAGATAGACGATGGGACTGCAGGAAGGGACCCCCCGCAAGGGCCTGCCCGACATCGTGTTCGAAAGAATGCACCGGGCGATCAAGTCCGGCGCTTATAAGCCTGACGAGCGTTTGCCGACCGAACATGAGCTGGCGACGGAGTTCGAGGTATCCCGACCGATCGTTCGTGAGGCATTGCGGCGCCTCAGGGAACAGGGACTCATTTACTCGCGGCGCGGCGCGGGGAGTTTCGTGCGCGCCACGGGACTTCGCGAACCGCTGGGCTTCGGTCAGCTGGAAAACGTCGCCGATCTCCTGAACTGCTATGAGTTCCGGCTGACACTGGAACCCGCCGCCGCGGCCGCCGCCGCGCTCCGGCACGACGAGACGAGCCTTGCAGCGATCCGCCGGGCGCTCGAACTGCTGCGTGACGCCACCAATCGGCAGTCTCACCGCGAGGACGCTGACTTCCAGTTCCATCTTGCGATCGCCCGCGCTGCCCAGAACAGCTACTTCTCGACCGCCATGGAGGCGCTGAAGGAACACATTGCCGTCGGCATGAAGTTCCATGGCATCTCGGTGAAGCGCGAGGCAAGCGGCCTCTCGCGCGTGTTCGCGGAACACGAGGCGATTGCCGACGCCATCGCCGCCGGCAACGCCGAAGACGCTCGCATATTGATGCTGAAGCATCTGACCGGGTCGCGCGACCGCCTGTTCCTCGCCTCGCAGTAGTCTGGATCACGATGTTTTTCAGGCGGGATTGGCCCTGAAAACATCGTGATCTATTCCAAAGTGCTGGAGCGTAGCCGTTTCGTGCCTGGCAGGTGTGTCTGTTTTTTCATGTCATCACGCCTGGACGAGAGCGGGGCGAAAAAAGTGCGCACGGTTTTCGCCCGCATCCGCTCTAACCTGTGATCACGTTCATGATTTTAGGTCGTTCCGCCTGAAATCATCTTGACCTAGTCAGATACAGCGCGTTCGTCGCTCGCCCGTCAGAGCGCCATACACAATTTCCGCGCCTCGCCTTACGCCCTACAGCGCCGTGCGTCTTATAAGACGCACAAAGGTCGCTGTAGCACTTCGATCTGCTGCATGTTTTTGTCCTTCAATCGGATCCGATTAAAGGATCATGCAATAGGCTAAAATGCCGCCCGATAGATCTCCAGAACGTCCGCCTCGCTCATATCTGCGGGATTGTTGTCCATGAGCCGGCGGATCGAATGGGCATCGGCGGCAAAGCGGGGCAGATCCGCGCCCTTGGCGCCATTGGCGGCCAGAGACATCTCTATGCCGAGACCGGCGCAGAAGTCCCTTGCGGCCGAGAGCAGATCACGCTGCGACAGGCCCTGCCCGAGGCCAAGCGCATCGGCGACCTCGGCCGTTTTTGCGGAGACGACCGGCTGGTTGAAGGCAAGCACATGCGGAAAGATGATGGCATTGGCGAGGCCGTGCGGCAGGTGCAGGAGCGTGCCGAGCGGATAGGATATCGCGTGCCCCGCCGCCGTGTTGACGGGGCCAAGGCAGATGCCGCCATAATAGGAAGCGAGCATCATGCCCTCGCGCGCCTCGGTATCTTCTCCGTCCCGCACGGCACGGGCGAGATATTTGCCGACGAGGTTGAACCCCATGCGGGCAAAGCCGTCGATCATCGGATGGGACTTGCGGTTGGTGAAGGCCTCGACGCAATGCGCCATGGCATCCACCCCGGTCGCGGCGGTGACGGCAGGCGGCACGCTGTATGTGAGCTCCGGATCGAGTACGGCAAGATCGGCGATCATGTGCGGGCTTTCGACCGCGATCTTGCTGCCCTTGCCGGGATCGGTGATCAGTGAGCGGATTCCCGCTTCCGAGCCGGTGCCCGCCGTCGTCGCGACCTGCGCCAGGCGCACATTGCGGCCAGCCACGCGATTTGGCCCGGCGACATCCGCAAGCGACTGTCCCGAATCCCAGAGCACCGCCACCAGCTTGGCGACATCCATCACCGAGCCGCCGCCAAGACCGACGATCAAGTCCGGGCGGGCCTTCCGGGCGGCGTCCAGCGCCGCGTCGAGCGTCGCGATATCGGGTTCCCCCGGAATTGCATCGAAGAGGGTTAGCTTGCCAGGAAGCTGCAGGCGCTCGGCGAAGCCCGATGTGATCGGCGTCGCGATGACGAGCGTCGAGGCCACCTCAGCGGCCCACGTGCCGACCTGACTGATGTTCCCCGCGCCGACGACAAGCCGACGCGGCTGATGAATCGTGATCATGACGCTGCCTTTCTGCTTGCCTTGCCGGCCACGAGTTTGCGGGCATAGGCGATCGCGGAATTCAGGTTGCCGTGATTTGCGATGCCCTTTCCGGCAATGTCGAAGGCGGTGCCGTGATCGACGGAGGTGCGGTCGATGGGCAGGTCCACGGAAACATTCACCGCAGTATCGAAGGCGACGAGCTTGATCGGGATGTGACCCTGATCGTGATATTGCGCAACGACCAGATCGAAGCTTCCCGAATAGGCGCGGTGGAACACGGTGTCGGCCGAGATCGGCCCCTGCACGTCGATGCCTTCTTCACGGGCCGCCGCCACCGCGGGGCCGATCTGATCGTCGTCTTCCGTGCCGAACAGGCCGTTCTCGCCACAATGGGGGTTGATGCCGGCGACCGCGATCCGCGGGCGCTCATAGCCAATGCGCTTCAGATGCGCGTTGCCGGCCCGGATCGTGGCAAGGACCCGCTCGGTCGTGGCGCGGCTGATCGCCTCCTTGAGCGAGACATGGGTGGACACGTGAATCACCTTGAGACGCTCGGAGGCAAGGAGCATATAGGCGGCGCTCGACCCGGTCAGGCTGCGCAGCATGCCGGTATGGCCATCATAATGATGGCCGGCCATGTTGAGTGCCTCCTTGTTGATCGGCGCCGTGACGATGCAGCCGATCTTGCCCTTCTCGGCATCGCGCACCGCGCGTTCGATGAAGCGAAAGGCAGCATCGCCTGCAACCGCGGAGAGGCTTCCCCAGGCAAGCGGCGCTCCCTCGATCGGAAGATCGACAACATGTGGTGCAAGGTCGACGGCAACCCCGAGTGCCTTCCTTGCAGCCTCGAGCGTCGCCAGGTTGCCGTAGATCCGGGTCGCCTCGCGGTCCTCGGCCGACATTTCCGCAAGCGACCTGACCGTGATCTCCGGTCCAACGCCACAGGGATCGCCCATGGTGATGCCGATAATGTTGCTCATCGAATTCTCCCGTCAGTCCGGTCTGCCCATCCGGGCGGCAGACGGACATATTTGATTGCACGCCGATGGAAGGTGTAGGCGATGTGCAGGCTGCCGTCGTCTCCCTCCAGGAGCCACGGATAGGACATTTCCTTGTTGTGGCCATCGGTCGAATTGTTGGAGAGGCATGTCCCCGGTCCATTCTCGATCACGATGCGCTCGGGGAAGGTACGGCCGCCGTCGTCCGACAGGCAGACGCTTACGGGTGCTCGCGGCACGCCCCAAATAGGCACGCACCCGCCCGACGGATCAGCGTCGGGCCGGCCGTCATCCTCTCCGAGTTCGTCGTAAAGCGACGCCCGGCGATCGGGCGAAAGGGCCGCGTTCACGGGATTGCAGATCATGGCCAATCGGCCGTCGCTCAAGCGAATGACGGCGATGGAGGAATTGTTGTTCGGCACATCGGTCGGCGCCGGCAAGCTCCATGTCCGTCCGCCATCGGCGCTTTCGACGCGGTACACCTGGTCCGCCTGGCGGCGACGGAAGAAGGCGGCGTAGCCGTCTCCGCCGACTGGGACCGGGCTCATATGCACGCAACCGATCGAGTCCTCCAGATCGGCGAGCCGCCACCTTTCACCGCCGTCGGTCGAAATGCCGACCGCCGCGTTGTCGTGGCTGCCGTTCCACTTCTGGCCGGGGCGTTGAATGCAGCGAAAGATGGGAAGCAGCCAGGCGCCATCATCTCTCACGACCAGCGGCGCGCGGATGAAACAGCCGCGCGGCAGGTCGAGATAGCGCCCCTCGGCGGCATCGAGTTTCGTCGGATCGTCAGGATCCCTCTCGATCGCGGCCATGCGGATGCGGCACTCGTCCTGATTGCCCGCAGGTTGGGAGGTATGGAAAAGCCACAACCGACCGTCGGGCGCCGTGAAGAGTACCGGGTTCTGTTCGGAATGGTCTGCGTCGAAGCTCAGCCGCTGCGGTTCGCCCCATCGCTCGGCGCCTGGCGCGAGCACGGAAGCGAAGATCGAGATATCGGATTTTCCCTCTAGCGTACCGCCGAACCAGGCACAGACGAGACTTCCGTCCTCGAGCCTGTGCAGAAAGGCCGCATGGTTCTGCACCATGGGCGACGGGAGCAGCGATTCCAGTCTGCCGTCCCTGGCTTCCCGGAGCTTGCCGGTCATTGCGTTTGCGATTTCCTCAGGCGTCATGAAAGCCTCCTGTTGCCATGGACAATCGCGTTATTTCTCAAGTTGTCAAGTTTTCTGTTTTTCTTTTGCAACTCTTTTGCGGCTGATGGATTGCATTATAGTGTTGAAAACACTTATTTTTTTAAGACCGAAAATTTTTCGGATCGCAATGGGCGAGAAAACAATTTGACAAACTTATCAGGAAATTGGATTGTCGGGGCAATTCCAGGCGGCGGAAGGAAAAACTCCGTCCATAGACGATAGCTAGGAGGCTGACTGCTGCCGATATGCGGCCCGGAAACGGCACAGGTCGAAAATAGGCAACCGCCTGACACGAAATTCTTAGGGAGGAGAATGCAAATGAAAAGATCGCTGCTTTTGGGAGTCCTCATGCTGGGCTCCGCCCTATCCCCCGCTTTCGGGGAATCGGGACCGATCAAGATCGTCCTACCGGAAGAGGCAGATCTGCTTGAGCCTTGCATGGCCACGCGTTCCAATATCGGCCGCATCATCATGCAGAACGTCAGCGAGACGCTGACCGAGCTTGACGTTCGCGGCGGCAAGGGCCTGATGCCGCGTCTGGCGGAAAGCTGGGAGCAGAAGGAGGATGGCAGCTGGCGCTTCAACTTGCGCAAGGGCGTCAAGTTCTCCGACGGCACCGACTTCAACGCCAAAGACGTCAAGTACAGCTTCGACCGCGTGATGAGCGACAAGAACGCCTGCGAGTCGCGCCGCTACTTCGGCGGCATGAACATCAAGATCGACGTCGTCGATGACGCCACCATCGATTTCACCGTCGATCCCGTTCAGCCCATCCTGCCGCTTCTCCTGTCGTTGCTGACGATCGTACCGGAAGAGACTCCGATGGAATTCGTTCGCGAGCCTGTCGGGACCGGCCCCTACGAGCTGACTGACTGGACGCCCGGCCAGCAGATCGTGCTCACTGCCCGCGACGACTACTGGGGCGAGAAGCCGGAGGTCACCGAGGCCACCTATCTGTTCCGCTCCGATCCTGCGGTCCGCGCCGCAATGGTCCAGACGGGTGAAGCAGACCTTTCGCCCTCCATATCGCAGACCGAGGCCACGAATCCTGCCACGGATTTCTCCTATCTCGACAGTGAGACCGTTTACCTGCGCATCGATCACAATATCGAGCCGCTGAACGATGTCCGCGTGCGCCGCGCTCTGAACCTTGCTATCGACCGCGAAGCTTTCCTCGGGACGCTGGTGCCCGACAGCGCCGTTCTTGCCACCGCTATCGTTCCGCGGCCGACGCTCGGCTGGAACCCGGACGTCAAGGTCTTCCCCTATGATCCCGATCAGGCAAAGAAGCTCATCGAGGAAGCCAAGGCCGACGGCGTCAAGGTGGACACGCCGATCACCATCATCGCGCGCACGGCGAACTTCCCGAACGTGACCGAAATCATGGAGGCTATCCAGGCGCAGTTGCAGGAGGTCGGGCTTCAGGTCGAGCTCAAGTTCGTTGAGGTCGCCGAGCATGAGGTCTATTATTCAAAGCCTTTCAAGGACGGGCGCGGCCCGCAGCTCGTTGCGGCGATGCACGACAACTCGAAGGGCGATCCCTCCTTCTCGATGTTCTTCAAATACGACTCCGAAGGCACGCAGTCGGGCTTTGCCGATCCGAAGGTCGACGACCTGATCGCCCGAGCAAATGCAGCCGTCGGTGACGAACGCGCAAAGCTCTGGTCCGAGCTCATCGCCTATGTGCACGACGAGGTGGTGGCAGATGTGCTTCTGTTCCACATGGTCGGCTTCTCGCGGGTATCGGAGCGGCTGGACTTCAAGCCGACAATGGCGACGAATTCCATGCTGCAGCTCTCCGAGATCAAGATCAAATGACCTGGAGCAATCCCAGGAAAAGTGTGTAGCAGCTTTCCGTCTGCAACTGCGAAAACCGCGTAAAAGCGGCCGTTCGAACGAAGACCTTCCGGCGGCGGGATACCCGCCGCCTCATGCAAATCGAGGGCTGCCATGCTCAGATTCATCCGCCAACGCGCGCTCGCCAGCCTGATCTCGCTCATCGGCCTGATCGTCATGGTTTTCTTTCTGTCCCGGATGACCGGCGACCCGGCGGCTCTGTTTCTACCCGTCGAGGCGTCCGCCGAGATGAAGGACCAGTTCCGGGAACTGCACGGGCTCAACGATCCCATCCTCGTCCAGTTCGCCCGGTATGTGGGCGACGTTGCGACCGGCGACCTGGGTCAATCCCTGCGCAAGGCCCGCCCTGCCCTCGATGTCGTACTCGAGGCCTTCACCTGGACCCTCTGGCTCGCCATCATCACGATGACCCTTGTCACCGGTGCGGCGATCGTCGTCGGCTCGCTTGGCGCCTTCCGCTCCGGCGGCTTCTTCGACCGGTTCTCCTCGATGATATCGCTCGTCGGAGCGTCAGTACCGGATTTCTGGCTGGCGATCGTCGCCATCGTCATCTTCTCGATCAACTTCGCGATCCTCCCGACTTCCGGCACCGGATCGGTCCTGCACTGGATCCTGCCGATCGCTGTTCTCTTCGTCCGCCCCTTCGGGATCATCGTCCAGGTGGTGCGCGGCGCAATGGTCGGCGCGCTTTCCTCGGCCTATGTGAAGACGGCCCGCGCCAAGGGCGTGAAGTCCGGACCCATCATCTTCATCCACGCTCTGCGTAATGCGATGCTGCCCGTCATCACCGTGGTGGGCGATCAGGCAGCGAGCCTGCTGAACGGAGCGGTCGTTGTCGAGACCATCTTCGGCTTCCCCGGAGTGGGCAAGCTCATGATCGACTCCATCCTGCAACGGGATTTCAACGTGGTGCTTGCGGCGATCCTTGTCACGGCCATTGCCATCTTCCTCATGAACGTCCTGATCGATCTCGCCTACGCTTTGCTCGATCCGCGCATCCGGCACTGAGGAGGCAACGCAAATGACCCTCGCAACCACCGACAACGTCATCGCTGCAGAGCCGTCGCTCCTGGTCCGCATGATGCGCATGCTGCTGGCGGATAAGTTCGCGCTCTCAGCGGCTATCTTCCTTCTCGTCATCCTGGCCATCGCCATCATCGGGCCGAGCTGGCTTGGCGATCTCGCTACGAAGCAAAATCTGCGCGGCCGGAATCTGCCGCCCTTCGACTGGACCCGCACCTGGGTCTGGTGGATGGGCGCCGACGCGCTCGGCCGACCACTCTTTGCCCGCATCATCGTTGCCGCCCAGAACACTTTGATGGTCGCCGCCGGCGCCGTGATCCTTTCGTCGGTCATCGGCACCGTTTTAGGGCTCATAGCCGGCTTCTCCTCGCCGCGCACCGGCCAGATCATCATGCGTCTCGCCGACGTGATCATGTCCTTCCCCTCATTGCTGATCGCGGTGATCGTGCTTTATGTCCTGGGCTCCTCGATCCTCAACCTGATGCTGGTGCTCGCCATCACCCGTATACCGGTCTATCTTCGCACGACGCGCGCCGAAGTGCTGGAGATCCGCGAGCGCATGTTCGTGCAGGCCGCCCGCGTCATGGGCGCCTCCAGCAAGCGCATTCTCTTCCGACACATTCTGCCTGTGGTGCTGCCGACGCTGACGACGCTCGCAACCCTCGATTTCGCCTATGTCATGCTGGCGGAAAGCGCTCTGTCCTTCCTCGGCATCGGCATCCAGCCGCCGGAAATCACCTGGGGTCTGATGATCTCGCAGGGCCGGCAATATCTCACCAACGCCTGGTGGCTGTCCTTCTGGCCCGGGCTTGCCATCATTCTCACCACCATGTCGCTCAACCTGCTGTCGAACTGGATGCGGATCGCGCTCGATCCGGTACAGCGCTGGCGTCTCGAAATGAAGGGCGGCAAAAATGGCTGAACATCTGCTCGAGGTCCGTAATCTCTCGGTCGAATTTCACACCGCGGCCGGCGTGGTGCACGCCGTAAAATCGATCTCCTATCACCTCGACAAGGGAGAGAAGCTGGCCATCCTCGGCGAAAGCGGCTCCGGCAAGTCGGTATCTTCCTCGGCGATCATGAACCTCATCGACATGCCGCCGGGGCGCATCAGCGGCGGCGAAATCCTGCTCGACGGCAGGGACCTGCTGACGATGCCAGCCGAGGAGCGGCGCGAGGTCAACGGCCGCCGGGTGGCCATGATCTTCCAGGATCCGCTCAGCCACCTCAATCCAGTCTACAGCGTCGGCTGGCAGATCGCGGAAGCCATGACCACCCATGGGCTCGCCGGCAGCAAGGCACGCGAGGAAGGACTGCGGCTCCTTCGCCGCGTCGGAATTCCCGAGCCCGAGCGGGCAATGCGCAAATATCCGCACGAGTTCTCGGGTGGCCAGCGCCAGCGCGTCATGATCGCAATGGCGTTGGCGCTGCGGCCGGATCTCTTGATAGCAGACGAACCGACCACCGCACTCGACGTGACCGTGCAGGCAGAAGTTCTAAAGCTTCTGAAGGAGCTGCAGCGCGAAACAGGTATGGCGGTGCTGATCATCACGCACGATCTCGGCGTCGTGGCGGAAATCGCCGACCGGGTGGTCGTGATGGAGAAAGGCACCCTCGTCGAGGCGGGGACCGTCCGCGAGATCTACAAGAACCCGCAGCATCCCTATACGCGCAAGCTCATCGCCGCCGCCCCCGGAAAGGGCGTGATGCATGAGCCCGGCGCCCGCGCCGAGCCTCTGCTCAGCGTGCGCGACGTGCGCAAGACCTACGGCTCGTTCGAAGCACTGAAGGGCATCTCCTTCGACCTGATGCCCGGCGAGACAATGGCGGTGGTCGGGGAAAGCGGATCCGGTAAATCGACCCTGGCCCGTGCACTGCTTCGTCTCGACGAGCCGGACAGCGGCACTGCCTTGTGGAAGGGACGCGACCTTTTCGCGTTATCGCCTTCAGAGCTCTACAAGCTCCGGCGCGACCTCCAGATGGTGTTTCAGGACCCGACGCAGTCGCTCAATCCGCGCATGACGGTGTTTCAGCTGATCTCCGAAGCCTGGGTTATTCATCCGGACATTCTGCCCAAGGCAAGATGGCGCGAGCGCGTCGCGGAGCTCCTCGCGCAGGTCGGTCTTTCGGCCGAACACATGAGCCGCTATCCGCACCAGTTTTCCGGCGGCCAGCGCCAGCGCATCGCCATCGCCCGGGCGCTTGCACTCGAGCCGCAGTTGATCATCTGCGATGAAGCCGTCTCAGCGCTGGACGTCTCCGTGCAGGCGCAGGTGATCGAGCTTCTCGACAAGCTGCGGCGCGAAATGGGCATCGCCTTCATCTTCATCGCCCATGACCTTCCCGTCGTTCGTGATTTCGCCGATCACGTCATGGTCATGCAGCAGGGAGAAATCGTCGAGCTCGGCACCATCCGCGAGGTCTTCGAAACGCCGCGCCAGGCCTATACGCGTGCGCTCCTGGCGGCCAGTCTCAGTCCCGACCCCGACGCCAAAGCCGGTTGCCCTGAACCGCCGGCCGCCGACGCCGAAATTCTCATTCCGAAGCGGAGCCACTGATGTCCAAGAAAGCTTTCGTCGCACTCGTCACATGCTTCAACGAGGACGAGACGATCAATTATGCGGCAACCCGAGCGCAGGTGCGCCGGCAGGTCGCCGCCGGCAACAACATCATGTGCGCCGGCACCAATGGCGACTTCACCGCGCTCACGCACGAGGAAAAGATCCGCCTAACCGAGGAGGTGGTCGACGAGGTCGGCGGCCGCGCAGAGGTCATCGTCAATGCCGGCATGCCGGCGACCTTCGAGACCTTACAGCTCGCACGTGCCTTCGACCGGATCGGCGTCAGCGGCATTGCCGTCATTACACCCTTCTTCATCGCCTGCACGCAGGATGGCCTGATCCGGCACTTTTCGACTGTGGCCGATGCCGTAGAGACCCCCGTCTATCTCTACGACATCCCGGCGCGAACCCAGAACCATATAGAACCAGGGACGGCGCTGAAGCTTTCCGAGCACGGCAATATCGCCGGCATCAAGGATTCCGGCGGCGCGCAGGATACGCTCGCGGCCTATCTGCAGGTGGCACGCGACGTGCCGGGCTTTGAAGTCTATTCCGGCCCCGACCATCTGGTCCTCTGGTCGCTGCAGAATGGCGCCGCCGGCTGCATTTCCGGCCTCGGCAATGCCATGCCGGACGTGCTTGCCGGTATTCTGAGCGCATTCAATGCCGGCGACATCGCCGAGGCTGAACGCCAGCAGTCCATCTACACTGCCTTCCGCACCGAACTTTACGCCCTCGGCTTCCCACCCGCCCTGGTCAAGCGCGCTCTCTATCTGCAGGATTCCTCCGTCGGCGCCTCCCGGCAGCCGGCTTTGCTCCCGAACGACGAGCAGGACGCAAAGATACGAGAGATTCTGGTGCGGTTTTCCGTCCCCATGCCGCTCTAATCCGTCCTCTGGAGAGAGCCTTTCCTGGTCTAAATGGAAAGGCTTTCGTGAGACTCGGGCAGGCCGCCGTGTCTGACAGGAGCCTCTGAGACGGCACGCATCGCTCTTACGGCGCGCCGGGGAAGAAGCGGCACATTGCGCCGCAATGCGCCGGGCAACCTCGTGACGAGCGGCAGCAGTAGCATCCCCAAATAGATGCTGATTCTGGAGCTTGGAACAAGGCTCTCAAAGAGCGCGGGACCGATGACCCGGCTCTGGTGGACCAAGTCACGCGTTGCATTGTGATAGCTCTGCAATGCCCGGCGATAGTCGCCCTTGGCCTCCGCCAACTCTCGCGCAAGGGTATATGCCCCTATCACGGCCAGGCTTGTGCCGCCGCCGACTGCCGGCGCCGGGCAGTAAGCCGCATCGCCGACCAGTGCGATGCGGGCCCGGTGCCAGCTCTGCATGGTGATCTGATCGAGCGATTCGAAGTAAAAGTCCTTTGCGCCCGTCAGCCGGTCAAGCAGGTGCGCCACCTCCCACGACTCCCCGCCGAACGTCGTTTGCAGGGCTTTGATTTGTCCCTTTACGTCGTCGTGTTGAAGGCCAAGAGGCCGGGTCGGCCGAAACAGAAATATAACGGCGGCGTCGCCGCTATGACGAATCGGAAAGACAACCACGGTCTTATTCGGAACGACGTAGCGATGCACGCCTTCGCCCAGCTTATGATCGTCTGCGACCGTGTACCCGCAGACATAGCCGCCAAGATTGCGGCTGAACCGGTCTTCCTCACCGAAAGCGATATGCCTGACGTTCGAGTGCTGGCCGTCGGCGCCGATCACCAGCTCAAAGTCTCGCGAGTCGCCGCTTTCGAATGTGACGTTCACTCCGCCGGCATGCTCATCCATACCGCTGATGGAATTGCCGAACATGAAGTCGCCGCCAGCGCTCAGGCTTCGACCGAGGATCCCCACAAGTTCGCCACGCATGATCTCGATCTGTTTCGAAGCGAACTGACCCGAGATCCGGTTGAGTTCGATCTCCCGCGGACGCAGCCCCGGCGTAATCATCACACCACGATCGTTGCGTGTACGCCGCTCCTCGAGCTCGGCAAGCAGTCCCATCCATTCAAGGACGTCGAGTGCCGTGCCCCAAAGGTCGACCGCGTGGCCGCCTCTCCGAAGTCCGGTGGACTTCTCCACGATGGTCGGCCGGAAGCCGTAGCGTCCCAACCACCAGGCGAGAACCAGACCGGCGATGCCGGAACCTGAAATGAGTATGTCTTTTCCACGCATGGACCGTGCATCCTGACATAAGCGATCTCTCGTAGAACGCACTCGATCGCTTTTCGCTGCAACCTTGCCTTCAAGGCTGCACCTTGCGTCCGCTTCGAGTCCGTCGTAGGGTACGGTACCGTACCGTATCTTCCAATATCACGCAAATTCATTTGGGGCATAGCATGAAGCGAAAGATCAAAGGCGTAGCGTCCGCGGCGACCGCGCTCCTGGTGTTTGGAGTGGGGGCGTATTTTGGACGGGCATGGTGGCAAGAGTTCCGCATGCACGAACGGACGGACAACGCCTATGTCCGCGCCGACATCACCGCCATCAGTCCCAAAGTCGCCGGATACGTATCCACGGTGCTGGTCGACGATAACCAGGTCGTCGAAGCCGGCGCCATTCTTTTGCGAATAGACGACGATGACTATCTCGCTCAGCGAGATCGTGCGGCTGCGAGCGTCGCACAGGCCGAAGCAGCCGTAGGAAATCTGACACGCCGTAAGAGCCTGCAGCTCGCCAATATCCGCGAGGCCGAAGCGATGATCGATGTCGCCCGCGCGGATCTCGAGCTTTCGCGCCGGGAGCTGTCACGAGCGACGCGCCTGGTCGATCAGGGATGGACGGCGCAGCGGAACCACGATACGGCGACGGCGAAAGCACAGAGTGCTCGCGCCACGCTCGTTCGCGCCGAAGCGGCGGCAGCGGCTGCCCGGGCGCAGCTGGCAGTGCTTGATTCGGAATCTCCGCAGATCTCGGCGCGCCTCGCCGAGGCGCGCGCAAACCTCCGACTCGCGGAAATTGCCCTTTCTGAAACGGTCATCAGAGCGCCGGTGTCCGGAGTTGTCGGGAACCGAAAAGTGCGCGAGGGCGAATATGTCCGGCCCGGCAGCGTTCTTCTGTCCGTGGTTCCCCTTGACGGCATCTGGGTCGTCGCCAATCTCAAGGAGACACAGCTTGCCCGCGTCATGCCTGGCCAACGTGCCGAAATCCGCGTGGACGGTTATTCGACGACGGTGATCGAAGGACGCGTAGACAGCCTGGCACCCGCAAGCGGCGCCGCCTTCAGTCTTTTACCACCGGACAATGCGACCGGGAATTTCATCAAGGTCGTTCAGCGCGTGCCCGTCAAGATCCGGCTTGAGCCCGATCACGCTTTTCAGGGCCGGCTCGTCCCGGGTCTGTCGGTGGACGTCGCCATACACCTGGCTCCCGAGCCCGAGCGGCCACCCTCCCAAAGCAATCCGGTCGCCGCTGGCCGCCCGACTTCATCCCTAACTGCCAGGAGAGAGCCATGACCCGCTTCGCTGCGACGCGCCACTTGCGAACGGCTGAAAGGGATGAGCCAAAGGCTTCGCTTCGACCGTGGCTGGTCCTTGTCTTCCTGTCGATTGCCGCGACCATGGATGCCGTCAACAGCACGGTGCTCGTCGTCACGCGCGGTCATCTCATGGGCGGCACGCATGCGACACCGGACGAGATTGCCTGGATCAACATGACCTACCTCGCTGCCAAGCTGACCGCGCTCCCTGCATCCGCCTGGATGATGTCATGCGCCTCGCCTTCACGCTTACTGGCCGGCGCCATTGCGGCGCTCATCGCCAGCTCGCTGGGGTGTTCCGCCACGGATGATCTCGGCTGGCTCATCGGCTGGCGGGTCCTTCAGGGCGCTGCCGGTGCAACTCTGCTCGTGGTCGGGCAGACGCTGCTGTTTTCGATGTTCCCGCGGTCCCGTCAGGGGATCGTCCAAGGACTGTTCGCCTTCGCTACCATCATGGCGCCGACCACTCTCACGCCTTCACTACAGGGCTGGATCGCCGACACGCACTCCTGGTCATGGCTTTTTGCCGCAAATGTGCCCCTTGGCACCGCCGGGCTTTTCGCTGCCTTTCTTGCGGCCGATGGGCAAACTACGGTGCGCCTTGTTCGCCGGCTCGATGGGGTCGGGCTGGTGCTCTTCGCCCTATTTGCGACCGCCTTCGTCTTTGTCACGCAGGAAGGGAGCCGCTACAACTGGTTCGATGAACCGGAAATCATCGAGTATTTTGCCCTCGGTTCGGCTGCAATCCTCGCCTTTATGGCATGGCAATTCACGAAGCAGGGCCGCGACCCCCTTCTTGACTTCGTTATTTTTCGCGACGAGCATTTCACCTTCGGCTTCGTCGTCAGCTTCGTCGCGGGCTGTGCCCTGTTCGGCAGCGCCTTCGTCATCCCGGCATTCGCCACCGGCGTACTCGATTTTCCACCCGCTTATGCGGGTTTCGTCCTCTTGCCGGGTGGGCCGCTTGTCTGCGTCGGACTTCTCGCGGCAGGCGGGCTGATCGATGCAAGGGGCCTCGACCCGGCCAAGCCTATTCCCCTAGGTATCGTCTGCTTCATGGCGGCGATGTGGGCATTGTCCGGCTCGACATCGGGGAGCGGCCTGTCAGACCTTATACCGCCTATTATGCTCCGAGGCCTGGGGCTCGGCCTGCTCTTCGTCTCGCTGACGCTCCTCACGTTGCGCGACCTGGGCCCGGAGATGATCGCCCAGGGTGTGGCCCTTTTCAACCTTGGCCGTCAGATGGGTGGGCAATTCGGGATTGCTTGGCTGTCGACAATCCTTGACAATCAGAACGCCCAGAACCGGACAGTACTGTCCCAATATCTGGCGCCGGGCGAGCATGCCGTGACTGAACGGCAGGACGCTGTGGCAAATTATCTGACATCGCGTGGCTACTTCCCCGAAGAAGCCGGCACCGCAGCCACTGCGGTCATTCAGAAGGCCTTCGCCCAGCAGGTGGCGACGCTCTCTTTCAACGCGTGTTTCCTGGCAATTGCACTATTGTTTATCGCCGCGGTGCCGGTCCTGATCGCGACGAAGCTCACCCTCGGCCGTCTGGTGGGGCGGCACGGCAATCTGAAGCAAGGGCCAGCCTGCCTGGAGAACACAAATGAGCGGACAAGCGATCTCTAAGCTTATCGAATGGCTCGCCGGCGACGATTGTCATCGGGCGGATGATGGCGGCCTGGCGGAAGGTCTGGGACAACGCCTGCGCGCTCACGGGCTGCCGCTCGATCGTCTCACGCTGCATCTGAGAACTCTGCACCCTGAGATATTCGGCCGCAGTGTGGCTTGGGCGCCCTCGGAACCGGTCGAGGTCCGAGAACGAGAGCACGGCTTCGATCGTACAGCCGGCTTTGCCGGAAACCCGATTAGAAATGCAATGGAAACAGGCGAGCCGGTGATGGTCCGTATCGGTGCTTCGAACCGTCCGCTTTGGGTCGACAGCGACCTGTTCCGGGACCGCGGGCTCGTTGAATTCTATATCATGCCGCTTCGCAACGCCGACGGCACAGCAGGCGCCGCCAGCTTCGCGACGACGCAGCCCTCGGGGTTCACGGATCTGCATCGGGCAGCAATCGATCGGATTGCGCCGGCTCTGCGCAACGCATGTGAGCTTCGCACGCTCAGGAGGATCGAGCATACCCTGCTCGATACCTATATCGGCGCCAGTCCGGCTCGCCGTGTGTTGGCGGGCGGAGTTCGCCGCGGGCAAGTCGAGAAACTTGAAGCCGCACTCATGCTGTGCGACCTGCGCGGCTTCACCGAGCTTTCAAATCAGCTTTCAGCCGAGCGGGTATTGGAACTCCTGAACGGCTACTTCGATCAGGTCGTACCTGCAATCACACAAGCCGGCGGCGAGGTGATCAAATTCATGGGCGACGCGGCACTGGCCTTCTTCGACCTGCAGGATCCCGCCACCTCCTGCAATGCTGCTCTCGCAAGCGCTTTCGATGCGCTGAAGCGCTTGCAGTGCTGCTCCCCACGCGGAGTTCGGCTCCACGCAGGCATCGCTCTCCACTACGGTCAAGCAGCCTATGGCAACATCGGCGCCAGCCAGCGCCTCGATTTCACGCTGATCGGCACCGACGTCAATCTGGTCAGCCGGATACAGGGAGTCTGCAGCGCAACCGGGCACCGGCTGATCCTGTCGGAGCGCTGCGCGCGGCTTCTTCATCCTGATTGCAGCAAATCAATTGGACGCCACAGGCTCAGGGGATTTCCGGAGCATGCTACGCTCTACGTTCCAGCCTCTCATCCGGCGTCCAAAAACTAGAACGGGGGAGGAAAATATGCGCGGTCCCCCGCCGGCAAGCCGCACGCATTCATCGTGACCTCGTCAGCTCGGTCTTCCGGATGCCGTACACAAAAACGTCGACGGCATCGCGAACCGACGAGCGAGCTTCCGCAGGCGTCGGCGGATCGCAAAGCCCAAGCACGACCTTCAGGTGCAGGTCGTCGCGGATCATGCCTATGAAGTGCTCCGCCAGTTTCGCCGCGGAACGCTTTGGTATTCCCCAGTTGTCCGCCCCTTCCTCGAGGATACTTGCAAGAGCTGCACTGGCCCTGCCGGGACCGTTCTCGAAGAAAGCGCGCGCCACGCCAGGAAACCGCGCGCCTTCGCCGACGACTATACGGTAGAGCTGCAGGGCTTCCGGTGACATGACTGCGTCGAGGTAATGGCTTCCGCTCCTGTAAAGCACCGTATCGAGGTCGGCACCGGCAATGTTCGCGGCGGGGAATGGGCCCATTACCCGGCCGGTGATCTCCTTTATGACTGTCGTAAACAGCTGATCTTTCTTGCCGAAATAGCTGTAGATGGTCCGCTTCGAACCACCCGCCTTCGCGATGATCGAGTCGACGCTCGCACCGGAAAAGCCCGAACTCAGGAACACCTCCGTGGCTGCGCGCAGAAACTCTTCGCGACGGGCGTCCCGTTTCCCGGAGCGGCCTGATGCCGCTTCCTGGTCGTCCTCGTCTTCGGCAAACTCTTCTTCGGCCATCCAATTTTCCGGTTCTGTGCTGCGCAAGTCCTGCGGCGGTTTTAATATGCGCTGGGTCGCAGAACAACGGCGATACCACGCATTACTGTCATCCGGTGCGAGTTGACGTTTACTTTGCTTCAGCCGGAAGCCCGCCGGCCGGACCGGTAGAGAGCCCATCCGGCAATCAGCATCACGGCCCCCCAGAGGAGAAAGCCGATGTCCCAGTAGACCCACTGATCGCGCGGCACCGTCTCGTTGACATGGTGGAGTCCAAGCAGCTGATGGTTGACCATGCCCTCGACCAGGTTGAAGGCGCCGAAGCCCATAAGAAAGCTGCCAGCCATCAGCCTGGCCGACCAATGCAGGCGCCTGCGGTGCGCACTGCGCCACAAAACCACCACGCCCAGGACGACGAAGATGTATGTGGCCGCGTGAAAGAGGCCATCGAAAAACGTGTTCAGCTTCAGGTTTTCCAGGCTGTCGGGGGGAAAACCTGCGCTGCTCAGCATGTGATGCCACTGAAGCACCTGATGGAGAACGATGCCGTCGAAGAAGCCACCAAGGCCCAGACCGAGCAGAATTCCGGCTGCGGCAGGGAATTCTCCGTTGCCTTGTCGGGTGTTGTCCAATGCCGGCCATCCTTTCAGCAGCACACGGCAAAATCGGCGCGCCTCAGGGAGCTCGATAGGCTGAATCCGTATCGACGGGGTTTTCGACATATTTCCCTTCAGGCGGCACCGCGAGATGGTCGAAGTCTCGCGCAAGCTCGGCAAGTGCCATGCGCATTTCCTGGCCGCGCATAGCGGGTCCGTGCCCCGTGACGGCAAGCTCGGGCCGGAGCGATGCAAGCGCCTCGACCGACATGCGCGCCTTTGCCCAGTCCACGGTGTAGTACATGGGCGGGCCATGCATTTCCGGGCTTTGGACCGCGACGGCATAGGCCGACTCCTGCCGCGTCGTAATGAAAGCATCTCCCGCGACGACGATCCGGTCGGCTTCGCGCCAGAGAGAAACGTGGCCGGGCGTGTGGCCCGGCGTATGAAGCCAGCGCCACCCGGGCATATGCGGTACGCTGCCGTCGGCCGGCAGCGGCTCTAGCCAACGGCCCACATTTACCGGTCCACGGGGAAAGAGCGGGGAAAGGAGCGACATCAGCCCTCCCCCGACCGAGGAATCCGGCGGAGGATAGGCCGCACGCCCGTCGAGATAAGGCTGCTCCAAAGGATGGGCGAAAACCGGGACATCCCACTCATCGGCAAGGTCCTCCAGGGCTCCTATGTGATCAAAGTGGCCATGGGTCATGACGATCGCCGCCGGCCGCGCATCAGACCCGAAGCGCTCCGCCGCAGCCTGCTTGATAAGCGCTCTTGTTCCGACCACACCGGCATCGATAAGCACCCATCCGCGGTCGCCGCAGCCGGGCTCTCCGAAGAAAATCACGTTGACGATCGCAAGCCGCCGGTAAGCGAGGTCCCGCGCAATTTCCTGCGTCCCGTCGTCACGCGCTGCGTCGGATTGCGGCTTGTCGGCGACTGCCGACGGGCCGAGCGGTATCTGAGCCATATCGCATCTCCTCGCCAATCAGGCCTGCCTAACACGTCTACCGGTCAATGGTTCCCGGCACCTATCCGCAGGCGGTTGGCGGTTGCGAATAGCACGCGGCCAGGCCATTCTAGTGCCCAGGCTCAATACTGCTTGCATGGAGCAACCGCTCCACCAGTATCGGCAGAAACGATTGCACGGTTCAGCTCGGGATTGTATTCTTTCGATCTATTTATTAATTGATCAGTTTGATGAAACCTTCTTTTCATTTCGCCTAAGCTGTTTTAATGTTCTCCACGTCAGTAGAAGCGGTCAGCCGCGTTAGTATCTAACGATACAACATCCGGTCGGGAATTGCTGGCATGCGATCGCGCAGACCGCAGCCCGACGGACCTTTCTGACCTCGCCTTCAGCAAAGTTGACGTCGAACTCCGGGGCGCCTCGCTCACGGGCAATCCTCGGAATTTGCCCGTGAATCGGTTTGACGGCAACTTTGGAGAGACTGATGATTATCGACATTAGCTGCTACCCGACCAAGCTTGTGGATCTGGCCTGGCGGCACGATGGCGAGCCGTTTACAGGTGAGCGCCTCCTCAAGATGATGGACGGCCCTTATTATGTGAATGGGAAGCCGCGCCGCATCGACAAAGCCTTCATTCAGCCGCCGCAGGGCAATACGATCTACACCGACGGCTACGGCGATCTGACTGGCAAGGCGGCGATCCGGGACTACATGTCCTACACCGTCGAGCTCGTTCAGAAATATCCGGACCGCTTCATCGGCTGCTTCGTCTACAACCCTCGCTACGGCACGCAGAACGGCGCCGAAGAGATCGAGCACCACGCCAAGGAATACGGCTTCAAGATGGTGCAGCTCCAGGCGAACATGCACGCCTACCGCCCCGACCGGGCGCTCGACTGGTTGCGCCCCGCGATGAGGAAATGCGCCGATCTCGGCCTTATCGTGAAGGTGCACACCGGCGACGGCCCCTACAGCATTCCGACCGAATTCTACCCGATCATCCGCGAGTTTCCGTCGGTCAATTTCGTCCTCGGGCACTTCGGCGTGCAGACGGGCGGGGTCTACGTCTTCGAGCCGTTCCAGATGGCGATGGATGCGCCGAACATCTATGTGGAGTCGGGCTGGTGCCTGCAATCGCGCATCGTCGAATTCGCCAAGGAACTACCCAAGCACAAGCTCCTGTTCGGCACCGACACCCCTCCGAACGAACCGGGGATGTGGCTGCGGCTACTCGAGGTCCTGTGCCATGAACCGCCGCAGGGACTGAACCTCGACGAGGACACGCTCGAGGACTACCTCGGCAACAATATCGGACGGATGATCGGTCTCGATCCGACCCCGCCTCCACGCAGCGTCGAAGAGGCGCAGGCGCGCCTCAAGGGCGCCCATGCCAGCCTTCAGCCGGCATGACGCTTCCGCACGCGTGCTTCATGAAATCGGAGAAATAAGATGATTATCGACACCCACCTCCACCCGACCAATCTGGTCGACGAGGCATGGCGCCACACCGGCACGCCTTTCAACGGCGAGCGCATGCTGAAACTGATGGACGGGCCCTACATGATCAACGGCAAGCCTCGCCGCATCGACATGGGCTTCATCCAGCCGCCGCCCGGCAATACCGGCTACCGAGACGGCAACCGCATGGGCCGCGAGGGCATTCGCGACTACATGGCCTATATCGCCGAACTTTGCCAGAAATACCCGGACCGCTTCATCGGCAACTTCAACTACAACCCGCGTTGGGGGCCCGAAAACGGCGCTGCAGAGCTCGAGTTCCATGTGAAGGAATACGGCTTCAAGATGCTGAAGCTGCACGCCAACATGCATGGCTACCGGCCCGACCGTGCCCTCGACTGGCTACGTCCTGCCATGAAGAAGTGCGCAGAACTCGGCGTCGTCGTGCTGATCCACACCGGGGATGGTCCTTATACCATTCCGACGATGTTCTACCCGATCATCCGCGAGTTCCCGATGGTCAATTTCATCATCGGGCACTTCGGCATCCAGACGGGGGGCAATTATTCGTTCGAGTCCTTCTGGATGGCGATGGATACGCCCAATGTTTACTGCGAGTCCGGGTGGTGCTTCCAATCCCGCATCGTCGAATTCGCGAAGGAGCTGCCGAAACACAAGATCGTTTTCGGAACGGACTCGCCGCCGAACGAACCGGGCATGTGGCTGCGCGAACTTGAGGTCCTCTGCCACGAACCGCCCCACGGGCTCGGGCTCTCGGAAGACGATCTCGAAGGCTACCTCGGCAACAACATCGCCAAGCTCGTCGGCATCGACCCTACCCCTCCGCCTCGCAATCTCGAGGAGGCCAAGGCGCGCCTCACCGACACTTATGCAGGACTGAGGCGCGAGCCTGCTCCCGCATGATGCGGCTAGTGACGGTGAACTCCGGGAATTGGAGCGGGATTCGGGCGGACTGACCGCGCGCAATTTCCTCATCCCGCTCCAGGGCAGCGGCTCCCTCCAAGGCCGCTGCCCGCTCATACGAAGTGAACGATACAGCAAAGGGCAGGGTTATGGAGTTCGGCAGCCAGGACGTCCGCTACTTTCTCCGGGAATACCAGAAGGCGTACCCGGAAGACGTACTCACCATCGAGGACCACATCACCGACGACCAGGACGCGACGGCATTCATCTGGAGGCTCAACCAGCAGGGCAAGGCGCCGCTCCTGCATTTCCGGAATGTCGAGGGTATCGCCTGCGAAGTGATCGCCAACACCTTCGGTTCGCGCGAGCGTATCGCCCGTATGTTCGGGACCTCCCAGGACCGGTTGCACGAAGCTTACCAGGCACGCTCTCGAAAGGCTCTGCCGCCGCGTCTGCTCGACAGCGGACCGGTGACCGAATGCGTCGAAGAAGGCGACATCGACCTGAACACGCTGCCGATGCTGAAGCATTTCGCGACCGACAGGGCGAAATACATTACCAGCGGCATCATCATCGCTGAGCATCCGGAAACCGGGGCCGGCAATCTCAGCTATCACCGCGCCATGATCCATTCGAAGAACGAGCTGGCGACGAGCCTGCATTCGCGCGGCCATCTGTGGCGTCTGCTCAACATGGCAAAGGACCGCGGCGAGAAACTGAGGGTCGCCATGGTCATAGGCGCACATCCCCTCTTCATGATTGCGGCATCGGCGCGCCTTGCATTCGGTGAAGACGAGCGCGACGTCGCCGGCGGCCTGCTCGGCGAGCCGCTGGAGGTCGTACGGACTCCCAGATATGGCATCCGGGTTCCAGCCTATGCCGAGATGGTCCTTGAAGGAGTGATCGAGCCCGAAGCCCAGGTTGCCGAAGGACCCTTCGGAGAGTTTACCGGCTACTCTTCCGACCGGTCGACAAACAATCTCTTCCGTGTCGAAACGTTCCTGCGCCGCAAGGACGCAATCCTGGTCAGCGTCGCCGGCGGCAACTCGTCCGAACATCTCAATCTCGGCCGCGTTCCGCGCGAGGCGGAGATGGTCGAAAAGCTGAAGCAGCGTTTCCCGAGCGTAACGGCGGTCCACTATCCTGCATCCGGCACGCATTTTCATGCTTATATCGCCCTCAACCAGACAAGGCCCGGCGAGGCCCGCCAGATCATGCTCGGCCTGCTCGGCTGGGACGCCTATCTGAAGACCGTCATTGCCGTCGACGCCGACGTCGACATCACGCAGGACTCCGAAGTTCTCTGGGCCATGTCGGCTCATTTCCAGCCGCACAGGGATGTCGTCATCATCGAGGGGCTGCCCGGCAACGCGCTCGATCCCTCGGCAACCGGCATCGGCACGACGTCCCGCATGGGTCTCGACGCGACACGCGGGCCTGATTTCCATGGCGTGCTCGCCAGGATCGACGACGCCGCCTTCGGCCGCGTTTCTTCGATCCTGGCGAAACTCGCTCGTCCATAGACTGACAACGACGCTTGGAGGATGCAGCGATGAAGGCGGACCGGGAACAGAGAAAACGGATCATCGTCGGCATTAGCGGCGCCTCCGGCGTCATATACGGCATCCGGCTGCTGGAGATCCTGCGCGATCTGGACATCGAGACCCATCTGGTGATGAGCCGCGCCGCCCAGATCACGCTTGCGATGGAAACGGACTTCAAGGTGGCCGAGGTCGAGGCGCTTGCCTGTCACGTCCACTCGAACAAGGACATCGGCGCCTCCTGCTCCAGCGGCTCTTTCCGCACCCTCGGGATGATCGTGGCGCCCTGCTCGGTCAAGACTCTTTCGGAAATCGCGACGGGCATGACATCGGGGCTGCTGTCCCGGGCGGCTGACGTCACACTGAAGGAACGCCGCCGGCTGGTGCTCATGCTGCGCGAAACGCCGCTGCACCTCGGCCATATTCGTTCGATGGCCCAGGTGACTGAAGCAGGAGCGATCATCTGCCCGCCCGTTCCGGCCTTCTATGCGCGTCCGCAGACGCTGGACGAGATGGTCAATCATACCGTGGCCCGCGTGCTTGATCTGTTCGACATCGATACCGGGCTCGCACATCGCTGGAGCGGGCGGCGCGCTGTCGTTCTGCCAAATCGATTTGAAGATGCCGACGCGAAGACGAGGTGAAGCAATACCGCTTGTTCGCCGGCCGGAGGAGGGTCGGATCAAGCGGAAGGTTCGTTGATAAGAAACGGGAGGAGCGAGAATGAATAAGGACTCGAAGTGTGATGCTATCGAAGAAATGTTTCCCGCGCCGAAGCTGGCGGCGCTCGGGCTGCAGCATGTTCTGGTCATGTATGCCGGTGCGATCGCGGTTCCCCTGATCATCGGCAGTGCATTGAACCTCTCGAAGGATCAGATTGCGATGCTGATCAGCGCGGATCTTTTCTGCTGCGGTATCGTCACGCTCATACAATGTCTTGGCATCTGGAACATAGGCGCCCGCCTGCCGATCATGATGGGCATTGGCTTCACCGCGGTCCCCCCGATTATCGCCACGGGCACGGATCCGGATCTTGGAATGCCGGGCGTTCTTGGGGCCGTGATTGCATCCGGCGTGTTTACGCTTCTGGCGGCGCCCTATTTCAGCCGCTGGGTTCGCTTCTTTCCGGCAGTGGTCACCGGGACGGTGATGCTGGTTATCGGCCTCTCACTGATGCGCGTCGGGGTAAACTGGGCGGCGGGCGGCCAGCCGATGATAAAGGGTCCGGACGGGCTCATTCCCAATCCGGCTTACGGCCAACCCTTTGCTCTTGCAGTCGCCGCCATCGTGCTGGTTTCCATTCTCCTGATGACCCGCTTCCTGAAGGGGTTTCTCGCCAACCTGGCTGTTCTCTTCGGCATAGGGATCGGGTTCGCGATAGCGGTCGCCTTCGGCAAGGTGGATTTCCAAGGCGTGGCGGATGCGAGCTGGGTCACGGTCGTGACGCCCTTTGCATTCGGAATGCCGGTATTCGACCTGTGGGCATCGGTCGCGCTGTGCACGGTCATGATCGTCATGATGATCGAAGCAACCGGCCAGATCCTCGCGGTCGGCGACATGGCTGGCCGCACGATCACCGAAGCCGACCTGGCACGCGGACTGCGTACGGACGGCATCGGCAATGTCATCGGTGGAATCTTCAACACCTTCACATACACCACCTATGCACAGAATGTGGGATTGCTCCAGATAACGGGCGTGATGAGCCGCTGGGCGGTCGCGGCAGGCGGCATCGTACTGATCCTTCTCGGCTGCCTGCCGAAGATTGCGTTCATTACCGCTTCCATACCGAGTTACGTCGTCGGGGGCGCCGCAATCGTGATGTTCGGCATGGTCTCGGCGACCGGCGTCAAGATCCTCTCCCGCGTCGATTTCGTGGCGAACCGCCGCAACCTCTACATTGTCGCCGTAAGCGTAGGGCTGGCGATGATTCCCGTCGTCGCGGACAAGATCTTTGCGCAGTTGCCGGAGTTCATCGACCGGTTCTTCCATAGCGGCGTGCTGGTCGGAACCTTCTCGGCGGTGCTGCTCAACCTGCTGTTCAACGGCATTCCCCGGCGGGAAGAGGTGCAGCCGGTTTTGCTCGGTGAAGGGGCCGTCCGGCATCCGGGGTAGATCACAGGAAAAGTATTCAACGGTTTGCCCGTGCGAAAGCGCGACATGCACCGCCCCGGCGATATCACCTGGGGCGGTGCGATCTTATGTAGCGTTGGCTGGCGGGTCGGATACCCCCTGCCTCCGGCCCGGTGGGATCCGCCGCGCAAGGACAAAGGAAATCCGCCGAAGCCTCCCGGCTTCGGCGGATTTTTCGTCATTCCCTCGGGATCAATTAACCGTTTCGCCGGCCGGGGTAAGGCAGCGCTTCAGACCTTCCTCCAGGACCGCCCGGTCGAGATTGCGGCCGATGAAGACCAGCTTCGAATAGGGCATATCCTTCCCCCAGACATGATCCGGACGGAAATCCATCAGCTTGTGCACCGCCTGGAGGACGAAGAAGCGAGGGTCTCCGGTGATCGCTATGATGCCTTTGGTACGGAATATGTCGTCGCCCTTTTCCCGAAGCAGGTCCGAGAGATATTCCGTCAGGCGATGCTGGTCGAAGGGCCGGTCGAAGACGAAGGATTCCGAGCTGACCGTCGCATCATGATGATGGTGGTGGTGATGACCGTGGTGGTGGTGATCGAGATCGAGCAGCTTGGCGCGTTCGGCAACATAGGATGGCGCGAAACCGGAAATGCCGAGGATGCTCGACAGGTCCACCTTGCCATAGCTCGAGCGTACGATTTCGGCCGTCTGGTTGAGCTTGCGCATGTCGCGTTCCAGAGGAGCGATCTCGCCATCCGATACGAGGTCGATCTTATTGATGATGATACGGTCGGCGGCGACGATCTGATCGACCGCCTGGTTGTCGCGCCCATCGAGAACGGGATCCTCGATATGCTGTCCGATATGCTTGGCGTCGACCAGGGTCACGATGCCGTCCAGCGTCACATGCTTGCCGATTTCATCATCGATGAAGAAGGCTGTTGCAACGGGGGTCGGGTCTGCCAGCCCGCTGGTCTCGACGAGGATGTGGTCGAACTTGTCCTTTCGGGCAAGCAGTTTCTGCAGGACCTCGATCAGGTCGTTGCGCACGTCGACGAAGCAGCAGATGCAGCCGTTCTTCATCTGGTAGATCTCTTCCTCCGAGGCGAGCACCAGGTCCGAGTCGACATCCACCTCGCCGAACTCGTTCTCGATCACGGCGATGCGGTGGCCGTGCCGTTCAGTCAGTATGTGGTTCAAAAGCGTCGTCTTCCCGGCACCGAGAAAGCCGGTCAGGATGGTGACGGGAATTTTGCTGTCCTGAAGATGGTTGGTCTGCATCACTGCCTCGTTTCGTTGGCTTTGGTCTTGAGCGCGTTCAACACTTGCTCGGGCGTTATCGGGTAATGATGGAAGCGGACGCCGATGGCGTCGTAGATCGCGTTGGCGATGGCCGGCCCGATCGCGATGATCGGATCCTCGCCGACGCCTTTGGCGCCGTATGGGCCGCCGGGATCCGGCGCCGTCTCGATGATGATGGTGCGGATGGACGGCATGTCCATCGACAGCGGCATCTTGTAGTCGACGAAGCTCGGATTGAGCGAGCGCCCGTCGGTAAGGTCGATGACGTAGTCCTCGCTGAGCGTGTGGCCGATGCCCTGCTGAATGCCGCCCTCGATCTGTCCTGCCGCGGCGATCGGATGGATGACCCTGCCGATCTCGTGTACCGGCACGACCTCCAGAACGGCGACCTCGCCCGTCTCCGTATCCACCTCGACTTCGGCGAAATGCGCGGCGAAGGAGTAGGACTTCGTCGGCATATAGGTACCGACGCCGACCAGTTGCACCGCCGGCATGCCCCGCTGCGGCCCCACGGCTTCGGAAAGCCGGAGGCTCTGGTTCGAGCCGTTGGCGACGACCACGAATCCATCGCGGATCGCGAGGTCGCCGGGCTCCGCCTTGAGCAGGGGGGCGGCGTGCTCGAGCACCTGCCTGCGCACGTCGGCCGCCGCGAGCTGCGCCGCCCGGCCGCCCAGATAAGTCGTGTGGCTGGCAAAGGCGCCGATGTCCCAGGGCACGATGTCGGTATCGCCCTGAACGACGGAGACGGCCTCGAACGGCACTCCGAGCTCTTCGGCGACGATCTGCGACAGCGCCGTATGCGCGCCGGTGCCAAGGCCAGCTGTACCGGTGATCAGGGTCACCGTGCCGTCCTCGTTCATTTTGACGATCGCGTTGCCCTGCTCCTTGATGCCGGGATAGGCGCTGGAGCCGTGCATTTCGCACCCGATCCCAATCCCGCGCCGCTTGACGGTTTCCGGCTTCTCGCGCCGGCGCAGTTCGTGCCAGTTCGTCTCTTCCATGACACGGCGGATACAATCCACCAGCCCATGGCCGACGATCGGATGCCCCGACGGCGCCATGTCGCCCTCGCGCACCGCATTCATCAGCTTGAACTCGGCCGGATCGAAACCGAGCTTCTCGGCCGCCTCGTCCATCATCAGGTCGAGTGCGTAATATGTCTGCACGACGCCATAGCCGCGAAAGGCCCCGGCGATCGGCGAGTTCGTGTAGATGCAGCGGCCTTCGAGACGCACATTTTCGCAGCGATAGAGCGAGGTCAGTGCAGCAGTGCCGACATTGGTTACGCCTGGACCGTGCGATCCGTAGGCCCCGGAATTGAACGTGACCCTGGCTTCGCGGGCGACGATGCGGCCATCCCTGGTGAAGCCCTGCTTGAGCCAGATCTTGCCGGGGTGACGCGAGCGGCCGCCCACGAATGTTTCCTTCCGGCTGAACTCCATCTTGACGGGGCGCCCGGTCCGGCGTGCAAGCAGCGCGCAGAGGAATTCGTTCTGAAACAGATCCTGCTTTGCGCCGAAGCCTCCGCCCATGTGGTCGACGATCACGCGCACCTTGTTCAGCGGCACGCCGAGCACTTCGGCGAGGGTGCCGCGGACCATGAAGGCACTTTGCGTCGAGGTCCACATGGTCAGCTTGCCGTTGCCGTCCCACTGGCTGACACAGACGTTCGGCTCCATATAGGCCGGAGTCGGGCGGCCGAGATCATATTCGCGCTCGATAACCAGATCCGCTTCGCCAAAGCCCTTGTCGACGTCGCCCCGCGTGACGAAGACCGGCGGCAGCACGTAATTCTGACCGAGGCCGTTCTCATGAATCGGCGGTGCCGCGGGATCCGATGCCGCTTCGATGGTGAAGAGGCCGGGCAGAGGGTCGTATTCGACCTCGATGAGTGCGACCGCCCGCTCGGCGATTTCCTCACTGACGGCAGCGACGGCGGCAACGCCCTCGCCCCAGTAGCGTACCCTCTCGTCCAGGATGTACTGGTCCTTTGTAACCGATGCCGAGCGTGGATGCGGCGAGCCGGCATGCAGCACGCGCGGAACGTCCTGGTGGGTCAGCACCGCCTTCACTCCTTGGAGCGCCAGCGCCTTGGACGTATCGATGCTTTTGATGCGCGCATGCGCGATGTTGCTGCGCTTCATCTTGGCATAGAGCATGCCGGGCAAAGCGACGTCTCCAGCATATCTCGCCGCCCCCGTCACCTTTTCCAGCGTATCGGAACGCTTGACGCTTTTGCCCACGACGGTGAAATCCCGTTCGGACAAATCTCTGTCGATTCTCTCATGCGTGTTCATAGCGTTCCCGCCCTTCTCAATTCCTCCGCCGTGGCCCTGACGGCATCGATGATCTTGGTGTAGCCGGTGCAGCGGCAGATATTGCCGGCAAGCGCGAAGCGGATCTCGTCCTCGCTCGGGTCCGGATTTTCGTCCAGCAGCGCCTTGGCCATCATGATGATGCCCGGCGTGCAGAAGCCGCACTGCGCCCCGCCGAATTCCATGAACTTCTGCTGCAGGGCGTGCGGCTTGTCATAGGCCGGCTGCAGGCCCTCGATCGTCTCGATCGCCGCCCCCTCGGCTTCGGCGGCGAGCACCAGGCAGGCATTGACCGGGCGACCGTCCATGATGACCGTGCAGGCACCGCAGTCACCGACGTCGCAGCCTTTCTTGGTTCCGGTGAGGCTGCCTTCGTTGCGCAGCGCGTCCAGCAGCGTGCGGTTCAGGGCGACGGAGAGTTCGCACGGCTCGCCGTTGACCGTCATCGAAACAAGCCGGTTCATTGCACACCCCCCATGGCGTAACCGATGGCACGGCGCGTGAGAACGCCGACCATGTCGCGGCGGTAGGCCGCACTCGCCCGCACATTGCCTATGGGCGTCGCCTCCTGCATGGCGCTTTCCGCAGCCTCGGCGAGCAGCGCCGCGTCGATCATGCGGCCCCTGAGCAGGTCCTCGGTCCTGCGCGCGCGGATGACGGTCGGAGCCACGGCCCCGAGCGCTATCCTAATGTCGGAACATTGTCCGGCGACATGTTCCATGCTGACGGCCACGCCGACGGTGGCGAGTTCCATCGCCTTGCGGCGGCCGTGTTTGATATAGGCCCGGCCGCTCGTCGGCCGCGGCGCCGGCATGGATATGCCCGTGACGATGTCTCCGGGGACGAGAACCGTCCGGCCCGGACCGGTGAAGAACTCATCGAGCGGAATGCTGCGCTCGGTGCCTCCACTATAGACGGAAAGGCTGGCGCCGTCGGCGATCAGAGGTGGAATGGTGTCGGCCGAGGGCGAAGCGCGGCAGATATTACCGACAACCGTCGCGCGATTGCGCACCTGGATCGAACCAAGGAGACTTACCGCCTTGGCGAGGTTCGGATAATTGCCGTTGACCGCCGGGGAGGTCTCGATCTCCCGGACCGTCACCAGCGCGCCGAAGCGAAGCCCGTTTGCCGGATCGTAGGCGAAATCCGTAAGGCCAGGTATTTTCTTGATGTTGACGATATGGTGCGCGCTGCGAAGGTCCTCCTTCAGCTCCACGAGAAGATCGGTGCCGCCGGCGATGATGCTTGCGTCCTTGCCCAGCCGCCTCAGAAGTTCGCTGGCCTCGGCAAGGGTGGCCGGCTCGTAATATTCAAACGGTTTCATGCATTTCTCCTCCCAGATAGCTGCGGTGAGCCGCCGCTCGCCGCGAATGGCTTCAATCGACGACGGGGCTTTCATCCGCCTGTCGTGCATTTCCGTCCGGCCCGTCGGCGGCCTGCGCGGAACGAAGCTCCTGCATGGCAGCAGCCCGCTCGGCGCCCAGTTCACGTTCCAAGGCGCGAAGATGCTCCATGTTGAGATGTGCGGCCCTTTCTCCGTCTCTGCTGGCGATTGCCTCGACGATCTCCGAATGCGCATGATTGCCGCAGAAGCGCGGCTCGGTTTCCGGCCGCGACCAGGACAGGAGCGGCTGGCGGTTGATGAGATCGCGTATGACGCCCGTCAGCACGTCGTTGCCGGCCATTTCCGCCAGGAGCACGTGAAACCGCCGGGACAGGTGCCGGGCATCTTCCATCCGTCCCCTTTCATAGGCTTCTCGCTCGTCCTCCACGAAGGCGCGCAGGCGTTCCAACTCGCCTTCCCCGATCGTCCCTGCGAGCTTCTTAACCGCCGCTGTCTCGATCACGATGCGCGCATCGAAGATCTGCCGGGCTTCATCGGGCGAGCACATCGCGATGGATGCGCCCTTGTTGGGGCTCAGTTCGACGAGGCCGGCATGCGCGAGGCGCATGAGCCCGTTGCGTATCGCCGACCTGCTGGCGCCGGAGGCAATGGCAAGCTCCCGCTCGATAAGTCTGGCGCCGGGAGCCACCCGATGATCCATGATCGCTTCGACAATGACCTGAACGACACGATGCTCGGCCTCCGGCCCGCTCATCGCGGCACCGGCAGGGGCGCGGTCTTTCTGACTCCTGAAAAAGGGCGACACGGCCATAGGAACTCTCTCCAGTTTCGATTGTCAACAATCTATACTTGGAGCCCCCGTGTCAACAATACGTACTGATTCGAATGGTAGAGTTATTTTGGAACGATGAAAATACATGGCATAGCCCTTTTCTACGACACTGCGTAATGAACGAGGCAATTTTTCGTATCTTTTTCAGACATACGAGCAACTCTCGTCGATACATTTGCCGACATGACGCGCAAAGAACCTTGAAAAGGGCGTCCATTACACATACAGATGCGCATCAACGTTTGCATTACACCGATTGTCTGTCTTGTATACTGCACCCATCGCGTGAGGAGCTGACGGAAACTGTGCCGGCCGAACATTCATGAAATATTCAAATCAATATATATTTATTATGAAATTGCCTCATCAATCGGCGCTTCATAGTCTCCATCCAGACGGAACGAGATGGAGTCACGCGATGCATACGGTTATTGGAGCCCGTCAAGGCGGCGCCCGCCGCGCACTTCTCTTGCGGGGATGCCGGATCGCCGGCGAAATTGCGGCCGAGGCCGGGCGCGACATCCTCGTTGGAGAGAATGGCCGCATCGCAAGGATCGGCTCCCGGCTGGACGTGGGTCCGGATGTGGCCGTCGTCGAGGTCCGCGGTGCACTCATCTCACCGGGATTTGTCGACGTACATCAGCATCTGGACAAGACCGGCGTTCTCAGGTTCACGCCGAATCCCTCGGGAACATTGCAGGGCGCGCGGGAGGCATTCGCCGAATATGCCCGCAAGGCGCCGGAAGAGGATGTTACGCGACGGGCTGCGCGGACCATGGCGCGCTGCCTTGGCCGGGGCACCACGGCGATCCGGAGCCATATAAATGTCGACAAGGATGCCGGCTTCAACGGGATCAACGCCCTGGCCCGGCTGCGCTCTGAATGGGCCGACCGGCTCACGCTGCAGATAGTCGCATTCATGACGCCGCATCCCAACCAGGATCTCGCCTGGCTGGAGAGCAACATCGATGCCGCCGTTGAACAGGCGGACGCGGTGGGAGGCACACCGGCCGTCGCCGAGGACCCGATCCGCTATCTCGACATTCTGTTTGCAGCCGCCAAGCGGCATGGCCGGCCCATCGACCTGCACCTCGACGAACACCTGAACCCCGAACGGCCGCTTTTCGATGCGGTGTTCGAACGCGTCCGCAAATTCGGCCTGCAGGGACGGACCGTCCTCGGGCACGCCTCCGTCCTGAGTGCACTTCCGAGGACGGAATTCGAGCGCATCCGCGACCGCATGATCGACCTCGACATCGCGGTCGTGACCTTGCCTGCCGCCAACCTCTATTTGCAGGGCCGAAGCCACGACATGTTACCGCCCCGAGGCTTGACGCGCGTCGCCGAGCTGATCCGCTCGGGCGTGGCAATCGCAACCGCGTCGGACAACATTCAGGATCCGTTCGTGCCGACGGGATCGGGCGACATGCTCGAGATCGCGCGCTGGACGCTGCTCGCCGGTCATCTGCGCGGCGACGAGCTCGCCACAGCCTATGACATGATCACCAAGATTCCGGCACGCATGATGAATTTGGGCGCTGACTACGGCATTCGCGAGGGCGCCTGGGCGGATCTCGTCATCAGCGATTGCGAGGATGTGAGCGCGCTCGTCAGCGCAGGTCCGGACTGCATGCAGGTCCTTGCAAAAGGCCGGCCGATCGCAGCACCCGCATTCCCTGCCATGGCAGCCATATGCGCATTGGAAAATGTCCCCTGAACGGCAACAAGCCGTCGGGACGGGCATGATGAGGAGAGGAAGGGAGGAGCATCATGATGATTACCAGAAGAGGCTGTTTGGCATCGGCGGTCGCAGCGGCCGCACTCATTGCCGCGGGGTCGGCACTCGCCGAGGGTGCACCGTTCAAGATGGGATTGCTTGTCCCCGGAAGCGTCTCGGAGGAGGGGTGGAACAGGATCGGGTTCAACGCCCTCAAAGGCGTGGAGGCTGAACTCGGTGCCGAGGTGAGCTATGTCGAGCTTCAGCAGAACCCCGCATCCTTCGAGAAAGCCTTCCACGACTTCGCCAGCCAGGGCTACAACGTCATTCTCGGGCACGGCTTCGAGTTTCAGGACGCCGCACTCGCGGTTGCGCCTGAATATCCCGATACGGTCTTTCTCATTTCCTCGAGCTACATATCCGAGGGCAATGTCATCGGGCTCAACACGGATACGAGCCAACCCTTCTATCTGATGGGTGTGATCGCGGCCAAGACGGGCAAGAAGGCGGGTCTCGTCGGAGGCATGGAGATTCCACCGATCAAGGAGGCCTTCGAAGGATTTACCAATGGCGTGCGAAGCGTCGCGCCGGACTTTCCGATCAGCGAAGTCTACATCGGCAATTTCACCGATGCGACAGCGACCAAGGAAGCGAGCCTCAGCCTGATCTCGCAAGGGGCGGACTTTGTCCTGCCGAACGCGTCAGGAGCGACGGTTGGCGGATTCCAGGCCGCCGCGGAATCGGGCGAAAACGTCAAGACCTTCAGCATCTTCAGCGACTTCACATCGGTTGCTCCCAAGAACATCCTCGGCCTTTACATCGCCGATTATGCCCGTGGGGTCATCCGGATCGTCGGGGACATAAAGAATGGCAAAAAGCCGACGACCAATGTCGAATTCGGTCTGAAAGATGCCGACGTCATGCAATTCACCTATAACGACCAGGCTGCAAATCCGGTGACGGAGAACGTTCGAAAATACGTCGATGAGGTGAAGGCCAAGATCGCAGCCGGAGAAATCAAGACCCGGCAGAAATAACGCCGAATCCATTCCGGTGCGAAAAGGATGGTCAGGACCCGGCGAACCGCGCCGGGTCCGCCGGCACCCCGGGATGCTCCCATCCTGCCACGATAACCGCTTCGATCGATTGTTCGACGGAAGGCCTTGGGCCTTTCCCTAATCCGAAGGCAGCAAACTCATGGCAAACAGTGAAAGTGGACAGCCGCTAGCGGTTGCCCCCCAAGCCTATGGCGCCCTGTGGCGAGGCTTGCTCCGTCCCTTGCGTACCGTCGCTCAGCCGGCTGCGGCCGTCGCGCTGGCTCTGGCCTGCGGTGCGGCGCTTCTGGCCTTCAATGGTTACGACGCGCGCGCCGTGATCGACGTGATGGTGCTGGGAGTCTTCCAGGACACCCGCTCGATCGCTGAGATTCTTCTGAAGGCAACGCCGCTGATCCTGATCGGCGTCGGCCTGTGCGTTGCCTTCCGGTGCAGCATCTGGAACATCGGTGCCGAGGGGCAATTCTATGCCGGGGCCGCGGCCGCGACTGCGATAGGCGTCTCGTTCAATGGATTGGGTGCCTGGCTCTATGTGCCACTGGTCATGCTTGCCGGGGCTCTTGCCGGGGCGGCATGGGCGGCCATCGCAGGCCTTTTGAAGATCTATTTCCGGGCGAGCGAGATCGTGACGACGATCATGCTGAATTACATCGCCCTCATCATGACGAGCTATCTCGTGACCGGGCCCCTGCGGGACGCGGCTGCAGCTTATCCGCAATCTGCGCGTCTCGTACAGGAGGCATGGATGCCGCGCATCCTTCCGCCGACCCGCCTCCACATCGGAATCCTCGTTGCGCTGGTGCTTGCGGTCGTAATGTATGTCTTTCTGTTTCGCAGTGCCCGGGGCTACGCATTGAGGGTGGTCGGGATCAGCCCGGATGCCGCGCGTTACGCCGGAATAAGCGTCCCCAGGAACATCATGATCTCGATTTGCCTCAGCGGCAGCATGGCCGGGCTGGCAGGTGCCTTCGAGATCGCGGGCGTCACCCGGCGGCTCTTCCAGTCGATCTCCCCCGGCTACGGCTTCGAAGGCATTGCCGTCGCACTTCTTGCCAACAACAATCCGATCGGGGCCATCTTTTCGGGGCTCCTTTTCGCGGTCCTGCGAAGCGGGTCCGAGCTTATGCAGATCACGGCTCAGATACCCCAGGTTCTGGTGCTCGTGATCCAGGGCATCGTCATTCTCTCGGTCGTGGGCTTTGCCGTGTTGCGGATCCCGTCATTGCGCCCTTCCGAATAGGTGGAACCATGGAAGATCTAGCAAGCCTGAGCTTTCTCGCGGCAACCATTGCAGCCTCATGGCGGCTGGCGGCGCCATTGATATTCGCATCCATCGGCGAAGTGTTTTCCGAACGCGCAGGAGTCCTCAATATCGGCCTCGAAGGCACGATGCTGGCGGGCGCCTTTGCCGGCTTCGCCGCCGCCTTCACCAGCGGGAGCATCCTGTTCGGGGTCGCCGCGGCAATCGCGGCAGGTGTTCTCGTCGGACTGCTGTTTGCGTTCTTCACCATCACGATCAAGGCGGACCAGATCGTGGTCGGCGCGGCCATCAACCTGCTGGGCCTCGGCCTGACGGCGTTCCTGTTTCGCTCCTATTTTCCCTCCGCGGGCAAAGGTATCGACATTGCCAAACCCGTCCACCTGCCCTGGCTCAGCGATCTGCCGTTCTTCGGCGAAGCGCTTTTCCGGCAGAACGCCTTTGTCTACAGCACGCTTCCCGTCGCCGCGCTTGCGGTGTTCGTTCTCTACAGGACGTCGTTCGGGCTGACGCTTCGCGCCGTTGGCGAGCATCCGAAGGCCGTCGACGTTGCTGGCCGCAGCGTTGCGCTCTACCGCTACGGCGCGGTGCTCATCTGCTCGGCGCTCGCGGCACTCGGTGGAGCCTTTCTGACGCTCGCTCACTCCAACCAGTTCGTCGAAGGCATTTCCTCCGGGCGCGGCTTCATAGCCCTTGCCGTGGTCGTTTTCGCGAGATGGTCACCCATCGGCGCCTTTGTCGTGTCGCTGCTGTTCGGGGTCTTCTATGCGCTGCAACTGCAGCTGCAGGCGCAACCGGTGCATTTCCTTCCCTACCAGCTGTTCCAGGCCCTGCCCTACCTCATGACCATTGCGGCGCTGATCTTTGTCCGAAATCGCGTGGGCACACCGAGCATGCTCGGCGTCGCTTACAAAAAGAGCTGAGGAGGCGAAAATGTCGGGAAGGCAGCTGCTTCTAATGGATGGCATTCACAAGCGTTTCGGGCCGCTCATCGTAAGCGCCGGCGTCACCCTCGATATCGAGGAGAACGAAATTCACGCCCTTCTCGGTGAAAACGGTGCCGGCAAGACCGTTTTGATGAGCATACTCTGCGGCGTTCTCTCGCCCGATGAAGGGCAGATCATTTTCAAGGGCCAGGCACTCAAGCCCGGCTCCCCGCGCCAAGCCATCAAGCATCGCATCGGCATGGTCCACCAGCACTTCATGCTGGTCCCCAACCTGACGGTCGCCGAGAACTACGTTCTGGGACAGGGCTCGCCGTTCAGCGTGATCCGCGACATGAAGACCGTTCATGCCCGCATCGTCGAGCTCAGCGACCGCTACGGTCTCGGCGTGAAGCCCGACGCGCTCATCTCCGACCTTTCGGTGGGCGAACAGCAGCGCGTCGAAATTCTCAAGGTGCTCTACCACGGCGTTGAACTGCTGATCCTCGACGAGCCGACGGCGGTCCTGACGCCTCAGGAGACCGATCGGCTCCTGCATTTGCTTCGCCGCCTCGTCGAGGACGGGAAGACGGTCATCTTCATTTCGCACAAACTGGACGAGGTGATACGCGTCAGCGACCGCGTCAGCGTGATGCGCGACGCCAAGGTTGTCCGCACCGTGAAAACCTCCGAAACCAATGCGCGCGAACTCGCGCGCATGATGGTCGGCAGAGACGTTCTGATGGATTTGCCGCGGGCACCGATCGAGCCCGGTCGCGTCGTGCTCTCGGTCGAGCATCTGAACTGCGACGGTGAATCCGGGCTTCCGGCACTCCACGGGGTGTCCTTCCAGGTCCGGGCCAACGAAATCGTCGGAATCGCGGGCGTCTCCGGCAATGGCCAGAGTGAGCTGGCTCTGGCCTTGACGGGGCTCCTTCCGATTGCTTCGGGCAGCGTCACGCTCGAAGGGGCCGAACTCGTGGGCCGATCGTCCCACGACATCAATCAGATGCCCATTGCGCATATCCCCGAAGATCGTCACCGGATGGGTATCGTGCTGCCGCTTCCGCTGACGGAAAACGTGATACTTCAGCGCTTCGACAAGCCGCCGTTCAGCTCTCGAGGCATGCTCGACATGAGCGAAATCACGAGGCAAACCCGTGATCTCATGCGGCGCTTCCAGGTCAAGGCCTCCGGCCCGGGCGACCGCATCCAGAATCTGTCCGGCGGCAACCAGCAAAAGCTCGTCGTCGGACGCGAGCTGGACCGCCGCTTCGATTTCCTGCTGATCAACCAGCTTACGCGCGGAATCGACATCGGCGCGACCGAGCTGGTGATGCACAAGATCCTCGAGCAACGCAGCGCCGGCAAGGCCATTCTGCTGATATCCACGGAGCTTGAAGAGCTGTTTACGCTCTGCGATCGAATTCTCGTCATGTATGAGGGCCGTCTCGTCGGTGAAATGCCACCCGATCGCGGCCGCCTGGAGGAGATCGGACTGCTGATGGCCGGCAAATCGCCGATGTCGGCGGCGTGAGCGAACGGCCGAAGGCGATCGACAGCCCATCCATTGTTTTTGAAGCCGAAAAAGAGGAACTTGGAGGTGAAACGGTAACGGACGGCTTTGTGACCGCCAAGCGCGAAGTACGAAACGCAGAGAACTACGTATGAATGTGACACTTCGCCAGTTGCAGGCATTTATTGCCGTGGCCGAACTCGGGCGTTTCCATCTGGCGGCGGATCACCTCGGACTTACGCAATCGGCGATCAGCATTCTGATCAGAGATCTGGAAGCCGTCCTCAAGCACCGCTTATTCGACCGGCACACGCGCATGGTCAGCCTTACGACGGCCGGAGCGGAGTTTCTGCCGCAGGCCCGCAAGATCATGTCGGACCTCGAGATCGCAGTCACGAACGTCCACGAGCTGGCGAACCTGCAGCGCGGCCGGGTTACCATTGCGGCTGCGATCGTGCTCGCTGCGACCTTGCTGCCTCCGGTCATCGCGCGGTTCGTCAAGCGATATCCCGACATACAGGTGCAGGTACGGGACATGCCGGAGGAGGAGATCCGGTCGGCGTTGAAACGAAACGAGGCGGACCTGGGCATCGGCACCGTTTCCGCCGACGACCCGGAGATTCAGGCCAGCGTGCTCATGCGTGACCAACTCACACTGATTTGCCGCTCCGACCATCGCTTCGCAAGGGCGCCGCAGGTGAGCTGGGCGAATCTTGCCGGCGAGGCTCTGATCGGTCTTGCAAAGGACAACCCCTTGCGCGGACTCGTCGATCACGCGCTGATCGCCTCCGGAGTCGAGGTGAAGACGAGATACGAGGTGCGGTTCTCAACGACGGCGATCAGCATGGTGGCGGAAGGCCTTGGCATAGCGATCCTTCCGGAAAACTCACGTCAACTCACCACGAATGTGGACGTGCGGATCGTCGACCTCGTCGATCCCGTCATCAGCCGCAACATCTCCATTCTGCAGTACCGGCAACCGATGCTCTCGCCGGCGGCGGCGAAGATGAAGGAGTTTCTTATGGGAGCGAGCCGCAAGCCCTCGTGACAGCATCATGATGGCCCGTCCGAGGCCCCCAGCAAGGCGAGGGCCTCATCGATCGCCGGCATGGCGAGACCGGCTCCTCGCCGGGCGACCGCCAGCGCGCCGAAGGCATTAGCAAGACGGCAGCATTCCCGTCCCGTCATTCCGGTGAGGCGGCCATGGATGTGCCCGGCGGCGAAGGCGTCGCCGGCTCCCGTGGTATCGAAAGCATCGGCGGGGAGCCAGGAGGCGCTCTCCGTCACCCCTGCGCTACAGAGCAACGACCGACCCTCATTCGCCTTTACCGCAACGCGTTCGACGCCGAGATCGAGCAGGGCGCGAACTGCCTCTTCCAGGCTTGTGCCGTACGGCTTGTCGGCCAGCGGAGCTAGGTCCGCATCGCCGAGCACGATCGTGTCAAGCCTCGGCAGGATGGTCCGTACGCGCGATGCAAGCCTCGAAACGATGCCGCCCGGAATATCGAGGGTGATCGGAATGTTGCGGGCGACGGCCAGGCCGATTGCATGATCGGCAGCCTCCGATTGGGGGCTCTGCAGGAAGGCGTAGCCGGACAGGTGGAAGAGTTCGGCTGCATCGAACGCCGCCGCGTCGATTGCGGCCGGCGAAAGCTGTGCATTGGCGCCGCGATAGGCGAACATGGTTCGCTCGCCGGTGCTGCCGACGGTCACGACATTGATCTGGGTCGGTTCTGCCGAATCCCGACCGATCCAAGTGGTGTCTATACCCTCGCCTCGCAGATCCCGAAGGGCCTGTTTGCCCCAGCCGTCATCACCGACCCTGCCGATAAGCCTGCATCGGTGCCCCGACCTCGAAAGGGCAACCGCCGTATTCGTCGCAGAACCGCCCAGAAACATCCTCTGGGCGGTCGCGATCGCCTCTCCGCCTTCGGGCGGATAAGTGGAGATCTCAAGGGCCAGATCGACGTTGATGTCACCAAGCAGGACGATGACGGACATGTCGCAACCTTAGATCTCCATATGCATCTGGTCTATCGCACTATCCACATCGGCGATGATGTCGTCGATATGCTCGATGCCGACCGAAAAGCGCACGAGACCGTCGACGACGCCCATCGCCTCCCTTTCCTGGCTCGGAATATCCAGGAAGGCCATGGTGGCGGGCACCTGCGTCGTCGTTCTGAGCCCCCCGAGGCTCGCGGCGAAGGAACAAAGCTGCAAACGCTTTAGAAGCCGGACACCGGACGCTTCGTCATCAACCTGGAACGAGAGCATTGCGCCGCCGCCGCGCAACTGCTCCTTGGCGGATGCGTAGTTCGGGTGCGAAGGCAGGCCCGGATAGAACACGCGCCTGACCCTCGGATGGGCCTCGAGATGCTTCGCGAGCGCCAGCGCATTTGCGCATTGCTTCTCCAGCCGCAGCGCCAGGGTCTGCGCGCCGCGCAAAAGCAGCCATGCATTGAAGGGCGAAAGCGGGGCGCCCAGTTTGTTGAGCGTGTTCCAACGCACGTCTTCGAGCCAGTCCGGCGGCAGGATATCGGATTTCAACGTGATAACCCCGCCCACCGCGTCATTATGCCCGCCGATGAACTTGGTCGCGCTCTCTACGACCACGTCGACGCCGAAATCATGCGGGCGGCAGACTGCCGGCGACGCGAAGGTATTGTCGCAGATCACCACGATGCCGCGCGCATGTGCCAGCTCCACGAGCGCCTTCAGGGGCGGCACCTTCATCGTCGGATTGGCAATGGCCTCGACGTAGAGCACCTTCGTTTCTTCCGTAAGCGCGTTCTCGACCGCCCTCACGTCGGTGCAATCCACCAGGCTCACCTTCAGTCCGAAATCCTGGGCGCGGTGATCGAAGAATTCGTGTGTGCTCGAATAGGTCGTCAGATCGGCGACGATGTGATCGCCCGCCTTGAGGATGCCGAACAAGGCATGCGAGATGGCCGCCATTCCGGACGCGGTCGCCAGGCAGGCCGTGCCGCCGGTGAGCTTGGCGATGTGTTCTTCGAACTTGTATTCCGTCGGATTGCCGCAGCGTGAATAGATGTTCACTTCCTTGCGCGCGCCGGCAACGATCTGATCGTAGATGTCTCCGTCATACTGGAAATTCGCCGACATGTAGATCGGATAGCTGATCGACTGGGAATGTTCTTCCGGCGTGTAGAATACGGCTTGGCTTGCAAAATCGAGCTCTTTGGGGGACATCGCGACTCTCCTGGGAATTGGCAGCGGCACCGGTTCGGTGACTCACCCCTTGACGGCTCCGCCGATAAGGGCCGCCGTTATCTGGCGTTCGAAAAAGACGAATAGGACGAGCGGCGCGATGGCTGCGATCAGGATCGCGGCCAGCATCACCGGGTAATTGGTTATATGTTCGCCTACGAAATCGGTCAGACCCACGGGCAAGGTCTTGCGCGACGGGCTGTTGATGAAGACCACAGGGAACAGGAAATCGTTCCAGACCCAGATCATGTTGACGATGGCAACAGTGAACATTGCCGGGCGGGCGATGGGCAGCGCCACCCGCAGAAAGATCTTCCACTCCGAGGCTCCGTCCATCCGCGCGGCATCGAACAGGTCGCGCGGGAGCGTGTTGAAGAATGCCTGCATGATGAAGATCGAGACGGGAACGTTGAAGGCGGCGGTCGGCAGGATGACGCCGAGATGCGTGTCGAGGAGGCCCGCGCCGCGAAGCATGACGACCAGCGGGACCAATGCGACATAGGCCGGAATCGCCATTGCGGCCGTCATGCTCAACTCGACCGCCGGTATCCAGCGCGGCCGATAGGCTGCGAGCGCAAATCCGGCGAGCGTCGCAAGGACCACCGTGATCAGGGTTGCCCCCGCCATGATCAGCAACGAATTGACGGCATAACCGCCGAGCGCGCCGCCGCTCCAGGCGCCAACATAGGCATCGAGGGAGAAGCTCTTCGGCAGCGACCAGACGGAGCGCATGAACTCCCTGTTGGTCTTGAAGGTGCTGTAGATCATCCAGAAGAACGGAAAGATCACCATCAGGACGTGCGCGGTCAACACTGCCAAAACGATGGTACTTGTCAGGTTCCAGCGGCGGACGGCCGTCATGACCAGGCTCCCGCACCCGCACCAATCCGCTTCATATAACGGAAAGCGATCCATGCTCCGAGAGCCGTAAGCACCATTTGGGCGAAGCCGATGGCCGCGGCGTACCCCATTTCGAAGCTTCCGAAGCCCATCTTGTAAAGATAGGTCGACACCACCTCGCTTGCGTGGTTGGGACCGCCGTTCGTCAGAACGAAGACGAGAGAAAAGGTCTTGAGCGAGCCGATGATCGCCAGCAGCGAATTGGCGCGCACGGCATCCCACACCATGGGAACGGTGATCGAAAAGAACTTGCGGAAGTCGCCGGCACCGTCGATTTCCGCCGCCTCATAGACACTTTCCGGAACGTTGCGCACGGCGGCCACGAACAGGAGCACGTAAAGACCGAGATAGGTGAAGCTCATCACGACGACGACGGCCGTGAATGCCGTCTCGGATTCTCCGAGCCAACCGCGCTTGAGGCCACCGAGGCCGATCGCCGAGAGCCCCGCGTTCACCAGGCCGAAATAGGGATTGTACATGAAGCGCCAGAGCAGCCCGATGCATATTTCGCTGACCATGACCGGCACGAGATAGAAGAAGAGGAAAATACGGCTGAAGGCGGGCACGATGCGGACCAGGCAATAGGCGATCGCGAGGGCCAGAAACACCTGCAGCACAATCGCCGATAGCGCTACGAGGATGTTGCGGAAAAGCGCCTGCCAGAAGATCGCATCGCCGGCGAGACGGACGAAATTGCCCGCGCCCAGGAACACCGGCATCGATGCGCCATCCCATCGAAAGAGCGAAAGCCATCCTGCATAGGCCACGGGATAGGCGACGAAGGCGAAGACGAAGAGCAGCGCGGGCGACAGGAAGAGAATGGCAGCCCGGTTGGATCTCTTTGCGAAGCTGGTATCGGCGCTCATGCTCTTCCCTCGAGGGGCCGGGGCGTTACTTCGCCCGCAATGCGTCTTCGATGCGCTTGGCCGCATCCGCGGGCGGCAGCGAGCCATCGAGCACTCCTTGCAGCGAGGTGTAATAGATGTTCGTCGCTGCGGGCGGCATGGCGGTGTCGTAGAAAGGATCGAGGTGGCCGGCAGCCTTCATCAGCTTGTTGCTGATATCGTAGAGGACTGGCCCGGCGGCCGTTTCGGTGGTGGCGTCCTTGACGGTCACCATCGTCTTGCGCAACTCGACATATTTGGTCATCACCTCGCGCGAGGTCAGGAACTTCAGCAGGGTGACCGCGTCTGCCTTATTCTCCGCCTTCTGCGAAACGCCGAAACTCGCAGCGACGCCGGCCAGCACGTCGGACTGGTCCCCGGCCCCGCCTGCGACAGCGGGGAAGGCGAAATAGCCAAGCTCGAAGCCTTCGGGCGCGTCCGCCGATGCGCCTATCTGCCACGTGCCGTTCAGCATCATTGCAGCCTGACCGTTGAGGAAGAGCATATTGGCTTCCTGATCGCTCATGCCGTTGAATCCGATCGGGAAATACTCTTGCTTCGCGAGTTCGGCGAGCTTCTCCATCGCCTTCGTCGCCTCGGCGCCCAGCGTCGCATCCGGATCCCCGTTCACGAAAGCCGAGACGACGCCCGAGCCCTTGAGCCGCATTTCGAGATACTGGAACCAGAACGTTGCCGGCCAGGAATCCTTGTTGCCGAGCGAAAAGGGGACAAGCCCTTCACCTTTCACCTTCTCGGCGAGGGCGAGCAGCTCTTCATAGGTCTTCGGCACCGTCCAGCCGTTCTCGGCGAAACGGGCCTTGTCGTACCAGAACACCACCGAATCCACGTCTACGGGGACGGCATAGGTGTGACCGTCCTTGCTGGTCTGGGAGATTGCGCTTTCAAGGAAACTGTCACGCCACCCGTCCCTGGCGAGTTCCTCGTCCAGGGCATACATCTGCCCGCCTTTGACGAAGGCGTTCAGGAAGCCGCCAGGCAGCGTGTAGAAGACATCCGGAGGATTGCCCGAGGCCATGGCGGTGTTGAGCTTCGTCTTGTAGGCCGATTGCTCGGCAGCGACCACTTCGAGCTTGACCTCGGGATGGGCCTTTGCGAATTCGCCGAGAGCGAAGTCGATGAATTCGACCTTGTCCTGCTGACCCGCATAAGCGTGCCAGAACGAAAGCTCTCCGGCGGAAGCCGGCATTGCTGCCAGAGCGGCAGCGGCGCCGGCGATCAGAAGACGTTTCAGCCTCACGATGTCCTCCCCATTTCCCTGCGGCCAAGCACTGCCGCCCATGAAGTGATGCCACATCGAAAATCACGTGTCTATAGTGACACCACAACATCGCCATGCTAATACCGGTCTTAGGACAGCCCCAGCTAGCAGGAGCCGCCATGACTGTTGACTTGCGTGGTCCCTCCGTACCAGCCAGCAGCCGGCTGCGCAGCGTTTTGCCTAAATTGTCGGACGCCGAACGGCGGGTGGCGCTATGGATGCTGAAGAACGTCGACCTGAGCATTCGGCAGTCCATGTCGGCGATCGCCCAGGCGACGGATGTCAGCGACACGACCGTCTTGAGGATGTGCCGCACCGCCGGCTTCGAAGGTTTCACCGACCTGAAACTGGCTTTGGCGCAAGAACCTCGCGAAGCAATCGAACATAGCTCGGGAGAACCGGAGGCGAGCGCCCTGCAGGCAGCGGGCCGGCTGTTTCGCGCGATAACTCAGGCGCTCAACGACACATTCGGGGTGCTCGACGAGGCGACCTTCGCAAAAGCGCTGGATCTGGTCGCCAATGCGAAACACATAATGGTCGGGGGCGTCGGTGGTTCGGGTATCGTCGCCCAGGCATTCTACCAGCGATGTATCCGGCTCGGCCTGCGCTGCGACGCGCCGATCGATTCACAATTGCAGATCATGCATGCCGCACTCACCGGCCCGGGGGATCTGGTGGTCGCTATCTCCTATTCCGGGATCACGAGCGATCCGGTCCTCGTGCTTCAGGAAGCAAAAGCCCGGGGCGCTTCCACGCTCTGTATTACCGGCAACAGCAGTTCCGCGCTGGCGCGCCTGGCGGATGTCGTGCTTGTCAGCGTTTCCCATGAACAAGGCAGCGAACCCATGGCGGCGCAAATCGCCCAGATGACCCTGGTCGACGCGCTTTACGCGGCGCTCGTCGCGCGAAATCCCGAGCCGGCCCAACTCACCGAGGAACGCATGGTCAACGCAATCCTTCCCAAGTCAATCTAGTTGCAAACGGAAACTGCCTTGAAAATTCAGATCTATACGATGCAGACCGCCGCCGAAGCGGTTGCCGCAGCCGCAGCCGGCGTGGACTATCTCGGTGTCACGCCATCGAACCGCGGACTTCCCGGCGAGATCACCTTCGCCAAGGCACGCGAGATCGTCGACGCGCTCGAAGGGAAAGCCCAGCGCGTCGCTCTATCGGTGGAAAGCAATCTCGATGACATCGCCGCGATGGTCGAGGCGGTTCGTCCCGATGTCCTGCACCTTTGCGGCGACATCGCGCTTGTGACGCCCGAACAGGTCAAAGTGTTGCGGTCTCGACTGTCCGCTGAACACCCCGCCTTGCGGATCCTGCAGGCCATTCCCATGACCGGTCCCGAAGCTCTCGATCAAGCCGCCGCATTCGAGCCCTTCGTCGACATGTTCATCCTCGACTCGGTTGCCCCGCATATAGGCGGCATCGGTGCTGCCGGGGTGACGCATGACTGGTCGCTCAGCCGCGAAATCGTCGCCAGAAGCAGGCTCCCGGTCATTCTTGCGGGTGGCCTCAGGCCCGACAATGTTCGGGCAGCCATCGAAGCCGTCCGTCCGTGGGGGGTCGATTCCCTCACCCACACGAACCGGCCGCTCCCCGAAGGTGGCTTTCGCAAGGATCTGGACAAGATCGCAGCTTTCGTGGAGGCCGCGAGAGCGACCTGAAACCGGGGGCGTCCCCCGCCCGGCCGATGTCGCCGCACTCCAGGCGAAAGCCTGGAGTGCGGCCTGGAAGGGCTCCGGGTAGAGAGCGTGCATCTCCGACGCCACGCGTGCCGATGCACTTCGATCGCCTTTTGCTCTTGAAGCGCCTGCTGCGGCGACTAGATCATAGTTGTTGTCCGCCCGGAGGGGCCGACACTTCATGACTCGTCCCCAGGCAAGGAGCTTCGTTCATGAAGATCGCTCAGATCGCACCACTTTTCGAGCGCGTCCCGCCAAAGCTCTACGGCGGGACGGAGCGTGTCGTTCACCATTTGACGGAAGAGCTCGTCCGGCAGGGTCACGAGGTCACCCTCTTCGCGAGCGGCGACTCGATGACATCGGCAAGGCTCGTCCCCTGCTCGCAAATGGCGCTGAGGTTGAACCCCGCCATTCAGGATCCGATTCCCTATCACATGATGCTGCTGGAAGAAGTGCGCCGGCAGGCGCCCGCCTTCGACATCCTGCACTTCCACATCGATCTTCTTCATTTTCCCCTTGTCCGCGACCTCGCCGGAAAGACGGTGACGACCCTGCACGGCCGGCTCGATCTGCCCGACCTCCAGCCGTTCTACGCCGCGTTTCCGGATGTCCCCCTGGTTTCTATCTCGCACGATCAGCGGCGGCCGATGCCGCCGGTCAACTGGATCGCCACTGTCCATCACGGGCTGGCTCCGGACGTCCTTCCCTTCACCAGCCCTCCCAAGGGCGACTACCTGGCCTTTCTTGGCCGTATCTCGCCGGAAAAGCGGCCCGACCGTGCGATCGAAATCGCCGCCCGGGCCGGCATGCCGTTGAAAATGGCCGCGAAGGTGGACCGGGTGGACGAGCCCTATTGGCTGAGTGAGATCGAGCCGCTCATCCGGCGCTATCCGAATGTCGAGTTCATCGGCGAAATCAACGAACATCAGAAGGCCGAATTCCTTGGAAACGCGCGCGCCCTCCTCTTCCCGATCGACTGGCCCGAACCCTTCGGTCTGGTGATGATCGAGGCGATGGCCTGCGGCACGCCGGTGATCGCCTTTCGCTGCGGCTCGGTGCCTGAGATCGTCGACCACGGCGTTTCGGGTTTCATCGTCGACAGCACCGAGGAAGCGTTGAAGGCGGTCCACGGACTCGACCGGGTCGATCGCCGTATGGTCCGTGCCACATTCGACAGGCGTTTTACGGCCCAGCGCATGGCAAACGATTATCTCGATATCTATCGTGCTCTGGCAAGCGGCAGCCAAAGGGTCATGCCGATCCATGCTGCGAACGAAAGCAATGCCGGCCCTGGCTCTGCCCGGGTCGCCTGATACCGGATCACATTGAACGCGCAACGACGAAGTTCAGTGTGATCGATCGAAGGAGCGAGAGCGGGATGCGCGGCGGAAAGCCGCGCGAAAGGCTCCTCATCCCGCGCTGATGCAACGGAGACCGATCCTATGGGAACCAATCTCTCCGGAGCGGCGGCCGAAGCCGCTCCCGATGTGACATCTGCGGACGAACTGGGGCCGGCAGCGGTCTCGCGTTACGAGCGAAGCTCCAGATCCCTGAAACACGGCGATACCTTCGCCGTGTTCGACCATAACGGCGACGCGTTTTCCTCTCCTTCCAATCCGGAGGGCATCTTCCATCGCGATACCCGCCATCTCTCTCAATTCGTGCTGAGGCTGAACGGCGCCAGATCGCTGCTGCTGAGTTCCACGCTCCGCGACGACAATGCCACGCTCGACTGCGATCTCACCAATCCGGCTCTCGTGCTCGATACCGGTGGCGAGGTTTTGAAGCATGACCTCATTCATGTGCGGCGCACCCGCTTTCTCTGGCAGGAGGCCTGCTACGAACGACTGGTGCTGCGCAACTTCGATGAGGCCCCGAGAAGGCTGCAGGTCGAGCTGTCCTTTGCCGCCGACTTCGCCGACCTCTTCGAAGTGCGCGGCACCCCAAGGCGGCGGCGCGGCACCCATCATAACGCGCTCGTCGGCAATGGCCGGGTGGTCCTTGCCTATGACGGCCTCGACGGCCAGACCCGCAGCACGACTCTTCGCTTCGATCCGGAGCCGCAGAGGCTTACAGGGCAGGAGGCAAGCTTTGTCGTCGAGCTCGCTCCGAACCAGGCGCAATCGATCTTCATCGAGATCGTTTGCAACAGCCTTGAGGACAATCCGCACCCCCCGGCCTTCAACTTCTTTCTCGCGCTGCGCGACGCCCGCAGGGCGCTACGCTACTCCGCCTCGCGCGCGGCCGCGGTCGTGACCTCCAATGCGGTGTTCAACGAGGCCGTCAGACGCAGCGTCGCCGATCTCTATATGCTGCTTACGGAGACGCCCGAGGGTCCCTACCCCTATGCCGGCATTCCCTGGTTCAGCACCGTCTTCGGCCGGGATGCGCTCATCACCGCGCTTGAGACCCTGTGGCTGGACCCGGCGATCGCGAAGGGCGTGCTCAGACATCTCGCAGCAAACCAGGCGACCGATTTCGACCCAGTTGCCGATGCGGAGCCGGGCAAGATCCTGCATGAGATGCGTTATGGCGAAATGGCGGAACTCGGCGAAGTTCCTTTCCGGCGCTATTATGGCAGCGTCGATTCCACCCCTCTCTTCATCATGCTTGCCGGCGCCTATCTCGACCGTACCGGTGATACCGACACCGTGCGGGGCCTCTGGCCGAATATAGTGGCCGCACTCGACTGGATCGATCGTTTCGGCGACCGCGACGGCGACGGCTTCGTCGAATATGGAAGCCGGACGGCGAAGGGCCTGGTGAACCAGTGCTGGAAGGACAGCCATGATTCGATCTTCCACGCCGATGGCAGACTGGCTAAAGGGCCGGTCGCGACCGCCGAGGTGCAGGCATATATCTTCGGAGCCTGGCGGGCGGCCGCCCGCCTGTCGCGCAAGCTCGGCCATGCAGAGGATGCGCTGAGGCTCGAGCAACGGGCCGAAGACCTGCGCATCCGTTTCGACGCGGCCTTCTTCGACGAGGAGCTTGGCACCTATTCGCTGGCACTCGACGGGGACAAGAACCCCTGCCGCGTCCGTTCCTCCAATGCGGGGCATGCGCTCTTCACCGGCATCGCACTGCCTGAGCGCGCCGGCAGGGTCGTGTCCACGCTGATGGCCCAGTCCTCCTTCTGCGGCTGGGGCGTGCGCACGATCGCCGCTTCTGAGGCGCGCTACAATCCCATGAGCTACCACAATGGCTCGGTCTGGCCGCATGACAATGCTCTGATCGCCGCAGGCTTCGTACGCTACGGCTTCCAGGCAGAAGCGGCCAGCATCTTCGAAGGGCTGTTCGCCGCCTCCACCTATATCGACCTCAGGCGCTTGCCGGAGCTCTTCTGCGGCTTTTCGCGCCAGCGCGCCCGCGGCCCTACCTTCTACCCGGTTTCCTGCGTGCCGCAGGCCTGGGCGGCAGCGGCACCCCTTTATCTGCTTCAGTCGATGATCGGCCTCGGCTTCGACGCCGAGAAGTCGCAGGTCATGTTGACCGAACCCACCCTCCCGCCCTTCCTCGATGAAGTCGTGCTGAAACGGCTGCGGGTCGGGCCTGGGATCGTCGACATTGCACTGAGGCGATCGCGATCCCAGGTGGTCGTGGACGTGCTGGAGCGGAAGGGCGGCGTGAAGGTACTGACGACCCATTGAGCCCTGGTACACCGGAATACCGGATACGCCGTTTCTCAACGTGGCACTAATGCATTAGTGTATTGCTCCTCCATTCCCGCCATGCTACAGCCGCATGGAAGATCCACTTGTCGGGAATCGTACAGTCAATGACATCCACACTTCGAAGCGCGCGGTGGTTTGCGCCCGATGACCTTCGCTCTTCCGGTCACCGCTCCCGCCTTATGCAGATGGGCTATGATGCCAGGGATTGGGGCGAGAAGCCGATCATCGCGATCCTGAACACGTGGTCGGATCTCAATCCGTGCCACGCCCATTTCAAGCACCGGATCGAAGATGTGAAGCGCGGCGTGCTGCAGGCCGGCGGATTTCCCGTCGAACTGCCGGTGCAGTCGCTCTCGGAAAGCTCGCTAAAGCCTACGACGATGCTTTACCGGAACTTCCTGGCCATGGAGGCCGAGGAGTTGTTGCGCGGTCACCCCATCGACGGGACGGTGCTGATGGGCGGATGCGACAAGACCACGCCCGCCCTCGTCATGGGCGCCATCAGTGCCGGCCTCCCGATGATCTTCCTGCCCGCCGGCCCGATGCTGCGTGGCCACTATAAGGGCGAACATCTCGGCTCCGGATCGGATGCGTGGAAATACTGGGACGAGCGCCGCGCGGGAACGATCACGGATGAACAATGGATCGGCGTGGAGGAAGGCATCGCCCGCTCATACGGTCACTGCATGACGTTCGGAACGGCCAGTACGATGACGGCTATCGCCGAGTCTCTCGGACTGACGCTTCCGGGCGCGAGCTCGATCCCCGCGGCCGACGCCAACCACATCCGCATGAGCACGCGATGCGGCAGGCGTATTGTCGAGATGGTTCACGAGAAGCTGGCGCCTGATAAAATCATCACCGAAAAGTCGGTCGCAAATGCGAGTGCCGTGGCGATGGCTACGGGCTGTTCGACCAATGCCGTGGTGCATCTCATCGCAATGGCGCGACGGGCCGGGGTGCCGCTGACGCTCGAAGATCTCGACAGGATCAGCCGCACGACGCCCGTCATCGCCAATATCAGACCCTCCGGCAAACAGTATCTGATGGAGGATTTCTACTACGCCGGCGGCCTTCGCGCGCTGATGGCAGAGATGAAGGAGCTCCTGCATCTCGATGCGATGACCGTGAGCGGATTTCCTTTGGGTGCAACGCTTGAAGGGGCGGAGGTCCATAATTCCGATGTCATCCGGCCGCTTTCGAATCCTATCTATCATGAAGGCTCGCTTGCCGTTCTGAAGGGCAACCTGGCTCCGGACGGCTGCGTCGTGAAGCCCTCCGCCTGCGAGGAGCGGCTGCGGGTCCATGAGGGACCGGCGCTCGTGTTCGACAGCTATCCGGAGATGAAGGCTGCGATCGACGATGAGGATCTCGACGTCACGCCCGACCACGTGCTCATCCTCAGAAATGCGGGACCCAAGGGCGGGCCCGGAATGCCGGAATGGGGTATGCTGCCGATCCCGAAGAAGATTCTGAAACAGGGCTGTCGCGACATGCTCCGCATTTCCGACGCCCGCATGAGCGGCACGAGCTACGGCGCGTGCATCCTGCACGTGGCGCCTGAGTCTCATATCGGGGGGCCTCTTTCGCTCGTCAGGACGGGAGACGTCATCCGTGTCGACGTGCCGAACCGGACGATCGATATGCTGGTCGACGAGGAGACTTTGGCGAAACGCCGCGCCGAATGGAAACCTCCCGCCGACCGTTACGAACGTGGCTATGGCTGGATGTTCTCCAGGCACATCAAGCAGGCCAATGAAGGTTGCGACTTCGACTTTCTCGAAACCGCCTTCGGCTCAGCGGTGGGCGAGCCCGACATTTTCTGACTTCAAGAGCGTCCCACGGAGGAAAACATGTCCGTTTATAGTCTGTCCAAAGAGGCCCGCAGGAAATTCGAAGGCGTAAGCTGCGCCACTTTGTGCACCGCCCTCTTCAAGCGGGGCCTGCGCAACCAGTTCATCCAGGACGTTCGTCCGGTCTCGCCGAAGGCCACGAACATGGTCGGCCAGGCCTTCACACTCAGATACATTCCTGCTCGCGAGGACCTGAACCAGCTTTCCGTGTTTCAGAACCCCGACCACCCCCAGCGCGCAGCCGTGGAGCAGTGCCCTCCCGGCTTCGTCATGGTGATGGACAGCCGCAAGGACCCGCGAGCGGCTTCCGCGGGCTCGATCCTGGTTTCCCGACTGATGGTGCGCGGAGTGGCGGGCGTGGTCACCGATGGTGGTTTCCGGGACAGCCCGGAAATTGGCGAGCTCGACATCCCGGCCTATCACTGCCGCCCATCCGCGCCGACGAACCTGACATTGCACCAGGCGCTCGACATCAACATCCCGATCGGCTGCGGCGACGTCGCCGTCTGGCCAGGAGACGTCGTCATAGGCGATCGCGAAGGCGTGGTCGTCGTCCCCGCGCATCTGGCCGAAGAGATCGCCGACGAAGCCGTCGAGATGACGGCCTTCGAGGACTTCGTCACCGAAGAAGTCCTGAAGGGGCGCTCCATCATCGGCCTGTACCCTGCGACGCAGGAACGGACAAAGGCCGATTTTGCAGCCTGGCGGCAGAGCAAGGGGCGCTAGGCATGGCGATGCTCCGGGACGTGACCGTTCTTCAAGCCGCCGAACTTCCGGAAAAAACCGACCGCGAGTTGAGGGAAATCTTCAACGTCCTCCGGCTTCCAACGGACGAGGCGGCGATCGGCCCGCTCCTGGCCGAGCATGGGACGCGCATTCGCGGCGTCGCCGTCAGGCACGCTCATATCGACGCGGCAATGCTCGACCGGCTGCCGGCGCTGGAGATCCTCTCCAGCTACAGCGCCGGTCTCGACGGCATCGATGTCGAGAGTGCGCATGCCCGCGGCGTCGTCGTCCGCAACACGTCGAGAATCCTCGCCGAGGATGTCGCCGATCTGGCGCTTGCGTTGAGCATCTCGGCCACGCGCGGCCTCATGCGCGGCCACGACTTCGTGCGCGAAGGCAGATGGGGACAGATCGCCTTCCCTCTGGGCCGCTCGCTTCGATCGATGAAGACGGGGATCATCGGACTTGGACATATCGGCTCGGCCGTCGCCGCCCGCCTGCGGGCCATCGGCGCGGCGACCGCCTATTCCGGACCGCGACGCAAGCCGGTCGACCTTCCCTATTTCGACAGTGTCGAAGGCCTGGCGGCCTGGGCTGATCTTCTGGTCGTCACCTGTCCCGCGGGCCCCGAGACGATCGGGCTCGTCAATCACGCCGTCCTCGCGAACCTCGGCCCGGAAGGCTACCTGGTGAACGTCTCGCGCGGCACGATCGTCGACGAGCAGGCGCTCATAAGCGCGCTCGCCGGAAACAGGATCGCAGGCGCAGCGCTCGACGTCTTCGAGAACGAGCCCTTCGTCCCGGATACCCTCCGCAACGACCCGCGCGTCGTGCTGTCGCCGCATATGGGCAGCGGAACACACGAGACGCGGCAACAGATGGGCGACAGCATGGTTGCCGCCCTGGTGGAGCATTTCGAGAGCCGAAGCGCGTGATCATCGCAAGAAGCCACGCGCAATCTTCGCGGCTTTCTGAGGGGTAGGCAAGGCGACAAGGGCGGCGGATTATAACTCTGGCAAGAGGCGTTTGGCCCTTGCAGGGCTGTACGCGCGCCGCCCGCAGCTCTACTTCGTGCCCCTTCCCTCTCGGTGAAAGAGAAGTGTGATCGCTCCGAGGATGATCGCTCCGCCGATCACCACATCGAGCCGGATCGGCTCGCCGAAGAACAGGAGGCCGATGACGAGGGCGAGCGGCAGCCGTATGAAATCGACGGTAACCAGCAGGGATGCATCCGCCAGCTTCATTGCCCGTGCGAAGGAAAGCTGCGCGAAAAGACCGCCGATACCCTGCAGCGTCATCAGGAAAAGGCTGAACAGCGAAGGCGTCTGCCAAAAGGGCAAAGCGAGGAGGAAGGCGACGGGAACCGTCACCAGGAGATTCAGCCAGGCTATGCTGACCGGGTCCTCGCGCCCGGCCGAAACCTTCATCAGGAGCGCGACGATGGCAAGACCGACCGCGGAAGCGAGTGCCCAGGCAGCGCCTGTGTCGAAGGTTTCCGCACCCGGCCGGACGACGATCAGGATGCCCGCGAAGCCGCCGGCGAGGCTGAGGGCCCGGCCGGAGGAAAACCGCTCGCCCAGAAAAAGCACCGAGCCGAAGGCGACGAAAAGAGGCATGGTGAAGGCGATCGCAGTCGCGGAGGCCAGAGGGATCTGCGTGACCGCGATGAAGGCCGCGAGCAGGGCCAGAAGCTTGATGATGGCCCTGATCGCATGGACGTGGAACGACATCGTCCGCTCTACGACGAAACCCCGCGAGCGAATGAGCAGATAGAGCGCGCCCAGACTGGCGAGATTGCGGAAGAAGACGATCCCGATCGGGTGAACCTCTCCAGCCACGAAGCGCACGATCACGCTATCCATCGCCGCAACCAGAGAATTCGCCCCCATCAACAGGGCTCCTGCGACGACCGCAGGCATGGCGATCTTCTTCATGCCGCGTCGGCGGCTGTCTGCCACTTCGGCTTCGGCGTCGCATTGATGAGCTGGCGCGTATAGGCATGCTGCGGACTGCGGAAGATCTCTTCCGTCGTCGCATGCTCGACGATCTCGCCGCTCTTCATGACGATGATCCGGTCGGCGAAGTGACGCACGATCGGCAGGTCATGGGTTATGAAAATGTAGGCGAGGCCCAGCCGGTCGCGCAATTCCGCCAAGAGGCCGATCACCTGCACCTGCACCGAGACGTCGAGCGCCGACACGGCCTCGTCGCACACGACGAGCTCCGGATCGCAGGCAAGCGCCCGGGCAATGGCGATGCGCTGCCGCTGCCCCCCTGAGAACTGATGAGGATAGCGTGCGGCATGCTCGGGGTTCAGGCCGACGAGCCCCAGCAATTCAGTAACGCGGTCGCGCCAACGGGGCTTCTCCAGAATATCCTTGTGGATGCGCCACGGCTCCGAAACGATATCGAGCACCGTCATGCGCGGGTTCATCGAGCTGTAGGGATCCTGAAAAACCATCTGCACCTTCCGGCGGAAGGCCAGCAATTCCTTGCGGTCCATCTTCAGGATATCGCGCCCGTGGAACAGCGCCTCTCCGCCGGACGCTTCGTTGAGACCCAGAAGCACGCGCGCGACGGTGGACTTGCCGGAGCCGCTCTCGCCAACTATGCCGATGGTCTCCCCTGCCGCAACGTCGAAGCTCAACTTCTTGACCGCGTGCAACCGCGCCGGTTTCGCGAAAAACCCGGAGGAGAGAGTGTAGAACTTGTCGATGTTCCTTACTTCCAGGATCGGCTTTCCAGCGGGCCTTCCGCGTTTCGGCGGGGCTTCGTGATCGCCATGCGGTAGCGCGTTGATCAGCGTCCGCGTATAGGTATGGGCGGGGTTTTCGAAGACCGCACGGGCCTCGCCCTCTTCCACGATGCGGCCGGATTTCATGACGATCACCCTGTCGGCCATGTTCGCGGCCACCTCGAGGTCGTGGGTGATCATGATGATGGCAAGGCCGTCCTCCGCCTGCAGCTTCTTCAGAAGCTCGAGAATCTGGGCCTGCACGCTCACGTCGAGCGCTGTCGTCGGCTCGTCGGCGATCAGGATTTCCGGCCTGAGCGCGATTGCCATGCCGATCATGATGCGCTGGCGCTGGCCGCCGGAGAATTGGTGCGGATACTGGTCGATGCGCTTCTCCGGCTCCGGGATGCCGACGCGCCTCAATATATCGATCGCCCTCTGCCGCGCCACGCCACCGCTCGCCACTCCGTGGACGCTGAACACCTCCTCCATCTGCCAGCCGATCGTATAGACCGGGTTCAGATGCGAAAGCGGGTCCTGGAAGATCATCGCGATCTTGCGGCCGTTGAGGTCCCGCCGCTCACCTTCCGAAAGCGAGGAGAGATCGCGGCCGCGATAGGCGACCGACCCCGCGCAGATGTCGCCGGGAGGCGTGTCGATGAGTCCCATGATCGCACTGGCGCTTACCGATTTGCCGGAACCGGACTCGCCCAGGATCACGAGCGTCTCTCCGGCATCGACATGGAAGCTGACGCCGTTTGTCGCGCGGAAGGATCCGCCAAGCGACAGGAAATCGACGGTCAGGTCCTTGACCTCGAGAAGATGTGTGCCGGTCATTTGCGTTTCTCCGGAATGCCCTTCTTCGAGCGAGCGAGTTCGATCCGCCAGCGCTGCTGCGGATCGGCATAGGTGCGCCACCAGCTCGAGAGAATATTGAGCGAAAGCGTCGTCAGCAGGATCGCAAGACCCGGCCAGAATGCAATCCACCAGGCGGTCGAGAGATAGCCACGGCCGGTGGCGACCATGGCGCCCCAGGTGAATTCAGGCGCCTGGATGCCGAGGCCGAGGAAGCTCAGCGATGACTCGGCAAGAACGACGGTCGCGAAGTCGATCGCGCCGATCGTCACAAGGGTGGGCAGCACCATCGGGGCGATATGGCGGAAAAGGATGCGCCTATGATTGGCGCCAAGCGCAACGGCGGCGCTCACGAACATACGCTCTCTCACCTCGAGCACTTCCGCACGAGTCGTGCGCAGATAAATCGGCACGCGGGTGATCGCCAGGACGAGGACGAGATTGGTGACGGAAGGCCCCAGGCTGAAAAGAACGATGAGGGCGAGCAGGAGCGACGGAAAGCTCATCACGATATCCGCACCGCGCATGATCATCGTGCCGGCGGCGCCTCGCGAATAGCCGGCAATCAAACCGAGCATACCGCCGATCACGACCGAAAAAAGCACGGCGCAGAACGCGATGCCGATGGTGTTTTGCGCGCCGACCACAAGCCGAGCGAGCAGGCTGCGGCCGAGCGTATCGGCACCGAGAACATAGGTCCAGCCCTGGGACAGGTCGAACGGCGCCATGTTTCGTGCACGGAAATTGGGCTTGTCGATAAGATCGCCCACAAGCCATGGACCGAAAACGGCACATCCGACCACGATCAGCAGGAAGATCACCGCGGCGAGCGCCAGCCAGTCCCGGCTGATGAGGCGCAGCACCTGAAAACGAGAGACTTTCGTCTCGGGGGTATCGGCAGAAGTCGTCATGGCTGTCGCGCTCATCTCGTTTCAAACCTTATGCGGGGATCGAGCCGCGCATAGACGAGATCGATCGCGATGTTCAGGACGAAGATGGCGATCGCCGTAACCAGCACCGTCGCCTGGATGAGCGCGAAATCGCGCCTCACGATCGCGTCGATCATGAGTTTACCGATGCCGGGCCAGCCGAAGATGGTCTCAACGACCACGGCGCCGTTGACGAGGCTTGCAGCAAGGTCGCCGGCGACGGTGATCACCGGGAGCAGCGAATTGCGCAGCGCGTGGCGGAAGACGATACGGGATCGGTTCACGCCCTTGGCACGCGCCGTCTTCACATAAGGGGAAGCGAGTGCGCTCATCATCGTGCCGCGAACGACCTGGACGAGGAGACCGAAGGGCCGCAATGTCAGAACGAAGATCGGCATGATCCAGTGCAGGGCCGTCCCCGTGCCCGAGGTCGGAAGCAGGCCTAGCCCGACCGAGAAGACAAGGATCGCGACGATAGCGACCCAGAAATCCGGAGCGCTGGCGCCGGCAAGCGACGCGGTGGTCGCGAGCTTGTCGAAGAGGCTACCCGGGCGAGCGGCGGCAAGCGATCCGACCACGACCGCAAGACAGAGCGAAAGAACAATCGCGATCGCGGCGAGCTTCAGCGTTTGCGGAAAGGCCTCGAGCGCGACCTCCATGGCCGGCCGGTTGCGGCTCAACGCGTCGCCGAAATCGAAACGCGCCAGATCGACGAGGTAGCGGCCGAATTGAACGACCAAGGGATCGTTAAAACCGTGCGCCTCCGAAAACGCCTGACGCTGCGCTTCGGACGAATCGAGCGGCAGATAGAGATAGGCCGGATCGCCCGTCAGCCTCGAAAGGAAGAAGACCAGGACCAGAAGTCCGATCACTGCGATCACGCTCTGGCCGGCGCGTCTGAGAATGAAAGCGAACACGGCGTTTCCTTTCCACCGCAAACAGGGACGGCGCCGCGACGTGGGACACGCCGCGGCGAAAGGTCGGGTTCGTCAGTCCTTGAAGTGAATCTCGGAGAGCGCGATCTCGCTGTTCGTTTTGAGATCCGGCTTCCAGTCGAGGCGCGAGCCGACGCGGACATATCCGATCATGTGGTACATCGGCACGTCTGCAACGATCTCGTCGTGCACCTTTGCGAAGACCTCCTGGAAGAGCTTTTCGCGCTCGTCGCCGGTCGCAGCCATGGCTTTCTTGAGGACGGCATCGAGATCCTTGTCTGCGATCGTCGAATATTGCCCCTCGCTCAGATACATGACCGGCGCGGTGAACCCGGCATCGCCGGTATTGTTGTCGTGCTGCTGCTGGAACAGGGTCGGGCCGCGCCCTTCGGGAAAAGGCTTGTCGAGATAGCGTACCCAGTCTGCCGCCTCGAGCTGGCGTATCGAAACGTTGAGCCCGATTTCCTGCCACATGGACCGGATCGCTTCCAGGCTTTCAGCCGAATTCGGGAAAAAGCCGTTGCGCCCGATCAGCACGATCTCCTTGTCGACCGGAGCGCCGTCGGCCTTGGCCTGCTCGACCAGCTTCATCGCCTCTTCGGGATTGTAGGTCCATGGCTTGATATCGGGATTGTGTCCGCGCACGCCCGGAACGACCATTTGCGACGCCCTGAGCACATCCTTGCCGAACAGCGCTTCGCCCATCCCGTCCCAGTCGATGGCCATGTTCAGGGCCTTGCGGATACGAACGTCGTCGAGCGGTGGGATTTGCGCATCGATCCGCATGCGTGTCGTCTCGGAATTCAGATAGGCGAAGTCCGACTCTGCATTGGTCGCGTCCTGTACCGCGATGGACGGAGTCATATCCGCTTCACCGGATTCGACCATGGCCGCGCGGATAGCCGACTCGCTGCGCCAGACATAGGTTGCACGCGTGACGTCCGGCTTGGCACCCCAGTAGGCATCGTGACGCTTCAGCACGATCTGTTCATTGGACTTGCTTTCGACCACATAGGGGCCCGTGCCGACGGGATCGTTGCTTTCCTTGTCGAAGGGCATGTTCGGCGAGACGATCTGGACGGTGCCGAGCAGTGTCGGCATGATCGGCACCGGGCTGTCGGAGGAAATCTCCACCGTCTGCGCGTCGACCGCCTTCGGCGTCAGCTTGACGTCGCCGAATTTGGAGCGGCTGTCGCAGGTGATGTTCGGATTCATCAGGCGATTGATGGACTTGACCACCGCTTCGGCATTGAACTCCACGCCATCCTGGAACTTGACGCCGCTCTTGAGATGCACGCGCCAGGTAAGATCGTCCACCTGCTCCCATTTTTCCGCGAGCCAGGGGCCAACGGTGCCTTTCTCCGTATCGATGACGGTCAGGGTCTCGGTGATGTTGGAATTGATGATGCGGCCGATATCCGACCGGATGGAGCGACAGGGATCGAGATTGGCCGGCTGCTCCGGCAATACGATCTTCACTTCCCCTTCGGCTGCGATGGCGGCGCCAGCGAGCAGCGTCGCTGCAAATAGCGCCAAGGCGCCGGTACAATAGCGGATGATCATTTCTCTCTCCTCCTCGATGGTCTTCCAGACGCCTTTGCGCGGCGACCGTTCACACGGCCTTATTGCTCCTCCGCACCGCATTCACATTAAAGCACTAATGTATTAGTTAGCATACATCAATCTGTCAACTCACGCTAAGGCGCTTACCGACGGCTTCCCCGCGCGCCTCAGGCAATCGGCCTCGGCAACCTGCAAGGCCTTCACCGCGACGCCGACCGGACCAAGTTTTTCAGCATTAAGATTGGAGATCATCGGCATCAGCGGCCCCGTATCTGCAATACCTGCCAGCCGCATCCCATCATGGAGGACCTGAAGGCCCCCGAGCTCCGCGCGAACTTTCTCGAACTCCAGGAACGGCCGGCTGAGTTCAAAGGCTTCTGCGCCGCGTCCTGCCTTGTAGAGCCTTAGAAGTTCCATCGCCGCCGACGGGGCAATGCAGACGGCCCCCGAGGTATAGGTCGTCAGGCTGCGGCCGCCGAGGTGATCGTGAATTGGCGTTTCGCCCATGCCGCTCGCCATCCGATCTTTTCCAATCGCCGCGATGATGGCGTCGAGATAGGCATCCTGTGCAGGATCGGGGCGCTCCACCGCATATTTGACGAAGTCGACCGCGCCTTCCGAGACGAGCCGGCCAAGCTCGTCCGGATCGACGTAGTTCTCCCGCTTAAGATATAATACGAGGCCATGGCCCAGGACCGCCGCAAGGCGGCGTACGCCATTGGCGACACCGGCCGGATCCGCCGGAAACTGCGTGGGCAGGAGCATCACATTCCTCAAACCCAGATCGCGGGCGATCGGCGCCTGCGCCAGGGCTTTTCCGAAGTCCGGACCGATCGACGTTATGATACGGGTTTCGGGCGAAGCGGCAGCGATCACCGCCTGCATTCCCGCCCGATAGTCCTCCAGACCGAAGTGGTAGAGATTGGCATTTCCGCCATAGAGTAGGATACCCACTCCGCCTTCCTCTATGTGGCGGATGATCGCGGCGTTGGCGTCGGCGTTCACCGTAAGGTCCGCGTTCAACGCGATGGGCGGAACCGCAACCACCGAAGCTGCGTAATCACGGGCATCAAGTCTGATTTGCATGAGAACCTCCTCCATAAGTCGGTTTTCATTACAACATCGTCTTGGATTTGTAAAATATAATTACTTATCAGGAGTCGATTGTTCCGTCCGTCATCCGTCGGCGCGCTTTGATGATATGCGTCTCCATCGCCACACGCGCCCATGCGGCATCTTTCGTGCGGATCGCTTCGACAATCTCGGCATGTTCGGCGATGACCCGGCGGGCGCGTGCCTGCGAGCCGGAACGGGTGAGCGCCAGCGAGACATTCATGAAACTCGTCAGCGAGACCTCCGGCCCCTCCAGCGCCTTGGCGAAGAATTCGTTTCCGGTTGCTTCGCAGATCGCAAGATGGAAACGCCTGTCGCTTTCAGGCAGGAAAGCCCCTCTGCCGACCTCATGGGCGAAGGTTTCATGGGCTTCGACGATGGCGGCAAGCTGCTTTTCCGTGCGCCGCTCCGCAGCCAGTGCGGCCGCCTGGCCTTCCACATGGAAGCGGAGCTCCTGATATCGAAGGAAGCGCGAGATATCCTCCAGGTCGGCGAGTTCCGGAAGAGTTTGCGAAGGCCGGCTGAGGACATAGGTGCCGCTGCCGCGCCGCGCTTCAACAAGGCCGTCGACTCTCAGACGCGCCAGTGCTTCCCGGACGACCGGCCGCGAAACGCCGAAACGTTCGGCCAACTCGTTCTCGGTCGGCAGCCGCGCGCCCGGTTGAAAAACTCCATTCAATATGTCGTGCAGGATGCGCCCATAGACCTGATCGGCATAGCTCGAAGGGCGGGCTTCCGCTAGGCTTTCGAGAATGAGCGGCTTCTCGGGCACGGCGATCCTTCCTATCCTGCCGGGGCCGCCGTCGCGGTCCCTTCACACTGACACATTAATGCATTATTACAGGATCGGGAACTGTTCTGGAGGAATGGATTTTTGATATCGGAAGCTCCGACAGCCAAACATCGAACCGGCCTTGATCGCACCCGGCAGATTGCACCGCAAATTGTCGAATATCTTCGCGAGAAGATCCTCGCGCTGGAACTTGCTCCCGGTACGGCGCTCTCACGCGTCGAACTGCAGAACCAGTTCGGGCTCAGCCAGACGCCGGTGCGTGACGCGCTCATGCGGCTGGAGGAAGAAGGTCTCGTCACCGTCTATCCGCAATATGCGACGCTGGTCTCCAAAATCGACATCAACCTGGCGCGTCAGACCCATCTCATGCGGCGCGCCGTCGAGCAGGAAGCCGTCTTCAACCTTGCGGAAAACGCAAACAGACGGCAGATCGCTGATCGCCTGCGAACCGCGAACACGAACCTGAAGGCGCTGGCCTCGAAGGAGTTTGCCGATTTTCTCGCCGCCGACCGTGCATTCCACTTTATAATATTCGACGAAGCCGGGCTGGAGCATATCTGGCCGATCATCCGCCGCCACAGCGGCCATATCGATCGCCTGCGGCGCCTCAATCTCGTCAATGTCGGCACCAAACGGGTCGTGGATACCCATGACATGATCATCGAAGGAATCGAAAAGGGCGCGCCCGTGGACGCGGCTCAAGCGATGAAGACCCATCTCTCCGGCACATTGTCGATGATCGACGACATCGCGGCGCGTTATCCGGATTATATAGAACTGGGGTAAGAAGCCCGGGAGCCGGGCGGAGCAACGAACGGCCGGATCTCTTCTCGCAGCCGTGTTTCAGATGCCAGCCGGATTTCTCCGGCCGGCATCTTGCAGGTCAGGCGAGGTGATGGCGTTCCTGGAGACCATAGACGGGTGTCGATATGCCCTCGCAGCGCGCTTTCAACTGCAGCGACAGATATTGCGAATAATGCCGCGACTGATGCAGGTTTCCGCCGTGGAACCAGAGCGCCTCCTGCTGCGTCGGCTTCCACATGTTTCGCTGCTCGCCCTCCCAGGGGCCCGGGTCCTTCGGCGTATCGGAGCCGAGGCCCCAGACCTTGCCGACCTTGTCCGCGACTTCCCTGGAGATGAGGTCGGCTGCCCAGCCATTCATCGAGCCGTAGCCTGTAGCATAGACGACGAGATCGGCCGGAAGCACTGTGCCGTCCTTGAGCACCACGGAATCCTCCGTCAGATGGCTGACGTCAGAACCGGATTTCAGCTTGATGCTGCCGTCGATCACGAGATCGCAGGCGCCGACGTCGATATAGTAGCCGGATCCGCGACGCAGATACTTCATGAAAAGGCCGGATCCGTCCGCGCCCCAGTCGAGCATGAAGCCGGCCTTTTCGAGATCGGCATAGAACTTGGCGTCCCGCTCGCGCATCTTCTCGTATAGCGGGATCTGGAACTCGTGCATGATCCGGTAGGGCAGCGAAGCAAAGATCAGATCAGCCTTGCGCGTCGTCATGCCGGCGGCAAGCGCCCGCTCGGAATAAAGGTCTCCAAGCCCGATCTCCATCAGCGTATCCGCTGCACCATCGTCACATCCGCGCCCCCTTCCCAGAGCGCGGCGCAGATATCGTGCGCGGAATTGTTGGAGCCGATGACGACGACCCTCTTCTCACGATATGCATCGGGACCGGGATGCTGAGAGGAATGCTGCTGCTCGCCCTTGAAGATATCCTGGCCCCTCAGCTTCGGGACGTTCGGCTTGCCCGACATGCCGGTCGCCAGAACGAGCTGCTTCGGCCGGAGGACGACCTCCTCCCCATCGCGCTCGACGACGACCGTCCATTCCTTCGTTACATCGTCATACCGTGCTGATTTGCAGGTGGTCGAACTCCAGTAATTGAGTTCCATCACTTTGGTATACATCTCCAGCCAGTCGCCGATCTTGTCTTTCGGGGCGAATACCGGCCAGTTCTCCGGGAAGGGGATATAGGGGAGATGGTCGTACCAGACCGGATCGTGCAGGCAGAGCGACTTGTAGCGCTTCCGCCAGCTGTCGCCGGGCCGCTCGTTCTTCTCGATAATGATGGCCGGAACGCCGAGCTGCCTGAGGCGCGCGCCGAGTGCTATTCCGCCCTGACCTCCGCCGATGATGACGACGTAGGGTTGGCTTGTATAACCGAGTTCGGCCGCTTCGGTTTCGCGCTTTTCCTTCCATGTCTTGCGGCTCGGGTCATGGCCGTGCTCGGCGCCGAGCGGACGTCTGGCTCCCCTTGGCTCCTCGTGTCCTTTAAGCTCCGTCATCGTCGTCAGAAGCGTCCAGATCAGGCCGTTCTTGAGGCGGATATGGCCGTGGCCGCGCGCCACCTCCGTTTCGAATTCGAACCATCCTTCGGTGACACCGTCTGCGTCACCAGGCCGTTCCATCTCGTCCTGGCGCAGCCGCGCCGGCTTGATCGCGGCAAGCTGGCTCGTCAGCATATCGCGGATCTGGTCCTGCCCCTCCATGGTTTTGAGATTCCAGGTGAAGGCAACCAGATCGCGCCAGTAGCAATCGGCCTGGAACAGGTTGACGGCGGCATCGATGTCGCCACGTTCGAGGGCTCTTCCGAGTTTGGCGAGCACAATGTCGATGCGGGTGCCGGGACTTTCTTCAAGCATGGGTATCCTCCTCTTCGCTTGGTTGACGCGCGGGCGGCTCCTCGACTGCCCGCACCGGATCTACGCGTTCAGTTCGTGAGGTCGATCAGGATCTTCAGGTGCCTGCCACCCGGATCGAGAAGCGCATCGAAGCCGTCCGCCACGGCCCGATCGAGACCAATACGACCGGTGACGACCTGTTTTGCGGGCAAATGTCCTGAGGCTATCAAGCGGATCACACGCGGCCAGTAGTGTGTCGGGTAGGCCCAGGAGCCGCGCAGATCGATGTCCTTGAACGTGACCTGAAACCAGTCGATCGGGTTCTCGTGCGGATGCAGCCCGGTCTGAACCACGACACCCTGCTTGCGCACGGCGTCGACGCAGCCCTTGAGCGCGTGCTCGTTTCCGACGCATTCGATAGCGACGTCGCACCCGACTTTGCCCTCCGTAGCCGCGCGCACCACATCGCCCGGGTTGCTCCGACCCGGATTGATCGGGGTTATGTCCGGAAGAATGGATGAAGCGAATTCAAGGCGGGCGTCGTTGATGTCGGAGACGAAGAGCTGCGCAGCACCGGCCGCGCGTGCGGCAAGAAGGGTCAGGACTCCGATCGGCCCGGCACCGGTCACGAGCACGCTGCTGCCCGCCGTGACCCCGCCCCGGTCGCAAGCGTAGACGGCGACCGCGCTCGGCTCGACAAGCGCCGCCTCCTCGTCGCTCATCTCTTCGGGAATCTTCTCGACATTGTATTCGTTGAGAAGGGCGTATTCCGCCATGCCTCCCCACGCCCAGCTCAGACCGGCAAGGGCCAGATCGGTACTCAGGTGGAAGAGGCCGCGATCGGCGAAGAAGTCGCCGGCGCGCGGCATGATCAGCGGCTGCACGGATACCCGGTCGCCGGCACGGACCGAAGTCACACCCTCACCGACGGCCTCCACCACACCGCCGAACTCGTGGCCAAGGACCTGTGGGCCATGGGCGCCGGTAAACGGATGTGGTTCCTTTGGAACGAAAATCGGACCGTAGGCATATTCGTGCAGGTCCGTTCCGCAGATTCCGACGAAGCGGTTGCGGACCAGCACCTGCCCCGCTGCGGGTTCGCCCGGCGCCTGAATGTCCTCGATCCTGAGATCCCTTGCCGCATGAAATCTGAGCGCTCGCATGTTTCCTCCCGATGACTGTGGTGTCCGGGCAGCGAGTTGCAATGGCCGTGCCAATTGCCTGGAGATGAGGAAATGCAATGTAATCAATGCCGGCGATGACTGGCCTTGTTGCAGTCAGTGGTTCGAGCGCCACAGCTGTGGCACCTGACCTGTTGCGCGGGCGCAACCGTGCTCAGCGCTTGAGGCTGTAGCGCTTGATCTGCCGGTGCACCGTCGAGCGATCGAGCCCCAGCCGGCGGGCGGTCTCGGAAATATTCCAGTCGCAAGTGGCGAGCATAAGGCTCAAGGCCGCCCCCGCCTCGCTTCCGCCGACGGTGTCCGCATTCACCAGGAGGTGGTCCGGCAGGTCGCCGATCTCCACGACGCCGTTCTCGGCGAGCGCTGCAGCCACGGCGACGACATTGTCGAGTTCGCGGATGTTTCCCGGCCAATCATGCGCCTTGAGCGCCGCGAGCGCGGCCTCCGACAATATCAACTCACCGTCGCCGTGCCGCTTCAGCAGCTGTTCGAGTATCCAGTCAAAGTCCGGCCGGTCCCTGAGCGCCGGAATCGAGAGGGTCGCGGCATTGAGCCGGTAATAGAGATCCTCGCGGAACGCCCCTTGCGCGACAAGCGTCTGCAGTGGCCGGTGCGATGCCGACACGACCCGGATCCGGACCTTTCGCGGCACGGTGCCGCCGACCGGCAGGACCTCGCCCTCGGCAAGTACGCGCAACAGCCTGCTTTGCAGGGCAAGCGGCATGTCGCCTATCTCGTCTAGGAAGAGCGTTCCTCCGTCCGCCTGCTCGATCAGGCCCTTGCGCCCCTTCGCCGAAGCGCCGGTAAAGGCGCCCGGCAGGTAGCCGAAAAGCTCGCTCTCGATCAATTGCTCGGGGATCGCCGCGCAGTTGATCGCGACGAACTGCCCCTTCAGACCGCTGCCCTCGTGGATAGCGCGCGCAAGATGCTCTTTGCCGGTCCCCGTCTCTCCCTGAACGAGGATCGGCAGCCCGGTACGCGCGAGCTTCGCGGCCCTTGCCTGCAGCGCGGCGATCACCGGCGCGTCGCCGCCGAGCCGCCGCAAGGCCGGCGGAATCTGCTCGCGCGAGACGACTGGCGCACGTACGGTCGAATGCGGCTCGATCGCATGGGCGAAGAGCGCATTTCCGTCGCGGGCGAAGACGAGGCGCTCCTGGGTCGGGCGGCGCCGGGTGAGGTCGGAAAGATCGTCGACCTCGATATCGAAGAAACGTGACACCGGCTCGCCGATCAGTTTCCGGGGATCGCGCCAGTCCAGCCCGGTCGAGCGTGCGAGTATTTTGGCTCCCCCATGCGTCATTCCGGCGATCCGGCCGAGGCCGTCGATCGAGATGGCCGCCTCCGGATCGACATCGAGAAATTCGGGTGAGCGCGAGAACCGCAGCACCCACTGGTTTCGCGCCTGCGCCATGAGGTTGGCAAGCTCTATGCGTCTCACGGTGGCGGTCACCAGATGCAGCGCGAGGTTCTGGCTGGCCTTGAGGATCGGCGAACTCAGCAGCGAGATATCCAGCACCGCGGAGAGTTCGCCCTTGTTGTCATAAATCGGTGCCGCCGTGCAGGAGAGCGGGGTGTGGGTATTGTCGAAATGGTCGGTCTGATGGATCGTCAGCGCCTCTCCCGTTTCCAGGCATGCGCCGACCGCACAGGTACCGGCGCGCCATTCGGACCACTCCGAGCCGAGATAAAGCCCGGCCTTTCGCAAGCTGTTGTTGAAGAGAGGGTCTCCAAGGAACTCCACGGTCACGCCTTCCCGGTCGGAGAGAAGCAGCACGTAGTTCTGCCCGGCAACCTGGCGGAACAGGTGCTCCAGCCCCGAGCGAGCGATGCCGATCAGGTCCTCCGATTGCTGCCGGTGTTCCTTGAGCCGGGTTTCAGGCACGATATAGGCTTCGCAACTCTGGGCCGGGTCGAGCCGGTGATGCTCGAGGCAGCGCATCCAGGATTTCACGACCGTTTCGTCGCGGCTGACCGGAAGGCCACGGCCAACGCGCTCAATTTCGCGGATATGTTCGGAATGTGAAAACACGACCGCCTCCCAACGGACACCTCGCTCCTCGCCTGAAGTGTGCGCATGGCGAGGCCGAATGTAAAGGAACCGGCCGTTTTTGGGCTCGGGTTACCTCATTCGGGAGCTTGTCACAGGGACAATGGACGAAATCGACGCATTCGGGCGCTCGCTCATCAGCTACGCCGTTTCAGTTGCGCGCGCGGCCCCCTCCAGCAGCCGGTCCACGATCATCCGGCCGATCGGAATCGCAGACGTTGCAGCCGGAGATGGCGCGTTGCAGACGTGAAGCATCCGTTCGGTCTCTTCGAAGAGGAAATCATGGACGAGGCTGCCGTCGGCCGTGACAGCCTGCGCGCGGATGCCAGATTGTGCACGGCTAAGGTCGGCGATCGTTAGCGGCGGACAGTATTTCCGGCACTCCTGCAGATAGCGGTATCGAGAGGCAGAGTTGGCAAATTCACGGATTGCCGAACGCCAGTTCCTGGCTGCCATTTTCCAGAAGCCGGGGAAAGCCGCCATGTCCGCCACATCGGCAAGAGCGAAGCTGCCCTTCGGATAACCTTCGCGCGCAAAGCCGAGCACGGCATTGGGCCCGACCGTCATCCCTCCTTCGATCGTCCGGGTGAGATGAATGCCGAGGAAGGGCAGGCCCGGGTCTGGAATGGGATAGATGAGGCGCCGGGTCAGAGCCGCCTTGGACGACGGAAGCACATAATATTCCCCCCGGAACGGAACGATCCGGTGGTGGATCGTCAGGCCAGCCATCAGAGCTATACGGTCGGACTGGAGGCCTGCGCAGGCGATCAGCTTGCGCGCGTCGAAGCGGCCGGAGGCACTTGCAACCCTCACACTGCCTGCCTCCTCCACGATGGCGGAGACCTCGGCCCCGCGCCTGATTTCGCCGCCCCGGGCTTCGATACGCGCTGCCATTGCCCGGCAGACCGCCGAATAGTCGACAATCCCGGTCGCATGGACGAGGAGCGCACCGAGGCCGGCGATATTCGGCTCGTCGGATCGCAATTGCGACATCGACAGGCGGCTGTATTCGATGCCGTTCCGGCGCGCCCTATCCTCGAGGCTCTCCATTCCTTCAATCTCGGCATCGTTCGTCGCCACCAGCAGTTTGCCGCAGGTTTCGAAAGGAATACCGTTTTCGGTGCAGAACGCCTTTGTCGCCTCCGCTCCCTCGCGGCACAGCGTCGCTTTCAGGGATCCCGGCGCATAATAAATCCCGGCATGGATCACGCCGCTGTTATGGCCCGTCTGATGACGCGCAAGCTCCGGCTCCTTTTCCAAGAGCAAGATCCTGGAGCCGGGCACTCTGTCCTGCAGCGCCATGGCCGTCGACAGGCCGACGATGCCGCCTCCTATGATGCAATAGTCGTACAATCCGCAACCCTCTCGACCGCCGAAGGCAGGCGGCCGTCGCTCTCTTGTCTAGACGATCTCACCGCTTCGTTGAAGTACGCTGCATGACAGTAGCGGCAAGGGTCCAGGCGGCCGACGCGGGCCGGTCAGAAGGCGCGCACACGCGGCAGAACCGATCTGCCAAAGACATCGATGAACTCAAGCTGATTGCGACCGACATTGTGAAGATATATCTCGTCGAAGCCGGCGGCGATATCCTCCTCGATCCAGGCGGCGTGCCGCCCCGGATCCGAGGAGATCCTGACATGCTTGTCGAGATCCTCGGGACGAACGCTCTTCGTGGCTGACTCGATTTCACCCGGCGTCCTCAGCGTCTCCGACTGACCGGGGCTGAGCACGTTGCTCCTCCACTGATCGAAAGCATTTTGCCGCGCCTCCTCGTCCGTCTGTGCATAGGAGACATGGACCTGAAGGCAGAGAGGCTTGCCGTCGCCGCCGCCGCGCCTGAAGGCCTCGGCAATGGCGGCAAGCTTTGTCGACGACTGATTGACGGTGATGAGACCGTCCGCCCATTCTCCGGCCGTTTCGGCCGTTTCAGGCGTTAGAGCCGCGGCGATCAGCGCCGGCGGGTGCTCGGCGAGCGTATAAAGGCGGGCCTCCGACACGGCAATGGGTGCTTGCCGGTTAACCGTCCGGCCGGCCCAAAGCTCGCGGATGACCTCGACCGCCTCGAGGAGTCTGGCCCTTCGCTCCGCCTTTTCGGGCCAGACCCCACCGACAGCCTGTTCGTTCAGCGCCTCCCCACTGCCCAACGCCAGCCAGGCAAGCCGCCGCGGGAACATCTGCGCAAGGGTTGCAGCTGCCTGCGCCGTTATCGCGGGGTGATAGCGCCAGCCGCAAGGAACCGTGACGAGGCCGAAGCTCTTCTCTGTCGCCTGTAGGGCGGCGCCGAGCCACGCCCAGGCAAAGCCGCTTTGCCCCTGCCGCTCGCTCCAGGGCGCGAGATGGTCGGACGACATGGTGCAATCGAAGCCGGCCTCTTCCGCCGCCCGCGCCCAGCCCAACAGGTCGAGCGGCGTAAATTGCTCGTGCGATGCGTGATAGCCGATCCTCGCCATTTCAGTCCTTCCTTCCCGAATGGAGCCAGGCATAGCCGAATGGGCCAAGACCCATCGTCAGATGCTGGCCGGAGAGCTCGACCTCGCCTTCGCCGAAAACATCCTTGAGCCTGGCGTCGATGGCGCCGGGCAGTTCGACTTCCGCCCGCCGCTTGGCCTCCGTTAGATTATGCAGCACGACGAACAGCTCGGTGCCGTCGGAATAGGCGAGCGCAAACAGCGCGGGATCCCGTGTATGCAGCACGATCGGCCGGCCCCTTTGAAAAAGCTTGTGACTGCGCCGCATCAGGATCATCGCCCGGACGCGGTTGAGGAGCGACCGGGGGTCCTCTCGCTGTGCTTCGACATTGATCCGCTTGAAGGCGAAGGGTCCGTCGGTCACGATTGGCTGTATGAGCCTGGCGCGCTGGGCCGTGGAAAAGCCGGCATTGGCGCCAGCGTTCCACTGCATGGGGACGCGGACGGGCTCACGGCCCGGGCGGGAAGGGTCTTCGCCCATGCCTATTTCGTCGCCGTAGAGGACAAGGGGCACGCCCGGAGAAGAAAGAAGCAGGCTGAACGCCAGTTCCAATCTCGTCTGGTTTCCCTCGAGCATCGGTGCGAGCCGACGCCTGATGCCGCGTCCGTAGATCCGCATCTCCTCGTCCGGAGCGAAGGCGGCAAAGGTCTCCTGCTGGATGTCTTCCGGCAGGCGGTCGAGGTTGAGCTCGTCGAGATTGCGAAGGAAATTGACCCAGCCTCGATGGGGAGGCGGCTCCGGCATTATCGAAAGCGCCTGACCTATGAGATCGGCCTTCTGCCGCGCGAGGCTTGCCGCGAAAGACGCGCTCAGAACGAAGTTGAACAGAAGATCGAGTTTCCCTTCACCGAAATAGGGGCGCAGCTTTTCAGGCGAGAGGTCCGCCTCGCCGAGCAGAAGACCATCCCGGCGTCTGCCTTCGACCAGCTCACGCATCTCCCGCAGGAAGCCATGAGGATCCCTGGGATCAGCGTGTTCTATGCCCGTCTCGCCGATGACGAAGGGCGCGGCATCAACCCGGAAGCCGTCGACGCCCAATGTCAGCCAGTAATCGACCACGCGGAGCAATTCGTCGCGCACCGCCGGATTGGCGATGTTCAGGTCCGGCTGGAAGTGGCGAAACTTGTGAAAATAATAGGCCTGGGCGAGCTCGTCATACGTCCAGACGCTGCTTTCCTCACCGGGAAATGCCGTCTTGTTGTCCGGAGCGACCGGCGGCGGGCTGGCGGACCAGACATAGTAATCGCGGAAGCGGCACCTCGCATCCCGCCGTGCGGCCTGAAACCACGGATGCTCGCTCGATGTGTGGTTGGCGACGAGATCGATGATGACGCGAATACCGTGTTCGCCGGCAGCGTGCAGAAAGTTCAGGAAGTCGTCCAGCGTCCCGAGCGCAGGATCGACAGAGTAATAGTCGCTGACGTCGTAACCATTGTCGGCGAAGGGGGACCTGAAGAAGGGCGACAGCCAGACGCAGTCGATGCCGAGGTGGCTCAGATAGACTACCCGCTCCCTCAGTCCGATGAAGTCGCCGATCCCGTCGCCGTTTCCGTCAGCGAACCTTCGCACGTCGATTCCATAGATGACCGAGCTTGTGAACCACGGCGCCTCATTCATCATCGGCTCCCTTGCAAGTTCCGCGCCGCATAAGCCGCCGTCGCAATCGTACTGCGTGATCCCGTGCCACTGTCGAGCCGGGTAAACTGCACGACGACGGGAACGTCAGCCTCTATGACCGCTCCGAAATCGACGTCCAGCGGCAGCGCCTCGGGAAAGATCAGATCATTGAAGCGGATGCGGCGTACCCGCCGAGCGGCAATCTCCACATCATACGGTCCGACAACGGGGCGATCCGCATAGTGGATCTGAATGCGCAGCCGGGCCGGGCTGTCGGAACAGTTGAGAACCGCGATCTCGTCGCGGCTGGTGAATTCGGGCTCCATGCCGTTACTCCCCAAGGGGATGTGCCCCCCGGCTATCGTCCATCGCCTTTTTCCGATCGCCTCCATGCACCCTCTTAGCACCCGAGAAGTCTGCGCAAATAAGGCGTTAGAAACCGCCCCTCCGGGTCCAGCTCCTGCCGAAGGGCAAGAAAACGATCCCACATCGGGTAGAGGGCCTTGAGTTCGGTCGCGCGAAGACTGTGCTTTTTCGCCCAGTGCGGCCGGCCGCCATGGTCCCGCATCACCGGTTCGAGGTCGAGAAAGAAGTCCCAATAGGGCAGCGTCGCGTTCTGATGGAGCGATATGCTCACAGAGTCCCGGCCATAGGCTTCGCTCAGCCAGGTGTCGTCACGCTTGATGTAACGGTAGAGCACGCGCCAGCCGACCGAGCGGCGCCATTTTTCCTTGATGCGCGTGCGCAGCTTTCTCATGCAATCCGGTCCGGCCTCGGCCGGCATGGAATATTCCATTTCCTCGAAGCGATAAGGAAGATCGCTGTGCTGCGGAATGACCTCGTGCGGCGGCCCGGTCTCGTCCTTCGCCAGCCGGGCGAAGGCGCCATAAGTCTTTTCCTCGCCCGGCGGGTTGAGGCAACGGATCTTCACCTCATCGGAGCGGGGATACCAATAGAAGTCGAAGTTCCGATTTTCCCGGGAAAGCCGATCGAGTGCCTCCATGCAGGGCTCGAAGCCAAGGCACCATTCCTGACGGCGGAGATCGTGCAAGGGTTCGAGCTGGAGAGTGGCTGAGGTGAGAATGCCGAGCGTCCCGAAGGAAACACGCAAGGCTCGCACGAAATCCAGGTCCTCTTCGACGCCGAAGGTGGTGATCTCTCCCCGGGCGGTGACCAGGCGGCCGCCGACAAGCATCATCGAAAGGTTGGGGAAGTTTCGTCCGGAGCCATGCGTGCCGGTTCCGATCGCGCCCCCGACGGTCTGGGTTGCGACGTCGCCGAAATTTGAGAGCGTCATGCCCGCCGACTGCAGCTCCTTGCTAAGCTCCGTCAGTTGTGAGCCGGCACCGACCGCGGCTCGGTGACATCGAGAGTCATGCTCATGCAGACCACAGATATTGGCCAGAGAAACCAGGACATCGTCCGTGACGTAAATCTCGCTCGAAGAATGTGCCGAGCCCACCGGCCGTATGGTTCGGCCCTGCCTGCCGGCCGCGCGCACGAGCGCTGCCACGGCCTCTTCATGCTCCGGCACCTCCAGACGCGCTGGACGAAAGCGCAGACCGCCCGACCAGTTGTGGCAATCCTGGTCCAGGTTTTTTGAGGTTGCACTCCAGGGTGTGTTTGCCATGCTAATCCTGGCAGTAGGCGATCGTGCTCAAGAGAGCGTGGGAAGGCTGCCGGGAATCGAGCCGGGTCTGTTGCACCACGACCGGCGTGTCGGCTTCGATCAGCGACGCATAGGGCGTATCCCGCGGCACGGGCTCCGGATCATCGAGATCGTTGAAGCGAAGATGTACGGTCCGCCGAGCGGCGACGGTAAACCGGAACGGGCCCGCCGGCTCCCTGTCCGAAAAAAACAATGTGATCTCGACCTTCGCCGGCGTGTCCCCGGTATTCAGGACACAGGCGCTCTCATGGGAGACGAGCGCGGGATCGTCGCTCGCGCTCGATGAAGGAATATAGCCGTCGGCGATTGCCCATCGCCTGCTGCCAATAGCATGCGTCATTCTCAAATCCTCAAAAACAAACGCTTCCGGTCGAACCTAAGAAGGCGAGCTTTGTTCCATCGGCGGGCCACCGAGGCGCGTCGCCACAAGCGCCTACGGTATGCGCCTACGGTATCCCTGGCAGGTCACCGGTATTGGCGTCCGGCGCCGCTTCATGTGGTGCCTGCGGCTCCTCCTCGGTGACTTTCCTGCCTGCGGAGGAATGCCTGAGGTTTTCTTCGATTTTCTCATGTCCCGGCGTTTGCGGAAGCGCGGCACGGAAATTGCGGGCGTAGTCCTCGGGCATTTTGGGCGGCATCAGCGGCTCGTAGCGATCGACCAGCGCCTGAATGACGACCGGTCCTTCGGCTGCGAATGCCTGATCCAGAACCCCGTCTATTTCGTCGAAGGACCGGATCGTGAAGCCTCGGCCGCCCATGGCTTCTGCCGCAGCGGCGAAGTCGATCGGCGGCAGCTCGCAGGCGAATTGCGGATTGCCCAGGAACATCATCTGTTCCCAGGCGATCTGGTTCAGCATGTCGTTACGGATCACCAGGAGCTTCAAAGGAATCTCATAGCGGACGGCCGTGGCGAATTCTCCGAGCTGCATGGCGAAGCCGCCATCGCCCACCACCGCGTAGATGGGACGGGCGGGCATGGCGATGCCAGCCGCGATCGCGTAAGGGAGACCCGAGGCCATGGATGCGAGTGCGCCCGATACCGCAAACATATGGTCGGCACCGAGATCCACATGGCGGGCCGCAAGTTCGGTGTTTTGTCCGGAATCTGTGACGACGATGCCGTTTGCCGCGATGCGCCTGCCAAACGCGCCGACCGCGGCCTGCGGCTTCAGGGGAGAACTCCTGTCGCCCTCCATGGCACGCAATTCACGCCGCCAGTTTCGCGTTTTCTCTTGCGCCTGTTCGAGAAACGTCCGGTCTGCTTTGCGCTGAAGCCGTTCATTGAGCATGCGAAGGGTCTCTCCCGCCGCGCCGACAAGCCCGACTTCGACCGGATAGCGAAGCCCGATGCGCTGCGGGTCATGATCGATCTGGATTCCGGTGGCTGCGTGGGGCTTCGGATAGTATTCGATATAGGGGAAGGTCGAACCGACGATCAGCAGCGTGTCGCATTGCTGCATGATCTCCTGCGACGGTACCGTTCCCAGAATTCCGATGCCTCCGGTGGTGAACGGGTCGTCGTCGGGCAGCACGGCCTTTCCGAGCAGGGCTTTTGCCACCGGCGCGCCCAACAGGTCCGCCGTCTCGCGCAAAAGCCCCTTTGCCTCGAGCGCGCCGCGACCGGCAAGAATCGCAACCTTCCTGCCCGCATTCAGAAGGTCCGCCGCGCGCAGAATATCGTCTTCGCGCGGCACCAGCCTGCCTTCGAAAAAGCGGCTCGGCATGTGCCCTTCGCGGTTGCGGCGGGACCGCCCACCGCCGGCCATACGCTCTTGCACGTCGTTGGCGATCGAAAGATGCGCGACCCCGCGCTTCGAGAGGGCCGACCGGCAGGCGAGGTTTGCGAGATTTTCCATGTGGGCGGCATCGTTCACCTGAGCATTGTAGACGGCGACGTTTTCGAAGACGCGGGTGAGATCGACGTCCTGCTGCGAAAAAGTCTCTATCAGGTCATGATACTGCATGCCGGTGATCGCCAGCACCGGCATCTGATCGAGCTTCGCATCGTAGAGGCCGGTCAGGAGGTTCGTTCCGCCCGGACCCGAAGTGGCAAGACAAACGCCGAGCCTGCCCGTGAACTTGGCATAGGCGCACGCCATGAAGGCAGCGGACTGCTCGTGGCGCACGGAGACGAAGCGGATGCGGTCCTGCCGCCGCCTCAGCGCCTCCATGATACCGTTGATGCCGTCTCCCGGCAGGCCGAAGACCACTTCGACCTTCCATTCGATAAGCGTCTCTATGAGAATGTCGGAAGCATTCGGCATGTCTATTCCTCCTCCGGCCAGCGAGAGCGCGATTTTGCGGGTGATGGGTTGAAGGCTCGGGGCCTTCTAATCCCCTCCGCCGGGGAATTGTTCCGCCATGGCGGTGCTGCACCGCGAGAGCCCTGGGAAGCTTTATTCGGCAGCTATGCTGTTGCTGGAACAAATCACGGTTGAAAGGGATTCATTTCCAATCGGAATGCACGGGATAGGAAGCTTGGACTGGAAAAACGCGCTCACCGGAAATACGGCCGGCCGATTGCGACGGGCAAGCCGGCCGATTATCAAGGAGGCCGAAAATGTCTGGCGCAGCGCGCCCGCACGACATCTCTCGTTCCTCGTGGATGCAGCAGCCTATTATGCCTGTCTCGACACCATGTTCGAGGAAGCGGAAGAGCAGCTGTGGATCACCGGCTGGGACTTCGATCCGCGCATCAAGCTCAGGCCGGAAGACCCGCATGCGGAATCCCTTGGAAGCACGCTTGAGCGGCTGGCTGCGCAGAAGCCCGACCTGAAAATCCGCATTCTCATTTGGGCGATGGGCCCCATTTATTCGGGAAAGTCGCTCAGGCTTTTCCGCAAGCAGCAATGGGCAGCGCATCCGCAGATCGAGCTCCGCTTCGCGAGCCATCGCGCGCTGCGAGGGTCGCATCATCAGAAGCTCGTCTGCATCGATGACAGGATCGCCTTCGCGGGGGGCATCGACCTGACGGCGCGCCGCTGGGACACGCCGGAACACGCGGCAGAGAACGAGTTGCGTCGAGATCCGGACGGCAAGCCTTATGACCCGGTGCATGACATCCAGGCGATTGTCGAAGGCGAGGCGAGCCGCGCGATCGGTGATCTCTGCCGCGCCCGCTGGACAGCCTCCACCGGCGAAGAAGTCGAAGCTCCGCGTGCGAAGGCATCAAAAGGCGCGCGCACATGGCCATGGCCCAACGGCACCGTGCCGATCCTCGAAAATTGCCCGGTCGCAATCGCCCGGACCGAGCCCGGCTCCGGCAAAAAGCGCGCCCGCCGGGAAGCATTGCGGCTGACGCTTGACGCCTTGCGCAGCGCGCGTCGCCACATCTATATCGAAAACCAGTATTTCGCGTCCGGAAGGATAGGGCAGCTGCTCTGCGACCGGCTGCAGGAGCCGGACGGCCCGGAAGTGGTGATCATCACGACCCGAAGCTCGCATGGGCTGCTGGAACGCATCGTCATGGGCGGCAACCGCGACCGTCTCATTCGACGGCTCACACAGGCTGACCGTTACGGCAGGCTCAGGGTTGCCTATCCGGCCGTTCCCGCCCCCGACGGATCCGAGCAGGAGGTGATGATCCATTCCAAGGTGGTCGCGATCGACGACCGCTTTTTCCGGGTCGGTTCGTCGAACTTCAACCACCGCTCGGAAAGCCTCGACACCGAATGCGATGTTGCCGTGGAAGCCGCCAATGAAGGACACCGCGCGGCAATTGCCAAAATACGCAATGGCCTGATCGCAGAACATCTCGACGTCCATGCGGACGCCTTCGCAGAGGCCCTGAGGGAAACGAGCTCCCTCATAGCCGCCATAGACAGGTTGAACACGCGCCCGCGCGGCATACGCAGCTTTGACGGAATCGACAATGGCGGCGCGACCGATCTGGTCTGGGGAACGGAGATCATCGATCCGCAGCGGCCGATCCGGCCCTTTTATCGCACGCACAAGCTGCTCAGGCGCTGGGTCGGTCAGCTTTTCGCCTTGCTCGCGAGGCTCTTATCGTCGTCGCGACGGGCAGCGAGCTCCGCAACGGACAGCGATATCAAGCCCAGCGGCAGCGGCAGGAAGAAATAGATCGCCCGAAAGGCGATGAGAGCGCCCAGACTCGCCGAACTGCCGAGCAGAAATGCAATCGTCGCTTCCAGGACGCCGATTCCACCGGGAACGTGACTGACGATCGCAGTCACCCCGGCACCGACATAGGCCATTGCCGTGTCGATGAAACTCACCTCTTCAAAAGCGCTGAGCAGCTGATGCAGGGATGCGCTGACGCAGAGGAAGTTGGCCACACCGACGATCACCTGCAAGGTGGCGATCTTCACCGAGGGCATTTCGAAGCTCCAGCGGAAGATGCGGACCGAACCGCGCAACAAACACGCAAGCAGTACATAGCTGGCCGCTGTTGCGATGCAGGCAGCGCCGAGCAGAAATGCGCCGCTCGTGGACAACCCGGTAAGCCGCGCGGCGTCCGCCGGCACCGCCACAAAGCAAAGCCCGGCCAATGCGATAAGCCCGAGGCCCACTGTGACCCCACAAAAGAGAATGACTTTCGCAATCTCTTCGGCGCTCAAGCCCCAGCGCGAATAGAAACGATACCGGATGGCACCGCTGCTCAGGGCCGCGCCGCCGACATTATGGCCGATCGAAAGGCTGGTGAACGAAGCGATGGCGATTTGCGGATAGGGGAGCTTTCGCCCGACATAGCGAATGGCGAGAGTGTCGAACAGCGTCAGGCAGAAATAGGAAAGAAAGACGAAACCGATGCCTGCAAAGAGATGCCGGCCAGGAATCCGCATGATCGAACCGACGATCTCATTGAAACTATGCTGGCTAAGCGTTCGATAGATCAGCCAGCCCGCCACCGCGATACCCGCCGCTATGAACAGCCTCGCTAGTATTTTCCTGGACATCGGCACTCCCTTGCGCACTCACCGGAACGAAATGCAGGCGCTGCGTGTTCCCGAAAGCGATGCGACAGCGGATACGTTTCCTCACCTATAACGTCCACAGCTGCTTCGGCACCGACCGCAAGCTCGATCCCGCGCGCATCGCCGCCGTGATCGCGGAATGCCGGCCCGACGTGATTGCCTTGCAGGAAGTCGACGTCGGCCGCGCCCGCACCGGTGGAATAGACCAGGCACACATGATCGCCACGCATCTCAGCATGGACGCTCAGTTCCATCCGGCACTCCACCTCGAGGATGAGAAATATGGCGATGCCGTGCTGACGGCTTTGCCCATGCGGTTGATCAGGGCTGCTCCACTGCCCTCGTCCGGCGAACCGCGAGGCGCGCTATGGGTGGAAATTGACGCGGCCGGCGTCAAACTGCAGGTGATCGTGACGCATCTCGGACTGCGCGGTGCCGAGCGCTTGCGCCAGGCAACGGCCCTGCTGGGCCCGGGATGGCTCGGGGCAATGGAGCAGGGAAAAACCCGCTTGATTCTGGCAGGAGATCTCAATGCAACCGGGCGTTCCGCCTCCTACAGGCTCCTCGCCCGGCAGCTCAAGGACGTACAGCTCCTCACTGGCAATAAGCCCCGGCCCACTTTTCCTTCCCGGTTGCCGCTGCTGCGTATCGACCACGTGCTGATAGGCGACTGCATTGAAGTGGTTTCCTGCCAGGTACACAGCAGCGCCCTGGCGCGAAGCGCCTCGGACCATCTTCCGCTCCTGACCGAACTAGACGTCCTCGCGTAGGCGAGATCGGCCTATCCGCCTGAGCTGTTGGTGATGGCGGGCCGCATGCCGCACGAAAACGCCGCGGACCTTCCGGGTGCGCGGCGCCGGCACTTCCGCCGAAGCGTTCGCGGCAAAGGCTGTTCAATGCTTGGCCGTCACGTCTCGCTGATCCCGCTCCAGGAACCTGCGGGTGATCTCGCCGGCGTGCTCGCCCAGCCAGTCCGCCATCGCGATTTCCTGCTGCAAGATGCTCTCGCAGACCCGCTTCGTCTCCTGATCACCCGCCTGTTCGGCCGCGGCAATGAGAATTTTATAACTCGCGATTTCCATGTGCTCGAATGTGTAACTGGCCAGCGAGCCCTTGACCACTTCGTCACTGACAAACAGACCGCTCAGGCCTTGTCCGAAAGCCATGATCTTGCCGCTGATATCCTTGATGCTCGAGGTTCCGCCGTCCAGGCGCTCGAGGCAGCGTTCGAGCATCGCCGCCTGGTCCCGCGTCTCCTGCAGGTGACGGTCGATCCTGGATTTCAGTTCGGGATAGTTTTCCAGCCGGCCGGATTGGCTGGTCAGCATCGTGATCGCCTGCTCTTCCATCGCGTGCGCATCCCTGAGCCAAGCCACAAGGTGTTCGTTCGCAGTAGCCATCTGATGTTCCTTTCTTTTTCGCGCGTGCTCCAACCGGCAGTTTGCGGAATTGTTCCTGCGGGACCGCCCCGCCGCGGCCAGTCGACGGCTGCGGAACAATTCCAGGGCTTGATGATTTGAGACCGGAAACCGCAGGTTCTCTGGTTCGGTCTCGGCAATGGGTCGGAAGGGTGCACATGTCGAAAATCGTGGCTGCAGCAGTGATCGTAGGCCTGGTACTAATCGCGGGGCTTTGGATGATGTTTCCCCTCGACCAACCGGCCGAACCGGGGCAGCCTCCTCCGCATGCTATCGACCAATCGGAATGAATCCGGAACGGACGTTTGAAAATGACGCGAGAAATCCAGGAAAAACTCAAGATCTACCGGCTGTCGCCCCTGGCCGAGCCCGACGATCCGAACTGGCAGAACGCCAGTTACCAGGGCGAAGTCGTCGTTGCCGCGAGATCAAGCGGCGACGCCCGGATCGTCGCCTCGGAGGCGGAACTCGACTTTCTGGAGATCGACGCCAAGCCGGCCGAAGGCGTTACAACCGACATGGCCAGCGCCTTTCGCAGCGAAAAGCTCTATACAGTCGTTGAGGAAGGGCCGGCTCCGGAAGGCACAGAACGCGGCGTGCTCGATGGCGTGGTCGGTGTCGACAACATCGTTTCGACGCAGCTTTAGGCCGATCCCGCCCAAAAAGATCAAGCAAGTCCCCTTCACCGGCAGCATTCTAGGGCCGCCAAGAGTTACCAGTCTCACAAACCGAACGGAAATGTATCGGGCACGCCGGCCCTTGTGTGTTCAGGTCCGAGCGGCTCGACCGGGTTCGTTTCATCGAACCAGACGAATGCATCGAACTGCCGCGGCAGCGAGGCGTGGGAATAATGGCTCAACCGTTCCGTTTCCGGTCGGTAGATGACTCCGATGAAGCGCTCGAGCATCGGCTTGAGAAGGCATTCGCTCAGGGGCGCGTGGCGGGCAAAATCGATGAGGAAGCGCGCTACGCCTGAGTCGTGAAGCACACGCTCGTAGCTCCCTTCGAGCGAGGCCCGGATAGTCTTCACTTCCATGTCGCCATCCCAATCGCTTGCGGCAGCCACACGGCCGCTATGCGTGCCGAAGCCGATCAGCACAGCCTGATCGCCGTAGCGCTCACGGCAGAGCTGGCCGATGTTCAACTCCTCGCGGGCAGTACCCATGTCGGTGTGGCGGGCGTCGCCGATATGAGAGTTGTGCGCCCACACGACCGCCTTCGATTGATCGCCGCGCGCGTTCAACAGGTGCTCGAGCGTCTCGAACATATGGCTGTCACGCATGTTCCAGGAGTCAGGCCCGGCATAATACATGATCCTGTAATAGCGCTCGGCCGAGGCCACCAGCCGCGCATTCTGTACCGCGTCGAGAAGCTCGTCGCCGCTACCGCGGCCGGCTTCGAGCTGCTTCTCCAGAAGTTCCCGGCATTGCTCGACGACGGCTTCCTCGCATTTGCGGAAGCCTGCCGTCATCGCAGCACGGCCATACGTCGATGGTTCGTTCTGCCAGGGCGTGAGACACCCGTAGCGCGCGCGGGCAACTGCAGCCGCTTGTGGATCGGTCTGGTCAAGATATCGCAGGACGGCGGCAATGGAGCCGCGGATGTTATAAATGTCGAGCCCATGGAAGCCGGCCCGATCGGAGGCCTCCCTGCTGCCGTTGAGCTCGCGCATCCATTCCACGAACTCCATCACTTCGCGGTTGCGCCACATCCAAACCGGGAACCGCTGGAAGGGCGCGTCCTGTAGCATGCCCGGCGCTCGGTGGCGAACATAGCGGTCGATCGCTGCGGCATCCGGCCAATCCGCCTCGACCGCCACGATCGTAAATCCATGTTCCTCGATCAGACGGCGCGTGATGGCCGCGCGGGCACGATAAAATTCCGACGTGCCGTGGCTTGCTTCTCCGAGCAGCACGACCCGCCGCCCGGCGAATCTATCGAAAAGCCGCCCGAAGGCCGGATCGTCGAAGGCGGGCAGCGGTTCGGCCGCCGACGCCACCATCTGCGACAGAGTGGGGGCCGGCCTGAGGCTCTGCCTTGCCCGGGGCTCCGCCCGCTCGTCGTGCCAGCCATATTCGCCGATTAGCGGCACAAACCTTACACCACCGAGGTCCTGCTCCTTAAACGTCGTGGCACTCACGCGCGTGACCTTCAGCAGGCGCTGTTCGTCCGGCGGCCCGACGGGGATGACGAGGTGGCCGCCAAGATCGAGTTGCTGCTTCAGCGCATACGGTATCTCGGGACTTCCAGCCGCAACCAGTATGGCGTCGAAGGGGCCTGCTTCCGGCCAACCGGTGGTACCGTCGCCGACGCGGACATCGATATTCTTGTAGCGGAGGTCGGCAAAGCGCTGCCCGGCGATCCTGGCGAGCCCTGCATGGCGCTCCATCGTATAGACATGTGCCGCGATCCGGCTGAGCACTGCGGCTGCATAACCGGATCCGGTTCCGATTTCGAGCACCGTGTCGCCGGGCTGAACCTCGGCTCGCTCTATCATCAGCGCCACGATATAGGGCTGCGAAATCGTCTGGCCGTGGCCGATCGACAACGCCGAATCCTCGTAGGCGAACTCTTCGAAGCCCGGGTCCACAAAGGCCTCCCGCGGAACGACGCGCATCGCTTTCACCACATGGTCGTTCCTAATTCCCCTCCGCGAGAGGTGCGACGCGATCATGCGTTCGCGGGCTCTGGAAAAATCAATCATGGCGGTGCCTCCTTGCGTCTCCTCGCAGCCCGGTACTCGATCATCTCCTTATTCGAACAGGCGACCTGGCATGCGGCCTCGGCCGGGTCGCCTGTATCGAACCGAAACGGGGGTGTGCAGCCGCGCGGGAAACTTCGGACTGCCGCCTGCTGCTACAACAGCGCCGGGGGGCTGAGGCGTTCCCGTTCGCGTGTCACCTCATCGAGGCTGTACGGGTTCGAAGCGGCGTCGAACCGGGTCCAGCCGTCTTCCGTAAAAGCGCGTCGCCGGAACGATATATCGACCGCATTGCGGTTTCTCAGAATACCATCCGCTTGGGCGACCAGCTTCTCATCGGCCCTGACCACCACTAGCGCGCTGCCTCGGCGCACGCCCTCTGCGTAAAGATGCGCATCCTCCTCCTCGAGACCGGAGTGGGTGAGCGTTTCGATGATGCCGCCGGCACACTCTCCGGTGAGAGCCCCGGCGGCGGCCGACGCAAGCCAGCCGGCCCCGACGACAGGTCCGATCCCTGGTGTCACCATCAGGTCCAGGCCCATCAAAAGCCCCGTCGCGCCGGGCACGGCGCCGCCGCTCGTATAGCGCTCGCCCGCATTGTTGGCGACGATGCTCATATCTTCCGAGGGAAACCCCGCCGCTTCGAGATCGCTAACCGCCCCTCGCGCTTCGTCGTAATCATCAAACAGCCCTGCCACGACCCTCATGTCTTCTTCCTTTTCCTTCTGCAGCGCATAGACGGCTGAGGAGCGTGCGCGGTGTCGCCCGTATCAGCGCCGATCTCTTCCAAAGAGTTGAGACGTGGGATGCGGGCAGGGCCCAGGCTTCCTCATACCGCTTCCAGGCGCAGTCAGCGGCGGCTTCCGGGACACTCATCAGCACTGCAAGGCCTAAGACGTTATACTTCAGGCCCTCGTTCTCGGGCGCCTGATCCGGCCCCCAAACCTTCCAGGCCGGAATTGGTTCCGCCGACGGCCGTGGCCGAGATCAATGGGAAACCTGCACTGGACTCGGCATTGAAGATGCGGTCGGAACATTCGCGCCCCTTCTCGGTTGCACCTGCGACCGCAGGTTTGGGTTTCAGTTTGGAGGAAGCGCAATGGCTACGAATGCAAAGGACGGCAAGGCCGCCAAGAGCTCGAAAGGGACACATGGTGGAAATCGGGCAGGAGACCAGGCGAAGAAGGACGATGTCAAGAAAAGCAGCCAGTCGGCCGGGAAGGATCCGCAGAGGGGCAGCCGATAAGGCGCCATTGGCCACAATCCGCCCGGGCTGAACGAAAGGAACAATCATGCTGAAATGGGCTCTGATTTTTTTCGTAATCTCGTTGATCGCCGGGTTTCTCGGCTTCTCCGGCATATCGGCCGCGACGGCGGGGATCGCAAAGATATTGTTCTACATTGCAGTCATCATTTTTCTCGTCTTCCTCGTGCTGGCCCTGGCGGTTGGAGGCGCCGTAACTTAGAGCAGACCCATTGAATGCAGAATCCAGTCGCCGCGTGCCTCATCCAAGGCTTGCTTTACAGAGTAGGCAGCGGCCGGCCAAGGTGGTCAACGGGCGCGCTGACCTGGTATGGCCAGAGCGGCTTCTATGCCGATGTCCAGGCCGGCTGAGCTGGTTCTCCAGCGATCTCCCTTCTGCCATTCTCGGCAATCTCGCCAGCGGCAATGACGGCTTCGGCTATGGCTTGATTCTCGAAGCCGCCAGCGCTTCGCCATTGGCGACAACTGGGCGCTCACGCCCCAGGCGCAGTTGAGCTGCGCCTCGGTCGATTTCGACGACTTCACCGATCCGTTTGCCGCCCGTGTCTCGCTCGATGACGGCGACAGCCTGCGTGCCTGGATCGGCATGAGCATCGATTATGAGAATGTCTGGCAGGGGCAGCAAGGCGACACACGCCGTATGGGGGTCTATGGCATTGCCAACGTCATTCACGACATGTCGGGCCGTATGCGGGCCCGGATGTCGGAGGTGACGCTCGACAGCCAACCCGAGGACCGGCGAGATCGGCCTTGGCGGCAGCTATAATTGGGGCGACGACAAATACGCACGCTATGGCAAGCTACGCGCCACCACCGGCCTTACCGACTTCGGCGACAGCCATGCCCTGGGCACCGTCGGACTGCGGGTCAGGTTCTGACGGCATTCAGAACGAGGGGACAAGTGAAAGGGCGGCCCGCGGGCCGCCCGGAATTGCAGGCAATCAAAACTTTGGAGCAGTTCCGCGCTGTTTTGGCGGTGACGGGCACCCAGCCCCGGTCACTCGCCACCCGGCTCGGTCAGTGCAAGCTCTTGGAGTGCATGCGCAGGAGCGAGCGAGCTTCCATCGCCGAACCGGGGCGCATGGCCGCCACATATTGCTCGGTCAGCTCCATCATCGCGAGCGCGATTTCCTGCCATGACCAGCCCGCCTCTTCGGCCAGGGCGGTCAGGACGAGGAACTCATCCTCTAATGCACGCTGACATTCAAGCTCGCGGCTGATCTGCTGGCTATGAACGGTGGGGCTGATCACAGGCATATGCTCCTCCCACAACGGCGCATCGACAGACGCGCTCGGTCGCTGTAGCGATTTGATTTACTTATTGGTTTTGCCCTTCGCTTCGGCTCGGGGCACTCATGCGATAGCTGCCAGACAAACGCCACGACCGCGCCGGCGGTTCCATCACGTTCGCACCTGGGCGCATTGCCGCAGAATGATCGGCGGATTTTGCAGGAGTGATTCCGCGTTGTTGAAGGGCGTGCCGCCCGTTCTGCCCCAACGGAACTTCCGAAAGACTGGCGTGTTGTCACGAGAGTCCCGTTCATTTGGAAGGCCAGTATGACATCAATGACCCCGCACAGCCCATCGGAAGGCCCCTCAGAGCCGCTCGCGCTGCCGCAGCTCGTGGATGAGGAAGCCGAGGCCTTCGTCGCCGAGGCGATCGCGGAGCTGGGCCGGTCGGGAATTCCGTTTCTGATCGCGGGGACTTTTGCCGTGAGTGCACATACCGGAATATCGCGGCCGACAAAGGATCTCGACGTCTTCTGCAAACCCGGTGACTACATCCGGATCCTCAATCATTTCAAGGCGCTCGGATATGCCGTCGAAATCGAGGACGACCGATGGCTTGGAAAGGTTTTCAAGGGCAAATCCTTCTTCGACGTGATCTTCTCATCACCGAACGGAACCATGATGGTCAGCGACTCCTGGTTCGCCAATGCTCTGCCGGTGGAGATCGGCCCCTCCATCTGCCAGGTCGTAGCGCCGACGGAACTCGTCTGGTCCAAGTCGTTCATTCAGCTTCGCCACCGCTACGACGGTGCCGACGTCGCGCATGTGATCCTCAAGGCCTATGACCGGATCGATTGGACAAGATTGCTCGGTTACATGGAAGCGCATTGGGAGGTCCTGCTCATTCACATCCTGAACTTCCGCTGGATCTATCCCTCGGAGCGGGACAAGGTTCCGCTCTGGCTGGTGGACGAGCTTTTGAGCCGGCTGGCGGCACAAAGAGACCTGCCACTGCCCCAGACGAAGATCTGCCGCGGCAGGATGTACTCTCGACCCGACTATGAAATCGATGTGAAGGAATGGGGTTTCGCTGACGTCGGAGGCGACTCCGACCTCAGCGCGGAAACTGAGGATAAGGACTGATGAGCAAGCTGAAGGTGGCCGCCGTGGCGGACCTGCATGTAAAGGAGGACCGATCGGTCTCCTACACGGACCTGTTTGCGGAAGTCTCGCGCGCGGCGGATGTGCTTGTCATTGCCGGCGACCTGACGGACCTGGGAAAGCCTGCGGAAGCAGAACTGCTCGCCGCGGATATGAAATCCTGCACCATTCCGGTCGTCGCTGTGCTCGGCAATCATGACCATCAATGCGACGCCGTGGAGGAGGTCTCGTCCATTCTTGTGAAAGCGGGTGTGCATCTCCTCGATGGTCAAAGCATCGAAATCGCGGGCGTCGGCTTCTGCGGAACGAAGGGTTTCATCGGCGGCTTCGGGCGGCACATGCTGGGTGCCTTCGGCGAAGCGGCGATAAAGACCATGGTCGGAACGAGCGTCGACGAAGCGATCCGGCTCGAAAACGCATTGAGGGCGACCAGGGCAGAGCGCGCGCTCGTCGTGTTGCACTACTCGCCCATTCCCGAAACCGTCGACGGAGAGCCCAAGGAGATCTATCCGTTTCTCGGGTCCTCGCGTCTTGCGGAGACCATCGACCGTTTCAAGGTGAGCGCCGTCGTCCACGGCCATGCCCACAAAGGCGCCTATCAAGGAAAGACACCCGGCGGGGCTCCGGTCTTCAATGTCGCCGCCCATGTCGAAAAGCCGACGGGCAGACCCTACGCCATACTCGAACTCTGATGCGTCATCACCCGGCCGAGCCTTTCCGCCCGCCGGCGAGCCGTCACGGTCTGAGGACCACCTTGATGCAGCCGTCCTTCCTTTCCGCGAAAGTCTTGTAGAGTTCGGGGCCGTCGGCGAGCCCGCCGCGGTGGGTCACCACGAATGAGGGATCGATCTCGCCCTTTTCTATGCGGTCGAGGAGCGCCGGCAGATAGCGCTGCACAGGCGTCTGAGCCATTCTGAACGTCAGCCCGCGGTTGATCGCCGAACCGAACGGGACCTTATCAAGATAGCCGCCATAGACACCGACGACGGAAACAGTGCCGAAGTTCCTGCAGCAATGGATCGCCTGTCGAAGCACATGTGGCCGGTCCGTTCCCATGAACGTTGCGACCTTCACGCGATCGACGAGGGAACCCAGGCTTGCACGGCTGTCAGCCTCCGTCCCCACCGCATCGATACAGGCATCGGCCCCCCTGCCGTGCGTGATCTCCATGATACGGTCGTAAATGTCCTCCGCTATGTAATCGAGCGTCACGGCGCCGGCGGTCTCTGCAAGTCTCAGCCGCTCCGCAATCGTGTCTATCGCGATGACCCGCTCGGCGCCGAGCAGGAATGCCGAACGGATCGCCATCTGTCCCACCGGACCGCAACCCCAGACGGCTATCGTCTGGGCAGGCTCGATGTCGCAGAACTCCGCCGCCATATAGCCGGTTGGAAAGATATCGGAGAGGAAGAGCGCCTGCTCGTCCGTCAGCTCGTCCGGGACCTTGATCGGTCCGACATCGGCGTGCGGCACCCGGAGATACTCCGCCTGTCCGCCGCTATAGCCTCCGAGGAGATGGGAGTAGCCGAACAGACCGGCGGGTGAATTGCCCCAGAGCTTCGCTGCCTTCTCCCGGTCGGGGTTGGTCCGCTCGCACGCCGAATAGAAGCCCTTCCGGCAGAAAAAGCACTCCCCGCAGGAAATGGTAAACGGTACGACCACCCGGTCGCCAACCTTCAGATTGGAGGCGCCGCTGCCGACTTCCACGACCTCTCCCATGGTTTCATGGCCCAGAACGTCGCCATTCTCCATGGATGGGATGAGGCCGTGGAAAATATGAACGTCCGATCCGCAAATCGCACAGGCCGTGACCTTGATGATGACGTCTCGTTCATCCTTGATTTCAGGATCGGGCACGCTCTCGCAACGGATATCGCCCTTGCCGTGCCATGTCAGCGCTTTCACGTCGGAGCTCCTTGTCAATCGCTGGAAGAAAAAGAAAAGGACGGCGCTCTGCTCGTCCTTCACATTCCTCCAAACACGGAGCTGGGGCAGGTGTTCCCAGGATCGGAGGTGATCGAAGCCGGATGCCCGCACGAAGCGGGCTCCGGGTTCGCTCCAAGGCGATCACACGACGAGCACGAAATCTCCTGCAGTCAGTCCCGGCTGTGTAGAGAGGACTGCAAACTGCACGGCCGTATGCCCCGAAAGGTTGCCGTCAGCATCATAGTAGAGCGCGCCCGTCGTCGTATCGTAAACGACTCTTTGGTTCACGCCTTGCGCCTCCGTTGCGCCGGCCGCCGCGTAGAACTGGTTGCTTGCCAGCGAACCGCCGCTCAGGCTGGTGAAAACGCTCTTCGACAGAAAGAGCCGGTCTCCGGCGGTAAAATCCAGAACCATGTCGACATTGCTCGCTCCCAAAGCGAAGTCGAACTGGAAAATATCCGCCCCCGCGCCGCCGGACAGCATGTCGCTTCCGCCGCCGCCCGACAGCAGATTTGCATTGCCGTCGCCGCTCAGGCTGTCATTGCCGGTCCCGCCCCAGACGTTCTCGATATTGCGGACCGTATCCTCGGCCACCCCGCCGACCATGACAGCCGTGGAGGCGGCACCGTTGAGGGTGACGGAAACCGATGCACTCTTGTCGCGGTAGTTCGCCGTGTCGGAGGCCGCCCCACCGTCAAGAATGTCCGCTCCGCCGCCGCCGGTAAGCAAATCCTTGCCGTCATTGCCATTGAGGGTGTTGGCGGAGTCGTCGCCCGTCAGCGTATCGTTGCCCTTGCCGCCGAATACGTTTTCAATGTTTCGGATTGTGTCTTCCGCGACCCCGCCGACGAAGACGAAGCTGTCACCGGCGCCGAAGAGGGTCACATCGACAGCCGCCGCCTTCTCGCGATAATCGGCCGTATCGGACCCCGCCCCGCCATCGATGAAGTCAGCGCCGAGCGCTCCACGAAACGTGTTGCTCGCGCCATCGCCGACAAGTGTGTCGGCACCGGACCCCGCCAATATGTTTTCTACACCGCGAATGACGTCTTCCGCAACTCCGCCGACCAAGACCGTCGCGTTCGTGGTCCCGTTGAGCGTGACGGAGATCGCGTCGGCTTTCTCGAGGTAATCCGCAGTGTCGATGCCATTGCCGCCATCCAGCACGTCACTGCCCAAGCCGCCTTTCAGCGTATCGGCACCGTCATTGCCAAGCAGCACATTGGCCAGGTCGTCGCCGACAAGCGTGTCGCCGGCCGAACCGCCTGCAACGTTTTCGAAGTTGCGGATCGTATCTTCGTTAAGGCCGCCCACCTTGACAAGCGCGGCATTCGCGCCACTGAGCGTGACGACAACCGACGTCACCTTGTCCCGATAATCGGCCGTATCGACCCCCGCGCCGCCGTCCAGGCCGTCTGCCCCGGCCCCGCCGCGGATTGTGTTGCTGTTGCCGTCGCCTGTCAGCACGTCGGCGCCGGCGCCTCCGAAGATGTTCTCGATATTGCGGACCGTGTCCTCGGCCACCCCGCCGACAGTGGCTGTCGTATTAGCCACACCCGCAAGGGTCAGGACGACGGCAGCGGTCTTGTCGCCGAAGTCTATGGTGTCTGATCCGCTGCCGCCATCCACAACGTCCTGGCCGCCGCCCCCCTTTAGCAGGTCGGCGCCGCCGCCCCCGAGGAGGCTGTTTGCCAGCGCATCGCCGGTGATCACATCCGCCAGGGCGCTTCCAGTGATGCTTTCGACGTTGCGCAACGTGTCCTCGGCCGCGTTGCCTATGAACACCCTCGCGTCAATGGCGCCGTTGAGCGTTACAGCGATCGCCTTCGCCGAGGCCGAATAGTCGGCCGTGTCGGTACCCGCCCCGCCATCGAACACGTTCTGCAAGCCGTCGCCAACGAACACGTCGTTGCCCGAACCGCCGATGATGTTCTCGATGTTGCGCAGCGTATCCTCCGCGATGCCGCCGACGAGGACCGTTGCCGGGCTCGCGCCGGCCAGAGTTACGACAAGCGATGACGTCTTGTCGCTGAAGTCCGCCGTGTCGCTGCCGGCAGCGCCATCCAGCACATCGGCGCCGAGGCCGCCACGGAACATATTGGCGGCGGCATCGCCCGTGAGCTGATCGTTTCCCGCACCGCCGATGATGTTTTCGATGTTTCGGACCGAGTCCTCCGCCGTTCCGCCGACGGTCGCAACGGCATCGATCGCTCCGTTGAGGGCAAGCACGACGGATTGCGCCTTGTCGCTGAAGTCCGCGGTATCGCTGCCGGAGCCGCCGTCAAGCGCGTCGGCGCCAAGACCACCGCGAAACGTGTTGGCAGCGGCATCGCCGCTGAGCGTATCGTCTCCCGAACCCCCGACGATGTTTTCGATCTTGGCGATCGAGTCCTCGGCAAGGCCGCCGACTGTCACTGTGACGGGATTGCCGCCATTCAGCGCCACGACGATGGCAGCCTGCTTGTCGCTGTAGTCCGCCGTATCGCTGTCCTCGCCGCCGTCCAGTATGTCGGCACCGCTGCCGCCCATGAGCCAGTCGTTGCCGCGCGCACCCGAGAGCTTGTTGGCGGCGGCATCGCCGGTAAGCGTATCGCCTGCCGATCCACCTACGATGTTCTCGACGTTGCGGATCGTATCCTCCGCAACGCCGCCGACGAAGACTGTAGCTCCATTCGCACCATTGAGCTGCACGAGGACGGAGGATGTCTTTTCGCGCAGGTCGAAGGTGTCGACCCCGTTGCCGCCATCGACGGTATCGTTGCCCTCGCCACCGAACAGGGAATCGGCGCCAATGCCGCCATTGAGAATGTCGTTTCCTACCTCACCGCGAAGAATGTTGTCCCGATCATCGCCCGTTAGGATGTCGTCGCCCGAACCGCCATAGACGTTTTCGAAGTTGCTGATCATGTCCTCGGCGATGCCGTTCACGAAAACTGTCACAGGTGTCGCCCCGGCCAGCGTGACCACGACGGAGGCTGTCTTGTCGGTATAGTCGGCCGTATCATTCCCGCCGCCGCCGTCGAGCACGTCGTTTCCGCCGCCTCCCCGGAAGAGATTGTTCAGCGCGTCGCCGGTGATAAAGTCGTCGCCGGAGCCCCCGTAAACGTTCTCTACGTTGGCAAGCGTGTCCTCCGCGACGCCATTGATAAAGACGGTCGCCGCCGTCGCACCGGTCAATGTGACTACGATTGGGGCCGCCTTCTCGCGATAGTCGGCCGTGTCCACACCCGCGCCGCCATTGATGATGTCTGCGCCTCCAAGTCCCTGAAGCAGGTCGTCGCCGGCTAAACCATTGAGGCTGTCGTCCGAACCCGTGCCGATGAGAATATTGTTTCCAGAAGTGCCGTTGATGACTGCCATTGGAATCCCTCCCTGAAGGCTCCTGATGAGACGCTGGAACGCTGCGCCCACGGCTTAGAGAATTAGTGAAAGAAACGAGCACTGGTGATGATGCGCTTCTTGGGTGTTTTCGCTCACGCAATCCCACCGGGTACCGGCGCGGGATTCAAAAACTGTGCGGCTGTCCGCTTCCCGCTCGAAATGCAACAATCAATATTGTTCAATGGCGTGGGGCCGGCTCGACCTGAGCATCTGGTCTTGGCGGTTCCTTTTCACGAAATTGCATTCAGCCCTGTTTCGAAAGTCCAGCCAGAGCGAAAGCAGGCGGCGAGGTAATGCGGAGCCGGGCCCCGCGCTCATACGCGATTGGACGGCGATCCTCTTCGCCGTCTACTTCCGAATTGTTCGGATCGCTGAAGTGCATCGTGCTGTCCCGGTCGCATTTGGTTGCGCAAGATATCCCTGTGGGATATTGCCACCGCAAACAACCGGCGGGAATATACCGAACCATATAGTGATAAAGACTATCTCGGACGTCGGAGGATACTCGGAACTCAGCAGAAATTGTCTGCCCACTATTTTCCGGGAAACTAGGATCTCTGGTCTTGACTATATATTGATCCGGACGAATTTCCCTCACTATTCGCGCGGACGGCGCGCTGACCCCATTGCGAACTCAGGCTTTCAGAGTGTTGGTGTACTGAACGTGAAGGGCGGCAAGCGTCGCGCGATTGCTGATGTCCAGCTTGCGAAAGATATTGTGCAGGTGGATGCCGATCGTTCCCTCGGATGTTCCGAGCCTGGATGCGATCATACGGTTGGACAGGCCGCCGCAGATCAGCGCTGCGATCTCACGTTCGCGTGGCGTCAGCAGACTGAACCTTTCCAGGGTCACATCTTCGCTGACCTGGGACGCCTTCTCCATCAGATCGGCGGGAAGCCACTTTCCGCCCATGGCAACCTGCCGCATGCAGTCCAGCAGCGCTTCCGGCGCATACTCCTTCAGAAGAAGACCGGAGAGGCCCATCTTCAGCGCTTCCGCGACCTGAGGTCCGCTGATGGTGGCGGTCAGGAAAATCACTCTCGTAAAACGGTGGGTACCGCGAAGCGCCCTGAGGATCTCCAATCCGCCCATGCCCGGCATGGCCACGTCAAGGACGGCAATATCGGGCTGGAGGCGGGATATGAGTGAGATGGCTTCGACCCCGCTCGCGGTCGCGCCCACGATGGTGAAGTCCGGCGCCGCGGCAATGATGTCTTGCAAGCCCCTGAGGAGCAACGGATGATCGTCGACGAGCAGCACCGTATGCATCATCTGAGCCCCGGCTTTAGCGGCAGCGTGATCGTCAGACCGAGCCCCGGCGAACTCCGGCAAATTGCCAGACTGCCGCCGAGTTCCGCAATACGTTGCGACAGCGAGAAGGGCTTCTTGGACGTGAGTCCATCCGCTATTCCTGTGCCGTTATCGGAAATATCCAGTTCCAGAAGGCCTGCGCTCCCGATAAAGCCGATCCGCACCACTGTGGCTCGTCCATGGCGCACTGCATTGGCGACAGCCTCGGAAATCAGCTGCATTATCTCGAAAAGCATCCATCGCGGGACCATCATTCCAGGCGATCCGATCGAAACGTCGATGCTGCAACTCCACTGCATTCGCAGAAGGTCGAGAAATTCCGGCAGGTCCTGATCGAGCCTCGCGAGATTGCCCTCCTCTCCGGGCCGGTTCTCATCGACGAATTTGCGCACGCATTGCTGTTGCTCGAGAATGAGCGAACCCACCTCCATCAGCTTCTGCCTTGCGCCATCGGGGAAAGCTTCACCGATGAGCTTCAGTTTGAGGCGCGCGGCCGTGAGATTCTGAAGCACGCTGTCATGCAGGTCGCGAGCGAGTCGCATTCGCCCTTCGGCACGGGCAGCCTGGATGAGAGCGACACGCTCGAGCTCCGTCCCGACGCGCGTTGCGATGATCTGAGTCAGGTCTTTCATGTCGTCGGTTGAATTTGCGTAGCTTATAACGAAAACGCGGCCCCGGTAACGGAGGCTCGAAAAGGCCGCGGAAACCACCTTGCAATTTGGCCGGCCGGCATTCGCGTGGATCTGGGGCAGATCGGCGAAAAGGCCGTTCAGGGCCTCACCGCTCCTCGAATGGCGTTCGTCGCAGCCATCGGGATCATGGCGCCGCCAGAATTCAGGATCCCTCAGGTCAGCCAATTGGAGCCGACCACTCGTCCAGAATGCGGCGCATCCGGACTCGAACTCCTGTTCGCGCCAGATGACGAGCAGATGCGCATCTCCCAGAACGCCGGAAGCATGCTGCAGGACGATGCTCAACCAGGATAGGCGGTCCTCGCCGATCGCGCCAGACGGCCATTGCGCGAGCTGCGCAAGGCGCTGCCGGCTTCGTTCCCGATACGCCCCGAAATAGCCGAGCGTCGCCGCGATAAGCACAAAATAGATCGAACGCATGATGAATATGTTGAGCTCGGCGTCCCCATCCAGGAGATCGGGAAGCCCCACCACGAGCTGAACGATCAGCGCGATCAGCGCCCCCAGCGAGGCACCCTTGAGCCCCCAGCGCATCGTCATGGCAAGGATCACGAAAGGCAGAATAGAGAAGAACGGGCTCGCCAGTTCGTTCGTCAGAAAGGTCAGCCAACCGACGACGGCGGCGTCGACGCCGTGGATCAGCAGGTGCACGGGGCTGACGAACGAAAACCGCAGTGGAAAAAACACCAGGGCAACCGCGAGGAGAAGGTAGAGGCCGAGAACAAGACGAGACTCGTAAAGCATCGAGTTCGGACGGGTGGGATCGAGATAGATCGCCAGTATCGCAAAGACTGCGGTGATCACGCGACCCAGGCAAATCAGGCGTTCCGGGTCGGTACGCAACAACCATTCACGCGCCGCCCCGGCAAATTCCTTGGCGGGACGATACGCACGCAAAGTCGCGTCATTCCGGGTGATCGCCATGCGTACTTCGCCTTCACGCAATCGCGTAAATAAAATATGTATTAGTATGCGGCGATCTTCACTGCGAACGGGTCGAAAGTCAACGACGCGAAAGAATCTCCGTCGCTTGCGGGTTTCCCCTTTTCATCCCGGACCTAGGTGCGCCTGAAGAGACGCGCGACGCCGGAGTGGCCTCGGCGGGCGGCGGCGCCCTGCCTGCCGAGAACCAGCGCGGCGACTGCAAGGCCCACAACGCAAACCGCCGCGGTCGCAGCGATCGGAACCCGGTGGCGCGAGCGGAGGCCTCCGTCGATCCCCCCGGCTACTGCGGGCGGCCTGAAGAGATTGCCGTGGCTGGTGGCCGCACGCGGCGCCCGGCTCAAATAGCGGGCGGTCATGCGCGCCATGAGCCGCGTCGTGGTTTCAGGGGCAACGAAATGTGCAAAGCGCGTCAGGTCGGCGACAAGACCCACGGTCAGTTTATTACGCGGGCGTTCTGCCAGACGAAGGATGGCGCGAGCGGCACGACGTGCATTGTAGACGGGAGGAGGAACGCTGAGCCTGCGGCCGGTATAGTTGGCGCCGTGCACGACCCCGGGCGTATCCAGGAAAGTCGGATATACGTCGCAGATGTGAATATCGCGCTCCTCGGCGAGCTCGGCACGCAGCGCTTCGGAAAAGCCTCGAAGGCCGAATTTGCTGGCGCTGTAGGCCGCAGCGAAGGGCGCAGAGGCGAAGCCGCCGAGTGAGATCATGTTGATGAAGGTGCCATGGCCCTGCTTCCGAAAAATCGGTATCGCGGCATGCGCGTCGTTGAAATGACCGATCAGGTTCGTGCGGATGACCTGTTCATGCGCTTCGATCGGCGTTTCGTCGAAGCGGCCGACTGCGCCGACGCCGACATTGCTGAACCAGACGTCGATCCTGCCGAAGCTCATCGCCTTCTTGGCGAGGCCCTTGACCGCCTCGGCATTGGTCACATCCGTCGGGGCGACGAGAACCTCCGCTCCAAGCTTTCGGCAGGTTCGGGCCACCTCGTGCAGTGCTGCCGCGTCGCGCGCCGCCAGCACGAGCTTTGATCCGCGTCGTGCGAAGGCTTCGGCGGTGGCCTGCCCCACACCCGACGAGGCCCCGGTGATGACGACCACCGCACCTTCAAGATTCAACATTTCGCTCCTCCATTCGCGGGTCGCAGGCGCCGCAACCGCACCCGATCGGGTCGACCCGATCTGAAACATCATGATCTAGCGCTTCGTCTTACCCGCATCCGACAGCTTGCCACGATGCGGATCCTTCAGGTTTTCGCCGACGGCGTCGCGGTCGCGTTCCGGGTCGTCCTTGGCGGGGAGATAGCCTCTCGGGCGTGTCTCCTTCGGTCCTTCCCAGCGGGGCGACTGCTCGGTCGTGCCGGGTGCCCCTTCCTTTGGCGTTTTCATCGTTTTCTCCATTCTACAAGTCGAACCCGCATACACGGACCGCACTCATTCCTGGTCCTTCATGTCGGGCAGGGGATTGCGTTGATCGGCATCCTCGAGATCCGATTTGACGATGTACTCGTCCCTCTTCAGGCGCGCCGCCTCCCGCGCGGCCTTGGCATTCGTGATGTCGTCCGGTTCAAGAGGGGGCTTTCCGGTCTCCGGATGCAGGTCGCTATCGTTTTCGACAGGCCGTTCATCGGGCTTGACATCCAAAGGGTCCGGCATCTGGCGCTTGGTCTTCTCCATCATGCTCTCCTGCTGCACAATTCCTCGGGTCAGTGGGGGCAACGTGAAGCCTTGGACGAAGTTCCATGCGCGCTCTTCCGAAGCGCTCGAGCCCGGAACAAAGGGTCGTCTGCCTGAGTTAGGGCCGCGTGTTGCGGGGAAAGCCCCGGCGACGCCGATGCCATTCCAGAAAGAGCTTTGCCTAGACGCAGCCTGCCAAGGAGTTCGTGACCATGGAAAGATTTCCGCAGCCTCCCTTCCCCCGCCAAAAGCAGGAAATGCCTGGCACCACCGACCAGATGCAGCCGCTTCCCGACCACGGTGAGAACTCTTACCAGGGCTCCGGACGCTTGAGAGACAAGAGAGCCATCATCACCGGCGGGGACAGCGGTATCGGCAGAGCCGTGGCGCTCGCCTTCGCCCGGGAGGGAGCGGATGTCCTTATCAGCTATCTGAGCGAGCATGAAGACGCCATGGCCACCAAGGCCCTGGTGGAGGAAGCGGGCCGCAAGGCAGTCCTCGCCGCGGGCGACATCCAATCTTCCGACCATTGCCGGCGGATCGTCGAAACGGCGGTCCGGGAACTCGGCGGTGTCGATATTCTCGTCAACAACGCGGCCCACCAGGCCTCTTTCAAGAACATCGAGGATATAAGCGACGAGGAATGGGAGCTGACATTCCGGGTGAACATGCACGCGATGTTCTACCTGACCAAGGCAGCCGTGCCGCACATGAAGAAGGGCAGCGTCATCATCAATACAGCTTCCATCAATGCCGACGTCCCGAACCCGATCCTGCTTGCCTATGCCACGACGAAAGGCGCGATCCACAATTTCAGTGCCGGTCTCGCGCAGATGCTGGCCGAGCGCGGGATAAGAGTGAATGTCGTAGCGCCCGGTCCGATCTGGACCCCGCTGATCCCCTCCACCATGCCCGAGGATAGCGTCGCCAACTTCGGCAAGCAGGTGCCGATGAAACGTCCGGGGCAGCCGGTAGAACTCGCCTCGGCCTACGTAATGCTCGCGGATCCGATGTCGAGTTACGTATCCGGCGCGACCATCGCGGTGACCGGCGGAAAGCCTTTCCTGTGAGCGAGCTGAAGCTGCGAGCGTTTCTGCTGAAACGCCCTACAGCGCCGTGGGTCTTATTAGACGCAGACGGTCGCTGTAGCGCTTCGATCTGCTGTCCAAATCAATATGAAATGAAAATTTCATATTGATTTTCATCGGAATTCGTATTCCATTTCCTCCCGACTCAAAGATCTGGCCAAGGGAGGTTATTTCCGTGAAACGTCTACTGTCCGCTGCCGTCCTGGCGCTCATTGCCGGCACGGCCCACGCCGAAAACATCGGCATCTCAATTGCCCGTTCCGACAGCGCGTTCCTCACCATTCTGCGTAATGGCATGCAGGATCAGGCTGGCAAGCTCGATGGCGTCACCGTCCAGGTGGAGGACGCGCAGAACGACACCAGCCGGCAGCTCGACCAGGTGCAGAACTTTGTCTCCTCCGGCGTCGATGCGATCATCGTCGTTGCCGTCGACGGCGATGGCACGCCGGCGCTGACGAAAATAGCGACCGATGCGGGCATTCCGATCGTCTATGCGAATCATCCGCCGGCCGATGTCGACAAGCTCCCCGAGACGGCGGCCTTCGTCGGCTCCAACGAGATCGATTCCGGCACGCTCGAGACGAAGGAAGTCTGCCGGTTGCTCGGCGGCAAGGGTGCGGCCTACGTCCTCATGGGACCGCTCAACAACCACTCCTCTCTGATCCGCACGAAAGACATCCATGACGTCATCGCCACCGACGAATGCAAGGGCATGAGCGTCATCGAGGAGCAGAGCGCCAATTGGGACCGGCTCGAGGCCGCCAACATCATGACGAACTGGCTCTCCGCCGGACGAGAGTTCGACGCGGTGATCGCCAATAATGACGAGATGGCGATCGGCGCGATCCAGGCCATGAAGGCGGCCGGGATCGACATGTCGAAGGTCGTGGTGGGCGGCATCGACGCGACGCCGGACGGATTGGCCGCCATGGCTGCCGGCGACCTGGACGTGACCGTCTTTCAGAACGCGATCGCTCAGGGAGCGGCCGCAATGGACGCCGCAGTCGCGCTCTCGCGCGACCAGGAGACCGAGCGGCAGATCTGGGTTCCCTTCGAACTGGTGACGCCGGAGAACATGAAGGACTACGCGACGGCAAATCAGTAAGGCGGCAACGGCGGGAGACCCCCTCGTCCCCCCTGCCGGGACGTTCTCTCCGCAAGCGGACGGAGGGGACTCGCGGCAGCATTCCGCACGTCTTCACCGCCGCATGGAAGTCATGTCGCCGCGTGCCACTTGTCCCTTCTCCCCGTCAGAAACGGGGAGAAGGTCCCGGCGGGAGATGAGGCGCCCGTGCCCTGCACCCGCCGAATGAACTCCGCCCGCACCAACGGCAAAACTGTCCTCCATTCGTGAATTTCATTCACAGGCATTGCGACTGGCGAGGTGCTTATCGCAGTCGCCCGAATGCCGCATATTTCACCGCGAAACGTCAACCATCGCCAACATCTTCGAGCCCGCTTCGCCTTGGCGATTGGCGGCTGGAAAGGATTTGTCATGCCTCTGGCAATCTTCGCATTGACGATCGCGGCCTATGCGATCGGCACCACCGAATTCGTGATCGTCGGTCTCTTGCCGACGGTCGCAACCGACCTCGCGATCAGCCTGCCGCTTGCCGGCCTCATCGTCAGCGTCTACGCCCTCGGCGTCACGTTCGGGGCGCCGGTGCTCACGGCTTTGTCAAGGCGGATCGAACGCAAGCCCCTGCTTCTCGGCCTGATGGCGCTCTTCATCGGCGGCAACACGGTGGCCGCACTATCCCCGAACTACGAAATGCTGCTCGTCGCCCGCGTACTTTCCGCCTTCGCTCACGGCGTCTTCTTCTCGGTCGGCGCGACGATAGCCGCCGACCTCGTGCCGGAAGACCGCCGCGCTTCGGCTATCGCCATGATGTTCATGGGCCTCACGGTCGCGATCGTCACGGGCGTGCCGATCGGGACCTATATCGGCCAGGCTTTCGGCTGGCGGGCCACCTTCTGGGGCGTTGCTGCACTCGGCGTCGTAGCCTTTGCCGGAATTGCCACCCTGCTGCCGGGCTCGCTCACCAAAGCCGCTCCGGCGAGCCTTCTCGACCAGGTGCGAGTGCTCGGCTCCGGCAGGCTGCTGTTGGTCTTCGCCATGACCGCACTCGGCTATGGGGGCACCTTCGTCGCCTTCACCTTTCTGGCGCCGATCCTGCAGGAGGTCACCGGCTTTTCCGAAAACAGCGTCAGCCTGATCCTGGTGCTCTACGGCGTCGCGATCGCCGGCGGCAACATCGCCGGCGGGCGGATCGCCAACACCAACCCCGTCAAGGCGCTCATCGGCCTTTTCCTTCTCCAGGCGCTCGTATTGGTTATCTTCAGCTTCACTGCCGCCTCGCCGGCACTCACTCTGGTGACACTTACCGCTCTCGGCTTCCTGTCCTTCGCCAATGTGCCGGGCCTGCAGCTCTACGTGGTGCAGCTTGCCAAGGAGCATCGCCCCGGTGCCGTCGACGTCGCCTCCGCGCTCAACATCGCGGCCTTCAATCTCGGCATCGCGCTTGGCGCCTGGCTCGGCGGCCGGGTGGTCGGCTCTCCGCTCGGACTTGCCTCCACCCCCTGGGTCGGCGCAATCCTCGTCTCAGGCGCGCTCCTGCTCACGCTTTGGAGCGGCCTTCTCGACCGGCGCGGCGAGTGCGGCGAGCCTTTGGCTGCAGCAAACTGAGGCGTGCTGAAGACGGCGCTGCCGCGAGATGCGGCAGCGCACAATTCTTCATTGCGCCGCGCCCAGCCAATGCTTATAAAGCGGGAACTCACCCCGGACCCGGTGAAACCCCGGGTGGCTCTTCTGGCCGCCGATCCGCCAGACAACGCAACAGCATCAAACCGTAGCGAGCCGGATAGTCCGCCGGCCGGGTGTGCTACTATTGCGAAGAAAATCAATGAAGCTGACATTTACGAGTTATAAACGCGAATGGTTCTCCAACATCCGCGGTGACGTCCTTTCAGGCATCGTCGTGGCGCTTGCGCTGATCCCGGAGGCCATCGGCTTTTCTGTCATTGCCGGCGTCGATCCGAAGGTCGGCCTGTTCGCCTCCTTCGCCATTGCATGCGTTTCCGCCTTCACCGGCGGCCGTCCGGGCATGATTTCAGCGGCGACCGCCGCCACCGCCGTGCTGATGGTGACGCTCGTCAAGGAATACGGCCTCGAATACCTGTTTGCCGCCACCCTGCTGATGGGGCTCATCCAGATAGCCGCGGGCTTTCTGAAGCTCGGGCGGGTCATGCGCTTCGTGTCGCGTTCTGTCATCACCGGATTCGTCAATGCGCTTGCGATCCTGATTTTCATGGCGCAGCTTCCCGAACTCATCGGCGTGCCGCACGTAACCTATGCGATGATCGGGGCGGGGCTCGCGATCATCTATCTCTTCCCCTATGTCACCAAGGCGGTTCCGTCGCCGCTCGTCGCAATCGCCGCCCTGACAGCGATCGCCGTCTGGACCGGCATGGACATCCGCACCGTAGGCGACCTCGGCGAATTGCCGTCAAGCCTGCCGATCTTCGCCCTTCCGCAGGTGCCGCTCACCTTCGAGACGCTGCAGATCGTCTTCCCCTACTCGGTGGGACTTGCCGCGGTCGGACTGCTCGAGTCCCTTTTGACTGCGCAAATCGTCGACGACATGACGGATACGACGAGCAACAAGAGCCAGGAATGCATCGGCCAGGGCGCAAGCAACATCGCATCCGGCCTCATCGGCGGAATGGGCGGCTGTGCGATGATCGGCCAGTCGGTCATCAACGTGACCTCCGGGGGACGCGGGCGGCTATCAACCTTCGTGGCCGGTGCCCTCCTTCTCTTTCTCATCCTCGTCCTCGACGACATCGTGCGCATCATTCCGATGGCGGCACTGGTGGCGGTGATGATCATGGTCTCAATCGGCACCTTCTCCTGGCGTTCGATCCTGGACCTGCGCCGCAATCCCCTGCCCTCCTCCGTCGTAATGCTGGCAACGGTCGTTACCACCGTCGGAACCCATGATCTCGCAAAAGGCGTTCTGGTCGGCGTGCTCTTGTCCGGGATATTCTTCGCCGGCAAGGTCGCGCGCCTCTTCCATGTCCGCTCGATACTTGACCAAAGCGGCCGGGAGCGCACCTATTACGTCGACGGCCAGATCTTTTTTGCCTCGACGGAGGGTTTCGTCGGCGCCTTCGATTTCGCCGAACCGCTGGACAAGGTCGTCATCGACGTGAGCGGGGCGCATCTATGGGACATCACCGCAGTCGGCGCGCTCGACAAGGTGGTGCTGAAATATCGTCGCCACGGCGTGGCGGTGGAGGTGATCGGCCTCAACGAGGCAAGCGCCCATATGCTCGACCGCTTCGCCGTGCACGACAAGAGCGAAGAGGCGGGCGCGGCCCTCACTCCAGCCCATTGAATTTCGCCGTCCCCGGGTTGAATCGGATCATCCCGGGGTTATAAGTTCTCATCCCTTCCGCCTGTTCGGATCGCGTATATCCTCACGATCCCCTCTCTCTTCCTACCCTGCAGTCGAGAGCCCTCATGCCGTTTTCGACCTTCCTTGTCCGAAATTGCCGATGGCTCGCAGGCGGGTTTCTGCTTTGCTTCTTCTCTTCCTTCGGTCAGACCTTCTTCATATCGCTCTCTGCGGGTGACATCCGCCGAGAGTATGGCCTCAGCCACGGCAGCTTCGGTACTCTCTACATGGCGGCCACGCTTTTGAGCGCCCTGACCCTTCCCCAGTTGGGACGGATCGTGGACCACATCCGGGCCTGTCATGTCCTTCTGCTGACGCTGCCGCTGCTGGCCTTCGCAACGCTCTCGATGGCCTATGCCTCGACCTGGCTCTGGCTCTTTGCAACGATCTATCTGCTGCGGCTGTTCGGTCAGGGCATGATGACGCACAACGCCATGACAGCGATGGGCCGATGGTTTTCCGCACAGCGCGGAAGGGCGGTTTCAATCGCGAGCCTCGGCAACCAGGCGGGCGAGGCGTTGTTCCCCCTCGTCTTCGTTGCACTCGCGCCACTTATAGGCTGGCGGCAGACCTGGCTTTTTTCGGCTGCCGCCATTCTCCTCGTCGGTCTCCCGGCGATCTATGTGCTCATACGGACCGAGCGAATGCCAAGTGCCAGCGACGGGCCCGAGCGCCGGTTCGCGGCGCGGCATTGGACACGCTCGGAGGTCCTGCGCGATCCGGTTTTCTGGTTCGCGCTCTCCGGCGTGCTTGCGCCGGGTTTCATCGCCACGACCATCTTTTTCCACCAGGTCTACCTGGTCGAGCTTCGCCACTGGTCGCTCGAGGTGTTCGCCGGAGCTTTTGTCGTGTCGTCTACCCTGACGGTGGTGTTTTCGTTGGTCACGGGTTACCTGATCGACAGATATTCGGCCGTCGACATCCTGCCTTTCTATCTCGTGCCGCTCGCCGCCGCTTGCTTCACCCTCGCATTCATCGATTCTCAATGGAGCGCCTTCGCCTTCATGGCGCTGCTAGGGGCGTCGCTCGGCTCGTCCACCACCCTGTTCGGAGCACTCTGGCCGGAGATTTACGGCGTGCGGCATCTCGGCAGCATACGTGCCGTGATCGTCGCGCTGATGGTGTTCGCGACGGCGATGGGGCCCGGCATCACGGGCTTTCTAATAGACGCCGGCGTCCCCTATTCGTGGCAAATCGCAGGCATGGGCATCTACTGCCTGTTCGGCATATTCGTGATGAATGCGGTCCGGAGCGAAGTCCAGTCGCGCAACACGGTGCTGCCGGCAGAAGAGTAGGAACCGCACCCTTATTCGTCGATCCGGAAGCCCACCTTCATCACCACCTGATAATGCGCGACCTTCCCGTTTACGATCTGACCGCGAATCTCGTCCACTTCGAACCAGTCGAGATTCCGCGTGGTTTTCGAAGCACGCGAAATCGCGCCATCGATGGCTTCGGTTATCGAGTTCGGTGAGCTACCGATCAGCTCGATCTTCTTATAGACGTGCTCGCCCACGGTTTCCTCCTGAGGGGTTCTGGTTGCATCCGGGCCCCGCTGCAGGGGCGCGGGCCCGGGACGACAGCGCAATCGCCGCCAGCGTCAATCATGCCTGCGTTGAGCGCGAACCGCCAGAGATCGAACAAAACCGGCATCCATCGCGCCTGGGCCCGCTGCCATCGGATGGAAAGTGCTATATTCTGCGTACTGGCCTACGTCCAACGCGGCGTTCCTGCGAAACCCGCGCACGGCAAGGAAGGAGGCTTTTATGCTGCCTACCCGACGCTCCCTTCTGACCGCATTTCTCGCCGTGCCCGCGCTGCCCGTTTGCAATCGAGCCGCGGCTCAGCAACCGACACTACCGCTCACGCCCGCTTGCCGCGACGATGACGACCTGACGCCCGCACTTACGGCGGGTCCGTTCTACAAGCCCGATGCGCCGCTCAGGCACGACCTTTCCGGCGACGCCCCGGACGGCGAACGCATCACCATCGCCGGCTACGTTCTCGACGGAAATTGCCGTCCGATCGCCCGCAGCCTCGTCGAAATCTGGCATGCGGACGAGACCGGCGCCTACGATACGCGCGGCTACAGGCTACGTGGACACCAGGTGACCGATGAACGGGGACGCTGGTGGTTCAGCACCATCATTCCGGCACTCTACCCCGGACGAACCCGCCATTATCACTTCCGCGTGCGCCGTCCCGGCGCCCCCGTCCTGACGACGCAGCTCTTCTTTCCCAACGAGCCCCAGAACGACGGCGACCGCCTTTATTCTCCTTCGCTGCTGCTCGACCTGCGCGACACGGAGGACGGCAAATTCGGCCGCTTCGACTTCGTGGTTTGACGCCAATGTCGCGACCGGCGGGAAGACCTCAGACAGCTTAGCTTTTCGCACTCGAGTTCGGGTTGCGCTTGTCTCCGTCACTGACGCCCCCTTTCGAGGCTTTGGAGCCGCCGCCCCACTCCTGCGCCTTGCGGGCCTCGTCGCCGCCCACGTGACCCGGCTGTTTTTTCTTGGCGGTGCCGCTTTCTCCCTTGTTCTTCGCTCTGTCCGTTTTCTCGTCCATATCGGCCTCCATCCGCTCTGCTCGATCGGTCGGCACATCCACTGTACCGGCAGGGTCTGACACTGGGGCCGAACAAGCGGGGAAGCGATCGGTTCCTCGGCGAAGGACGCGGTTCGATCGACGCTGCGTCTGGAACATTCGACGGGGGCGCGGGTTTGCCTTCCCGTCACCTGAAAGTACCCAGACAGGAGAAAGGTCTGATGTCCGATACCGATAGCGAATATGGAGCGCCGGGCGTCGGCCCCTCGGCCGAAGGCGCCGCGCGGACCAGCACGATAACCGCCTTGTTCGACAACCGCTCGCAAGCCGAGGCCACCGTCGAGCGCCTCCGCGAAGCGGAACTCGGTGCTGCCACTGTTCAACTGGTCCTCGGCAGCGGCGAGGGCTCTGCGCCCGCCGCACCGGACGGCATCTGGACCGCGCTGGAGAACTTCTTCTTTCCCAGCGAGGATCGCGAGATCTACGCCGAAGGCCTGCGCCGGGGTGGTTATCTCGTCACGGTTTCCGGGATCGACGATGCCGGCTACATGACTGCGCGCGACATCCTCGACGACGAGGGAACGATCGACCTGGACGAGCGCGTCGACCTCTGGCGGCGCGACGGCTGGAGCGGCTGGCAGCGCAGTACTTCGCCGGGGATGGATACAAGGGCTCCGACGGAAGAAACCTTTGGCGCCGCCGCCGGTGATCACGCCAGCCCCAGCATCACGCGAGACCATGCCCGAAGTTCCGCGACCGTCCGGGCATACCGGAGCGAAGCGGGTGCAAAGCCGGTGGAGAGTTCCGGTGATGCTTCATCCTTCACCAACCGTGACGAAGGACAGCCTTTCGGCGAGCCATCCTACGGTGCACCGGCGACGGAGCGAGCCGGGGGCGACAGGCTTGGAAAGGATCGCGTGGGTTGGGATGGAGACCGGCCACATGGCAGCAATGGACTTTCGCCATCAGGCAGAAACTCAGAGTAAAGTCATGCCTGGCGCAAACCTCATTACAGGTGGCTGCCTTTGCGGCAAGCGGCGCTATGCCTTCAAGGGGCCGCCTTCGCACGTCGGATACTGCCACTGCTCCATGTGCAGGCGCGCGACGGGCGGGCCGTTCACCGTCCTCGTGCGAACGGAGGGGTCATCAGTGCATTGGAACACTCCACCCGCCCTCTACCGCTCGTCCCCGATCGCGGTCAGAGGGTTTTGCCCCGATTGCGGTAGTCCGCTGTTTCTTCAATACGACGACGACCCCAGGCTGCGGTTCACGGCCGGGACACTCGACTGGCCGGAAGGCCTGGCTCCAACAGATCATTACGGCGTTGAGAGCCGGCTTCCCTGGGATGACAGCGGTCCCAGCCTTCCGGCGGAAGAAACCAAGGAACGATTCTGACCCTGCCCTGCCGGAGGCACACCGTCCCCGGCAGGAAGGCCGTGATCTTACCAGGGCCGCCAGCTATTCGACCAGTAACGGCTCTTCAGATCGCTCAGCCGGTCCTCGATATCGGCGATCAGATCTTCAATCCGCGACGAACTCCGCGAATGCCAGTAAGGACGGCTCGTGCCTGCAGCGAGCAGCCCGAGCAGGCCGATCACTGCGAGTGCCGTCCAGGCGGGGTGCTCCCTTGCCATTTCGCCCGCTCTTCGGCCCGTATTGGCGATCGCCCTACCGGAAGAAATGCCCAGCTCCGAGAGCCTTTCGCTCAGCGCATTCACCTGCTCGCGCAGCGACCTGACCTCCTCTTCGATGCTCGCTTGATTCGGAACGCCGACCGATCCGTTCTTCGTATCGACGACCCCCCGCGGTATTGTGGAACCGAGTCGCTTCTCCTGTGCCATATGTTCCTCCGTGTCTGGGTCCTAACTCGTCAGGGATAGCTACCCGGAAACGGCGGGCGGGGGCCGGGAGTTCCTTTTCAGGTGGAAATTGGATTTGGCGCAAGGCAGAGAGCAATCGTCTGGCGCTGATTCAAAGCCGGTTAGGGTTGCAGTGGATTGAAGATCATCGCGAACTTCGTTCCTCCAGCGGAAGCGCGATCATCGGTTCATGTTGTCGCTAAGCCCGCAACGCCAATGCCATTTGGCTGCGAGCACAAGCGGCGTGACCGCGGCCGGGAGGCTCCGGCGGCGATCGAGAGGGCTGGCTCCGGTAACCGCTGAGCAACGGTTATGTTCATTCAGTAGAGGTCGCCGCCCGGTTTCGAGCGGCCCAGGATCACAGCGATGAAAGGGCCGCTCCCAAGCTCTTTACCTTGTGGAGCGCCCCTGTTCTGCTTGACTATTTCGCAGGGTTTGGGCCGATCCGCTTGCCGTGAGCGACGCGTTCCGCGGCCTTGTGGACCATGGTATACGCATAATCTATGCCCATGCCGTAGGCGCCGGAATGTTCCTTCACGAGCGTCGTGACGGCGTCATAGGTCTCCTTCCGTGCCCAGTCACGCTGCCACTCGAGCAGAACCTGCTGCCAGGTGACCGGAATGACGCCGGCCTGAGCCATGCGATCCATGGCATATTTGTGCGCATCGGCCGACGTGCCGCCGGACGCGTCGGCAACCATGTAGATCTCGTAATCGGGGACATCGTGGAGAGCTGAAAGCGCGAAGGTCGTATTGCAGACCTCCGTCCACAGACCGGAGACGACGATCTTCTTGCGGCCGTTTGCGGCATTCTTTGCCAAAGCATCACGGACGTTCTGGTCGTCCCAGGAGTTCATCGACGTTCGTTCCAGAATGTCGTTTTCGGGAAATACGGCGAGCAGTTCCGGGAAGGTGTTGCCGGAGAAGGATTCCGTCTCGACGGTCGTGATGGTCGTCGGGACGTTGAAGATCTTGGCGGCCTTGGCAAGGCCGACGACATTGTTCTTCAGCACCTGCCGATCGATCGACTGGACGCCAAATGCCATCTGCGGCTGCTGGTCGATGAAGATGAGCTGGCTGTTTTCGGGGGTCAGGACTTCGAGCTTAGACACTTTGATTTCTCCGTTTGAAGTTTGGTTGCCGTTGCCGGCATTTAATTGCAAGCCTTCGCCGGTCGGCTGCCTGAGGCAGGCAGCCGTCTTTGTAGGGCCATGGACGAGTGGGTCGGAAGGCGAGGATCAGATGCGCCGGCTTATGCTGCCAGTGGCTCCAGGCCGGCCTCGATCTTTTCGCGGAAGGGCTCATAGCGGGTCGGCAGCTTGAGTGCTTCCCCGAGATGAGCGGTATCCTCATCCCGGTCGAACCCGGGCTCGTTTGTGGCGATTTCGAACAGGATCCCGCCGGGAGTCCGGAAGTAGATCGCCCAGAAATAGTCGCGATCGATGACTGGCGTCACCTGATAACCGGTATCCATCAGGGCTTTGCGAACCTCCAACTGCTTTTCGCGATTTTCGACCGCGAAGGCGATGTGGTGAACGGAGCCCGCGCCCTGACGCGCGAACGGTGTCTGGGGGAGCGCCACTAGGTCGATCGTGGCCGCGCCGTTGCCACCTGGAGTAGTGAACCGGGTGACGTCCCCCTCGACCTCGGTGCGTTCATAACCCATGAAGCGAAGGAGTTCTTCCGTGGCCGCAGTGTCATGCAGATTGAATCTTGCGCCCGAGAAGCCGCGAATGGCCTCTTCCTCGGAGATCCCGTCCACAAGCCAGGGAGCACGTGCATCGTCGACCGTTTCGATCAAGGCCAGCCTATCGCCATCGGGACCGGCGAAGCGGAGGCGCTCGACACCGAAGGTCGCGTCGGCCTGAATGCCGCCCACGCCGTAAGCAATAAGGCGGTCCTTCCAGAAAGCGAGCGATCCCTTAGGAACGGAGAACTGCGTTTCACCGACCTCACCGACGCCCGGGCGACCGGTCATCATGTGGGAGAACGGGAAGTAGGTCATGACCGTGCCGGGCGTGCCCTTCTCGTCACCGTAGTAAAGATGGTAGACGCTGGGATCGTCGAAGTTGACGGTCTTCTTCACACGCCGGAAGCCGAGGACGTCGGTGAAGAACCTGTTGTTCTCCTGTGCATCCGACGCCATCGAGGTTACGTGATGCAGTCCCTTGATATCCTTGATCATCGTTGCGCCCTCTTGTTCGAGTTGTTCGTCTCTGTTGAGTGAAGGTGTAGCCGGGTTGATTGGCGCAAGGAATTGTAATAATAATTGCCAGTGAATTGCGTTTTTTGAAATAGTTGGAATGAACGACTACAAAGCTTTGAAAATCTTTCTCCTCGCTGCCGAAAAGCGGAATTTCGCGCAGGTCGCGCGCGAGTTGGACATGACGCCAGCCGGTGTCACACGCGCGATAGCCGCCCTGGAATATGACCTTGGCATCCAACTCTTCGTGCGAACGACCAGGCAAGTTTCGCTGACGACAGACGGTGCCATCTTTGCCGCTCAGGTCCAGCCAGCCGTTGCTGTCCTCGATAATGCGCGACGCGACGTCAGGAATGCGAACAAGGCCGATCAGGGGCGACTGAGGATTAGCGCCCCAACATGGCTCGGCAAGACCATTCTGCCGCCCATCCTTTCAGGCTTTCGCGAACTTTATCCGAAGATGAGTTTCGAGATCTCGTTGTCGGATGGGCTGGTCGACATCGTCGACGGTGACTACGATCTGGCAATCCGCATATCGTCGGCTCCATCTGACAAGTTCACGATCTGGCGCAAGATCAGCGTCGTCCGACGAGTCCTGGTCGCGGCACCGGGAAGCCGATTCCATGCTATGGAGCATCCTGGCCAGTTGTCGCCCGACGACTGTCTGGCCTATAGCGGCGAGAGCCGACGCGAAACCTGGGTGCTTTCTGACGGCGGATCCAGCATGACGATTTCAGCCGGCCGCGCATTCAGCGCCAACAGTGGAGAGGTGCTGGCCGATATGGCGGCTGATGGTGCCGGTGTCGCAATGCTGCCGGGCTTCCACGTCGCCGAACATCTGCGAACCGGAAGGTTGGTTCATATCCTTCGCGAGTGGTCGCCGCAGGATCTGTGGCTCACACTGTACTATCCGCCCTACCAGGCGCTACCGCCCCGCATCGCATCCTTCTCGAAATTCTTCGAACGGCAGCTCCCAGCGCACATGGCAATGCTGGAATAGAACTGACGTGCAGCCCGGTGCCGGCTCGGACTTTAACAGGTGTATTGCGGCGTTGCCTGAGGCTTGGTTTCAGCCGTTTCACGTTGCCTTTTTACCCCGACGGCCTCGAACAGACGAGGACGAACCGGCGGTAGAAAAATGTTCTCAGCCTGTTTCTAAGGTCTGCATTCCTGCGCTGGGCAGCCGCAATCGGCCGGCGGGACGGCAGCAAGATGTTTTCAAAGCCGGCGGCCTCGATCAGAGGCACAAGCCTTTCGACTGTGAGACCGTCGCCGAAGGGCAGACGCTCCATGATCTTCGCGTGGCGTTCGCTCATGGCCCCGTCATAATGCGGGTCGTACCCGATGATGCGCTCGAGGGCAGCCACCGCAAGCGAGGCCAGCCGACCGAGCGGCGTAGGCTTCGACCAGTCCCCATCGAAGACGAGCAGCCTGCCGCCGGGCTTCAGCAGGCGGAGCCACTCTGCAAGCGCCTGTTCCGGCTCGGTGAGGGTCCAGACAAGGTGCCGGCAGACCACGGCGTCATAGGTTCCGTCCGGCTCCATCGTGCGTTCGGCATCGGCCAGTATGAAGCGGACCTTATCGTTCCCGGCATGTTTGCGCCGCGCGACCGCGAGCATGGTCTCGGAGAAATCGAGCGCGGTCACGTCATGCCCGAGCGAAAGCAGCACGCCGGTCACTTCGCCCGTCCCGCATGCGAGTTCGAGAACCTTCAGCGGCCTTGCCCCAAGTGCGCTCCGCACCGCCGCCGCCCAGGCGTCGAACTCCGGCCCACGTGGAATGCGATGACCGAAAGCGAGGTCGAAGGTTTCCGACCGCTTCGACCAGTATTCGCGGATGTCATCCTTCAGATGGTGGTTGCGAATGTCCATGATATCAGGCTCCGACAGCGGCAATTGCGGAAAACGGGCGCGGCTGCCGGCGTCTTGCGCGGTAGCGGATGAAGCAGCTTCCGTCGAATTCCTGCTCGACCTCGACTTCGATCCCGAAGACTGCGCGGATGCGCTCGACCGTCAGCACCTCCTGCGGGCGGCCGAGTGCCACAAGCCGACCGCCCTGCATGACCGCGATCCGGTCGCAGAACATGGCGGCGTGATTGAGGTCGTGGAGAGCGGCGACCACCGTCCGGTCCTGGCGGCGGACGAGATCCAGCAGGCTGATCTGATGGCCGATGTCGAGGTGGTTGGTCGGTTCGTCGAGGAGCAAAATCTTCGATTCCTGCGCCAGTGCCCGCGCAATGTGCAGCCTTTGCCGCTCACCGCCCGAGAGCGTGTGCCATAGGCGATCGGCAAGATGGCCCATGTCGACGTTCCTCAACGCCGCGTCGACGATTGCGTCATCCTGAGGCGACCAGGGCGAAAGCGGCCCGAGATAGGGTGTGCGGCCGAGTTCGACTGCCTGGCGCGCGGTTATCCGCTCGCCGGTCTCGGCCTGTTGTTCCACCAGTGCGAGCCTTTGGGCGACCGCACGGCGGCCGAGCGCAGCGATCGGAGAACCGTCCAGAAACACCTCTCCTTTTCTCGGCTTGCGGATCCCGGCGATGAGCGACATCAGGCTGGTCTTGCCGGAACCGTTCGGGCCGATGATGCCGAGAAACTCTCCCGTCTCGAGGGTCAGGGAGACCTCCTTGAGGATGTCGGTCCCGCCGGCCGACCACGAGATTTCGCGCGCTGATAGAGTCATGCGCGGTCCCTCCTTTGTCCGAGTATAAGTGCGAAGGCCGGGGCACCGACGAGCGCCGTGATCACGCCGATCGGCAGAACCTGGCCAGGGATGAGAATGCGCGACAAAATGTCTGCAAGGATCATGAAGACGGCACCGATGAGCGCCGCAGCGGGGAGCAGAACGCCATGCCGAACGCCGACGAGCATGCGCGCCGAGTGGGGGATGACAAGCCCGACGAAGCCAATCGAACCCACGATCGAGACCATCACCGCCGTCATCATCGCCGAGACGCCGACAAGCGCGAAATAGGTCCGTCTTACCGAAATGCCGAGCGAGGCGGCCGATTCCGACCCGAAAGTGAAGGCGTCCAGTGAACGTGCATGCCAGAGACAGACGACGAGACCCAGAAGCGTTGCCGGCACGGCGAGCCAGGCATCCGGCCAACGCACGCCTGAAAGGTTGCCGAGCAGCCAGAACATGATGCCGCGCGCCTGCTCGGCCGTCGCCGCCTTGGTGACGATGAATGAGGTGAGCGCGTTGAAGAGCTGAGATCCCGCGACGCCCGCCAGGATGATCGCTGCGGTGCCGCGACCGGCTTTCGCTGCGAGCAGGCTCACCAGGACAAAAGCGACCAGCGCGCCGATGAAGGCGCCGAGCGGCAGCGTCAACAGGCCGGCGCCCACCCCGAGAATGGCGACACTGACCGCCCCGGTCGATGCGCCGGCCGAGATGCCGAGGATGTATGGATCGGCCAGCGGATTGCGCAGCAACGACTGCAGCACCGCTCCGGAAAGCGCGAGCGCGGCCCCGCAGGACGCGGCCACTACCGCCCGGCTCAGCCGATAGCTCCAGATGATGCCCTCGTCGATCGGTTGCAGAGGATAGCCGGCATTCCACACCCGGTTCGCGACTGTCTGCGCGACGGTTTTGAATGGAATTGCCGTTTCACCGATCGCGGCGCCCAACCAGAGCGCCGCGATCAGAATGAGAAGCGCTGCGAGGACCGCGCCCACGCGTCCCGTCCCCGTTCGCCCGGCCAATGTCAGCACGCGGCTCACTTGGCCAGTCCTGCCCTGTCGGCCAGCCCGCCGTCTGAGCCAAGTCCGCTTTTTGAGCCAAGTCCGCCCTTCGAGGCAAGTCCGGCCTCCACGATGGCCTCCGCCAGCGCTTCGATACCATCGATCGTGCGGATCGTCGGGTTCATCGCCTGTGCATCCATGCCGAACACGTGGCCCTTGGCCACAGCCGGCATGAGGCTCGCCACCGGATCCCCCTTCAGGAATTCGAGCTTCGCCTCGAGGCTGTCGAGCGGATAGCGACGGCGTTCCATCGAACCGGCAACGATCATGCTCGGCTCGGCCTTGGCAATGGTTTCCCACCCGACCGTCGGCCATTCGTCTTCCGTCTTGATGATATTTTCGATCCCGAGCGCCGCCATGATGTAGCCGGGGGCACCATTGCTGCCGGCGACATAGGGGTCGGCATCGGCAGCGCTGGAGAACCAGAAGACCGCCGACAACTTTCCCTCCACCGACGCGACCTTGGCGCGCGCCGCCTCTTCCCGGCTCTTCAGCCCGGCGACGACCGCCGCGCCCGTGTCCTGAACGTCGTAGATCTGCGCCAGTTCACGGATCTCCCGATAGACGAGATCCATGGTGAATGGCTGACGGCGGACACCGTCGCTCGCCGCAGAATTCTCCTTGCCGGTGCAATCGGCCGGCGAGGTATAGACCGGTATGCCGAGCTCCTCGAACTGCTCCGGCCTGGCGACGACACCTTCCGGGCCGACCTGCCACTGAAACTGTACCGCCACCATGTCCGGCTTCTTGGCAAGCACGCTCTCGAAACTCGGATCATTGTCGGCCAGGCGTTCGACCTTGGCGTTGATTTCCTCGTAGCCTTTGAGCACCTGACCGACCCACAGGGCTGTGCCGACGACCTTGTCCGCAAGCCCGAGCAGATAGAGAATTTCAGTGCTGCTCTGACCGATCGAGACAGTGCGCGTCGGCCTTCGCTCGAAAGTGACCTGCCGTCCGCAATTCTCGAGCGTCAGCGGGTAAGCCGTTTCGGCAGCAGCGGCAGGGCTGCCGAAGCCGGATATGCCGATGGAAAAAAGGATGAGGCCCGCAGCGAGCGGCCCTTTGAGAAAACTGTTCATGAACATTCCCCTAATGTGATGGGACGCCGCTATGCGGCCGCGAAAATCAGTCGGCCGATTAAACGGTTCCGGCGGACGATCGGCATCCGTTTGCAAGGGGACAGCAATAAAAGCTTGCGCGGCAGGGCGCAGTAGGTGGTCATGGCTTAGCTCCTGTTCCGGGCATCCCCGCCCGTGACGATGGATCGAATTTGACGGCAGGTCTCCTGGCTCACGGACAGAAGTCGCTCATCTACCTTCCCGCGCGTCGCGCAGTGGCTGGTGCCTCGGCACCACGAGGATGAACGACGATCCGCTTACAGTTGCGGGGGCAGCCACGGTTTTGGTCCCTTTTGGGTCGTCCGCACCGTGTTCCCTATTAATCCCCTCCACCTCTCGGGTAGGGGAACCGTCGGTCCCAGTTAATGTGGAACGCAGCCGCCGGTCAAGGAGGGAGGCGACGTTTGTGTCCGCACATGCGACCGGCTCATGCCGCGGCAATGCCTGGTCACGCATGGGACTTATGTTATACCATTACATTTGTCAACGGCGCCTCGTCCTGAGGTCGCCCTTGGCGGCGGCGAGGACAGGAGATCGGTCGGCAGCGCGCCGATGAAGGCAGGCACGGCCGAGGACTTCGCTTGCGAAAATGCCCGCCGGCAGCGCGTCGCAATTGATCGCGACGAAGGGACCTGCCGAGCGCCGGCTTTGCCAGTGCGCCGGAGGCCTCCGAGGAGAAGAGTTGGAGCATTCAATCGTCTCGGCGATACCCTGAGCGTTTCCGGGTATCGCCGTCGGGCCGTTCAGAATCGGCTTTGCGCGGTGCCTATCGGCCGCGCGTCCCCTTGCATACGCGCCGCTCGGCCTGCGCCTTCCGCTCGACGTGCTGGACTTGCCTCGAAAATCTCAAGCTCCAGCCGTTCCCACTGGCCCGGCGGCTGCGGTCGCCGGATTGCGTGCGAGCAGCCGTGGAGCCTGGCTTCGCAGGGCGCGCTCTCAATCTCGATATAAGGTCCGCCGGGTCGATGGTTATCGCCAGCATGAAGCCGATCGGCGCGAGCATGTAGGGGGGAATTCCCGTCGGTACGCTCGCAAAGGCAGCGAGTGAAACAACGGCTATAATGCAAATCACGTTCGTAAGCGGGTGGGTAATTGTCCTGATGCAGATTTCAGAAATAGTATTATTTCGTTCGTAGTCCGACAATGCCATGGGAGAAATCCATCCGGTCTGAGTTGTCCTTCGCCGAGATCACGATGACTTTAGGCCCTGTCGACCCAAAGTCATGGAACGTGACCGGTGCAAGGAGCCAGAGCGGTATGCGGCCGGCGGAACGCCCGCGCATCCGCTTCAAGCTCCGGCGGCGCTTGGAGGAATATGGACTGTGAGGCGCCCCTGGCAACCGGCCTAGGACTTTTGCCCAGACGAGCTCGGACCAAGGTCCTATAGATGGGTGCGGATCGCACCCTAGCTTCGTGCCTTCCCACCTATACAAGAACCTAGACCTTTTCAGCGATATCTGGGGCGGGGTTTTGCCACGATGGCAGAACCCCTCCTTGGATCGACCGGCTGAGGAGGGAAGCGGGAACTTCGAATATGGAAATGCGAGTGCCCGCGCAGGGGATGACGCGGGCACTGCAACAGGTTGGGGTCCTGAATGTCGCTGGGGGACAGAAGCGACACCTGTTAATTCTTCAAACGTCAATTTGTTCCAAGCCGGTGACGGGGCGCGAAAAGGCCTCGCCCGCTACCGCGAATCGATGCCGGTAATCACCTCGCGACAGCCCGACGATCCTATGGAACAGCTTGCGAAAGGCGGCCGCGTCCTCGTAGCCGACTGCCCAGGCGACCTGTTCAACCGAACGTCTGGTGAACTCCAGGAGTTCCCGCGCCTTACCGACGCGCAGATGCTGGGCATATTCGATCGGCTTCATTCCGGTCGCCGCCTTGAAACGGCGCAGGAAAGTATGCTCCTCCATCGCCACCACTTTTGCCATCTGCGCAACGCTGACGGCGCGAGCCTCACGCGCTTGCAGCCAATGCTGCACCTTCAGGATCACTTCGTCGCCGTGATTGAGGCGCGGCGAAAAGCTGGAATAGTGCCGCTGCTCGCGTCCGGCGGGGTCGATAAGAAGGAAACGCCCGGTCTCGACCGTTACCGTCGGACCGAACAGACGATCCACGAGGCGCATGCCGAGGTCTGTCCATGCCATGAGGCCGCCGGCAGTTACGATGTCGCCGTCCTCGATCACGATCTTGTCCGTGTCGAGCCGGACATCCGGAAACCGGTCACGGAAAGCATTGGCGAAGAGCCAGTGCGTCGTCGCTGGCCGGCCCTTGAGCAGGCCCGTCGCCGCAAGCACGAAGGTCCCGCCGCAAGTCGATGCGAGGGTCGCGCCTTGGGCATGCCCGTCGAGCAGCCAGCGAGCATAGGGCGCGGCCTCCTCCGCTTCCATCGGCCCGGTCAACCTGTGGGGGACAAGCAGTATCTCCGGCATCTCCCGTGATCCGAGTTCGGGATGGGTGTCGAAACTTCGCGCAAGACAGCCGTCGTCCCGAAGCCGCCAGTGACTGATCCGTGCCACCGCCCCGCCCCGCTCGGCGGAGAATTGACGGGCTATGTTGATGAGGTCCGTCATGCCGTGAACCATCGCCATCTGGCAGCCCGGATAAAGCATGAGACCGATTTCAGCTTTCGAGCGCAGCGCTGCCTTTGGCATGTGGTACCTCTTTGTCGGTTTCGGCCCGTCTAATGTCCGATCCGCCAATCCCGATCATTTCGCAAACGGCCTAAATCTTCAAGCACGGGGCGCGCGGCACATGCAGCGAGCCTCTGGAAAGAGACCAACCACTGAAGAGGATGAAGAAAATGGCTAAGATCACCATGAAGGACGGCACCCGCATCTTCTACAAGGACTGGGGCCCTCGCAACGCCTAGCCCATTGTCTTCTCACATGGCTGGCCGCTCACGGCCGACGTCTGGGACCCGCAAATGGTCTTCTTCGCAAGCAAGGGCTATCGCGTCGTCGCTCACGATCGCCGAAGCCACGGCCGCTCGGACCAGGTGTGGGACAACAATACCATGGACCAATACGCCGACGACCTCGCCGAGTTGATCGAGGCGCTGGATTTGCGTGACGTGATCCTCGTCGGGCATTCGACGGGCGGCGGCGAGGTTACCCGCTTTATCGGTCGGCACGGCACCGGGCGTGTGGCAAAGGTGGCGCTGATCGGCGCGGTGCCGCCGCTCATGCTGAAGACCGAGGCGAACCCCGGCGGCCTGCCGATCGACGTCTTCGACGGCATCCGCAAGGGCACCTACGATAACCGCTCGCAATTCTTCAGGGATTTGGTCACCCCCTTTTACGGCTACAATCGCGAGGGTGCCGTCATCTCGGAGGGTATCCGCGAGAGCTTCTGGCTACAGGGCATGATGGGCGGCCTCAAGGGCCATCTCGACAGCATCCGCGCCTTCTCCGAAAGCGACTTCAATGCCGACCTGGCGAAGTTCGACAAGCCTACCCTGGTGCTCCCCGGCGACGACGACCAGATCGTGCCGATCGGCGCCTCTGCGCATTCGACCGTCAAGATCGTCAGGCACGCCGTGCTGAAGGTTTACGAAGGCGCCGATCATGGCCTGACGCAGACCTATCAGGACCGATTCAACGCAGACCTGCTCAAGTTCATCGAAATCTGATCACCGACAGTACCCGGCGTCTATATCGTCAGCCACCTCCAGGCGCAGCGGCGATGCCGCCGCCCCCCCCGGCGCTCGGCGCCGGCCGATGGCTCGGCCAATGGCAGGCGGTTTTTCTTATAACCACCGCGGCGACCAGCATCACTGGCTTCCTCTTCCCCTTCAGCGGGATCACGCCCGCACTGGTGGTCGGTGCGATTTCCGTCCTCACCCTCGGCGTCGCCTTTGCCGCACTCGTTGCTTTGACGCCTCGCGGCTGGGCGAGGCCGGCCTATGCCGTAAGCGCGACGTTCGCGCTCTATCTCAAACTCTTCGTTCTTGTCGTGCAGAGTTTTTTGAAGGTTCCGGCACTGCAAGTGCTGGCGCCGACGCAAACCGAAGCTCCCTTCGTCGTGGCGCGAATCCTTCTGCTGGTGGCAAGCATAGGGCTCGGCAAAGCCGCGGCCGTCGGCTCGCGACAGGCGGCCCTGCCGCTGCGGGCCGCGCGCGGTGCAGGCGCCTGAGCTTGGACATGGCGGAGCTTCAATTCCGCAACGACCGGAAGCGCGCTGTACCGATATGGCGCGCTTCGGTCAATGTTCGTTGGCCGGCGCCCCATGCGCGGTAACGATCGCCTGGGCTTCCTTGCCATAGAGTTCCTCGAAATGGTCGAAGCTCTTGGCAAAATAGCCGATGCCCTGAGTGGCGGATCTGAGCGAGCGCGCCAGATCGTCGAGAGCGCTGCCCGGTAGAAGGGCGCGGAAGATGTCCCACCCCTTCGCCTCCTCGTCCCTGTCAAAGCCGAGAACCTGGCCCTTCAGCGACGCAACGATCGGGACCAGACTGCCCGAATAGATGGACGGGACATGGACATCGACGCGAAAAACCGGCTGCATCAGCACGGAAGCGGCCTGCGACAATGCCTGCCTTACGCCAAGCTTCCCGGCCGTCCGGAAAGCATATTCGGAACTGTCGACAGAATGGTGCTGGCCATCGGTGAGCATCACGCCGACGTCGATCACTTTGAAGCCAAGAGGGCCCTTCTCCATCGCCTCGCGTGCGCCCGCCTCGACCGCAGGAATGAAGTTGCGCGGCACCGCACCGCCCTTGACCGTCTCCGCGAAAGAAAATCCATCGCCTCGCCCGTTCGGATGTACGCTGAGCTTCACATCGGCGAATTGGCCGGCCCCGCCGGTTTGCTTGCGATGGCGGTAATGAACTTCCGAGGATTTCGACACGGTCTCGCGGTAGACCGGACTCGGTGGCCGATCGCTCACCTCGACATGAAAGACGTCCGATAACATCCTGCAGACTTCGCGCAGGTGTACCGGCCCCTGAGCGCAAACAAGCTGCGCCCCTGTCCCCTCCTCCTGCATCACGTTCAGGCCGCGGTCCGTCTCGGCGAGTTTAGCCAGGGTCTCGGAGAGCTTGGTCTCGTCGCGCTCACTCGCAGGCACCAATATCCGCTCGAGCATGGGGGTCGGTGGCGTCGTCCAATCGGGCGGAGCGAGTGCCGCACCGGCCGTCAGCAGCGAGGGCACGGGCAGGTGGTCGGATTTCACGGCCGCGAAGAGCTGGCCAGCTTCCGTAACCCCCGAACCTATCGGCCGGCCGCTTGCGGGATCCTGCAGAGCACCGAGGCTGGAGCCGCCAAGAGCAGCTCCCTGTTTGACACCGTTTTGGAGGGCGCGGGCGAGAACCGTCTTGCCGACGCTCTGGCGGTAATGGGCATGGAAGCTGACGGCGAGGAGGTTCGCTTCGCCGACCCCGGCGCCGGCAGCCAGACGTTTCCTCAGCGCTTCGGCGCGCGGCGCCTCGTGGCGGAGCGCCTTCATCAGCCTCATCAGGCCGTTGCTGTGACTGGCCGAGCCGAGTAGCACTGGGATGATCTTGTTTTCGTTCAGAACTCTTGTCGAGATCGAATAGATGGCATCGCTTCCAGGCGCGCGATCCTCGATGAGCTCCTCCAGCAGCCAATCGTCAAATTCCGAAAGATGCTCGAGCAGCTCTGCACGCGCCTCGTTCTCACGTTCGGCCGCACTTTCCGGGATTTCGAAAAGGGAGGAAGGCTGGCCCTCGCGATAGCGCCAGGCGCGTTCCGAGATGAGATCACAGCTGCCGATGATCTTGTCGCCCTCGCGAATGGGAACCTGCCGCAGGATGAGTGGCCGGCTGCAGAAATCCTGCAAGGCGGCGACGATATCTCTTATGCGCCCTCGTGGCTCGTCCATGCGATTGACGAAGAGGATGCAGGGCGTGCCGGACGCCTCGATCATGCGCAAATAAGGGGCGGCAAGAACGGCCTCCTCCAGTACCGGCGAAACACAGAGAACGCAGGCGTCGCTTGCGAGCAGCGCGTGCTGCGCATGCGCGAGCGCCTCGTTATTGCCGGAGACGTCGAGCGCGCACCAGACTTCACCACCGAATTCGAATTCGACGAGGCCCAAACCATATGGAGTAACTGATTTCTTCGGCTCGCCTTCCAGCGAGCCAACCCTTTCCACGAGCGTGGATTTTCCGATCTGCGAAGGACCGAGTACAGTAAAGCAGCGCATCGGCGTTCCTCCCTCTGCCAGGATGACACTGAGGACAGGATGCCCCTGGACGCGCGAAAGCGCCAGAGCAGGATGAGGAAAAGTCTAAGCGGTCGCGCTGGGTGCGAATTCGGCGATGAGCTCGTGGCGGTCGCCCGGATAGGTGAGCAGCACGCTCGTCACCGGTACGCCGCCGCTCCAAGTCCGGCGCTCGATGACAAGGCAGGCCGCACCGATAGCAATTTCGAGCGCCTGCGCCGTCGTACGGCTTGCCGCAACGGCCCTGATGCGATGTTCCGCCGTGCTCCAGGGCACCTTTCCAAGCAGCCACGAGCCTGGGGCGGCGGCCTCGAACGTCTCGGTCTCGGCTTCCGGTACCGCCGAAAGGTTGATCAGGCGCTCTTCGAGACAAAAGACGCGCCCGCCGGCGAAATGGCTGCAGGTAATGTCGAGAAGCCGTGACGATCCCGGCAGATCGATGCGCCCCTTGTCGCCGGAAGTCATCTTGCGCACCACCCTCTCGCCGAGCCGGTAGGCGTAATCGAGCCCGAGCGACTGCACCTCCCGCTTGACTTCGTGGATCTCCATCACCGCGGATTGGGCTTGCGGAAAACTGACATAGCTCCCGGATTTGCGCCGCCGCTCGATCAGTCCCCGCTTCACGAGTTCGCTCAAGGCCTTGTTCACCGTCATTCGCGAGCAGCCGTATTGCTGTGTTAATTCGTGCTCGAAGGGAATGCGGTATCCCGGCGGCCAGTCGCCGGAAAGAATATGGCCCTCGACCTCGCTCAGAATTTTCTGATGAAGCGACAGGGGCTGTTCCTGGCGTTTTTCTTCGGTGTAGGCACGATTGCTGGAAATGGTGGGACCCTCGCTCGTAAACGGCCCCGTACCTTACTCATTTCGCGCCACGAGGACAGCCCTTCTGAGTGCGTCTTGTAGCCCCGACACTCCGATCGGCAGATCGAGTCCTATGGAGAATTGCCATCTTCTTTCATCAGGTGATCAGTAAAAGAGATGCCATGGCCCCAGGAAAGCGCGTGCCCACTCCTGATCCCGTTCGCCGTCGCTCGGCGCCCTCTCCCGGCCGGGAGAGACTTCCGCCGGTTTATCGATCGCTGCAGTCTTGCGTGCTGCGCTGCCGCGTACGGGTGGCACGAGGTAGCCGAGGGTCATTCCGCCGAGATAGAACATGCCGCATCCCTTCTCTTTTCCGACCTTGCGGCACGATCCTGCCAGAATGCGAGCTTCTGTCAATAGTCTACTGAATTTATGATCTATCGGGATGTGCTCCGGCTCCCGTCTCCGTCTCCGATCGCTCAGCCCGAGTTGTCCGCGGACAACCAATTGAGGAGCGGAAAGAAAAACAGCCGCGCTCCGGGCGGCACAATCGGGGTTTTTGTTAAGCGTTTGTAAAATGGCAACGAATCGGCGCATAGTATAACTGCGCAGATCAGCTTTTATCGGCGAATTTAGCGCAGTTTTCGGAGAGTAGGGATGTTGCAGCAGAGAATCCAGAGTCTTGAAGAGCAGGAGCATCTGCCGTCGCTCTTGTCTGCCGACGCTCGGGAACTCGCTCACCAGTTGCAGGAGCATCAAAGGAAGATCTTCTCTCCGACTTCGCAGAAAACGATGCGGCTCTTCAGCCCAGCCGAGGCAGCGGCCTTCATCGGAATCGGCGAGGGCTATCTGCGCCAGATCGCCTCAGAAGGACACGGCCCGCAGCCGCTGTCAAACGGCCGCCGCATGTATACGGTGGAGGACATCGACCGCATTCGCCGAGTTCTCGACGAAGGCAGCAAAACCGGCAAATATATTCCTCACCGCCGGCCGGGCGAAAAGCTGCAGGTCATCTCCGTGATGAATTTCAAAGGCGGCTCGGGCAAGACGACCACGTCCGCGCACCTTGCGCAATATCTTGCCTTGCGCGGCTATCGGGTGCTGGCGATCGACCTTGATCCGCAGGCATCGCTCTCCGCCCTCTTCGGCCATCAGCCGGAGCTCGATGTCGGGGAGGGAGAAACGCTTTATGGAGCCATCCGTTACGAGGCCCCTCGCCCCGTGGCGGAGGTGGTGCGCTCGACCTATACTGCTAATCTTCACCTCATCCCGGGCAATCTCGAACTTATGGAGTTCGAGCACGAGACCCCGAAGGCGATGATCGCGGGCTCCGCCGAAACCATGTTCTTCGCACGAATCGGCGAGGTGCTTTCCGAAATCGAAGGCTTCTACGACATTGTCGTGATCGACTGCCCGCCGCAGCTCGGCTTTCTGACCATGTCGGCGCTCTGCGCCGCAACCTCCGTGCTCATCACCGTACATCCACAAATGCTCGACGTTATGTCGATGTCGCAGTTTCTGTCGATGACCAGCGAACTCATGGCCGTCGTCGAGAATGCCGGCGGGCGTACCAGCTATGACTGGATGCGCTACCTCGTCACGCGTTTCGAGCCGAATGACGGCCCGCAGAGCCAGATGACGGGTTTCATGCGGGCGATCTTCGGCAATCGTATGCTGCAGAATGCCATGGTGAAATCGACTGCGATTTCGGATGCCGGCGTGACCAAGCAAACGCTCTATGAGGTGGAGCGCGCGCAGTTCATACGCGGCACCTACGACCGTGCGATGGATTCGCTCTCGCTCGTCAATGCGGAGATCGAAGAGATGATCCGCAAGGTCTGGGGGAGGAAGTAACCGATGGCACGCAAGAACCTGATCGGCATTTCCGACAGCTCCGCCGCTCCCGGGGACGGGGAGCGCCCGGCCGTTGGCCGCCCGATCGCGGGCCTCGCTTCCCAGCGATCGAATGGCCTCGTCGGCGGCATCACCAGATCCCTCTCGAACATCACACAAAAGGTCGAACGAGCGGAAGAACTAGAGCGCCAGCTTGTTGAAGGGCACGCGATCGTCGAGCTCGAGCCCGCATTGATCGACTCTTCCTTTATCATCGACCGGCTGGGAGTCGCACCCGAGGTTCAGGCCATGCTCGTTCAGCAGATTCGGGACCACGGACAACAGGTCCCGATCCTCGTGCGGCCGCATCCAACGGAGAGCGGCCGCTACCAGGTGGCCTATGGACACAGGCGGCTTGCCGCCTTGCGCGAAATCGGCAGCAGGGTCAAAGCGGTCATCCGGGAGCTAAGCGACGAGCAACTCGTCATCTCTCAGGGACAGGAGAACAACGCCCGAACCGACCTTTCCTTCATCGAGCGCGCATTGTTCGCAGCGCGTCTCGAAGATCGCGGCTTCTCGCGGGATACGATCATGTCGGCGCTCGGCGTCGACAAAGCGGCACTCTCCAAGATGATTGCCGTCGTGCGCCGATTGCCTCTGGATGTCATCGAAGCCATCGGCGCCGCTCCAGGTTTCGGGCGGAGGCGCTGGATGGATTTGGCTGATCTCATCGATACCGCTGAACGTCGGTCTAAGGCCCTGGATTTCATCGGAGCAGCCGAATTCCAGGCGCTGGAGAGCGATCAGCGTTTTGATAAGCTCTTTGCGCTGCTGAGCCGCGCCAGGAAACCATCAAAGGCGGAAGCCTGGATTGCGCCGGACAGAAGCCGCCCGGTCCGCATTCGTGATACCGATGCGGAAATGATGCTCGCTTTCAGCAAGAAGGCGGCGCCGGGCTTTGCGGATTTCGTGAGGCAGAGGCTCGAAGCGCTCTACCTCGAATATCAACGTGAAACAGGAGACTGAACAGAGCAAAAGAAAAAGGCTTCCGAACGACTAGCGCTGCGGAAACCCTTCTCTCGTGTAGCAACTAGAGAATCCCATTTCCGCGAATCAGTGTCAAGCATTTTTGACGTCGTTTCGGCGAACGAATTTCTTTTGCCTTGGAAAAGGTGAAGAAAATGGAACGTGGAAGTGTAACGACGCCCTTCGGGCGGCGAGCGATGACGCTTGGCATGCTCGCAAGTCAGATCGCGGCAGGTGACGTACCGCCGGACCGGTCGGTGGACAAGTGGAAATTATTCCGTTCTCTCTGCGAAGCGAAGACCGTGATCGGTGTGTCCGATCGGTCGCTTGCGGTGTTGAATGCCCTTTTGAGCTTCTATCCGGGCTCCGAGCTCACCGGAGAAAGTGGTCTCGTCGTTTTTCCGTCCAATGCGCAGCTCTCTCTCCGCACGCACGGAATGGCAGGCACGACCCTGCGTCGGCATCTTGCGTGCCTGGTGGAGGCCGGCCTGATCCTGCGACGCGACAGCCCTAACGGCAAGCGCTACGCACGACGGGGTCGCAGCGGAAGCGTGGGAGAAGCCTTCGGGTTCGATCTCTCTCCGCTTGTTGTACGCGCCAACGAGTTCAGCACCGCCGCTGCCGAACTTGCTGCAGCGAGGCAATCGCTCCGCCTCATGCGCGAAAGGCTGAGCCTTTGCCGGCGCGACGCCGCAAAGCTTCTCGAGCTCCTTCGTGAATCGGCCACGTCGGTGGACTGGGAACAGCAACAACTGCGATACGAGGAGCTTGCGACACCTCTCTCGCGCAAAGCTTCGGCCAACGATGTGGAAGCCGTTTACAATGCCATGTCGAAATTGCGCAGCGATCTCGCCAATCAATTGGAGAAATTACTAAATTCAGCAAAACTGGATGCCAATGATCGCCATAATGGGCGTCACATACAGAATTCAGAACCAGACTCTAAATCTGAATCTGAACCAAGCTTGGGAAAAGGTCGGGACACGTTTTCCACCAATCCATTGACCTACAGGATCCACGGTACAGCATGCAGACCAAACCCCTCCGGGATTTCGGCCCTAACTGCTGATGAGCCACCGGCTCGCCCTTTACTTCCACCACCGACGATCTCCCGGCACGCCCCGCAGGTTCCGCTGCCCGTTCTCCTCTCGGCTTGCCTACAGATTGCCGACTACGGACCACAGGGCCGGATAGCGACATGGAAGGACCTTACGAGCGCCGCGGTCGTCGTCAGGACCATGCTGGGTGTGAGTACCGACGCCTATGACGATGCGTGCTCAGTGCTTGGGCCGGAAAACGCCGCCACCGTCGTTTCCTGCATGCTCGAAAGGGCCGACCGAATAAGTTCGCCGGGCGGTTACCTCCGGGACCTTACCGCAAGAGCGCGACGGCAGGCCTTTTCGCTTGGCCCGATGGTCGCTGCCCTGAGCCGCGCACGAATGACGGCAGGCACGGCGCTTGCGAGTTGATGAGCTCGTGCGCGCCTGCTCTACAACACCGTGGCGTCCTGCGCAGTCCAACGGATCGAGCGCTTCGTTTGAAGACGATCCTCTGAGGGCGGGTACTCTAAGCCTACGGCGGTGTGAGCCCTCGATTGATTTCGCAAGCTGAATAGGAGAAACTCTCTTCAGTCGCGGATTCGCGGCGTCGCGCGCGTTTTTGCCAACTTGGTCGCCGTTTCTTAAGATTTTTAGTTCTATCGTAAAGCGTTGGCAAAAAAGGCGGCATCCCTCCGATGCGGAAGCTATATCGGTGATAATTTCCGTCACGTGGACGACCTCAGACGATGCAAGTTCAATCCTGCACCCGCCTCTCCTCTAAGCCAAACATTGTGAAAATTCATATCGCGCGATCAGCAGGTATCAAGCCACGTGATCGCTGTTGACAGCTGTCAACAGCGCAGACGCTTACCGGCTATTCGCGCCAATGCTCAGCGACCCACGGACTGGGAAGAATATAGTGGCGGAGGTAGCGGAACGCATTCTTCTCCCGCCTGTCCGACGAAAACAGGCCGCGAACATGGGTCAGGGGAGAAACCGCCCTCCCCTTATAGCCGAACTGTCCGTCGATCGCATGTTGCGGCAGCAAACCGCGCGGAAAGATAACCACCCGGGCATCTGCCGGCAGCCGCGGCGGCAGGAAGTAGTTCAAGGGAAATGGCCGCCGGCAATCCTGGCGAAAATGCAGGACGAAGCGCCGGGGGAAGAATTTAGCTCCGCCCGGCGCATTGCGCGTTACGAAGCGTTGCTCGAACTCGTACTCGTCAGCCACTTTCTGCGGGTCGGCGCGGAACTTCTCCTGCAACGGCATCAGCTTGCCGACAGGAAAGCGGAACAGCGACGTCTGCCCCAGACGCTCCAGCGGCGTCGTCTGGTTGCGGGTCATCATCACGTCGTCCGGTCCGCCGATTTCAAAAAATGCGTCGAGCGATCCGACGACCACCAGGTCAAGATCCAAAAACAGGACGGGCCCTTTCAGATTGCCGAGCTTAGGCCCCCAGAGGCGCGCCTTGGGCCAGATTCCTTTGGAGTTTACCGGCATTCTCTCGACATCGAGAGGCGGAAGGTCCTCGCAGAGTATTTCGGGCCGGAGGCCCTCGCGATTATCTGTAAAGCACGTGAAGGTGAAGGGGGGCGTTATGTTGCGCGCAACCATCGCGTAGAGGCGATTGATGAACGGCGCACCATACTTTGTGCCCCAGTTTATACAGATAAGCTGTTTGACTCCGCCGCTTGCGGCGAGAACCTCGGATGCCATTGTTTTCGTCCATCTTTTGCTAGCGGCGCTTGCGCCAGGGCAAGCCGCACTGTTGGCATTTGCGCCTGTCTGAACGCGAGTGGAGTTTGCAGTTCACTGGAGCGGGATGTGGAGTGCGGCATTCCGCTCGCATCCGGCTTTTAACTTATTCCACATAAGTTAAAAGCGAAAATCTCTTACTATCGAAGCTAGCGGACGCTCCCAGAAGACGGGCTGACGATGCTTCCATCGGCGTTCGCAGAACAGCGGTGCTGGATAGATATGGAGGTGCAACGCGGTTGACAGCTGTCAACTCAGCCGCCTCCCGCGCTCGAACGTCGGGGATCTGGGGCCGCGAACGATCGGCCGATGTGCAATAAGAGTGGAAAACCCCCAAATGTCTGTGATGGAAGGGAGGGGCGTGCTACCTTCCGTCCTGCCGCCAATGCGTTGCTTTTTTAATGAGATATGAATTTCCAGATCCGCTCGACCCGGCGCTGCTGCCGGCACTGATGACCGCCGAAGACGCGCTTGCCCGGCTGGACGAGCGGACAGGTCGTCATGCGGTCGCCGCGGGGTTCAGGGAGCGCGGCCAGTTTTTCGATGCGACGGCTGCCCTTTGGGTGGCCGGAGAACTCGTCCATGTCGAGGATCTCGTTCTGCACGATTCGCATATGGATGCGCGCGCGCCCTCGCACGAACTGACGATTGCGCATGCGGTGCTAAGGGCGAGGCGACGCCTGGAGCTGGCCGATGCCGATTGGGCATTTTCAACGTCTGGATTAAGTGCCTTGAGAGGCGAGGGAGGGGCGGTCCCCAATTATGAACCTCGTGAACGCTCGGATCCCGAGGGGGAAGCGAATCCGACGGATGCACCGGACGACCCGATGGACGGTTCCCTCTCCGACGCGTTCGCGGAGATCGATGCCGCAATCGCCAGGTCCGAGCGGCTGCTGGAGATTCACGCTGGAAGCGTGACGGAGGCCGATAGTGCCGCTGTCGAATTGCAGACCTCTAGAATGGAGCCGACGGGCCAGCTTGGCCTGCTTTTCGACGAGGAATGGGATGAGGCCGCTCGGCTGGATGCCTGGCGCGCCGTGCTGCCGGTCGCCGACCAATTGCCCGCCACTCTTGGGGCCGCCGTTCTTTTCGATGCATGGGAACGTATCGAACCACTGCGCCGGCAGCATTGGCTAGGCTCGCTCCTCGTCGGCGCCTATCTGCGCCTTCGCGGCAAGGTAGATTCGCACGTGCTTGCCTACAATACTGGCCTGAAGACAATCCGTCATGAACGACGGCGTTCGAAAGACCGGCTGACGCGTCTTGCCGGCTTTCTGGAAGCCATGTCTGCCGCAGCAGAGCTCGGAATGAAGGAGCTCGATCGCCTGTCGCTTGCCAAAACGCAGATGGAAATGCGGATCAGGGACCGCCGTTCGAACAGCAATCTTCCAGGACTGATCGACCTCGTGCTGTCGAGGCCAATCGTCTCCGGTCCTTTGATCGCGCGCCATCTGGGTATCACGCCTCGCGGCGCGCTCAATCTCGTGCGCGAACTTGGGGTGCGAGAGATGACGGGCAGGGGACGTTATCGCGGGTGGGGTGTCCTCTGAACGCCGAAAGGCCGACGGTTTCAGCTGCGACGGAGATTCAGCTCACTCGTCACTACACGCTTCCCGGAAGCCGGGTCCACATCGACGGTACTCAGGCGCATTCCGTTCTCGCCGAGCTTCTGCACGATGAGCGTCGCCTTCCGATCGCCATTGACTTCCCTTGCCCAGGTGACGGTGAGATTGATCGCGTTGCCGCGGCGCCTGCCTGACAGCGCGGAGCGCCCGCCCCTCGGGCCGACATAGATGCCGGTGTAGCGGGAACCGTCGGATCTCAGATCCGCGCTGATCGATCGCGACACCACGAGCAGGCCACGGCAGGTTCCTCTCATCGAGAGGGCGGTGCCGTTCGCTTGCGAATCGAAGTTGCAGGAAACATTGATCGCCTCTTTGTCGATTCGGAGAAGCACCGTGCCGCCACCCGTCCATCGGCCCTCGAGTGAACCAAGAAAGGCCGCCTCGTCGGCGGGTGCAGCATTCGTCTCGACGGGAAGCATTTCGGCGGAAAGCACGAGCCAGACAAGCAGGAGCCGAAACAATTGTCGCCGCTTCATCGTCATGGCCCTCCCGTTAGATCACGATGGTTTTCGTGGATCAACCTAAGTCCGGATGAAACGGCGCACCGATCTGAAGGTTCCGGCACGTGCGGCAGGACCGGATCCTATTATCGGCGCTACGCGCGGTGACGGCCGACTTCTTGCCGAATGGAACAGCCGCAACTCAGGCGAATTTTCTTGCGCCGGCGACGCAGGCGACGATCGCAAGCGTCGCAGCGAGCATGCCCCAGCTCACCGCCTCCCCCAGCAAAGTCGCTGCCAATGCCAGACCGAAGAAGGGCTGCAACAATTGCAACTGCCCCACCGCGACGGTCCCGCCCAGCGCAAGGCCGCGATACCAGAAGATGAAACCGACGAGCATGCTGAAAACCGAAACGTATCCGAAACCGATCCAGGACGCCGCGCTCAAGTCCGCAAAGCTTGCAGGCATGGTTGCGAGCATGAGGACCGTCATGAGCGGAAGGGAGAGGGCAAGGGCCCAGGAGATGACCTGCCAGCCGCCGAGCTTCCGAGACAGCTTCGCGCCCTCCGCGTAGCCGAGCCCGCAGGCAATGACGGCCGCGAGCATCAGGAGATCCCCCACCGGCGAGGCCGAAAAGCCTTGGCGGGAGGCGAAGCCGACGACGATCGCGCTGCCAATGCACGAGAACAGCCAGAATGCCGGTCGCGGACGCTCGCCGCCTCGGATCACGCCGAAGATGGCAGTCGCAAGCGGCAGAAGACCGATGAAGACGATGGAATGGGCGGACGTCACGTGCCGCAGTGCAAGCGCAGTCAACAGCGGGAAGCCGACGACGACGCCGAGCGAGACCACGATCAGCGGGACGATGTCACCCCGATCGGGCCGTCGTTCACGGAAGGTGAAGAGCAGGGTGACGGCAATGATACCTGCGATCGTCGCCCGCGCTACGGTGAGGAAGATCGGATCGAAGTCCATGACAGCCACGCGCGTAGCCGGCAGCGAGCCGCTGAAAATCACCACGCCGATAAAGCCGCTCATCCAACCGCTTGCTGACTTGTCCATAGGATGCTCCTTTTTCCCCGGTATCGGGCGGGAACGCTGGCTCTTCCAGAGACAGTCAGGTACAGTTTCGAAGAACTGTTATGGAGAGAGAGCCGGTACAGATGCAGCGGAATGCGGCGAGTTCGCTGGGCGAGAGCCTCATTGCCAAGGTCATGGGTACGGTGCAGCAGCGGATTGCGGCACGGAGTTTGACGCCGGGTTCCCGGCTCCCTTCCATTCGCTCTTTCGCCTTGTCGATGAAAGTCTCAAAGTCCACCGTCGTCGAGGCCTATGAACGCCTTCAGGCCGAAGGCCTGATTCGTTCGCGGCCGGGCTCCGGTTTTTACGTAGCGGCGCCGTTAGCGCCGCTGACGCTCGCCGAGATCGGTCCGCCTGTCGACCGGGCCGTCGATCCCTTATGGATCTCGCGCCAGGCGCTGGAGCCGGGGGAGGGCGTGCTCCGGCCCGGCTGCGGTTGGCTGCCGCCGTCCTGGATGCCGGAGGAAGGATTGCGACGCGCCTTGCGCGGCATTGCCCGCGGGAGCAGCGCGACGCTCGTTGATTATGGTGCTCCGCTTGGATTGCAGCCCTTGCGCCAGCTTCTGGCACGGCGCGTGGCGCAGCACGGCATCGAGGCATCGCCGGACCAGATATTGCTCACCGAATCCGGCACGCAGGCAATCGATTTGCTTTGCCGCTTCCTGCTGAAGCCCGGAGATGCGGTGCTCGTAGACGACCCCTGCTATTTCAATTTTCACGCACTCCTCAGGGCGCATCAGGCAAGAATCGTCGGCGTTCCCTACACGCCCAGCGGACCGGATATAGGCCGCTTCGCCGAAGCGCTCACTGAGCACAAGCCGCGACTTTACATTACCAATTCAGCCCTTCACAATCCGACCGGCGCAACCCTGTCGCCGCTCGTCGGCCATCGCCTGCTCAAGCTCGCCGAACAATCCGGGTTGACGATCATCGAGGATGATATCTTCGCCGATTTTGAAGAAGCGCCCGCGCCGCGTCTTGCGGCCTTCGACGGCCTCGAACGGGTGGTGCACATCGGCAGCTTCTCGAAAACGCTCTCGGCGGCCGTTCGGTGCGGTTTCATCGTGGCGCCTCGTGATTGGGTGGAGGCCTTGACCGACCTGAAGATCGCGACGTGCTTCGGTGCAGCCGGGTTCTCTTCGGAATTGGTGATGGCGCTCTTGAAGGACGGCAGCTATCGCAAACATCTTGAGGCGGTGCGCCAGCGCCTCGCTAAGGCGATGGCCGACGTTGCGGAAAGGCTCGCCCGGATCGGCATCACGCCCTGGATAGAACCGCAGGCCGGCATGTTCCTCTGGTGCCGCCTGCCGGATGGCATAGACGCCGCCAAACTCGCAAGGGAATCTCTCGGCAAAGGCATCGTGCTTGCACCAGGCAATGTCTTCAGTCACGCACAAACGGCTGCCGGCTTTTTGCGCTTCAACGTCGCCCAGTCGCAAGACGATCGGCTCTTCCGGGAGCTCGAAGCGCTGATGGCCCTTGCATGACCGGCAGCCCGAAGAGCTCGGGCTGTGGGTCGCTGATCTGTCTCACGCTACCGGGGATTGACAGTGGCAGGATGGGTAATGTTATTACGTTTGAGAATTGTAACGTAATAACATAGCGAATTTCCCGAACGTCTTCGCACTTGCCGGATTGGGAATGGCCGGCCGGCACGCAGACCGCCGGGACGGCGCCGGCAAGGCCTCGAATGTTTGCAAGTCAAGAAAGGAACTCCGATGACACTGTCACTTACCCGGGCCCACCTGATGGCCGCGGTAGCGGCAACCCTTGTGTTCACCGCCGTCGGCGCGCGCGCAGACGACCATGAGACGGAGGAGGCCTGGCGCCTGTTCGTCGCCGATCACAAGCAGCCGGTCGTGCGGGCGATCGATTTCGCCGACGGCAAGGAACTGGGCCGCTATGACGTGAAGGGATATGCCGCCCTGACGGTCAGCGCCTCCGGGCAGACGGTTTTCGCCGCGCAGTCGGACCAGGACATCGTCCATCTCATCAAGACCGGAATCGACTTCTCCGAGCACGGGGAGCACCGTGATCTGAAGGTTTCCGACGCTGCGCTTCTTCCCGTGGCACTCGAAGGCAAGCGACCCGTCCATGTCGTACCGCATGACGATCACGCGATCATTTTCTACGACCGCGGCGGCGTGGCGGAAATCGTCGACGAAGCAGCGCTTCTCGAAGGCAAGAAGGCGCAAGTCAGGACCGTCGATGCGACGAAGCCGCATCACGGTGTTGCCATCACCATGGGGCAGCACGTTCTCGTCTCGGTGCCGAACACGGAAATCGAGCCGGAGCCGGACAAGCTGCCTCCGCGTATCGGCCTGCGTGTCGTCGACGAGAAAGGCAACCAGGTCGGCGAGATCAGCGAATGCACGGATCTTCATGGTGAGGCGATGTCGGCCCGCCTCGTCGCCTTCGGCTGCAAGGAAGGGGTACTTGTCGCCCGGCCCGGCGGCATCGACGGACCCAAGCTTGAATTGCTCCCGTACCCGTCCGATTTCCCGAAAGGCCATACCGGCACGCTGCTCGGGGGAAAAGCGATGCAGTTCTTCCTGGGCAATTACGGTGACGACAAGGTCGTCCTCATCGATCCGGACAGCAGCGAACCCTATCGCCTGATCACCCTGCCGACGCGGCGTGTCGATTTCCTGCTGGATCCTGCCATCCCGGCCAATGCCTATATTCTGACGGAGGACGGCGATCTTCATGTGCTGGACGTCGTCAAGGGCGAGATCGTTCGTAAGGGCAGGGTGACGGAGCCGTACAGCAAGGACGGCCATTGGCGCGATCCGCGCCCGCGTCTTGCGGCAGCGGACGGTCAGATCGCGATCACCGACCCGCGGCACTCGCTCGTGCGCGTTGTCGATGCGGAGACGCTGAAGGAAATCCGTACCATTTCCGTCGAGGGTCAGCCCTTTGCGATCGTCGCCGTCGGCGGTTCGGGCGCGTCGCATTGATCCAAGCGGCCGCCGCCGATACGAAGCCGCCGCGGCGGCTTCGTATTTCGTGCATTTAGGCTGGCCTCAGTGCAGGTGCCTCAGCTTGTCGGGATTGCGCACCACATAGATAGCCGCGACTTTGCCGCCCTTTATATCGAGGGCGGTGGTCTGGATTTCACCGTCCGCCTCCATCGTGATGAAGCCGGGCAGCCCGTTGAGGAAGCCGACGCGCAGAAGCTTCGAGCCGTTCGCCTGGAAAAGGGCAGCCAGTTTTTCATGAACTTTCATTACGGCATCGAGCCCAAGGATCGGCACAGTTGCGGCCGGCCGCTTGCCGCCGCCGTCGGCATGAATGCTGACGTCGGCCGCAAGCATCGCGCCGAGCGCGTTCATGTCGCCGCTGCGAGAGGCGGTGAAGAAGGCCTCGGCAAGCTCGAGACCGCGCTCCTTCTCGACATGGAAGCGAGGTCTCGCCTCGCGGATATGGGTGCGCGCGCGGGCGGCCAGCTGGCGGCAGGCGGCGGTGTCGCGCTGGACCGTCGCCGCGACCTCTTCGAAGCTGAGCCCGAACACGTCATGCAGCAGGAACGCCGCTCTTTCGAGAGGGGAAAGGCGTTCCAGCGCCAACATCAGCGGCAAAGTGACGTCTTCTTCTTCCTCCTCTTCAACGACGGGATCCGGAAGCCAGGGACCGACATAGGTTTCGCGCTGGCGCCGCGCCGATTTCAGCTGGTCGAGGCAGAGCCGGGTAACGGTGCGGCGCAGGAAGGCCTCCGGCTCGCGCACCGTCGCGCGGTCGGCCCCCATCCAGCGGATGAAGGCCTCCTGCACCATGTCCTCGGCATCGGCCACGGAGCCGAGCATACGATAGGCGACACGCATCAGCTTCGGACGCAGCGGATCGAAACTTGCCGCTGCCTCGGCCTGCGTGGCCGGCGTCATCAGGCGACTGCCTTTTCGGCGATTGCTGTCGCTGCTGCAGGCTCGACCCACAGGCCGAAGCCGACGGCGAGGCGGTTCCACCCGTTGATGACATTGATCATGAGCGTGAGCTTCACCTGCTCTTCCTGCGTGAACTCTGTCTCCAGCGCCGGATAGGCGTGTTCATGCTCATGTCCCTCGGAAAGCCGTGTCAGAGCCTCCGTCCAGGCGAGTGCTGCGCGTTCGCGATCGGTATAGCACGGGGCCTCGCGCCACGCCGAGAGCAGGTAGATGCGTTGCTCGGTCTCGCCCTTGGCCCGAGCTTCTGCCGTATGCATGTTGATGCAATTGGCGCAGCCGTTGATCTGCGACGCACGAATCTTGACAAGCTCGATGAGGCTCGGCTCAAGGCTCGAAGCGACCGCGGTCGATATGCTGAACCAGTTCTTCATCAGCGAAGGAGCGGCTGCAAAGGGATCAAGTCTGGCTGTCATGGTGACGTCTCCTTTTCGTTAGTTCCGACATCATGACGAGACAGGAATGGCTGGTGTGACATCGACGCGAAATTTTGTTGCCTCTGCAGTCACAGCAGCCTGGAGAACGGACATCAAGACTGCGTTGCAGAGCCGATCATCCTATCAGCCTTCTCTATGTCGTGAAGGAACTTGCTCAGGACGTCCCTGCTTGCGGCAAGTCTCTCCATTTTATGATCCACAAGGCTGATCTGTTCATTGAGCGTAACGCGCAGCTCGTCGCACGGCTCGAATACGGGCCCTTCGCCCCGCACGCAGGGCAGGAACTGCTTGATGGTCGCAAGCGTCATTCCAGCGGCTCCAAGCAATCTGATCCGGTCCACGGTCCGTTCGTCGGCACGCCCGTATTCCCGGTAGCCTGCGGAAGTGCGATGCGGCGCAAGGAGACCTTCCGCCTCGTAGTAACGCAGCATCCGAATGCTCACGCCGGTCCGTCGCGACAGCTCACCGATTTTCATACGCCCCCTTGACCCTGACAGTGCTGTCAGACCTTAAACCTTGGGCTCTTTTGTGTGAACCCATCAGGAGCCCAGCCATGGCAGCCAGTGTGAACTCTTTCCAAATTGTCCTTGACGGCCGTAAGGCGGCCCCTGAGGAGCTGAACCCTTTGGTTTTCGCCGGCTTTGCCCATTTCACCGCCATGCAGGTTCGAGACGGCAAGGTCAGGGGAATGGATCTTCACCTGGCGCGCCTGCGGGCAGCCTCGGTGGATTTCTTCGGGGCGGCTCTCCCGGACGAAAGCCTGCGCTCTTTCATGAGGATCGCCATTGAGGACGGCTCTTGCGAGCAATCTCTGACGGTGACGATTTTTTCGCGAAGCGGCGAGTTCACATCGGCGGGTATCGGCAGCGAACCGGCTGCGCTCGTTCGAACGGGGCCGCCCTCGAAGGGGCCGATTGGCCCGCTGAGGCTTGCAGTGGTCAATTTCGAACGGCCGCTTCCCACTGTCAAACACGTCGGTGAGGCGGCCAAAACCTACTACCTGCATCAGGCGGTCCGGCAAGGTTTCGACGATGCGGCCTTCGTCGACCGGCGCGGCAGACTGAGCGAGGCGACGATCTGGAATCTCGTCTACTGGGACGGTGAAGCGGTCGTCTGGCCGGAAGCGGCGGTCCTGGCCGGCGTTACCATGGGGGTCGTCAGCCGGCAGCTGAAGAGGCTCGGCATCCCGCAACGACGGGAAGAGATCACTCTCGAAAACCTCAAACACTTGCAGGGGGCGGCCGTAATGAATTCCTGGACGCCCGGCGTACCGGTCACAACCATCGGCCAGGTGGTTCTGCCGGAGGCGAAGCCGTTCATAGAACTGCTGCACAAGGCCTATATAGCCGAACCGGCGCTTTCTATCTGACATCCTGATGCGGGGCGTGCCGACCGCTCAAGCTCCATATGCGCCGCGCTGCCACAGGTTTTCCGTGGCAGCGCTTCTCGACTACACCTCAATCCTCCTCGACGAAGACCTGTTCGCGCTTCTTCTTGACGCTCGGCAGGAAGACAATGACGAGCACGGCGGCGGCAAGGAGGAGTAGGGTTGCGCTGATCGGCCGGGTGACGAAGGTGGACGCGTCGCCGCGCGAAAGGATCATGGCGCGCCTGAGGTTTTCCTCGAGCAGCGGTCCGAGAACAAAGCCGAGGAGGAGCGGCGCCGGCTCGCAGCGCAGCTTGAGCAGCAGGTAGCCCACAAGGCCGAAGAAGGCGACGGCGTAGAGGTCGTAAACGTTGGAATTGACGCTGTAGACGCCGATCGAACAGAAGGCCATGATGATTGGGAAGAGCACGAAATAAGGGATTGTCAGGAGCTTCACCCAAAGGCCGATCAGCGGTAGGTTGAGGACCACCAGCATCAGATTGCCGATCCACATCGAGGCGATGATGCCCCAGAAGAGCGCGGGTTGCTCCGTCGCGACGTTCGGTCCCGGAACGATGCCCTGGATGATCATTGCACCGATCATCAGCGCCATGACGGGGTTTGCCGGAATGCCGAGGGTGAGCAGCGGAATGAACGAGGTCTGCGCACCGGCATTATTGGCGCTTTCCGGTCCGGCGACGCCGGCGACTGCGCCGCGGCCGAATTCCTCCGGACGGTCGGAGAGGCGCTTTTCCACCGTGTAGGACGCGAAGGCGGCGAGAATGGCGCCGCCCCCCGGGAGCACGCCGAGCGCCGAGCCGATCGCGGTGCCGCGCAGCACCGGTGCGACCATCTGCCTGAAGTCTTCCCGCGTCGGCATCAAGTCGGTTACCTTGGCCATAAGCACTTCGCGCGTTTTCTCGCTTTCCAGATTGCGGAGGATTTCGGCGATACCGAAGACGCCGACCGCCAGCGCCACGAAATTGAGTCCGTCGGAATATTCGCGGATGCCCAGGGTGAAGCGCGGCGTGCCGGTGTAGATGTCGGTTCCAACAAGGCCGAGAAGAAGACCGAGGGCCACCATGGCAAGCGCCTTGACAACCGATCCGTGCGCAAGCGCGATCGAGGAAACGAGGCCGACGATCATCAGCGAGAAATATTCAGCCGCGCCGAATTCGAGCGCGATCTCGGTCAGCGGCGGCGCGAAGAGCGCGACGAGGAATGTCGAGACGGTACCGGCGAAGAACGAACCGAGCGCCGCAATCGCCAGCGCCGCGCCGGCGCGGCCCTTGCGCGCCATCTGGTAGCCGTCAATGGCGGTCACGGCGGAAGACGACTCCCCGGGCATGTTGATCAGGATAGCGGTCGTCGAGCCGCCATATTGGGCGCCGTAATAAATCCCGGCGAGCATGATCAACGATGAGACCGGTTCAAGCTGGAAGGTGATCGGCAGCAGCATCGCGATGGTCGCCGTGGCTCCGATCCCGGGCAGCACGCCGATCAGGGTCCCGAGGAGTACGCCGATCAGGCAGAAGAAAAGGTTCGCCGGTGAGCCGGCGGTCGCGAAGCCGAGGGCAAGATTGCTGAAGAGTTCCATCGTCGCCTCTGAAGGACTTCCAGGAAAACTTGAAAACCGTTTTCCGACCGGAAGTGGGTAATTTTAAAAAGCCAGGTCGTTACCCTGTGTAAATAAAACAGGGAAACGGCCTAGAACCGGGTCCACGGGCCGAACCGCTCGAAGGGCAGGTTGAGGCCGTAGCTGAAGACGGCGACCGAAAAGATCGTCAGGCCGAGCGAAACGGCGATCGCCCAGAGCGGCTTCATCCGGCTGGAAGCAAAACAGGCGATCAGCGCCGTGACGAAGATTGCGGGGACGAAGCCGAGGCCGCGTACCGTGAGCCCGAAGAAGATCGGCGCCGGCAGGATGAAGAAGATCCCGCGAATGGCGATCGGTCCCATCGGCTCGCCCTTGACCCGGGCCGATTGCACCAGGATTGTCAGGCCGAGCAGGATCAGCACGGCGGATAGAACCAGCGGGAAATAACCGGGGCCCATGCGCAAGGCGGTGCCGAGTTCGAGTCCGAACGACTGCCACGCAAAGAAAATTCCAACCGCCGTCAGGATGCCGCCACACAGCGCATTGGTCGCGTCGAAGGAGATGGATTTCATTGTTTCCCCGTTATTTCCGCGAGCGCCGATTCCCTTCCCGAGGAACCGAGCCGCTGTTTTTTGGCGAACATCTTCGCATGTCCTGCTGACTGATGCATATCGCCCCAACACCGGGCAACCGAAGCATTGCCTGTTGACACCTGTCAACGCCCGCGCGGGCACATCCTTATGAACGCCCGCACGGGTGGAGATGGCTGACGTGCAATCAGTCGGCGTACTGGCCGGCCGCTTCGATCACCGGCTTCCAGCGGGCAATCTCGCTTTCCAGCTTCGCCTTCAGTGCCGCCGGCGTGGCGTCGGCGTCGCTTGACGGCTCGGTGCCGAGTTCGCCGAAGCGGGCAACCACGTTCTCGTCCTTGAGCGCTTTCTGCAGCGATTTCGACAGGCGGTCGGTCACTTCGGCAGGCGTGCCCTTCGGTGCATAGACGCCGTGCCAGATGCCGACCTGGAAGCCGGAAAGACCCGCTTCCTCGGCGGTCGGCAGGTCAGGGAAGATCTTGAGCCGCTCCGGCGAGGTCACGGCATAGGCCTTGATCGTGCCGCCCTGGATCTGCTTCGTCGTGTTCGTCGTCTGATCGCACATGATATCGACCTGGCCGCCGAGCAGGTCGGTCATCGCCGGGCCGGTGCCTTTGTAGGGCACGGTCGTCAGCGGCGTTTCGATCGCGCTCATGAACATCATGCCGCAAAGATGGGACGCGGCGCCGATGCCGGCATTGGCGACAGTCACCGTGTCCTTGTTGGCCTTGACGTGTTCGATCAGGCTCTTCAGGTCGGTCGGTTCGAAGTCCTTGCGGGCGACGATCGTCATCGGAACCTCGGTGACGAGGCCGACATATTCGAAGGCATTCAGCGTGTCATAGGCGAGCTTGCGATAGAGCGTGGCGCTGGTGGCCATGCCGATATGATGCAGAAGCAGCGTATAGCCGTCCGGCTCGGCCTGGGCGACGCGGCCGGCTCCCAGCGTCCCGCCGGCGCCGCCGACATTCTCGACGATGATCTGCTGACCGAGATCCTTGGACATGGACTCGGCGACCAGGCGGGCAACCGTATCGGTCGGGCCGCCGGCCGAGAACGGCACCACCATGGTGATCGTGCGCTCCGGATAGGTCTGGGCGCTCGCCGAAACGGCAAAAAGAGAAACGGCCGCGGCTGCGCTCAGAAGCGCGTTCAGAATTTTCATCTTTTCCTCCCGGATGAATAGTTCGACCCGCCGGCATGGTTCCTCCCGCCGGTTCTGGGTTCACCCATTAGCAATCTTGATTTTAACACAGACAACCGCGGTTCGAGGCGGTTTCATGTTTTTCCCGCGCGTGAACGTGCCAAATGGGTGGATTCGGAAACAAAGGAGCCCGCTCATGGGTGGATTTCCGCACATCGGCGCTTCGCACCACCAGCCTGCCCGCGGCGGAAGCCGTTCCGCTAGAGCGGGATGAGGAGAAGTGTGCGCGGTTTCCGCCCGCATCCCGCTTTGACTTATTGGCATCGATCACGTTCATGTTTCCAGGGTCCCTGAAAACATCGTGATCTAAAGGCCGGTTCGGCGCCTGAGATAGCGAATCTCCGCTTCCGCCAGCGGCCGGCTTGCCCCTTTCGGCAGGTCGCCGAGCCTTACCTCGCCGATCGCGACGCGCAGCAGGCGCAGGCATTCGAAGCCAAGTGCGTCGAGCATGCGGCGGATCTGGCGGTTGCGCCCCTCCGTGAGCTCCACCTCGATCCAGCTGTTCCTGTCGCCGCCCCGCAGGAGCGCGACCCGCGCGGCTCTCAGCAGTTCGCCGCCCTCCGTTACGCCCTCGACCATCCGCGCCGCCATGGCCTCGCCGAGGAAGCCACGCACCTGAACGTGGTACCGTTTGCCGAGATGGGTTTGCGGGTCGAGCAGGCGCTGCGCCAGCACCGTGTCGTTGGTGAAGAGGAGGAGCCCCTCGCTCGCTTTGTCCAGCCTGCCGACTGGTGAGAGAGACGGGGCGTCGACGGTTTCGAGACAGGTGAAGACGGTCGGCCGACCCTCCGGATCGTCGCGGGTGGTTACGAGCCCCCGCGGCTTGTTCAGCATCAGATAGACCTTCGGCTGCGCGGCGATGACGGTGCCGTCCACGGCAATCCTGTCCGCTTCGATATCGACCCAGTGAGCCAGATCGGTAACTCTCCTGCCGCCGACGCTGACACGTCCCTCGGCAATCAGCTTCTCGGCCTGGGTCCGAGTGCAATAGCCGAGCTTCGAGAGCGCGCGGGCGAGCGTCACGCGCTTTCCCGCTCGTTCTCTCCCGCCATCCACCCGCTTTCCTGCCGCTGGGCGGTGTTGCTTCACCGGTTCGGTCTCCTCGCTGTTGACCGTGCTTCATCTGACATAAATGGCAGTGCGAGGCCAGAGTTGCCTCTCACGATAGGGGTGAGTTGGCCGGACTGCTTCTTCCCTTGCCTGCCGATCGTCGGCGGCCCATAAAAAACGCCGACGCCGCGCCGGATCCGGCCGGCGAAGTGCGGAGGAACTGAATATGAGCTTGACGGGAACTTGGGATTTCTGGGTGGATCGCGGCGGCACCTTCACCGACGTCATCGGCCGCGATCCGTCGGGCGCCCTGCGCGCATTGAAGGTTCTTTCGGAAAACCCCGGTGCCTATCGCGATGCGGCGGTCCACGGCATCCGGCTGCATCTCGGCCTTGGCTCCGGCGAGCCGGTGCCGCACGGCCTCATCGGCGAGGTCAGGATGGGCACCACCGTGGCCACCAATGCGCTGCTGGAGCGCAAGGGCGAGCGGCTTGGGCTCGTCACGACGCGCGGGTTCCGCGATGCGCTCCGGATCGGCTATCAGGAACGCAAGAAGATTTTCGCGACCGAGATCATCAAGCCGGAGGCACTCTATTCTGGTGTCGTGGAGCTTGACGAACGAGTGCTTGCGGATGGCACGGTTGAGCTGCCGCTGGACGAGGCGGCGGCGCGGCGGGCGCTCGAAAGCTTGAAGGCGGATGGTTACGGTGCCGTCGCCATCGTCCTGCTGCACGCTTACAAATATCCCGCTCACGAGATGACGGTCGCCCACCTCGCGCGCTCGATCGGGTTCGAGCAGGTATCTGTCAGTCACGAGGTCTCGCCGCTCGTCAAATATGTCGGCCGCGGCGATACGACGGTGATCGATGCCTATCTTTCGCCCGTGCTCGGCCGGTACGTGGCACAGGTTTCGCAAGAACTCGACGTGGGCCGCTCCGGCGCCCGCGTCATGTTCATGATGTCGTCCGGCGGACTGACGGCGGCGGAGATGTTCCAGGGCAAGGACGCAATCCTTTCCGGGCCGGCGGGCGGCGTCGTCGGCCTTGCGCGCACGGGCGAGGCGGCCGGCTTCGACCGCGTCATCGGCTTCGACATGGGCGGAACGTCGACGGACGTCGCCCATTTTGACGGGGAGTACGAGCGCGCCTTCGAGACCGAGGTTGCCGGTGTGCGGGTGCGCGCGCCGATGATGCTGATCCACACGGTTGCTGCCGGCGGAGGCTCGATCCTCCATTTCGACGGGGGTCGCTTCCGCGTGGGCCCGGATTCGGCCGGCGCCAATCCAGGCCCCGCCTGCTACCGCAACGGCGGACCGCTCGCCGTCACCGACGCAAATGTCATGCTGGGCAAGTTGCTGCCCGAGCATTTTCCGGCGATCTTCGGACCGGAGCAGAACCAGCCCCTCGACGTCGAGACGGTGCGCGAGCGTTTCGCGGCCCTTGCGGCCGAGATCGGCGACGGGCGCAGCCCCGAAGATGTCGCTGACGGTTTCATCCGCATTGCGGTTGCGAACATGGTCGAGGCGATCAAGAAGATTTCGGTGAGCCGCGGCTATGACGTGACGCGTTATGCGCTCAACTGCTTTGGCGGTGCCGGCGGGCAGCACGCCTGCCTCGTGGCCGATGCGCTCGGCATGAAGAGCATACTCCTGCATCCGATGTCTGGTCTTCTTTCGGCTTACGGCATGGGCCTCGCCGATATCAGAGCCACGCGGCAGAAAGCACTGGGCGTCGCGCTGGACGAGGCGGCACCGCACGCGATTCTGGAGCTCGGTCACAAACTGCAATCGGAATGCCTGGTTGAACTGGAGGCGCAGGGGATCGCCCTGGAGCGGATCCGCACGCATTTGCGCGCCCATATTCGCTATGCCGGCACCGATACGGTTCTGCCGGTCGAAGCGGCCTTTCCCGATCAGGACGACCAGGCGCGGCTCCGCCGTGACTTCGAGCATTTACACAAGCGCCGCTTCGGTTTCATCGCCGAGAACAAGGCTCTGATGATCGATGCCGTCGAAGTCGAAACGGTGGGTGGCGGGGCTGCAGAAATGGAGGCGGAGGGCCTTGCCGCCACGGCCGGTGAGCTTGTTCCCGACCAGCGAATCCGTTTCTATTCGCAAGGCATGTTTCACGACGCGCCGGTGGCGCTGCGTTCGCAAGTCCAGCCCGGCCAGAAACTCGCCGGTCCTGCGATCATTATCGAGCCCAACCAGACGATCGTGGTCGAAGACGGCTGGCAGGCGGAGTTGACGACGAAGGACCACATCGTGCTGAGACGCGTCAAGGCGCTGCCCGAGCGTACCGCGATAGGCACGAAGGCAGATCCGGTCATGCTGGAAATCTTCAACAACCTCTTCATGTCCATCGCCGAGCAGATGGGCGTGACGCTGCAGAACACGGCTTATTCCGTCAACATCAAGGAGCGGCTCGATTTCTCCTGTGCTGTCTTCGACAGCGGGGGCAGTCTGGTCGCCAATGCGCCGCACATGCCGGTACATCTGGGCTCCATGGATGCCTCGGTTGCGACTGCCATCCGCGAAAACCCGGTGATCCATCCGGGCGACGTGTTCCTGATCAATGCACCCTACAATGGCGGCACGCATCTTCCTGACCTGACGGTTTGCACGCCGGTCTTCGACGATGCGGGCCGCGAGATCCGCTTCTGGGTCGCAAGCCGGGGCCATCATGCGGATATCGGAGGTATCTCGCCGGGCTCCATGTCGCCGCTCGCCACCGATATCGAAGAGGAGGGCGTCTATATCGACAATTTCAGGCTCATCGACCGCGGCCGATTCTGCGAGGAGGGACTCGAGAAGCTCCTGACCGGCGCGCGTTACCCGGTGCGCAATCTCCTTCAGAACGTCAACGATCTCAAAGCCCAGGTCGCGGCCAACGAGAAGGGTGTCGCGGAACTCAAAAAGATGATCGCGCAGTTCGGCGAGGACGTGGTCGAGGCCTATATGGGCCACGTTCAGGACAATGCGGCCGAAAGCGTGCGCCGCGTGATCGATCAGTTGCCGGATGGCGAATTCTGCTACGAGATGGACCAGGGTTGCCGCATCGTCGTGAAAATCTCCATCGATCGGGGGAGCCGCGAAGCAACGGTCGATTTCACCGGAACGTCGGAGCAGCGCGCCGACAATTTCAATGCGCCGGAGCCGGTGACGCGCGCCGCCGTGCTCTATGTCTTTCGGGTGCTGGTAGAGGCCGACATCCCGATGAATGCCGGCTGCCTGAGGCCCATCCGCATCGTCATCCCGGACGGCACCATGCTTTCGCCACGCTACCCGGCGGCGGTCGTCGCCGGCAATGTCGAGGTCAGCCAGGCGGTCACCAATTGTCTCTTCGGTGCGGTCGGGGCGCAGGCAGCCGCGCAGGGAACGATGAACAATCTGACGTTCGGCAATGCCGAGTACCAATATTACGAGACGATATGCTCCGGCGCGCCGGCCGGTCCCGGCTATGACGGCGCCGATGCGGTCCACACCCATATGACCAATTCACGTCTGACCGACCCGGAGATTCTCGAGACGCGCTTCCCGGTAGTTCTTGAAGATTTTCACATCCGCAAGGATTCCGGCGGGTGCGGCAAGTGGTCGGCCGGCGATGGCACCGAGCGAACGATCCGGGCGCGCCAGCGGCTCGACTTCGCGATCCTTTCCGGCCATCGGCGTGTCCGGCCCTTCGGGCTGAAGGGCGGAGAGCCGGGCGAACCGGGCCGCAACTATGTTCGCCGCAATGACGGTCGCATCGAAGAACTGCCTGGCTCGGCTCATACGGTGCTCGAAGCGGGCGAGGCCTTTACAGTGGTGACGCCGACGGGCGGCGGCTATGGGAAGGATGAGGGGCCGGAGGAAGGGCAGTTCTAGGCCAAAGCCGAGCCACACTTCGGCACCCGCTCAAAGCGCGGCGAGGCAACGTTCGACGCGGCTCCAGGTGAGGTGAGCGGCTTCGGAATCGTAGTCCGGAAGCGTGGCGTCGGTATAAAGGTGTCCGGCGCCGGCGTAGGTGAAAACCTCAAGATCGATCGGCGTCGTTTCGGCGGCGCTGCGCCAGGCGGTGACCTCATCTGCCGGCTCGAAGACATCCGGATCGGCGAGATGGACCTGCACCGGCACTCCAGGGCGTGCATTTGCCGGAATTTCGGCGATGCTGTGCAGGAAGAGAACGCCGGCTGTCTCAGGTCGCTTCGGCCAAAGGCTGGCAGCGACCGCAGCGCCCATCGAAAAGCCGCCGAGAACGGCATCGGCAGGCAGCCCGGCGACCGCCCGCTCGGCGCGCTCGCAAAGAGCGCGCCAACCGATTTCTTCCTTGATGGCAAAGCCCTCGTCAATCGAAGAGGCAACCCGGCCTTCATAGAGGTCGGGCGTGAAGACCTCGTGCCCTGCGACTGCCAACCGCTCGGCGACAGCCCGTTCGAACGGGCGCAGCCCGTATACGGAATGGAAGAGGATCACTGTCGCCATGGTCGTATCCTGTGGTCGGGAGGCGTCACTTGACCACGCCGGATTGCCGGCGGCAATAGGCAGTTCGTCACGCGCCGGAGCGGCGCGGCCCTTGCGAAATATGAATTGGGGGGTGGCGGCGCCCCCGAGGGAGGAGAAAGGGCGCCGCCTGTCGGTCGACTCGTCTGTTGTAGGGGAGGGAGCGATGAGTCGACCCTCTTCCACGTTCAGTCGCTTCGGGCAAAAGCGACCGCGTCTAACGCTTCGCCCGGCGGATGGTTCCGACATAATTGGCTGCTGTCGGGCTTTTCAGCCGCATTCCCTGCTTGTCTCGCAGGCGTTCATCAGCGCCGCGTTTGCGGTGCTTGTGACAAGCGGAGGAATAAGGATCGAGAATTATTACAGGAAAGGCCGGATTCGGCCGGCGCGTCTCAACCTGTTGGACCGATGACGTTCGTGATTTCAGATCGATTTGACCTGAGGTCGTCGTGATCCAGGCGAGGGTCGCAGAGCGATACAGATGGGGCTGGGGCGCGCCGCTCTGCGACCCTCGCGCGCCGGGATGGCAATTGGGGCTTGTCCATTGTCCCGGCGCGCAACCAACGAATAGGCGAGGGCAAAACGGCACGCAACCTTGATAGGACCTATGGCAGGCCGCATCGGACTAAGGTCCTACACCGGAACGGCGGTCGAGTATTTGACGCTCTTCAAGGCGAAATGAGACGAAGAATTGGCGACGGCCTCATGGGTGAGGATACCTCGCATCAGCAGGCGCTCATAGTCGGCGACGTCAGCGACGAGGACCCTTAAAAGATAGTCCCAGTCGCCCGACATGGAATAGCATTCGAGGACCTCCTCATGGCTTTCCACGAAGCGCTCGAAATTGCGCCGCGCCAGCGGATCATGAGACTTCATGCGCACCTGGCAGAACACGTTCAATCCGCGTCCGACCAGGTCGGGATCGACGAGGCTTACGGTCTTCACCAGAACGCCCGCCGTCTCCAGGGCTTTGATCCGCCGCCAGCAGGATGCCGGCGAAGCGCCGACCGCCTCGGCGATTGCCGCATGGCTGATGTCGCCCCGATCCTGGAGAATTCTTAGAATTTTTCGGTCGATAGGGTCGAGATTGAATGAATTCATCACAGTCGCCCCAAAAGCCGAAACGTTCTCATCAATCCTTAGCCAAAAAACGACGAGATTGAAACCGTTTTACGCTCCGAACAGCGTAGTCTCGTATCGAAGGAACTGGAGGAGATCCGGATGACGCAGGCCGCACTTAAAAAGGACCGGCGCAACGCACCGGACGAGAACATCGACTGGAAGCGTGTCGTGCAGCTTCTGCTTCTGTCACGCGAACTCGACGAGATGGAGGAACGACGCCTCGTCCCCGAGAAAAAGGTTCTCTACCAGTTTTCGGCGCGCGGCCATGACATGGCGCAGATTCTCCTGGGTCTGCAGCTGACGGGCAGGCACGATGCGGCTTGCGGCTATTACCGCTCGCGCCCGCTGCTGCTTGCACTGGGCGTCGATCCCGCCGACGCGCTCGGCTCGGCGATGGGACGCGCGGGAGGGTATTCAGATGGGCGCGATATCGGCGTGGTCTTCAACTATCCCAATCCGGATGGCGCCTCGGCGCTGCCAATGTGCGGCGGCGTCGGCAGCCAGTACACGCCGACCGCCGGCTGGGCGCAGGCGATTACCTATTTCAACCAGGTTCTCGGGAACGAGGAATACCGGGAGGACATTGCCGTCGTCCTGGGCGGCGACGGTTCGGTCGCCTCGAACGGGTTCTGGTCGGCGCTGACGATCGCGACGACGCAAGGCTTGCCGCTGCTCTTCTATATCGAAGACAACGGTTTCGGCATTTCCGTCCCCTCGAGCTTCCAGACGCCCGAGGGCAACATTGCCGGCAATCTCGCCGGCTGGAAGAACCTGACCGTCCTCGACGGCGACGGCTCGGACCCGGCAGAAGCAGCCCGGTTGACGAAAAGCGCGGTGGAACGCGTACGTGAAGGGCGGATGCCGGTGCTGCTCCGGCTTGAGGTACCCCGCCTCGAAGGGCACAGTTTCCAGGATACCCAGGCCTACAAGAGCGAGGAGCTCGTGAAGAGCGAATGGGCGCATGACCCGCTGCCGCGGCTAAGGGACCATCTTGTGCCCGCGATGTTGACCGCCGAGGAATGGAACGACGCGGCGCGAGCCGCGAAGAGAGAGGCGGAGCGGGCGCGCATCGAGGCTGAATCCAGGCCCGTCGCCGATCCCGAGACCGTCACCGGCAACGTCTTTTTCGAAGGGCGGATGCAGATCATGGGCGGGCAGCACTGTGCCGGCTACTGTCCGCCGGAAACGACGGAGAGGGCGACAAGCGCCGGTGAGCGGATCAACATGGTGACGGCGATTCGCCGCACGCTAGACCACGAGATGTCGGTGAACGAGCGGGTCGTCCTCTTTGGGGAGGACATCGGCGCGAAGGGCGGCGTTCACGCGGTGACCCTCGGCCTGCAGGAAAAATATGGTGTCGTGCGCGTCTTCGACACGTCGCTTTCCGAGGAGGGCATCATCGGCCGGGCGGTCGGGATGGCTCTTGCGGGCCTCGTGCCCGTCCCGGAAATCCAGTTCCGCAAATATGCCGAGCCTGCAATCGAGCAGCTGAACGACTGCGGCACGATCCGCTGGCGAACCAGCAATCGTTTCGCCGCGCCGATCATCGTGCGGATGGCCGGCGGCTTCTTCAAATGCGGCGATCCGTGGCACAGTCAGACGAATGAGGTCGCCTTCGTTCACCAGCCCGGCTGGAAGATCGCCGTTCCCTCCAATGCCGAGGATGCGGTGGGGCTGCTGCGCACCGCATTGCGGGGAAACGATCCGGTGATCTTTTTCGAACACCGGGCCATGCTCGATCATCCCTGGGCGCGGCGACCCTACCCCGGCGATGCTTTCGGCCTGCCTTTCGGCAAGGCGAAGTTTACGCGCGAAGGCGGCGACATCACCATCGTCACGTGGGGTGCCATGGTCCCGCGTTGCGAAGCGGCGGCAGAGGGTATCTCCGCCGACGTGATCGATCTGAGAAGCCTGATGCCCTGGGACAGCGAGGCGGTCATCGCCTCAGTACGCCGTACCCGCCGGTGCCTCATCGTCCACGAGGACCTCGGAACGGCAGGTTTCGGCGCGGAGATTGCCGCCGTCGTCGCCCAGGAAGCCTTCATCGATCTCGATGCGCCGATCTCGCGCTTGACCATGCCCGACATTCCGAGCCCCCATAATCCCGTCCTGCTCGACTGGGTCGTTCCCTCGCCGGAACGGATACGCAAGAAGATCAACGACCTTCTGGAGTTCTGAATCATGGTCGACCTCATCGACATTCAGGCTCCTTTGGAGCAGGAGGGGACGAAAGCGGTTGTTCGCAACTGGCTCAGGGAAATCGGCGAAAAGGTCAAATCGGGCGACCCGCTGGTCGAGCTTGAAACGGATAAGGTGACCCAGGAGGTGGCGGCTCCTGCCGACGGGGTGCTTCTCGAGATCCTGATGCGGAACGGCGACGATGCCAGGCCCGGCGCCGTTCTCGGCCGGATCGGCAGCGAGCTTGCCGGAGGCGAAGATGCGCCGCATTATTCCCCCGCCGTGCGACGGGCAGCGGAAGAATATGGCTTCGATCCTGCGACCATCACCGGCACCGGCCGGGATGGCCGTGTTACGCGCGGCGACATGGACAGGGCGTTCGCGGCGCGGCAGGCGGGCGGAGCATCGCCCGAGCCCCGGCCCGACGGCGGGAGAGGGGAGCCCGAATCCAGCCGGATACCGCATAGCAGCATGCGCGCCGCAATCGCCGAACATATGCTCAACTCCGTAATGACGGCGCCGCATGTGACGGCCGTATTCGAGGCAGATTTCTCGGCGGTGACGCGTCATCGGGACGAACACAGGAAGAAGCTTGCGGCACGGGGCGTCAATCTTTCCTACACTGCCTATGTTGTTCTGGCCTCGCTGGCGGCGATGCGCGCGGTTCCCGAGGTGAACAGCCGCTGGCACGAGGATGCGCTCGAAACATTCGATGACATCAATATCGGCGTTGGGATTTCCCTTGGTGGAAAGGGACTGGTCGTCCCTGTAATCCGCCGCGCGCAGAATCTGTCGCTGGCGGAGATTGCGGCCCGAATTCAGGACCTGACGACGCGCGCGCGTTCCAACGCGCTCTCCCCCGCAGACGTGACGGGCGGCACGTTCACCATTTCCAATCACGGAGTCTCCGGATCCCTGCTCGCGACGCCGATCATCATCAACCAGCCGCAATCGGCAATCCTCGGTGTCGGGAAACTCGACAAGCGGGTGGTCGTTCGCGAGGTGGACGGCATCGATACGATTCAGATCCGGCCGATGGCCTATGTGTCGCTGACGATTGACCATCGGGCACTGGACGGCCACCACACGAATGCGTGGCTAACGGAATTCGTCCGTGTCCTCGAGAGCTGGCCGGGTGAAGCAACGAAGAACGGCTTGGCCTGAAAATCCTCCTCAAACGGCGATTGAAATCGATTACATTTTCTGGCTTCATGTGCCGGCAGGATTTGGGAGGATCTTATGAGAAAATTTATCGCATTTGCGCTTGGCACCGTCGCTTCCATTGTGATCGCAGCATCCGCTCACGCCGAGACCATCAAAATCGGTCTTTCGAACGGCTGGGTCGGTAGCGAGTGGCGTACCCAGATGATCGACGAGGCGAAGGCCGCGGCGGCGAAATGGAAGGAGAAGGGGGTTGACGTCGAAGTGTCCGTTCAGAGCGCCAATGTCGACGTGCCCGGGCAGATCGCGCATATCCGCAACTTCATCGCTGAAGGTGTCAATGCCATCATCGTCAACCCTAATAGCCCGACCGCCTTCGATCCGATCTTCGCTCAGGCAAAGGAAGCCGGCATACTGGTGATCGCCACCGATGCGGAAGTCTCGTCACCGGATGCGATCTACGTCGGCATCGACCAGACCGCCTGGGGTGCCGCGGGCGGCAAGTGGCTTGCCGAGACGCTCGGCGGCAAGGGCAAGGTGGTCGCGATCAACGGGGTCGCAGGTCATCCGGCGAACGAGATGCGCGTTGCAGGCTACAAGAGCGTCTTCAAGGATCACCCCGACATCCAAGTCGTCAATGAGGTCAACGCCAATTGGGACCAGGCTCAGGGGCAGCAGGCAATGCAGAATATCCTTGCCACCTATCCCGACATCAATGGTGTGCTGGTTCAGGACGGCATGGCGGCGGGCGCCTGGAAATCGATCACGGATGCCGGCAAGACGGGCCAGATCGCCGCGACCGGCGAGATCCGCAAGGACTTCATCGACCTTTGGATCAAGCAAAAATTGAACTCCGGTGCGACCGTGAACCCGCCGGGCGTCATGGCGAGCGCACTCAACGTCGCCGTTCTGATGCTGCAGGGCAAGGAGCTGAAGGAGCCGGCGAAGGCCGGGCAATACGGCAATGCACTCTATCTGCCGATCCCCTTCATCGACTCCAAGAACCTAGAGGAAGCCGCCAAGCAACTCGAGGGCAAGCCCGGCTATTATTCCTATACGAGTTCGCTTTCGATCGAGGAGGCGGAAGCGCTGTTCAAATGAGGTCTTCGGCGCGCAAGGCCTACCGTGCGGCGCGTCCCGGTGGGCGAGCGGCATGCGTCGGTGACGTCATGGCTTTGACGCATTCATTCTGCCGAATCCCCGTGCCTGTCACAGGGATTCGGCAGCGCCGCGTTCGCGGCGCGGGAGAGTTCTTTCGCCCGAGGGACAGGGCGGGATTGCCGTGACGGGCACAGGAATGAGGATCGGAGGAGAGCCTCCCCAAACCGAAGCGAACGGACAAATCTCGATGTCAAAGTTGAAACTGAGCGGCGTGAGCAAAGCTTACGGCGCGACCTTGGCGCTACGCCGCGGCGACCTCGAGGTCATGGCGGGCGAGGTCCATGTCCTCATGGGCTCCAACGGCTCGGGAAAGAGCACGCTCTGCAAGATCATTGCGGGCAGCGTCCGGCCCGATAGCGGCAGGATCCTTGTCGACGACCAGCCTGTCACGATCACCGGACCGCGCTCGGCGCGGGCCCACGGCATCGGCATATTCTATCAGGAACTCAGTCTCGCTGCCCATCGATCCGTCGGGGAAAACATCTCGCTTGGCAGGTTGCCGGTCAAGGCAGGCGTCTTCGTCGACCGGTCGGAACTCCGGCAGCGCGCAGCGCGCTACATCGGCCTGTTCGACGGCGTTTCGGGCGAGGAGTTTTCCGCCGAGGCACTCGTTGGCAGTCTGCGTCCGGACCAGCGTCAACTCGTCGAGATCATGAAGGCGCTGGCCAGCGAGGCGCCGCTCCTCATCTTCGACGAACCGACATCGGCCCTCGACCGCGCGCAGGTGGAACGCTTCTTCGAAATCCTGCGGGACCTCAAGCGGCGCGGGCGCGGTATCGTCTTCATTTCGCACCGCATGGACGAGATCAAGGCGATCGGCGACCGGGTCACGATCATTCGTGACGGTGAGACCATCACCACCCTCAATCTGAACGATACCGACCCGGCAACGGTCATTCGGCTGATGGTCGGGGGTGCCGGCGATATGCCGGCGTCGCAATCCTCGGTGCCGGCGGTGGTCGATGCCGAGCGCGGCGCCGCCCTGACGGTGCGCAATCTTTCCGGCCGCGGCTTCAGCGATGTGAGTTTCGAGGTCGCCCGCGGGGAGATCCTGGGCTTCGGCGGCCTTCATGGCCAAGGCCAATCGGCGGTGCTCAGGGGGATCTTCGGCGCCGGAGCGGTCACCTCGGGCAAGATCCTGATAGGCGAGGAAAGCTTCGACGCGTCGGGCCCGCGTAAGGCGATCCGGTGCGGTTGCGCCTATGTCTCCGGCGACCGGGCTCGCGACGGCGTCATCAGCGGTCGTCCGATCATCGAGAACGTCACCCCGATTCATTACCTGCGCGACCGGCTGATGATCGCGCGACCGCGCAAGCTCCGGCACAAAGTGGCGCCGGCGCTGCAAAGCATGCAGACGAAGTTCGCCAGCCTGTTTCACCCGATCAGTTCGCTTTCAGGCGGCAATCAGCAGAAGGTGATCATTGCCCGCTGGCTGATAGACCGCCCGGATGTACTGCTGCTCGACGACCCCACCAAGGGCATCGATCTGTCGGCGAAAGCCGACCTTTTCGCGCTGATCCGGCAACTGGCGGCGGACGGCCTCGGCATCGTCCTCTATTCCTCGGAAGATGCGGAACTGCTGGGCAACGCCAATCGAATTCTCGTCTTCAACGGCGGATCGGTCAGCCGGGAGCTCACCGGCGCCGACCGCACCCGCTACAACCTGTACCAAGCCGCATACGAGGCCGCGTAAATGGCAGAGACCGCAACCGTCCCTTCATATCGGCGCGCCGGCGGCATAGGCAGGGTGCTGGAGCGCTATCCGTTCCTGCCGGCACTCGTCATTGTCGTCGCACTCCTTTTTCTGAACGGGTTTTTTTCGCCGAACAGCCTGTCCTTTAGGGCTCTCACCGGGTTGCTCAGCACCTATATGGCGCTGATCCTGCTTTCCATCGCGCAGACTTACGTCGTCTATGCCGGGGACATCGACCTTTCCGCCGGCGCGATCCTCTCGCTCGTCAATGTCGCGATCGTGGTCCTGATGGAGCGGTGGGGAGGGGGCGCCGGGGCGGTGCTCCTCGCACTCGCCATGGGTCTCCTGCTCGGCCTCGTCTGCGGGCTCGTGAACGGCCTCGTCGTTGCGGCCCTGCGGCTGCAGGCGATTGTCGCGACTTTCGCGACGAGTATCTTTTTCACCGGCCTCGCGCTCTACATCCTGCCCGTTGCCGGTACGCCGGCACCGGCGCTTTTCTGGCGCGCCTATGGTGGCCGGTTTTTCGGCGTGCCTTTCGTCTTCTACATATTGGCGGTCCTCGCGATCCTCCTGGCGGTGTTGAGCCGCACCCGACTTGTCACGCAGCTGCTTGCCGTCGGCGACGACCCGCAGGCGGCCTACCAGACGGGGCTGCCGGTGGTGGCGACGAGGGTCAAGGGCTATGTGCTCTGCGGCCTTTTCTCGGCCCTCGCGGCCTTCTGCATCACCGGCGATACAGCAAGCGGCGACCCGCTGGTCGGCGGCAAGATGACGCTTTACAGCGTCGCGGCGGTCGTACTCGGCGGCAGCGCGCTTTCAGGCGGCTGGGGCACCGTCGTCGGCTCGCTGCTCGGGGCGCTTACGATCGCGCTTGTCAACTCGGTCGTCTTCTTCATGGGCACGCCGTCCGAGTGGCAGAACTTCGTGCAGGGGCTCGCGATCCTTCTCGTCCTGATGGCCGGCGTCCTTGCCGGCAGAAGGGGGCGCTCATGAGCCGTATCAATTCGTTTCTCCGCCAGCCGATCGTCGTCGCGCTCGTCCTGATCGTGTTCCTCCTCTATCTCGGAGAAGCGCTGTCGCCTGGCTTTGCCACCGGAGGGCAGATATTGCGGCTGCTGATCGTCGCCTCGCTGCTCGGCATCATCGCGGCCGGCCAGAATGTCGTGATCCTCGGCGGACGCGAAGGCATCGATCTGTCGGTCGGCGGCGTCGTCTCGCTCTCGGCGATCATTGCCGGCAATGTCATGAACGGCGCCGATGGCGGCATCCTGCCGGCTGTTGGCGCCTGCCTGGCAGCGGGCGCGTTCTTCGGACTCCTGAACGGGCTCGGTGTCACGCTTCTCAGAATCCCGCCGCTCGTGATGACGCTTGGGATGCTTGGCGTGCTGCAGGGGCTTCTCGTGGTCATCCGGATGGGCATTCCCTCCGGCCAGGCCGCGCCCGCCCTCTCGCGCTTCGTCACGCAGCCGTTCGCCTACGGAATCCCCGGCATTATCTGGCTCTGGATCATGATCGGCATCGTCATGGCGCTCATGCTCAACCGCACCGTCTTCGGCCATCGCATCTATGCGATCGGCTCGAATGAGCACGCCGCCTATATGGCCGGCGTGCCGGTCGGCATCATCCGCATTGCTCTCTTTGTGATATCCGGCATGTTCGCCGCGATTGCCGGGCTCTGCCTGCTAGGCTATTCCGGCACATCCTTCGCCAATGTGGGCGAACAGTACATGCTCCCCTCGATCATTGCGGTCGTCTTCGGCGGAACGTCGCTTGCCGGCGGCAAGGGTGGCTATACCGGCACCATGGCCGGCGCCGTTCTGCTGGTTATCCTGCAAAGCATCCTCACGACGATCAATATCGAGGAGTCGGGACGGCAGATGGTGTTCGGTGCGACGCTGCTCCTTCTCATGATGTTCTACGGGCGCGGCCGTGCGATGCGCGCATGAAAAACCGGCCGAAGATCAAGGACATCGCGGAAAAGGCCGGGGTATCGGTGGCAACCGTCTCGCGCGCGCTTGCAGATTCCGCGCTGGTGACGGCCGAGACGCGCCAGCGCGTTCATGACCTGGCGCGCGAGCTCGATTATCGCCCGAATGTCAGCGCCCGCAACCTGCGTACGCGAAAGTCCATGGCGGTACTCATGGTCGTGCGCGACGTCGGCAATCCCTTTTATCTCGAAATCCTCAAGGGCGTCGAGGCGACGGCCCGCGAGGCGGGCTATGCCGTGCTGATGGGAAATACGGAGAACGACCCGGCCCGCGAGACCGAATATTTCGACATGCTGCGCGACGGACATGCCGACGGCATGATCCTGATGACCGGCAAGCTGCCGCCCTCGGGGGGCTGGACCCATCTTGCAGTGGTGGTCGCGCTGGAAATGATCGAGGGCTCGGGCCTGCCCCATGTTCAGGTCGACAACGTCGCCGCGGCACGCGGTGCCGTCGAGCACCTGATTTCGCTCGGGCACCGGCGGGTTGCCCATATCTCGGGGCCGGTTCCCGAGCCGATGAGCGTCTATCGCCGTGAGGGCTATCGCCTCGCCATGCGCGACGCCGGCCTGGAGATCCCCCGGGGGTACGAAGCGCGGGGTGACTTCCTCATCGAGAGCGGCGAGCGATGCTGCCGGTCGCTTTTCTCGCTTTCCGATCCGCCGACCGCACTCTTCGTCGCCAATGACGAAATGGCTTACGGGGCCGTCCATCAGCTCAGGAGGATGGGACGCGACGTTCCGCGCGACGTATCGGTCGTCGGCTTCGATGACCTCTATCTGAGCAAGGCCTTCTATCCGCCGCTGACGACAGTCGGACAGCCGCGGGCCGAGATCGGCCGCACCGCCATGGCGGTGCTTCTTGGAATACTGGCGGGCGACGGCGCTTATGGAATCCAGCCGATCGTGCTTCCCACGACCTTGAAGGTGCGGGGAAGCACGGCGCCTCCACGTTTCTGAAAACCAGTGCCGGCGAACACGCGGAACGTCGACGGCCGATTATCCGGGAGGGAAGAATGTCCACATTACCGAAACAGACCTTGCGTATCGGCTTCGTCGGCACGGGTTTCATTGCGCATTTTCACCTGAATTCGCTCATCGGCGTGCGCAATGTCGAGGTGACCGGCGTCTACAGCCGCAGTGCCGCAAACCGCGAGCGCTTCGTGGGCGAAGCCGAGGCGCTTGATCTCGGCAGGTGTCGCGCGCATGACAGCCTTGAATCGCTGTTCTCTGCCGCCGACATCGACGCGATCTGGATTCTCTCGCCGAACTACACGCGGCTCGACGTCATGCGGACACTCCACCGCGAGATAAAGGCGGGACGCAGCACGATTTTCGCTGTCGCCTGCGAGAAGCCGCTGGCGCGCACCGTGGCGGAGGCCCGGGAAATGCTGCACCTGGCTGAGGATGCCGGGCTCAACCACGGCTATCTCGAAAACCAGGTGTTCTGCACGCCGGTGCTGCGCGGCAAGGAGATCATATGGCGCCGCGCTGCCTCCACAACCGGCCGGCCCTATCTCGCGCGCGCCGCGGAAGAGCATGCAGGCCCGCACGAGCCCTGGTTCTGGCAGGGCGACAAGCAGGGCGGCGGAGTGCTTTCCGACATGATGTGCCACAGCGTCGAGGTGGCGCGCCATCTGCTCACGGCGCCCGGCGCACCGCGCAATTCGCTGAAGGTCAAGTCGGTGAACGGCACGGTTGCGAACCTCAAATGGACGCGGGCCGGCTATGCCGATCAGTTGCGCCGGCGCTTCGGCGAGGATGTCGACTACCGCCGGCGCCCGTCGGAGGATTTCGCGCGGGCGACCGTGACGCTCGAGGACGAGGAGGGCAATGAACTGATGATCGAGGCGACGACCTCCTGGGCCTATGTCGGCGCCGGCCTGCGCATCCAGCTCGAGCTTCTAGGGCCGGAATACGCACTGGAATACAACTCGCTCGGCACCGGGTTGAAAATCTTCCTGTCGCGGGCCGTACAAGGCTCCGAGGGCGAGGACCTGGTGGAAAAGCAGAATGCCGAGCAGGGCCTTATGCCGGTCCTGGAGGACGAGGCCGGGGTCTACGGCTATACGGACGAAAACCGCCACATGGTCGAAAGCTTCCGCAAGGGCGTGAAGCCGATCGAAACCTTTGACGACGGCCTCGCAGTTGTCGAGATCCTTATGGGCCTCTACCGGTCCGCCGAGATTGGTGCGGCGCTCCATTTTCCCGCGCCGGAGCTTGAAAACTATGTTCCGGTCGTGGCGCGCGTGGGAGCCTGAGGGTGCGTCGACGCGGCGGCCGCACCATATCGCGCGAGAAGCTCACCGGTCTTCGTCGGGGCGAAGATATCGTCCAACATAAGGTGGGCCGCACCGTACAGAGCGCTATCGTCGCGGATCGTGGATAGCTCTATCGAGAGGTTGCGCGTGGCGAGCGGCAGACAGCGCTGGTAGACGAGTTCGCGGATGCCGGACAGCAACAAATCGCCGCCGCGTGCAAGGGTACCGCCGACGACGATCAGGCTCGGATTTATGATGCTGACCACATCAGAAATGACCTCGCCGACCGTGCGCCCGGCAGCGCGCAGCAGCATCAGGGCCTCGGGTTTCCGCTGTTCGACGAGGTCGAGCACATCGCGGGCGGTTTCGGCGCGGAAGCCGCGGGAGGAGAGGTCGCGGGCGATCGCCCAGCCGGCGGCGCGCGCCTCCACGCAGCCGAACTTGCCGCAGCGGCAGAGCGGGGCGTCATCCGACAGGAACTGGATGTGGCCGATATCGCCGGCAGCCCCCTGGGCGCCTCGGAACAACCTTCCGCCGGCGATCATGCCGCTGCCGATGCCCGTACCGACCTTAACGAAGAGCATGTCCTCAACCGTGGGGACGCGACGCTTGTGCTCGCAGATCGTCATCAGGTTCACGTCGTTTTCGACATAGACCGGCACTGAAAACCCGACGTTGAGCCGGCCGATGATGTCGAATTCGTCCCAGCCGGGCAATACCGATGGGCCGACGACGCAGCCGCGCTTGAAATCCACCGGTGTCGGCAGGCTGAGACCGATGCCGAGGAGGAAACCGTGCGTCTTTTCGGCCCCTGCCGCCAGCGCGGCGAAGGCTTCGCCGATCTGTTTCAGCGTCGCATCAGGGCCGCTCGCCACGGAAATTGGCAGCGTCGTCTGGGAGAGGATCGCCGGCGTCAGGTCCATGGCGGCAAGATGGATATGCGTCTCGCCGACATTGGCGACCAGCAGAAAGCCGCTGGTGGCGTTGATCGCAAGCACACGCGTCGGGCGTCCGCCGCTGGGCAGGGTCTCTTCTGTTTCGCGTACCAGTCCGCTGGCGAGGAGCGCGTTCAGCCGCTGCGTCACGGTCGCCCGCGACAGGCCGGAGGCGGCCAGCAGCTCGGCGCGCGAGACGGCGCTGCCGGTCGCGATAAGGGAAAAGATACCTCCGGCGCCTTCCAGCGTCGGTCTGTCAGGCGCCTGTACCGGCCGTGCCATGCAAAACTCCCTTTTTTGGCCCGGTTTAGCGGCAAAGCGGCGTGCGATAAAGCGCGGAAGCCCATTCGGGTGATAACTTATGGGATAGACTATACATAAGTCGTCCCCCTTGTTGCCGCATCGCCCGGATGAAAGGTACTGCCTTCCAACAGCGCCTCCCTCCCGCCGCTTCATCACTTGGAAGGCCCTTTCGTCCGCGTCATTTTGTATAAAGATAGACATAACATGGCCGATATCGAGTTGACTTTATCTAAAATGGGTGAGTTAATCGCCGTGGCCTTTGAGGAGAGGTCATACACGTCGAAAGAGCCGGAGGGGTTCACGGCGTCTTTGGATTTGGGAGGATCTAATGCCACTTCACTACATTCGCGCGTCCGCGCGCTCAGCCGTCCTGCGGGGCAGCATCGCCGCCGGCGTGCTCGTTCTCGGCCTTGCCTTGGGCGCGGGATCCGCTGCCGCCAGCGAGGTAATCGTCGGCCTCGTCACGAAAACCGAGGTCAATCCATTCTTCGTCAAGATGCGCCAGGCGGCCGAAGCGCGCGCCAAGGAGAAGGGCGTCAAGCTGATCGCCCGCGCCGGCAAGTTCGACGGCGACAACGAAGGTCAGGTCGCCGCCATCGAGGACCTGATCAGCGCCGGTGCCAAGGGCATCCTGGTCACGCCGAACAATTCTTCCGGCATGCTCGACATCATCAAGAAGGCCCGTGATGCCGGCGTGCTGGTGATCGCGCTCGATACGGCGACCGATCCGGCCGATGCGGTCGACGCCACCTTCGCCACGGACAATTTCGAGGCCGGCGTGCAGCAGGGCGCCTATGCCCGCAAGGCGATGGGCGACACGAAGGCGGCCGTCGCAATGCTGGACGGCACGCCCGGCGGCACGGTCGATACGTTCCGCCACGACGGTTACCTGAAGGGCTTCGGGATAGCCGAGGGCGACCCTTCCATAGCAGGCGCCGCCATCACCAACGGCGCGCAGGACAAGGGCCAGATCGGCATGGAGAACCTGCTCTCCAAGAACGGCGAGATCAACGCCGTCTATACGATCAACGAGCCGGCGGCCGCCGGCGCCTATGCGGCGCTGAAAGCCTTCGGCAAGGAAGGCGAGGTGATGCTGACCTCGATCGACGGCGGCTGCGCCGGCGTGCGCGACGTCAAGGACGGCAGGATCGCCGCGACGGTCATGCAGTTCCCCTACAAGATGGCGACCATGGGCATCGACGCGGTGGTGGAATATGCGGCCACCGGCAAGAAGCCCAGCGGTTTCGTCAACACCGGTTCCGTCCTCATCACCGACAAGCCGGTCGACGGGCTGGATTCGAAAGATACCGCCTGGGGCCTTCAAAACTGCTGGGGCGACTGATCCGCCTCTCGCGGCGGGGTCGCGCGGCGCCTGCGCCGCAGCGGTCCCGCGGTCGAAGGGATGCGGAACAAGACCCTGACGCACGGGACGTCCATGAACACAGCAACCGTATATCCAGCCGAGGCGCCGCGAAGCCTGAAAGCCCGTATTCTGGGCAGCCCGTCGGCGGGACCGCTTCTGGTGCTTTTCGGATTTTGCGTGATCTTCGCGCTGACCAATCCCCGCTTTCTCGCCACCCACAATCTGTCGATCATCCTGCAGCAGACGGTCGTCATAGGCGCTCTGGCGATCGGCCAGACGCTGGTGATCCTGACCGCCGGGATCGACCTTGCCGTTGGCGCCATATGCGTGCTGGGCACGATCGTCGCGGGCAAGCTGGCCAATCTTGGCTATGATCCGGTTCTTTCCATGGGGATCGCCGTGCTCATCTGCACGGCCGCCGGCTTTGCCGCTGGCGGTCTTGTCAGCGGCCTCAGGCTACCGCCCTTCATCGTCACGCTCGGCATTCTCGGCATCCTGACCGCGGCGCTGCGGCTCATTTCCGAGGGGGGCGCCTTCCCGGTGCGTGATCCCTTCCTGGCCTGGACGGGCAATACGATGAAGCTGGGCGGCTTCGTGCTCACCTATGGCGTGCTGATCATGTTCATACTCTATGCGAGCGTCTGGTATTTGTTGAACCAGACGAAATGGGGCCGGCACGTCTATGCCATCGGCAACAATGTCGAGGCCGCCCGGCTGGTCGGCATCCCGGTGCGGCGCCACCTGCTTTCGGTTTATGTGCTGGCCGGCCTCATCTACGGCATTGCCGCCTGGCTCGCGCTCGGACGGATTCCAAATGCCGACCCGAATGCCATGCAGAGCGCCAATCTTGATTCGATCACCGCGGTGGTGATCGGTGGCACCAGTCTTTTCGGCGGCCGCGGCGGGCTCGTAGGGACATTGATCGGCGCGCTCATCGTCGGCGTTCTTCGCAACGGCCTGACGCTCGCTGGCATCGACCCGCTCTGGCAGGACCTCATAACCGGCATCCTCGTCATCATCGCCGTCGCGCTCGACCAGCTGTCCCGCAGGAGGCGTTGATGCCAGCAGGTTCCCGCATCGAAGAGCCTTCGGCCCGCGTGGTTCTCGAAGCACGCAACGTGGTGAAGACCTACGGCCACGTCACTGCGCTCGACGGCGTCGACTTCGAACTCAGGGCCGGCGAGATCCTTGCGGTCGTCGGCGACAACGGCGCCGGCAAGTCGACGCTCATCAAGACCCTGACCGGCGCCGTGCGCCCGACCAGCGGTGAAATCCTGCTCGATGGAGTGCCGGTCCACTTCAAGGGGCCTCTCGATGCACGCCATGCCGGCATCGAGACGGTCTATCAGGACCTCGCCGTTGCGCCTGCGCTCGATATCGCCGCCAATCTCTTTCTCGGCCGGGAGCTGCGCGCACCAGGCCTTCTCGGGAGCCTATTTCGCCGCCTCGACAAAAAAGGCATGCGCGAGGAAGCCCGCCGGGCCATGGGAGAACTCAAGTTTCGCCTGCCGGCGATCGACAATCCGGTGGAATCGCTCTCGGGGGGGCAAAGGCAGGGCGTGGCCGTGGCTCGCGCCGCGCTTTTCGCCCGCAGGCTGGTGATCATGGACGAGCCGACGGCGGCTCTTGGCGTGCGGGAGACAGGGCAGGTGCTGCAGCTGATACGCTCGATACGTGATCGCGGCCTGCCCGTCGTTCTGATCAGCCACAACATGCCCAACGTCTTCGACCTCGCCGACCGCATCCACATCATGCGCCTGGGCCGGCGTGCCGCCGTCGTCACCCCAAAGACCCATTCCATGAACGACGTCGTTGCCATCATGACCGGCGCAGCGACTGCCTGACCCTTGTCCCGAAAGGAGTGAGACCATGTATCGCCTCGACCGGAAGCTCGCGCGCATCCGCGCCGGCCAATACACCCGCAGCGACTTCATCATCGCCGACGCCAAGGACGGCGACATGGGTCCCTCGATAACCTCCTGCGGTCCCAAGCGGGAGAAGGACGGCAGCTGGTCACGCCACTATACCCGATCCGAATTTCTCGAAAATATCCGCGCCGTCGTCGAGCAGGACATCGTAGATATCATGCTCACCTCCGCTTCCAATATGGAGGCGCTGACCAAGATGGGCGTCTATCGCGACAGTGCCGTCAAGCCTGCTATCCGCGCCAATGATACCACGGACATCTGGGTATGCCGCGGTGCGACCTATGTGAAGGAGGCCTCGCGTCCCTTCCGCACCGCCTCCCTCGCGCGCGTTATGACCGGGTCCATCGATCCCGCGCCCGGCGCGCCGATCACCGGCACCGATCTCGGCCTCTATTCCATCACCTTCAATAACGATCTTGACCGCGACTACGAGGCACTCGAAGCCTTCCGCGCCTTCCGCGAGGATGCGGCGCGTAACGGGTTCAAGTATTTCCTTGAGGTCTTCAATCCCAACGTCGCCTGCGGCATCGACCCGGAAGTGCTGCCCCATTATGTCAACGACGTGATGATGCGCTGTCTTGCGGGCGTCACCAGGGAAGACCGGCCGCAGTTTCTGAAGATCGCGTTCAACGGCGCCAGGGCGATGGAGGAACTCGCCTCCTACGATCCGAGCGTCATCGTCGGCGTGCTCGGCGGCGGCGCCGGCACGACGCGCGATTGCTTCGAACTGCTCCACCAGGCCGAACGCTTCGGCGCGCGCGTGGCGCTGTTCGGGCGCAAGATCAACCTTGCCGAGGACCCGCTGTCGATAGTGCGGTTGCTTCGCGAGGTGGCCTCCGGCACCGTCTCGCCCTCAGAGGCGGTGAAGGCCTATCATGCGGGTCTTGCCAAGGAAGGCATCACGCCGCTGCGCGATCTCGCCGCCGACAACGTCGTCACGGAAGCCGTGCTCAAACCGGAAGAGAGCAGATGAGCGGCGGCCGGCGGGGGATTCTCACGGGCGGAACCTGGTGCGCGGACTATAACCGCACCGTCAGCCACTGGCCGGGCGAGGACGGCCTTGCCGAACTCTTCGAGGAAGAACGCCACGGCGGGGGATCGGGCTGCAACCTGGCGCTCGACATCAAGCATCTGGACCCGGCGATTCCCGTCGAGACGATCGGCCTCGTCGGCGATGACGACGATGGCCGCTACCTGAGGGCGACGGCAGCTGCCGCCGGCATTGACACGAGTCAGATGATGGTGACGGCGGCCGCAGCCACCCAGTTCTGCGACGCCTATGTCTCGCTGAGTTCCCACCGGCGCACCCACATCTTTCACGCGGGAAGCGGCGCACTGCTGACGCCGGATCATTTCGACTTTTCTTCAACGCGCATGCGGTATCTGCATCTCGGCCTGCCGGGCGTGCATCGCATTCTCGATGCTCCCTGGCATGACGAGGCGAATGGCTGGGTGGTGGTGCTCAAGAAGGCGCGTGCCGCAGGCCTCGAAACCAACCTGGAGCTGGCGAGCGTCGACCGCGCTCTGATGGCGCGGCTTGTCGCCCCCTGCCTGCCGCATCTCGATTTCCTGATCGTCAACGACTTGGAGATCGGGGCGATCGCCGGAGTTGAAACAATCGTGCGCGATGCGCCCGACCAGGCGGCCTGCATGCGCGCAGCGCGTGCCGTGCTGGAGCGCGGCGCGCTGAAACTGGTTGCCGTGCATTGCCCCGCCTTTGCCATCGCCGTCACCCGCTGGGGGGAAGGCGTGGTTCTGCCGTCCGTCGCCATCCCCAAGCAGGAGATCAAGGGCGCGAACGGGGCCGGCGACGCGTTCGCCGCCGGGATGCTCTACGGCATCCATGAAGGCTGGAGCGTTGGACAGTCTCTGCGGCTCGCCCATGCAACGGCGGCCGCATCGCTGCGCAGCATCTCGACTACAGGCGCGGTCTTGCCTTGGAGGGATTGCCTGGCACTCGCGGACAAGTGGGATTCCCGCGACTACTGAGGGTGCGTTGAGCCGATCTGGTGTTATCTTCGGGCGCCACTGCAGCACGGGATCAGAAACTCTGCTCCTGAACACGGCGAAGCCGTGACCCGTGACGACACGACGGGGAACCTTCCCGTCGGAAGGCGGTTTGCTCCGGCATGGCGAAGGATGCAGATCAGCCGACCATACTCATCACCGGATCGAGCGGGTTCCTGGGCCAGGCGATCGCGCACCGTCTCAGGGATCGATATCGGGTGATAGGGCTTGACCTGTCCGCTCCGAAGCGGGGGTCCGAGACCGAGGAGACCATCAAACTCGACATCACCTCCGACACGAGCGTCAGGGAGGCGATCGAGACGGCGCGCAAGCGCAGCGGCGGGCGCATCGCTTCCGTCATTCACCTCGCCGCCTATTATGACACGACCGGCAAGGACAACCCGAAATACGATGCCGTCAATGTCGACGGAACGCGCCGGCTGCTGAAGGCGCTGCAGGACCTTCCCACCGAGCAGTTCATTTATGCGAGCACGTTGCTGGTTCAGGCGCCGAGCCCCGCCAAGGGCACGCGGATCGATGAGAATTCGCCGCTCGACCCCGCCTGGGCCTATCCGAAGTCGAAGGCGGAGACCGAGGCGGTAATCGCGAAGGAGCGCGGGGCGATCAGGACAGTGATCCTCCGTCTCGCCGGGGTCTATGACGAGGACTGCCGCGCCGCCTTCATTGCCCAGCAGATCGCCCGCATTTTCGAGCGCCTCCCGACCGCCTATCTGTTCAGCGGCGATCTCGAGGCAGGCCAGCCGTATCTGCACAAGGACGATCTGGTCGAGGCTTTCGTGCGCGCGGTCGACCGCCGCGACGAATTGCCGGATGATTGCGTGTTCCTTATCGGCGAGGAAGAAACGTTCTCCTACGGCGAATTGCAAAAGCGCATCGGCCGGCTGGTTCACGGCGAGGACTGGCGCACGCTCTCCCTGCCCAAGAGCCTGGCCAAGCCAGGCGCATGGATGCAGACCGAGGTGCTCGACCAGGATTCCGAGATCAAGCCCTGGATGATCGAGAACTCGGACGATCACTACGAGATCGACATCTCCCGCGCCCGCAGCAGGCTCGGCTGGCAACCGATGCATAGTCTCGGCGCGATATTGCCGGAGATGATACGGCGGCTCAAGCAAGACCCGACCGACTGGTACGCTAAGAACAAGCTGGAGCCTTCCGTGGTGGCGGCTTCGGAACCCGAGATCGAACGGGCTGAGAAAAGGCTGGCGCAGCCGCTCGAGCGCGGCAAAGCTGAAGTCCAAGCTGCCGTCGATGAACACAGGCTGCGCACGCTCTGGGCGCCGCTGGCAAACGTTGCGCTCGGCCTGTGGCTTGTCGCCTCGCCGATGACGCTCGGCCTCTTCGATCCCGTGAGCGTGCCGGTGCCGCCAGCCCTCGGACACGAGGTCGCCGAACCCGTTATCCGCAATTCGCGTCTTGCGACCAGCGAGATCCTGTCCGGCCTCCTCGTCGCTGTATTCGCGCTATCAGGAATGTACCGGCGCTGGTCCTACCTGCAATGGATCACGGCCGCGCTCGGCGTCTGGATCATGCTCGCGCCGCTTGTCTTCTGGACGACGAGTGCTGCGGCCTATGCCATCGACACGCTTGCCGGCATGCTGATCGTCGCATTCGCGGTGATGATCCCGCCGACGCCGGGTATCGGGCTGCGAGCGCTGTCGGCCGACGACGACCGGCCGCTGGGCTGGAGCTATTCACCTTCCTCCTTCACCCAGCGCATGCCGATCGTCGCGCTCGCCTTTGTCGGCCTGTTCGTCTCGCGCTATCTCGCCGCCTATCAGATGGGCCATGTCGATGGACTCTGGGACCCGTTCTTCGGGCCGGACGATGCGCCGGTGCGCAATGGCAGCGAGGCAGTCGTGACGTCCTGGGTGTCCAAGGGCTTCCCGATCGCCGATGCGGGGCTCGGCGCCTTTGCCTATGCGCTGGATGTTCTCGCCGGCGCAATAGGGGACAGCCGCCGCTGGCGCACCATGCCCTGGATGGTGCTCCTGTTCGGCCTGCTGGTCATACCGCTCGGTGCCGTCAGCGTTTCCTTTATCATCATCCAGCCGCCGCTCATCGGCGCGCTGTGCACGCTCTGTATCATTCAGGCGGCCGTCACCGTCGTGCTGATCCCCTATTCGATCGACGAGGTGCTTGCCACGACGCAATATCTGTGGCGGGCGACCAAAGCCGGCGAACCCTTTTGGCGGACCTTCTGGAAGGGCGGTCCGGCGCTTTCGGAAGACCAGACCCCGTCACCAGACCTCAACCGTCCGGCATCCGAGCTGCTGAAGGAGTTCGTCACCGGCGGCGTCAACTTTCCGTGGACGCTTGTCGCGAGCGTTTTGCTGGGGGCAGCCCTGATGATCACCCCGGTGTTTTTCGGCACTTCCGCGCCGCTCTATCACAGCGACCATGTTCTCGGCTGTGTCGTCATTCTGGTGGCTGTCACCGCCATGGCCGAGGTCGTTCGTCCGGTGCGGTTCCTTAACGTGGTGCTCGGCGCCTGGGTGGCCGCATCGCCGTTGCTGCTCGATGGCGGCAGCGCGATCGGCACCTTGGCCGACGTCGCGATGGGCCTGGCGTTGATCGCACTCAGCCTGCCGCGCGGAACGCGCAGCGAAGAGCACTACGGCGGATGGGACAGGGCGATCGTCTGAACGGGCGGGCAGTGTTCAGGACGCGGTTCGGTCAGCTCATCTCGGCAAGGACCATGACGAGCAGGAAGCCGGCGGCGTTGGCAATCGCCGAGGATTGCTGGAACTGGTGCGATTCCGCCTCGGGTACGAGATCGGTAATCGTCAGATAGAACATCCCGCCTGCTCCCATCGCGAACAGAAAACCGGTGACCGGCTGCGCCAGCCCTTTCAACAGGAACCACCCTGCCATGGCGGAAAGGAAAAGGGAGAGGCCGATAAGGGAGGTCCATCCGAGTATCCGGCGCTTCGCGCTCTTCGGTTCCTCATCGAGCGTCAATTCGCCGATGCTCATGCCTTCGCTGAGATTGTCAATACAGATGGCGAGACCGACGATCAGTGCAACATTGGGCTCGAATGTCGCGCCAACGCCGATCGTCATGCCTTCGATCAGTTCTTCCGCGCTCGTTGCGCCGGCGAGCACCGCGACATTGCTGCCGCGCGGCCTGCGTCGCCGGTGCAGACGGTCGACCGCCTCTTTCTGGTCTGCTTCCGGACCGGCCATTTTCCAGCGATTGACGTAGAGATCGAGAATGTAGACCAGCGCGAGGCCCAGCAGAAATCCGGCGACCGCAAGCGCAAGACCGGCAAGCTTTACGGAGGTGGGCATCATTTCGAAGGCGAAAGTGCCCATGAGAACGCCGGCCGCAAAGCCGACGGCGACGGAGAGCACGAGGCTCGACGGCCTCAGCGCCATGGCGGCCATGCCCCCGAGCGGCGATGCGACGGCCGCCGCGGAGGCAACTCCCAAAATGATGAGGAGGTCATTGCACATGGCTGCCGGGCTCTGGTTTTCAACGCCGCTCTTTCAAGGCGGCGCGATCTGCTCGAACGTACATTGACGCGGGTCCTTGTCCGGACGCCAACGCATGAGTTTCGTGCCGTGGCGAAAGCGCCGATTGCCGACATGGTCGAACCGGACCTCGACGACCAGTTCCGGTCGGACCGGCTCCCATTGGCCGCTGCGCTCGCTGCTCCAGCGGCTGGGGCCACCCGGCGCTTTACCGGTGAAGCCGGGCGGCTCCCGCAAAGCCTCGAGCTGACGCGTCAGTGCATTCCGTTCCTTGTCCGAAATGGTCGCTGTAAAGCCCACATGGTTCAGCAGCCCCTCGGCGTCATAGAGACCAAGCAGGAGCGAACCGACGAGCGGACCGTTGCTCTCGTAGCGATAGCCGCCGACAACGCAATCCGCCGTCCTTAGGCGTTTGACCTTCACCATTGCCCGCTCGCCGCATTCGTAAGCGCCGTCCAGTCGCTTTGCGACGACACCATCGGTGGCGCCGGCCTCCCACGAGGTCAGCCAACGCCCTGCTTCCCGGCGGTCCAGCGTCGAAGGCGAGAGCTCGACCATGTTCGACAGGGCGTTCTCCTCGACGAAGGCTTCGAGGCGAGCGCGCCGTTCCCTCAGAGGCTTCCCGGTCAGCACCGCTCCGTCGGTGTCGGCCAGCATGTCGAAGAGAATCAGTTTGGCCGGCGTTTCAAGGGACAACTTCTCAACCCGGCTCGCCGCCGGATGCAGGCGCATCTGCAGGGCGTCGAAGGAGAGGCGCCCCTCGATCGCAATCACCAACTCGCCATCGAGAACGAACGTCTTCGGCCCCAACCGATGCAGCAGATCGAGAATCTCCGGGAAGAAGCGCCCGAGCGGCTTGCCGGATTTCGCCCTGATGTCGACGTCGCTGCCGGATTTGAACGCGAGACAGCGAAAGCCGTCCCACTTCGGCTCGTATTGCCATGGACCGCCGCCCGGCAGTTCGGCCGCGGAGCGGGCTTCCATCGGGGCCGTGCCGACGGGCAGGGGAAAGCCGCCCGTCTTCTCTGCCGCCTTGGACAGAGCGGCCTTCTTCGTCGGCTTTCCATCTGCGGGCGACGCCATCATGCACTCCGACGCAGCAATCGGCCTATTTCAGCTTAACCGAGGGCTCTCGTCCCCAGACGCGCAGCTTGCCAAGTTCCTTTAGGAAAGCGGCTGCACTCCCGGCGTCGGTGAGTTCGATCGTTCCCTCATCGAGCAATCCCGCTATGCCGGCCCTCTCGAGAAGGGGAACCGCGGCGCCGACATAGCCGATATATTTGCAATGGGCGAAGGCGTCGGCTACGAAATCGCGCGCGGTGGCGACGTCGATCAGCTCCGCGACGGCCTCTGCGGAGGCAAGCAGGACCACGGCGTCGTAGAGCACCGACGGGCCGCCGTCGAGCATCTGGTGGGCCGCTATCCGTTTGCCGTCTGAGGCGGTGAAGCCGCCGACTTTTGGTGCGATCAGTTCGAAAACCGCCTTCTCCTTATCGACCGCCTGCAGCAAGGCGTTGAGAAGGGCGGCATCCGCCCCGTCGGTCGCCAATATTCCGAGCTTGCGTCCTTCGAAACGCTTGGGCCCGCGCTGGATGATGCTGAGCGCCGGCGACGGATCGAGGTCCTGGCGGGTGGCAACGGCCGCGTCGGCGGGTTTCGGCATCCTCTCCATGCCGAGCGCGTGGCCGACTTTTTTTCCCAGCGTCTCGTCGATGTTGAGGAGATGCGCGACCATCCGCTCCCGGATCACCGGCGTCTCGACCTTGCTCAGTTCGAAGGTCAGCGCGTCGGCGATGTGCCGCTGCTCGGGTGGCGTCTGGCTGATGAAAAACTGCCTTGCCTGACTGTAATGGTCGGCGAAGCTTTCAGCGCGGATGCGGAGCTTCGGTCCCTGCTCCTCCGAAGCAAAGTGGCGGAAGCCTTTGATAGGCGACTCGCGCGGACCCTCGCCCCAGGAATTGGGCTGGTAGTTCGCGCGCCCGACCGGGTTGCGCATGGCCATGTGGCCGTCCTGCTGAAAGTTATGGAAGGGACATTTAGGCGCGTTGATCGGAAGGTGGGTGAAATTCGGGCTGCCGAGCCGCTTCAGCTGGGTGTCCAGATAGGAGAAGTTGCGTCCCTGCAGCAATGGATCGTCGCTGAAGTCGATGCCGGGCGGGACGTTCTGCGTCATGAAGGCGACCTGCTCGGTTTCGGCGAAGAAATTCTCCGGCATGCGATCGAGCACCAGCCGGCCGACAGGCTTCGTCGGCAGCACCTCCTCGGGGATGATCTTGGTTGGATCGAGGATGTCGAAATCGAACTTGTCGGCGAAGTCCTGATCGAAGAGCTGCACATGCAGGTCCCATTCCGGAAAGTTGCCGGACTGGACGGCTTGCCACATATCGCGCCGGTGGAAGTCCGGATCGGCGCCGTTGATCTTCACGGCCTCGTTCCAGACCACGGACTGCAGCCCGAGCTTCGGCTTCCAGTGGAACTTGACGAAGGTGGACTCGTCCTTGGCGTTGACGAAGCGGAAGGTGTGCACGCCGAACCCTTCCATGAACCGGAAGGATCGCGGAATCGCCCGGTCGGACATGACCCACATGATCATGTGCATGCTTTCCGGCGTCAGGCTGATGAAGTCCCAGAAATTATCATGGGCGGACTGCGCCTGCGGAAACTCCCGGTCCGGCTCGGGTTTCACCGAATGTATCACGTCGGGAAACTTGATCGCATCCTGAATGAAGAAGACCGGAATATTGTTGCCGACCAGGTCCCAATTGCCCTCCTTGGTGTAGATCTTGACCGCGAAGCCACGCACGTCGCGGGCGAGATCGAAGGAGCCCTTGCTTCCGGCGACCGTAGAGAACCGCACGAAGGCGGGGGTTCGCTCGCCCGGGCGCTGGAACAGGTCCGCCCGGGTGTAGGCGGCAAGCGACTCGTAGGTCTCGAAAAAGCCGTGAACGCCATAACCGCGAGCATGCACGACGCGCTCGGGGATTCGTTCATGGTCGAAGTGGAAGATCTTCTCGCGAAAATGAAAATCCTCGATGAGCGTGGGGCCACGTTTGCCGGCTCGCAGGCTGTTCTGATCGTCGGCGACAGGGCCGCCCTGCGCCGTCGTCAGAACGGGCGTGTCACCTTCGGCGATCTGGTGAAGCTCCCCACCATTGCCGCGTGTCGCTTTTTGGTCATGAATGGTGGCCGGTTTCGTATTGTTCGGCGCAGACGGTTTCTTGGCCATGGCAGCACTCCTTGGTCGAGGGCGGATGGGCACGAAACCTTGACGCGGAAGGTTGGTTCCGCTGCACGCGAAAATTACTCCGTCATCACTGCAGTTATCCTGAGCTGGTGATTGACGATGGGGAGCTGGCGGTAGCGGCAGGCGGGGCCTGATCGGATCGGTATGAAATCACGACCGTTCCAATCGTTGCGACGCGGGATGCCGGCACCTTCCTCATCCCGCTCTGACTGGATCGTAGCGGATCGCCAGCGCTTCGGCGCGCCAGACAATGCGGCGCGGACGGAAGCGCCAGTAGCGTTGAGCCCCATCGAGAGGCACGCCCCGAGGCGGACCGGAAACAAGCTCTGCCTCGCCGGTCATCTGCAGAAGGCCACCAGTTGCAAAATCCGGGAAAGTGAGTCCGGCGCGCGGATTGACCGCGATGTTGCCGAGCGTGTTGAAGAAGTTGTTGCCTGCGAAGTCCGGGATTGCCAGCCAGCCGTCGTCGCCGACATGCACGAATCCGGCTGGGCCCCCCCGATGGGAGACGTCGAGCTGCCGGCCGCCGCCGAGTTCGGCATAGGTTGCGACAAAGAATGTGTCTGCATTTTCCACCAGGGCAAGCGCGGCCTCATCGAGTTCGAAGCTGGAAACGGGCGGCAGCGCAGCTGGCTCGGACGGGTCGCGCACGAAATGGACCTGCCGGAGCTGGATGTATTTCGGACAGTTGCCGAAGCTCTGTTCCACGCCAAGGTCGAAGCCGCGGCTGTGCCGGCGCAGCTTGCCGTTCAGCCGATTGCGGCGGCGTGTGCCGAGATCGATGCCGAGGAGAGCGAGGGGGGCGCCGTCCTCCATCCCGGCATCGGCCGGGTCCGCCGGCTCCCGCGGAAGCTCGACCACCAGCCTTTTTGCGTCCGGCGCGTGGAGGAAACCGGGTTCCCCCGCCCTGAGCGTCGCCCAGGCATCGCCGTTGCCGTCCACCGAGCCCAGCACGACCATCGGCAGAAGCGGGTAGAATTCCCGGTGCTGCTCGACCAGGTGGTCGCGCAGAACGCGCCGCCCGACCTCTTCCATGCGCGCGTCCACACCCAACCGCTTCTGCAGGGCGACTTCGCCACCGTGCCAGGGTGATGGTGCGAGGATGATTGCCTCCATGTCGGTGTCTCCTTGGGGTGATATCTGGCGGTGCCTTGCTCAGCATGTCCGAACCGCAAAGCCGCGCGCCCGCTTCGAATGTCACTCTCGGTCAAGCCCGAGAATGACAACTGGAGAGAGGGCCGCGGTCTCCACCCGATCGCGCCGCATCAAATGGGTACCCGCGATGCGGAGGAAAGCGGAAGAGCTCTAAGCCGCGAGACCTGCCGGGGTCTTCTGGAACTCGACGAAGCCCGGCAATGCCTCGATGCGGGCGAGCCAGGAGCGGATTTCCGGATAGGGCTGAAGGTCCACATCCCCTTCCGGTGCGCGCGCCACATAGCTGTAGAGCGCGACATCGGCGATCGTCGGCCGCTCGGCGGCAATCCAGCTTCTGCCGCCGAGCTCCGACTCGATCAGCGCCAGGATCGCATGCGAACGGGGGATGACCTCTTCCTGCCGGTAAGGAGCCTTGAAAAGGGTGATCAGACGCGCCTGGGCCGGACCGTGGGCGATCTGGCCGGCAGCCACCGAAAGCCATCGCTGAACCGCGGCTGCCCCTCGTGCGTCCTCCGGCAGCCAGTCCGCGCGGCCCGCCTTTTTGGCGAGATAAACGAGAATGGCGTTGGAATCCGGGACGATCGTTCCGCCATCGTCAAGCACCGGCAGCTGACCGAAGGGATTGAGCTTCAGAAAAGGCTCCTGCTTGTGTTCTTTGCTGGCGAGATCGACGAGCACGAGTTCGTGCTCGATCCCCAGAAGCGAGAGGAACAGCCGGACGCGGTGCGCATGGCCGGAAAGTGGGTGATGATAGAGCTTCATCTGGATCTCCTGAATGAATGAGCGAACTGCAGGATGATTGTTAATCGTATAGTTGATAAGCTCCGTAGTATGCATTAGACCGTTTCACCAGGTGAAATAATCCTGCGGAGATGAGCGCATGGACCGCTGGCAGGCGATGCGGATTTTCGTGCAGGTGGTTGAAAGCGGCGGTTTCGCGCCGGCGGCGAAAGTGCTGCATATGAGCCCGCCATCCGTGACGCGGGCGGTGGCCCAGCTTGAGGGTCTGATCGGGACGCGGCTGCTGATCCGCACCACCCGTTCACTGAAGATGACCGCGGCGGGAGAAGGCTATCTGGCTGATTGCCGGCGTATTCTCGCTGAAATCGCCGAGGCGGAAGCGAATGCTGCGGGCAGCTTCACGGCGCCGGCCGGACTGCTGACGATAACGGCGCCCGTGCTCTTCGGCCGCATTCACGTGCTCCCCGTCATACTTGATTTTCTCGACGGGTATCCGGCGATGCAGGTGAAGACCGTCTTCGTCGACCGCGTGACCAATCTGGTGGACGAGGGTCTTGACGTGGCAATCCGGATCGCCTCACTCCCCGCCTCCGGCCTCGTCGCCCGTCGCATCGGTTCGGTTCGCCAGGTCCTTTGCGGCTCGCCGGACTATTTCGCCCGCTTCGGCGAACCCGGTAGCCCTCACGAGCTTGCCGGTCATCGCATCATCGGGCGCGAGGGCCTTTTCGGCCATTCGGAATGGCTCTTCGGTCGCGACAGCAGCATCCGCATTCCGATCAGCCCCCGACTCATCTGCAACACCAATGATGCGGTCCTATCCGCCGCAGTTGCGGGTTGGGGATTGTCGCGGTTTCAGTCCTACCAGGTGGCAGCCGATATAAGGGCAGGCCGGCTCAAGGTCGCGCTTGCGGACTACGAGCGTGAGCCGGTGCCGATCCATATCGTGCATGCGGAAGGCCGCATGGTCTCGGCGCGCGTGCGCGCCTTCGTGGATTTCGCCGCCGGCCGTTTTCTCCGCCATGCGGGGCTGAGCACGGAACTTTGAGGTCCGCTATCCGCCGCTTCCCCGCACCCGGAGCAGCACGCGCTCGAGCGCGTCCGTGAGGGCGCGGTGCCCGCCGCCGCGGTCGAAATCGATCAAGACCTGTTCGTTCAACCCACCGGGTGTCGAAAACGCGCGGGAGAGCACGTCGAGCGGCGTCTCGCCGTCCCTGACCGCCCTTTGCGCGAGACTTGCGAAGAGGGGCGCGAGATACGCACGCGCCTTATCCCGGCCGACGCCTTTCTCGGCAAACCAGCCGGTCGCCCGGTCGAGAATGCCGAGATAGGTCGCCATCAGGGCGCTTGCGACGGCAAGCAGGTCGTATTCCTCCTTGGTTTCGCATTCGACGGGCGTGCCGAGCGCTTCAAAGATCGCGGCAATATCGCGGCTGGGTGGAAAGATTGCCGTCACGCCCTCGCGCTCGGCGACGAAGGGCAGGGGGATCGCCTGGGTGAGGTCAACCTCCTCGTCTATCCAGCTAAGGAGCCTCGAGCGGTCGGTCGCGGCGATGACGCTGACGACCGTCTGACCTTTCCGGAATCGGAGCCTCGGAATCACCTCTTCCGCAATCTGCGGACGAACGGCCAGGAACAGCACGTCGGATGCGTCGACGGCCTCCTGATTGTCCCTCGCGATCCGCACGAGCGGGAAGCGGCCGGCCAGCCGGGCGGCGATTTCCGCGTTGCGTGGCGAGACGAGGATTTCGGCGATGCCGAGCCCCGAGCCGATCATACCGGTGACCATCGCTTCGGTGATGGCGCCGGTGCCGATGAAGCCGATATGCATTCAACCCTCCTTGATTCGTCGGACGATATTAATGCATGCCGCGCCAAGTGCTACGCCACGTCGCATCGAGCAAAGCAGGATATCCGGCGTCCTAAATGCGATGGAAGCTAGATACACGTTGATTGAGGCGGTACTGAACTCCGCGCACAGTAGAGGATATTTATTCATATATGTAGATTACATATAATATTGCACAAGAAAAACCGGGCGGAAGGTGGGCTATTTCAAGGAAATCGCACCGGAATTTTTTCCGAAAATATATAGAATCATAACCATAATAAATGCATATTTACATTTGTTACGTTAGGGAGCAGGATGTAAATCTTGATTGTAACTGTCTCATGATTAAAGCGTGGGCCTGCAACGATCCCGCTAATCAACCGATCAGAGGGGATAAACGCATGAATTTCGAACAGATTGTCGAGCGGTCAAAGCCATATGCGATCGGCCTTGTCGTAGGACTAATTGCTGCGCCCATCGTCGGGTTCAATGCGGGGTGGATCACAACCACCACGGCCAGTCAGAAGGCGGTGGAAACTGCCAGGGTGGATGCGCTCACGGGGATCTGCTCAAGCGCCGCAGGGCGAATGGCAACCGCCAGCAGCACGGATCTGGCCGCGCTCAAGGGCTATGACAATCGTGCGAAACGCGACGAGCTGGTCGCAGTCATCATGGCCGATTTTCAGGTTCCAGAGGATATCCTCGACAAGATCAGCACGAACTGCAGCCGCTCGCTTTCGTAAAGCACGGTGGACGCCGGGCCTTCCGGCGTCTCAACCAACGGCAATCAGGAGGTCGCCATGAGAAATCTCATTCCCGCTCGCCTCTATACCTACGATTTCACCCGCCTATACGTATTTCTCGCGTTCACTCTGGCGATTGCGGTGATTGTCTATGCCGCACTGTTCGGGCGCATTCTGTAGCCGACCGACCATCGAGCATCGGCTCAGAGTGTGCCGGTTCGCCAGTGAGTCTGGCGCCCGGCGCTCGATTTTGCTTCCTTGGGCTCAGCGTTTCTGCTTGCCACCCTGTGGGCTGCTCTTCGCGGCTTCCTTGATCTGGTTGGCGAAGCTCGTCTCTACCTTCACCGGCGACTTTTCCTGTTTCGGCTTCCGCGCCTCGCGGTTGCTTCTCACTTGTCCTTTAGCCATGGATTCGATCCTTTACGGCATTGAAATTGATGCAAGCCGGCCCGCAATGAGACGCGGGCCGAGCAGATTCAGACATCAAGCATGCGCTCAAATGAGACGGTCGTCATCAACCGTTTGAGGTGCACGCCGTGCGGGCTCTGCGCCGGGCTGCTTATTTTCTTCCTTCGCCGCTTCGCGCACTTGCTTGGCACTCTTGCTTTCGACTTCCTTCAGCGTTGGCTGAGGGTCGGGCTTTCTTTCGAAACGGATCATCGTTCATCCTCCTGGTTGACAGATTGGGAGCGCTCCAACAAACGCTTGGTGGCTTTCACCCCCGAGCTTCGATCAGTATCCTCTCCCGCCCATCGCGCCGTTTCCGGCATTTTGAGCGGCGTTTTTCTCTGGGATATCGGCGACCATGGCTTCGGCGGTGATCAGGAGTGCGGCAATCGAGCCGGCGTCCCGCAAGGCTGTCCGCACGACCTTGGCGGGATCGACGATCCCGGCCTTGATCATATCCACATAGGTTTCCGTCTGCGCATCGAAGCCCTGGTTCTGGTCGCTGCTGTCGACGAGTTTTCCGATGACGATCGAGCCTTCGACGCCGGCATTGTCGGCGATCTGCCGGATTGGTGCCTCCAGTGCCTTGCGCACGATCGCGATGCCTGCGGTAATCTCGGGGTTCTCGCCGGTGAGACTGGCAAGCGCCGATTTCGCACGCAACAACGCCACGCCGCCGCCGGCAACGATGCCTTCCTCGACTGCCGCGCGGGTGGCGTTCAGGGCATCGTCGATGCGGTCCTTCTTTTCCTTGACTTCAAGCTCGGTCGCGCCGCCGACGCGAATTACCGCGACGCCGCCGGTGAGCTTCGCCAGCCGCTCCTGCAGCTTCTCCTTGTCGTAGTCGGATGTCGTCTCTTCGATCTGCGCCTTGATCTGGCTGATGCATGCCTGGATGGAGGCCTTATCCCCGGAGCCGTCGATGATCGTGGTCGTGTCTTTCTCGATCAGCACCCGCCTGGCGCGGCCAAGCATATCGAGCGTAACGTTTTCGAGCTTGATGCCGATATCTTCGGAAATCATCTGGCCGGCGGTCAGAACGGCAATGTCCTGCAGTATGGCCTTGCGGCGGTCGCCGAAGCCCGGCGACTTCACGGCGGCGATCTTCAGACCTCCCCGCAACTTGTTGACGACGAGCGTCGTCAACGCTTCGCCTTCCACGTCTTCGGAGATGATGAGCAAAGGCTTGCCGCTCTGCACTACGGCCTCAAGGATCGGCAGCATGGTCTGCAGGTTGCCGAGCTTCTTCTCGTGAATGAGGATGTAGGGATCGTCCAGTTCCACGCGCATCTTCTCGGCATTGGTCACGAAGTACGGCGATAGATATCCGCGGTCGAACTGCATGCCTTCGACGACGTCGAGTTCGGTATCGGCGGTCCTGGCTTCTTCGACGGTAATGACACCCTCGTTGCCGACCTTCTCCATCGCCCCTGCGATCATCTCGCCGACGCTGGCGTCGCCATTGGCGGCGATCGTGCCGACCTGTGCTATCTCGCTCGACGAATTGACCTTCGTGGCGCGCAGCTTGATTTCCGCGAGGACCGCGGTAACGGCGAGGTCGATACCGCGCTTAAGATCCATCGGGTTCATGCCCGCCGCGACCAGCTTGGCGCCTTCGCGGAAGATGGACGCGGCAAGCACAGTCGCCGTCGTGGTGCCGTCGCCGGCAAGATCATTGGTCTTTGATGCCACTTCGCGCACCATCTGCGCGCCCATGTTCTCGAACTTGTCTTCAAGCTCGATTTCCTTGGCGACGGAGACGCCGTCCTTGGTGATTCGTGGTGCGCCATACGACCTGTCGATGACGACGTTGCGGCCCTTCGGGCCGAGCGTCACCTTGACGGCATTGTTGAGCAATTCCACGCCGCGAAGCAGGCGATCGCGGACTTCGGTGGAGAAGATGATTTCTTTGGCGGACATTGTCTTTGACCAGTTCGGGCTTGAGATATGGAAAAGGAATTCGGCGAGTCAGGCGACATTGGCGGCGGTCGCCATGGTCTTCTCGACGATGCCCATTATGTCGGCTTCCTTCATGATAAGCAGGTCTTCGCCAGCGATCTTGACCTCTGTTCCGGACCATTTGCCGAACAGGATCGTATCGCCGGCCTTGACGTCGAGCGGGATCAGCTTTCCGCTTTCGTCGCGGGAGCCGGGACCGACGGCGATCACTTCGCCCTGCTGGGGCTTTTCCTTGGCGGTGTCGGGAATGATGATCCCGCCCTTGGATTTGGTGTCACCTTCCGCGCGTCGGATGACGACGCGGTCGTGGAGAGGGCGGAATGTCATTGAAATCTTTCTGCGGCCCGCGCGTAGGGCGGCTGCAACTTTTAAATAGCATCGAAAGCACTCGATTGATAGGAGTGCCAGAAAATATTATTGGAAAATAAATAGTACGCCGAAATAATATTGGAGTGTTTTGCGACGACACTGACAGCACGACAATTGGCTCGTCGGATGTCCAGCGCGTTACGACATCGGCTGCGCAGCAAACGGCGTTCCAGCATATATTTCTTCCGCACGAAAGCATTGCATACCGCCTGCTCTACCGCAGCCGTTTTCCCTCTCCATCGAACACCAGCGCCGAGGCCGGATCGAAACGGGCAGCGAGGCGGTCGCCGGCCTTTAGTTCGCGGCCGTTCTTCGTTTCGACGACGATCAACGCGCCATTGCCATGGCGGGCATAGGCAAAGGTCTCGCCGCCGAGATGCTCCAGCATGTCGATGGTGAGATCGAGCACAGCCGGTCCGGCTTCATTGAAGTGCTCGGGCCGAAGGCCGATCGTCACCGGAGTATCCGGGGCTATCGCTTCGAGGCTTATCGGAATTTTCGAGCCTCCGTGGTCCGGCAGGCGCGCATAAGTCCGGCCTTCGACGATCTCGGTCGTTCCCTTCAGGAAATTCATCTTTGGCGAGCCAATGAAGCCGGCGACGAAGAGGTTGGCCGGATCATCATAGAGATTCAGGGGCGAGCCGATCTGCTCGACCACGCCGCCGCGCATGACGACGATCTTGTCGGCGAGCGTCATGGCCTCGACCTGATCGTGCGTCACGTAGACGATGGTGGTGGCGAGCTGCTTGTGCAGTCGCGCGATCTCGATGCGCATGTGCACGCGCAGTTCCGCATCCAGGTTCGAAAGCGGCTCGTCGAAGAGAAAGATCTTCGGATGGCGGACGATTGCCCGGCCGATCGCCACGCGCTGGCGCTGGCCGCCGGAAAGCTGCTTAGGCTTGCGGTCGAGCAGCGTCCCGAGTTCGAGGATATCGGCGGCTTCGTTCACCCGCTTCTCGATTTCGGCCTTGGGGACGCCGGCGAAGCGGAGCGCGAAGCCCATATTCTCGCGGACCGTCATGTGCGGATAGAGCGCATAGGACTGGAACACCATGGCGATACCGCGTTTGGACGGATCGACGTCGTTCATCCTGACCTCATCGATCGAAAGCTCGCCCGAAGTGATCTCCTCAAGGCCTGCGATCATCCGCAGAAGGGTCGACTTGCCGCAGCCGGACGGTCCGACGAAGACGACGAACTCGCCGGATTTTATGTCGAGATCGACGCCCTTGATGACCTCCAGGCCACCATAGGATTTACGAACCTGGCTGAGTTGGAGATTGCTCATGCGTTCCACTCTCCTTCCGCCATGGCGACGAGCTCGAGCTTCACCCCGCCGAGACGCGACGAAACCGCGGTAACGACGATGGCGCCGGCGGCTCCCGTCGACTCCAGCCAGAAGCCGGTGGAGCCGCCTTGGAAGACGAGGCGCGTAGGACCGACGACCCGCGCCGGACCATGCACCTCGATAGCCACGGCATCGTTCAGGAAGGGCAGGACGTTGCCGGCCTGGTCGAGCGCGCGCAGCATGATGCGGATGCTGTCGCGGCCTCCGGCGCGAAGCGTCTTTCCGTCCGCCTCGATCTCGAGTGTCGTCGGAACGGGGTCGGCGACCATGCGGCGACCGGCGACCGGCTTGCCGTCGATGAAGCCGGTAAATTCAGCGCTTTCCCACTTCATGCCCCAGACGCCGAGCTCGTCCTTGGTGAAGTGACGGTGATCGATCACGACGGGCGGGTGCGGCAAATGAGGATAGTTTTCTCGGTCCGGGCCGATACGCTTTACGAGCGAACCGTATTTCAGTTCCACCTCATCGCAATTCGTCAGCACGATCAGGGGGAGGACGCCACCTATATTGCGCTCGCCGCGCGCCCAGAAAGTGACGGGCTTCATCACCACTTCTTCGGACGGATCGCATTGGCTGGCATAGACATAGGCTGCGAATTTCGGTTCACGGAACATGTCCATGACGCCGTGATAGCAGATGCGGTCGCCGGAGCCGAAATCCTTATGAGTGTTGTAGTCGAACATGCACCAGCCGATCGCGCCGGAAATGCTCGGATCGCCATAGGCGGCGTTCAGCACCTCCAGATGCCGTCGCACGTGTTCGGCCTGCCGCTGCTCCTGATCGTAGATCTTTGTCGGATACATATGGCCGCCGAACTCGGTGATGAGATAGGGCACCTTACGGGAAAGCCCGGTGCATTCCTGCTGCGGGCGGAGCGCCGTGCGCGGGCGGTTCGAGCCCGGCAGTTCCTCGTTGCCGAGGATGAAGTCGTTCATCGTGTAGACATCTTCCAGAAACTCGCTGTCGGTGATGTAACGAACGCCGCCGGTCTGCCGCGTCGGATCGAGCTCGCGCGCAAGCCGGTTGGTCTTCGCGTAGAAGTCGTGGGAATCCTGTGACTCGTTGATGCGCACGCCCCAGATGACGATCGAGGGATGGTTCCAGTCACGCTCGATCATGCGGGCCACGTTCAGGATCGCCTCCTCTTTCCAGGCCTCGCCGCCTATATGCTGCCAGCCTGGAATTTCCTCGAAGACGAGCAGGCCGATTCGGTCGCAATGGTCGAGGAACCACTTCGACTGCGGGTAGTGCGACGTGCGGACGAGGTTGCAATGAAGGGTGTGCTTCATGATTTCCGCGTCGCGCTCCTGGGCGGTGCGCCCCATTGCGTAGCCGACATAGGGGAAGGACTGATGACGGTTGAGGCCGCGGATCTTCAGCAGACGGCCGTTGAGCCGAAAGCCTTCGTTCGTGAACTCCGCGGTGCGGAAACCGAAATGCGCGGCGACGCGGTCGGACCCTCGGCCGGTCCTGAGTTCGACTTCGACCTCATAGAGCACCGGATCGTCGATGTCCCAGAGGGAGAGGCCTTTGAGGCCGTCCATCTGGACGGTGACGCCACCACCAGCCGTCTCGCCAGCCACCTCTGCCAGCACATCGCCGGCGGCATCCTTGAGGAGTGCCGATACGGTCCCGGTGAAGGAAAGGCCTTGCGGATTGGCTAGGTCGCAACGGACGGAGACGGTCCTGGCATCGGAGAGCACGTCGCGGGTCTCGATCTTGATATTGGCGATCGAAACGGGATCCGTGATCTTGAGCCAGACGTCGCGATAGATACCTGCAAAGGTGAGATAATCGATCCGCCCGCCGAACGGCGGTATCTCCGGGTTCTCACTACCGTCGATCTTTACGGTGATGAGATTGTCGCCCTCCCGAAGCCTGCCGGTCAGGCGCGCCTCGATCGGCGTATAGCCGTCCTTGTGCGCGACGATCTCTTCGCCGTTAAGATACACGACCGCATCGGCCATCGCCGCGTCGAAGACGAGGGAGACTTCGCGGCCGGAGAAGTCGGGCCGCCAGGCGAGGACCTTCTGATAGGTGAAGGCGCGCTGGTAGCATGTCTCGTCAAAATAGTTGAACGGCAGTTCGATGGCGTTGTGCGGAAGGCTGATCGGCTGCCCCGCCTGGAGCGTACCGGCGTCCGCCGCAGTGAAGCCCGCGGAGAAGACCCACGAATCGTTGAAGGAAGTAACAGAGCGCATCATCGTTCCTATTTGACTGAGCCCAGCATGCCCTGGACGAACTGGCGTTGCATGAAGAAGAAGACGGCAAGCGTCGGCAGCGTTGCGAGGATCGTGCCAACCATGACGACGCCGTAATCGGGGTAGTAGGCGGAGGCGAGTGAGGAAATGACCAGCGTGATCGTCTTTGTCTCGTTCGTCTGGAGCACGATCAGTGGCCAGAGATAGTTGTTCCAGGCGGTCATGAAGACGATGACGAAGGCAGCCGCATAGGTCGATCGCATGACCGGCACGTAGATGAAGAGGAAAATCTGCCATTCCTTAAGCCCGTCCACCTTTGCCGCGTCGCGCAGTTCCGACGGGAAGGCCTTGGTGCTCTGCCGGAAATAGAAAATGACGAAGGCCGAACCGATCGAGGGCAGGACGACGGCGATATGCGTGTTGATGAGACCCGCCTTGCCCATGATGACGAAGAGCGGGATCATCAGCGCAGCGAAGGGGATCATCAGCGTGAGCAGCATCGCCCGATAGACGCGCTCGCGGCCTCGCGAGCGGAACATCTCGAAGCCGTAGCCGGCAAGCGAGGAGACCGCGAGCGTGAGCACGGTTGCAAGGATGGCGATCTTTGCGGAATTCCAGAAGACGAGCGGTACGTTCACCAGCGTGAAGAAATTGCCGACATTGGTTGCAAAGGCTGCGCCCGGCAGGAGCTTTCCCTTGATGATATCGATCGACGAATTGGTTGCTCCCAGCACCATCCAGATAAAGGGGAAGATGGACAGAAAGGCCATCAGGCCGAGAAAGCCATAGGTGGCGGCGCTTGCCGCGAAGCGTCCAATTCCGTTCATCTGTCGCGTTCCCTTGCTGCGAAGAACTGCACGAAGGCGAGGAGCGCGACGAGGACGACGATGACATAGGAGACCGTCGCCGCATAACCCAGGTTCGGCATGAATCGGAAGGTCAGATTGTAGATGTACAGCGACAGCGTGAGCGTGGCGTTCGACGGGCCGCCCTTGCCCTCCGTCAGATTGTAGACCTCGTCGAAAAGCTGCAGCGTGCCGATCGTCGAAATGATGGTGGTGAAGAGAATGACCGGCTTCAGGAGCGGGATGGTCAGGTGCGTGAAGCGGGCCCAGGCCGGCACACCGTCGATCCGCGCCACCTCGTAGATCGACTTGTCGATGTTTTGAAGGGCGGCGAGATAGAAGATCATGTTGTAGCCGGTCCAGCGCCACGTGATGGCCAGAATGACGAGCACCTTCGCCCAGAAGGGATGCGTCAGCCACGGAATGGGCGAGGCGACCAGACCGATCGCCTGGAGCGTCGAATTGACGATGCCGTCGGTTGCGAACATGCCCTTGAAGAGCACCGAATAGGCGACCAGTGAACTGACGCAGGGGAGGAAAATCGCCGTACGGAAAAGCCCCCGGCCGACGAGTCGGGGATTGTTGAGGAGAGACGCCAGGATCAGCGCGAGCAGGATCATGATGGGCACCTGCACGACGAAATAGGTCATCGTGTTGGTGAGTGCCTTGATGAAGACCGGGTCGTTCCACAGACGGACGATGTTTGCGAAGCCGGCGAATTTCATGGTCATGCCGCGGCCGGACTGGAACGACATCCAGAGCGACCATGCGATGGGATAGATCATGAAAAGGGCGATCAGCCCAAGGGCCGGTGCAACGAACAGCCAGCCATTGACGTCATAATACCGGCCGATGCCGGCACGGCGTACGAGTGCCATCGTCAACCTCACCAAGGGAGTAGCAGGGGATACTGGCCGTGACTGGATCAAGCCACGGCCGGGTTCGCGGAAGTCGCCCTCGCGATTACTGGATCTGGCCGGCGATCTCGGCCTCGATCGCCTTCAGCACTTCGTCGACGGGCGTTCCCTGGGTGACGGCTGGGAGCTGCGCGGTAACGGCGAGATCCGCCTCATTGGTGAAGATGCCGTAATTGACCGAGGGAACCTTCGCCAGCCATTCGGAGAAGTTCTGCCAGACCTTCTCGCCGCCGAAGAAGGGGTCTGCGGCCTCGTAGGCCGCGCCGCCGCGGGCAGCGAGCAGCGAGCCGACCGCGCCGCGATCCTGGAGTATCTTCTGATAGAAATCGATGTCCTTGGCATAGATCTCGTTCAGGAAATCGATCGCTTCTGCCTTCTCCTCGGAGCTTTCGAGCACGTACCAGCTGGAGCCGCCGAGATTGGAGGCATGCGTGGCGCCTTCGATAGAGAGCGCCGGTATGGGGGCGACGCCCCAGTTGCCGGACTGGTCCGGTTGCGCCTTGACGGTGCCGGTGATCCAGACGCCGGTGACGACGGTCGCGACATCGCCGGAGCTGAAGGTACCGACCCAGTCGGACCAGCCGTTGGCAGGCTTGTAGATATTGGCCTGCATGATCTTGCCGATGGTTTCGAGGGCTGCCTTCAGCGCCGCGTTGCCGGTGATGTTCGGCTTGCCTTCCTTGTGGAAATACCATTGCCCGGCCGACTGCATGATGATGCGGACGAGGCCGGCGTCGTTGGGATCGAGGCCCATCATCTTCTTGCCGGTCTTTGCCTCGACCTGCTTGCCGATCTCGATGAAACGATCCCAGGTGAGATCCTGCATGTCCTCCGGCTTGAAGCCTGCGGCTTCGAGATAATCCTTGCGGTAATAGAGCCCGGTGACGCCGGAATCGAAGGGCATTCCGTAGACTTCACCATCGAGGGTCATCAGCTCGACCTTGTAGGGGGCGAAACCGGAGTAATCGACGGTGCCGGAGAGCGGCGCAAAGGCGCCCGGAAAGGATTGCAGGTATTTCTGCGCGCCGTAATCCTCGATGAGAACGATGTCGGGAAGCGCGTCGGCGGTGCCGGAGGAAAGGCCGGTCTGCAGCTTCTGCTCGACGTCGAGCTTGGCGAAGTCGACGATGTTGAAGGTGACGTCTGGATGCGTCTTCGTGTAGCGGTCGCCCGCCTCCTTCATGATCGCGACGTTGAAGTTCGGGTCCCAGCACCAGATGGTGATTTCCTTGGCCTGCGCCGCAGACACGCCCAGAAAGCTCGCGCCTGCGAGAGCGAGAGCAGCGATACGCGGCAGATAGGCACGCGCCTGAATGTCCATTGTTTCCTCCCGAAAATGTGTTCCCTGAGACAGTCCTCTCTGTCTCGAGCGGGAAGTATTTCCCAAAACGCAAGGCGATGCAATATTTTCAGTAAATTTTTACCTGCCGCGGTTTTTTTCAAAGGGCTTACCGCCTTGGGTGGGGGCGTTCGCGGCAACAGCCAGAGTGAACGGAGGGCGCTTGGGAACGCGCAACCTGGCGGATTTTGCCACGACCGGGCTTGAGTTGATTTCACCCTGGGACTTCTGAGGCGGAACTTGCGGGCACCATATGCTCTGCCGGGTTTGCAGCCCCGGTTGGTGCCGGTGTGCTTGCGCGCCAGATGATTTCGGTACCAAAGACCACCTTCTTGGCGACCTCGCGGCCGGACAGGCGTTCGACCAGCAGGTCGACGGCGGTTTCGCCGATCAGTTCCGCCGGGATCTTAACCGTGGAAAGCGGCGGCCCGAGAAACTGCGCGACCGGAATGTCGTTGAAGCTTGCGACTGCGACATCATCAGGAATCCTGAGCCCCATCTCGTTGATCGCCCTATAGGCGCCGAGCGCCATATTGTCGTTGCAGGTGATGAGGATCTTCGGCGGATTGGGCTTCGACAGCATCGCCTTGGCAAGCCTGTAGCCGCTGTCCGGAGTCATCGGATCGACCAGGCACAATTCCGGATCAAAGAGCCCGGTTTTGGTCATCCAGTCGATATAGGTGTGGCAGCGACGCTCCGAATGAATGTTGTCCGGCCCGTAGAAAGCGTCGATCCAACCGATGAATCCGATGCGGCGATAGCCCATGGCATGCACCGCCTCCAGGAGCCGGATCATCGCCTGGGAGACGTCGCTGAGTACCGTGTCTTCCATGTCTCCGGCGGGCGCATAATCGGCAAACACGAGATGGCGGCTGTGGCGGCGCAGCCATTCGAGCTCGTCGCCGTAATAGTGACCGACGGCCACCACGCCCGAGGCGCCTTCAAGGATCGTCGCTTCAGGAGTGTTGCCGGTGAGAAAGACCTTGACCACATCGCTGTTCAGGGCCTGACAGCGGCTTTCGATGCCGAGCCGGACGCCGACATAATAGGGGTCGGCGAGTTCCTGGGCCGGGTCTAGGAAGTGCACGAGCGCGATCTTCAATCCGCTGCCGACTGCCTGAGCCGCGGCACGGTTGCGGTTGCGCGGCGTCGCATAGTTCAAAGCCTCGGCCGTTTCGATGATCGCCTGGCGTTTCCTGGTGGAAATGGACAGTGTCGGATCATAGTTGAGCACCCGGGAGACGGTTGCTGACGACACGCCGACGGCCGATGCGATTTCCTTGATTGTGACCATTCAGTTCCGTCCCGTCCGTCTGCCATACCGCGCTGGAGTATGTTTAGTAAATTTTTATTGTGGTTTTATCAACCGCGAGCGAGCTTGCTCACGGATGCGTCGACTCCGCCTGGGCGGCCTGTCGCAGGCACGCTCGCATACATGCCGGTGGTGCGGAACTCGGTCGGGCTCGCACCGAAAACGCGGCGGAAGACCTTGGCGAAATAGTTGGGATCTTCGAAGCCGGACAGGATGGCGACCTCCTTGACCGGCAGATCCGCGGTCTTGGTCAGCAGCTTCACTGCTCTTTGCAGGCGCTTCTGCAGCACGAATTCCGCCGGCGGCATGCCTTCGCTCGCGGCGAAGACGCGGGAGAAATGGGCACGGCTCAAACCTGAGATGCCCGCGAGTTCCTCGACGGGAAGCGGCTTGTCGAGGTTGCTTAGGATATGATCGATCACGTGCTGCATCTTGCGGTATTCGTCACTCAGGACCGGATGCGATCCGAAGACATCGTCATAGAGGGCCATCGCCGCCTCATAGGCGATCGCCGAGGCGCTCCCCGGGGTCTCGCCGCCGGTGATGAGGCGCAGGCTGCAGTCAGCCAGGTGTTCGATGGTTTCCGGCTGCAGCTTGAGCACCGGACCGGTGACGGCGAGAATCGCGCGGTGGATGCGCAGCGCCTCTTCGCCGTTCATGGAAATCCAGAAGAACTCCCATCGCCCGCCGTCCTCCAGCCAGTAGCGATGGTTGTGGGGGACGAGCAGGAGCAGCGTCTCACCCGGGCTCACGCGGAAGCTGCGGCTTTCGTAACGCAGATTGCCGGCCCCGCCGATCGTGTGCTGCAGGACGGTGAAGGGCGTCTGGCCGCGCTTGCGCCCGTCCCAATCGTAGCTCGCGTCAGTCCTGATCTCATAGCCGGTACTGGTCGGCATCGTATGCAGGCTTTGGCGTCCGCGCGGCAGAGAAACGGTCCGCATTGCCGGTCCACGATCCATCAGATGCCGCAGCACAGAATTACCCATGAAAGCACAATACCTCTCTAGTCGCGCATTCGATTATACACATAATGCCCACGGACGACGCAAGACATGCATGTATCGTGGCGTTGACGCGGGCTTGGAGAGAAGGACGCCTCATCGCTGGTTCAGACCGGATCAATGAACCGATTTTACCCTTTTAGCGCGATTGGCGCAGCCTGAGGAGGAATAGCAGGGCCATGGCAAGCTTCAAGATCGCCATTATCGGCGCCGGCAGCATCGGCTTCACCAAGAAGCTCTTCACGGACATTCTTTCCGTGCCGGAGCTTCGCGACGTCGAGTTTGCCCTGACGGATCTGAGCGAGCACAACCTCGCGATGATCAAGTCTATCCTCGACCGGATTGTGGAGGCCAACAAACTCCCCACCCGGGTGACGGCAACCACCGACCGCCGCAGGGCACTTGAGGGCGCGCGCTATATCATCAGCTGCGTGCGTGTCGGCGGCCTCGAAGCCTATGCCGACGATATCCGGATACCGTTGAAATATGGCGTCGATCAATGCGTCGGCGACACGATCTGTGCTGGCGGCATTCTTTATGGCCAGCGCAACATTCCGGTGATCCTCGATTTCTGCAAGGACATCCGCGAGGTGGCAGAGCCCGGCGCGAAGTTCCTGAACTATGCCAATCCGATGGCGATGAACAGCTGGGCGGCGATCGAATACGGCAAGGTCGACACGGTCGGGCTCTGCCATGGCGTCCAGCACGGAGCCGAGCAGATCGCGGAGATTCTCGGCGCCGGGGAGGGTGAGCTCGACTACATCTGCTCCGGCATCAACCACCAGACCTGGTTCGTGGATATTCGCCTTGGCGGCCGCAAAATCGGCAAGGACGAACTCGTCGCCGCCTTCGAAGCGCATCCGATTTTCTCGCAGCAGGAGAAGCTCCGCATCGACGTGTTGAAGCGTTTCGGCGTCTATTCAACCGAAAGCAACGGCCATCTTTCGGAATACCTCCCCTGGTACCGCAAGCGTCCCGACGAGATTTCGAGATGGATCGACATGTCGGATTGGATCCACGGCGAGACCGGCGGATATCTCCGCTATTCGACCGAGACCCGCAACTGGTTCGAAACGGAATACCCGCGCTTCCTCGAAGAGGCGAGCCGGCCGCTGGCGACGATCAAGCGCTCGAACGAACATGCAAGCCGCATTCTGGAAGCACTCGAGACGGGACGCGTCTATCGCGGCCACTTCAATGTCAAGAACAACGGCGTAATCACCAACCTCCCGGCGGATGCGATAATCGAGTCTCCGGGCTTCGTCGACCGCTTCGGCATAAATATGGTGGCGGGCATCACCTTGCCGGAGGCCTGCGCGGCCACCTGCATTGCCTCGATCAACGTCCAGCGCATGTCGGTTCATGCGGCAATCACGGGCGACATCGATCTCCTGAAGCTCGCCGTTCTGCACGACCCGCTGGTCGGCGCTATCTGCACGCCGGAGGAGGTCTGGCAAATGGTGGATGAAATGGTCGTCGCCCAGGCCGAATGGCTGCCGCAATATGCCCATGCGATCGACGCGGCCAAGGAAAGGCTCGCCCGCGCCACCGTCGCTACGCGGGAGTGGAAGGGTGCAGCGCGCCGCGAGGTGCGCTCGATCGAGGAAATCCGCGCGGAAAAGGAAGCGGCGAAGCTGCGTGCCGCCGGGTAGGTCTATCCCGGCCTGCGAGCTGCCTCTCATCCGGCCTGGCGCCACCTTCTTCCCGCATGCGGGGAGAGGGCTGGGGTGAGGGGCAATCGCAGCCACTGGGGCTCACCACTTGGCGTTGGAATGACTGCGCAATGAAGACATGCAGTAGGAGGAGCGCCAGCCGCCCCGGCGTGGCGAAGACAGGAGGGAGAACCTGGGACAATGAAAACACATCGATCGAATAGAACGGCGTACCTGCTGATCGGCATATCCGCATTTGCCGTGCAGGCCTTCGCATCAGAGCCTACGATCGTGCCCGAACAGCCGCCATTCCCGGCGCAGGGCAAAATCACCTATGTATCCCGCGAATCCATTCTCGAGTTCAAGGCGCTGCCCGAGTACAGGGAGCCCGAATGGGTCACGGAGAAATTCGTCAAGGCCGGCAAGCTGCCGCCGCTATCCGAGCGCCTGCCGAAAGAACCGATGGTCTTCAAAGCAGGCAACATGCCGGACGGAATGGGCGTCTATGGCGATGTCATGCGCCATGTGATCGGCGGCCGGCCGGAAGGCTGGAACTACAGTGCCGGCCAGACCCAGGGATGGGGCGGCATCGACATTGGAATGTTCGAGTGCCTGACCCGCACCGCACCGCTTTTCCAGGTCGAGGCGGACGACATGGAGCCGCTGCCGAACCTGGCGAAGAGCTGGGAATGGTCCGAGGACGGCCACAAGCTCACCATGCATCTGATCGAGGGCGCGAAATGGTCGGACGGCGATCCCTTCGACGCCGAAGACGTCATGTTCTATTGGGAGGACAATGTCCTCGATCCGAGCGTTTCGCCATTGAACGGCGCGACGCCCGAGACCTTCGGCGAGGGAACGACGCTGAAAGAGGTCGATAAATACACGGTCGAATGGACCTTCAAGGAGGCCTTCCCGCGTCAGCATCTTTTCGCAATGGCCTATGGCACCTTCTGCCCCGGCCCGTCGCACATCCTCAAGACCAAGCACCCGAAATATGCAGGCACGACCTATAACGAATACAAGAACGGCTTCCCGGCCGAATATCTGAATCTGCCGGTGATGGGCGGATGGGTACCAGTCGCCTACCGCCCGGATGATATCATCGTGCTGCGCCGCAACCCCTATTACTGGAAGGTCGACGAGGCCGGAAACCAGCTGCCCTACCTCAATGAGCTTCACTACAAGCTCTCGACCTGGGCCGACCGAGACGTGCAGGCAATCGCCGGATCGGGGGACTTCTCGAATCTGGAGCAGCCGGAAAACTTCGTTGAATCGCTGAAGCGAGCCGCCAATGAGAGCGCGCCGGCACGGCTTGCCTTCGGTCCGCGCGTCATCGGCTACAACATGCACATGAACTTCTCCGGCAATGGTTGGGGAGATCCCGATGAACGCGCCAAGGAGGTGCGTGAGCTGAATCGCAGCCTCGACTTCCGCAAGGCGGTCACCATGGCGGTCGACCGCAAGAAGCTGGGGGAAGCGCTGGTAAAAGGTCCCTTCACGGCGATCTATCCGGGCGGGCTTTCCTCCGGTACGAGCTTCTACGACCGGAACTCCACCATGTACTACCCCCACGATCTCGAAGGTGCGAAGGCCCTTCTTGAAAAGGTTGGACTGAAGGACACCGACGGCAACGGCTTCGTCAATTTTCCGGCCGACAAACTTGGCGGCCGCGACGTCGAAATCGTGTTGCTCGTCAATTCCGACTACAGCACCGACCGAAATCTTGCCGAAGGCATCGTCGGACAGATGGAAAAGCTCGGGCTCCGGATCGTTCTGAATGCGCTCGACGGCAAGCAGCGGGACGCGGCAAATTATGCGGGCCGCTTCGATTGGATGATTCATAGAAACACGGCGGAATTCGCTTCCGTTGTGCAGAACACGCCTCAGCTCGCCCCGACCGGCCCGCGCACCAGCTGGCATCACCGCGCTCCGGAAGGCGGCGAGGTCGACGCCTTGCCCCACGAGACGGAGCTCGTCGACATCGTCAACAAGTTCATCGCCAGCAACGACAATGACGAGCGCGCAGAGCTGATGAAGCAGTACCAGAAGGTGGCGACCACGAATGTCGATACCGTCGGCCTGACGGAATATCCGGGCGCGCTGATCATCAACAAGCGCTTCTCGAACATTCCTCCGGGCGCGCCGATCTTCATGTTCAACTGGGCGGAAGACACGATCATCCGCGAAAGGGTCTTCGTTGCCGCCGACAAGCAGGGCGATTTTGAGCTCTATCCCGAGCAGCTTCCCGGCAAGCCCGGCGAAAGCGGCCCGATCAACTGAAACTGAACCGCCCCTGCCGGCTCCGTAAAAGGAGGGGGCAGGGGTGCAAGCCCTTCAGGCCGCCGCGAGCCGGTGCAGGCATCGTCTCGCGGCACTCTAAGACAGAAGGAAACGGCATGTTCAGATTTCTGCTCGTCCGCATCGCCTCTGCCATTCCGGTGCTCCTCGTCTTGAGCGTGGTGACCTTCGGCATCATCCAGGCACCGCCCGGAGACTATAGCGACTACATCCGCTCGCAACTCATCAATCAGGGAGGCGCTTCTTTCGAGGAAGCCGACGCCCAGGCGCAAGCGTACCGCAAGGAGCACGGTCTCGATAGGCCGCTGCCTATCCAGTACGTCGACTGGATAACGGGCATCGTGACGCGCGGGGATTTCGGCCACAGCCTCTATTACAACAAGCCGGTCGCCGACGTCGTCGGCGAGCGTCTGCCGCGCACGCTGGCATTGGCGCTGGTCTGCCACATTCTTGCATCCGTGATCGGCATCGCCTTCGGTATCATCGCGGCGACGCGGCAATATTCCTGGATCGACAGCCTGCTTTCGACCATATCGTTCCTCGGAATGACGGTGCCGCGCTTCCTCATGGCGCTGATCATCGTCTATATTCTCGTCTTCCATTTCAATGTGAGCGAGATCAACAGCTTCCATTCGGCGCGCTACGGCGGGGCGCCCTGGTCCTGGGACAAATTCGTCGACCTGGTGAAGCATGTCTGGCCGGTCGTCGCGATCGCCACCTTCGGCGGGCTCGCTTACAACATGCGGGTGATGCGCGGCAATCTCCTCGATACGCTGAATGCGCAGTATGTCGAGACGGCGCGGGCCAAGGGACTGAGCGAGGGCGCGGTCGTCATGCGCCATGCGGTGCCGAATGCCCTTCATCCGCTGATCATGTATCAGGGCGTCGTGCTTCCTTACATGCTGACCGGGGAGATCGAGACTGCCATCATTTTCGCTTTGCCGACCGTCGGTCCGGCGATCGTGGGCTCCATGTGGGTAGGCGACGTCTATGTGACGGCGACTTTCATGCTGGTCCTTTCCGCAACGCTGATCGTCGGCAACATCATAGCCGACATGATGCTCGCCGCGCTCGATCCGCGCGTACGCATGCGTGGGGGGGCATACGCATGACCATCGAAGTAGGAAGTACGCTTCCGCTGGCCGTCGAACCCGAGGAAAAGCACCACCACGAGAGCTACTCCGCACTCGTATGGCGCCGATTGAAGCGCTCCTGGACCGGCCTGCTCGGCCTGATCCTCGTCTGCCTGCTGATCCTGATGGCCGTCTTTGCCGATTTCCTGTCGCCGGTGGATCCGAAGGTGACGGATGTCGCCTTCGCGCAGCCCCAGACGATCAGTTTCCGCGACAAGGACGGCAATTTCGTCTTTCCGCCGCGGAGCTATCCGGTGCGGGAGACGGAGGAACTCGATCCGATCACCTTCCAGCCGATCATCGGCCCCGACTACGAAAATCCACAGGTGCTGGGCTTCTTCGTCAAGGGCGCTCCGTACCGGCTCTTCGGGTTGATCCCGGCCGAGCGCCATCTCTTCGGCGCAGTCGACGGAACGCCGGTGCATCTGCTCGGCACCGACAAATTCGGCCGGGACGTACTGTCCCGTATTCTCTACGGATCGCGCATCTCGCTGATGATTGCGCTCACCGTTGTCTTCATCGTCACGGTGGTCGGCACGACGGTCGGCATGGTTTCCGGCTATTTCGGCGGTCGCTTCGACGCCTGGGTGCAGCGCTTCGTCGAACTCGTGCTCGCCTTTCCGCAATTGCCGCTTTATCTGGCGCTCGCCTCGCTGATTCCGGTTACAGCGCCGACCAACGTCTTCCTCGCCTTCGTCATCATCGTGATGTCGGCGCTCGGCTGGGCGCAGATGTCGCGCGAGGTGCGCGGCAAGACCCTGGCGCTTGCCCGGATCGAATATGTGCGGGCGGCGATCGCCATCGGCGCGACGGATCGGCGCATCATCTTCCAGCACATCTTCCCGAATGTGATGAGCCACGTCATCGTCGCCGTGACGCTCGCCATTCCGCAGGTGGTGCTGCTTGAATCCTTCCTCGGCTTCCTCGGCTTTGCGGTCAAGCCGCCGCTGATCTCCTGGGGGCTGATGTTGCAGGACACGGCCAATTATTCGGCGATCGGTTCCTATCCCTGGATCCTCTCGCCTGTCGCCTTCGTGCTCGTCACCGTCTTTGCCTTCAACGCGTTGGGCGACGGCTTGCGCGACGCAATCGACCCCTATTGAGGAGCACGCCGATGGCTACGATCGAAAGCATTGTCCCGGCACCGGAAGAACGGCGTGACCGCCACACGAAGGAAGCGAGACCGGTCATCGACGCCCGCCGGGTCGCCGTGAGCTTCAAGGACGAAAACGGTACGGTCGAGGCGGTGAAGGACGTCTCCTTCCAGCTCTATCGCGGAGAGACCGTGGCGATTGTCGGCGAATCCGGTTCCGGCAAGTCGGTGACGGCGCGCACCGTCATGGGACTCTTGTCGAAACGCGCTACGATCGCGCCGCAAGCGCGGATCGAATATGATGGCAAGGACGTGCTGAAATTTTCGAAGAGAGAACGCCGGGCGTTGCGCGGCGATCGCATTTCAATGATCTTTCAGGAGCCGATGAGCTCGTTGAACCCGGTCTATACGATCGGCAGTCAGATCGTCGAGGCGATCCGCGCCCATCGGCGCGTCGGCCGCCGCGCTGCTGCGGAGCGGGCGCTGGAGCTCTTGCGCCACGTGCAGATCCCGGACCCGGAAGCGCGCCTGAACCAATACCCGCATCAGCTTTCCGGCGGTCAGCGCCAGCGTGTGATGATTGCCATGGCACTTGCCAACGATCCGGACGTGCTGATCGCCGACGAGCCGACGACGGCGCTCGACGTCACCGTGCAGGCGCAGATTCTCAATCTCATCCGCAAGCTGCAGCAGGAACTCGGCATGGCGGTGATTTTGATCACCCATGACCTGACGGTGGTTCGCCAGTTTTCCGATTATGTCTATGTCATGCAGCTTGGAGAGGTGAAGGAACACAACACGACGGAAGCGCTCTTTGTCGATCCGCAGCACGCTTATACGCGCCGGCTGCTTGCCTCAGAGCCGTCCGGCTCCGCCAATCCGCTGCCCGCCGACGCGCCGATCATGCTCGACGGCAGAAACGTCCGCGTCTCCTTCACCTTGAAGAAGGGCGGGTTTTTCAGGCCGGAATACAAGGAGCTCATCGCGGTGGACGGCCTCAGCCTCAATCTGCGCCGGCACGAGACGCTCGGGCTGGTCGGAGAGTCCGGTTCCGGCAAAACCACCTTCGGTCAGGCGCTGATCCGGTTGATCAACACCGATGGCGGCGAAGTCTATTTCGAGGGCGAACCGATCCACGACAAAAACCGCAAGGCGATGCGGCCGCTTCGCTCGAAGATCCAGATCGTCTTTCAGGATCCTTTTTCCTCACTCAACCCCCGTATGTCGGTCGGCCAGATCATCGAGGAAGGGCTGATCGTCAACGGCATTGGCGAAAGCCGCAAGGACAGGCTGAAGCGCGTCGAGGACGCGCTCGTCAGCGCCGGCATGCCCGCCAATATCCTGTCGCGCTTCCCGCACGAGTTCTCCGGCGGCCAGCGCCAGCGCATCGCGATCGCGCGCGCCATCGCGCTCGAGCCGGAATTCATTCTGCTCGACGAGCCGACCTCGGCGCTCGACCTGTCGGTGCAGGCGCAGATCATCGAGCTCCTGCGCCGGCTGCAGGACGAGCGGGGCCTGAGCTACCTCTTCATCTCCCATGACCTGAAAGTTGTGCGGGCGCTCTGCCACCGCGTGGCGGTCATGCAGAACGGCAAGATCGTCGAAGAGGGGCCCGTAAGCGAAATTCTCAACAGACCCAAGACTGCCTACACGGAGCGGCTGGTAAAGGCCGCCTTCGAAGTGGCTGCGTGAATTCGAACAGAGGCTATTCCCAGAGGCTATTCCATGACGAGACAACCCAGGATCACTTTCATCGGCGCCGGTTCCACCGTGTTCATGAAGAACATTATCGGCGATATCTTGCAGCGCCCGGCGCTTTCGGCCGCGACCATCGCCTTGATGGACGTCAACCCGGAGCGCCTGGCGGAAAGCGAGATCGTCGCGGGCAAGCTGGCGCGCACGCTGGGCGCCGGCGCCAGGATCGAGACGCACTCCGACCAGCGCAAGGCGCTCACGGGAGCGGACTTCGTCGTGGTTGCCTTCCAGATCGGCGGCTACGAGCCATGCACCGTGACAGATTTCGAGGTGCCGAAAAAATACGGACTGCGCCAGACGATCGCCGACACGCTCGGCGTCGGCGGCATCATGCGGGGGTTGCGCACCGTCCCGCATCTCTGGAAGATCTGCGAGGACATGCTCGAGGTCTGCCCCGAGGCGATCCTCCTGCAATATGTAAACCCGATGGCGATCAACACCTGGGCGATCGCCGAGAGGTATCCGGCCATCAAGCAGGTGGGCCTCTGCCACTCCGTGCAGGGCACGGCCTATGAACTCGCCCGCGATCTCGAGATACCGCTCGAGGAGATCCGCTATCGCGCCGCCGGCATCAACCACATGGCCTTCTATCTGAAATTCGAGCACCGTCAGAAGGACGGCAGCTATCGTGATCTCTATCCGGACCTTATCCGCGGCTACCGCGAGGGGCGCTTTCCGAAGCCGAGCCATTGGAACCCGCGCTGCCCAAACAAGGTACGTTACGAAATGCTGACGCGGCTCGGCTATTTCGTCACCGAAAGCTCGGAGCATTTCGCCGAGTACACGCCCTATTTCATCAAGGAGGGGCGCCCCGATCTGATCGAAAAATTCGGGATTCCGCTCGACGAGTATCCGAAGCGTTGCATCGAGCAGATCGAGCGCTGGAAGGGCCAGGCGGCCGCCTTCAAGGAGGCGGAGACGATGGAAGTCGCAGAGAGCCGCGAATATGCCTCCTCGATCATGAACTCGGTCTGGACCGGCGAGCCCTCGGTGATTTACGGCAACCTCAGAAACAATGGCTGCATCACCTCGCTGCCGGAAAACTGCGCGGCGGAGATGCCGTGTCTCGTCGATCAGTCGGGTATTCAGCCGACCCATATCGGCGCGCTGCCGCCGCAACTCACGGCGTTGATCCGCACCAACATCAACGTACAGGAGTTGACGGTTCAGGCGCTCGTCACTGAAAACCGGGAGCATCTCTACCATGCGGCAATGATGGATCCGCATACCGCCGCCGAGCTCGACCTCGACCAGATCTGGTCCCTTGTCGACGATCTGCTCACTGCGCACCGCGACTGGATCCCGGAATGGGCCGGCGTCGCGCAGAAGGTAGCGGCCGCCTGACTTCTTCTCCCGGTCAGGCGACCGGAACGGCCCCGGAACCGAACGGTCCCGGGGCCGTCACGTTTCTATAGCCTTTTCCATTAGGAAAGGTCTAGGCCTAGGACCGGGCGCAAGCCTGTAGTCCAATAGACGTGGTCTGGGCGATGTGGGACAGCCAACATACGGAGCGCAAGCAGCAGACGCCAGTCATGTGTTGCGACAGTTACGCGCTTTCCGAAACTGGTCTTAGCGGCTTCAAGCCTGCTTTCGCCAATGCCTGACTCAAAGGCGGTAACCCCATAATAAGGAAGCATTTATGATGACCGATTCCGTAACATCCTGATCCGCGCGACTGTAGGAGGCATCGCTCTAAGTGCCGTCGCATTGTCCGGCGCGATGGCCGACGAGGCAAAGGAGCAGGCACAGGCCGGGTTTGTAAAGCGTGGGACGCTCTCGGCGATATCGCAGCAGGCATTGGCCTGGTGGTCGGTTCTTCGAAAGCGTTGACATGCGTTTTCGAGGCCGACGGACAGAAGTCGCCGCATAGATATAGCGGCACGATCGACAAGCTGGGTCTTGATATCGGCGTAACGGCGGAAAGCCGCGTCGTGTGGCAGGTTTATGCGAAGCCGAAAACCAAGCTCAAGGGTGCTCTTGCCAGCACCTATTCCGGGCTTTCTGCCGAATTCGCAGCGGGCCTGGGTCTGGGCGCGAAATCCCTGGTCGGCTCGGAAAAGGAAATCGCGCTGCAGCCGGTGAAGATCGACGGGCAAACCGGCCTGAACGTTGCCGTTGGAATCGCCAGCGTGAAGTTGACGATGGTGAAGTAATCGGCACGAAGCCACTGCCCCAATTGGCCTCCGCGTTTGCGAACACTGCAACAGGTTCGAGGCAGTTAACGACAGCGCCGCGCGTCTTATCAGACGCGCGGCGCTGTCGTGTTTTGATTGTTCGCGCGTTTTGTTCTTGAATGGCCTGCAGTTAAAGGAAACATGCAGGGAATTGGACAAGAGACGGTGGTGGAATGCAGGCGCAGGGCGACAACTCGGCAAAGGCGGGCTCAAAGGCCATCCGGGAAATTCTGGATGAAGTGCCCCTCCGAGCCGCGAGCTTCATCGTCACCATCTATGGGGACGTGGTCGAGCCGCGCGGCGGCGCGATTTGGATCGGCAACCTGATCGAGATCTGCGCCGGTGTCGGAATCAGCGAAACGCTTGTGAGAACCGCCGTATCCCGCCTCGTTGCAGCCGGGCGGCTTGCCGGAGAGCGGGAGGGACGGCGCAGCTTTTACCGCCTCACCGATGCCGCGCGTACGGAGTTCGCCGGCGCCGCGCGGGTTATTTTCGGCCTTCCGGAGGAGGCGAGCTGGCACTTCGTGCAGCTGATGGGTTCATCGGCCGAGGACCGGATGCTGATGCTCGAACGATCCGGCCATGCGCGCCTGAGCCCTCGGCTTGCAATCGGCGTGCGGCCTTTCCCGACCGCGATCATGCCCGCGCTGGTCTTCAGAGCGGAGATTGCCGAAGGTGCGGAAGAGTTGAAGGCGTTCGCCTCGGCCTCGTGGGATCTCGCACCCCATGCAGAGGCGTACCGGCGATTTCTCGGCTCCTTTCAATCGCTTGCAGCACCTGCCGATGCTGGGTCGATGACACCTGCGGACTGTCTTACCGCGCGCCTCCTGCTGGTGCATCAGTTCCGCTTTGTGGCGCTGCGCGATCCGCGCCTGCCTGCCGAAACCCTCCCGGAAGGCTGGCCGGGTGACGAGGCCCGCCGGCTGTTCGCCAGGCTCTACCTCAATCTTTCTCATCCGGCTGACCTGCATGCGGCGCAGCACTTCGTTGCGGCTTCGGGGCCGCTGGCAGCCTCCACGGGAGCGACCGAGGAACGGTTTCGGATGCTGCGGAGGGAAGGTGTTCCCGCGAGCGGCTGTAAATCCGTTTGACCTATTGCTGTGGCATCCCCCGGCATTTAATGTCACAAAAAACCGTGATTCAGTCGTTGAACTGTGACATGTCCTGCGCTAGATTCAAGAAGGGTCTGTATCGGGCCTGCCGGTCACGCGTTCGAAGGAGTTGCATACAAGCGTCGTCATCATTCACGGGCGCGTCCAGCGGAGGAAGAGGCCATGTATGCTCAAATGGTGAAGACGGACGCCCCCCGCATCAAAAGCCGGAGCGAGATGGATCCTCGTGAGCGCGCTTTCCAGGAGCGGATCGATGCGGGTCAGAAGATCGAGCCGAAGGAATGGATGCCCGAAGGCTACCGCAGGACGCTTATTCGCCAGATCAGCCAGCACGCCCATTCCGAGATCGTCGGCCAGCTTCCGGAAGGCAACTGGATCACCCGGGCGCCGACGCTCGAGCGCAAGGCGATCCTGCTTGCCAAGGTGCAGGACGAAGCGGGTCACGGTCTCTATCTCTACTGCGCTGCCGAGACATTGGGCGTGAGCCGAGATGCCCTTTACGACCAGCTTCACTCCGGCAAGGCCAAGTATTCCTCGATCTTCAATTATCCGACGCTCACCTGGGCGGATATCGGCGCCATTGGTTGGCTCGTCGATGGTGCGGCGATCATGAACCAGGTGCCGCTGCAGCGCTGTTCCTACGGCCCCTATGCGCGGGCGATGGTCCGCATCTGCAAGGAGGAAAGCTTCCATCAGCGCCAGGGCTACGACATCCTGATGAAGATGGTGAAGGGCACAACTGCGCAGAAAGCCATGGTGCAGGACGCACTGGACCGCTGGTGGTGGCCGTCGCTGATGATGTTCGGCCCGTCCGACGACGCTTCGGTGCATTCGGCGCAGTCGATGGCCTGGAAAATCAAGCAGAATTCCAATGACGAACTCCGACAGAAATTCGTCGATCAGACCGTGCCGCAGGCGGAGTATCTAGGCCTCACCGTGCCTGATCCGGATCTGACGTGGAACGAGGAAAAGGGCGGCTACGATTTCGGCGAGCCGGACTGGAACGAGTTTTTCGAGGTGATCGCCGGCAACGGTCCTTGCAATGCCGAGCGCCTCGGGGCGCGCCGGCAGGCCTGGGACGACGGCGCCTGGTTTCGGGACGGCCTGACGGCACATGCCGAAAAAGCCACGGCACGCCGTGCGCGGTCTGTTGCAGCCGAGTAGAATTCGGGAGCGAACACATGTCCAGCGAATGGCCCCTCTGGGAGGTCTTCATCCGCGGTCAGCACGGCCTCAATCATCGCCATGTCGGCAGTCTGCATGCACCGGACGCGGAAATGGCGATCAACAATGCCCGCGACGTCTATGTCAGGCGGAACGAGGGCGTCAGCATCTGGGTGGTGCGTTCAATCGACATAGCGGCAAGCTCACCCTCTGAAAAAGGACCGCTGTTCGAGCCTTCGAACGCAAAGGTCTACCGCCATCCGACCTTCTTCGACATTCCTGATGAGGTGGGGCACATGTGATGGCTCAGACGATTGCGATGGAGGCGGCCGTCGATCGGGCCGCGCTGTTCGAGTTTCTTCTCGGCATGGGCGACAATACGCTCGTTCTCGGCCATCGCCTTTCCGAATGGTGCGGCCATGCCCCGGCACTCGAGGAGGACATCGCGCTCGCCAATACGGCGCTCGACCTCATCGGCCAGACGCAGCTCTGGCTTGGCCTCGCAGGCGAGGTCGAGGGCAACGGCCGCAATGCGGACGAACTTGCCTTTCTCCGGGATGCGCGCGAATTCCGTAACCTTTTGCTTGCGGAGCGGCCGAACGGGGATTACGGCAGGACGCTGATGCGCCAGTTCCTGTTCGACGCATGGCACTATCTTGCGCTGAAAGGCCTCCGCGCTTCCTCCGACCCCCGCATTGCCGCGATCGCCGAGAAAACCTCGAAGGAGGTGGCCTATCACCTCGAACGCAGCCGTGATCTCGTGATCCGCCTTGGCGACGGCACGGCGGAAAGCCATGCCCGGATGAAAAAGGCGCTGGACGAGCTCTGGTCCTATACCGGTGAGATGTTCGTGAACGAGGCGCACGACGCCGCCCTTGCGGCTGCCGGCTTGGCACCGGAGCCGGAAAGCCTAAAGCCCGAATGGAATACGCTCGTCGCAGAAACACTCTGCGCGGCGACGCTCGGAAAACCGCAGGACGGCTATATGCACAGGGGCGGAAAGCGCGGCCTCCATACGGAGCACCTCGGCTATGTGCTCGCCGAGATGCAGTTCCTGCAGCGCGCCTATCCGGGTGCCAGCTGGTAGGAGGCTCATGTGGCAACGGCGCTACGCCCTTCGATCGAAGATGTCTGGAACTGGCTTTCGCACGTGCCGGACCCCGAAATTCCGATCATCTCGGTGACGGATCTCGGCATCATCCGCGACGTCGCCTGGGATCGCGAGGCGCTGGTGGTGACGGTGACGCCCACCTATTCTGGCTGTCCCGCAACTGCGGTCATCAATCAAGACATCGAGCGGGCGTTGAAGGAGAAAGGCATCGAGAATGTCAGGCTCGAGCGCCGGCTCTCACCCGCCTGGACTACCGACTGGATCAGTGCCGAGGGCCGCGAGAAGCTTGGAAACTACGGCATCGCGGCCCCTATAGACGGCACCACCGCCGAAAGCACGCTCATGGAAAGGATCGCAGGCCTTGCCGGTGGCGCGCCCCTGACGGTCCAATGTCCGCGCTGCAATTCCGGGCGGACCGAGAAGATCAGCCAGTTCGGCTCGACGCCCTGCAAGGCGAGCTATCGCTGTCGCGACTGTCTGGAACCTTTCGACTATTTCAAGTGCATCTGAAGGGGTGCCGGGAGACCGTTTGAATGGCACGTTTTCACCCCCTACAAGTCACCGAAGTCCGGCGCGAGACGCGCGATGCGGTCGTCGTCACGCTCGAGCCGCGCGATGAGGACCGCGCCGCTTTCGATTTCACGCAGGGGCAATACCTGACCTTCCGCCGCATATTCGACGGCGAGGAACTGCGCCGTTCCTATTCGATCTGCTCCGGCCTCGGCGAGGGCGCCTTGAGGGTAGGCATCAAACGCGTCGACGGAGGTTGCTTTTCCAACTGGGCGAATGAGGTGCTCAAGCCCGGCGACACGCTTGAAGCGATGCCGCCGATGGGGACTTTCTTCGTGCCTGTCGAACCGGAGGTGTCCAGACACTATCTCGGTTTCGCCGGCGGCAGCGGCATCACGCCGGTGCTTTCGCTCGTCAAAACGGTGCTCGCGCGCGAACCGCGGTCCGCATTCACGCTGGTCTATGCCAATCGCCACTTCAGCTCGATCATGTTTCGCGAGGAACTGGACGACCTCAAGAACCTCTATCTCGGCCGCCTCTCGGTGCTGCATATTCTCGAGAGCGAAGCCCAGGACATCGATCTTTTCAGCGGGCGGCTCGATTTGGAAAAATGCACTGCCCTGTTCCGGCACTGGATCGACGTGAAGTCAGCCGATATCGCCTTCATCTGCGGCCCCGAACCGATGATGCAGGCGGTCGCCGCAACCCTTCGCGCTCACGGTGTGAGCGACAGCCGGATCAGGTTCGAACTGTTCGGTTCGTCCCAGCCTGGCCGCGCCCGCCGAAGGACGGCAAGCCCCGCCGGCACCGATGGAGGGTCGCGCTGCGAAGCGACCGTGACTCTCGACGGAGCCACGCGCAGCTTCACCCTTCCGAAACGGGGGCAGAGCCTCCTCGAAGCGGCGCTCGAAAACAGGATGGATGCACCTTATGCCTGCAAGGCTGGGGTCTGCTCGTCATGCCGCGCAAAGGTGCTCGAAGGCGAGGTGGAAATGGAGAGCAACAACGCGCTCGAGGATTACGAGGTAGAGCAGGGCTATGTGCTGATGTGCCAGTCCTATCCGCTGAGCGATCGCGTCTTCGTCAGCTACGACGAGTGAACGAAACCGGGGAGAGCCGGGGAGGAGCATCCGATGGGTATGGTGACAGACCGGCCACGCAGGCTTGAGAGCTATGTCGCCGGCGTTTGGGTGCGTGGCGACAAGGACGGCGTGACGCTCTGCGATGCGGCGACCGGCGCGCCGGTGGCGCTCGTGGATTCCACCGGTATCGATTTCGCCGCCGCGCTCGCCTATGGCCGCGAGAAGGGCGGACCGGCGCTTCGCCGCATGTCGCTCCACGAGCGGGCGATGATGCTGAAGATGCTCGCCCAGGCCCTGATGGAGCGCAAGGAGGAATTCTATGCGCTCTCCACCGCTACGGGCGCCACGCGTACGGACAGCTGGATCGACATCGAAGGCGGCATCGGCACGCTTTTTTCCTACGCGTCGAAGGCACGGCGGGAGCTGCCGAACAGCCGCGTGCTTCTGGACGGAGACGTCGAGCCTCTCTCGCGCGACGGAACGTTCTCCGCACAGCACATGTTGACGCCGCTTCAGGGCATCGCGGTGCACATCAATGCTTTCAATTTTCCCTGTTGGGGCATGCTCGAGAAATTGGCGCCGACCTTGATCGCAGGCATGCCTGCAATCATAAAGCCTGCGAGCCAGACCGCCTACCTTGCCGAGTTGCTGGTGCGCCGGATCATCGAGACCGGACTGCTTCCGCAAGGCGCGCTCCAGCTCGTCTGCGGCTCGGCCGGCGATCTCCTCGATCATGCCGGCGATCAGGACGTGGTGACCTTTACCGGGTCGTCTGCGACCGGGCGCATGCTTAAGGCCCATCCTGCCATTCTGAAGAATTCGGTGCGGTTCACCATGGAGGCCGATAGTCTCAACGCCGCTGTTCTCGGCCTCGATGCGGCTCCCGGAACGGAGGAGTTCGATCTCTTCGTCCGCGAGGTCTTCCGCGAGATGACGTCGAAGGCAGGACAGAAATGCACGGCGATCCGCCGGGTGATCGTGCCACGCGCCCATTGCGATGCTCTGGTGGCTGCTCTCGGCGAGCGGTTTGCCAGGCTTCCGCTCGGCGCTCCGGCTGACGAAAACGTCCGAATGGGCCCGCTCGCAAGCCTCGGCCAACGCGAGGAGGTGAGGGCGCGCATCCGCGATCTTGCCGCGGAGGCGGAAATCGTTGCCGGCGATCCGACTAGGCCGCAGCTCGTTTCCGGCGATGCGGAGGCGGGCGCCTTCCTCAGTCCGGTGCTTCTCTATTGCGACAGGCCGAGCGCGGCCCGAGCGGTCCACGATATCGAGGCCTTCGGCCCCGTCAGCACCGTCATGCCTTATGAAACGACCGATGACGCAATCGAACTCGTCAGGCGCGGAAAGGGGAGTCTCGTCACCTCCGTCTTCACCAACGATCCCGATACAGCGCAGGAACTGGTGATCGGCATGGCGCCCTTCCATGGCCGTGTGCTGATCGGCAACCGATTGAGCGCGAAGTCCTCCACCGGACACGGCTCGCCCTTGCCGGGTCTCGTCCATGGCGGTCCCGGCCGGGCCGGCGGCGGAGAGGAACTGGGGGGTATGCGGGGCGTCAAACACTACATGCAGCGCACGGCTGTTCAGGGTCCGCCGGGCCTCATATCAGCCGTCATGGGCCGCTGGATAAAAGGTGCGCCGGGGCGGCACGAGAGCGAGCACCCCTTCCGCAAGTCGCTCGCCGAATTGCGGACCGGTGATCAGCTCGTCACCGGGACCCGCGTGGTGACGCTCGAAGATATCGAGCATTTCGCCGATTTCACCGGCGATACCTTCTACGCGCATATGGACGAGGAAGCCGCGCGCGCCAATCCGTTCTTCGACGGGCGGGTCGCCCATGGCTATCTCGTCGTTTCCCTCGCCGCCGGTCTCTTCGTCGATCCCGCCCCGGGGCCGGTGCTCGCAAACTACGGTGTCGACGGGCTGCGCTTTCTTGCGCCCGTCTATCCGGGCGATGCGCTGCAGGTCCGGCTCACCTGCAAGGAGATCAGTCCGCGGATGAACACCGAATATGGCGAGGTGCGCTGGGACTGTTGCGTCACCAACCAGACTGGCGCGACCGTCGCGCAATATGATGTATTGACGATGGTAGCAAAAGCGCGCGGTGAGGAAAAATGATGACGGATCAGGAGACGCGACATCTGGTGATGACCGTTCTGATGACGCCGGACATGGCGAATTTCAGCGGCAAGGTGCATGGCGGTGCGCTTTTGAATCTGCTTGACCGTGTGGCCTTCTCCTGCGCGTCACGCTTTTCCAAGCAATATGCGGTCACCCTCTCCGTCGACCAGGTGATCTTCAAGGAGCCGATCCTTGTCGGCGAACTCGTCACTTTCCGCGCGGCGGTCAATTTTGCCGGGCGGACGTCTATGGAGGTCGGCATAAGGGTCGAGGCGGAAAACATCCGTGCCGGCACCCGACGGCACACCAATTCCTGCTATTTCACCATGGTCGCCGTCGATGAAGCGGGCCGCCCGGTGGCGGTGCCGGAGTACCGTCCGGAGACGGCAACCGAGAAACGCCGCCACCAGGCGGCCGAACTGCGGCGCACGCTGCGCCGCGAATTTGCTCATCGGCTGAAGACCGTCGCGGAAACCGGCCGTGATGTGGTGGATTAGACCAGACGGACGAGCGCCCTTCGATGTAGGCGTATGCGCATGTGGCCCGCCGCGCCCGTCACCGGCCCTTGAACTCCGGTTTGCGCTTGTCGAGGAATGCCGTCACGCCTTCGGCATAATCGGCGCTGCGGCCAGCTTCGCGCTGCAGGTCGCGTTCAAGGTCGAGCTGTTCGTCAAAGGAATGGGTGGCGGCCGCCTGGATGGCGCGCTTGGTCAAGCCGAAACCCCTGGTCGGTCCGGCTGCGAGCCTGGCGGCGAGCGCGAAAGCCTCGTCCATCAGCGCCGCGTCATCGACGGCGCGCCAGATCAGCCCCCAGCTCGCCGCCGTCTCTGCATCAAGCGGTTCGGCCGTCAGCGTCAACGCCTTGGCGCGCGCCTCGCCGACGAGCCGTGGCAGGTTCCAGGTTCCGCCGGAATCAGGTATCAGCCCGATTTTCGCGAAAGCCTGAATGAAGCGTGCGGAGCGGGCGGCAAGCGTGATGTCGCAGGCGAAGGCGATATTGGCGCCTGCGCCCGCCGCAACTCCGTTGACGGCGCAGACGACCGGTTTCTCCAGCGCGCGGATCAGCCTCAGGAGCGGATTGTAGAAGGTCTCGATCGTATGGCCGAGATTCGGCGTACCGCCGCCGTGCGGATCGCGATCGCCAAGATCCTGGCCAGCGGAAAAACCGCGCCCGGCCCCGGTCAGGAGCACGACCCGCACGTCATCGTCCGAATGGGCGCGCTCGAAGCCGGCACGCAGCGCGAGGTGCATCTCCTCGTTGAAGGCGTTAAGCTTGTCCGGTCGGTTGAGCGTCAGGCGCAGAACGCCGGTCTCAAACGCCCACAGAACGGTGTCGGAAGCGGACATGTTTCCTCCTGCACCAGCTGGTTCCCGCCCTTGAAAGCCTTACATGGACCGGCCGGCCGGTCAATCATGGCGCCACGGAGGATGAGCATCATGGCCCTGAACTCGTGCATAGAGGCAGGGTCGCGCTTGCCACCGCCGGCAATCCTCTTCGCCACGTTTTCCGCGCCGAACGGGTGGCCAGACACGCGCCGGAGCTTGCCGGCGTGGGGCCGCGACCGATCCGCTCGGCGGCGGTGATCGGCGGCGGCACCATGGGGACCGGCATAGCCGCGGCGCTTTGTAACGCCGGTCTTCCTCTCGTTATCGTCGAGCGCGACGAGGCGGCGATGGAAGGCGCGCTGGCAAGGCTCCGCGCAATTTTCGACGGCGCGGTAAAACGCCGCCGCATCTCCGCCGGGCTTGCGGCGGAGCGCTTGGCCCGCGTCACAGGCGCGACCGATTACGCAGTGCTCGCCGAGGCGGATCTCATCATCGAGGCCGTCTTCGAGGACCTGGATGTGAAGCGCGATGTCTTTCGAAATGTGGGGGCCGCGTGCCGGCACGACGCCGTTCTCGCGACGAACACGTCTTATCTCGACCCCGAGCGCATCGCCGATGGCATTGCGAGCCCGGAGCGCTTCCTCGGACTGCATTTCTTCAGTCCGGCGCAGGTGATGAAGCTTCTCGAAATCGTCCCCACGGGGGCGACCGCGCCCGAGGCGCTGGCGACCGGTTTCGCGCTGGCACGGATGCTGAACAAAATTCCCGTGCGCGCCGGCATTTCGGACGGGTTCATAGGCAATCGAATCCTGAAGGTAATGCGGAGCCAGGCCGAACGGCTTCTCGTCACCGGCGCCACTCCCTCCGCCGTCGATGCCGCCATGCGCGCTTTCGGTCTGCCGATGGGGCCTTTCGAGGCGCAGGATCTCGGCGGCCTCGATATCGCCGCCTTCCAGCGGCGCGCCGCCCGGGCGCGCGGGCTGCCGGTTTTCGCGCCGGTTGCCGATCGCCTCTGCGCAATCGCGCGCTTCGGCCAGAAGAGTGGCGGCGGCTGGTACGACTACGTGCCTGGCCACCGCACACCGCTGCCTTCCGAGGCAGTTGCACGCCTCATCGAGGAGGAGGCACAGGGTTGGCCGCGCCTTGATTGGGACGAGGCGTCCATCATCGACTGCATTCTCTGGCCGATGGTCAACGAGGCGGCGCGGATCGTCGAGGATGGAACGGCTCTCAGGCCATCCGATATCGACCTCGTCGAGATTCATGGCTATGGCTTTCCGCGCTGGCGGGGCGGTCTGATGCATCATGCGCAGTCCCAGGGTCTCGACCGGATCGTCGCAGCGCTCGGCGCCTTTGCCGAGAAGGGTCTCGCCGATCCCCCTAGCACTCTGCTCGTCCGGGCTGCCGCCCAAGGCCGTTTCTCGGAGGCATTGAGGTAGCGCGCATGGGAACGCGTTTCCGGTCAGGCATTTGACTCGATTGCGGGTCGGGCATTTTGTCCCGGGTAGGCCGCGCCGGGTTGCAGAAGCGCCCCCATTTTCCTAGGAGGACCCCTTTCGGATTCAGAACAGACAGGTCCTGCCTTGATCGAGACGCCCTATTATCTCATCGACAAGTCCAAGCTTATCCGCAACATGGAGAAGATCGCCCATGTGCGCGAGAAGTCCGGCGCCAAGGCTTTGCTGGCTCTCAAGTGTTTTGCCACCTGGTCGGTTTTCGACCTCATGCGTGACTATATGGACGGCACCACGTCTTCCTCGCTCTTCGAAGTGAGGCTCGGCCGCGAGAAGTTCGGCAAGGAAACCCATGCCTACAGCGTCGCTTATGGCGACAACGAGATCGACGAAGTCGTTTTGCATGCCGACAAGATCATCTTCAACTCGATCTCGCAGCTCGAACGCTATGCGGAAAGAGCCGCGGGGATCGCGCGCGGATTGCGCCTCAATCCGCAGGTGAGCTCGTCGAGCTTCGACCTTGCGGATCCGGCGCGTCCCTTCAGCCGGCTTGGCGAATGGGACGTGGCAAAGGTCGAGCGTGTCATGGATCGGATCAACGGGTTCATGATTCATAACAACTGCGAAAATAAGAACTTCGACCTGTTCGATTGCTTGCTTGCGCAAATCGAGGAACGGTTTGGTTCGCTGCTCGAACGCGCCGATTGGGTGAGCCTCGGTGGCGGCATTCACTTCACCGGGGATGATTATCCGGTCGACACCTTCTCGGCGCGGCTCAGAGCGTTTTCGGACCGCTACGACGTTCAGGTTTATCTCGAACCGGGCGAGGCCTCGATCACAAAGAGCACGACGCTCGAAGTGACAGTGCTGGACACGCTCTATAACGGTAGAAATCTCGCCATCGTCGACAGTTCGATCGAAGCGCACATGCTGGACCTGTTGATTTATCGCGAAACCGCCAAGGTTTCGCCGAACGAGGGGCCGCATAGCTACATGATCTGTGGCAAGTCCTGTCTCGCGGGCGATGTCTTTGGCGAGTTCCGCTTTGCCGACGCGTTGAAGGTCGGCGACCGCATCTCGTTTCAGGATGCCGCCGGTTACACGATGGTCAAGAAGAACTGGTTCAACGGCGTGAAGATGCCGGCGATCGCCATCAAGGAACTTGACGGAAGCGTCAGGACCGTCCGCGAATTCACCTACGCGGATTTCGAGAAGAGCCTCTCCTGAGGCTTCAGGTAAAGACGGGTAGAAGGAGGTATCCCCCGAAATGAAGAAAAACGTTCTCATCATCGGCGCCGGTGGCGTGGCACAGGTCGTGGCGCACAAATGCGCCCAGAACAGCGATGTATTGGGAGATATTCATATCGCGTCGCGCACGGTCGAGAAGTGCCGCGCAATCGTCGAGTCCGTGCGGGAAAAGAAAAGCCTGAAGACCGAGGTGAGGCTCGAGGCACATGCGCTCGACGCCCTCGACGTCGAGGCGACGAAAGCGCTCATCGCGAGCACCGGCTCAAAGATCGTGATCAATGTCGGTTCGGCTTTCGTCAACATGTCAGTGCTTCGCGCCTGCATGGACACCGGTGTGGCATATATGGACACGGCGATCCACGAGGAGCCGAACAAAATCTGCGAAACGCCGCCGTGGTACGGTAATTACGAGTGGAAGCGCGCAGCGGAGTGCAAGGAGAAGGGCATTACCGCCATTCTCGGCGTCGGCTTCGACCCGGGCGTCGTCAACGCCTATGCGCGCCTTGCCAGGGACGATTATTTCGACAAGGTCACCACCATCGATATCGTCGACATCAACGCCGGCAATCATGGCAAATATTTCGCCACCAATTTCGATCCGGAGATCAATTTCCGTGAATTTACCGGCGTCGTCTATTCCTGGCAGAAGGGCGCCTGGCAGACGAACCGCATGTTCGAAATCGGCAAGGAGTTCGACCTGCCCGTCGTCGGCAAGCGCAAGGCCTATATGACCGGCCATGACGAGATCCACTCGCTGTCGAAGAACATGGACGGCGCCGATGTGCGCTTCTGGATGGGGTTCGGCGACCACTACATCAACGTCTTTACCGTCCTGAAAAATCTCGGACTCCTTTCCGAGCAGCCGGTGAAAACGGCTGAAGGGCTCGAGGTCGTCCCGCTCAAGGTCGTCAAGGCCGTGCTGCCTGATCCGGCGTCGCTTGCCCCGGGCTACGAAGGCAAGACCTGCATCGGCGACTTCGTCAAGGGCTTCAAGGATGGAAAAGAGCGCGAAGTGTTCATCTACAACGTCGCCGATCACAAGCAGGCCTTCGAAGAAGTGGGTTCGCAGGGCATCTCCTACACCGCCGGCGTCCCGCCGGTTGCGGCCGCAATGCTGATCGCCAGCGGCGAATGGGATGTAAAGCAGATGGCGAACGTCGAAGAACTGCCGCCGCGGCCCTTCCTCGACCTCTTGAACCGCATTGGTCTGCCCACACGCATCAAGGATGCCGAGGGTGACCGGCCGCTCAGCTTTTCGTGAACATGTGGCCGCCGTACAATCGGCCCGCATTCTCCGCCGGGAGCGGAGAAAAACACCCACTCTGAATTGTGGCGGGTCCCCTGCGGGGCCCGTCACTGCCGAGAGGCGGATACGCAAAGATCGGCTTTTGCCGAATAATCATACTTCTTCCTGAGAAAACCTTTTCCCATATTGACTTCGCGTGTGAGAAAAGGTTTTCTCATCCCTGGTTCTCTCGGGAGGAGGCGAAACTGAGCTCTCAGCGCGGCAAGGGTCATCGCGTCACCATTCACGATCTGGCGAGGGTCGCCGGCGTGAGTGTTTCGACCGTGTCGAAGGCACTCAACGACAATGGCCGCATGGCCGCCGACACGCGCGAGCGGATCAAGACTCTTGCCGCGCAGATCGGCTTTCGTCCGAATGCGCTGGCGAAAGGGTTGCTCAGCAACCGGAGCTTCACCGTCGGTCTTCTGACGAACGATACCTATGGGCGCTTCACGCTTCCGGTCATGGCCGGAATATCCGAGGCGCTTGTGGATCATGGCGTGTCGGTCTTTCTTTGCGCCATCGAGGATGACCCGGCCCTGGGAAAAATCCATGTTGACGCCATGCTGGACAAGCAGGTGGACGGCATCATCGCGACGGGCAAGCGGGTCGACAGGTCTCTCCCGGTCGACCTCGCTGGCCTGCCGGTGCCGGTCGTCTACGCCTTCACCAAGGGCGAGCCGGGCAGCGTGACGCTGACGTCGGATGACCGGCACGGAGCGACGCTTGCCACCGAGTGGCTGAAGGAGCTTGGCCGCCAGCGGCTTGTCCATATCACCGGCCCGCGGGAATTCGTATCCGCTGTGGAGCGCGCCGAGGCGTTCCGTACCGTGGCTGGCAACGGCGCGCCGGTGCTGCACGGCGTCTGGTCGGAGGCCTGGGGCCACGAAGCGATCGACAGGATCTGGAAAGAGGGCGGCGAAAGGCCCGACGGCATCTTTTGCGGCAACGACCAGATCGCCCGCGGCGTGGCCGATGCGCTGCGCGAGCGCGGCGCCCGGGTGCCGGGGGATGTCTCGGTCATAGGTTTCGACAATTGGGAGATCATGGCGGCACAGACACGGCCGCCGCTGACGACCATCGACACGAACCTGAAGGAACTTGGGCGCGAAGCGGGCCTGATGGTGCTTGCGCTTGCGGAGGGGCGGGCGATCGAACCCGGTCTGCGCAGGTTGCCCTGCAAACTGGTCATAAGGGACTCCTGCGGAGGCGGGCGCCAGCAGAACTGATTGAGGAGATGGGGCTCACTCCAAGGTGGCCCCGCATTTGGGAGGAATGCGAAATGTTCACGAAACTTATGGCGGCAACGGCCCTCATTTCGGCCAGCATGATCTCGGTCGCCTCGGCCGAGACGATCAGCATGTGGGTGCGCTCGGGTATAGGCGACTCGTTCAAGGAAGTCGTGAAGGCCTACAACGCAGCGCACGAGAACAAGGTGGAACTCACTGAGGTGCCCTTTGCCGAGCTCGTGCAGAAATATGCCACGGCGATCGCCGGCGGGCAGGCACCCGACGCGCTGTCCCTCGACCTGATCTACACGCCGGCCTTTGCAGCTGCCGGCCAGCTGGAAGACCTCACCGACTGGGCGAAGGCGCTACCCTATTTCAACTCGCTGTCGCCATCGCACGTCAAGCTCGGCACCTATGAGGACAAGATCTACGGCCTGCCGCTGACGGTCGAGACCTCGATTTTCGCCTGGAACAAGGACCTCTACAAGAAGGCCGGCCTCGATCCTGAAAAAGCGCCGGCCACCTGGGAGGAGATCACTGCCAACGCCGAGAAAATCCGTGGGCTCGGCGGCGATACATATGGCTTCTATTTCTCCGGCGGCGGCTGCGGCGGCTGCATGATATTCACCTTCACGCCCCTGACCTGGGGTGCGGGTGCGGATATCCTTTCGGCCGACGGCAAGACGGCGACGCTCGACACGCCCCAGATGCGCAAGGCCGTCGACATTTACCGCAACATGATCGCGAAGGATCTGGTGCCGGCAGGTGCTGCAAGCGACAACGGGGTGAATTTCCTGAGCTTCACCAATGGCAAGATCGGCCAGCAAAGCCTCGGCGCCTTCGCGATCGGCACACTGGTGACGCAGCATCCGGAGATTGATTTCGGCGTGACGCTGATCCCGGGCGTCGACGGCAAGCCGTCCTCCTTTGCCGGCGGGGACAATTTCGTCGTTACCAAGGGCACGCCGAAGCTCGCGGACGTCAAGGAATTCCTTGAATACACCTATTCGCCCGAAGGCCAGAAGATCATGGCGAAGTATGGCAGCCTGCCGACTCGCGGCGACATCGCCAATGAGGTGCTCGAGGGCCTCGACCCGCGCCTGAAGGTCGGTCTCGACGCGATCGCCGTCGCCAAGACGCCCTACACGCTGCAGTTCAACGATCTGATCAACAGCGCAAACGGCCCATGGGCGACCTTCACCAATGCCGCGATCTACGGCGACGACGTCGACGGTGCCTTCGCGGATGCGCAAGCAGAGATGCAGTCGATCATCGACGCGGGGCAGTAAGACCTAGCGGACATGGCGCGGCGTGGCAAACCCACGATGCTGCTCTGCAGTCCGCTCCCGCTCAAGCTTCCGGAAGGGCAGACGCCCTTCCGACACCGTCCAGAATTCCTAGAAAAGCGCATCCATGATGACGTCAAGTCTCACATCGACCACGCGCCGGAGCCGCCTGAAGCGGAAATCCGGGTGGCGCGGGCTCGTCTATATCGCGCCGGCCATGGGGCTGGTCACGATCTTCTTCGTGTTGCCAGTGCTCTTCACGCTGTGGATGAGCCTTCACAAATGGCCGCTGCTCGGTGAGCCGGCCTGGATCGGTCTGCGCAACTACACGCGGATGTTCACCGATGCGCGTTTCTTCAATGCACTCGGTTTCACTGCCCACTACACCCTAATCGTCACCATAGCGATTTTCGCGGTCGCCTTTCCGCTGGCGCTTTTCGTGGAGAAACAGAGACCACTGGTCTCGCTCTACCGCACCATAGTCTTTCTGCCTGTCGTGGTGGGGTTGGCTTCCGCCTCGCTGCTCTGGGTCTGGCTTGCCAATGTCGACAGCGGGCTCTTCGCGCCTCTCTTCGACATGCTGGGTCTGACCGCCGGTCGGATCAACCTGCTCGCCAAGTTCGACACCGCCTTCATGACGATTATCGTGATGGTGGTCTGGAAAATCGCCGGCTTCACCATGATCATCCTGCTGACCGGACTGCAGGCGATCCCGACGGAGCTGACAGAGGCCGCCCGTATCGATGGCGCCGGCGGCTGGCAGCGCTTCCGACATCTGACGCTGCCCCTGATGCGCCGGACCATGGCGCTGGCGCTCATCCTTTCGGTGACCGGCTCGATCCTCGCTTTCGATCAGTTCTACATCATGACGAGCGGCGGTCCGCAGAACAAAATGATTTCCGTCGTCTATTACATCTTCAACCAGTCCTTCGTGTCCTTCAATCTCGGCTACGGTGCGGCGCTTTCGATCGCGCTCCTCCTGATCCTGGTGACGCTCAGCGTGGTCCAGCTTTGGCTGCTAAAGGTGGGGGACGAACGCCCATGAGGATACGCCGTGAAATCCGCGCTCGAAAGGCGCTCCGGGACAGGATCGCCTATCACGGTATCGGCATAGGCGCGGCGTTCTTCTTCCTGGCGCCCTTTGCCGTTTCTTTTCTCGCCTCCTTCCGGCCGAACAGCGAGTCCGGAAGGCCGCCGCTGCCACCATGGCCCCTCTCCGGACTGAGCTTCGATGCCTATCGCGCACTCGACAGCTTCGGTAGCGGAATCTGGCAGCACATGTTCAACTCGCTCGTCGTGTCGATCGGGACCGTCGTCCTGACCGTAGCGGTCAGCGTGCTCGCCGGATACGGATTCTCCCGCTACCGTTTTCCCTTCAAAAATGCGCTGTTCGTGCTGATCATCGCAACGCTGATGATCCCGTTCCAGTCGATCCTGACGCCGCTCTTCATTATCCTGGCGCGGCTGGGATTAAACAATTCGCTCCTTGGCCTGATGCTCGTCTATGTGACGCTGCAGCTTCCCTTCTCCGTCTTCATGATGCGCAACGCCTTCGATGCCGTGCCCAAGGAAATCGAGGAGGCGGCGCGCATCGACGGCGCGCGCGACCTGAGACTGCTCGTCAGGGTGCTGCTGCCGCTCGTGATGCCGGGGATTGCGACCGTGTCGATCTTCGCCTTCCTCAATGCCTGGAACGAGTTCTTCGCGGCGCTGGTGCTTCTTTCGAGCAACGACAATTACACGCTGCCGGTGTTGATGACCGCGGTGCGCGCCGGCCGCCTCGGCGCGATCAACTGGGGCGCGGTGGAGGCCGGCGTCGCGGTGATGGTCGTGCCCTGCCTTTTCGTCTTCCTTCTTCTGCAACGCTATTACATGCGCGGGCTTATGGCCGGCGCGGTGAAATGATCCGAGAGAAAGCGAACCATGACAAAGACCGTGAAAGACCGCCAGTTCCGACCAGTTTCCGTTCCCGACGTCGAGCTCGGCGGATTTTGGGGGAAATGGCAGGATGCCGTCTGCCAATCCACCGCCGAAACCCTGCTCGACCGGTGCGTCGAGGCGGGCATGCTGAAGGCGATCGACGTCAGTCAGCCGAGCCCCGGAATCGTCATTCCGATCCAGCCATGGGGAGGCACTACGCAGATGTTCTGGGATTCCGACCTCGGCAAGTCGATCGAGACGATCGCCTATTCGCTCTACCGGCGCCCCAACCCGGAACTCGAGGCCCGCGCCGACCGGATCATCGACATGTACGAGGAGCTGCAGGACGAGGACGGCTATCTGAATGCCTGGTTCCAGCGCGTCCAGCCCCACCGCCGCTGGACGAACTTGCGCGATCACCACGAACTCTACTGCGCCGGCCATCTCATCGAAGCGGCCGTCGCTTACTATCAGGCGACCGGCAAGCGCAAGCTACTCGATATCATGTGCCGCTTTGCCGACTACATGATTACGGTTTTCGGGCGCGGAGAAGGCCAGATCCCCGGCTATTGTGGCCATGAGGAGATTGAGTTGGCGCTCGTCAGGCTTGCCCGCGTCACGGGAAAGAAGAAGTATCTCGACCTTTCGAAATTCTTTATCGACGAGCGAGGCACCGAGCCGCATTTCTTTACCGAAGAAGCGAAACGCGACGGCCGCGATCCGGAGAATTTCATCCAGAAGACCTATGAATACGGTCAGGCGCACCAACCGGTGCGCGACCAGAAGAAGGTCGTCGGCCACGCGGTACGCGCGATGTATCTCTATTCCGGCATGGCCGACATTGCGACGGAGTACAAGGATGACAGTCTGACGGCGGCGCTGGAAACGCTGTGGGACGACCTCGTCACGAAGCAGATGTACGTCACGGGCGGCATCGGTCCCGCCGCCTCGAACGAGGGCTTCACGGACTATTACGATCTGCCCAACGACACCGCCTATGCCGAGACCTGCGCCTCCGTCGGCCTCGTTTTCTGGGCGAGCCGCATGCTCGGCCGCGGACCGGACCGGCGCTATGCCGACATCATGGAGCAGGCGCTCTATAACGGTGCGCTGCCCGGTCTTTCGATCGACGGCAAGACCTTCTTCTATGACAACCCGCTCGAAAGCACCGGTCGGCACCATCGCTGGAAGTGGCATCATTGCCCCTGCTGCCCTCCGAACATCGCGCGGCTCGTGACCTCCATCGGTTCCTACATGTATGCGGTTGCAGAAGATGAGATCGCCGTTCATCTCTATGGTGAAAGCGCTGCGCGGCTGAAACTCGCGAATGGCGCCGAGGTCGAGCTCAGGCAAGCGACCAATTATCCCTGGGACGGCGCGATCGCCTTCACGGCAAGGCTCGACCGTCCGGCCCGGTTCGCGCTGTCCCTGCGCATCCCGGAATGGGCGGCAGGAGCGACGCTCAGCGTCAACGGTTCGATGCTCGATCTGTCGGCCCATCTCGCCGACGGTTATGCGCGCATCGAACGCGAATGGTCGGACGGTGACCGCGTGGCGCTCTATCTGCCGCTCACGCTTCGCCCGCAATATGCCAATCCGAAGGTCCGGCAGGACGTCGGTCGCGTGGCTTTGATGCGCGGTCCCCTCGTTTATTGTGCCGAGGCGGCGGACAACGGCGGGGATCTGAACGCGATCGTGCTCCCCCGCGAACTTCCGTCTGCCGAGACGGTGGTCATGGAGGAACTGAACGGCGCCGTCGCCGTCGACCTGGCGGTCGAGCGTGAAGAGACCGAGAATTGGGGCAAAGCGCTTTACCGCGAGGAACCGGCTGCGCGTGTGCCTCACAAGGCGCGCTTCGTGCCCTATCATCTCTGGGACAACAGGGCGCCGGGCGAGATGCTCGTCTGGGTGCAGTCAGACAGATAGGCGATAGCGAGGATGGCGAACGGCATCGGCAATAAGAGCGTCGTGCTCGGCGATATACGCAAGAGCTACGGCAACCTGGAGGTCATCCACGGGATCGACCTGACGATCGAGGAAGGCGATTTCGTCGTCTTCGTCGGCCCGTCCGGCTGCGGGAAATCGACCCTGCTGCGGATGATCGCTGGGCTCGAGGAGGTGACGGAGGGAGAGATCGCAATCAAGGGCAGGGACGTGACAGACCTCGACCCTTCCGAGCGCGGCATCGCGATGGTCTTCCAGTCCTACGCGCTCTACCCGCATATGAGCGTTCGCGAAAATCTCGGCTTCGGACTCAAGATGGCTCGGACGGATCCGGCCGATATCGAGCGCCGCGTCGCGCAGGTCTCGGCGATCCTAAAGATCGATCCCCTGCTTGACCGAAGGCCGGGCCAACTTTCGGGCGGGCAGCGCCAGCGCGTGGCGATCGGCCGGGCGATCGTGCGCAAGCCGGATGTGTTTCTGTTCGACGAGCCGCTTTCCAACCTCGATGCCGAGCTGCGTGTTTCGATGCGCATCGAGATCGCACGGCTCCACCGCGAACTCGGCAATACCATGATTTACGTCACCCACGATCAGACGGAGGCGATGACGCTCGCCGACCAGATCGTCGTTCTGCGTGACGGCCGGATCGAGCAGACCGGCAGTCCCCGCGAGGTTTACGAGGATCCCGCCAACATGTTCGTTGCGGGTTTCATCGGTTCGCCGCGCATGAATTTCCTTGAGGCCGAATGGCAGGGAGACGGAACCGTCCACATCGGCAGCGCAGCGCTTCGGGCTCCGATCGATGGCAGCAGTCTGGCTCCGGGGGATCGCCTGAGGCTCGGGATGAGGCCGGAGCACCTCACGGTCTGCGAACCCGGCGCGGAGCGGATTGCCGCCCAGGTCGAATTCTCGGAATATCTCGGCGGCACGCGCTATCTCTATTGCCAACTTGAGGACGGTCAAAGCCTTGTCGTCGAACAACGCGAAGGGCCGGACTGGCAGGTGGGGGAGAGGGTATCGTTTTCCGTGCCAGAGGACAGAAGACGGTTCTTTGCCGGGGACGGCCGACGTTTGCGTTAGAGCAGCGGAGGAGGGAGCCCGGCCGCTGGATGATGGGGCTTGAGTGAGGCGGCGGCTTCGTCGATTTGCGGCTTGCCCCTCACCCTAACCCGCTCTCCGCAAGCGGGAGAGGGGACTTCGGCGGCGCGGCATATCCCTTCTCCCCGCTTGCGGGGGGAAGGTTCCGGCAGCGGGATGAGGGGCAGTTGTCGCAGCGTGACCGGCAATCTCCGAATGGTTGCCCGGAGCGCGGACACCTCTCACCCCAACAAGTGATGCCTGGCCGCGGTCGTGACCTCGCGCGTCAGCTCCGCCAGGCGGTCGGCGGCAAGTCGGTTCATCTGCCAATAGAGCGGAACGTCCAAAGGCGTTTCCGGGATCAGTTCCACCAGCCGCCCGGAGCTGAGGTGCTCGCGCACGAGTGGTGCCGGATTCATGCCCCATCCCATGCCGGAAAGGCTGGCCTCGATGAAACCCGGGGTCGAGGGCAGCCAATGCGTCGGAGGATTGGCGTCTTCCTCGAACACCTGACGGATCCACCGGCCCTGGAGCCTGTCCTTCTGATTGAAGGTCAAGGCGGGCGCTCTGCCGATGGAATTTGCGGTGACACCCTGCGGAAAATGGCGGGCGACGAAATCGGGGCTCGCAGTGGCGTGATAGCGCAGCGCGCCGAGGAAAAGCCGGCGGCAGCCCTGAACCGGCTTTTCCAGGCTGGTGACCGCGGCGACCACACGCCCGCGCCGGAGCCATTCGGCGGTATGGTCCTCGTCGTCGATCGCAATGTTGAGCAGGTAGGGAGAGTGCCTGGCGAAGCTCGACATTGCCGTCAGGAACCATGTTCCGAGACTGTCGGCATTCGTCGCGATGTGCAGAGTTACTCTTGGTTCGGGATCCGTCGGATCGAGGAGATCGGGCAGATGCTGGAACAGCTCGGCTTCAAGCATGCCGACATTCTCCATGTGCCGGCAGAGCCACTCTCCTTTCTCGGTCGCGGTGCAGGGATTGCCTCTCGCAATCAGCACCACGCCTAGACGTTCCTCAAGCTGCTTCACCCGCTGCGATACGGCCGAAGGCGTCACGTTGAGAAGGCCGGCAGCCTTTTCGAAGCTGCCGGTCTGAACGACCGCCGAGACGGCGCGGAGAGCGGAGTAGTCGAGCATGGATTAGCTGTGCTTAATCGTGATTAGTAACATTAACTAGCCTGAATTCACCAGACGCGGTAGCGGAAAGGCTCGGCGTTGGGAGCGATATGACATGAATATTCCGGTTTTCGGCACAGGGCTCGTGACGGGTCTCAGCCTGATCGTTGCGATCGGCGCGCAGAATGCGTTTGTGCTGCGCCAGGGCCTGCGCAACGAACATGTATTCGCCGTCTGCCTGATTTGTGGATTGTCGGATGCCTTGCTGATCACGCTGGGTGTGACAAGTTTTCGCCAGATCGCAGCATTGCTGCCCTGGCTCGATCCGATCATGCGCTACGGAGGCGCGGCGTTCCTGATCTGGTACGGTGCGAAAAGCCTCTATTCCGCGCTCCGCTCATCGGAAGCACTTGCGGTACAGGAGGGGGCGGGTTTTGCGAGCGTCAGGACGGTCCTTTTGACCTGCCTTGCCTTGACCTGGCTCAACCCGCATGTCTACCTCGACACGGTCGTGCTGCTTGGTACCATCTCGACCCGGTTTCCGGGATACGAGGCGTCGTTTGCGGCGGGCGCCGTGACCGGCTCGCTCCTGTTCTTCTTTTCTCTCGGCTACGGCGCGACCTGGCTGCGGCCGATCTTCTCGAAGCCGGCGTCCTGGCGAATTCTGGAAACTTTCATCACGCTAACCATGTGGTTGATCGCTTTTAATCTGCTGAGAGATCTGTAGGATTCGACCGCGGTCGCCTTGCGCGCTACGCTCCAAGCGAGCTTTCTTGACAACAGACGACATGAACGGGTCCTCAGAGTGTCCGCACAATTTCACCATCTCCTGATCGTCTATGCAGCCTATGTGATCGCAGCCGGAAGTCCCGGTCCCAGCAACATGCAAATCATGGCCGTGGCGATGCATAGCGGACGACGCGCGGCCCTGATACTCGCTGCCGGCGTCGTCAGCGGTTCGTTCTTCTGGGGCGCGATGGCTGCGACCGGCGTCTCGGCAGTCCTGACCCGCTATGCGGAAGCGCTGATCGTTCTGAAAATCTTCGGTGGCCTGTATCTCCTCTATCTCGCCTTCAAGGCCGGAAAATCCGCGCTTGCTTCCGACCCGCAAACTGCTTCGGATAGCAGCCGCAATGGGGCCGTCGCGACGGCCGCGGAGCTCTATCGGCGCGGACTGCTCATGCATCTCAGCAACCCGAAATCGATCCTTGCCTGGATCGCCCTGGTGACGCTCGGACTTGGCCCGGGCTCGTCGTGGCACACGCTTGGCGCGATCCTCGGCGGTTGCGCGGTCTTGAGCGTCACGATCTTCTGCGGTTATGCGCTCGTCTTTTCGACGGCGCCCATGGTGCGACTCTATCGTCGCGCAAGGCGCTGGATCGAGGGCGTATTGGCGCTGTTTTTCGGCTTTGCCGGTCTCCGGCTGCTGCTGTTGCGCATATAGAGGTGATAAGGGAAGCTGTGTAGTGAAACGCTCTGATAGTGGGATGCTATGACGTTGTTTGCCGGCCTTTCGGCCTTTTCCATAACCCCAGCGGATGCCTCGGGGCATGTCGACACGGCCGCGCTCGCACGGCTTTTCGAACGCATTTCTGCGGCCGGTGCCGATTCGATCGGCCTCCTCGGGAGCACGGGCGGCTACGCCTTTCTTTCGCGGCGTGAGCGACAGCGCGCCGTTGAGGTGGCGATCGAGTGCGTCGACGGCAGGATACCCGTCATTGTCGGCGTCGGCGCCCTCAGAACCGACGAGGCACATGCACTCGCGCGCGATGCAAGAATGGCCGGAGCGAGCGGGCTTCTATTGGCCCCCATGTCCTATACTCCCCTGACGGATGAGGAGGTTTTCCAGCATATTTCCGCTGTCGCGGAAGCGGGCCAGCTGCCCCTTTGCATTTATAACAATCCGAGCACGACCCGCTTCACCTTCACCGACGATCTGATCGTCCGTCTGGCGAGGGTCCCGAACATTGCCGCCGTGAAGATGCCGCTTCCCGCGCAAGGCGATGTCGCGGGTGAGCTCGCGCGCATGCGTTCGCGCATCCCCGAAGGCTTTTCTATCGGTTACAGTGGCGATTGGGGCGCTGCCGACGCGTTGCTCGCGGGTTGTGACGCCTGGTACAGCGTCGTCGCAGGTCTCATGCCTGCAGAAGCCGTTGCTCTCACGCGCGCGGCTCGAGCCGGCGATCTTGCCGAGGCCCGTCGCCTCGATCGGGCCTTCCAGCCCTTGTGGAACCTGTTTAAGGAATTCGGCAGCTTCCGTGTCATGTACGCCATGGCCGACCTGTTGGGCCTTGTCGGAGTCGACCCGCCGCGCCCGATCCTTCCCCTGGGGAAGACCGACATGGCGAGGGTGAAGGATGCTCTCACCCGCATCGCGCTCTGACGCATCGTGATTCAGGGTCTGCTCTCGCCAGCGAACGTAGAGGCCTCGGCCGGGTCGGCGCCACGATAATGACTCGGCGGCTGGCCGATCACGCGCTTGAAGGCGCGGCTGAAGGAGGCTTCCGAATCATAGCCGAGGCGACGTGCCACGACCGAGATACGCATGCGGTCGCGGGTCAGCCACTGACGTGCCTGGTGCATACGCACTTGCGCAAGGTAGCGGGCCGGCGTCTCGCCGACCACGCTGGCGAATTGCTGAGCGAAGCCGGAACGCGAGGCGCCCATCAGCCTGGCGAGGGAGTCGACGGTCCAGGCCTTTTCCGGGTCGAGGTGCATGGCCGCGATGACCCGGCCGAGGCCGGGGTGGCGGACCGCCGCCACCCAGCCGCTGGTATTGCCGCATCCGTGTTCAACCCAGGAACGGATGATGAGGGCCGCGAGCACGTCGGCGAGCCGCGCCAGGACACCGCCGGAACCGACGCGGCTGGCGCCGACTTCCCGCGCCATGGCGTCGAGCATGTGCGGGATAGCCGGCTCGCTGGCGGTCAGTGCGTTGATTCGCATCACGTCCGGCATCATGCGCAGCAGGGGATGCATGGAATCCATGTTGAACCTGAGGCTGCCGCAGAAAAGAATGGTGGTCTCGCCGCGCCCGCCGCCGCAGACATTGTAGACGCAATGGCATACTTCCTGGACCGAATAGGCATCGAGGGCAGAGAGCTTTTCACCCGGCATGCTTGCCAGCGCGTGCCCGCCACCGCGCGGCAGGAGCACGGCATCGCCGCGCTTCAGCTCGATCCAGTCCCCGTCGGCGACGCGCAGCCAGCAATCTCCGCAGATGAAATGGAAGCGCGCCGTCTCCTGCGCCGGAAATGAGATCCCCCAGGGTGCCGTCAATTCGCAGCGGACGTAATCCACCCCGTCGAGACGGAGCCCGCGCAACAGCTCGGTCAGAAAATCCTCAGAAGCGGGAGAGGAGGTTTTGGACGAATGGTCAAGCATTGCGGAATATCTAGCATGGAATGTCCAGGGCGTCACGCCCTATCTAAGCCGGACCCCATCATGGAGACCGCTCTTATGACAGATACAGCGACTACCCTGGATGCCGCGCTCATACCGGAAACCAACGAGCGGATCGATCCGGCCTGGGCCGGTGTCGGCTCACTTGCGCTCGGCGTGTTCGGCCTCGTAACCGCAGAATTCCTCCCCGTCAGCATCCTCACCCCGATGGCGGCCGATCTCGGCATCAGCACCGGCACGGCCGGCCAGGCGGTCACGGCTACCGCCGTCGTCGGCGCGGTCGCGGGACTGACCGTTGCCATCGCCACGCGCCGGTTCGACCGCCGGCTCGTGCTTTGGGGGTTTACTCTCGCGCTGATTGTTTCCAGTCTCATCGCAGCTTTTGCGACCAACCTGGCAATGCTCCTTACCGCACGGGTCATTCTTGGCGTTGGGCTCGGCGGCTTCTGGTCGATGATGGCGGCAATCGCCTTGCGTCTCGTGCCGATGTCTCTCGTGCCGCGCGCTATGTCGATCGTCTTCACCGGGGTCTCGGTGGCAACGGTCTGTGCCGCGCCGATCGGCGCTTACATCGGCGATCTCTGGGGTTGGCGCGCCGCATTTCTGATGGCCGCGACAGTCGGCGCCGTGACGCTGATCGTGCAGATGGTCAGCATACCCCGGCTGCCGCCGCAATCCGCCCCGAGTTTGAAGCTTCTGTTCGATCTCCTGGGCAGGCCGAGCATCCGTATCGGGATCATCACGGTTCTGCTATTCGTCTCGGGTCACTTTGCCGGTTTCACCTATGTGCGTCCGTTCCTGGAGAAAGTGCCGGAATTCGGTATCGAGGCGATCTCGCTGATCCTGCTCGCCTACGGCATAGGCGGCTTCTTCGGCAACATCGCCGGCGGGCTCATCATCGAACGCAGCATCACGGCGGCCGTTGGTCTCGCAACGCTGCTTATCGCGGCCATGGCATTTCTCCTTGTGACCTTCGGTTCGCTGGATGTCGTTTCGGCCACGGCGGTAACCATCTGGGGCTTTGCCTTCGGAGCCTTGCCGGTCGCCGTCCAGACCTGGATGGTGCGCGCCGCTCCCGAACATGCGGAAAGCACAGGCGGCCTCATCGTCGCGACATTCCAGGTCGGCATCGCCAGCGGCGCCGTGCTCGGCGGGCTCTTCGTGGACGCTTTCGGCCCGCTCGGCGCCATCACCTACTGCGCCGCCGCGACATTTGCCAGCGCGCTTTATGTCGCGACTTCCCGGCGGAGCATCGGTGTTTGAAGCGGAGCATTTAAAGCGGGGCGTTTCCGTGGCTGCACTCAGGCGGTCGCGCGAACTGGTGACGGAAGCTTCATCTCATCACCACTTCGGGCCCGAAGAGCAGCCCTATGATTGCTGCACATGGAGGCTTGCGGGAGCGGAAGGCGTGGACGAAGTTCATCTGTTTATAGGTTCCTGCCAGCCTGAGGGGCGATCCGGTAGTGTGGCAGGTGCAGCTTACTTCAAAAGATTGTGATTGCAGCCTTAACAAGAAAAAAACCGAGCTGTTTACCTCCGCCTGTCTGTTCTTTGGATCCACTCCCTCGTCCGTGCTTCCGGATCGGCGTTCAGCGTGATGTCGGTCACCACGGCGGCACTGTCGGCACCATGGGCGAAAACGCCTTCGATACGCTCGGGGTTGAGGCCGCCGATCGCGACAAGCGGCAGGCGGCCCATCCGGTCGCGCCAGGTCGAAAGCCGCTCCAGGCCCTGCGGCGCCCATTTCATTTTCTTGAGGATGGTCGGGTAGATCGGCCCGAGCGCAATATAGTCGGGCCCGGCCGCGAGCGCCGTTTCCAGTTCCGCTTCATCATGGGTGCTGAGGCCCAGCTTGAGCCCGGCCGTGCGGATTGCGCCGAGATCGGCGTCCGCCAGGTCCTCCTGGCCCAGATGGACGAAGTCGCAACCTTCCTCGATCGCGAGTCTCCAATAGTCGTTGACGATGAGCTGGCAGGCATGGGCGGAGCAGACCGCCTTGGCCAGGCGGATCTGACTGCGAATATCGTCCGCGCCGAGATCCTTGACGCGGAGCTGCACCAGCTTGACGCCGAGCGGTACCAGGCGTTCGATCCAGGCGGCACTGTTGACGATGAGATAGAAGGGGTCGAGCTTCACGAGAAAACCGCCTTTCCGATAACGGGTGTTGAGGGAACGGCCATGTCGCGGGGCTCCAGCATGCCGGCGCCATGGGCGGCGTATCCTGCATCGATAGCCATGGCGAAGGCTTCCGCCATCGCGGCGGGATCGGCAGCCCCTGCAACGGCCGTGTTGAGCAGGACCGCGTCGTAACCGAGTTCCATGACGGTCGTCGCGTGCGAAGGGCGGCCGATGCCGGCGTCGACGATCAGCGGCACGTCGGGAAATTCCGCCCGCATGGCACGCAGGCCCTGCATGTTCTGCGGCCCCATGGCGCTGCCGATCGGCGCGCACCAGGGCATCAGTACCTTGCAACCCGCCTCGAGCAGCCGTTCGGCGACGACGAGGTCGTCCGTGGTATAGGGGAAGACCTCGAAGCCTTCTCCGGTGAGGATGCGCGCGCCTTCGACGAGACCGAAGACATCGGGCTGCAAGGTATCCTGGTGGCCGATCACTTCGAGCTTGATCCAGTCCGTCTCAAAAACGTCGCGCGCCATTTTCGCGGTCAGGACAGCCTCGGCGACCGAATGGCAGCCGGCCGTGTTGGGCAGCACACGCACGCCGAGTTCGCGGATAAGCTCGAAGAAGGCGCCGCCCTGACGCCCGCCTGCCGTCTCGCGGCGAAGCGACACCGTGACGACATCCGTGCGTGACCGCCGCACCGCTTCGGCAAGCACGGCCGGAGAGGAATAGCGGGCGGTGCCGAGCAGGAGCCGCGACCGAATTTCGGTTCCATAGAACAGCGGCACGTTCAACCTCCCTGCATCGGCGACAGGACTTCTATCCGGTCGCTGTCCTGCAGCCGGCGGTCGGCCCGCTCGGCTTTCTGGACAAGCTCGCCGTTCACGGCGGTCGCCAGCCAGTCGCCCTCGAATTCAAGCTGCTGCAGCAGTTCGGCGAGTGTGCCGGCCTGGACCTCATGTTCTTCGCCATTGATCGTCAGTTTCATAGAACATCTCCTCTGGGTATCTCCTCGCCAAGGGCCAGCGCCGCCACATCCCCCGCCATGGCCGGTGACAGGAGGAATCCGTGGCGATAGAGGCCGTTGACGGTAATCGTGCTCTCGCGGCGCACGGCACGCGGCAGGTTGTCGGCAAAAGCCGGTCGCACGCCGGTGCCCGTCTCCACAAGGCGGGCCTCGGCAAAAGCAGGATGGATCGCATAGGCGGCGTTCAGCAGCTCCATCAGTGATCGGGTGGTGATCGGACCGGCATCGTCGCTCTCGATCATCGTTGCCCCGCACATGAAGAGACCGCCATTGCGCGGGACGATATAGAGCGGAATCCGAGGATGCAGCATGCGCACCGGGCGAGAGAGTGAAACCTCGTCGGTCTCAAGATAAAGCATCTCGCCTCGCACGCCCCGCAGCCCGTCGATCCCGCCTATCCTTGCCGCACCGGTGCAGTCGACGGTGAGCACGGCCCCGCGACCGTCCGGCTCTTCCGCCACGAAGGTGACGCCGCGCGCCGCCAGTCTTTGTCGCAGCGCCGAGAGCGCCCGGCGTGGATCGAGGTGTGCCTCGTCCGGAAAGAACAGCGCCTGCCGGAAGCGGCCGGCGAGCGCCGGTTCCAGTGCCTCGATCTCCTCCGCGTTAAGCCAGCGAAAGCCGGAGGTGCGGGCCGCGAAGCGCCTGAGTTCGGCTCCGTCGCGCGGTTGGGCGACGACGAGCGTGCCGTTGCGATGGACGGAACCGGCAGGAAGGGCGGCTTCCCACCAGTCGGCGGCGCCGATGCCGCGCGTCAGGACGGCCTCCTCGGCGCTTTCCCGTTCGCACCACGGCGCCAGCATGCCGCCCGCATACCAGGACGCGGCCCGTCCAAAGCCCTCGGCATTTTCGATGACGGTTACCTCGGCGCCGCGCGCCAGAAGTTCATGTGCGGCGGTGAGGCCGGCAACGCCGGCCCCCCTGATCAGGACGCGCATCTCATTCTCCAGTGGGCGCATCGCTCCCATCGACCGGCATATAGAGGTCGCCGCCGTCGCGGTATTTCGCTGCCATCGCCTCAAGGCCCTCCTTCTGCGCCTCGGCACGGATGTCGTGGGAAATCCGCATCGAACAGAATTTCGGACCGCACATGGAGCAGAAATGCGCGACCTTGTGCGCCTCCTTCGGCAGCGTTTCGTCATGGAAGTTCCGCGCCGTCTCCGGGTCGAGCGAAAGATTGAACTGATCCTCCCAGCGGAACTCGAAGCGGGCGCGCGACAGTGCATCGTCACGGATGCGCGCGGCCGGATGCCCCTTGGCGAGATCGGCGGCATGCGCGGCGATCTTGTAGGTGATGACGCCCATCTTGACGTCGTTGCGGTCGGGAAGGCCCAGATGCTCCTTCGGCGTCACGTAGCAGAGCATCGCGGTGCCGAACCAGCCGATCATCGCCGCGCCGATGCCGGAGGTGATGTGGTCGTAGCCCGGCGCGATATCGGTGGTCAGCGGCCCCAGCGTGTAGAAAGGCGCTTCGCCGCAGACGGCAAGCTGCTTGTCCATGTTCTCCTTGATCTTGTGCATCGGCACGTGGCCGGGGCCTTCGATCATCACCTGGCAATCCCTGGCCCAGGCGATCTGCGTCAACTCGCCGAGCGTTTCGAGTTCGGCGAACTGCGCCCGGTCGTTGGCGTCGGCGATAGAACCGGGCCGCAGACCGTCGCCCAGCGAAAAGGAAACGTCATAGGCGCGGCAGATGTCGCAGATCTCCTCGAAATGCTCGTAGAGGAAGCTCTCCTGGTGGTGATGCAGACACCACTTGGCCATGATCGATCCGCCGCGCGAGACGATGCCGGTGACTCGATCGACGGTGAGCGGGATATAGTGGAGCCTGACGCCGGCATGAATGGTGAAATAGTCTACGCCCTGTTCCGCCTGTTCGATCAGCGTGTCGCGGAAGACCTCCCAGGAAAGGTCCTCGGCAATGCCGTTCACCTTTTCCAGTGCCTGGTAAAGCGGTACCGTGCCGATCGGCACCGGCGAATTGCGGATGATCCATTCGCGGATATTGTGGATGTTGCGGCCGGTGGAAAGGTCCATGACCGTATCGGCGCCCCAGCGGGTCGCCCATACCATCTTCTCGACTTCCTCGGCCATCGAGGAAGTCACGGCGGAATTGCCGATATTCGCGTTGATCTTCACCAGAAAGTTGCGGCCGATGATCATCGGCTCCGACTCCGGATGGTTGATGTTGGCCGGAATGATGGCCCGGCCGGCGGCCACCTCCTGGCGGACGAATTCCGGTGTGACGAAATCGGGGACCGATGCACCGAAGCTCTCGCCATCGCGCGTGAGTACCTCCTTCGCGGCTTTGCGGCCGAGATTTTCGCGGATGGCGATGAACTCCATTTCCGGTGTGATGATGCCGGCGCGGGCATAGGCGATCTGGGTGACCGCTTGTCCCGGTTTGGCGCGAAGCGGCTGATTGCGCACCGGGAATTCCGGCGTGAGGCGCTCGCCGCTCGCAAAGCCGTTATCTTCCGCCTTGACCGCTCGGCCCTCGTAGATTTCCACATCGCCGCGCTTCAGGATCCAGTCGTGGCGCAGACGCGGCAGACCTGCGTCGATGCGGATATCGGCATTCTCAAGCGTGTAGGGTCCGGAGGCGTCGTATACGGTCACCGGCGGTTCGCCCGAGGTCGGATGCAGGGTGATCTCGCGCATCGGCACGCGGATGTCGGGATGGATATCGCCCGGCCTGTAGACCTTTCGGGACGCGGGGAGCGGCCCTTGGGTGACCGAAGGGGTCGCGCCGAGAGGCTTGAATAGATTCATAATGAGGCTCCAAAGTTTTCGCGTTGGAGACCCAGTTCTGAAGCCGGAATGATGGAAAGACGCATTGCCGACGGATCGCGGGACTACGGGATCCTGGCTGTCGCACGTCTGCACCGTCCCTACGCCAGTATGAACTGGATCAGGTTCAACGGGTCACTGCGCGCTCTAGCAGTATCTCAGCCCCTTGCCGGGACCCCCCTGGTGAATGGCGTAATTAGGGACGGTAATCGACGCGGCGTCAAGATGGTTTCTGATGCCCGGCCACGATCGGATGGCGAGTAAGGGAGAAGTCAAAGGAAAACCATGCGCATACCTCCCGTCATGCTTGCAAGCGGAGCGCTTTGCCTCTAACCACGCGCCACGAACATCAGGCGTCGTAAGGCGCGTAACGAAGGGGCGAAAATCGTGGGGCAGGCGGAGACCAGAACCGGGAAAAGGGCGGCGCTTTGGGCCGCCGTCGCGTTGATTGCAATCGCAGCCGCGGGCATGACCGGCTACAAGATCGTCGCCGAAAGGACCATGAGCGGGATGATCGCCGAAAGGGGCGGCAAGGTTGGCAATGTCGAAGCGGATTTTCTGGGGCGCATTCATCTGCGCGACGTGAAGCTGCCTCTCAAGGACGGGTTCGAAGTTCATATCGCCGCGATTGATGGGCGACCGGAGATCTTCTTCCTGAAAGGCATGCTCGAAGTAGCAGGGCTCCAACTCAAGACGAAGCTGGGCAGCGTCGAAGTCCCGCAGGCGACCGTGGAGGAGGCAAATCTCGGCTATGGCACGATGACGGAGATCTTCGGCGGGCGCGGCGATCTGCCGTTGTCGAAGCGAATAGAGCTTTTTGCGGCGCGGCGCGTCGTTGCTCCGGAGATCCTCGTCACCCAGACCGTCGGCGGGAGCGAGCAGAAGCTCGTCTACAGGAACGTGGTGTCGGAAGGCATCGCCGATGGGCGCGTGTCCCGCTTTTCGGCGGAAGGCGCCAGCTTCGAGTTCGGCGTGGACGGCAACGGCGGAGAGGCCGGCGGGAAGAAGCGCCTGACCGGCTCCCTTGGACCGATGACCGTGCAGGATATGGATGCGGCCTACCTGGCGCGGCTATATACCGATAAGGCCGGCCCGCAGGACAAGGAGGCAAAGCCGGTTTACGGACCGAGCTCGGTCAAGGACATCGTGTTTTCGGACGGCGAGGCGCGCTTCGGCTACGCCGAGATTCGCAGCAGTGGTATCAGCATGGCCATGACGGACCAACCGCTGCTCGAGACGCTGAATGCGTTGAGCGCGGTTTCTGCGCCCGATGAATTGCCTCCTGCGGAGCGCCAGGCCTATTTCACCCGGATTCTGTCGATCATCGACATGACGAAAAAGGCCGACATCGAAATGCTCGGCCTGAACATGGAGGTGCCGGCGAAGGACGGCGACAAAGGCAAGAAGATCAAGTTTGCCACGGATCGCCTCGCCATTCAGTTGGATGGCCAGACGCTTGACGCCACATTGAACGGCCTCTCGATGGCGGAAGGTGAGAGCCATTTCAAAATCTCCGAAGCGGCCCTTTCCGGCTTTTCCTGGAGCCCCACTTTCAAAGCTCTGGAACAGATGGTGGCCCTTGACGAGCAGCAGCTTGAGAGCTTCCCTTTCACGACCCTGTTGCCCGAATTCGGCACGGTAAGGCTGGCGGGCATTGATGCCGACCTGCCGGGTTCAGTGGAGAACGGCGAAACATCGCCTTCGACTGCGGAGCGCGTCCGCTTCTCACTCAAGGAATATGAAGCGGCGCTCACCAAGCCGCGCAACGGTATACCCACCGACATCCGCGTCAGCTACCAGGATCTGACCGTTCCGGTCCCCGCGAACATCGAGGAAAAGACGCTGGCCGAGCTTCGCAAGCTGGGCATCGACGAACTGGTTCTTTCTTCCAGTCTCGAAGCGGCCTGGGACGAGGCGCAGCAGACACTCGTCATCAAGGAGATCTCCACGAGCTTAAAAGACCTTGCCGGCTTTTCCTTCTCCGGCGTGATGGGGGGCGTGAGCGGCGATTTCTTTTCGGGTGACGAGGCGAAGATGCGCGTGGCGCTCTTTGGCCTCACCGCACGGGAGGCGGAGCTTGAGATCGAGGACAAGGGCCTCGCCGCCAAGGGACTGAAGGCCTATGCCGAACAAAACGGCATGACGGAGGATCAGGCGCGTGGCATGCTGACGATGACGTCGTCGGTGGTCTTGCAGCAATTCGCGGACGAGGAGCCTCGGTTGCAGGACGTGGTGGACGCGGTTTCGAAGTTCATCGCCAAACCGGGGACATTCACCCTGACGGTCAAGTCCAAATCGCCAAGCGGCCTGGGGGCGCTGGAACTCGCGGTCGCTTCGCAAAATCCGCTCCTGCTCCTCGATAGGGTCGATATCGAGGCCGTGGCGGAATAGATCACGATGCTTTTGGGTCGGATCGCCCTAAAAACATGAACGTGATCAATTCCAAAGAGCTGAAACGCGGGATGCGGGCGGAAAACCGCACACAGTTTTCCTCATCCCGCTCCAGGCGCCGCTTCCGGTTTCACGATCCGCTCAGGCGGGGCCTCGTTCTTTGACATAGTCCGTCCGGTTGATGCCGTGGCGCTGCAGCTTGTCGTAAAAGGTTTTACGGGGGATGCCGAGGGCCCGCAGCGTTTCCCTGACGTCGCCGCGATGGGCTGTCAGCGCTTCCTTTAGGATATCCGCTTCATAGCGTTCCAGCCTTTCCGGCAGCGTCGCACCGCCTGAAACGGGTGCGGCCGCGGCGGCGCCCAGAGTGCCCTCTACCCCAAGGGCCACCCGCTCGGCGAAATGGGAAAGCTCGCGCACGTTCCCCGGCCAGGAATGCGCTGCCAGGTGATCGCGCACCGCGGATGGGATCGCCGGCACATCGCGGCCGAAGCGCTCGGCGGCACGTGCGAGGAAATGGGAGAAGAGGAGCGGAATGTCGTCGCGGCGTTCGCGAAGGGGTGGGATCGAGAGCGTTACCACGTTCAGCCGGTAGAAGAGATCCTCGCGGAAGTCGCCGCGTTCGGCTGGGTCGCCGAGATCGACCTTGGCGGCGGCGACGACGCGGATGTCGACCGGGCGTGTCAGATTTGTGCCGAGCGGCGTGATCTCGCGGGCTTCGAGCACGCGCAGCATCTTCACCTGCGTTGCCGGTGGCATAGCCTCGATTTCGTCGAGAAAGAGCGTGCCGCCGCTTGCATGCTCGATCCGGCCGATACGCTTCTTGACGGCGCCGGTAAACGCCCCGGGCTCGTGGCCGAAGAGCTCGCTCTCGATCACCGTTTCCGGCAGAGCGCCGCAATTGAGGGCAACGAAATTGCCGCTCCTGCGCCGGCTCCAGTGGTGCAGCAGCGTCGCCACGACCTCCTTGCCACTGCCCGTCTCGCCGGCGACCAGCACGTCGACATCGGTATCGGCGATGTGCTTCAGGGTCTGGCGCAGCCGCTCCATCGCCGGCGTCTGACCGATCAGCGGCAGGCCCTCGGAGGCGGCTTCGGCCGTGCGGCGAAGCGCACGGATTTCCATGACGAGCCGCCGTTTCTCCTCGGCACGCCTTGCGCTCTGAACGAGCCGGTCGGCGGCAAAGGGTTTGGCGATGAAATCATAGGCGCCGTCCTGGATCGCCTGCACCGCCATCGGTATGTCGCCGTGCCCGGTAACAAGGATCATGGGCAGATCCGGGTCCAGCGCCAGAACCTTGCGGAACAGCGTAAGCCCGTCCATCCCCGGCATGCGGATATCGCTGATGACGACGCCCGCGAAGTCGGCGGTGAGTTCTCCGAGCGCCTCCGCCGCGCTGGCAAAGGGCGAGACGGTGAAGCCTGCAAGCTCCAGTGTCTGCTGCATCGCCTTGCGAAGATCGCGGTCGTCATCGATCAGGAACACGGTTGGAGCTGCTCTCATCGCTCATGCCTTCATGAGATTTACGATAAATGTCGTTCCGGACGGGCTGCTCGCGACCTCGATCGTGCCGCCATAGTCGGAGACGATCTCCTTGGAGATTGCCAGGCCGAGACCAAGCCCGTCTTCCTTCGAGGTGTTGAAGGGCGTGAACAGCTCTTCGCGGACATCGGCCGGAATCCCCGGACCGTTGTCGGCGACGGTGAGCGTTACGGCGGTGGCCGTTTCCTCGCACGACACTTTGATCGCGCCATTCCCGCTGTCGCCGATCGCCTCGAGCGCGTTCTGCAGCAGGTTGATCAGGACCTGCTCCAGCCGGATGCGATTGCCGAATACCTGAAGGCCATCCGGCGGCAGATCGATGCGGATTGCGTCCATCCGCCCGGCAAAACGGCTGCGGAGCAGCATGAGCGCTCCCTCGATCACATCCTTCATCGCGGTCGGCCCGGCGGCGAAATGACCCTTGCGGGCGAAGCGACGAAGTTCGTCGGTAATGGCGCCGACGCGCTCGGTGAGTTCGGCGATGCTCTCCATGTTTTCGGCTGCGGTGGCGCTCTGACCGCGCTCGAGAAATGTGCGGGCATTGTCCGCATAGGCGCGGATGGTGGCGACAGGCTGGTTGATCTCATGGGCGACGCCGGCTGCGACCTGGCCGAGGATCGCCAGCCGGTTTGCCTGGACGAGGTCCTGCTGGACTGCCTGCAATTTCTCGGTGGTCTGACGGTGATCGGCGATTTCGGTTTCGAGCCGGTCGCGTGCCATGCGGAGATCGCGCGTCCGTTCCTCGACGCTTGTCTCGAGTTTGCTGCGGGCGAGCCGCTCCTCGGCGCTGCGCATGGCGATCACCTGGCGCCGGCGCAGGAGGTATGCCGCCAGCCCCAGAAGCGGCACCAGCGCGGCAAGCGTGATGAGCTGCGCTTCGCGTGCTCCGGCGGCAAGCGGCGCTTTCAGCGGCGACAATTGCTCGAGGCGCCAGTTCGTCGACGGCACCATTGTCTCGACGCGCAGAAAGGCTGCGTTCGCCTCGCCCGGCAGCAGGGCGTCGAGGGTGGAGGAGCCATCGGGCCGCGCCTCGACCTTGCGGAAGGGGAGCGGCAACAGCGGTGCGTCACCGAATTGCAGGCTTTCACGAATTGGGGCAAGGCGCTCCCGCGCGATCGGCTTGGTCGTCATGAAGCGCCAGGAGGGCATGCTGGTGATGAGGACGATGCCGCGCCGGTCGGTGACATAGGCCGGCTTGCCGGAGGCCTGCCAATCCGCCTCGACTCCGTCGAATTCGAGCTTGGCAACGATCACCCCCAGCGGGCCACCGGGCCCAGCGACGCGACGGGAGATATAGAGCCCGGGCCGTTTGCTTACTGTGCCCATGGCGAAATGCTCGGCCATGCCGTCGCGCATGGCGAGCCGGAAATAATCGCGGAAGGCATAATCGTTTCCGACGAAGCTGGTGGAATCCCGCCAATTGCTGGCGGCGATGGCGGTGCCGTTCCGGTCGATGAGGTAGATGACCGCCGCTTCGGCGCTCGTCGCCAAACCTTCGAGCTTGCGGTTGATCCGGTCCAGCGATTGCCGATCCGGGGTAAGCAGCGCGCCACGAATGGCCGCGTCGTCGGCGAGAACCAGCGGAAGGGCGCGCTGCCGCTCCACGACCGCCCGGAGAAGCGAGGCTTTGAGGCTGGCGTCGATCCGGCTTTGACCGGCAAGGCTGAAGAGGGCCCGTGACCGCCCGTAGTCGCGGGCAAAAAGGAGGCCGGCAGCGACGAGGACCAGGGCGACGGCCGCAAACACGAGCCAGGATCGACGGGCGCGGCTGCGAAGCGCCGCCGGATCTTCCATGTCTGCGTGTTTGCTCATGCCGGTATTGTGCATATTCTCGCTCAACCCGCCAGAGATCCTGTGCGGAAATCCGCACAGACACTCGGTAGAGCCCGAGGCCCTGTCGTGGAAAGCTTCATCAATTCAATTGCATGGCGCTTTCCCGGCAAACTGGCACGCATGTTGCTGGCCAGCTCCACAGGCAGCCGTTGCTGTCGATCTTCGGAAAGCGGCCCGGGAGGCCCGGCATGTTGCCGGACTGGGCCTGTCACGTGGAGGACATCATGATCATCGAACATTCCGCTGAGGTCCGCGGCAAGACGCCCCTTTATCGCCATCTCTACGTCCAGGTGCTGGCGGCGATTGCCGCGGGCATTCTGCTCGGCCATTTCTATCCCGATATCGGGACGCAGCTCAAACCGCTCGGCGACGCCTTCATCAGGCTGGTCAAGATGATCATTGCGCCGGTGATCTTCCTGACGGTGGCGACCGGTATTGCCGGGATGACCGATCTGGCCAAGGTCGGCCGCGTCGCCGGCAAGGCCATGATCTACTTCCTGGCATTCTCCACTCTCGCGCTTCTCGTCGGCCTCGTCGTCGCCAATCTCGTGCAGCCGGGCGCCGGCATGCATATCGATCCGGCTTCGCTGGATGCGAAGGCGGTCGCGACCTATGCCCAGAAAGCACATGAGCAGTCGATCACCGGTTTCCTGATGAACATCATTCCGACGACGCTCGTCGGGGCCTTCGCCGAGGGGGACATTCTGCAGGTCCTGTTCATTTCGGTGCTCTTCGGCATCTCGCTGGCGATCGTCGGCAAGAAGGCCGAGCCCGTCGTCGATTTCCTGCAGGCCCTGACGCTTCCGATCTTCCGATTGGTGGCTATCCTGATGAAGGCGGCCCCGATCGGTGCTTTCGGCGCCATGGCCTTCACCATTGGCAAGTACGGCATCGCCTCGATCGCCAACCTCGCCATGCTGATCGGCACCTTCTATCTGACGTCGTTCCTCTTCGTCTTCGTCGTGCTCGGCGCGGTGGCGCGCTATAACGGCTTCTCGATCCTCTCGCTCGTGCGCTACATCAAGGAGGAACTGCTGCTGGTGCTCGGGACATCCTCCTCGGAGGCGGCTCTTCCGGGCCTCATGAACAAGATGGAGAAGGCCGGCTGCAAACGCTCGGTCGTCGGTCTCGTCATTCCGACCGGCTATTCCTTCAACCTGGACGGCACCAATATCTACATGACGCTTGCGGCCCTCTTCATCGCCCAGGCGACCGATACGCCGCTCTCATACGGCGACCAGATCCTGCTGCTCCTCGTCGCGATGCTGAGTTCGAAGGGTGCGGCCGGCATCACCGGCGCGGGCTTCATCACACTTGCCGCAACGCTCTCGGTCGTTCCCTCCGTGCCGGTGGCCGGCATGGCGCTGATCCTCGGCATCGACCGCTTCATGTCGGAGTGCCGGGCGCTCACCAACTTCGTCGGCAACGCGGTTGCGACGATAGTGGTGGCGAAGTGGGAAGGCGAGCTTGATCAGGCGCAGCTTTCCGCCGCGCTTGGCGGCGAAATGCAGGTTGAAACCATTCCTGCGGTCGTCGTTCAGCCCGCCGAGTAAACTTGCATCTTGAGGCGAGACTGCACGCTGGTGCGGTTGGCGCGGTCTGGTTTTCTCCAGGCCGCGCTTTTGCGGGCCGCCTGCCGATCAAATCAAATCCCGTGCAGCACCTGGGTCGCCTTGACGGCGGCGGACGCCCGGTTTTCAACGCCGAGCTTCACATAGATCTGTTCGAGATGCTTGGTGACGGTGCGCGAGCTCAGTCCGAGAATCTCTCCGATGTCCCGGTTGGATTTTCCCTTGGCAATCCACAGCAGCACCTCGGACTCGCGCGGGGTAAGCTGGAAATGCTGGCGCAGGGTTTCGTCGTCGCTCATGCCGTTCTCGGCCGTCAGGCGGAAGAGAAATTCGTTGGCGCCGATCGCCCCGAGATAGGAGATCTGCAAGCCGGTCTGCGCTGCGCGCTGCAGGGTGAAACTCCCGTGCCTTTCTCCGGTGCCTTTTTCCCTTTCCCGCATCCATTCGGCGATACGCCCGGCGACGAAGAAGAGACCGTCGTCGCTGCCCGTGGCAGCGTTGACGAGGCGGGTCGCCTGCGGCGTAGACCAGCGCACCGTGCCATCGCCGCGCACGGCCAGCAGATGCCGGCCGGCAGCGTCGAGTGCGACGCGGGCGCTCTGCGCGGAGCGCGCATTGGAAAGGTGGACGCGTATGCGGGCGCGCAACTCGTCGATATTGATCGGCTTGGTGAGATAATCGACACCGCCGGATTCAAGCGCCCGCACCACGTGCTCCGTCTCGGTGAGGCCGGTCATGAAAACCACCGGGACCTGGGCGACCGACGCATTCGCCTTCAACCGCGCGCAAGTGTCAAAGCCGTCCATGCCGGGCATGACCGCGTCGAGCAGGATGATATCCGGCGTGATGCGATCGGCGATGTTGAGCGCCGCATTGCCGGAGGTGGCGATCAGAACGGAGAAGCCGGACTGTTCCAGTGCCTCGGTCAGGAAGCCGAGGGCCTCCGGTGAATCGTCGACGAGGAGAACGATGTCGCGGGCGTTCGCTGCCTCAGGCACGGGCATTCGCCTCCCCGGCGAGCAGGCGTTTCAGAAAAGCGTCGTAACCCGAAAGGTCGAATGCCTGGACATAGGCGCGCGCTTCCTCGGCGAAGGCTCGGTTATCCGGGTTCAGGGCGATCTCCGTCAGTTTCGCTTCGATGCCCCTCACGTAGCCGATTTCGCCGAGTTCGATCAATTCCCGGATGTGATGATTGCCGGGGCTTATGACTGCACCGGCCTTGTCCGGTCCACGCGTTTCCTTGGGCCCGTCGTCGTAGATCCATTCGAGGCCGAGCTGAATCGCGAGCTTGTCGGTGAGCTGGCGGACACGGAAGGGTTTGGCAAGCGTATCGTTATGGCCGAAGGCGCCGGCAGCCGAACCGTCGCCGATATTGGCCGAAAGCATGATTGCCGGCGCTGTCTGGCCGGCCTCCCTCAGCCGCGTCACCAAGTCCCAGCCGTTCATTCCGGGCATGGATATGTCGATCAGGAACAGATCCGGTTTCGTGTCTTCGATGAGCGTCAGGCAATCCGCTCCGCTCGCCGCGGGGATGACGGTGAAATCGAGCGGCGTCAGTACTTCGCGCATCAGCTCGCGGTGCTCGGGATTGTCGTCGACCACGACGATCGCGCGGTGCGGTCCCTGGTAGGACCTGATCTTGCGCACCGCGTCCTTGCGCGCGGCCGGACGGTCTACTGCGGAGAGCATAAGCCGCACCTTGAAGACCGTGCCCTTATCCCTCTCGCTGGTGACGGAGATTTCGCCACCGAGCGTCTGGGTGAGAAGGCGCGTGATCGTCAGGCCCAGGCCGAGGCCCGGCATGCGATATTCCGCTTCGCCGCGCTGGAATGGTTCGAAGATCTTCGGCAGATCCCTCTCGCTGATGCCGCGGCCGCTGTCTTCGACCGTAAAACTCGCGACCTGACTGCGATAAGCGACGTCGAAGCGGATGTGGCCCCGTTCCGTGAACTTCAAGGCATTGGAAAGCAGATTGACGAGGATTTGCCGCAGGCGCTTGTCGTCCGTTCGCACATATTGCGGCAGCGCCGCCGCGCGGCTGTGTTCGAAGGTGATCCCCTTGGCCTGCGCCTGCGGACGGAACATGTCGACGATCTGGTCGAGGAAATCCTGGATATTGATCTCGTTGGAATAGACCTGCAGCTTGCCGGCTTCGATCTTGGATATGTCGAGCAGCCCATCGATCAGTCCGGAGAGATGGTCGGCGCTGCGCCTTATCGCTTTGATTGCGTTCTGTCGCGACGGCGGTATCGTCTCGTCGCGTTCGAGGATCTGGGCGTAGCCGAGCACCGCATTGAGCGGCGTTCGCAACTCGTGACTCAGCCCCACGACATAGCGGCTCTTCGCACGGTTGGCCGCCTCCGCCCGCTCTTTCGCGTCCTGCAGTGCCGCGTCGGTCTTCTTGTGGGCCGCTATCTCCTTCAGGAGAGCCGTGTTCTGCCGCGAGGATTCTTCTTCCGCGACGACACGGCTGTCATGGGCAAGCACGTAGAACCAGGACACGATGCCGGCGAGGATGGCGAAAACAAAAAAGACGATGGCAACGGTACGCTCGACCACGGCGGCGGTTTCGGGAGAAGCGGCGGTAGTCTGGTGCGCGATCATCGCGAGGATCGCTCCGATACCGGTGATGGAGATCACCGCCGCGATGGCGTAGCGGCCGAGCCGCGTCGCAAGTTTTGCGACGACCGTTTCGGGCAGCAGTGCCTTGGCTACAGTCGCGATCTGAAAGCTCAGTCGCGCCTTCGGTTTGCACATGTCATGGCAGCGGCCGTCGAGCGAGCAGCAGAGCGAACAGATCGGCGCCGCATAAGCCGGGCACCAGGCCATGTCCTCCGGTTCGAACGGGTGCTCGCAGATTGAGCAGGTGATCTCGCTCTCGGAGAACCAGCTCTTGCGCGGCTTGCGGGCAAGGTAGAATTTCCCCTCCGTCCACCAGGCGATCAGCGGCGAGACGAGGAAGGCCGTGGCGAGCGCGATAAAGGGAGCGAGCGAGCTTGCGATCTCGCCCATCGCGCCGAAATGCGCGACCAGAGCGAACAGCGTCGACACGCCCATGGTGCCGAGCCCGACGGGATTGATGTCATAGAGATGGGCGCGTTTGAACTCGATGCCGGCCGGCGCCAGGCCGAGCGGCTTGTTGACGAACAAATCGGCCGAGATCGTGCAGAGCCAGGCCATGGCAATGATCGAAAAGATGCCGAGCGTCTCCTCGAGAAGCCGATAGATGCCAAGTTCCATCAGGAGGAGTGCGATCGCCACGTTGAAGACCAGCCAGATCACCCGGCCCGGATGGCTGTGGGTGAGGCGCGAAAAGAAGTTCGACCAGGCGAGCGACCCGGCATAGGCGTTCATCACGTTGATCTTGAGCTGTGAAACGACGACGAAGGCTGCCATCAGCAGGAGGGCTGCCGTCTCGTATGGGACGATATAGCCGAAGGCCGTGTAGTACATTTGCGCCGGATCTGCGGCTCTGGTGGAAGGCACGCCGGCGCTGAGCGCCAGGACGACCAGGAAGGATCCGGCAAGCAGCTTCGGCGCGCCGACGATGACCCAGCCGGAGCCGGCGAGAAAGACCGCTATGCGGTGGCGGAGCTTCCGCTGACCGTCGGGCGGCAGAAAGCGCAGGAAATCCACCTGTTCGCCGATCTGCGCCATCAGCGCGAAGATGACCGCGGAAGCCGCGCCGAACTCGATGAGATCGAAGGGCGCGACGGTGCCGGAGGGACCCGAAGTGTGATGAATGCCCGCATAGGCGAGCCACAGGCCCACCTTCTCCCAGTCCGCGAGCGCGATGAAGGCGAAGGGAAGGATGTTCAACACGATCCAGAAGGGCTGCGTGACGAGCTGAAACCGGCTGATCAGTCGGACGCCATGGGTGACCAGCGGGATCACCACGACGGCGCTGACGATGTAGCCGGCCCAGAGCGGGACCCCGAGCGCCAGCTCCAGCGCGCCGGACATGATCGAGGCTTCTATTGCGAAGAGGATGAAGGTGAAGCTCGCATAGATGAGCGAGGTTATCGTCGAGCCGATATAGCCGAAGCTCGCGCCGCGCGTCAGAAGGTCTATGTCGACGCCATGTCGGATGGCATAGCGGCTGATCGGCAGGCCGACGATAAGGATCATCAGGCTTGCGACGAGGGTCGCGACGATCGCGTTGGTGGTGCCGTAGGACATGGTGATGGCGCCGCCGATAGCTTCCAGCGCCAGGAATGAGATCGCGCCGATCGCCGTCTGTGAAATGCGCGCGGAGGAGAAGCGCCGCGCGCTCTTTGCGGTAAAGCGCAGCGCATAGTCTTCGAGCGTCTGGTCGGCGACCCAGCGATTATATTCTCTTCGAACGGGAATGATGCGCTGGCGTGCCGCCATGGTCCCTCGTCATCTCGCAGCGCCGGTCAATTGCCGGCCGCTCATGTCGTAACACGGACGTGCGGCGCGAAGCACGTCCTATTGTCGGCGGAAACGAGTTCGCTGCGGTGTGTCACGGCGTGTGCCGTCTGATCGTTTTGATCGAATAGTATCGAGTGCTCTCCGTGTGAGGACGGTTGCGCTCCTGAGTCCCTTGAGATTGACGGGAGGACTGGGGAAACCTGCCGGGCAGAGGAGATCAAACAGTCAAGTAACAGCGACATGCGAGAATCCTTTCAATACTCTGCCAACAGGGCGTGGTGAGTGTGGAAGAGCTGCGCCGTTGCATGCCAGGCGCTCTGCGGCGACCGCGCCGTCACTTAACGGCTGCCCTTGACAGAATTGCCCTCTGCTGCAATAAACCAAAAAGTTAATTAACCTATCGGTTAAGGATATGGACCCGCTCAGCAGCACCTTGTCGGCATTGGCCGATCCGACCCGTCGTGCCATCATTGCTCGTCTTGCCGCCGGCGAGGCGACGGTGAACGAACTTGCAGCGCCTTTCGACATGAGCCTGCCGGCGGTTTCCAAGCATCTGAAGGTATTGGAACGCGCGGGACTGATTTCGCGCGGGCGCAACGCCCAGTGGCGGCCCTGCCGGCTAGAGGCAGCGCCGTTGAAGGGAATTGCCGATTGGATCGAACGATACCGTGATTTCTGGACGCATGGCTTCGATCGACTGGACAGCTATCTTGATGAACTGCAGCGCAACGAGAAGTCGGATCACGAGTGAATCGGGTTCGCGCAACCGCAAGGAGAAGACAATGAATGCATCGTCTCTGAAGGAGGAGAACGCTCTTACCATTACGCGCGTCGTCAACGCGCCGCGTGATCTCGTCTTCAAGGTCTGGACCACACAGGAACACCTTTCGCGTTGGTGGGGGCCGAAAGACTTCACCGTTGCTGCGATGACGACGGATTTCCGTAAGGGCGGCGCCTGGCGTTGTTGCATCCGCGCGCCGGAGGGACAGGACTACTGGGCGCACGGCATCTATCGCGAGATCGAGCAGCCAAATCGAATCGTCTTCAGTTTCGCCTGGGAAGAGGAAGGCGCCATCGACACGCTGATTACGGTTACCTTCGAGGATGTGTCGGGTGGCACAGCTCTCACCTTCCATCAGACGCCGTTCACGAGCGTCGAGAGCCGCGATTCGCACGCGGAGGGCTGGAGCGAGTGCATCGATCGGCTTGCCGACTATGTCGCTGCCCGGAAGGAGGAAGTGCAATGAAGAAGGCTTATCACGGAAGCTGCCACTGCGGCGCGGTGCGCTTCTCCGCGAACCTCGATCTCGCGCCCGAGGGAAAACGCTCCACGGCGCCGCGGCCGGGCGTATGGTGGACGACAACCTTCCGCTGCAATTGCTCCTCCTGCCTGAAGACGCGCTTCTGGAAAGTGTTCGTCACGCCTGAGGACTTTTCGTTGCTTTCCGGCGAAGAGGCTTTGGCGGAATACCGTTTCGGCGAGCGCATGATCCGGCACGTGTTCTGCCGCCATTGCGGCGTCCATCCGTTTGCCAGCGCCGATTTCGAAATCCTGGGAGGGCCGTTCCACGCAGTCAATATAACCTGTCTCGACGACGCGACAGACGAGGAACTGGCGAGTGCCCCAGTGGTCTATGAAGACGGCCGGCACGATGCCTGGGACCGCTCGCCGGCGGTGACCGGCTATTTGTGAGGCGGCGCACCGGGCAGCGTCTGCCGCGGAGCGATCCGGATCCGCGGCGGAAACATCGCCGGTCGAAGTCCAGCTTCCTTCTTCCCCCCAACGCCTACGTAGAATGACGTATGTGCAGTGCAACGTGACTGCCCGATGATCCCTCAAGCAACCGCCAAGCAAAACAAACACTCGGTTGCAGCGACCAGAACTAGAGGGGATCAATCATATGACTATCAGGGCACGCGTTACAGGCGCATTCCTAGCCGCCGTCCTTTCGACGACCGCGTTCAACGGCGCCTTCGCGGCGGAGGACACGATCAAGGTCGGCATCCTGCACTCGCTTTCGGGAACCATGGCGATATCCGAAACGACGCTCAAAGACGCAATGCTGATGCTGATCGAGGAGCAGAACAAGAAGGGCGGCGTGCTCGGCAAGAAGCTTGAAGCGGTCGTCGTCGATCCGGCCTCGGACTGGCCGCTCTTCGCCGAGAAGGCCCGTGAGCTCGTTTCCGTCAACAAGGTCTCCGCCGTCTTCGGCTGCTGGACATCGGTGTCGCGCAAATCCGTATTGCCGGTCTTCGAAGAGCTGAACTCGATCCTCTTCTATCCCGTCCAGTACGAAGGCGAAGAGAGCCAGCGCAACGTCTTCTACACGGGCGCCGCTCCTAATCAGCAGGCGATCCCCGCGGTGGACTACCTGATGGAAAACGAGGAAGTCGAGCGCTGGGTGCTCGCCGGTACCGACTATGTCTATCCGCGCACGACAAACAAGATCCTCGAGGCCTACCTCATCTCAAAGGGCGTCAAGCCTGAGGACATCATGATCAACTACACGCCATTCGGTCATTCCGACTGGCAGACGATCGTCTCCGATATCAAGAAGTTCGGCTCCGCCGGGAAGAAGACGGCGGTCGTCTCGACGATCAACGGCGACGCCAATGTGCCCTTCTACAAGGAGCTCGCGAACCAGGGCGTCAAAGCCGAGGACATCCCGGTCGTGGCCTTCTCGGTCGGCGAGGAGGAGCTTGCGGGCCTCGATACCGGTCCGCTCGTCGGGCATCTTGCCGCGTGGAACTATTTCCAGTCGGTCGACAGTCCGGCCAATGCCGCGTTCATCGAAACCTGGAAGGCTTATACCAAAAACGACAAGCGGGTCACAAACGACCCGATGGAAGCCCATTATATCGGCTTCAACATGTGGCTGAAGGCAGTCGAGAAGGCCGGGACCACCGACACGGATGCCGTGCTCGACGCGATGATCGGCGTGTCGGTGCCGAACCTTTCGGGCGGTTATTCCACCATGATGCCGAACCACCATATCACCAAGCCGGTGCTGATCGGCGAGATCCAGTCTGACGGCCAGTTCGAAACAGTCTGGGAAACGCCCGGCCTCGTCCTCGGCGACGAATGGTCGGACTATCTGCCGGACTCGAAGGACCTGATTTCCGATTGGCGCGCGCCCATGTCATGCGGCAACTTCAATGTTGCCACAGGAAAGTGCGGCGGCAAAGGTTCCTGATTTTATCACGAAAGACTTTTCAGGCGAGCGGCCCAGGTCGGGCCGCATCCCACTCCATTTCATGATGAGCCGCCAGCTGGAATTACCCTCCGTCCGGGACTTTTCTTCGGACGGAGGACTCCAAGAGTGAGAAACGCATGTACCGCATCATCCAAACCGTTCTGGCCATGTTGTTCCTTTTCGCCGCGATGCCGCAGGGTCTTCGCGCAGCAGAGGGACTGCGCAATCTGGTGAACGCGCTCGGCGAGGCGAAACTTTCCGCGATGGATGAGCATATAGCCGCCCTGGCAAAGACCGGAGAGCCTGAAGTCGTCGCGATTCTCGATGCGCTCGGCGCGGGCAACCTCTATGCCCGCAAGACAGACGGCCAGGTCTTTCTCACCAAAGAGAGCGGTTCGAACCTTGCACTCATCGACCCTATCTCAGGCGAAAGCGCCGGCGAAACGCCCAAGGCGGCGATGTCGAAGATCAAGGTGAACAACAGCGTGCGCCGCGCCGTTCGCGCGGCCCTTGGCGGTTTGACGCTGCTCAGCCCCGATCGCGCTCAGCGCCTCAAGGCCGCGCAATCCGTGCTGCAAACGCCGGATGTCGACGCGCTTGACGCCGTCGAAAATGCGCTGGTTGCCGAGAAGGACGAAGCCGTTCGCACGGTCCTTGAACAGGCGCGCGCGGCGATGCTGCTTGCTTCCGACCGGCCGATTGAAGAGAAGAAGGAGGCGGTGCGGCTGCTTAGGGAAAACGGCGGCCGCGAGGCGTTGCCGGTCCTTTCCGCTGCACTCGGTTCCGCCGAGAACGGCCTTGAGCAGGATATCGAGGCAGCCATCGCCAGCATAGAACAGGCGCAAGAGTTCTGGAATGCAGGCCAGAACGTCTGGTACGGACTTTCGCTCGGCTCTGTGCTGCTGCTTGCGGCGATCGGGCTTGCAATCACCTTCGGCGTCATGGGCATCATCAACATGGCGCATGGCGAGATGGTGATGCTCGGTGCCTATACGACCTTCCTCGTTCAGGATGTCGTACGGACCTCCTTTCCCCACCTCTTCGAGTGGTCACTGGCGATCGCGCTGCCGCTCGCCTTTTTATTCACCGGCACCGTGGGTCTCGTGCTTGAGCGCGGTGTCATTCGCTTCCTCTACGGGCGTCCGCTCGAAACGCTGCTCGCTACCTGGGGCATATCGCTGATCCTGCAGCAGTCGGTGCGGACGATCTTCGGACCCACCAACCGCGAAGTCGGCAACCCCTTCTGGATGTCCGGCGCTTTCGAGCCCGGAGGACTGACGATTACCTGGAACCGCCTCTGGATTATCGTCTTCGCGCTGGCCGTCTTCGCCGCGCTCCTGTTCCTCCTCAAGAAGACGCCGATGGGCCTGCAGATGCGCGCCGTGACGCAGAACCGGCGCATGGCCTCCTCCATGGGCATCCGAACGCCTCTCGTTGATGCGCTCACCTTCGCACTCGGTTCCGGTATCGCGGGCATCGCGGGCGTCGCACTTTCGCAGATCGACAATGTTTCGCCGAACCTCGGGCAGGGTTACATCATCGACAGCTTCATGGTCGTGGTTTTCGGTGGGGTCGGCAATCTCTGGGGCACGCTCGTCGGAGCATTTTCGCTGGGCATCCTCAACAAGTTCCTCGAGCCTTATGCCGGAGCCGTGCTCGGCAAGATATTGGTGCTCGTGCTGATCATCCTCTTCATTCAGAAGCGGCCGCGCGGGCTCTTCGCACTCAAGGGCCGGGCGGTGGAAGCATGATCACCTCGTTTCTCGTCAAATCTCTCGATCGGACGATCGCCGTCGCTGTCGCGATCCTGCTTTTGCTGGCCGTCATTGTTCCCGCGCTCAATCTCCTGACCGCACCGGACCACCCGCTTCACGTGCCGACCTATATGGTCTCGCTCTTCGGCAAATACCTGACCTATGCGCTCCTGGCGCTGGCGCTCGATCTCGTCTGGGGTTTCTGCGGTATCCTCTCGCTCGGGCACGCTGCCTTCTTCGCCCTTGGCGGCTATGCCATGGGCATGTATCTGATGCGTCAGATCGGCGCGCGCGGCTCCTACGGCAACCCGCTTCTGCCGGACTTCATGGTGTTCCTCAATTGGAAGGAACTACCCTGGTTCTGGTACGGCTTCGACATGTTCTGGTTCGCGGCGCTGATGGTCATCCTGGTGCCGGGCCTCGTGGCCTTCGTCTTCGGCTGGTTCGCGTTCCGCTCGCGCGTCAACGGCGTCTATCTTTCGATCATCACCCAAGCGATGACCTACGCGCTGCTGCTCGCCTTCTTCCGCAACGACATGGGCTTCGGCGGCAATAACGGTCTGACGGACTTCAAGGACATTCTCGGCTTCAACATACAGGCGGACGGCACGCGTGCCGCGCTCTTTGCCGCCTCCGCACTGGCGCTCGCCGGTTCGCTCGTCGTTACCTCGGGAATCGTCGGTTCGAAATTCGGAAAGGTCCTTGTGGCTCTGCGCGATGCGGAAAGCCGCACACGGTTTCTGGGCTATCGAGTCGAGCACATGAAGCTCTTCGCCTTCACCGTCTCGGCGATGATGGCGGGTATCGCCGGTGCGCTCTACGTGCCGCAGGTAGGCATCATCAACCCAGGGGAGTTCGCGCCCGCCAATTCGATCGAGGTGGTCATATGGACTGCCGTCGGCGGGCGCGGCACGCTGATCGGGCCGATCGTCGGCGCAATCCTCGTCAATGGCGGCAAGAGCATTTTCACCGCCGCCTTTCCGGAATTCTGGCTTTTCGCGCTTGGCGGGCTCTTCGTGCTCGTTACCCTGTTCCTGCCGAAGGGCGTGGTCGGGACCGCCCAGCACCATCTCGCGCGACGTCGCCAAGCCCGCGCTGCGGCCCGGAAGGAAGATGAACAGACGGACCTTGAGGACGCCAAGCCGATGGCTGCGGAGTGATCGCCATGACCGAGAAGAACCCCAGAACCCTGCTCTATCTCGACGGCGTGTCCGTCTCCTTCGATGGGTTCAAAGCTCTGAACTCGCTTTCCTTCGTCGTCGAACCCGGGGAATTGCGCGCGATCATCGGACCAAACGGCGCAGGCAAAACGACGATGATGGACATCATCACCGGCAAGACGAGGCCGGATGAAGGCGAGGTCTTCTTCAAGGGTGATATCGACCTTACGAAGAGGGACGAAGCCGAAATCGCCCAGCTCGGCATCGGCCGCAAGTTCCAGAAGCCGACTGTCTTCGAGAACCACACGGTCTGGGACAATCTGGAACTTGCGCTCAACCGCGGCCGCGGCGTCTTCGCAACGCTATTCTACCGGCTGACGGGTGAGGACAAGAGGCGCATCGAAGAGATTCTTGCGACGGTGCGGCTTACAGCTCGCCGGGACGATCTCGCCGCCGGTCTCTCTCACGGGCAGAAGCAATGGCTGGAGATCGGCATGCTGCTTGCCCAGGAACCGGAACTCCTGCTCGTCGACGAGCCGGTGGCGGGGATGACCGATGCGGAGACCGCGGAGACCGCCATTCTCCTGAAAGACATCGCAAAGACCCGCTCGGTGGTCGTCGTCGAGCACGATATGGGCTTTATCCGCGATCTGGGCGTCAAGGTGACATGCCTTGCGGAAGGATCGGTGCTGGCGGAGGGCTCTATCGATTTCGTCAGCAACGATCCGAAGGTAATCGAAAATTATCTCGGCCGATGAGCGGGAGGAATTGAAGCGATGTTGAGCGTGGAAAACGTCGATTTGCACTATGGGGCCGCCCAGGCGCTTCGAAACGTCACCTTCAAGGCGGAAATGGGCAAGATCACCTGTGTGCTGGGTCGCAACGGCGTGGGCAAGTCGAGCCTGCTCAGAGCTATCACCGGCCAGCATCCGGTCACGAGCGGCACGATCTCCTTTAACGGCACGCCGCTTGATGGCTTGGCACCCTTCCGGCGCGCAAAGCACGGCGTCGGCTACGTGCCGCAAGGCCGGGAGATCTTCCCTCTCCTGACGGTGAAGGAAAATCTGCAGACCGGCTACGCGCCGCTGAAGCGGGCTGACCGCTCGATACCCGATGACATTTTCAGCCTGTTCCCGGTATTGCAGACGATGCTCGGCCGGCGCGGCGGCGACCTTTCCGGCGGTCAGCAGCAGCAGCTCGCGATCGCGCGCGCGCTCGTGACCCGGCCCAGAATACTGGTGCTCGACGAGCCGACCGAGGGCATCCAGCCATCGATCATCAAGGACATCGGCCGAGCGATCAGATATTTGCGGGATTCGACCGGAATGGCGATCCTGCTCGTCGAACAATATCTCGACTTCTGCCGCGAGCTTGCGGATCATGTCTATATCATGGACCGAGGAGCTTTCGTGCACGAAGGGGCGCCGGAGACGCTCGACACGCCTCAAGCGCGCCGGCATTTAACCGTTTGAACTGGCATAAGGAATTACATGCTGTTTTCCACAGGTTTTGGAAATAAGCAGTGCTTTCAAACCCTTAACCCGGATGCTGGATTGCAAGCTCGCGCACCGGCCGCAGAAAAAATCCACCTCTTTTGTGGATTGCGTTTGCTCGTACAAGCGCTTTGACCCATACTGCACATGCATGTTCGATGATTGCTCCTGCATGGTTCTTTGAACGGAAGCGATATCAACGACCAACCATGCAGCAGTTCAAAGTGTCGCGGCGCCCTTCATGCCTCTGTACGAGGCCGGACGCCGCTGAGAGTATCGCACTCGACTTTCACTGACAGAATTGGCCATTTCGTGTTTCCGGCCTATCCAATCGGAGGAGACCCTAATGACGAATTTCCTGCCCGCCCTTTACCAAGGGCATGCCCCCATCACGCTCCAGACTCTCTTCAAAGACGCCCTCGAAGCCTATGACGATTGGGAAGAGGGCATGCCAGAACCCATCGTTTCCTTCGAAGGCAAAGTCCTCCCGGTCAGTGCCGTTTTCCAATGGATGAGGCCCTGCACGGACCTTATGCCCGCCAATATGATCGTCATCGTCGCCGACCGGCTGACAAAGCCGTGGAGCGGCGCCGGACCAATGGATGCGATGACCTTCTCGACGGCCGCCCGCGTCATGTCCGTCCTCGTGCGGCGGCGCCTGAAGCGATTCGGCCGCGGTTCCATCGAGGCCTTCGCAGAGCGCTTCAGTCAGCCGATGCATGCGGCGGCGCACGAAGGCTGAATCGACCTGACAATGGTACGCCCCTCTCCTTGGACTAAACCCGAGGAGGGGGCGCGTTTTTTTGGCGATTTGGAGCAAAGTCGAAATGGCTAGTTTCTCTGCTTTTCCACGAAGGCGGCATGCCATTTGGCGAGCATGGCGACTGCTTCCTGGACAAAGGCCGGGTGGGTGCCGGGGAGGAATTCGATCCTTGGCGTTTTTCCATCGCGTCTCAGCCGCGCGAAGGGCTGTCCGGCCGCGTCCAACAGGTCCTCCGGCCGTTCCGGTTCCGGCTTGTCTCTCTCGGACACGCAATTGAAAACGAGCTGAAAGCGCTGGTCGGTTTCGGCAGCGCGGAAGCGGGGCGAGGCGATCTCGTCCTTGGCCCGAGCGCGCGCCTCTTCCCTTATGAGCAGGCCGCCGATCGCCATCCAGCGCTCGCGCCCGACTTTCGGCGCCGGACCAATGGCGCGGGCGATTTCGTGCGGCACGCCCTCCGCCACCTGCAGCAGCCGCGACAGTTCGCTCTTCTGCACCGCGAGAGCATCGCCGATCACCTTGCGGTCGAAGCCGCGCACCGCGAGAGCGGCGGCGAACAGCGCACGCTCGATGAAGGAAAGGTTGCGTCGTTCGGCATTTTCCTTGCCCTGCGCGAGCACGAGTTCGTCGTCGGTCAGCGGCCGGACGATCGCCTTGACCTGGAGCTCGAGCCGGCGCACCGCCTTCAGGCGCCGATGCCCGTAGGCGGTCTGATAATGGCCTTGCCTTTCCGGGTGTGGCCGCACGAGGATCGGCGATTGCTGGCCGTTCTCGCGAATGCTCTCGACGAGCGCGAGGAAATCCGGGTCGTCCACTTCGCCGTTGGTCAGCCGGTCCTCGATGAACGAGGCCTCGACGAGAGCCGGATCGAGCGAAACGATGCGTTCACCCTGGTTCAACGCTTCCCTGAGAACCCGCGCTTCCTCGGCCTCGCGGGTGATGCTGCCAAGGGAAAGCCCCATGGCCTTGACGGCGCCGGAAGCGGCGCGGGCCTTGGCGGGGTCCGGTACATCGCGGGCGGCGGTCGGTCTGGCGTTGACAGGTGTCAACTCCCCCTGCATCGCGTCGGCGGGTGCTTGCTGATTGGCGGCAGGCGCGCTTCCAGAAAAGAGCGCGCGCAATTCGTTCTTCCGGTTGTTGCCAGCCATGTCCTAGCGCCCCCATGCTGCATGAATAAGAGCCTCGATCTCGCCGTTGACCGCATTCAGCGACTCGATCGCCCGATCATAGGTGGCGCGGGTGAAATTCTCCCTCCCGACCTCGTAAAGCGTCTGCTTGGTGAGACCGGCGTCCGAAATTGCGGTCGACTTTACCATGGCCGAGGTCAGGACCCGCTCTCCGAAGAGCGAGCGCATGAAGCCGACGATCTGAGCCTGTGGTCCGTCATTCGGCTCGAAGCGGGTGACCAGGTAACGCAGGAAGTCGAAGTTGAGCTCGCCGCCCGCCTCACGCACCACGCTGAGCAGGTCCGAGGTCATGTAGAGGAACTGGTTCATCGAGGCGACGTCGAGCATCTGCGGATGCACGGTGACGATGACCGAAGTCGAAGCGCAGAGCGCCGAGAGCGTCAGGTAGCCAAGTTGCGGCGGGCAGTCGATCACAACCACATCGTAATCGTCGGCGACGCTTGCAAGTGCCGCCTGCACGCGGGCGAAGAAGAGCGGTCCGGCATCTGCGCCGCTCTGGCGCGCGCTCAGGGCCTGAGGCGTCGTGTGCTCGAATTCCTGCAGTTCGAGATTGCCCGGTACCAGGTCGAGCCCGTCGAAATATGTCTTGCGGATGATTTCCTTCAACGGCCGGGCCTCGGCATCGTAACGGATCGCGCCATAGAGCGTATCGTTGCCCGTCAGGTCCAGTTCCGGCTGATAACCGAACAGCGCCGAGAGCGACGCCTGAGGATCGAGGTCGACCGCGAGCACCCGGTGTCCGGTGAGGGCAAGATACTGCGCGAGATGAACCGACGAGGTCGTCTTGCCCGAGCCGCCCTTGAAATTGGTGACCGAAATGACCTGCAGATGCTCGCTTCTTAAGGCATCGCGCCATTTCAGGTAGCCCCGCGCCTTGGCGCCATTCCCCTTGGAAACCGCCTGTTCGGCGAGGTGCCGGCGCAGTGCGTTGATGTCGCAGAGCGAGTAGGAGCGGCGCCCGCCCGCACCGGTGTCGGGCTGCGGCCCTTCGCCAGCCAAAGACAGCTGGCGCAAATACCCATCGGAAACGCCGATCAGCTTGGCCGCCTCGCCCGAGGTGAAGCTCCGGAGCGTTTTCCTCGCGGTGGGCGGAAAGAGCCGGTCGCGCATCGCCTTCAGCTGTTCGGACAGCGCTCGCGCATCGGCGGCAATCGCCTCGTCTGCCGGCCTGCCGAACGCCGCGCCGCCCGCGGCAGTCGTCTGCGCTGCCGATACCTTCATATTCATCGTCGAATCTCCTCGTGCGCGCATGACGCGCCGCCGCCACGCAGATGCGCCCGCCGCATTTCCTGACAGAACAATCGGTAAGATACGCTGAAAAGCGAAAAATGCGGTCTATTCCGTTAGAGGAATGATTCATCCTCTGATTCGGGTCAACCGATTTTTCGGGGCTCTAGTCCGACTGCTTCTCGCCGCCATTCTCATCCTGCCGGGGGCGAGGCGATCGCGGCTGCTTTCGTCGGCCTACTGCATCTTTCCTTTAATCGGATCCGATTGAAGGACAAAAACATGCAGCAGATCAAAGTGCTACAGCGACCTTTGTGCGTCTGATAAGACGCACGGCGCTGTAGACGGACGGGCAGCCCTATGCGCCTTCCACGGGAGGGATCGGGGCAGATAACGGGCTCCCCAGGTTCGTCACGACGACCGGCGTTCCGTTCTGTACCCGGTTGTAGAGATCGACGACGTCCTGGTTGATCATGCGCACGCAGCCGGACGAGACGGATTTCCCGATGGTCCACCATTCGGGTGAACCGTGAATTCGATAAAGCGTGTCCACACCATTCTGGAAAATATAGAGCGCCCGGGCACCCAGCGGATTGGTGAGACCCGGTTCCATGCCGCCATTGGCGATGCTGTAGGGCTCCAGTTCCGGTTGCCGGGCGACCATCTCGTCGGGCGGCGTCCAGCGCGGCCACTGGCGCTTGTACTGAATGACGCCGCGCCCTGCCCATTCAAAGCCCTGGCGCCCGAGGCCGACGCCGTAGCGCATCGCCTGTCCGGCTTCGTAGGTCAGATAAAGGAAGTGGTTCGCAGTATCCACGACCAGCACGCCCGGCCGCTCGCCAGTCGGATTGGCGACCATCTGGCGATAGAAGCGCGGGTCGATCTTTTCATACGGTATTGCAGGAAGCGGAAAGAGTTCATCCGGCTTCGGGCCGTAGACGCTCGCATAGATGGAATTGTCGACGAGCGGAGGGGCCGGCTCGGCGTTCCTTGCCGAACTGGTGGAGCAGCCGCCAAGCATGGAGACTGACGCTCCGAGGCTGCCGGCAAGAAACGCACGCCGCGTCAGAAGTTCATTCCTCAAAAGCTGTCCTCGTTTTCAGTTTGACGATCCCGCATATGGATCCGCGAGCGCCGCTTGCGGCCTGCTGACGGGATACTTGGTTGCAGAGATTGCCGCGGCGAGCCGGTCGGGTCCAACTTTTTCCAGCATCGTGCGGAAGGTCGGATGCATGCCGCCGTCGACATAGGCGAAAATCGGAGTGGTTCCGGAAGAGGCAATAGCGGTCTCAACCCTGTGGCCTTCGGCCTCGATCCTGGCCAGGAGCTCGGTATCAGCCGTAGACATGGCGGAAGGACATGCCGCGAGCGGGTCGCGCGGTTCGCCGCCCTCAAATTCGGTGTTGAAGACGTATCGACCTCCGCAAACCGAAACTTTCGGCTGTCTTCGGCTGAACGCGAAGGCGTCATAGCCTTGCTTCAGCGTCTTCCAGAAAGCCATGCTCGGGTCTCCCTTGTGAAGGGCCATGTTTTCCGTGGTCATCCTGAATGGATAGGCCTGCACCTGGAAGTGCTTCTGTCCGGCCGCGAGGGCCCTTTGCACGATGGCGTAGATCTCGCCGACGCCTCGATCGGTCATCGCATAACAGCCAGCGGACGAGCACGCCCCATGAACCATCAGAGCCTCGCCCGTATAGCCGAGCGCCGATTCGAGCCTGTTCGGATAACCGAGATTGAAGGAGACGTAATACTGCGAATTGGGATTAAGCATCCGGGCTGAGACGTGATAGAAGCCTTCCGGCGCCTGCCGGTCACCGTCCTTTTTCTTCGGACCGAGCTTCCCCGACCAACGGCACATCGGATAGGTCTTGAACAACGCATAGGTGCCGCTCGCGTCGGCCTTCCACACCTCCAGCTCGCTCTCCTTCTTGAATATCCGCACGAGCACGGGACTGTTCGGGGACATTTTCTTTTTCGCCATCTCGGCGAGCACTTTCTTGGACAGCTGTGGCGGAGCTTTCGACAGGTCGTAGAGGCCCATGGCGAGGCATCCGGAAAGAAATGCCGCGGCCGACAATGCGAGCCCTATTTTAACCATGCGAACGATCGTGACTGGAGTGATACGCATCTTCTGAAACGAGATCCTCAATGATGAGAAGCCGCGCGGCTCCGTTCTCTCCCCAGAAAACACCACGAAAGCTCCGACCCGCACAAGATCGTGCAATTCACTTTCCCGTTCGTTAACCATAGCGATACGGTCGCGGACCTTCTTCGGGTCCGGTCGCCAGAAGCCGCCTTACGCCGCGCCCGCTGCCGAAACTTTTCCGGAACGAAACAGAATTTGAACAGCTGCGAATTGCGGCGCCGAACTCCTGCAAAGCCTTGGATACGCTGGGCGGCGAAGGTATTTCGCAGCTCCCAGGGGCGATTGTCGTGCTCATTCGGCGAGGCTGCAGGAAGTAAGTTGTTAACCTTCATTTCCTATTCCCTAGGGCAGCCCCTTCGATGATGAATTTCGAGTTTTCAGGCCATGCGCATTCCCCGGACAAATTTCTCGACTGCAGCTTTGTATGACGCGAATCAGGCAGAGGATTTCGAGGATCCGCAGCCGGTTGTGCCGGGTATCGTGCATGCTTCGGCGCCCGAATCGGCCGCTCACGACCATCTGTTCGAAGCACCGGAAGCGCCGCGGCGGGCGTCCGGCTACCGGCAGGAGGAGATCGGCCAAGCGACGCGTGCCGTGCGCCTCTACGGTCATGGCTCCGCCTATGCCCCGGCCGAGGTGACCGTTTCGACACGGGATCCGCTTCCGACGCTTGCAGAGATCACCGGCCTTTCTTGCGAACCGGGCTGGGAGAGCCATTTCTTTCTGTCGCCGAATGTGCGTTTCACCCGCACGCCCGAGCGCGAGTTCATGAAGCGCCGGCCGCCGGTACCTGAAGACAACGAGGTTGACGCCGCCGAAGCAGCGGCCGAAGCGCCACTTGCCGAGACGGTGACCGGGAAGGAGCCGGTCGAGCCGCCGCCGTCCCCCGCGGAAACGGACGCGCCGTCGTACAGCCCGTCCGAATTGCTCCGCGTGCTGGTGCAGCAGCTTCCGTCCTTCAACGCCGCGCATCTGCAAACGCCGGAAAAAAATGCCGTCGAACAAGCGGCCGAAGCTGCCATCCTGACGGAGGAAGAGCCCTCCATTCCGCAGGCGCCGCATGTCCCGATTATGGAAGAGGCTCCGGTGGTTGCGGACGCATCAACGGGCACCGCCGCTGTGCCCGACAGCGCCGGAGCGGAAGACGTTGCGCGCCAGGCGGAGGCGCGCCTCTCCTACCTTTCCGATTTTGCGTTTTTCGAGTTCATGCCGCTTGAACCGCCGGTTGCTCTGCGCACTGTCGCGGCACCTGCCGAGGAGTCCGCGCATGTCCCGGCGCCGAGCGCAGCCCTGCCAAAGGCCGCCGCGCCCAACATCGTGTCAGCGCCTGTAAGGATCCCGTCGCAGCCGGCGGCGGCGATCACTTCGCTGTTCCGGGTGGTCGAATGCCGGCGGCCCGAGGCCGGCCCGGACGTGTCCGCGCCCGACGCGCCTCAAGATCTCGGCGCTGAGCCAATCTCTGCTGGGGCTGCCGTCGGCGCAGAAGCCGTTGAAGCACAGGGTCTGACGCCCGAAGCCCCCGACGAGCCTGCACGGGAGCCGGCGCCCGAAGCTGCCGTCGTGCCCGCAAAGGAACCGGCGCCCGAAGCGCCGGTGACCAGGGCGGCAATCACCATGCCGGCGGTGATCCAGCGTTCGTCGCCGGCTCTGCCGCCGGTCGGCGCAACCGAACGGCCGGGTATCGCTGACGCCTACGAGTTTCCGTCGAAGGAACTCCTGCAGGAACCGCCGCAAGGCCAAGGCTTCTTCATGACGCAGGAACAGCTTGAGCAGAATGCCGGCCTGCTCGAAAGCGTTCTCGAAGATTTCGGCGTCAAAGGCGAGATCATCCATGTCCGTCCAGGCCCGGTCGTCACGCTTTACGAGTTCGAGCCCGCGCCGGGCGTCAAGTCCTCCCGCGTCATCGGGCTCGCCGACGACATAGCCCGGTCGATGTCGGCGCTGTCCGCCCGCGTCGCGGTCGTGCCCGGCCGCAACGTCATCGGCATCGAGCTTCCGAATGCGACGCGCGAAACCGTCTATTTCCGCGAGCTGATCGAGTCCGGCGATTTCCAGAAGACCGGCTGCAAGCTGGCGCTTTGCCTCGGCAAGACGATCGGCGGCGAACCGGTAATCGCCGAACTCGCAAAGATGCCGCATCTGCTCGTCGCCGGCACCACCGGTTCGGGCAAGTCGGTTGCGATCAACACCATGATCCTCTCGCTCCTCTACCGGCTGAAGCCGGAGGAATGCCGGCTGATCATGGTCGATCCGAAGATGCTCGAACTCTCCGTCTACGACGGCATCCCGCACCTGCTGACGCCCGTTGTCACCGATCCGAAGAAGGCGGTAATGGCGCTCAAATGGGCAGTGCGCGAGATGGAGGACCGTTACCGCAAGATGTCGCGGCTCGGCGTTCGCAACATCGACGGCTACAATCAGCGTGCTGCGGCTGCGCGAGAGAAAGGCGAGCCGATCCTCGCGACCGTCCAGACCGGCTTCGAGAAGGGCACCGGCGAGCCGCTCTTCGAGCAGCAGGAAATGGATCTTTCGCCGATGCCCTATATCGTCGTCATCGTAGATGAGATGGCCGACCTGATGATGGTCGCGGGCAAGGAGATCGAAGGGGCGATCCAGCGGCTGGCGCAGATGGCGCGTGCTGCGGGCATCCATCTGATCATGGCGACGCAGCGTCCGTCGGTCGACGTTATCACCGGTACGATCAAGGCTAATTTCCCGACCCGCATATCCTTCCAGGTGACCTCCAAGATCGACAGCCGCACCATCCTCGGCGAGCAGGGGGCCGAACAGCTACTCGGCCAGGGCGACATGCTGCACATGGCCGGCGGCGGCCGCATCGCCCGTGTTCATGGCCCCTTTGTCTCGGATCAGGAGGTCGAGCACGTCGTCGCGCATCTGAAGACGCAGGGACGCCCGGAATATCTCGAAACGGTGACGGCGGACGAAGAGGAAGAGGAGCCGGAAGAGGATCAGGGCGCAGTGTTCGACAAGAGCGCGATCGCTGTCGAAGACGGAAACGAGCTCTACGATCAGGCGGTGAAAGTCGTGCTGCGGGACAAGAAGTGCTCGACCTCCTATATCCAACGCCGCCTCGGCATCGGCTACAATCGCGCCGCCTCGCTGGTCGAACGGATGGAGAAGGACGGTCTTGTCGGTCCGGCGAATCATGTCGGTAAGCGTGAGATCATCTACGGCAATCGCGACGGCGGTCCGAAGCCGGACAGCGATGAGTTGGACTGAGGCATCGAGCATATTCAGGAAAAATGCGGAGCGGTTTTCCGCCCGGATTGCAGGAAAACAAAAAAAGGCGGAGCAAGACCGATTCCGAAAAGGGCGGGACTGCTCCAGGCCGCTTCAGCTCCCTCCCGCCACCGGGCGGGAGCTGCGGATCACGGCCGGACGGTGACGCGGCCCTTCATGTTGGGATGGTAGCGGCAGATATAATCGAAGCTGCCAGCTTCCTTCAGCACTAGCCGGCCGGATTTTTTGGCCGGCAGAAGCACTTCCGCGCCGCCTTCGACGGTCGCCGTGTGGACGAGCGCATCCTTGTTGATCCACTCGATCTCGTCGCCCACCCTCGCATCGACCTCCGCCGGCGAGTAGACGAGGCGATCGATCGCCACGAGAATGGTTTCCGCCTGCGAAGGAGCGGCAATGCCGGCCGCTCCCAGCGACAGCAAGACAATTGCCGCTCGCGATGCAAACATTGCCGCGCTCACTTCAATTCGGCCGCGACATGTTCGGCATGCTGCTGATGCCCCCGAAACAGCTTAAGGCCGGTCTCGAGCAGCGATTTGAGTTCGGCGTTCTGAGCTGACGGAATCAGCAGCATTTCCAGCGCGCCGTTGACCTGCTTGTGATAAGCGACCTCTTGCTCGATATAGGCCTTGTCGAACGCCGCACCCTCCAGCTTTGCCAATTCCTGGCGCTTCGTCTCGGCCGCCTGCGAGAGCGACTTGCTGGTGTCGTTGTTTTCCGGCGTGACGTTGAGTTTCTTGACGAGGTCGAGGGCTTGCGTGTTCACCGTTTCGTGGTCGCGCAGCATGCTCTCGGCGAATTCGACGACGGTCTTGTTCTTAGATGTTGCGATCGCCTGTTTTGCCGCTTCGATGTCGAGGAGGCCTGCGGTGTAGGCGATATGGGCAATTTGCGGATCCGTCGGCTTATCGTTGCCGAGCGCACCGCTGGCGCCGATAAGCAGGGCGATTGCGGTCGCTGCAGTCGTCAGTCGGATGGTCATTTGATGTTCCTTTCCTCGAAGATCAAAGCCTTTGTTGGATGACGTGCTTTTGATGCTTCGCGGCCCGAAACGTTCCCGCTATTTTTTCATTGGGATTTCAGCGAGGCGGGCGAGAACGGCCTCGGTCAACCGCTCGCAGCGCATTCCCGCGAAGGGGAAGGCATCGAGCAGAACCGGGCCGATCTGCCGTTCCAGTTGCTCCTTGAGCAGCCGGCGCGCCCGGTGCAGCCTTGTGCGTGCCGTTTCCGGCTCGAGACCGAGAAGGGCGGTCGTCTCTTCATTGCTTAACCCCTCGATGACGCGTAGCACGAATACCGTCCGGTAGGCGTCCGGGAGATCGTCCGTCAGCCTTTCGACGAGATCGAGAATTTGCCGCTGTGCCATCGTCTTTTCCGGATCGCTGATGCCTGAATTGAGGGGAAAGGCGATAATCTCCGCCTCTTGCGACTGCCGCATGTCGCTGGCCAGTTTCATCTGGCGCCGTCTTTTTCGGAGGCGGCCGAGCGCCTCGTTGATGACGATCCGGGCAAGCCAGGTCGTGATCGCAGCGTCACCGCGAAAATCTTGGAAACGCGTAAAGGCACGGACATAGGCCTCCTGCAGCACGTCTTCCGCATCGCTGTCGTTGCGTAGGATGCTCCGGGCGATGCGATAAAGCTTGCGGTTATGGGCCTGCATGATCGCCCGTAATCGGGCGAGATGCTGCGCGGGTGGCGACGCATTCAGGCAAAGGTCGATTTCAGTGACAGGCATGGTCGGGCTCCTTGTGACGCATTGGATGCCCTGTCTCTGGAGATGTTCCCGGCAAAATGCTGCCGGATATCTTCGGATCTTACCAGTGAATGAGGACGGTGGCTTCTTCTTAAGGGGGAGGAGCGACCCTTGACGCCGGCACGACGCGTCGCTTGAAAGAGAAAGCCCGGCGCGGGAGGAGGTGCGCCGGGCTTCCGATCCTGACCGGCAACTGGGAGGAGGAGGGTTGCCGATCCCGCGATGGAACTGGGAGGAGGAGTGTTCCATCGACAATCAGATAATAATGCTGCGGTGCAGCATCTTCAAGCCCGGGAATGGATTTTTTTTTGTCCGATAAAAACACGATGTGCGGCATCGGCGTCATGCGTAAGGTGCTTGTCTTCCCCGCCATATGCGCCAGACTCAAAGCGGAAAGGAGGGCAACGCCATGACGAAGGACCGCAGGGCCGCTTTGGTCAGGATTACCGGACGGGTACAGGGCGTGTGCTTTCGCGACTGGACACGCGAGGAGGCCAAGAAGCTTGATCTCGACGGCTGGGTTCGCAACGAGAGCGATGGTTCGGTGACCGCGCTGATCGCAGGGCCGGATGGTGCCGTCAGCAGAATGCTGGAAAATTTCTGGAAAGGGCCGCCGGGAGCTTCGGTTGCCGATGTCGCGAGCGAGGTGGCTTCTTCCGTCGAGGCGCCGGCGGGATTTCGCATTACACGATAAATACACCCGCCAAGGGCCACGGCGATGCCCCGGCAGACGCCGATGCACATGGTGGAGAGCGAGTGCGCCCACCCGTTTCGGTAAGCTCCAGCACTGCCTTTCCAGGGATGCGTGCACCGGACATGCCGACTGCTGGTCACAAACCCGGCCGCGCCGGGTCTGTCGTGCGGGAGCGCTGCGCGTCCTTCTTCCGTCGGCTCAATAGCCCCGCGCGGCGCCTGCACCGATGCGGCTGTCGAGGGCGCCGTTGTAGCGGGCGCCGCCGCCCGCGTCGATCTCGGCGATGTTCTCGCCGCCGACGAGGATGCCGGCCGCCTGTCCCCAGATCGTCCAGTTTTCGTCGATCTCGACGTCGTGGCCCATGGAGGAGAGCAGCTTGCGTGTGTCGGGCGAAAGCGCATAGGGCTCCATAAAGACCTTGTCCGGGAGCCATTGGTGATGGATGCGCGGCGCGTCGACAGCCTCCTGAATGGTCATGCCATGGTCGATCACGTTGAGGATGGCTTCAAGCGTGATGGTGATGATGCGGGCGCCTCCGGGGCTGCCGATCACCATGAAGGGCTTTCCGTCTTTGGAGATGATCGTCGGGCTCATCGATGAAAGCGGCGTCTTGCCGGGCTCGATTGCATTTGCCTCGCCCTGCACTAGCCCATAGAGGTTGGGCGCACCGGGCTTGGCGGTGAAGTCGTCCATCTCGTTGTTGAGCAGAATACCCGTGCCGGGCGCGACGACGCCCGCACCGAAGGAGCCGTTCAGCGTGTAGGTGACGGCGACGGCATTCCCCTCGTCGTCGACGATAGAGTAATGAGTCGTTTCCTTGCTTTCGGTAAAGCCCGCCGGCATCAGCGCTTCGGAGATGCCGGCCTTGAAAGGATCGATCTTGGCGCGGATCTCTTTTGCATATGCCTTGTCGACGAGCTTTGCGACCGGGTTCTCCACGAAGGCCGGGTCGCCGAGCGCCGTGTTGCGGTCGACATAGGCGTGGCGCATGGCTTCGATCATCGCATGCACCGTCTCGGCCGAGCCGTAGCCGAGATAGGAGAGCGGATATCCTTCGAGAATGTTGAGGATTTCGCAGATGATCACGCCGCCGGACGATGGCGGCGGAGAGGAGACGATCTCATAGCCGCGGTAATTGCAGCTGACCGGTTCGAGTTCGCGGACCTGATAGCGCTCGAAATCCTGCTTTGCGAGAATGCCGCCCTTGTCCGTGCTCGCCTTGACGATGGCATCTGCGATCGGACCCCTATAGAAGGCGTCCGTGCCTTTCTCCGCAATGCTGGCAAGCGACGCCGCAAGGTCCGTCTGAACCAGCCGGTCGCCGACTGCGAAGGGCTTTCCATCGGGCTTCAGGAAGATCGCTGCGGCGGCCGGATCACTGGCCAGGCGCTCGTTCTCGCCATCGAAGGAGTCAATGTCGCCCTGCTCGAGCACGAACCCTTCGCGCGCGAGCTTGATGGCCGGTTCTATTAATTCGTTCAACGGCCGCGTGCCGTAACGGTTGCGGGCAAGCTCGAAGCCCATGACGGGCCCGGGCACACCGACCGCCAGATAGCCTTCGGTGCTCAGTCCTTCGACGAGGTTCCCCTGGTCGTCCAGATACATGGTCTTCGTAGCCCCGATGGGCGCGCGTTCGCGAAAGTCGAGGAAGGTCGTCTTGCCGTCCTTGAAGCGGATGGTCATGAAGCCGCCGCCGCCAATGTTTCCGGCCGTCGGGTAGACGACCGCCAGCGCATAACCGACCGCGACCGCGGCATCGATCGCGTTGCCGCCTTTCCTGAGCACCTCGACGCCGATATCGGAAGCAAGATGCTGGGCCGTAACGACCATACCGTGGTCGGCCTTGACCGGCTCAGGCGAGGCCGCCTGGCCCTGTGGCACGAATGCGCAAAGCGCGAGCATGAGAATAATGGACACGGATTTCAGGCGGGGCCCGGATTTCAGGCAGGAATTGGGCATGCGATCCTCCCGGACAGGAATGTTGATAAAGATCGGCGCACTTATGCGTACCACCCTCACACGGGGGACTGTAGCATCAAAAATTATGGGTTGCAGTCGAAAGCGGGCGCTCAATCGCCGGAATAGCGCTCCTCGAGCCACGGGTCGCCGCGCATGTGGTAGCCGTTTCGCTCCCAGAAGCCGGCAAAATCGGCAGCGCGGAAATCGATGCGCTGAAGCCATTTGGCGCTTTTCCAGAAATAGAGATGCGGAACGACCAGGCGCATCGGCCCGCCATGGGCGCGGCTGATTGGCTCGCCTTCCCAGGCGGTCGCGAGGATCGCGTCCTCGGCGGCAAAATCGGCGAGCGGCAGATTGGTGGAGTAGCCGTCATGGCTCGTCAGCATGACATAGACCGCCTCCGGCTTAGGCATGGCACGGTCGAGTAGATCGCGCGTGTGAACACCGCGCCACCGATTGTCATAGCGCGACCAGGTCGTCACGCAATGGATGTCCGATTGGCTGTCGCTCTGAGGCAGCGCCTGGAAGGCGGTCCAGTCGAGCGAGAGCGGGTTCTCGACCAGGCCGGTGATGTCGAGCCGCCAGGTCTCATGCGTCAGGTGCGGCTGCTGCCCGAGATCCAGGATTGGCCAGTCTTTTACGAGATGCTGACCGGGTGGCAGGCGATCGGTCTCCGGACGGGCGATGCGGCCCGTGAGGAATTTGCCGTCGGCCGCCCAGCGACGCTTTGTGGAAGTGAGCTTGGTCTCCGGCGCCTCTGTTTCTTCGGCCACGACTGTTCTCCATCCATGGGCTTGAATACGAATTAGACGTCTCCTGCATATCCAGGTCAACGATGTTTTTAGGTCGGATCGACCTGGCGCCGTCAAAGTCAGGCACCAAGTCTTTCCCGTTCGGCTGTCCGCCAGGCGCGCGGCGTCATACCGGTGCGGCGCAGGAAAAAGCGTGAGAAATAAGCCGGGTCGCCAAAGCCGAGGCGAAATCCGATCTGCTGCACGCTGCCCCGGGTGAACAGGAGCTGGCGCTTTGCTTCTTCGACGAGTTTGCCGGCAATCACCTCGTGCAGGCTCCGGCCGGTGGCTGCGCGGACGATGCGGCTGAAATGGGTCGGGGAGAGCCCGAGTGCGCGCGCATAGAAAGCAGCCGGACGGTGCGTGAGATAGTGTTGGCGCAGGAGCGCGTCGAAACGCTCCATCCGGCGTTCATTCTCGCTTTCCGCGCCTTCGTCATCGCCGCCTTCGGCCAACCGCCCCGTAAGGACAAGGGCGGTCGTCAGGTAGGCGTCGAGCAGGACGGTGCGGTGGCTGAGCCCCGCCTCACACTCGGTTGCGAGGCGGCGCAGCGTCTCGCCGATGTAGCGGCCGTCTTCGCTGCCGCCGAGCGGCGTCAAGCGCGGCGCTGCCATCCAGGCGCCCGGCCGGCTGCTTCGGCCCGGCGAAATCGGCAGATGCGATGCGAGCACAGTGAAGACGAAGCCGTCGACATCAGGCGAAAACCGGAAGCCATGGCCAATGCCGGGCGGGACGGTGATGACAGCCGGCGACGAGATCTGCTCGACCGTCTTCTCGAAAAGGGCATCGCCGGAGCCGCCGGCAATGTACAATATTTGAAAGAAGCGCTCGTGCCGGTGAAGACCGATCTCCCAGCGGTAGAGGCTGCTGCGGGCGTGAATGGTCTCGCAATGCAGCCAGAAATCCGGACGCTCGCGGGATTTCTCGCCATAGAGTTCATAATTAGGAACGGGTGCCTTCATCTGTCCTGCTTTCGGCGGATGTTCGATAAGTGCAATTTCCTGGTGGAAATGTCCATTGAGACGGGGGCTGCCGGCGCGCAGAATTTCCAGCGTAACCGGGAGGGTAATCATGCGCACTCAGGTCGTCATAATCGGCTCCGGACCTTCCGGGCTCCTACTCGGACAACTGCTTGCGAGGGCGGGGATAGCCAATGTGATCGTCGATCATGCGAGCAAGGATCATATCCTCGGCCGTGTGCGCGCCGGCGTTCTGGAGGAAGGGACGGTCCGGCTGATGGACGAGGCGGGCTCAGGCGCCCGCATGCATGCCGAAGGCATTGCGCATGACGGCTTCTCGCTTGCCTTCGACGGGCGCGATCATCGAATCGACCTCTTCGGGCTCACGGGCGGCAGACGGGTGATGATCTACGGTCAGACGGAACTCACCCGCGACCTGATGGATCAGCGGGAACGGGCCGGCGCCCCCTCGGTCTACGAGGCGGAAAGTGTCACCCCCCGCGATTTCGAAGGGGATGCGCCCCATGTCGCCTACCGTAAGAACGGGATTGCGCACCGCATCGACTGCGACTTCATCGCCGGCTGCGACGGGTTTCATGGCGTCAGCCGCCGTTCGGTGCCGCAAAATGCCTTTCGCAGCTTCGAAAAGGTCTACCCATTCGGCTGGCTCGGTATCCTTGCCGACGTACCGCCGGTCGACGATGAACTGGTCTATGCCAATCATCCCCGCGGCTTCGCGCTCTGTTCGATGCGATCTCATACGCGCAGCCGCCACTATATTCAGTGCCCGCTCGGCGAGAAGATCGGCGACTGGAGCGACCAACGCTTCTGGGACGAACTGCGCCGCCGCTTGCCGGCCCATCATGCCGAACGGGTGGTGACGGGACCTTCCTTCGAAAAATCGATCGCCCCGCTGCGTTCCTTCGTCGCCGAGCCGATGCGCTTCAACCGGCTGTTTTTGGCGGGTGATGCCGCGCATATCGTTCCGCCCACCGGCGCCAAGGGCTTAAACCTGGCGGCAAGCGACGTGCACTATCTCTTCGAGGCATTTGTCGAGCACTATCAGGACCGCTCGAACGCCGGCATCGACGCCTATTCGGCCCGCGCTCTCGCCCGCGTCTGGAAGGCCGTACGCTTCTCCTGGTGGATGACGACGATACTGCACCGCTTCCCGGAGACGAGCGAGTTCGACCAGAAGATCCAGGAGGCCGAACTCGCCTATCTCACCCACTCGAGCGCGGCCGCGACCGCGCTCGCGGAGAACTATGTCGGCCTGCCTTTCTGAAACCCCGCTCTCAAACCCTCGAGCGAGGCTACTTGCGCGCCGATACGGCCTCTGCTCGACTGCGTTGCGTTCCAAGAGAGGAAGACTTCACAGGGGAGGAGTGCGATGGGGCTTACGCTGCGCCAGATCGAGGTCATCCGGGCGGTGATGATCGCCGGCACGATTGCAGGTGCCGCCCGCCTGATGAATGTCGCGCAGCCGGGCGTCAGCCGCACCATGAAGCACATCGAAAGCGCGCTCGGCATCAAGCTCTTCGTCAGGAAGGCGGGACGTTACGTACCCACCGCCGAAGCGCGCGACGTCTTCGCCCAGCTCCAGGAAGTCCACCGAAAGGTGGACGACCTGCAATTCTCGATCGGTCAGCTCGAGCGCGGGCGGGGCGTGGAGCTGGCGCTCGGCTCGGTGCCGAGCATCGCCAACGCCATGGTGCCGCAGGCCATCGCCACGCTTATGCGGCGTCATCCTGACATCCGCATCAATTTCGATATCCTGAGAATAGAGGAGGCGATCGATTATCTGCTACTCGGCAAGGGAGAGTTGGTCGCGATGAGCTACCATCTCTCCCATCCCTCGATCACCTTCGAACCCCTGTCCAGGGGGCATCTCGTCTGCATCGCCGCCAGGGAGCATCCGATTGCCGAAAGGACCAGCATTTCCGCGCGCGAGATCGCCGGGCACCCGCTTATCGGCCTCGACCCGCGCGATCCCTACGGAGCAATCATCGCCGGCATATTCGAGAGCGAGGGGCTCGAATATTACACGCCCATCAGGGCCCGCTTCGGCACGACGGTCTGCGCGCTGGTCAGGCGGAACCTCGGCATCGCTGTCGTGGATGCATTCACCGTCGGCGATATGACCGACCAGGGGCTTGCCGTCATTCCAATCGACGAGGAGACCGGCTTCCAGACCTATGTCGCCTACCGCGCCGATGCCGTGCTTTCAAGCTATGCCGAGAGGTTCGTGAAGACACTACGCCGGGTCATGAACGAATCGGTTAGGCGTTCGCCCCGGCCGACGGAATTATAACCAAATGATATGGGCGACTGAAAAAACGGTATTTGCGTTATGAGCGCAAACTGAGGATCATCGGTCCGTCGGCCCTTCCCGCCTTTTCTTTTGATCGGCATCTTGGTGAAGAACGGCGCGAGCGAGAGGACATGCGCATGAAAACCTCGATTGCGACTGTTTCGATCAGCGGCACTCTTTCGGAGAAACTCGCCGCCGTCGCGGCGGCAGGCTTCGACGGGGTGGAGATATTCGAAAACGATTTCCTGACCTTCGATGGCTCGCCTGCGGAGGTCGGCCGCATGGTGCGCGATCATGGATTGAAGGTGACGCTTTTTCAGCCTTTCCGCGATTTCGAAGGCCTGCCGGAACCGCACCGGTCACGCGCTTTCGACCGGGCGGAGCGCAAGTTCGACGTGATGCAGGAGCTCGGAACGGAATTGATGCTGGTCTGCTCCAGCGTCTCGCCACTCGCCTTGGGCGGTATCGACCGCGCCGCCGACGATTTCAGGGAGCTGGGCGAAAGGGCGGCGCGGCGGAACCTGCGCGTCGGCTACGAGGCGCTTGCCTGGGGCCGCCATGTCAACGACCACCGGGACGCCTGGGAAATCGTCCGCAGGGCCGACCACCCGAATGTCGGGTTGATCCTCGACAGCTTTCATACGCTCGCGCGCAACATCGACCTGCGGTCGATCCGCTCCATTCCGGGGGACCGCATCTTCATCGTTCAACTCGCTGACGCACCGCGGATCGAGATGGACCTCCTCTATCTCAGCCGCCACTTCCGCAACATGCCTGGGGAAGGCGACCTTCCGCTCGTCGACTTCATGTCCGCCGTCGCCGCGACCGGCTATGACGGCGCGATATCGCTCGAGATCTTCAACGATCAGTTCCGTGGCGGATCGCCCCAAGCGATCGCCGAGGATGGGCATCGCTCGCTGGTTTACCTGATGGACCGGGTGCAGCGACACGAGCCGGCGGCGAAGAGCGCCGAAGCACTGCCCGACCGGGTGGAGGTGCTGGGGGTCGAGTTCGTGGAGTTCACCGCCGATCAGACGGAGGCGGAAGCGCTCGGCTCGCTGCTTGGGACCATGGGTTTTCGCGCCGTCGCCTCGCATCGCGAGAAAGCGGTGACCCTTTGGCGACAGGGTTGCGGTCAACGAGGCATAAACGTCGTCATCAATACCGAGCAGAAGGGGTTCGCTCATTCGAGCTATCTGGTGCACGGCGCATCGGCCTATGCGGTTGGCCTGAAAGTACCCGATGCCTCGGCTGCGGTCGAACGCGCGCGCGCCCTCGGCGCCGATATATTCCTGCCGGAGTCGGGTGAAGGCGAGGGGGCGATGGCAGCGATCCGCGGTATGGGCGGCGGCCTTATTTATTTCGTGGACGAGATCGACGACGTCTGGTCGCGCGAGTTCGTCGCGCCGGGAGATGATCGGCAGCCTGCAGCGACCCTCGTCGCCATAGACCATGTGGCGCAATCCATGAAGGAAGAGCAGCTTCCGAGCTGGCTGCTTTTCTATACATCCATTCTTGATGCGGACAAGCTGGCACAGGTCGATATCGTCGATCCCGCCGGGCTGGTCCGCAGTCAGGTCGTGGAGAATGCGAGCGGGACGCTCCGGTTGACGTTGAACGGCGCGGACAATCACCGCACGCTCGCCGGCCACTTCATCGCAGAGAGCTTCGGCTCGGGCGTCCAGCATGTGGCCTTCCGCACCGACGACATCTTCGAAGCTGCCGAACACATGCGCCGCAGCGGCTTTCGCGCCTTGGCGATCTCGCGCAACTACTATGATGACATCGAAGTGCGGTTCGCGCTCGAACCGGGTTTTGTCGACAGGCTAAGAGACGAAAACATCCTCTATGATCGCGATGAGGATGGCGAGTATTTCCAGATCTATGGCCCCACCTTTGGAGAGGGCTTCTTCTTCGAGATCGTCGAGCGCCGCTCCGGTTACCGTGGCTATGGTGCAGCCAACGCACCTTTCCGTATCGCCGCGCAGAAACGTTGCCTTCGGCCGGCGGGTATGCCTGCAGAATAGCTCCTCCGCGGAGATGCTTTCAGCGCTACAACGCCTTCTTCGTATCTGCAGCCATTGCCGCTTCCGCCGCTTCGCGCAGCGTCTGCATCAGGATCGAGAGCGGCAGCGACGGGATCGAATCGGTGCGCATGGTCAGGCCAACAGGTCCTCTCGTCTCGCTCGTATCGACCGGCAGCGCCGACAGCATGCCGTCGGCGATATCTGCAGCGACCACGCCGGCCGATATGATCCAGATGGCATCGCTTGAGCGCACGAAGGCCCGTCCGAAGGAGTCGGAGACGGTCTCGATCTGGTTCGGCAGGCCGGCGATGCCGTTGGCGATCAGGAATTGCTCGACGAAAGGACGGATGATCGAGGCGCGGGTTGGCATCAGCACCGGATAATCGCTGAGATGTGCGAAGACCGCCCGCTTGCCGGAGAGAAGCGGATGACCGGCCCGCACCGCGAAGACCACCTGTTCCGAATAGAGGTGCTCGAAGGAAAATCCGGTCATCTTGTCGGGTGCGGCAAGCCTGCCCACGACCAGATCGAGGTCTCCCACGCGCAATTGCTCGAGAAGGACTGCGTTTTCTCCGGTGACGATCTTGATGCGTGCGCCGGTCTTTTCCTTCAGGAATAGCGTGATGGCGCCGGGCATGATGCGGGTGGAGACCGTCGGAAGTGCGCCGATGCGGATCGGCGGACCGCCGCCGGACAGCTCCTGCGAGACGGAATCGAGGCCTTGCCGCAGCGCCGTCAGCGCAGCGCCCGCGTGGCGCAGGAAGACCTCGCCGTAACGGGTGATCTTGATGCCGCGCCCTTCGCGCTCGAAAACCGCAACGCCCAGAACCTCTTCAAGCTCGCGGATCGTCTTCGTGACCGCCGGCTGCGTCACATGCAGGAGTTCGGCTGCCTTCACGACGCTCTTCTGGCGCGCGACCTCGACAAATGTCAGCAGATGGCGAAACTTAACGCGAGCGTCTATCACGTTTCGCATAACTCCCTGGTTAAGTTAAAGCCACGAAATATCATTTTACCTAACCAGATGAAACATCCAGTTTTGGCGAAGGAGGAGATCTGACGTGCAATTCACCCGCATCAACGACGTCACGATACATTATCGCGTGGTCGGTGCCGTCGCAGAAAAGCCCGTGCTCGTCTTCATCAATTCGCTCGGCACGGATTTCCGCATCTGGCGCGATCTGGTCCTCCGTCTTTCCGGGGATTTTGCCATCGTGCTCTACGACAAGCGTGGTCATGGGCTGTCCGATATCGGTCAGGTTCCCTACTCGATCGAGGATCACGCGACCGATCTTGCCGGTCTCCTCGATCGGCTGGCCGTCAAGGGAGCAATTGTCTGCGGCCTTTCGGTCGGAGGGCTCGTAGCGCAATCGCTCTGTGTCCGCCGCCCCGACCTTGTGCATGCCCTCGTGCTTTCCGATACCGCCCATAAGATCGGCACCACCGAGTTCTGGGACGCCCGCATCGCTGCGATCGAGGCCCATGGCATCGAGGCGATCGCCGATGGCATCCTCGAACGTTGGTTCACCGCAGCCTTTCGGCGCCCCGAAAACACTGCCTTCGCGGGCTATCGCAACATGCTGGTCCGCCAGCCAGTGCCCGGCTACATCGGCACCTGCGCCGCCATCCGCGATGCCGATTTCACGCAAGCCGCCGGGAAGATCGCCGTTCCCGTGCTCTGCGTCGTGGGCGAAGAGGACGGTTCCACGCCGCCCGATCTGGTGCGCTCGACGGCTCAGCTCATTCCCGGCGCGAGCTTCGAAGTGATCTGCGGGGCCGGGCATATCCCTTGCGTCGAACAACCGGAGGCTCTGACCTCGGTCCTGAGGCGCTTCTTCCGAACCGTCTTGCCTGGAGAAAACCCATGAGCGATGCCTTTGCCCATTCCGCACGTTACCGGCAGGGGATAGCGACGCGCCGCGCCGTTTTAGGCGAGGATCACGTCGAGCGGGCACAACAGACTTCGACCGATTTCGACCGCCCGTTCCAGGATTTGATTACCGAGGCAGCTTGGGGGCATGTCTGGTCGCGTCCGGGATGGACAAAGCGGGAGCGGTCGATTGTCACCATCGCGCTGCTCGCCGCCCTGGGACAGGATGAGGAGGTGGCCATGCATGTTCGCGCGACCGCCAATACCGGGGCGACGCGGGAAGATATTTGCGAGACGCTCCTGCATGTCGCCATCTATGCGGGGGTTCCAGCCGCCAATCATGCAATCAAGATCGTCAAGCAGGTGTTCGGCGAAATGGATGCCAGCACGGCTTCTCGATAGGGGTAGGGAGTGCGACGATGTCCGGAGATCAGAGCGGCGGAGAGAACGACAGGCCCGAAACGGGCGCCTTTTTTGCCCGGGACCGCGCATGGCATCCGCCGGCTTTCGCGCCCGGATACAAGAGCTCGGTGCTGCGCTCACCGCAAAAGGCGCTGCTTTCGCTCGATGGCACCCTGTCGGAGATCACCGGCCCGGTCTTCGGCCATTCCATGCTCGGCGAACTTGACAATGACCTGATCCATAATTTCGCCAAGCCTGGCGAAAGCGCGATCGGCGAACGCATCATCGTCCATGGGCGGGTGCTCGACGAGCGCGGCCGCCCGGTCCAGGACGCGCTCGTCGAGTTCTGGCAGGCGAATGCCGGCGGCCGCTACCGTCACAGGAAGGAAAGCTATCTCGCGGCGCTCGACCCGAATTTCGGCGGCTGCGGCAGGGCGATCACCAATGGGGATGGCCACTATTGCTTCCGCACGGTGAAGCCCGGCGCCTATCCCTGGCCGAACGGCGTCAACGATTGGCGGCCCGCCCATATTCACTTTTCGATCTTCGGCCACGGTTTCGCCCAGCGTCTCATCACGCAGATGTATTTCGAGGGCGATCCGATGATCTGGAAGTGTCCTATCGTAGGCGCCATTCCCGACCGCAGGGCGATCGAGCAACTGATCGCCGCACTCGATTGGGGTAATACGGTGCCGATGGATGCCCGTGCCTACAAGTTCGATATCGTCCTGCGCGGCCGTCGCTCGACCTTCTTCGAGAATAGACCCGAGGGGAATTAAGGGGAAAGCGATGGCTCAGGATCTCGGCTATCTTAAGGAAACCGCGTCACAGACTGCCGGGCCCTATGTTCATATCGGCCTGACGCCCAATTTCTGCGGGATTGGCGGGGTCTACGAAGCCGACCTCGGCGCTTCTATGGTCAACGACCGGACACTCGGACAACGCATTACCGTGACCGGCCGCGTGATCGATGGGGCCGGTATGCCGCTCAAGGACGCACTCGTGGAAATCTGGCAGGCGGATGCCGCCGGGCTCTATAATTCCCCGTCCGAGAGGCGCGGCGCGGCGGATCCGAATTTCGCCGGCTGGGGACGCTCGCCGACGGGCGCCGACGATGGCATGTTCACCTTTGAGACGGTGAAGCCGGGCCGTGTTCCCTTCCACGACGGCCGGCTGATGGCGCCGCATATCAGTTTCTGGATCGTCGCGCGCGGCATCAATATCGGCCTTCACACCCGCATGTATTTCCCCGACGAGGCGGCGGCGAACGCCGCTGACCCGCTCCTTGCCCGCATCGAGCACCGCCACCGGGCCGAGACGCTTGTCGCGGCGGGTCGGACGCCTAATTATGTTTTCGACATTCATCTCCAGGGCGAGAAGGAAACCGTCTTCCTGGATATATGATCGTTCGGCAGCCCGGTCCCTCCGCGCTGCCGCACGCGTGTGAGGCTTCCTTCAAATCGAAGGGCGCGAGAGCTGGAGATGCGGCATGACCTATTCGGCCTTCGATCACCCCTATCTTTCCGGCCTCCTCGGCGAAGAGGCGGTGGCAGCGGAATTCTCCGTTGCCGCCGACGTTCGCGCCATGCTCGCCTTCGAGGCGGCGCTTGCCCGCGCGGAGGCGCGTCATGGCATCATACCCGAAGCCGCCGCCAACCGGATCAACGAGGCCTGCCGCGCCTTCTCTCCGGATGTCGGCGCAATGCGCCGGGCAACTGCCGTGGACGGCGTGGTCGTGCCCGAACTCGTGCGGCAATTGCGCCGGGCAGTCGGCGAGGAAGCGGCGGAACATGTCCATTTCGGCGCCACGAGCCAGGACGTCATCGATACCAGCCTCATGTTGAGGCTGAAGGCGCTCGCCGAACTTTTCTCCGGCCGCCTGGGCTCGGTGTTGACAGCCCTGGAGGCGTGCGAGCGCGAATGGGGCGAACGCCCGCTGACCGCACATACGCGGATGCAGCCAGCGCTGACGACAACCGTCGCCGATCGCCTGCGGAGCTGGATCGAGCCGCTGCTCGACCATCAGGACAGGCTCGACGCGGCGGACCTCGACCTTTTCGCGGTACAGTTCGGGGGAGCCACCGGAAATCTGGAGAAGCTCAAGGGCAAGGCCGACATCGTCCGTGCGACGCTTGCGGAGGAACTCGCGCTCGTCGACTGTCCGCAATGGCACAGCCAGCGCTCGCCTATCGCCGATATCGCCCATCTCCTGTCGCTCGTCACCGGCAGCCTCGGCAAGTTCGGCCAGGACGTGGCGCTGATGGCGCAGGCGGGCGACGAAATCGTGCTTGCCGGCGGCGGCGCATCCTCGGCCATGTCGCACAAGCAAAACCCGGTCGCCGCGGAGGTGCTGGTGACACTCGCTCGCTTCAATGCGACGCAGGTTTCCGCCATCCACCAGTCGCTGGTGCACGAGCAGGAACGCTCGGGTTCCGCCTGGACGCTCGAATGGCTCATCCTGCCGCAGATGGTCGGTGCAACAGCGGCGGCATTGAGGCTCGCCGCCGAGCTCGCCGGGAACATCAGGCGTTTGGGGCGGGTATGATGTAAGTGGTGGGATTTCGCGCCCGATGAGGTGCCTCTCCCCCCTCTCCTCGGGTTTGACCGAGGAGAGGGGGGATTCCATCACGCGTCGACCAACAAGGCCACGGGAAAGTCGCGGAAGATGCCGGCCACGTCCAGAAGAGCCCGAGGCTCGACAACACCGCCGGTCAAGAGATTGCGCATGAGCTTGAGCTCGCAGCACTCCGGCCAGACGAGAAACGTGTTCTGCCAAAGTTCCGGATCGACCGATAACCGGTTGCCCTCCAACCGGCCGAAGACAAGCCGCGGGACGACCGTGAGCGCAAGCTTGTCCTTGTTTCGGCGGATGAAGGCGGCAGCGTGCCGGGCCCCCGGACCCTCGATCGGCACCGGCAAATACGTAGCTTCCGCAAGACAATCCCGCCCGCGGCCCCGGCGATAGGTCAGGCCTATCGAGATCAGCGCCTGCTTGCAATTCTCGAAATCGGCGATCATCGGCGAGCGCAGTAGCTGGGGAAGCGAGGCATGCGGTGAAAAGCCGCGGCGGTTGTCGGGATCGACGAGGGAGAGGTCGGCGCGTTCGCTGCCCTGATAGATATCCGGAATGCCGGGCGCGGTGAGCTTTACCAGCGTTTGCGTGAGGCTGTTGATCAGGCCGGCCTGGATGAATGGTCCGGCCGTGTTCGCGAAATCGCCGAGGAAAGATCGGTTCCCCCAATCCAGGAGATCTCCGAGAAATGCCTTGATCGCTGCTTCGTACCGCTCGTTCGGATCTTCCCAGCTCGTCCTGAGCTTTGCCTCCCGCAGCGCCTTCACGGTGAAGCCGATCATCCGCTCGCGCAGGGAAATCAGGTCGCCTTCATCAACAAGGGGCTCGATCGGCCAGGCGCCGAGCAGGCTCTGATAGAGAAATTGCTCGACCGAGTCCTCTAGCTCGTCGCCGTCCGGCAGTTGGAAAATGCTAGCGGCATTCATCCCGTGCCAGCGCTCCATCGCTGCTGTCCAGACGTCGGATGCCTCGCTGATGACGTAGAGCCGCGCGCGGGCGTCCTCGCCCCGTTTGGTGTCGTGCGTGGACGTCGCCGACAGGCCGTACGGCATCTGGCTTGCGCGATCCTGCATCATCGCATGGAAACGGCCGACGCCGCCGGGCGACCAGAAGGGGGAGGCACCCACCTCGTTCGCGGCAAGATAATCGCCGCGCCGATAGAAGAAAGTGTCTTCGACCGCTTTGGCCATGACCGCGCCGCTCAACTGCTGAAACCGCGTGCGGAATTCGGCCGGCAGCTTGCCGCCCAAGGAATTGATCGGCGCCTTAAATGCGGAAATGATCGTTGCGGTCTCATCGCCGGCCGAAGGTGCGCGCGCCGCCGCTTTTGCTGCGATCTCGTCGAGGATGCGGCTGTCGCCCGCGCCGGCACCCTGGTTCCCGACATAGGTCCGATAGACCGGCAGTGCCGCGATCAACCGGCGAATGGCCTCGCCGGTCTGCTCGTCCCGATCCGGAGCTCCATTGCCGGTGAAGCGAGCGACCAGTCCGGTCAGCCGCCGCACTTCCGTATTAAAGTTGCGGCCCAGGACCTGAAGCTTGCATCCCTTGACGGCCGCCTCGGCCGCAGATCGCCTTTGCTCGCTTGAAAGCCACGAGAACGGAGTGTCGTCGGAGAGCAAATCCGCCAGTGCTGAAATGAACTCGTAGCCCGTTGTTCCCTCGACCGGCCAGCCGGCCGGCAGCGTTTCGTTCTCGCCCAGTATTTTCTCAACGATGATGTAGGTCCCGTCACCGGTCTCCTCCCGGAGCCGGTCGAGATAGCCCTTCGGGTCGGCAAGGCCGTCGATGTGGTCGATCCTGAGCCCATCGACAAGCCCTTCTCGCACAAGTGCGAGCGTGAGGCGGTGGGTATCGGCGAAGACCGCGTCATCCTCGACGCGCATGCCGACGAGGCCGGCTATTTCGAAAAATCGCCGGTAGCTGAGCTTGTCCCGGGCCTCCCGCCAGTTCATCAGCTGCCAGGATTGCATCCGGTGCAGACGGCCGAGCTGCTGTTTGTCTGCGGAGAGCCGAGCGAGATACTGGTCGAGCTCGGCAGCGAGCGATGGCGTCGCGACGACAGCGGCGATTTCCGCGTGAAACTGTGCGGCGGTCTTCCGTTCGGCCGTGCCGGCGATGGCCGCGATTCTTTCGAGCACGGCATTGCCGCTTCGAGGTATTGCCGCATAGGTGGCGGGATTGAGCGGATAAAGGGCACCGTAATAATCGAGCGCCAGGCAGCGGCGTTCATGGTCGTATGCAAGGCGCAGATTGCCGGCCGCGACCTCGTCTTCAAACGACCGGCCCAGGAAGGGAAGCGTCAAGGGCGCTCCCCAGTCGATGTCGAAATGGTCGGCAAACTCGCTGACCCGGCCCCATTCGATCACGCTGTGCCACCAATCATTCTCAAGATGCGCGGCCATGTGATTGGGCACGATGTCCAGAACGAGACCTAGTCCTTCAACCTTCAGCGTATGAACGAGCCGCACAAAACCATCGTAGCCGCCCAGCGACGGGTCGATCTCGTCATAGCAAACGATATCGTATCCATGGGTGGACCCGCGAACGGCGGTGAAGAGGGGAGAGGCGTAGAGGTGAGATACGCCGAGCCCGACGAAGTGCGGGATCAACTCCACGGCTTTCGCGAAGTCCATCCCGTTGCGGAACTGGAGTCGGTAGGTTGCGTCGGGCAGATGCATGGCGCTCTTGCACTTGTCTGGCGGTAACACCGCGACCGGTGCTTTGTTCCCCGACAGAGGCCACGAAAGCAAAGTCTTCTGGTTCGCGTATCGGGAATAGAATGCCGTTCCTTTAGTCTACTAAGATTATAGATTTTGATGAGTATCACTGAAGCGTAAATCACACGGGGAGTTAAAGCGATGCCGCAGTCACGAGTGGTGGGAATTTCAGGCAATATCACGCGTCCGTCCAAAACACGCGCATTCGTGGACCACATCGTCCACCGGCTGGCGGTCGATGCCGGCGCTTCGGCGCAGACCTTCGATATCGAGGATTTCGGGGCTTCCTTGCTGCCCGCGAGACGGCTCGATGAACTCGCGCCGGAAGCGCGCTATGTCGTCGGTCAGATCGTCGCAGCCGACATTCTGGTGGTCGGCTCGCCGACCTTCAAAGGAAGCTACACCGGTCTCTTCAAGCACGTCTTCGACCTGCTGGATCCCGCTTCGCTTCGCGGCAAACCCATCATCCTCTCGGCTACCGGGGGCGGGGAACGACACTCGCTGATGGTGGAGCACCAGATGCGGCCGCTGTTCGGCTTTTTCGAAGCCCTGGCGATGCCGACCGCGATCTACGCTTGCGACAAGGACTTTGCCGACGGCGCTCTGATTTCGGAGGCAATTCATGCGCGCGTCGGAAGGGCGATCGAAGAAGCAACGCAAGCGCTCGCGCGTCCCGGCAAGGCAAGGCTCGCGGCCTAACCGCGCAATTGAACCACATCCATTGGAGGCAGCAATGACCAGACAGATAAAGCTCGGAGCCTTTCTCCCCGGCGGCGGCCAGCATATTGCCGCCTGGCGGCATCCCGACGCTCCCGCAGACGGTGCCACGAATTTCCAATTCCACAGAAGGCTTGCCGAGACTGCGGAGCGCGGCCTGTTCGACGCCTATTTTCTTGCCGACAACCTCTCCGTCGGACTTGGCGGCCGCGAAGGCGGCAATGCGAAAATCGCCGGTTTCGAGCCCGTCACCCTCTTTGCAGCACTCGCGCCGCTGACGACCCATCTCGGCTTCATAGCCACGGCATCGACGACCTACGAAGAGCCATACACGCTCGCCCGCAAGTTCGCCTCGCTCGACCTTCTTTCCGACGGGCGGGCAGGCTGGAACGTGGTCACATCCGCCGGCGACGAGACGGCGCGCAACTTCAACAGGGAATCGCAGCCGAGCCACGCCGAACGGTACCAGCGCGCACACGAGCATGTCGAGACCGTCAAGGCTCTATGGGACAGCTGGGAAGACGACGCTTTCATCAGGGACAAGACGACTGGCCGCTTCTTCGATGCCGGGCGTGTTCACGACATCGATCACAGGGGCAAGCATTTCAGCGTCAAAGGACCGCTGAACGCGCCACGTCCGGTTCAGGGACACCCGGTCGTGGTGCAGGCGGGTCAATCCGAAGACGGGCGCAAGCTTGCGGCGGCAAGCGCCGAGGTGATCTTCACCGCCCATCAGAGCCTCGCTTCGGCCCAGGAATTCTACCGCGACATCAAGGCGCGTGTGAAGCGCGCCGGGCGGAACCCAGAACATGTGCTGATCATGCCGGGGGTGGCTCCTTTTGTCGGCCGGACTGAGGAAGAGGCCCGCTCCAAATATGAAGAACTGAATGCGCTGATCGTGCCGGAGGACGGCGTGGCGCTGCTGAACGGCCTGACCGGCGGCACGCTCGACCTGACGGGATATCCGCTGGACGAGCCCTTGCCCGTCAGCGATGAGACGGAGGGGATGAAAAGCCGGCAGGCGCTGATCCGGAAGATCGCGGACGAGCATGGCTTCACCATACGCCAGCTCTATCAGTGGATCGCGACCGCACGGGGTCACTACACCGTCGTCGGCAGCGCCGAGCAGGTCGCCGATCAGCTCGAGGAGTGGTTCCTCAGCGACGCCGCCGACGGGTTCAACATCCTGCCGCCATGGCTTCCGGGTGCGCTCGACGATTTCGTCGATCTGGTCATCCCGATACTGCAGAAGCGCGGTCTGTTTCGGACCGCTTACGAGGGCCGGACCCTGCGGGAAAATCTCGGTCTTCCCCGTCCGGCGAACCCATGGACTTTGGGACGCGCGACCGTTCAGGCGGCCGAGTGAGCGAGGAGACACGAATATGAGCTTGCAGGAACTCGACAGGTCGATCGTCCACGACGGCGGCAGCGTCAGCGCGAAAGCGGATGAGTATCTTCGCCGGTCAGGTACAGCCGCCGGTGGCTGGCTGTCGCGCTACGGACTGCTCATTGCCGTTCTGGCGCTCTGGCAGGCAGCCAGCACCGCCGGCTGGATCAACCCGGCAGTGTTTCCGTCCGTCGGTGCGATTCTTTCCGCGCTCTGGACGGGAATTTCCGGCGGAGCCTTGCTCGATGATATCGCAGTCAGCCTTCAGCGCTCCGGCACCGCCTTCGCCGGCGCTGTCGTCTTGGCTATACCGCTCGGTCTCTTGATGGGGCAGGTCCGTTCGATCGAGAACGCGCTCGATCCCGTCCTCCAGCTTTTCCGCCAGACGTCCGCGCTCGCTCTCTATCCGGTTTTCATTCTTCTTCTCGGACTTGGCGAGGCGTCGAAAGTCTTCGTCATCTTCTGGGCGACGCTTTTCCCGCTGCTCCTGAGCACCATCAGCGGGGTCAAGGAGGTGGATTCGAAGCTAATCGAGATGGCGCGTGTCTACGGGGCGTCGCGTCTGACGGTATTCCGTCGCGTGGTTCTCCCCGGAGCCGTTCCTTCGATCTTCGTCGGCCTGCGCTTGAGTGCAACGACCGCCCTGCTGCTGCTGATCGCTTCCGAGATGATCGGAGCCAACAAGGGCATCGGGTTCCAGGTCATGAATGCCCAGTACAACTTCCAGATCCCGCTGATGTTTGCGGCGATCTTCATCCTGGCCGGGCTCGGGCTCCTTTCCAACTACGCGCTGGTCTTTGCGCAGCGCCGCCTCTGCCGCTGGAGCGACGCCTCGAACTAACGGCCGCCCCGGCATTCGAAACTTCCTGATCACGGAAAAGGTGACACATGACGATCTCCGTTCGCGCCTTCGCATTGGGCAGCCTGGTCGCAATCGGCTTCTCCAGCCTTGCGGCAGCGGAAGCTCAAGAACCGGTGACGCTTCGGTTTCTCGCGAGCCAAGGCAGCTTATCGCCGCACGAACTCGCCTATGAACTCGGCTATTTCGATGGCCTCGGAATCAAGCTCGAGAATGTCGGTTATGCGGGAGGCGGACCGGCGTCCCTGTTCGCGCTTGCTTCCGGCAGCGTCGACATCGGCTCGGCGGCGACGGCAGCCGTGATCAACTCGATTGCCGGCGGCAACGATTTCGTCGCGGCCTTTCCGACCAATGGCATCAACGAGCAGGTCAAGAGCATCTTCTACGTGCTCGAGGACAGCCCTATCAGGACGATCGAGGATATCGCGGGTAAGACGATCGCCGTGAATACGCTTGGGGCCCATCTCGACTACGCGATACGCGAGGCGCTGCATAGCAACGGCCTGCCCGAAAACGCAGCCAATCTCGTCGTCGTGCCCGGACCTCAGCTCGAACAGACGCTCCGGTCGAACCAGGTGGACATCTCCGCCGTCGGATACTGGCAGGCGACGTTCAATGGGCAGCTCGTCGCCAATGGCGGAGTACGCGCGGTCTTCGACGACACGGATGTGCTCGGCGAGATTGCCGGAGGTTTCGCGGTTCTGCGCCGCGATTTCGTGGAAAAGAATCCGGACGCAGCCAGGCGCTTCGTAGAGCAGTCCGCGCGCGCCGCCGACTGGTCGCGTGAGCATCCGGACGAAGCACGTGCCTTGCTTGCCCGCATTCTGACCGAGCGCGGCGAGAACGGCGATCTCGCGAAGCATTGGACCGGATTCGGCCTGCGGAAAGGCGCGAAAGCGACCGAGCGGGATCTGGATTTCTGGATCGGCGTCCTCGAACGCGAGGGCAGCCTGCCCCGAGGCAAATACAAGGCTTCCGATCTTTTGTTCCGGCCGGACGCCAAGTCCGCCGCGTCGAATTGAGGGTGGCGACATGGCTGAAGTAAGAAGCCTACGCAGGGGGGAGGTGGCGCTCCGCGACCTCTCGAAATCCTTCCGGATCAATGGAAGGCCGCTCAGCGTCCTCAGGAACCTTAATCTGGATATCCGGTCCGGGGAGTGCCTCGCGATCGTCGGTGCAAGCGGATCCGGCAAGACGACATTGCTGCGTGTTCTCGCGGGCCTCGAAACCGCCGATTCCGGCCGAGCTTTGATCGACGGTCGCCCGGTCACCGGCGTCGGCAGGGAGCGCGCGGTCATTTTCCAGGAGCCGCGGCTGCTTCCATGGCTGACCGTCCTCGGCAACGTGGCCTTCGGCCTTGAGGTACGGGGCGAGGATCCGGGACGCGCCGACGAACGCGCACGCCACTATATCGCCCTTGTAGGCCTTGCCGATTTTCAGGACGCCTATCCGAAACAGCTTTCGGGTGGAATGGCGCAACGGGTCGGGCTTGCGCGGGCGCTGACGGTTCAGCCCGAAATTCTGCTGCTCGACGAACCGTTGGGCGCGCTCGATGCCATGACGAAGCTCACGATGCAGCAGGAACTGGAGCGCATCTGGCGCGAGGAGAATGTGACCATGGTGCTCGTCACCCACGATCTCGAGGAAGCGCTTTATCTCGCGGACCGTGTTCTGATCTTACCGAAGCAAAAGGACGCTTCGCCGCGCCTGATCGGGATCGATCTGCCGCGACCGCGTGATCGCAGCGAAGCGCGCTTCGTCCGATACCGTCAGGAGCTGCTTCGCGAATTCGGGCTGCACTGAGGTCTCTTGCAGCCGGTGACCGGACCCGCGATGCAAGCCTGCTTGCTCTGCGAACAGTATCCTCGGGCCTGACCGGATCAAGCCCGAGGATAACGAGGGAAGGACGCCCTTCGTGTTCCGCATAGGTCCAAAAGCAATAACCGGGGAATTATGAATTTCCGCCCATATTTCATTTTTGCATCACCGTTTGACATGGCAGACTGCCCGCCATCAATGCGATTGATCTTGAATGAAGCGACGCCGGTCGGGAGTGACGGATGTCGCGGGGAGGGAAATATGAGAAGGATCATTCTGGCCGCGCTCGCGGCCCTGGTAACGAGCGCGGCGGCGCATGCCGATGCGATCAAGGTCGGCGTCGTTGGGCCATTTTCAGGGCCTTTTGCGCTGCAGGGAAAGAACTTCAAGGCGGGAATCGACGCCTATATGGCGCTGAGCGGGGTCAAGGTCGGCGAAGACGATATCGAGATCATCTATCGCGACGTACCGCAGGCGGATCCGGCCCAGTCCAAGGCGCTGGCACAGGAACTGGTTGTCAAGGAAGGCGTGCAGTATCTCGCCGGGTTCTATTTCACGCCGGATGCGATGGCCGTCACGCCGTTGCTCGAGCAGGCGAACGTGCCGCTGGTGATCATGAATGCCGCAACATCGGCGATCGTCACCAAGAGCCCCCTTGTGGTGCGCACTTCCTTCACGCTTTGGCAGACATCCACGCCGATCGCCAAGGTGGCGAGGGAAGCCGGCGTCTCGAAGATTATCTCGGTCGTCAGCGACTACGGCCCGGGCATCGACGCGGAGAACGCATTCAAGACGGGCTTCGAAGCCGTGGGCGGCCAGGTCGTCGAGGCGATCCGCATGCCGCTGTCGACCAACGACTTCTCGCCGATCATGCAGCGCATCAAGGACTCCGGCGCAGAAGGGGTCTTTGCCTTCCTGCCGTCCGGCCCGACGACGCTCGGCTTCGTCAAGGCTTTCAACGAAAACGGGCTAAAGGACGGCGGCGTCAAATTCTTCGCCCCCGGCGATCTCACACAGGAGTCCGACCTGCCGGCGCTGGGTGATGCCGCGCTCGGCCTGCAAACGACTTTCCACTACTCCGTCTCGCATGATTCTCCCGAGAACAAGGCGTTCGTCGAGGCGGCCGCCAAGGCGATCGGCAATCCGACTGAGCTGTCCTTCCCCTCGGTCGGCGCCTATGACGGCATGCATGTCATCTATAAGATGATCGAGGCGACAGGAGGCGAGCAGAACGCTCAGAAGGCGGTCGACGCGGTCAAGGGGCTCTCCTGGACGAGCCCGCGCGGACCGGTTTCGATCGATCCCGAATCGCGCCATATCACGCAGAACATCTATCTGCGCGAGGTCTCAAAGGCCGACGATGGCACCTATTACAACAAGGAAATCCAGACCTTCGAGAAACAGGGCGATCCCGGCCTCGCGGCGCTGAAGTGAGCAACCGGCCAGTCTCGCTGTTTCACACGCGGCTGTGCCCGGCAGATCACTCATTCCTGTGACGGGCGCAGGAAGAGGAGGGGAAGAGCAACCTTGCCAATCGACAGGATGCGATCATGCAGACCATCTTCAGCATAGCGGTCGATGCGCTCGCCTATGGCATGGTGCTGTTCGTGATCTCGATCGGTCTCTCGGTCACCCTCGGCCTCATGCGTGTCGTCAATCTCGCGCACGGCGCATTCGCGATGATCGGAGGCTACATCGCATCCTATGCGGCGCGGGACCTTGGGGTCGGCTATGGGCTCGCGGTGCTGATCGCCGTTTTCGGCACGATCGTCATCGCCATTCCGATCGAACGCTTGCTATACCGCCGGATCTACGGCCGCCCGGAATTGACGCAGGTGCTGATGACGATCGGCATCACCTTCTGCATCATAGGGATCGCCAATTACGTTTTCGGGCCGACCCTCAAGACGATCCCACTGCCGCCGAGCCTGCAGGGCTCGGCCGATCTCGGCTTCCGTTCGATCGCCGTGCACCGGATCTTCGCGATCGTCTGCGGCCTCTGCGTCGCCGCGGCCCTCTGGTATGCGATCGAGAGGACCGCTTTCGGGGTCAGATTAAGGGCCGCCGTGGATGATGCGGCCATGGCGGCGGCACTCGGCGTGCGCACGGAAGTCATCTACGCCGTGAGCTTCGCGGTCGCCGTCGGACTTGCCGCATTCGGGGGTGTCGTCGGTGCGGAGCTGTTGCCGGTGGAGCCCTATTATGCGCTCAGATACATGGTCACCTTCCTGGTCGTCGTTTCCGTGGGTGGTGCGGGATCGATCCCGGGCGCGCTTGCCGCCTGCCTGCTGCTTGGCGGCATCGATACGACCGGGCGCTATCTGATGCCGGAGTTCGGGGAGTTCTTCTTCTACCTGGCCGTCATCGCGATCGTCTGCGTGTTTCCGCGCGGCCTTGCCGGAAGGATGAAGTAAGTGACCACGGCTACGACGAACCAGGCAGAGGCGCCCCTTCTTTCGGGCAGGCACGGGCTCGGCCGTGATCTTGCCGCTCTCGCCGTGATACTTGTCCTGGCCGTCATCGGTTATCTTCTGTTCCCGAACAATCTGGCGCTGCTCACGCGCATCATGGCGATCGCCCTCCTGGTTCTCTCACTCGACCTGGTGACGGGCTATTGCGGCGTCGCGACCCTCGGCCATGCGGCGCTGTTCGGCAGCGGCGCTTATGCCGCCGGGATCGCGGCCGTTCATTTCGGCATCACCGATCCGCTCCTTATGGTCGCCGCCGGCATCATCGGCGGTGCGCTTGCCGGGCTCGTCTGCGGCGTCGTAATTTTGAGGGCCCACGGCCTCCCGCAGCTCGTGCTCTCGATCGCCCTCATCCATCTGTTCCATGAATTCGCCAACAAGGCGTCGTCCTGGACGGGCGGCAGCGATGGATTGGCGGGCATCGCGCCCGATCCTCTTTTTGGAATTTTCGCTTACGACCTGTGGGGCCGCACGGCCTATGTCTTCGCAGTCGTGCTGCTCGCAATCGTCTTCATGTTCCTTCGTCTCGTCGTGCGCTCACCCTTTGGCATGCTCTGCCGCGGCATCAAGGAGGACCCGATCCGCATTCAGGCAATGGGCGGGTCGCCGACGATCGCCCTCCTCAAGATGTATGTAATTTCCGGTGCGGTCGCTGGCGTCGGCGGGGCACTCAACGCCGTCTCGACGCAGGTCGTCGGTCTCGACAGCCTCTCCTTCACGCTCTCGGCCGAAAGCCTGGTCATGCTCGTGCTCGGCGGCACCGGCTCGCTCTTCGGGGCCGTCACCGGTACGATCGTTTTCATGCTCTTCGAAGATCTCGTCTCGGCGGCCAACCCGTTTCATTGGCTCACCATGGTCGGAGCCCTGTTGATTGCGGTTGTGCTCTTTGCGCCGAAAGGGCTTTACGGCACGGTCGCAGAAGTCCTCGCGCGGCGACGGGGGGCGGGCCGATGAGCGCCATATTCGAAGTCAGAAATCTCAAGCGCTCCTTCGGCGGCCTCGCCGTCACCAATGATGTCAGCCTTTCCATGGCACCGGGCGACCGCGTCGCCCTGATCGGACCGAACGGTGCCGGAAAGACGACCTTCGTCAACCTCGTCACCGGCAATCTGGAGCCGGATGCCGGAGAGGTAAGGATCGGCGGCGAATCCGTCACCAACGTCAATGCAATCGACCGCGTTCGCCGCGGCCTCGTCCGTTCGTTCCAGGTGACGCGTCTATTCCAGGACATGACGCCCGCCGAGCACGTGGCGCTCGCGATCCTGCAGCGCGACGGCCGGGCAGGCCGCATGTTCGGCAATTTCCTGTCGATGCCCGGGGTGATGGCGGAGGTGGGCGTTCTCATTGGCAAGCTGGGTTTGCGCGATCTGGCGCACCGGCCGGTGCGCGAGATCGCCTATGGCCAGCAGCGGCTGCTGGAGATCGCGATGGCGCTGGCGCTCAAACCGAGGGTGCTGCTGCTCGACGAGCCAGCAGCCGGCGTGCCGCAGAGCGACACGGGCCGCATCGAGCGGGCGCTCGCCGATCTCCCAGATGACCTCGCCGTGCTGATGATCGAGCACGACATGGATCTCGTCTTCCGCTTCGCCAAGCGCGTGATCGTGCTTGCTGCCGGCACGGTTATCTTCGACGGCTCTCCAGCCGACGTCACCAAAGATCCGCGTGTGCGCGAAGCTTATCTCGGGAGCTATGCCGATGCCAGCAGCGCCGCTTGAGGTCGACAATCTCTCCGCCGGCTATGGGCCGACGCGGGTGCTGGAAGGAATTTCCTTTTCCGTGTCTGCCGGCGCGAAGCTTGCGGTTCTCGGGCGTAATGGCATGGGCAAGACGACGCTGCTCGCTACGCTCGCCGGCCAGACGCGCCGTTATGACGGGCGCATCCGTATCGGCGAGGCCGATGTCACCGCGCTGTCGAGCGCATCACGCGCGCTGAAAGGCCTCGGCTTCGTGCCGCAGGCGCGCTGCGTTTTCCCGTCGCTGACGGTCGAGGAAAATCTCTTCGTCGGCCTCAAGGGCCGTGCGAAGACGGCGCTGAACGAAGCTTACGAGATGTTTCCGCGCCTCTATGAGAGGCGCAGGAACTTGGGCTCGCAGCTTTCGGGCGGCGAGCAGCAGATGCTGTCGACAGCCCGCTCGATCCTCGGCCGGCCATCCATTCTGCTTCTCGACGAGCCGCTCGAAGGACTGGCCCCGGTCATCTGCGAGGAACTGATGAAAGCCTTCGCCCAGCTTGCAAGGACCGGCGATATGACGATCCTGCTCGTCGAGCAGCGCATTCGGAGCGCGCTCGATTTCGCCGACCGGGTGATCATCCTGGAGCGCGGGCGGCTCGCATGGAGCGGAACGCCGAAGGCGCTTGTGAAGGAGCCCGCCACGGTCGAGCAGCTGCTGGGGATTGGCGGGTTGGCGCCGAGCCCTTGATTTGCCGCAATCCGACAGCCGGTCACTCTAAACCGCCTCGCGCACCCGCTCCCAGGCCTTCGTCAGATGGCGCCCGAGCACCTCCGATAGCGTGACCTCGTCGCGCGCTTCTAGGGCGGCGATCATCTCTTGATGTTCGGCAACCGCGGCGGCCCATTTCTCCGGGCCCTCATGGCCGATGAAGCGGATGCGCTTCAGCCGCGTCTGCAGCATGGCATGCATGTCGGCAAGCGCCGCATTGCGCGAAAGCCGGGCGATGGCGGTGTGGATTTCCTGGTTGAGCTTGTAATATTGCATCCGGTCACCCGCCTCGTAGCGGCGCACCATTTCGTCGTGGAGCGCGCGAACTTCAGCGATCTCCGCATCGGTCGCGGTCTCGCAGGCAAGCCGGCCTGCGAGCTCCTCCAGCGTCTGCAGCACCGTCAGCATGTCCCGGACGTCCTTGGCGCTGAAACGCTTGACCACGGCGCCGCGGCTCGGAACGAGCTCGACCAGACCTTCGCTCGCCAAATATTTGATCGCTTCGCGCAGCGGCGTGCGTGATACGCCGAGCTGCTCGCCGAGCTGTCCCTCGTGCAGGCGGGTTCCTGGCGGAAGATTGCCCTCGATTATCATGTCACGCAGATGGCCGACCAGAGTGTCGTGCAGTGCGGTGCGCCGAATGGGTCCGGGACCGCCTACGGGCCGCTGCTCCAGTGATTTGATTTCGTTCATTTGTCTCGTCTGAGCCTCGGACCGCCGCGCGGTCTCCCCCTTGAGTACGTCCGATTGAATCGGTGCCTTCTCAGTCAAGCATGAAGACTGCCTCCGCTACCGTCAACAGAAAATGCTGCATACAAAATACAAAAGACTTGATGCAGAATTTTGAATGACGTATGAGACGTTAAAGCACGGAAAGCGGAGGGCATCTCGATGACGACACCAGGAGCGGACGGAACGGAGGAGCGGCGCACCGTGATTGCGCTGGCGATGGGCGACCCCGCCGGGATCAGCCCGGAGCTGACGGCGCGGCTGCTTGCCCTTTCCGACATCCGCGAGGCGGTGCATATCATTGCCATCGGCGATCGCCGCATCCTTGATGAGGGCGCCCGGGTGGCCGGCGTCACGCTGGATCTGGAATCGGTTTCACTCGATTCGCTTGACAGGTCCGGCACGGCGCGCCACGTCTTCGTGGATCTCGCCCATCTCGATCCGGCCGATGTAGTGCGCGGAGAGGCGACGCTTGCCGGCGGCACCTTCGCCACGCGAAATTTCCGCACGGCGCTCGAACTCGCCCATGCCGGCAAGGCCGAAGCCGTCTGCTTCACACCCTTCAACAAGAAGGCGATGCGCTTTGCCTATCCAGGCTATGACGACGAGATCCGCTTCGTCGCCGACGTGCTTTCCTTCACCGGAAAAGTTCGTGAATTCAACGTTCTCGAGAAGGTTTGGAACGCGCGGGTGACCTCGCATATCCCGCTCAAGGATGTGGCAGCCCACCTGTCGGTGGATGCGATCCTCGCCGAAATCAATCTGACGCAGGCCTGCCTCAAGGATGCCGGCTACGAGGAAGCGAGAATTGCGGTTGCGGGGCTCAATCCGCATGCCGGCGACGGCGGCAGCTTCGGCATGGAAGAGATCGACATCATCGAGCCGGCGGTCGAGAAGGCCAGGGCCCTCGGATTCAATGTCGAGGGGCCGTTCCCGGCTGACACGGTCTTCCTCAGGGCGCTGAAGGAAGGCTTCAATGCCGTGATGACCATGTATCACGACCAGGGTCAGATCGCCATGAAGATCATCGGTTTCGACAAGGGCGTGACGATGATGGGCGGGCTGGCGTTCCCGCTCTGCACGCCTGCGCATGGCACGGCTTACGACATCGCCGGCAAGGGCATCGCCGATATCGGCGCCACTCGCGAGGCGATCCTGCTCGCCGCTCGAATGGCGAAGAAAAAGCGGGCGCTTCCGGCGGCTGCCTGAATTCGCACGCTTTCGATGAATACCGGCGTGAGGGGAGGTCTCGCGCCGCAATCCAACTCAACGGGAGGACCACACATGAAAAAATCCGTATCCATTGCAGCAGTCGTAGCGGCCGCTGTCGGCCTTGCCGCACCGGCATCGGCCTTCGAGCCGAACCGTCCGGTCGAATTCGTCGTCACCGCCGGTCCCGGCGGCGGCACCGATATCTTCGCGCGCACCATCCAGGCGATCATCGGCAAATACGAGCTGATGAAGGCGCCGGTCGTCGTCACCAACAAGGGCAGCGCCGGCGGTGCGGAAGGCTTCGTCTACACGGCTGGCTACAAGGGCGATCCCTGTAAACTCGCCTTCGGCACCAACAATGCCTACCTGCTGCCGGTCCGCGCCAAGGTGCCTTATAAATCCGAGGACCTGACGCCGGTCGCTTCACTCGCTTCCGACGAGTTCGTGCTCTGGGTCAACGGCAAGGCGGATTACGCGACGGCTGCCGATTTCGTGGCCAAGGCGAAGGAAGGCGGCCTTAAGATCGGCGGCAGCCAGTCCAAGGACGCCGACCAGATCCTGACCTCGATGATCAACGACGCAATCGGCGCCAAGATCAGCTACATCCCGTTCAAGAGCGGCGGCGAGGCGGCCGTTCAGCTTGCGGGCGAGCATCTCGACGCCAATGTCAACAATCCGAGCGAGAATCTCGGTCAATGGCAGGCCGGCATGATCAAGCCGCTTTGCGTCTTCAAGAGCGCAAAGTTTGCAAGCGACGCCAAGGTAGCCGGCGACAAGGCCTGGAGCGACATCCCGACCTGCAAGGAAGCCGGCATTCCGATCGAAAACTACGCGATGCCGCGCACCGTCTGGCTGCCGGCCGGCGTCGAGCATGATGTCGTCCAGTTCTATGCGGATGTCCTGCGCAAGGTCTCCGAGACGCCGGAATGGGAGAAATATCTTGCCGACAGCTCGCAGTCTCCCGGCTTTGTGACGGGCGACGAACTCAAAGCCGTCATCGAAAAGGATGGCGCGACGGTCGGCGAAGTGCTGAAGCGCGAAGGCTGGCTCGCCAACTAAGTACCCGGTCAATGGGCGCTTGGGACCCAGGGAAGAGGATGCGGGTAGAACCGCATCCATCCTCGGCCTGCCGGACGCCCATTCTCCGCTCGGAAAGGTCATGATCATGAGTGAGAACAGTGCGAATGGGATCAGCCGCTTTGCTGTGGAACTTGGCGTCGCCGCGCTGACAGGTGTCTTTGGGATCGCTGTCTGCTACGGCTCACTCGATATCGGCGCGGGCTGGACCGATATGGGTCCGGATGCGGGCTATTTCCCTTTCTATATCGGCCTGCTCATCGTTCTCGGCAGCCTCGCCAATATCGCGCACGCATTCTTCAAGCATCGCGGTACGGGCGAGGTCTTCCTCGACGGCGCCCGTACCAGGGTGGTCGCCTCCTTCCTGCTGCCGATCGCCGCCTTCGCGGGCGTTTCCGCGTGGCTGGGGCTTTATGTCGGAACGGCGCTCTACATTGCCGCGACCATGCTCTTCCAGGGGCGCTACAAATGGTGGATCTCGTTGCCGGCGGGACTCGGCGTCTCGATCTTCTTTTTCATCGTTTTCGAGATCGGCTTCCAGGTTCCGCTATTGAAGGGACCGGTCGAGGCTTGGTTCGGAATTTACTGACCCGCAAGGGTGCAGTGCTTGCGGGAGGAATGACATGGAAAATATCGGTCTCCTGATCGATGGCTTCGGCCACATCCTCAGCTGGAACCATATCCTGCTGATGGTCGTCGGCGTGACGCTCGGCATCCTCGTCGGGGTGCTGCCGGGGCTCGGGGCGCCAAACGGCGTGTCGCTGCTCCTGCCGCTCACCTTCTCCATGGACCCCATCTCGGCGATCATCCTCTTGTCCTGCATGTATTGGGGCGCGCTCTTTGGCGGCTCGACGACGTCGATCCTCTTCAACATTCCGGGCGAGCCCTCATCCGTCGCGACCACATTCGACGGCTATCCAATGGCGAAAGCCGGTCATGCGAGCCGGGCGCTCACACTCGCCTTCGTTTCTGCCGGCCTCGGCGCGCTTGCCGGGGTCGTCATGATCACGCTGCTTTCGGGCTGGGTGGCGAACTTCGCACTCAAATTCTCCTCGCCGGAATATTTTGCCGTTTATTTTCTCGCCTTTGCGAGCTTCATCTCAATGGGCGCGCAGTCGCCTTTCAAGACGCTCGTGTCGATGATGCTCGGCTTCGCTCTCGCCTCCGTCGGCATGGATACGATCTCGGGCAATCTGAGGCTCACCTTCGACATTCCCGAACTGATCAAGGGCGTCAGCTTCCTCATCGCCGTCATGGGACTCTTCGGTATCGGCGAACTTCTGCTGACGACGGAAGAGGGGCTGCGCTTCGAAGGCATCAAGGCGCGGGTGCGGCTGTCCGAAATCGGCAGGACGCTGATCGAGATCCCACGCTATTGGCTGACGATCGCCCGCTCGACGATTATCGGCATCTGGATGGGGATCACGCCGGCCGGCCCGACCGCCGCCTCCTTCATGAGCTATGGCGTTGCCCGGCGCTCGGCGCGCGACAATTCGATGTTCGGCAAGGGCGATCCGCGCGGCATCGTCGCGCCCGAGACGGCCGACCATTCCGCCGGCACTTCGGCCCTGCTGCCGATGCTGGCGCTCGGCGTCCCGGGTTCCGCCACCGCCGCGGTGATGATGGGCGGGTTGATGATCTGGGGCCTGACGCCCGGTCCGATGCTCTTCACCGATCGCCCCGACTTCGTCTGGGGCCTGATCGCCTCCATGTATCTCGGCAATGTCGTCGCTGTCTTTCTCGTGATCGCGACGGTGCCGCTTTACGCCTCCATCCTGCGTGTGCCGTTCTCCATCATCGGACCGATCATCGTCGCGGTCATCTTCTCAGGAGCTTACCAGGTCGCAAACTCCGTTTCGGACATCTTCATGGTGATCGGCTTCGGTCTTCTCGGCTACGTCTTCAAAAAGCTCGACTATCCGCTGGCGCCGCTGGTCCTCGCCATGGTGCTCGGTGACAAGGCAGAAGACGCCTTCCGCCAGTCGATGCTGATGTCGGGCGGCAGCCTGAACATCTTCTGGTCGAATGGCCTTGTCTCCGCCCTGATGGCGGTTGCCCTTGCGCTGCTTCTTTCGCCGCTCGCCTTCTTGCTGATCGGCAGCGTGCGAAAACGCAAGAACGAGGTGGTGGCGCCCGGCGGTGACGGCAGTCCGGCAGGCTGACGCGGCCTGCGACGATACGTAAATCCAATCTGAAGGAGTTCGCCATGGCGCCGCGCAAATGGAACCGTGATAACTGGCCGATTGCGGCCGCTATGATCCAGTACCCCAACCTTTTGCCAGATGGCCGATCGGTGCAGGACCAGTCGGTGGAGGAGTGGGCGGCGACGCTCGCCGACGTCGTCGATGCCGGCTTCACCGAACTGGACCCGACCGACAGCTGGATACGGCTGGCGGACCTTTCGGCGGAACGGCTTGACCAGTTCGTTAAGCTTTCACGGTCTCTTGGCCTCAATATCACGGCGATCTCCACCTCTCGGCGCAGCCTCATAGACCCGGAACATGGCGCGGAATATCTTGCCTATGGACACCGGGTCATCGAGGCGGCCGCCGCCGTAGGTGCCGGCTCCGTGTCCTTCGGCTTCTTCGGCCCGCTGACGGAGGCGCAGAAGAAGGTGCTCTGGTTCTGGACGGTCGACGGGGTGAAGAACCCCGACGATGCGGGGACCTGGCAGTTGGCGGTCTCGCGCGTTCGCGAACTCGGACGCCATGCCGAAGAACTCGGCGTCGAAGTCTCGCTGGAGATGTATGAGGACACCTATCTGGGCACGGCCGACAGTTCCGTTCGCTTCGTCGAGGAGGTCGGCCTGGCCAATGTCGGCATCAATGCCGATCTCGGAAATCTCATTCGCCTGCACCGGCCCGTGGAACATTGGCAGGAAATGATGGCAAAGGTTGCGCCTTTCGCCAAATACTGGCACGTCAAGAATTACAACCGCACGGAAGATCCGGCATCGGGCGTCATCATCACCCATCCGGCTCCGCTCGAATTCGGTCTCATCAACTATCGGGCGGCGATCAGAATGGCGCTGGCGCATGGCTTCGACAGCCCCTTCCTCTGCGAGCATTACGGGGGAGACGGACTCTCCGTCAGCGCCGCCAACCGCGATTATCTGAGGCGCATACTGCCTCGCCAAGAAGGACATTGAAGGGGACATTGCAGCGATGACCACGATCTTTGACGCTCCGGAGGATTTCGCGACGACCGCGCTCGCGGGTTTCGCGGCGATCTATCAGCGCAACGTCCGCCTGGTGAAGGGCGGCGTCGTGCGCTCGACCAAGGTGCCGAAGGGCAAGGTCGCCGTCGTCGTCGGCGGCGGCTCGGGGCACTATCCGGCCTTCGCCGGATATGTCGGTCCGGGGTTGGCCGACGCGGCGGTGGCAGGCGATGTCTTTGCCTCGCCCTCGACGGCCGCCGTAGCTCGCGTCTGCCGCCATGCCGACCAGGGCGGCGGCGTACTTCTCGGCTTCGGCAATTATGCCGGCGACGTTCTAAATTTCGGGGTGGCGGCCGAGCGGCTTCGCTCCGAAGGCATCGACGTGCGCATCCTGCCGGTGACGGACGACGTGGCGAGCGCACCCGTGGACAGCTCGGCCAAACGCCGCGGGATTGCCGGCGACCTCGTCGTCTTCAAGATCGCCGGCGCGGCAGCGGAAGCCGGCAAATCGCTCGACGAAGTGGAACGGCTCGCGCGCTACGCCAATGATCGCACCTTTTCCTTCGGTGTCGCCTTCGGCGGCTGCACGCTTCCGGGCGCCGCCGGGCCGCTCTTCACGGTCCCTGATGGCCAGATGGCGCTGGGCCTCGGCATCCATGGGGAGCCGGGTGTCAGCGAGGAGCCGATTGCGACGGCAAGCGATCTCGCAAAGCTCCTCACCGGCAAGCTTCTCGCCGAACGTCCCGCAGGCGCCAGCAAGGCGGCCGCCGTGCTGAACGGGCTCGGCTCGACCAAATATGAAGAACTCTTCGTGCTGTGGACGGCGGTCGCAAAAGAACTGGCGGAGGCGTGTGTTGAGGTGGTCGACCCCGAATGCGGGGAATTCGTCACCAGCCTCGACATGCAGGGCTGCTCGCTCACCCTTCTCTGGCTGAATGAAGAGCTGGAGGCGCTCTGGCGTGCGCCCGCGGATGCACCGGTGCTGCGCAAGGGCGTGATCATTGCCGCCGAGCCGGCGACCGATGAGATCGCGGACGCAGACGGTCCACAATCTTTCGCGCCCGCTTCGGAAGCCTCGAAGGCAAGCGGCAAGTGCATCGCCCGGCTGATCGGCAATATAGCCGATGCGCTGAAGGAGGCGGAAGAGGAACTCGGCCGTATCGACGCTTTTGCGGGAGACGGCGATCACGGTCAGGGGATGCGCCGCGGCTCGGCTGCCGCATCCGACGCAGCACAGACGGCAGTCGCGGCGGGCGCGGGTGCTGCAAGCGTTCTGGCTGCCGCGGGCGACGCCTGGGCCGATCGCGCCGGCGGCACGTCGGGTGCGATATGGGGGCTGGCGCTCCGCTCCTGGAGCATTGCATTCAGCGATGAGGACAAGGCGAGCGACGCGGCGACCGTGGAGGGCTCCCGCCTTGCGCTCGAGGGCGTGACGCGCCTTGGCCGCGCGCGTGTGGGCGACAAGACGCTGGTTGACGCGCTGGTGCCCTTCGTCGAGACGCTGGAAAGGGAATCCGCTGCCGGAAGGCCGCTCGTAGAAGCCTGGAACGCGGCGGCAACAGCCGCGCAGGAGGCAGCGGATGCGACCTCGGCGCTGACCCCGAAACTCGGCCGCGCGCGGCCGCTGGCCGAGAAGAGCATCGGCCATCCGGACGCCGGCGCAGTTTCGCTGGCGCTGGTGGCACGGGTTGCAGGCGCGTTTTTGAAGGAAGCTGCGGCCGGTTGATAACTTGCGGCGACGGGATAGTGTGCCTCACACGCAAGGCGCCTAACTATACCGCACCAAGAACTCCTCCGCAGTCAGCTCCCGGAAATCGTCCAGCGCATGGCGCAGCTTGGCATGGTCCCAATCCCACCAGGCGAGCCGGTCCATGGCTTCGCCGACTCTGGCCGTGAAGCGGTCGCGGATGAGTTTCGCCGGGACCCCGCCGACGATCGTGTAGGGCGCCACGTCCTTGGAGACGACGGCGCCGGCGCCGATCACGGCTCCATTGCCGACCTTCACTCCCGGCAGAATGGTCGCTCCGTGGCCGATCCAGACGTCATGGCCGATTGTCACCCGGTTCTGCCGCCGCCAGGCGAACAGATCGTGATCGGGCTCCGCATCCTCCCAGTACATCGGCGCGCGATAGGTGAAATGATGCAGCGTCGCTCGCCAGGTCGGGTGGTTGGTGGCGTTGATGCGCACGGCGGCGGCGATGTTGACGAATTTGCCGACCGTCGCGCACCAGATCGAGCCGTCCTGCATGATGTAGGAGTAGTCTGCGAACTCGACCTCGTCGAGTCGCGAGCGTTCCCGGATTTCGGTGAAGCGGCCAAGCGTCGAATTCACGACGCTCGCAGTCGGATGGATGCAGGGTTCGAGGCCGAGTTTCTCGCTCATGCGGCGTATCTCCTCGGCGAGAATTCCGAGACGTCGATGATGCGGTCGGCAACTGCCTCGCGCACTTCCTCGTCGTGGAAAATGCCGATCAGCGCCGTTCCCGCCGACTTTTTCGCGGCGATCATCTCCACCACCACGGCGCGGTTCTTCGCATCGAGGGAGGCGGTCGGTTCGTCGAGAAGAAGGATCTTGTGATCGGTGATGAAGCCGCGGGCGATGTTGACGCGCTGCTGCTCACCGCCCGAGAAGGTGGCCGGCGGCAGCGACCAGAGTTCCTTCGGCAGGTTGAGCTTCGAAAGCAGTTCGGCCGCGCGTTCCCGCGCGTCGCCGGCCGTGACACCGCGCGCCTGCAGGGGCTCGGCGACGATATCGAGGGCGCAGACGCGGGGCACGACGCGTAGGAACTGGCTGACATAGCCGAGCGTCGCGCGGCGCACCTCGAGCACGGTACGCGGCTCGGCCGTTGCGAGATTGACCAGCCGGCCGTCATGTTCGACCAGGATCTGGCCTTCGTCGACGCCGTAATTTCCGTAGAGCATCTTGAGGATCGAGCTCTTGCCGACGCCGGAGGGGCCGCCGAGTACGACGCATTCGCCGGCCCTCACCGAGAAGGAAACATTCGCGACCACCGGCAGGCGGACGCCGTCGCGCAAGTGCATGGTGAAGCTTTTCGCGACTTCTGAGACAACGAGCGGAGTAGCCATGGTTATTTCCCTTTGCGCATGATCTTGACCGGAAACCAGGGTTCACTTTTCGCGATCATGCGTCAGACCTGCAAAATCGAGGAAACGAGGAGCTGCGTGTAGGGCTCTCGCGGATCGTCGAGCACCCGGTCGGTCAGACCCTGCTCGATGACGGCGCCGTCCTTCATCACCATCATCCGGTGCGAAAGGAGCCGCGCCACGGCGAGATCATGGGTGACGATCACCGCCGCCAGGCCGAGATCGTGGACGAGCCCGCGAACCAGGTCGAGCAGACGCGCCTGTACGGAGACGTCGAGACCGCCGGTCGGCTCGTCCATGAAGACGAGGCGGGGAGAGGTGACCAGATTACGGGCGATCTGCAGGCGCTGGCGCATGCCGCCGGAGAAGGCGCGCGGCTGGTCGTCGATCCGGTCCTCTTCGATTTCCACGCGCCTCAGCCAGTCGCCGGCCGCCGCGCGGATATTGCCGTAGTGTCGGTCGCCGACCGCCATCAGCCGCTCGCCGACATTGGCGCCGGCAGAAACCGTCATCCTCAAGCCATCGGCGGGGTTCTGGTGGACGAAACCCCAGTCGGTGCGCATGAGGAAGCGGCGCTCCGCCTCGCTCATGCGCGCGAGGTCCCGATACTGGCCATCGCGCATGTGGTACTCGACGACGCCGGAGGTGGGCATCAGCCGGGTCGAGAGGCAGGAAAGCAGGGTGGTCTTGCCGGAACCGGATTCTCCGACGATGGCGAGCACTTCGCCCGGATAAAGTTCGAAGGAGACGTTGCGGCAGCCGATGCGGCTTCCATAGAATTTCGAGACGTCACTGACTTTCAGAAGCGGCACGGCGCTCATTCTGCAGCCTCCTGACTTTCCTTGGCGGCGGGCGCAAGCATGGCACCGGCATGGCCGTGCGCGCGCCGGTCTTCGCAATGATCTGTATCGGAGCAGACGAACATTCGCCCGCCCTTGTCGTCGAGCACCACTTCGTCGAGATAGACGTTCTCGGCGCCGCAAAGGGCGCAGGGCCTGTCGAACTTCTGCACCTCGAAGGGGTGATCCTCGAAGTCGAGGCTGACGACTTCGGTGTAGGGTGGCACCGCATAGATGCGTTTCTCCCGGCCGGCGCCGAAGAGCTGGAGGGCTTCCGACATATGCATCTTCGGATTGTCGAATTTCGGCGTCGGCGACGGATCCATGACATAGCGGCCCTCGACCTTAACCGGATAGGCGTAGGTGGTGGCGATGTGGCCGTTTCGGGCGATGTCTTCATAGAGCTTCACATGCATCAGCCCGTATTCTTCGAGTGCATGCATCTTGCGCGTCTCGGTTTCGCGCGGTTCGAGGAAGCGAAGGGGTTCCGGGATAGGTACCTGGTAGACGAGTGTTTGACCCTCTCCCAGTTTCTCCTCGGGAATGCGGTGGCGCGTCTGAATGATGGTCGCATCCGCCGTCCTCGTGGTGACGGCGACATTGGCGACCTTCTGGAAAAAGGCACGGATCGAGACCGCATTGGTCGTGTCGTCCGCGCCCTGGTCGATGACCTTCAGCACGTCACTGGGCCCGAGGATCGAAGCGGTCACCTGCACGCCGCCCGTGCCCCAGCCATAGGGCATGGGCATTTCGCGCGAGGCGAAGGGCACCTGATACCCGGGGATTGCGATCGCCTTCAGGATCGCACGTCTGATCATGCGCTTCGTCTGCTCGTCCAGATAAGCGAAATTATAGTTGGCGAGGTCGTTCATTCGGCGGCCTCCTTCATGACGTTCTTGCCGCCGGGCTGGGCGGGTTCGTATTCCCGGCGCATGCGCCTGACCAGGTCGAGCTCGGCCTGGAAGTCGACGTAGTGCGGCAGCTTCAGATGCTCGACGAAGCCGGTCGCCTGGACGTTATCCGCATGCGAGATGACGAATTCCTGATCCTGGGCGGGAGCGACGATGTCCTCGTCGAATTCGTCTGTCCGGAGGGACCGGTCGACCAGCGACATGGACATCGCCTTGCGCTCGCTCTGGCCGAAGACGAGCCCGTAGCCGCGGGTGAACTGCGGCGGCTGTTTGGCCGAGCCCTTGAACTGGTTGACCATCTGGCATTCGGTGACCCGAACGGTTCCGAGCGATACGGCAAAGCCCAGCTCCGGCAGTTCCAGCTCGACCTCGACCTCGCCGATCCGGACTTCGCCGACGAAAGGATGCGTGCGGCCATAGCCGCGTTGAGTGGAGTAGGCGAGCGCCAGCAGGAAGCCCTCGTCACCGCGGGCGAGCGCCTGCAGGCGCAGATCGCGCGCCATCGGAAACTCCATCGGCTCGCGCGTGAGATCGCCCATCACGTGCCCTTCGGGCATCTGGCCGTCGCCCTCGATCAGGCCTTCGCCGTCTAGAATGTCGGAGACGCGCATGACATGTTCGCCGGGCTCTTTGAGTGCCGGCTCATCGACCGCGTCTTCGCCGATCAGCGATGGGTCCAGAAGACGGTGCGTATAATCGAAGGTCGGGCCGAGAAGCTGGCCTCCGGGCAGGTCCTTGTAGGTTGCCGAGACGCGTCGCTCGACCTTCATCCTGGCTGTATCGACCGGTTCGGAATAGCCGAAGCGGGGCAGGGTGGTGCGGTAGGCGCGCAGAATGAAGATCGCTTCGATCATGTCGCCGCGTGCCTGCCGCACGGCAAGCGCCGCAAGCGCGCGGTCGTAGAGCGAGGCCTCCGCCATAACGCGGTCCACGGCGAGGCCGAGCTGCTCGACGACCTGCTCGATGGTTATCGAGGGCAGCGACCGGTCGCCGCGCCGGCGGTCGGCGAGCAGGCGGTGAGCATTGGCAATGGCGGCTTCCCCGCCCTTGACGGCTACATACATGCGCTTACTCCCGCTCGAGTTTCGTGGTGCGCGGCAGGCAGAGCACGGTCTCACCTGACGTCACTACGAGATCTATGCCGCGCGGAAAGATCGCCCGGTTGGCCGTCCAGAGATCAAGGAACACGTCGGGCAAGCCCTTCGGTGCGATGACGATCCCGTTCTTGATTCCCGGTCCCCTGCCGATGAGCGGCTGTCCGCCTTCGAGCGCTTCCACCTCGACGACAAGGGTGGTGGAACGGTCGGGATATTCCTGCGAGCCGAGGCCGAACTGGTCGAAGCCAGGCACGGCAGCGCCCTTCTCGAAGAAGGCGAAGCGGGCCTCGTTCTTCGTGTCGGTCACCGCGGCGCCGGTGTGGAAGGCGATCCACTTCGGCGCTGCGGATTTGGAGAGCGCCGGCGATAGCCAGACCGGGGTGTCATGGTCGCAGAGTGTCAGCGCGACGGCTCCGCTGGCCTCTCCGAGAGGCGGGGGCGGGGAGGCCGCTGTGGAGAGGCGGCCGATGGTGCCCGGGCGTGCGAAGCAGTCCATGAGAGTCCGGAACACGGCCTGGGCTTCGAAGACCGGTTCGGCGAAGGCGCCGCCATAGATTTGCGATTGGGTGCTCATCAATCTTCTCCGCGGACCATGGTGAAGAAATCGACACGGGTCGCGGCCGTTTCCTCGGCCTTGCGACGGTCTTCCGCATCCAGGCGTGCAGCAATCTTCTCGTGGAGCGCCTCGACGCCGGCGCGATATGCGTCGTTCTGGAAGAGAGCGTCGAAAATTGCCGCAAAACGGGCGCGTTCCTTGTCGGTTCCGAGCAACTGTCCGTGGCCGACTTCGCCGGTGGCGAGCCGGACGGTGGCGCGGGAAACGGTGGCCTCGCCGAGATTGAAGGGAGCGCCGCCACCGCCCATCCGTCCGCGCACCATCACGAGCCCCGTCTCGGGACCACGCACCGGCGCGACCTCCGGTTTCGAGCCGATTGCCCCCCAGGCAGCGGAAAGCTCACCGAGCGTCGCCCGCGCCAGAAGCCGCATACTCTCGCGGCGCCGGGCGATGATCTGCGCGTCCTCGCCCGTCCTCGCTGCTTCAGTCGTGACTGCTTCCATCTTCGCACTCCAAAATGTCTATTGATCTAGACAACTATACATCTTATAGCTTTCCATAGCGTTCGCAAATGACAGGCTTGTGACATTTGCGCAGAAACCGGGGCGAAGACGATCGTGATGAAGACTGTTGAAAGACAGACGGGGGTGGCGCTGTGGCGCCAGATCGCCGACCGAATCCGGCTGGCGATAAGCAATGGCGACTATGAGGCGACGGGCATGGTTCCGCCGGAGACGACCCTTGCCGCCCAATTCGGCGTCAACCGGCACACTGTGCGCAGCGCGCTTGCCGCACTCTCCGAAGAGGGGCTGGTGCGCGCCGTGCAGGGCCGCGGTACGATGATAGAGCGCAAGGAGCGCGTCAGCTATCCGATCTCCAGGCGAACCCGCTTCTCCCAGGGGCTCGGCCGGCAGGTCAGGGAGATCGGAACGGAACTCCTTGAACACATGCAGGTGCCGGCGAGCGGCGACATTGCCGAAGCACTCGGCCTTGCCGCCGGCGCCCCTCTCATTGAACTCAGTACCGTCAGCAGTGGTGACGGCCGACCGCTCTCCACGGCTGTCAGCTATTACCCTGCCGAGCGCTTCCCTGATATGGCGGAGGAGTATGCGCGGCTAGGTTCCGTGACCAAGGCCTTTGCCGCGCATGGCCTCGCAGATTATGTCCGCGTCTCGACCGAGATCGTGGCGCGTCATGCAGATGCGCAGGAACTCGTTCTGCTGAAGCTTTCGCCCGGCGCGATCGTCATGGAGGCGCAATCCGTCAATGCGGATCTCTCGGGCCGGCCCGTTGAATACGCGCGCACGCGCTTCGCCGCCGACCGGATGAAGCTCAAGATTGAGACCTGAACGGATTACAGGTTTCGCCGCTTGCCTTCGATCAGATCCAGAATAGCGCGCGCGGCGTCGAGCACGTGGGTGCCGGGGCCGAAGACCGCTGAAACGCCGTTTTCCATAAGATACGCGTAATCCTGCCGGGGAATGACGCCGCCGCAGACCAGGATGATGTCCTCGCGGCCGCGCTCCTTCAGTGCCTCGGCGAGTTGCGGCATCAGCGTCTTGTGGCCCGCGGCAAGCGATGAAACCCCGAGAACGGTGACCTCCTCGGCGAGCGCCAGTTCGGCCGCCTCCTCCGGCGTCTGGAACAGCGGGCCTGCGACGACGTCGAAACCGATGTCACCAAAGGCGGAGGCGATCACCTTGGCCCCGCGGTCATGCCCGTCCTGCCCGAGCTTGGCGACCATGATTTTGGGCTTGTGCCCCAGCCGCTTCGTCACCTCGCCGAGCCGCCCGGCCAGCACGCCGAGCTCGGGGTCGCCCTCGAAGGCCCGGCCGTAAATATCGGTGACGACTTCCGGGACGGCGGTGTAATCGCCGAAAGCCTCGCGCATGGCGTCGGTGATTTCGCCGACGGTGGCGCGTGCCCGCGCAGCCTCGACCGCGGCGGCAAGCAGATTGCCCTTGCCGCTGCGCGCCACATCGGCCAGCGCGTTTAGCGCTTCCTTCATCTTCTGTGAGTTGCGGCGGCGCCTGATCTCCTCGATCCGCTTGATCTGTGCCGTCCGGACTGCGGCGTTGTCGATCTCGAGAATGTCGATCGGCTGCTCGTTCTCGAGCCGGTACCTGTTAACCCCGACGATGACCTCCTCGCCGCGGTCGACGGCCGCCTGACGCCGGGTCGCTGCCTCCTCGATCAGCCGCTTCGGCAGGCCGGCATTGACCGCTTTCGTCATGCCGCCCAATGCCTCCACCTCCTCGATGAGCGCCCAGGCTTTTTCAGCAAGTTCGTTGGTCAGGCTCTCGACGTAATAGGAGCCGGCAAGCGGATCGACGACCCTGGTCACTCCGGTTTCGTGCTGCAGGATGAGCTGCGTGTTGCGCGCGATGCGGGCGGAGAAATCCGTGGGAAGTGCCATCGCTTCGTCGAAGGAATTGGTGTGAAGCGATTGCGTACCGCCGAGCACTGCCGACATCGCTTCGAAAGCGGTGCGGATGATGTTGTTGTAAGGATCCTGTTCCTGGAGCGATACGCCCGACGTCTGGCAGTGCGTCCGCAGCATCAGCGAAGACGCCTTCTCGGGTTTGAACTCCTTCATGATCCGTGTCCAGAGGAGCCGAGCGGCGCGCAGCTTCGCCGCCTCCATGAAGAAGTTCATGCCGATCGCGAAAAAGAAGGAGAGCCGGCCGGCAAAATCGTCGACATTGAGGCCCTTGGCGAGCGCCGCGCGCACATATTCGCGCCCGTCGGCAAGAGTAAAGGCTAGCTCCTGCACGAGCGTCGCCCCGGCCTCCTGCATGTGATAGCCGGAGATCGAGATCGAATTGAACTTCGGCATCTCCTTGGCCGTGTATTCGATGATGTCGGCGACGATCCGCATCGAGGGTTCCGGCGGATAGATATAGGTGTTGCGGACCATGAACTCTTTGAGAATGTCGTTCTGGATCGTCCCGGAGAGCTTGTCGCGGCTGACACCCTGTTCCTCGCCGGCGACGATGAAGGAGGCGAGGATCGGGATCACGGCGCCATTCATGGTCATCGAGACGGAGATCCTGTCGAGCGGGATCCCGTCGAACAGGATCTTCATGTCTTCCACCGAGTCGATCGCGACACCCGCCTTGCCGACGTCGCCCTCGACGCGGGGATGGTCGCTGTCGTAGCCGCGGTGCGTGGCGAGGTCGAAGGCGACGGAGACACCCTGTTGTCCGGCAGCAAGGTTGCGGCGGTAGAAGGCGTTCGAGGCTTCAGCCGTCGAGAAACCGGCATATTGCCGGATCGTCCAGGGCCGGCCGGCATACATTGTGGCGCGCGGACCGCGCAGGAAAGGTTCGAAACCGGGGAGCGAGTTGAGATCGCCCATGCCTGAGGTGTCATCGCTCGTATAGAGGGGCTTGACGTCGATACCCTCAGGCGTGTGCCAGGTGAGGCTCTCGGGGCCGGCCTTGAGTTCTTTCTCGGCGAGGGCTTCCCAATCCTTGATGGTTTTATCGGGCATTGGCTTGCTCCATCGAAGCGTAGTCGGCAGCGGTAAGAGACACCCACGTCGGCACCGCTTCCATCACTCGAACTCCATGATCAACTCGTCCACGGCCAGGCTCGCCCCGGCTTCGATCGCCACGCGCTTCACGATCGAGCGTCTTTCCGCCCTCAATATATTCTCCATCTTCATTGCCTCGACGACGGCGATCGCCTGTCCGGCCTCCACTGTCTCCCCGGCCTTCACCGTGATCGACGTCACCACCCCCGGCATCGGGCAGAGCAGCATCTTCGACGTGTCCGGCGGCAGCTTCTTCGGCATCAGCCGGGCGAGTTCGGCAATGTGTGGGCTTCTGACCCGTGCAACGACGTCGATCCCGCGCCAGCGCAGCCTTATTCCGGTGCCGGCAAGCTCGACCTTCACGCTCATCGGCTGATTTTCTATGTTGAAAGCGGCACGGGTGCGACCGGGGGTCCAGTCAGTTGCGACGGAGACAGATGTCCCGTCGGCAAAGCGTACATAGGTGCCGTCGGCGGAAGCTTCGCATGTGACCTGAATTTCGTGCCCGTCGAGGCTTGCCACCCATTCGTGACCGATGACCCGGCGATGGTTGCCGATGGTGCCCGAGATGCGGCTGGCGCGCTCCTGCAGCGTCTGATTGACGCTCACCGCGATGGCGGCGAGTTTGCGCGCCGCTGTGTCGTCCGGCACCACGCCCTGAAAACCGCCGGCAAACTCCTCGGCGATATAGGCCGTGGTCAGCCGTCCCTCGCGGAAACGATCCTGCTGCATGACGGCTGCAAGGAAGGGCAGGTTGTGGCCGACGCCTTCGATCTCGAACGCGTCGAGCGCATCCGCCATCGCCCGGACGGCGGTCGCCCGGTCCGGACCCCAGGTGCAAAGCTTGGCGATCATCGGATCGTAATACATCGAGATCTCGCCGCCTTCCAAGACGCCGGTATCGTTGCGAATGACGGTACCGTCCGCCCGCGGGCCTTCCTCCGGCGGGCGGTAGCGGCTCAGCCGGCCGATCGAAGGAAGAAAATTGCGGTAGGGGTCTTCCGCATAGAGCCGGCTTTCGATCGCCCATCCGTCGAGCTTCACATCCTTCTGTGCAAAGGCGAGTTTCTCCCCCGCCGCGACGCGGATCATCTGCTCGACGAGATCGAGGCCGGTGACGAGTTCCGTCACCGGATGCTCGACCTGCAGCCGGGTATTCATCTCGAGAAAATAGAAGTTTCCGCGGGCGTCGACGATGAACTCGACCGTGCCGGCCGAAAAATAGGCGACGGCCTTTGCCAGCGCCACCGCCTGCTCGCCCATGGCGCGGCGCGTCTTCTCGTCGAGGAAGGGCGAGGGCGCCTCCTCGATAACCTTCTGGTTCCGCCGCTGGATCGAGCATTCGCGCTCGCCCAGATAGACGATGTTGCCATGCTTGTCGCCGAGCACCTGGATCTCGATGTGGCGGGGCTCGGTCACGAATTTCTCGATGAAGATGCGGTCGTCGCCGAAGGAACTCTTCGCCTCGTTCTTCGATGACTGAAAGCCCTCGCGTGCCTCGTCCTCGGTCCAGGCGATCCGCATGCCCTTGCCGCCGCCGCCGGCAGACGCCTTTATCATCACCGGAAAGCCGATCGAAGCGGCGATGCGTGCGGCCTCGTCCGCATCCCCGATCAGCCCCATATGGCCGGGAACGGTGGAAACGCCTGCTTCGGCGGCAAGCTTCTTCGAGGTGATCTTGTCGCCCATCGCTTCGATGGCCCTGACTGGCGGACCGATGAAGGTTACGCCCTCTTTCTCCAGAGCCTCGGCGAAGGCGGAATTTTCAGAAAGGAAGCCGTAGCCAGGATGCACCGCATCGGCGCCGGTCTTGCGGATTGCCTCAAGAATCCTGTCTATGACGATATAGGACTGGTTTGAGGGTGAGGGGCCGATAGGAACGGCCTCGTCCGCCATGCGCACATGCATCGCGTCGCGGTCCGCATCCGAGTAGACGGCGACGGTCGGGATGTCGAGAGACTTCGCTGTGCGGATGACGCGGCAGGCGATTTCACCACGATTGGCAATGAGGATTTTCTTGAACATGTTTTCCATGGGGTTCTCCCGTCAAAGCGGGATCGTGTCGTGCTTGCGCCACCGGGTCTCCAGTTGCTTGCTGCGCAGAGACGCGAAGGCACGGGCAATGCGACGGCGGGAGGAATGCGGCATGATCACCTCGTCGATGAAGCCGCGCTCCGCGGCAACGAAGGGATTGGCGAAGCGCTCCTCGTATTCCTTCGTCCGCGCGGCGATCTTCTCCTTGTCGCCGAGCTCGGACCGGTAGAGGATTTCGGTCGCGCCCTTGGCTCCCATCACGGCGATCTCGGCCGTCGGCCAGGCGTAATTCACATCGGCGCCGATGTGTTTGGACGCCATGACGTCATAGGCGCCGCCATAGGCCTTGCGGGTGATCAGGGTCACCATGGGGACCGTCGCCTGACTGTAGGCGAAAAGCAGCTTGGCGCCGTGCTTGATGACGCCGCCATATTCCTGGGCGGTGCCGGGAAGGAAGCCGGGCACATCGACAAGCGTCAGGATCGGGATGGAGAACGCGTCGCAGAAGCGGACGAAGCGTGCGGCCTTGCGCGAGGAGTCGATATCGAGGCAGCCGGCGAGCACCAACGGCTGGTTGGCCACGACGCCGACCGTCTGGCCCTCGATGCGGATGAAGCCCGTTATGATGTTCCGGGCGAAGCTTGCCTGCAGTTCGAAGAAGTCGCCCTCGTCGGCAATGGCGATGATCAGTTCCTTCATGTCGTAGGGCTTGGCGGCACTGTCCGGGATCAGGCTGTCGAGCCGCATCTCGATGCGCCCCGGATCGTCATGGAAGGGCCGGACCGGAGGCTTCTCGCGATTGTTGAGCGGCAGGAAGTCTAACAGCAGCCGGACGTGCTCGAGCGCCTCTATGTCGTTTTCATAGGCACCGTCGGCGACGGAGGATTTCGTCGTATGCGTGCGGGCACCGCCGAGTTCCTCCGCGGTGACGATCTCATTGGTGACCGTCTTCACGACGTCCGGCCCGGTCACGAACATGTAGGAACTGTCGCGCACCATGAAGATGAAATCCGTCATCGCCGGCGAATAGACGGCTCCGCCAGCACAGGGGCCCATGATCACCGAGATTTGCGGAATGACGCCCGAGACCTCTGCATTGCGGCGGAAGACCTCGGCATAGCCGGCAAGCGACGAAACGCCTTCCTGGATGCGGGCGCCGCCGGAATCGTTGAGGCCGATGACCGGCGCACCGTTCCTTGCAGCCATATCCATGATCTTGCAGATCTTCTGCGCATGCGTCTCCGAAAGCGAGCCCCCGAGGACGGTGAAGTCCTGGCTGAAGACATAGACCTGTCGGCCGTTGATCGTGCCCCAGCCGGTGACGACGCCGTCGCCGGCGATCTTCTGGCTACCCATGTCGAAATCGACGCAACGATGCGTCACATACATGTCGTATTCTTCGAAGGAGCCCTCGTCGAGAAGCACGTCGATGCGCTCGCGTGCCGTCAGCTTGCCTTTGCCGTGCTGCGCGGCGATGCGACGTTCGCCGCCGCCGACCCTTGCCTCGGCCCGCCGGGCTTCCACCTGTTCAAGTATCGCGCGCATCGCGCTCCTCCCTGTCTTGCCGATAGTGCAGAGGCTTTCCGGCCTTCGCAATAGCGCCGAAGGCCTGATGGAAAAACGTCCGATGATGTGCAAATGTGAAACATAGAATGTTGCGAAGCGCAAATTGCAAAATTGCGAACACGAGTTGAATCATGGCGATTGGCAAGCTGTATATCGGCCGCAAGGTCAGGGATCTGAGGGATGGCAAGCGGCTGACGCAGGCGCAGTTCGCCGAGCGGATCGGCATATCCACGAGCTATCTCAATCAGATCGAGAACAACCAGCGTCCGGTGTCGGCGTCGGTGCTGCTGGCGCTCGCCGAAAAATTCCAGATCGATATCGCCGAACTTTCCTCGGGCGAGAGCGACCGGCTTCTCTCAGCGCTATCGGAGGCGCTGAGCGATCCCCTGTTCGAGACCTATTCGCCGAGCCTGCAGGAGCTGAAGCTCGTTGTCCAGAATGCGCCGGGTCTTGCCCATGCGCTGATCTCCTGCCACCAGGCCTATCGGCGAACAGCGAGCAGCTCGCCAGCATCGACGATACGATCGGCCGCGGCGCTTCTTTCGTCGAGACGACGCCTTATGAAGAGGTTCGGGACTTCTTCCACTTCGTCGACAATTACATCCACGAAATCGATACGCTTGCCGAGACTTTGGCCGACGAGCTGGGCCTTGGCGATGGCGACAACCATGCGGCCCTTGCGGCCTATCTCGAAGAGCGCCACGGGATACGTGTCGTGCGCGGGGCAGCCGGCGACGAGGCGATCCGCCGTTTCGATCCGCGCGCCCGCGTGCTCACGCTCAATCCTTACGCCCCGGCGGCGACACGCGACTTTCAGCTGGCATTGCAGATCGCCCAGACACGCGCCCGCGAGGAGATCGATCGGGTGGCGGGGAGCGCCGGCTTCCGCACCGAGGAGGCCTATGAGATCTGTCGAATCGGGCTGCAGAACTATTTTGCCGGTGCGCTGATCCTGCCCTATCAGCCGTTCCTCAAGGCCGCGCGCGAATTGCGTCACGACGTGGAACTCCTTGCAGCCCGCTTCGGTGCCTCGCTGGAGCAGGTTTGTCACCGGCTTTCGACGCTGCAGCGGCCCGGGCAGAAGGGCATCCCCATCTTTTTCGCGCGGATCGACCGCGCCGGCAACATCACCAAGCGCCACAGCGCCGCCAAGCTGCAATTCGCCCGTTTCGGCGCGGCCTGTCCGTTATGGAACGTGCACCAGGCCTTCGAGACGCCCGGCCGCATCATCCGCCAGCTCGCGGAGACGCCGGACGGCGTGCGTTATCTCTGTCTCGCGACCCAGATCACCAAGGGCGGCGGCGGCTACCGCGCCGCCCATCCCCGTTATGCCTTGGCGCTCGGCTGTGAAATCTCCTACGCCGATGCCTTCGTCTATGCGGACGACATGGACCTCGGCAACCGCGCCGCCTACGATCCGATCGGTATTTCCTGTCGCATCTGCGAGCGCACGAGATGCGCGAGCCGCGCGGTGCCGCCGCTCAAGCGCAAGCTGATCGTCGACCATGACATGCGCGGCGCTCTGCCGTATCGTCTGAGTGAGAGCTGACCTCCCTCTCTGTTCGTTTTTGAACAGATGCTGTGAGAATTTACGCCTGTGCCTGTACGGCGTTTGTTGTAACTAGAGCGGGATAAGGAAAAGTGGGTGCGGTTTTCCGCCCGCATCCCGCTCTAATTTATTGGAATCGATCGCGATCTTTTTAGGGTCGACACGACCTAAAAACATCGTGATCGAGGCGCTACACCATCACTATGCGGGTCAGGGAGGACATGCATATGGATTTTCGCCTGTCGGAGGAGCAGGAGGCCATCCGCACGATGGCGTTCGATTTTGCGCGGGACGAGATCGCGCCCCACGCCGTCGACTGGGACCAGCAGAAGCACTTTCCTGTGGAGACCTTGCGCGCGGCGGCCGCGCTGGGGATGGCCGGCATCTATGTGCGCGACGATGTCGGCGGAACGGGTCTTACCCGTCTCGACGCGGCCATGATCATCGAGGCGCTCGCGACCGGCTGCCCCGCGATCGCCTCCTTCGTTTCGATCCACAATATGTGCGCCGGCATGATCGACCGCTACGGCACGGACGAGCAGCGCCAGCGCCTGCTTCCGCCGCTTCTCACCATGGACGTCCTGGCGAGTTATTGCCTGACGGAGCCCGGGTCCGGCTCGGACGCGGCCGCGCTCAAGACAAAGGCGGTGCGCGAGGGTGAGGCCTATCTGCTTACCGGCCAGAAACAGTTCATTTCCGGCGCAGGAGTGTCCGGGCTCTATATCGTCATGGCGCGCACTGGCGAGGAGGGGCCGAAGGGTATCTCCGCCTTCGTCGTCGAGAAGGACGCTCCGGGGCTGACCTTCGGCGCCAATGAGAAGAAGATGGGCTGGCATGCCCAGCCGACGCGGGCGGTGATGCTCGACAGTGTTCGCGTTCCCGTCGAGAATCGCCTGGGGGCCGAGGGCGAGGGCTTCAGGATCGCCATGGCCGGCCTCGACGGCGGAAGGCTCAACATCGCCGCCGCCTCGCTCGGCGGCGCGCAATCCGCTTTCCACAAGGCGCTCGCCTACGTCCAGGGGCGCCGCGCATTCGGCAAGGCGATCGGCGAATTCCAGGCGTTGCAGTTCCGCCTTGCCGACATGGCTACGGATCTGGAAATCGCCCGGACATTCCTCTGGCGGGCGGCCTCCGCCCTCGATGCGGCGGACCCGGAGGCCACGAAGCTTTGCGCCATGGCCAAACGTTTTGTCACGGATCGCTGCTTTGCTGTCGCCAATGACGCACTGCAATTGCATGGCGGCTACGGCTATCTCGCCGACTACGGCGTCGAGAAGATCGTCAGGGATCTGCGGGTGCACCAGATACTCGAAGGCACAAACGAAATCATGCGGCTGATCGTGTCGAGGGCGATCACGGGACGGAAATAGGAAGGATTTTCGATGGAGATGCAGGCAACGTTTCCGGAGGTCATCGTCGAGCGCCAGGGCGCTATCGGCAGACTGCGGCTCAACCGTCCGCGGGCACTGAACAGCCTCAATCGCACGATGATCCGCGCGATCGCTGCGGCGCTGACAGAATTCGAGCGTGATCCGGCGATTGCCGCAGTGCTTGTCACCGGAGAAGGTGAAAGGGGCCTCTGCGCCGGCGGCGACATCCGCATGATCTACGAAAGCGGCCGCGAACGGCCTGAGGAAGGTGCGCAGTTCTGGCGCGAGGAGTTCATCGTCAACAGCCGAATTTCCGCCTATTCCAAGCCCTATGTCGCGATCATGGACGGCATCGTCATGGGCGGCGGCGTCGGCGTTTCCTCCCATGGCAGCCACCGCATCGTGACCGAGAGAACGCGGTTCGCCATGCCGGAAACGGGGATCGGCTATTTCACCGATGTCGGCGCGACCTGGCTCCTGCCGCGCGCGCCGGGCGAATTCGGTACCTATCTCGGCCTCACCGGCCGGGATATCGGGGCGGCGGCGGTCATCCATGCGCGGCTTGGCGACAGCTTCGTGCCCTCGGAGAGGATTGATGAACTCGTCGCCATTCTCGCCTCGCTGCCCGCTTCGGCCAAGGCCGAGGATGTTTCGGCGGCGATCCGCACCGTCTCGGCCCAGGCGCCGGCTTCGGCGCTGCTCGATCATCAGCCCGTCATCGACCGCTGCTTCGCTTCCGATACGGTTGAGGAAATCCTCGGCGCGCTGGAAAATGAGGGCACGGACTTTTCGCGCGAGACGCTGGACTTGCTGAAAACCCGATCGGCGATCAGCCTCAAGCTGACGCTCGCTTTGCTGCGGGCCGGGCGCGCCAGCGCCAGCCTGGACGAATGCCTGGAGCGGGAATATGCCGCGACCCTCGGTATGCTTTCCAATCCGGATTTCTACGAGGGTGTCAGGGCAGCAGTGATCGACAAGGATCGCAATCCCAAATGGTCCGTCGGGCTTTCGCAGGTGACCCCGGCGGTGCTCGACCGCTTCCAGAGGAACGAAGGCGCCCCGCTTTTTGCCGGGCAGGCGTAGGCGGCGACGCATCGATCATATCAGGCAGACACAAGTTGAAGAGGAGAGGCCTATGACGAAGATCGCCTTTATCGGACTTGGCAATATGGGCGGGCCGATGGCTGCCAATCTGGTGAAGGCGGGCCACGCGGTCACCGGCTTCGACCTTTTGGAAGCCTCGCGCAACGCCGCCGCCAAGAGCGGGGTTTCGGTGGCGGGTTCGATCGCCCAGGCCGTGCGCGAGATGGAGTGCGTCATCACCATGCTGCCGGCGAGCGCGCATGTTCTTTACGTCTGGGACGAGCTGCTCGGCTTCGTCGACCCCGGCACCCTTCTGATCGACAGTTCGACCATCGATGTCGAGAGTGCGCGCAAGGTGCATGGGCTTGCCGAAAAGGCCAATTGCCCCTCGCTCGACGCACCTGTTTCCGGCGGCACCGCCGGGGCGGCGGGCGCTACATTGACGTTCATGGTCGGGGGGAGCGACGGCGCTTTCTCGCGCGGCAAGCACCTGCTCGAAGCAATGGGCAAGAAGATCGTCCATTGCGGCGATGCCGGTGCCGGCCAGGCTGCGAAGATCTGCAACAACATGATCCTCGGCGTCTCCATGGCGGCGGTCTGCGAAGCCTTCGTGCTTGCCGAGCGGCTCGGCCTATCGCATCAGGCGCTCTTCGACGTGGCCTCGACCTCGTCCGGCCAGTGCTGGTCGCTGACGACCTACTGCCCGGTGCCGGGGCCGGTTCCGACATCGCCGGCCAACAGCGGCTACAAGCCCGGTTTCGCCGCAAGCCTGATGCTGAAGGACCTGAAACTCTCACAGCAGGCCGCCAGCGCCAGCGGTGCGGCGACCCCCATGGGCGCGCAGGCGATGCAGCTCTACAGCCTCTTCGAGAAGCTCGGCCACGGGTCAGAGGATTTCTCGGCGCTGATCCATCTGCTCAGGGGGAACGAGGAAGGGAAGGCCGAGTAGACCACCCACCGCGTTACCCGCTCACATCTGTACCGTCATCCCGCCGTCGACTGTGAGCGTGATGCCGTTGACGAAACTCGCAGCGGGCGAGGCAAGGAACACGGCGGCAGGCGCGATCTCTTCCGGCCGACCCCACCGCTTCAGCGGAATGCGCATGTCGACGAAAGCCGTGAGTGCCGGGTCGGCTGCGAGATGCGCGTTGGTTTCGGTTGCGAACCAGCCAGGCGCGATCGCGTTGACGGTGAGATTGTCGGCTCCGAGCTCGACAGCAAGTGAGCGAGTTAGCGCCGAGAGGCCGCCCTTCGCCGCCGTATAGGCGGGATCACCGGCCCGCGCCGCGAAGGCGGCAATCGAGGTCACGAATATCAGTCGTCCGGCGGCCGAACGCCGGAGATGCGGCAGCGCGGCCCTTGCCATGGCATAGGCCGCGGTAAGGTCGGTGTTCAATAGCGCCGCGAATTCGTGCGGCTCCATCGCTTCCGTGCCACGGCGGTCGCGTTCCCCGACCGCATGAAGCAGAATGTCGAGCCCGCCTGTCTTCTCGACCGCTGCGGCAACAATCGCATCTGCATCGCGGGTTATGTCGCCGGGTGCGATGCCGGTCTCGATGCCATCGCGTGCCAGCCGCGCGCGCGCCTCTTCAAGGTTTTGGCGATTGCGGCCGTTGATCACGGTCCAGGCGCCGGCCCTGGCAAGCGCCTTGGCAATCTCAAGGCCGAGCCCACGTCCGCCGCCGGTAACCAGAGCAGTTTTGCCGTTGAGGTCGAACATCGGTTTCCCTCGTCGCTTAGTGGACCACCGGCTGCAAGGCGGGTTTCAGGCGTAGCTTCTGAGCGTTGCCGCAGATCCATGCTGCAGGAGACCCGCCAGCGCCTTGATGAGCGCGGAGCGGAAGGGAGCGCTGGCCGGAAGATCCGTGCCGAAGACGTCCGCCATCGTCAAAAGGGCATCGACGATGCGATCCGGCTCGTCAAGTCCCCGGGCGAGTTCGGCGATGCGGCCTGCATGCGGATCGCGAACGTCGATGGTCCCGTCCGCCTCGTCCAGGCCCCGCGCATATCGCATCCAGGCAGCGACTCCCAGCGCCAGCCGGTCATAGCCGGCCCCTGCCTGCAACCGGTCGCGGATCGTGCCGAGAAGGCGCTGCGGCAACTTCTGCGAGCCGTCCATGGCGATCTGCCAGGTGCGGTGACGAAGCGCCGGATTGCGAAAGCGCAGGAGCAGTTCGGACCGGTAGGCCGGAAGGTCGAAACCCGGCAGTTCCGGAAGCGTGGGGCTGACCTCTTCACGCATCAATCCTTCGATCAATGCTTGCATGCCCGGGAGGGCCATCGCATCCGCCACCGTCTCGGCGCCTGCGAGATAGCCGAGATAGGCGAGCGTCGAATGGCTTCCGTTCAGAAGCCGGAGCTTCATGAACTCAAAGGCGGAGACGTCATCGACGAAGAGCGCGCCGGCCTTTTCCCAGGCAGGACGGCCGAGCGGGAAATCGTCCTCTATCACCCATTGCCGGAAGGGTTCGGTCATGATCGGCCAGGCATCTTCAAGACCCAGAGCCTCGGCGACCGCGCTCCGGTCGGCATCCGTCGTTGCCGGAACGATGCGGTCGACCATCGTCGATGGCGAGGCCACATTGCGGACCAAGGCGGCGAGGGCCGGATCGCGCAACTCCGCGAACTGCTCGACGATACGTTTCAGGACGTTGCCGTTGCCGGGAAGATTGTCGCAGGACAGCAGCGCGAACGGCGCGATACCGGCGCGGACGCGGCGCGAAATCGCCTCGACAATGAAACCGATTGCCGAGCGCGGGCACGCCGGATTGGCGAGATCGTGGGCGATATCCGGGTGGTTTTCGTCGAGCGTCCCGGTCGCGGGATTATGGCAATAGCCCTTCTCGGTGATTGTCAACGACACGATGCGCGTGGCCGGATCGGCCATGCGGCGAAGGACGGCCTCCGGGTCTTCCGGCGCGCATAAGAGCTCGACGACGCTGCCGATCACGCTGAAGTCGGTCCCCGCGCCGTCCTTTACGGCGAGCGTATAAAGCCCGTCCTGCGGCCGAAGAGCATCGCGCGTGTCCGGGCTGCGCAGCGATACGCCGCAGATGCCCCAGGAGGGGTCTTCTGCAAGCAGGGCATCGGTCAAGGCGGCCTGATGCGCGCGATGAAAGGCGCCGATGCCGAGATGGACGATGCCGACGGCAACAGCTCCGAGGTCGTATGCGGGGCTTTTGACGGAGGCGGGCAGGCGGTCGAGCGTCTCTTGCGAAAGGCGCATCAGAAGGCCCGCCCTTTTTCGGTATCCGCTTGTTCAATTTCTGCAGACGGCGCCGTCTTTGCGCCACGCGCTGTGGCAGTCTGCGCCATGGTAACCACCCTCACTTGGTTGCGGTGTTTGGCATTCACGCGGCTTCCTCCCTGCGTCGATCGGCTGCAAAACTGGTATACCAGCCGCCAGAGGCGCGTCAACCGAGGTCGCCCTGCCGCCTACCCGGGCATCGCCTATTGCATGTTCCTTTAATCGGATCCGATTGAAGGACAAAAACATGCAGCAGATCAAAGTGCTACAGCGACCATTGTGCGTCTGATAAGACACACGGCGCTGTAGGTCATCGGCACGGCAAGGCTGCAGACCGGCGTCACGCCGCTGCGGCGGTCACTCAAATGCCATAAAACTGGGGAGGCTCACGAGGGATCGAGCACGATCTTCGCCGCCCGCCCTGGCGCCAACTGCGCCGATTGTTCTTTGCCGCGGTAGTCTGCGCTTGGGGCGGGCATCATCCCAAGGACCTGCATGAGAAGGTTCGCCGCGACCAAAGCCGAACAGCGAGGTTCACCGCGATGCATTCCATCCGAGACCGTCTTCCCGTCTCCATCATCATAGCGAATTACAATTATGCCCGGTTTCTAAACCGTGCGATCGACAGCGCGCTCAGTCAGAACCATGCGAATGTCGAGGTCATCGTCGTCGACGACGCGTCGACCGACGGGTCCGCAGATGTAATCTCATCCTACGGAGCGCGGATCAAAGCCTGTCTGAGGAAGGCGAATGGCGGTCACGCGGCCGCGTTCAACACCGGCTTCGCCGAAAGTCGAGGGGAGATCGTTTTTTTTCTCGACGCCGACGACTTCCTCTATCCGACGGCGGTATCCGAACTGCTGGCGCGCTGGGATGACGACACGGCCCAAATGCAGTTCCGGCTGCACCTGGTAGACGAGGGGCAGCGCGTGAAGGACATCTTCCCGCCGCTCGAGGTTCCGTTCGACTCCGGTGACGTCACGCCGCAACTGGCGCGCCGCGCCCGTTATCAGACGACGGTCACCAGCGGATTGGCTTTCGCGCGCAAGGCCTTGGATGTCATAATGCCTGTTCCGGAAGTCGAGTTCCGGCAGGGCGCCGACGGCTACCTCGTCACGCTTGCACCGCTTTACGGAAAGGTGACGTCGCTCGATGCCTGCCTCGGTGCCTATCGGATACATGGGGGCAATCATTCGGTCTTTGCCGAGAAACTCGGACAGAGGGCGCGCTGGCGGGTGGAACATGATTTTCACCGGCTGCAGGCGCTTACGGAACAGGCCTCCCAAGTCGGATTGTCGATTTCGCCGAAGGCGAACCTGCGCGACCCGGTGCATCTGGAGGAGCGCATCGCGTCGCTCTGCGTGGACAGCGGGCGCCACCCGGTGGCCGCGGATTCGAGGCTCGGCCTCGCCGCCGCCGGTGCGGTCGCCAGTATGCGTATGAATGTCTCGCTGCGCCGCCGTGCGATGCTGGCAGCCTGGTTCGTCTCCGTTGGGCTTCTGCCGCCGCGCATGGCGCAGGCGGTACTTTCGTGGAAGCTCGTCTCATCTTCACGGCCGGCTTTCCTCATGCGGCTGTCGAGAACCATACGCCACGCCATGGGCTAGAGGTGGGTTCTCCTCGGGGAGCGGTCAGCCCGCGCGGTCGCGCACTCACATGTGTGACGTTTTCGTGTCCGCTCAGACTTCAGAGCGCGAGCGTGGCCTCGATTTTCGCCGGATGCGGCGGGTCGACTCCCTTGCGCGCAAGGTGCAGGCGATCCGCCTGTGGACGGGGGGCACGTCCATCTTTTTCATGCGCCGCTGGAGCAGCTCCCAGCACGCATGGCCGAGCTCGTCCAACGGCTGCTCGATCGTGCTGACATAGGGGCGCAGGACGGTCATCCAGTCGGAGTCGTCGAAGCCGAGCAAAGACACGTCTTGCGGGAATGCGAGGTCCAGCGCCCTGATCGCCTTTGCGGCGCCCAAGGTCGCGACATAGGCCGACGCGAAGACCGCAGTCGGCCGGCCGGCCCTTCGGAGTTCCTGCTCGATGGCGCTGCGGCAGCTCTCGATGCTCAGGCCTCCATAGACCACATTCGCATCGGAGACGCCCGCGTCCTGCATCGCCTTACGGTAGCCGGAAACGCGCTCCTCCATGTTGGCGAGCCCCGGCGCGGTCGCGAGAAAGGTGATGCGCTTGTGACCGAGCTCGATCAGGTGCCGGGCTCCCATCAGTGTCGCCTGTTCGTTGTCGGCCGAGACCGTGTCGAAGCCTTCGACCGCAAAGGCACGGTCGACCAGCACCGTAGGAATGCCGCTGATGGCGGAGTGCGGCGAGGTCTCGATGGAGTCCCTGCTTGGCGATATGATCAATCCGTCGACCTGTCGTGAAACAAGTGCGCGAATACGTTCTCGTTCCTCCGCTGCCTCCTCGTAGCTGCTCATGAGCAGGATCTGAAAGCCGGATTTGGCAGCCTTGAGTTCCAGTTCGCGGACAAGCCCTGAAAAAAACGGGTTGGTCATGTCCGGCACGACGATGCCGATGGATTTTGTCCGGCCGAAACGCAGGCTCGAAGCCAGATGATTCGGCCGGTAGTCGAGTTGAGCAATGGCGTCGAGGACGGCCTTGCGCAGGGGTTCGGCCACGAGTTTCTTGCCCGTGAGCACATTGGAAACCGTCCCGGGCGCCACGCCGGCAAGCGCCGCCACCTCCCGGATCGTTGCAGCCTTGTTTGCGCCGCCAACCATTTGCAGAACTCGTTACATGCATCGAAACGCCCGATCATATCGATCCCGGCGCCGGCTTCAACGATCTCCTCACCGGCGTGACGGACCAGGCGATCTACAGCGCCGTGCGTCTTATCAGACGCACAAAGGTCGCTGTAGCACTTTGATCTGCTGCATGGTTTGTCCTTCAATCGGATCCGATCAAAGGAAACATGCAGTAGGGAGACCGCGGCAGGGGCTTATCAGGACACCGTGACCGGTTTCGATCTCAGCCGGCGCACTGTGGCCGGGTCGGCCCTTCGGCATAGCTGCGGTGGCAGGCCCCTCATGATGAGTTCCGCATCGGCGACCGCCATCGAGCCGAGAGCATAAAACGCGTCGCGCGTGCCGCCGGTCCGGTGAGCGGACAGAAGCAGACCGGGGGTCGTGCGCACCGGGTCATCCGGTGCGACGGGCTCTTCGGGGAAAACGTCGGTGGCCACGCGGATGTGCCCGGAACCGGCGGCCTCGAGCATCGCCGGAAAATCGACGACTGCCGCGCGGCTCATGAGCAGGAAGGCGGCGCCTTTGCGCATCAGGGAAAATTCGCGCGCCCCGATGAACCCTTCATTCTCACTGGTAACGCTCGCAAAGACGAACACGACCTGACTCTCGGACAGGAGTTCGTCGAGACTGGACGGAACGCAGTCCGCGCGCTGGACGATCTCTTCCGGAAGCCACGGATCGAAAACGCGAACATGATTGCGGAACGGGCGGATGAGCTCGCGCAGCTGTTGCCCGAGATCACCGAAGCCGATGATGCCGACCGGAGCGCCGGCGAACCGAAAGGTCTCCTCATTGCCAGCAAGGCCGTACTGCTCGGCGCCGACACGGAAGTCGCGATCTGCCTTTGTAATCCCTCGGGCGAGGTCCAGAGCCATTGCCAGCGAAGCCTCGGCTACAGGCGAGGCGAAGGCGGATGCCGGGGTGATCACCCAGATGCCACGCTCTACGCAGGTTTGATAGTCGATGTTCGGAAGGAAGTTGCTTTCGACATTGATGATTGCCTTAAGTTTTCGTGCCCGGTCCAGACGTTCCTTCGGCATGTCTGTCTGGCCAAAGATCAGCACGGCATCAGGGAGAAGCGCGTCCACCTGCTCGGCCGACATGGGCCGGTCCTCGGAGATGACGACCTCACCAAGCCGATGCAGCCTCGCCTTTACGCTCGGGTCCATGATGAGGTCCACTGTCCGCGGCAGCGGATCGACAAGGATAACGTCGCGACTCATAAGCTCCTCCTAATCCCTATCCCTGCAAAATCAACTAATGGGAAAAACGTTTTTCTGCAATACGGATCTGTTTGCTGCATTCAGAGAGCCGGCGACAGCCACCCAGCCCGCAGAAGCGCTTCGGGCCTCGATGGTTCGGCGAGAGCTCCCTGCCAGCGGGTTCGAGTTCTTTTGGGGACTGCGCTGACACGGCCTCCATTACATCCGGCAAGAAGTGCCGGAAGGCTGTTCCGTGGCAGAACCTGTCCTATATTCACTGACGACCACCTTCATCGAGCAGAGCCGCGCATCCGGCGCGAAGGCCGTTGCGATAAACCGGGAGAAAGAGCATGCGCATTGAACCCGTCTTTCTGTTCGATCTGGACGGCACACTCGTCGACAGCGTCTACCAGCACGTGCTTGCCTGGAAAGAGGCCTTGGACGCCGAAGGGATCGACCTCTCGGTTTGGCGCATTCATCGTAAGATCGGCATGAGCGGCGGGCTCTTCGCCGACCAGCTCCTGCGAGAAACGAATATGGAAATCAGCGCGGAACGGGTAGGTCGCTTGCGTCAGTACCACGCCGCCGCCTACAAGCGGCAAGCCGACAGCATCCGGCCGCTGCCAGGCGCGCGTGAACTCCTGACATGGCTTACCGATGCGAAGATCTCCTATGCGATCGCCACGAGCGGGCGGATGGAGACGGCGGCCGTCAATCTGGCCGCGCTTGGTATCGATCCGGCGGTCGTGCCGGTCGTCACCCGGGATCTGGTCAAATATGCCAAGCCTGATCCGGACCTCTTTCTCGCTGCCGCCGAGCAACTCGGCGCACCGATCGAGACGGCGGTCGTCGTCGGGGACAGTATCTGGGACATGCTGGCTGCGGTACGCTGCCGCGCCCTGGCCATCGGGTTGCTGAGCGGAGGCTACGGACATGAGGAATTGCGGCACGCCGGCGCCTACCGCATTTTCGAAGACCCGGCCGACATGCTGCATCACATAGACGAGGTTGGCGGGCGGAGGTGAATTACGGGCGCTGCCGGCTCAGTGCTTCGTTTCGTCGACCAGGGCTTCTTCGTGATACCAGCAGCCGTCAACGGCAGCGCACACGTCTGACGGTGCGACGTCCGGCTTGCGCTGGGCTTCGGAACGCCGCTCTTCGGCCTTCCGCGAAACGGAAGCCGGAAACTTCAGGATCGTAGCAGACTTGCCGTAAAGACTTGTGGCCATGCTCTGGTCTCCCGTGAGTTCTGCGAGAAACATAGTGCAACCGGACATAAATTGCACATGTTTTACGCCAGTTGCTGAAAAATCGTTCAACCCGCTGCCGGAATCACGGGCATGGCCTTCGGCTGCCACCAGCGTGGTGCCTCCGGGTGCTGATTTTTAGGCAGCGGCGCTCGAGCGGCGGCTTTTCAGGCGAACGACTTCCTGCCCATCACGGCAATTTCCTCGGCGGGGCCGGGGTAAACGCCGCGAGACTACCAATAAAATCAACGGCGTGGGCTCTGCTGAGAACGCGACAAAGCACGCGAGCGCCATCGTTGCGCATCACATGCTGCGCGGTACTTTCCTTCACAAGGCGCTACGCCAGCTGGAAAGTGGAGACGCCCCAAAGCGAGTTGGCACGTTTGATGCTTAAGGCAAATGGATCCCTGGCGGCCAGACGCATTTGGCGCCGAAGCCGTGTCAGGATTTGCCGAACCTCGCAGTACCCACGTTAGAGAGATTGACTGATGACCAAGTATAAGCTCGAGTACATCTGGCTTGATGGCTACACGCCCGTACCAAATCTCCGCGGAAAAACGCAGATCAAGGAATTCGACGCGTTTCCGACGCTCGAGCAGCTTCCGCTCTGGGGCTTTGACGGCAGCTCTACGCTGCAGGCCGAGGGCCGCAGCTCCGATTGTGTGCTGAAGCCGGTTGCCGTCTATCCCGATCCGGTCCGCACGAATGGCGCATTGGTCATGTGCGAGGTGATGATGCCGGACGGCAAGACACCGCATGCGTCGAATACCCGGGCAACGGTCCTCGATGACGAAGGCGCCTGGTTCGGCTTCGAGCAGGAATATTTCTTCTACAAGAACGGCCGCCCACTGGGCTTCCCGGAGCAGGGCTATCCGGCGCCGCAGGGCCCATACTATACCGGCGTCGGCTACAAGAATGTCGGCGACGTCGCGCGCCAGATCGTTGAAGAGCATCTCGACATCTGCCTTGCTGCGGGCATCAACCACGAAGGCATCAACGCCGAAGTGGCCAAGGGGCAATGGGAGTTCCAGATCTTTGGCAAGGGTTCCAAAAAAGCTGCCGACGAGGTCTGGCTGGCGCGCTATCTCCTGCTGCGCCTGACGGAAAAATACGGCATCGACGTCGAATTCCACTGCAAGCCGCTCGGCGACACGGACTGGAACGGCTCGGGCATGCACGCGAACTTCTCGACGGCCTATCTGCGTGAAGTCGGCGGCCAGGACTATTTCGAAGCGCTGATGGCAGCCTTCGAGAAGAACCTGCACGACCACATCAACGTCTATGGCCCTGATAACCATTTGCGCCTGACTGGCAAGCACGAGACGGCGCCGTGGGATAAGTTCAGCTACGGCGTGGCAGATCGCGGCGCCTCTATCCGCGTGCCCCATAGTTTCGTCAACAATGGCTATCGCGGCTATCTCGAAGATCGCCGCCCGAACTCCCAGGGCGACCCCTACCAGATCGCTTCTATCATCCTGAAGACGATCTCGAGCGTGCCGACGGCGGTCGCCAAGGTCGCTTGATCTCTCTCCCGACTTTTTATGGCGCCGGCTCGATTGCCGGCGCCATTTTTTATTGTCCGATGCCACATCCTTGCTCGCCGGCTTTCTGCTGGGGCACCTCGGCCGGCAGTTCTCGGGGTTCCCCTCAAATTCCGTGGATTGTGCAATTGCCGGTGTGTTGTAACTTACCGTGTACGACTCTGGAGTGCGGACTGCACGCCGGTTTCATCAGGGGGTAATGGATGCCGGACATTTCGCCGGGCCGCACAAGCTTCGCGGCCAGTGACAGGGCACTTCGCCGCTTGTCGATATTGAATGCTCATGTCTTGCCGGGGGCTCCGTCTGCCTCAAGCGATCGCATTCGGTGCGAATTCAACAAACTCCTTCTCGGTTCGGTTGCCTCGATTGCGCTCTTTTGCAGCCTCGACTCCGAGGCTCGGGCGGCCTGCGTCGAAACGAGCCCCGGCGCCTACGACTGCTCGGGGACGGGCCCCGGTCCAACATTTACAGGGCAGTCCGTTACGATCAATGCCGATCCCACCGCGAGCTTCACGAGTGATGTCTCGATCACCGGACCCGGCACGAGCACGCTCAACAATAACGGCACGCTCACCAACAGCCTGCGCGCCACGGACAACGACCGCTTCACGCTCAACAATCGCGGCCTGATCGACGGGACGATTTTTCTCGGCGGCTCGGGAGCGAACGTTATTATCAACTATGCCGGGGGCGACGTTCAGAACGGCGTCACGAGCACGGGAGATTCCCACGACACAGTAATCAACCGCGGCTTTTTTGCCGGGTCGATCGTTCTCGGCGACGGAAACGACGTGCTGGGTCTGATTGAGGGGACCGTCCAGACATCTGTCGATATGGGAGCGGGCGACGACCAGTTCACCTGGCTGGTCGGAAACATTGCTGCAACCGTCCAGATGGGCGAGGGCGACGACCGAGCGGTCTTCGGAAGCCTGACGCAGCAGAATCTCAGCGCCGGCAAGAGGGTCGACGGCGGTCTGGGAATCGACACCCTGGTGTGGGAGAATACGACCAACGACGATGGAGGCGGTTCGGGCGATCATCCGGAAAACATCGTCAACTGGGAGGAAATCGAGCTACGCAACGGCTCGGAAATGACCTTCATCTACAGCACCGGCAATCTGACGCTCGGCGATTCCGCATCCGGAACCGGGACGCTCTCGATCGACGAGACGAGCGCGGTCAGGGCTGGAAATTCCTTCGGCTATGGCGTCAGAGCGTTCGATCCATCGCAATTGGTGACGGTCTACAATGCCGGCATCATCGATATGACGAACGACACGGTGAATGTCGGTGATCTCCTGCACGACACCTTCACGGTCTACGGCAACTATGTCGGCCAGCAGGGTGGGCTGCAGCTGCACACGGTGCTCGAAAGCGACGATGCGCCCTCGGACAAGCTGGTCATCAGCGGCACGGGCGCGAGCGCCTCTGGCGGAACCTCGATTTTGATCACCAATGTCGGGGGGCAGGGAGCGCTGACGCTCGCCGACGGCATCAGGGTCGTGGATGCCACTGCCGGTGCAACCACTGAGGGGACTGCCTTCACGCTGGGCGCTCCCGTCGCAGCAGGCATTTTCGAGTATCAGCTCTATCGCGGCGGTCTGACCGAAGATCCGGACAACGACGACGACTGGTTCTTACGCTCCGGCGGCGTTTCGCCACCACCGCCGCCGCCGCCACCGCCGCCACCGCCGCCACCGCCGCCGCCACCGCCGCCACCGCCGCCGCCACCGCCGCCGCCGCCGCCACCGCCACCACCGCCGCCACCACCGCCGCCGCCGGGACCGTCGCCGATCACGCCGTCGGTACGGCCGGAAATACCCGGCTACATCCTGAAGCCAGCGCTTATGCAGAAGATGGGCGTGGCAGCCATTGGCACCTTTCACGAGCGGCAGGGCGACCAATTCCTGCTGAACAGCAACGGGTATCTCCCCGGAGCGTGGGGACGGCTGTTCGGCGAGTCGTTCGATCAAAGCTGGTCGTCTAAGATCAGCAGGTTCGAATTCGAGGTCAGTCCGTCCTTCTCGGGAGAGCTGTGGGGACTTCAGGCCGGTCAGGACTTGATCGGAGCCCTGCACGACGACGGAAGCCAGGATCGCGTCGGCGTGTTCTTTGCTTATACCGGCACGTCGGGATCGAACGGAGGCAATACGCTCGGGAGGCTGCAGGTCGAATCGGGCTCGATCGATCTCCATGCCAACTCGATCGGCGCCTATTGGACGCATATCGGAGCGGACGGCTGGTATGTGGACAGTATAGGGATGTACTCATGGCTGGATGGGGGTTCGAGCTCCGATCGGGGCATCGGGGTCGACACATCCGGGAACTCGACCGCCCTTTCGATCGAGGCGGGTTATCCGTTCAGGTTCGATAACGGATGGGTGCTCGAGCCACAGGGCCAGCTTATCTGGCAACATGTAGACCTGGATGACGCGAATGACCGCTTCACCGGCATCGACTATGAGTCCTTCGGAACATGGACGGGCCGTCTCGGTGTGAGGCTCGAAGCAAACACGACGATGAACGATGTTCCAGTCCAGCCCTTCGCCAGCGTCAACTTGTGGCATGATTTCGATCAGGACTATAAGGTCTCGTTCAACCGGGTTCCTGTCGTAACAGAACTGGAACAGACGTTGCTCGAATTGAATGTCGGGTTTTCGGCCCAGATGAGCGAGACGGTCAGCGTCTATGGCGGCCTGCAGTTTGCGACAGGCCTCGACGATGACGACAACAGGGGCTACGGCGGCAATATAGGCTTGCGCATCAAGTGGTAGATATTCCGCATGAAGAGATTGACCGCCTATGTGATCGACGGACATGAACTGACCATCCGTCCCGCTCCACTGGAGCGTGATTGGATGAACAGGACAAACCAGCGCTTTGCCTACCGTTGCCTGCCCTTGAACATTGCGAATGCGCATGGGTGGGAAATTCTGAACCAGGCCGGCTTTTCCACGGTGTGGGATGGAGGCGTACGCGAGAATGCCGTTCGCATTGAACCGGATCCGGGCACGCATGCGCCCGCAGTCAGCCACTTCGGAAGCGGAACGCTGACCTTTCATATTCCATGCCTGTTCAAGGCGGACGGCGGAACCGACCTGTTCGTGACGGGGCCGTTGAACAGGCCGAAGGACGGCATCGCGGCACTGACGGGTATCATCGAGACCGATTGGTCGCCCTACACCTTCACCATGAATTGGCAGTTCACCCGGGCGGGGCACTGGATCCGGTTCGAAGCGGGCGAGCCGATCTGTCACATCTTTCCGGTCTCGCGCGGCGGGCTTGAGGCCGTTACACCCGAAATGCGCAAGCTGTCGGAGAATCCGGAGCTCGAAGGCGAATACAAGGCCTGGTCGGACAGCCGGAACAGTTTCAACGAGGGACTGAGCGACCCGAACTCCGATGCGGTCCGGGAGAAGTGGCAGAAGTCTTATTTTCGCGGGGTGTGCCCGTCCGGGCGCAACGGGCCGGCGGATCACCGCAGCCGATTGAGACTAAAGCCCTTCGGCTGACGATCGTTAGGGAAGGCCGTTCCCCAAACGAAGGAGGCGTCGGCCATGGCGGCGCGATCCTGTCCACTTCATTTTTACGGCTTGGCGGCTACAGCGCCGTGCGTCTTATCAGACGCACAAAGGTCGCTGTAGCACTTTGATCTGCTGCATGATTTTGTCCTCCAATCGGATCCGACTAAAGGAAGCATGCAGTATGCCACCCGCCATGTCAGCCGTGGCGGTTGCCCGGGAAGCTTGCCGGATCGATGCCGAGGGTACGGAGATCCTGTGCCTTGGGCCGGCGGTGCCCTTCAACGGCAGCGGCTGCAGCGGTTGCGGCACCGAGCACGGCGAAGGCGCGGCCGATAAAGCCCATGCGGTTCTTGCTGGTCATCTCTTGCTCGCTTTCGTTTTCTATTCGATGAGCAAAAGATGGTCCCGGCAGGGTTGTTTTGCAATGCACAAAACCTCAGGCCAGCCATGCAAAGACGGCAGGCCCGATGGCCGCAGCCGACCGGACCTCCTCTGGCGAGGGATTGATCAGTCTTCGCTGGCGGCGAGCTGGGCAAGCATTTCACCGCGTCCACGGGCTCTGAGGATAAGCGGCACGATCAAGGCAAGCGCGGCAATCACCAGGAGCACTGCCGCGATCGGCGAGGTGAAGAGCACGGTAACGTCCCCCTGGCTGATCGAAAGCGCCCTGCGGAGCTGCTGCTCAGCAAGCGGCCCCAGAATGAGGCCGACGACGACCGGCGCGATCGGATAGCCGAAGATGCGCATGACGTAACCGAGCAGGCCGAAGGCGAGCAGCATTCCGAGCTCGAAGACGGAAGGGTTGGCGCCGATGGTGCCGAGCGTCGCGAAAAGCAGGATGCCCGCATAGAGCCACGGCTTCGGGATCGTCAAGAGCTTCACCCAGAGGCCGATCAACGGCAGGTTGAGGACGAGCAGCATGAAATTCGCGATAAGAAGGCTGGCGATAAGGCCCCAGACAAGCTGCGGATTGGTGGCGAAAAGCAGCGGCCCCGGCTGCAGCCCGTATTGCTGGAACCCAGCCAGCATGATCGCAGCGGTAGCGGTCGTCGGCAGGCCGAGCGTCAGGAGCGGCACAAGCGTACCCGCCGCGGATGCGTTGTTGGCGGCCTCGGGACCTGCAACGCCTTCGATGGCGCCGTTGCCGAATTCTTCCGGGTGCTTGGTCAGGCGCTTCTCGGCTGCATAGGAGAGAAAGGTGCCGATCTCGGCGCCGCCGGCCGGCATGGCGCCGATAGGAAAGCCGATAAAGGTGCCGCGCAGCCACGGCTTCCAGGAGCGCCCCCAATCCGCGGCATTCATCCAGACCGAGCCCTTGACCGCTTCCACCTTGTCCGGACCGCGGTCGCCTTGCGCAGCGATGAACAGCGTCTCGCCGATGGCGAACATGGCGACAGCGAGCGTGGTCACCTCGATGCCGTCGAGGAGGTCGGGTACTCCGAAGGAAAGGCGCGCCTGGCCGGTCAGCTGGTCGATGCCGATACAGGCCAGGGTCAAGCCGACGAAAAGCGAGGTGAGCCCACGCAGCGTCGAGTCACCGAAGGCGGACGAGACGGTCACGAAGGCGAGCACCATCAACGCGAAATATTCGCGTGGTCCGAAGACGAGCGCCAGCTTGACGATATAGGGCGCAATGAAGGCGAGGCCGAGGGTGGCGATGAGGCCGGCGACGAAGGATCCGATCGCCGCAGTGGCGAGCGCTGGGCCACCGCGGCCGGCGCGCGCCATCTTGTTGCCCTCGAGCGCGGTGACGATCGAAGCGCTTTCGCCGGGCGTGTTGAGCAGGATCGACGTGGTCGAGCCCCCATACATGCCGCCATAATAGATACCGGCGAACATGATGAGCGACCCGGCCGGATCGAGCTGATAGGTGACCGGCAGAAGCAGTGCGACGGTCAATGCGGGGCCGATGCCGGGCAGCACGCCGACGGCGGTACCAAGCGTTACGCCGATCAGGGCGTAGAGCAGGTTCATCGGCTGGGCAGCGACCAGCAGCCCCTGCAACAGGAAATCGAAAGTACCCATGGTCGTCGGCCTCTTTAGAAGAACAGGCGTTCAAGCGGCCCTGCGGGCAGCGACAATTGCAGGAGCTTGGCGAATACCGCCCATACGGCGAAGCTGAACGCAATGCCGACCGGCACGGTCAGCCACAGTCTGCGTTTGCCGAAGCCGCGGGCCGTGAGGGCGAAGAGAATGCCGGTGGCGATCGAGAAACCGAGCGTGTTCAAGAGCAGCATCTGCGCCGCAAGGCCGGCGACGATCCAGACGACCGGGCCTGCCTGTTGGTGCTCACGTTCGGGGAAGTCGCCACGCCAGGCCTCTATCGCCGTCCAGACCGCAAGCGCGATGAGACAGCAGGCGATCGCATAGGGCACGGTCATAGGCCCGACCTGAGAGTAGCCGGCAAGTCCGGTGAGGCGCGACACGTCCCAGAAGATGACCGCGGCAATTGCCGCCAGGACGACGGCGATGATCAGCGCCGCCCTGTCGGGGCGGCGCGTTTCGACGGAAGGGTTGTTCCCCTTGTTCATTTGACCAGCCCGATGTCCTTCAGGACGGTTTCCGTGGCGGAGATGTCCTTGGCGAGCTGTTCCTCGAAAGCATCTCCTGCGAGATAGGTATCCTGCCAACCCTTGGTCTTCAGCACTTCCTGCCAGCCAGCAGATTTCGCAAGCTTCTCGACATCGGCTTCGACGGCGGTCTTCTGTTCGTCGGTAAGGCCCGGGGCGGCGGCGACCATGCGCCAGTTCTCGACAACGACATCGACGCCGGATTCCTTCAGCGTCGGGGCGTCTATGCCCTCGATGCGCTCGGCGCTGGACACGGCGAGAAGACGCAGCGTGCCGGCCTTCACCTGGGATTCGAATTCGCCGTAGCCGGAGATGCCGGCGGTCACCTGGCTGCCGAGAATCGCAGCAAGCGCCTCGCCGCCGCCGGAATAGGCGATGTAGTTGATCTTGGTCGGGTCGACCCCGGCTGCCTTGGCGATAAGGCCAACCGCGATGTGGTCGGTCCCGCCGGCCGAGCCGCCTGCCCAGGAAACCGCGCCCGGATCCTTTTTCAACGCTTCGACGAGGTCTTTCATCGTCTGGATCTCGGAAGAGGCGGGAACGACGATCGCCTCATATTCGCCCGTGAGCCGCGCGATCGGCGTCACGTCCTTGAGGCTGACCGGAGAATTGTTGGTGAGGATGGCGCCGACCATGACGTAACCGCCGACGAGGAGCGCATTAGGGTTGCCCTTCTGCTGGCTGGCGAACTGGGCAAGGCCGATCGTACCACCGGCGCCCGGAACGTTTTGAACCTGCACGTTGCCGGAAATACCTTCCTGCTGCATGACGGTCTGCATGGAGCGGGCGGTCTGATCCCAGCCGCCGCCGGGATTGGCCGGTGCGATAATCGTGTAGTCGGCGGCATAGACCGGCAAAGCAAGGGCGCCGGCGAGAATGGATGCGAGAAAGACGTGTTTCAAGGTCGGTCCTCCGTGAGGCGCGCTTCGTCACGCGCACGTTGATTATCGTTCGCGAAGGGGAGAAGCGGCTGGCCGGCATCAGCGACGACCTTAGACCGGATTGGTGATTCCTCCCGATACGCTGCCGGCGTTCCGCCTCCACGGTTCGCCGACGACCTTAAGCAACATAGAAAGCTGACATTAACCTGACATCAAGTCAGCTTCTCGTAAATGACTCGTTTGTGTGCTCGTCTGTTCACTGCGATCGCAGCGTCTCGTTCCAGCGCGCGATCAGCCGTGCCCGCTTGACCTGATCGAGATAGACAATGAGGCCGGGGCTGACCGGCACGGGCTTCAACTGGCCTCCGAGCATTTCTCGCATGGTATTTGCCGTGTTCTCGCCGGCCACTTCGGGGCTGACGGCCGGAATCTGCAGCTCGCGCGCCATGATCGTCTGGCCCTCCTTCGACATGAAGAATTGAAGATATCGCCGGCCGAGTTCCGGCTCGGCTGCAGCCTGCGGCACTAATCCGATGCGCGACATCACGACCGTGTAGTCTTTCGGGAGCACGATGCCGACATCCGGATGTCGCGATGCCCAGTCGGCCGCATAGGAACCGAGGATGTTGTAGCCGAGCACGAACCGCCCGTCCGAAATCCTCTCCAGGATCGCCTGACTGGTCGAATAGAGTTTCACGCCCGCTGCGCCCATCGTCCGGATCACCGTCCAGATGTCGCCGAACTGCTCCTGGTCGCGTGACATGAAGAGGAAGCCGACGCCGGAGCGTTCGATGTCGTAGGTGCCGATGCGGCCGAAGACGGCATTGCCCTTGCGCTTGAGGTAATCGACGAATTCGGCGCGTGTCGCCGGCGGCCGCTCATTGCGGAAGCTCGGCTTGTGGTAGACGAAGACGGCCGGCTCGAAAGTCAGCGCGTATGCCGTGTTGCGCCAGTTCGCCCATGCCGGCCAGCGGCCGCTCATGGGCAGGTCGCTGCGCTGTGCATAGCCGTCATTGCTGAGCTTGACCTGCAGGTCCATGGCGGAGGAAAAGGCGAAATCGGCGGTTTTCTCTCCGGCATCGGTTTCCCTGACGATCCTGTCGTAGATCTCGCCGGTCAGCATGTCGTCATATCGGACAGCGACGTCCGGATTGGCACTTTGAAAGCCCTTGATCATCGGTCTCGCCAAGGGCTCGTCGAGTGAGGAATAGACGGTCAGGACTGGTGCGGCGGGGTCACCGGAGGGAGCCGGGAAAAACGCCGGCGCAGCCTTGGCCAGCGCGGCCGACAGAATCAAAAAACCAAGAGAAATCAAGAACCGCATGAAACCACAATGCCTGAGAGTGCTGCCGTTCACAAGCAAGCTCCCAACCGATAGAATGTTGCCGGGGAGAGGCGATATTGCGTATCTTGCTGGTTGAAGACAATCGGGCTCTGGCGGAGGGCCTTTCAACGCTTCTGCGCGGCAGCGGCTATGCCGTCGATGTCGTGAGCGACGGCGCATCGGCGCATGCGGTCGCTGCGGCAGAGAGTTTCGACCTCGTGATCCTGGATTTGAACCTGCCGGAAATGGACGGGCTGGACGTGCTGCGCGCCATGCGGGCACGGCAAAATCGTGCGGCGGTTCTCATCCTGACGGCTCGCGGTGCGCCGGAAGAACGGGTCAAGGGTCTGGATCTCGGTGCCGACGATTATCTGATCAAGCCGTTCGACATCGGCGAATTCGAGGCACGCGTGCGGGTTCTCCTGCGGCGGCAGGCGGGATTGCGGGCTTCCGTCGTCAGTTACGGCGAGGTCTCGTTGGATTTGACAACGCGGAGTTTCTCCTCGGCGGGAATGCCGATCGAGATCCCGGCGCGTGAGCTCGGCCTCCTGGAGCTCCTGTTCATGCGCGCCGGCAAGGTCGTCGCCAAGGATGCGATCGTGCAATCGTTGACCGACCTCGACGACGATCTGAGCCCGAATGCAATCGAGCAATATGTGAGCCGCCTGCGCAAGCGGCTGTCGCCCTACGGCCTCACCGTCCGGACCGCTCGGGGGATCGGCTATTATCTCGACAAGACGGCCGATCCCGAATGAACGTCTCCGGGATAAGGAAAGGCGTCTATTCGCTCCGGCGCAGGCTGCTCGGCTGGCTCTTGATCTCGACAGCCGTGATCGGCGTCGTCGCGCTGGCGGACACATACAGGGAGGCCGTCAAGACGGCGAACGCCGTCTCGGACCGGGTGCTGGCCGGATCGGCCCTGGCGATCGCCGAGCGTGTGGTCGTCGCCGAGGACGGTTCGCTGGAGGTCGACATTCCCTATGTCGCGCTCGAAATGCTGACATCTGCGGCACAGGATCGGGTGTTTTACCGGGTGGATGGCCCGCCCGGCGCGTTCATCACCGGGTACCAGACGCTGCCGTCACTCTCCGAGAATACCGGACAGTCGACGAGCTTCGCCGATGCTGTGTTTCGCGGCGAGCCCATTCGTGTCGCAGAGCTTCGCCGCTCCGCCTCAACGGGCGTCAACTCCGTTCCCTTCGTCGTCACCGTCGCCGAAACGACGATCGCCCGCCGCCGGCTCGCGCGGACGATCCTCATCAGATCGGCCTTGCGTCTGGCGCTGATGATCGCCGGGGCGGCAATAATCGTCTGGGTCGCCGTCACCTTCTCGCTGAGGCCGCTCTACCGGCTTGGGGATGCGATCGCCGAGCGCAGTCCCGACGACCTCCACCCAATCCGCGAACGTGTGCCCAACGAAGTTCAGGGGCTTGTCGATACCGTCAACTCCTTCATGGTACGCCTGCAATCGGCCCTCGACGCGCTGCGGCACTTCACCGGCAATGCCAGCCATCAGCTCAGAACCCCGCTCGCGATCATTCGCACGCAGCTTGCGTTGGCGCAGCGCGCGACCACGATCGAGGAAACCCGGGCGGCCGCGATGAGGGCGGACGAAGCCGTCGCCGATGCCGAGCGCATTCTCGCGCAGCTCCTGCTGATGGCGAAGATCGATGCCGCGGGCCGGAACGAGGCGCGGGGACTGGAGCGGGTCGACCTCGCCGGGCTCGCCCGCACCGTCACGGCAGATCACGTGCCTGCGGCGGGCGAAGCCGGCATTGACCTCGGCTTTGCCGGAGAAGGCGAGCACTGGGTCCGCGCCGAGCCCCTGCTTGTCGGCGAACTCCTGAAGAACCTGATCGGCAATGCTCTGCTCTATGCCGGTCGCGGGGCGGAGGTGACCGTGCGCGTCGGGAGCTGCGACCACTCGGTCCTGCTGGAAGTGGAAGACAATGGCCCGGGCATTCCGCCTGACATGCGCGAGGCGGCGCTCAAGCGTTTCCGGCGCGGCGGCGAAGAGGCGCCCGGTACGGGGCTCGGCCTGCCGATCGTCGAGGAAATAGCCGAGCTCTACGGCGGGAGAATGCGGCTCGAGGAGGGCGAGGGTGGTCTTGGGTTGAAGGTGGAAGTGATGTTTCCAGCGGGGTGAGGGGGTGGCCCCTTGCGCCGCGTCTAGAATGTAGAATCAAACGGCCTGCCCCGGAAACCCGCGGCAGGCCGTATCTTCACTATCTCCGACGCCCGATCAGAACGGCGAGTCGGGGAAATAGAAGTCCTTCGCGTTTTCCTTGGTTACCAGCGTCGCATCGATCGTGTAGACGCCGCGAACCGGAACCTGGCCGTAGAAGTTGGCAACCGTCATTTCGAGCGCCGTGCCGACCATTGCCGGCGGGTAGAGCACGTCGACGGGGATCATCTTGTCGCCGTCCATGACCTTCTTGATCATGTCCTTCGAGCCTGCGCCCGCCACGACATACTGGATATCCGTGCGCTTGGCCTGATCGATCGCCTGCAGCACGCCGACGGCCATGTCGTCATCCTGACACCATACGACATCGATCTGCGGGTATTTGGTCAGGTAATCCTGCATGACCTTGAAGGCGTCGTCGCGGTTCCAGTTGCCGTACTGGCGGTCGAGGATCTCGACGTTGGAGCCCTCGATGCCCTTATCGAATCCGTCTTGACGCTGCTGGTCGATCGGGATCGGCAGGCCGCGAATGACCACCACCTTCGCATCCGGAGTGGTTGCCTTGATGTATTCGCCGGCCACCTGGCCGAGCGCGGGGTTATTGCCGGCGACATAGAGGTCGCGCACGCTGCTGTCGTTGACCGAGGGCGCGCGGTCGACCAGCGCCACGAATTTGCCGTTGCTCTTGACCTCCTTGATCGCATTGACCAGCGGATCGGGGTCGGTCGGCAGTATCACGAGGGCGTCGATCCCCTGTGTTTCGAGGTCCTGCACGGCGTTTGCCTGGCTCGCCGGATCGGGCGAAGTCTTGACAATGACGTTGAGGCCCGGATGCTGCTCCATGAGCAGCTTTGCGACGCGCTCGGCATGGAATACGACACCGGCGGTCCAGCCATGGTCGGCCGCCGGGATCGACACACCGATCGTGACCTTCTTTTCCTGCGCATGGGCTGCGCCCGTCAGGGCCATCATGGCGATGGCCGCAATGCCCATTAATCCCTTTCGCATGCTTTGTTCCTCCCAATGGTTCAAGGTCTTGGCTTAATGTGGCCGGCTCTTTTGAGGTCCGCCCGCTTCACGATTTACGCACCAGCGAACGCTGGACGAGCATCGCGATGATGATGATCGCACCTTGCATCGCGCCGATCAGGTATTCGCTGATGAAATTCGACAGGAGCATGATGTTGCCGACCAATTCGAGAATGAATGCACCGCAGATCGTGCCCCAGACGCGGCCCGCGCCGCCCTTGAGCGCCGTGCCGCCGACGACGACCGCGGTGATCGCCTGCAGCTCCCAGAGAATGCCCGTGGTCGCCGAGGTCGAGCCGAGGCGCGGCACGTAGAGCAGCACCGCTACGGCGACGCAGAGCCCCTGGATTACGAAGGCGATGGTGCGCACGCGGTTGACGGCGATGCCGGAATAGCGGGCGACGTCGCTGTTGGAGCCAACGGCGACCACGTGTCTGCCGTAACGGGTGCGGTAGAGAATGAAAGCGGCAACGGCGGTAACGGCGAGGATGATCGCGATCGGAACAGGGACGCCGAATATGCTGCCGAAATAGGCGGGGCGGTAGAGTTCCTGTATTTCCGGCTCGCGCAGCGTGATCGCGCCCCCTTGCGAGAGCCAGGTCGTAAGGCCGCGATAGATGCCCATCGTGCCAAGCGTCGCAATGAAAGGCTCGATCCTGCCGACGGTGGTGATCAGTCCGTTTGCGAGGCCGCAGGCGCCGCCGACGGCAACCGCGAAGACGATTGCAGCCGTAAGCATCAACGCCGGATCGGCGATCACACCGGAATTCATGAAAATGATCATAAGGCTCGCAACGAAGGCCACCATCGAACCGACGGAAAGGTCGAGGTCGCCTGCCGAAATGACGAAGGTGGCCCCCACGGCGATAATGGCGATGAAGGCGCTGCGGGTGGCGACGTTTGCAAGGTTGTTGAGGCTGATGAAGTTGGGGTTGACCAGCGCGCCCACGATCAACAGCAGGGCAAGCGCGGCAAATGGCGCGACAGCCCTTAGATCCACGTCCCGCCAGGTGCGGCGGTGCGTTGTGCTTTGGATGCTTTCCTCGTTCACGCTCATGTTCGGATCAACCTCCCGCCCCGGAGTCCGGGGAAATCCCTATTCCTGTGTCTGCTTTATGCCGTGATCGACGCGGTCAGGCAGCAGCCATTTTCTTCAGTCCGGCCGCGTAGCGCATGATTTCTTGCTCGGAGATCTCGTCTCCTTCGAGCATGCCTACGATACGCCCCTCGCGCATCACCGCGACCCTGGTGCAAAGCCCGATGACCTCAGGCATTTCGGATGAGACGACGATGATCGAGCTACCGTCCCGCGCCAGCGCCGAGATGAAATGATAGATCTGCTGCTTGGTGCCGACATCGATGCCGCGCGTCGGCTCGTCGATGATGATGATGTCCGGTTCCGTCTCCATCACCTTGGCGAGCAGCAGCTTCTGCTGATTGCCGCCGGACATGCGCCTGGCAACCACATTGCCGTCGCGCACACGGATATCGAATCTGCGGCGGGCCCTTTCGAGTGCGGCGGCCTCGCTCGCCGGGCTGAGATAGCCGATGCGGGCATGGCGGCCGAGTGACTGCAGCGTCAGGTTTGCCGTCATGCCGGAATTGAGCAGCAGACCCTTCGCCTTGCGGTCCTTCGTCATATAGGCAAGGCCGCACCGGTTGGCCGCGTGGACGTCGCCGGAGGGTACGCTTTCTCCACGAATCGCCACCTCGCCCGAGAGGCGGTGCCTGAGGCCCGCGACGGCCTCCATGAGTTCGGTCCGGCCGGAACCGATCATTCCCGAGAATCCGAGTATTTCGCCTCTGCGGACCTCAAAACTGGCGTCCTTGACGTAATCGGTCGAGAGAGCATCCACACGCAGGACGACCTCTTCGTCGACATCAGGTTCGTTTTTGGCGGGATAGAGGCTGGACATTTCGCGGCCGACCATGAGCTGTGCGATCGACTCGCCGTCGAGCATGGATGTCGGGGCGGTCTTCACCCATTGACCATCTCGCAGCACCGTGACCCGGTCCGTCAGTTCGATGACCTCGTCGAGCTTATGCGACACGAAGACGAAGCTCGTGCCACGGTCACGCAGCTTGCGTACCTGGCGGAAAAGGAAACTTGTCTCTTCGCGCGAGAGAACCGCCGTCGGCTCGTCCATGAAGACGATCCGCGCGTCGCGACTGATGGCTTTGGCGATCTCGACCATCTGTTTTTCGGCGATGGACAGGCTCCCGATCAGGGCGTTCGCGTCCACGTTACAACCGAGAAGATCGAGAACCCGGCGCGTCTCGGCGCGCATATATTTCCGATCGAGCATGCCGAATCGCGTCACCTCTCGGCCCAGGAACAGGCTTTCGGCAACCGTCAGATGCTCGGCAAGATTGAATTCCTGGTGAATGATGACGATGCCCAGAGCTTCGGCCGCGCCATTCGCAGGAAAAGTCACCCGCTCGCCGTCGAGAAGGACCTCGCCGGAGGATGGCTGCTCGAAGCCCGAGAGAATCTTGACGAGTGTAGACTTGCCGGCCCCGTTCTCGCCCATCAGGGCGTGGATTTCGCCGGCGCGAAGCTCGAAATTGACGCTGAAGAGTACCTGCACGCCGCTGAACGACTTGCTGATGCGACGCGCTTCCAGCACGACGCGTGCTGCGTCGACCGTTTCCGGATCCATCGTTTCCCCCCTTTGCGGCTCCCGCCCGACAATGGAGACGATGTAAACCTTTACACCCGCTATGTAAAGGTTTACATCGGGACATACACAGGAATTTATTCGGCGGCCTTTGACGTTGCCTGCGGTGTGTGTAGTGTCCCGCCGTGTACAGCGCCGCGCCCCTAAAGAGGCGCAAAGGCCGCCGTAGCAGTTTGAATCGCCGCATGTTTTACCCTAGCGCCGAGGCTTTAAGGGAGACATGCGGTAGGGAGACGCAAGGCAGAGCGCAGTGTCGGATTCCACCCCCGCAACCATCGAGGACGTCGCCAGGATCGCCGAGGTGTCGATCGCAACGGTATCGCGGGCAATCCATACTCCGGAAAAGGTTGCAAAATCGACGCGGCTGAAGGTCAACCAGGCGATCGCGATCACCGGTTACACCACGAATGCCATGGCCCGCAGCCTGCGCCTCGGCCGCTCCAACATGATCCTGGTCGTTGCCCCCGATATTGGCGATCCGAACTTTTCAAGCATCCTGGTCGGCCTCGAAAACGAGGCGCGGTCGCACGGCTATGGCGTGCTGATCGGCCACACCCAGAACGACGCTCAGCGCGCCGTCGAATATCTCAAATTTCTGAATTCCAATCAGGCGGCCGGCCTGATTCTCTTTACCGGCATCCTGCCCTTCGGCCACGAAACAATTGCCGCGCGGTTGCCGCCGAGCGTCGGCATCTTCGAACCCGTATTCAACGGCGGCATACCCTATGTTGGGGTGGACGACGAGGAGGGGGCTCGCAAGGTGGTCGACCTCCTCCTTGCCGAAGGTCATCGCAAGATCGCCTTCATCGGCGACTCGCGGACCCGGCTTGCCTATAAGCGGCGTCGCGCCGGCTACGATGCGGGTCTCAATTCCGCAGGGGTTCCCGCGGAACTCCGGCTGGTCCAGGAGGGCGACGGCACGCTCGAGAGCGGCAGGGCCGCTGTCGAGCGTCTTTTCGTGCGCGATACGCTGCCCACCGCATTCATGTGCGTCAACGACCAGACAGCACTCGGGGTGATGATCGGGCTGAAGGCACGTGGCTACGACATACCGCGGGATTTCTCGGTCACCGGCTTCGACGACGTACCGCAGGCGACGTTCATGACGCCGGCCCTGACCACAATCCGCCAGCCTCGCACGCTGATCGGAAAACACGCCATGGCGCTTCTGCTGGAGCTGCTTTCCAACGGGCTCCCGGCGGAGATGGAAATCCTGCTGAGACCCGATCTGGTGGTGCGCAATTCCGTCTCGACACCGTCTCCGCGATGGCGGGAACGATAGGTTCAGCCTGCCGCGTCAGCGGATATTCGAGGCTTCAAAACGACCGCGTGCGGGAACTGAAGAGGGAAGCTGCTCCGCGGGTCTGAACCCCAAGCATCGCATTCCATAGCTGGAGCATGAAGCCGGGTTCGGCGCGTTTCGCAAGCTGGCGCTGCGAGGGCATGATAATTCTCCGATGGTTTTGCATGTCCGTCACATAGTCTATCTGTGATGCAAGAGCCAGACCGTAGTCATAGGGGCTGCATTGCAGGACGAGCATATGTCATTTCGCGAGAATATCTCTGCCAGACACGCTGACAGATAAGAAAATGCCGGGATAAACTTCTTCATCCCGGCCAGTCGCTCTGCTGGGAGGAGCAGTCTTTTTTACGCTTTTTTCCGGCTTTTCTGACGATACACGTCGACGACCACCGCAGCGACGATGATGATGCCTTTGACGATTTCCTGGTAGTAGGCGTCGACCCTGAGGAAAGTGAAGCCGGACGTCATCACGCCGAGGATCACCGTGCCGATCACCGTCCCGGTGATGCGGCCGACGCCCCCGGTCAGCGAAGTGCCGCCGATGACGGTCGCGGCGATCGCATCGAGCTCATACATGACCCCCATTCCGGCCTGCGCCGTCTGGGCGCGCGCGGCGGTGACCACGCCAGCCAGACCGGCGAGCATGCCGGCGATCGCATAGACCTTCACCAGATGCGCTTCGACATTGATGCCGGAGACTCGCGCGGCCTGCACATTGGCGCCGATCGCATAGGTAAACTTGCCGTAACGGGTGTAGCGCAACGCGATGTGAAATATAAGGGCGACGACGAGGAAGACGATAACCGGCCAGATGCCTGTGCCGATGAAGTTGAACTGCTCGGTGAGGCCGGAGACCGGCTGGCCCTTCGTGTACCACTTGGAGACGCCGCGAGCCGATACCATCATTCCCAGCGTGGCAATGAAGGGCGGGATCTTGGTTCTGGCGATCAGCTGACCATTAATGAAGCCGGCGAGAAGGCCGATCCCGACGCCGAGGCCGATCGGTATGATAGCCGGCAGGTCCGTCAGCGACGGATAAAGCGCCCTCGGCCATGTGGAGGCCTGGGCGACGCTTGCCGAGATCATCGCCGTCATGCCGACGACCGAGCCCGACGAAAGGTCGATGCCGCCAGTGATGATGACCTGGGTGACTCCCACGGCGATAATGCCGATAACCGAGACCTGCAGAATCATGATCGTCAGACGCTGCGTATTCATCAGAAAGCTCTGGCCGACGAAGAGCCAGCCAAGAATCTCGTAGACGAGCGCGATACCGATCAGCACCAGAAAGATGCTGAGTTCGGGCGGCATGCGCCGTCTTGAGCGAACGAGGGGCGAATTCGTGCCCTGCGCTGCGACATTGCTATTCATTTTCTTTCCTCCCTGCGCTCGGCAGCGCGCCGAGATCGGTTCCAAAAGTCAGAGCGGAAGGCGGGCGAAAACCGCACGCGCTTTCCCTTATCCCGCTCTAGCGCGCCGCAAGCTCCATCACTTTGATTTGAGTGGCGTCCGCCCTGTCCAGAATGCCGGTCACACGGCCCTCGTGCATCACCATGATGCGGTCGCTCATGCCGAGCACCTCCGGCATTTCCGATGAGATCATGATGACCGCGACGCCATTGCGGGCGAGCTCGGTCACCAGGCGGTGGATCTCGGCCTTCGCGCCGACATCGATGCCGCGTGTCGGCTCGTCCAGTATCAGGATGCGCGGATTGGTGAGCAGCCAGCGTCCGATCAGCACCTTCTGCTGGTTGCCGCCTGACAGATTTTCGATGCGTTCGTAGAGATTGGGGGTTTTGACCCGGAGCTTGCGGCTCATGTCCTCGCAAGCCGCAGCAACCTCCTTTTCGCTGACAAAGCCGCCCCTGACGAATTTGTCCTGGAGAACGGCGATCTGCATGTTTTCGAGAATGTTTAAAATGAGCAGGCAGCCGGTGTCCTTGCGATCCTCGGTGAGAAACGCCATTCGGTGGCGGATCGCCGTATTGGCGCTGTCGATCACCACCTTGTTGCCATCGATCGCGATCGTGCCCGAACTCGCCGGCGTGACGCCGAAGAGCGTCTCGGCCACGTTGGAGCGGCCGGAGCCGACGAGGCCGGCGACGCCTAGAATCTCGCCCGCGCGCACATCGAAGGTGACGTCGTGGAAGACGCCGTTGAGCGTCAGGTTCTTCACCGACAGCACCACATCGCCGATTGGCACGTCTTCCTTCGGGAACATCTGGGTGATTTCACGACCGACCATCATCCGAATGATGTCGTCTCGCGTGACCTCGTTGGAGAGGTGGGTACCGATATATTTCCCGTCTCGGAAAACCGAGAACTCGTCGGCGATCTCGAACAGTTCGTTCATCTTGTGGGTGATGTAGACGATGCCGATGCCCTGCGAGCGCAAGTCGCGAATGATCTCGAAAAGATGGGCGACCTCGCGCTCGGTCAGTGCCGAGGTGGGCTCGTCCATGATGAGGACGTCGGACTCGTAGGAAACAGCCTTTGCGATCTCGACCATCTGGCGGTTGGCGACGGAGAGGTGACGGACCTCGATCTCCGGATCGAGATCGATCTTGAGACGCTCGAAGAGCTTTGCCGTCATGCGGCGCATCTCGCCGTGGTCGACCAGGCCGAAGCGGTTCTTCGGTTCCCGGCGAATCCAGATGTTCTCGGCGACGGTCATGAACGGCATCAGGTTCAATTCCTGGTGGATCATGGCGATGCCGTTCTCGAGCGCATCGAGCGGCGATTTCAACCGGATACCGGCGCCCCTGAGCTTCACCTCGCCCCGGTCGGGATGGTAGATCCCCGCTAGAATTTTCATCAGAGTCGACTTGCCGGCTCCGTTTTCGCCCATCAGCGCATGCACGGTGCCGCGCTTAAGCTTGAACTCCACATCGTCGAGCGCAACCACGCCGGGAAATTCCTTGCGAATGCCCTCCGCCGTCAGAAGGTATTCGGATTGGGGAACGGCGCCACTGGCGCGCACGGCGGCCATTGTCGTGGGACTGAGTGTCATTCTCGTTGCCTCCCATGTTCCGGTTTCAGCCGGACCCCACGCGGTAGGCGGAACATGCCTTCCAGTCGGCTTTTGTGGGCCTGGACGGTAGGACGCGCGGGCATCGAGGGAGCGCGGCAACGCCACGCCCCACGATTTTCACTGAAGCCCGGGGCGCGGATTCACCGCGCCCCGGGCATCGAAAATCAGTTCTTCGCCTGATACTGCTCCAGGTTTTCCTTCGTGACGAGCTCGAAAGGAATGTAGACCTTCTTCTCGACAGGCTCGCCCTTGGCGAGCTTCAGAGCGGCATCGACCGAACCCTTGCCCTGCCCAGCGGCATTCTGGAAAACCGTCACGTCAAGGTCGCCGGCGGCCATGGCTGCGAGCGCGTCCTGCGTTGCGTCAATGCCGCCGATCACGACGGAGTCCATAGAGCGTCCGGCCGCCTTCAACGCCTGAATGGCGCCGATCGCCATCTCGTCGTTGTTGGAGATCACGGCGTCGAATTCGAGGCCGGCGGAGAGCCAGTTCGTCATGAGATCCGCCCCTTGCGTGCGCGACCAGTTCGCGGTCTGCTCCTCGACAATCTCGATGCCCTTGCATTCGTCGGTTGCGACGACATCGTGAATGTCCTTGGTGCGCATGCGCGCGGCCTGGTTGGAGAGCTCGCCCATCATGACCACGGCTTTGCCCTTGCCGCCCAGCATCTTACAGATTTCCTTGGTCTGCAGCGTGCCGGATTCCTGTTCATTCGACGCAACGAAAGCCTGCTTTTCCGGAAGCGTGTCCACGTTCACCGGCTCACGGTTGACGTAGACGAGCGGAATGCCCGCGTCGGCCGCGATCTTCGACATGACGGTCGTCGCGTCTGTGTCGACCGGATTGACGATGATGGCGTCGACACCGGCGGCAATGAAATTCTGGATCTGACTCTGCTGCTTGGAGACGTCGTTCTGAGCGTCTTCGACCTGCAGCTCGACGCCGTCAAGGGTTTTGGCATAGTCCTGCATGCCGCTGCGCAGCACGGTCAGAAAGTTGTCATCGAAGAGCGCCATCGACACCCCGATTGTCTCTGCATGCGCTGCCGTCGACATCAGCACGGCCAAGGCGGTGCCCGCGAAAAATTTCTTCATTTTCTTCTCCTCCACTTGGTGCCGGCGACACCTTCTTCAGCCGGAAACGTGATCGTCTCGCGATCGCGTCCAAACCTGGAATGGAAGCGGCACTCCCGTTGCGCGCTTCCGTCAAAACGGAACAAACAAACCGATGTTTCTATATTACGGAATATGTATTCCATTTTATCTTGATCCCGTCAAGAGTGCCCGGGTCTTCACGGCCGGTTTTCCGCTCTTTCGATCGAAGGTGGCGATCAGCTCCGCACCCGGAGGTAGTTCATGCTCTCGCGAAGGGCGTTTGCCGGGTCGGCGAGTTCATGCACGGATGGAGCGAAGGGCTCGAAAGAGAGGGGGCCGGCATAGCCTTCTGCCCGCAATCGGCGAATCTGACCTTCGTTGTCGAGCCTGTCTCCCGTGCCGATGAGAACGCGATCCGGGTCGCGCATATCCGCGACCGCGAGATTGCCGTCGGCAACGCCGGAAATATGAACGAGACCTGTCATATCGGCTAAAAACCGATCTTCTCCTGACAGGTGATGGTGAAACGTATCATGCACCAGCCGGAAGGTTCCATCACCGGAAATTTCCCGGATCGCATCGGCCGCTTCCGCCTTCGAACGGAGCGAACAGACCTCGAACCCGAGCGGCTCCACGAGTCCGGCTATGGCGGCAGTGTCGAGCATCGGCTTCAGCGCGCTCAGCGCTTGCCGCAGATTTGCCTGCCGGACGCGGTCTTCCTTGCCGCTGCCGTCATTGACGGGCACGAGCACCAGAGCTTTTGCGCCGCAATTGCGCGCGTAAGAGATGAGTTCGTGCGCCTCGTCTGCCCGTGTCTCGTTCCATTCGTTGAACCGCTGCAAGGCGTTGATCGAGATGATCGTTAATCCATATTTCTCCGCAAGGGCTTTCACCTGCTGCGAGTTCGTCCCATCAAGAATGGCGTTGCCGGCAATGTCGTTGCGGATTTCGACCATTGAGATGCCGAGCGACGCGGCCAGCGCGAAGAACGCGTCGAGGGGCAGGGCCGGAGCGGCCATATGGTTGAGGGCGAAGGGGAGGGCGGCAGTCATGACGGTGTCTCCTCGGGGACGGCGCTGAAACGCGGAACGTTTGTTCCATTTTCACTTCGCACACATTGGCTATTCCGCGAGATCCAGTCAAAGCCGCAGATCGGCGGCAATGTTGCATTCCTGCAAGATTACATTTCAAGCCTGATGGAATTCTGTCATGCCGGCCCGACAAGCGGCCCTCGCCGCCCCTTCACTCCAGACCGTTCGACTTCGCGATGAAATCCGACAGCATCGGCACGTAGTCCTCGCCGCGGCCTGCGCCGACGGCCTGGGCAAAGGAATTCCGGACGGCCGCCCCGATCGGATTGGCAATGCCGGCCGCATTCGCATAGCCGGCGAGATAGCTCATGTCCTTGAAGGCGTTGCGGATCGCGAACTTGTGGGCGTTCGGGTCGCGTTCCAGAACCCAGCGGAAGAAGGTCTGGTAGAAGGGGCAATCCATCCGGCCTCCGCGGATGACGCTGTCGAAAACCTCGGGCGTGAGCCCTGCCTTGCGCCCGAGCATGAGCGCTTCGGAATAAAGAGCAGCGTAGCCCATCGAGACAAAGTTGTTGAGCAGCTTCATGGTGTGACCGGAGCCAGTCGGCCCGGTGTGGATGATGCGGCCCGCAAAGCATTCGAGTACGGGCCAGATGCGCTGGACGTCGTTTTCGGCACCGCCGACCATCACGTCGAGCGTGCCCGCGGCCGCATCTGCCGGGGTCCGGCTAAGCGGCGCATCGATGAGCGTGAGGCCGCTTTCGGCGACATCGGCCGCCAGCTTCGTCGTGACGGAAGGGTCGGATGTCGAGCAGTCGATAATGGTCACCGGCCTGCCGGCGCTGGCGATGCCGTCGGGACCTCCCATGACGGAGAGAACTTCCGGCGAGCCGGTGACGCAAAGGACGATGATGTCACAGTGTTCCGCCATCTCACGCGGTGACTTCGCCTCTTTGGCGCCTTCGGCGACAAGCGCCTCGACCGGCGCGCGGTTGCGATGCGCCATAACGAAAAGCGGCCAGCCCTTTTTCAGAATATTGGCCGCCATGCCCTGGCCCATCAGGCCGAGTCCGATGAAGCCTATGTTCGATCTCGTCATTGGTCTGCTCCTCTGGATCACGATGATTTATGAAAAACGGCTCCTGTCAGAATTTCCGGCTCACGAAGGGCGAGCGCGCCAATCCGAAGCGCCAGGGGTGCTCCACGGCCTTGGTGATGCCGACCCGCGGGCCGGTGACAACAGGCGGCTTCGTGGCGGGCAGGGTGAGGCGGAATGGATCCCGCCCGAGCGGCAAGCCATCCTGCTCCCTGTTGATCGCCAGCGCCTGGCCGACACGCCCCGGACCGGAACACAAAAGCCTGTCTTCACGAACGCCCCTTCTCGCCCGCATCGTCTCGATGCCCCATTTCGGTTCGATCGCACGGATCAATACCGCGCTTCCTGGCAGGCAGACGAAGTTCAGGCACCAGTGCAGACCGTAGGAGAGGTAGATATAGGCATGCGCCGGCGGACCAAACATCGCACGATTGCGCGCCGTGGTACCGGCGAAACTGTGCGAGGCCGCGTCGTCGGGGAGATAGGCTTCCGTTTCGACGATGACGCCGCCGACACCGGAGACAGTGAAATCGGACCCGATGAGATCGGCCGCCACTTCCACGGCGCTGCGCGCAAAAAATTCGACATCCGAGTTCAAGCGATACACCGGTCTGATGAGATATCGTCTCAGTCTATTCAAGAGATCCGGCGAGCGCCACGCGGGAATGAGAGAAGTAAGACCGTCTTTTTTGCCATCCCCTACGGAAAGCGGGTTGAATTCAAGCCCCGGGCGCACGATTCTCCATGAAGGAACTCGAAGCGCTGCAGCGATCCGGCGTGCCGCATAGGGCATACGGCGCTGGAGGAGAGCGAAACCATGCACCACTATCATATCTTCGAAACCGCGAGCGGTTGCTGCGGTATCGCCTGGAGCGATGCCGGCATCATCCGTTTCCAGTTGCCGACGCGAAGCGCGGAGTCCACCGAGCGGTTGCTCCTGCGGCGATTGCAGGGCGGAGTGCCGCATGAGCCGCCGCCGCGGGTCGCCGAAGCAATCGTCGCGGTGAAGGCCTATTTCGAGGGCAGAAAGACGGATTTCTCCGGCTTCGAACTCGATCTCGAGGGGCAGGACGCCTTCTTCAGGCGTGTCTACCGGGCCGCTCGAAAAATTCCGTGGGGCAGCACGACCACCTACGGCGCGCTTGCGAAGGAGCTCGGCGCAGGACCGGAGGTTGCCCGGGATGTCGGGCAGGCGATGGCAAAAAATCCAGTGGCGCTGATCATCCCGTGCCATAGGGTGCTCGCGGCCGGCGGCAAGATCGGCGGCTTCTCGGCGCCGGGCGGCTCATCCACCAAGCTCAGAATGCTCGAAATGGAAGGCGTCGCTGTCGCCCCACCCGAGCCTGCGCAGCAATCTCTGGGGTTTTGACATGACGATCACGAAGCCGGGCGAGGCGGATATCGCATTGCAGTCTCCAACAGAGCCACCCTCGAACTTGCCCGACGGCAGCGAGGGGATATGGCCGGCGCGGCGGCGCCGGATCATCGACTGGCTCGTCATCGAGACGCGGGGCGAACGCTTCATCGACAACATCTTCGTGGAGCTGTGCAACAGGCTGGTGGAGGCGGGAGTTCCGGTTGCCCGTGCCACCCTCCATTTCAGGATTCACCACCCGCAATGGCTCGGTGCTCGGATACTGTGGCGAAAGGGACTGTCGGAGGCAGAGCTCGATACCTACGCCTATGGCGTCGAAGATTCGATCGAATATCTGAACAGTCCATTGCGCGAATTCAACGAGGGGGCGGAGGAAGTGCGGGGGCATCTCGACGATCCGCCAGCCTCTGGTAAGGCATACCCGCTCTACGACGAACTGCGCGCAGAAGGATTGACCGATTACCTCATCTGGCCGCTTTACCATACGCTCGGCAAACGCCACGCGATCACCTTTGCGAGCGACCGACCAGGCGGCTTCGGGCCCGATGACCTGATCTTTTTGAAGGATATTCTGCCTGCCCTGGCGCTCGTCAGCGAAATCCGCCTGAAGAACCGCTTCGCCCGCACGCTCCTCGAAACCTATGTCGGGCCGCATGCAAGCGAGCAGATCCTTGCCGGAGCGACCACGCGCGGCAGCGGGGTGACGGTCGGCGCCGCAATTTTGATCTGCGATCTGCGCGATTTCACAAAACTGTCGGACCTCTGGCCGCGGGACGACGTCATCGAGCTTCTGAACGGATATTTCGACGCTATGTCGGAACCGATAGAGCGGCACGGCGGAGAGATACTGAAATTCATGGGCGACGGGCTGCTGGCGATCTTCCCGCTCAGCAACCCCTGTGCCTGCAGTCAGCTTCTCGGAGCCATCGATGAGGCGCAGGCCGCTCTTGCCGTTCTCAACGAGGAGAATCTGCGCAAGGGCCACGATCCGCTCGGCTACGGTATAGGCGTTCATGTCGGCGATGTGATGTACGGCAATATCGGTTCGCGCAGGCGGCTCGATTTCACGGTGATCGGACCGGCCGTTAACATCGCCTCGCGCCTCGAAACCCTCACAAAGGAGTTGAAGCGTCCGGTCCTGCTGTCGAAAGCCTTCGTCGAGAAGGCGGGCTGTGCAGGACAGCTGGAAAATCTGGGCTCATATGTCTTGCGGGGACTTGATGAGCCGGTCGACGTTTTTGCTTTTTCGGGCAGACGATAGGTCACGATGTTTAGGTCGGCTCGACCTGAAACATGAACGTGATCGATTCCAAAGAGTTTGAGACGCAGGATGCGGGCGGAAAACCGCGCACACCTTTCCTCATCCCGCTGGGTACGTCATCGGCTTGCCAGTCTCCTTCTTCCCGCGTGCGGAGCGAATGAGACTGGCGGAGACCGTACGTTCACTTCATCGTATAAACATCGATGGTGAAATACTTGTCGTTGATCTTCTTGTACGTTCCGTCGGCGCGGATCTGGTCAAGCGCTTTGTTCAGCTTCTCTCGCAGTTCGTTATCCTCCTGACGGACAGCAATGCCAACGCCGTCGCCAACGAACTTCTTGTCGGTGATCGGCTCTCCGATAAGCTCGCAGCAACCCTTGCCGTCGTCGTTCTTGGTAACCCAATCGAGTAGCGGCAGCATGTCGCCCACCTGCAGGTCGAGCCGCCCGTTGACCATATCGAGATTGGCTTCGTCCTGAGTAGGGTAGAGTTTGATCTCGGCATCGGGATAGACGGCAGCGATGTAATCGGCCTGAGTCGTGCCTGACTGAGCTCCGATCACCTTGCCCTTGAGCGCTTCGTTGCTGAAGTCTGTGATGCCGGCGCCCTTCGGCGCCGCATGCGTCATCGCTGCGAGGTAGTAGGGATCGGTGAAAGCCACCTGCTTCTTACGGTCCTCGGTGATGAACATCGACGCGATGATCATGTCGTATTTGCTGGCAAGCAGGCCGGGGATGATCCCGTCCCAATCCTGAGCGACCACCTCGCATTCGATCTTCATGCGCTCGCAAAGCGCGAGGCCGATCTCCACGTCGAAGCCGCCGATCTTGCCGGTGGAATCGACGAAGTTGAAGGGTGGATAGGCACCCTCGGTTCCGATCCTCAGTTTCTCCGCAGCCGTTGCGGAGGAGGTCAGTGCACAAGCGGCGAGCGCAAGCGCCAGAATAAGGCTTCGCATGTTCATTCCCCTCAATTGGCGCCATTGACCGGCGCTTCCGGGGAAACTCTAAAGCAGATTTCCTATAAGCGAAATCGATAGGCGCGATAACGGATATTCTTTGCGTTAATCCTACGGCCAGCGAAGGATGGAGAACTCAGCCTTTCAGCCGCCCCTGCCTCTTCAGCTGCTGTTCGCGGAAAAAGATGAAGAGGCCCGAGGCGACGATAAGGCCGGCGCCGAGTACCATCGAAAGCCGCGGCGTATCGCCGAAGATCAGCCATCCGAAGAAGATTGCCCAGAAAAGGAGCGTGTATTGCAGCGGGGCTACCGTCGCGGCGTCGGCGAGCTTCAGCGCCCGGTTGACAAGCACGTGGGCGACCATTGCGACGACGCCAAGGAGACAGAGCAGCGCCGTGTCGAGCGGCTTGAGGGGTGTCCAGTCGAAGGGCGCCCATACGAGGCCGGCCACCGCGGCGCCGGCAATCTGCCAAAAGGCGAGGGTCGTATCAGGAGTGCCGCGCAGCGACCGCCCGGAAATCATCATGAAGGCGAAGGCCATGCTGCCAAGGATCGAAATGACGGCCGGCAGTGTGAAAGCCTGCGACGACGGTTCGAGTGCGACGACGACGCCGACGAAGCCTATGGCGATCGCTGTCCAGCGCCGCCAGCCGACCGGTTCCTTGAGGACCAGCGGCGAAATGGCCGCGACATAGATCGGCGCAGCCAGCCAATAGGTCATGACATCTGCGAGCGGCAGGTAGACGACGGCGAAATAGAAGGCGATCACTTCCGCGGTCGAGGCGACCACGCGGGCAAGCTGAAGGCCGGGCCGCTCCAGGGTGAAGAGCTTTTTCGGGCCGCTCACCCATAGAAACGGCGCGAGCAGGAGGACCGCTGCGATGCTGCGGATCAGCACCACCTGACCGACCGAGTAGGTGGCTACCAGCCACTTTCCCATGACGTCGTTTACCGAAAACATGAGCATGCCAAGGAGCATGACGATCACGCCGGCGCGGGCGGTTCCATTTTCATGCGAAAGGTTGCCGGGGACACTGTCGACGGCCATCGGTTCGATTCCTTCAAAGCGGGACCGCGTCTCCGCGGGAACGTTCTCGGCCAGCCATTCGCATATTCGGGCAGAGCAATCCATGCCGCACTGCTTATCAATTCATCACCTTTGCGAATGATAGCGATCTGGAATGCGAGGGCTGAGCGACGGGTCACCTGCGTCAGGCGCTGCGGACCAGACGCATGTCGGGGTTGAGGAGCTCGCTGTAAAGCTCTGCATAGCGGGCGGCACTGCGGTGCCAGGAGCAATCGGTTTTCATGCCTTGCCGGCGCAGCCCCTCCCAGACGCGTCGCAGTCGGTAGAGCCTCAGGGCGCGGCGCAGTGCGAGGCGCAGACCTTGCTTGTCTATGGGCGTAAACTGAATGCCGGTTGCGACATGGGCGTGAAGCGCGGCATCGTTCGCATCGATGATTGTTTCTGACAATCCGCCCGTGCGAGCGACGATGGGCACGCAGCCGTAGCGCAGCGCATAGAGTTGCGTGAGGCCGCAGGGCTCGAAGCGGGACGGAACGAGCATGGCATCGGCACCGGCATGAATTCTGTGGGCGAGGCGCTCGTCATAACCGATGCTGACCCCAACGTTCTGCGGATACCGTCGCATGAGATCCATGAACGCGGCCTCCAGCGCCTCGTCGCCCTGTCCATGGACGATCAGGGTGCCGCCATTCCTGACGATCTCGTCCGCGGTTGCCGCGAGAAGGTCCATGCCCTTCTGCCATGTCAATCGGTTGACGCTGGCGAAGACCGGTCCGCACGTGTTCGGCAGCCCGAAGTGCCGGAGCAGCACCTGCCGGTTGGGTAGGCGGCGCAGCGGTACGCGCGTCGAATAGTGATGCTCGATGTAGGGATCCGAGGATGGATCCCAGACCTCCAGGTCTATCCCGTTGACGATGCCGACGACGTCGACATGCCGCTCGTTCATCACGCCCTCGAGGCCCATGCCGAAAGCCGGCGACATGACTTCCCGTGCATAAGTAGGGCTGACCACGGTGATCGCATCCGCGGCCTGCAGTCCGCCCTTAAGGAAACCGATGTCGCCGTAATATTCGACGCCATCGATAGAATAGGCTTCGGCCGGAAGCCCCAGCTCGGGGAAGTAGTAGGCCGGGAATTGCCCCTGGAACGCAAGGTTGTGCACGGTGAGGACACGGGGAACGGAGTCGTCGCCGGCGTACTTCAAATAGAGGAGGCTCATTGCGGCATGCCAGTCATGCGCGTGGATCACATCGGGGCGCCAGTTCGTTACGAGGCCGCGTGCAATTTGCGATCCGACCAGGGAAAAGGCGGCGAAGCGTTTCCAGTTGTCCGCATATTCCCGGCCGTGCGTGTCGGTGTAGAGAGGTCCTTGCCTGTTGTAGAAACCAGGAGCATCGAGCACGAACAGATCGAGTCCCTGCGCTCGCCCGGCGAGGAGGGTGGCGCGTTCGCCGAACAGGTTGTCGAACTCGGTGATCGCAGACGCCTCGCTGAGCGCACGAACCACGCCGGGATAGCCGGGAACGAAGCTGCGCGTATGGATACCGTGAGCCTGGAGCGCCTTGGGAAGCGATCCAGCTACATCTGCAAGGCCGCCAGTCTTTGCGAGTGGAAAAATTTCGGCCGTCACAGACAGTATTTGCATCGCTCATGTTCCGGAGAGAGTGCGTCGGGTGCGACCGGCCCCATTCACCGCCGATGCGCCTTCATCAACACGGTCACGAGCCTCAAAGTTCCGGCCGCGGAATGAAATTTGTCTGAAGACAAGCGCCGCGTGCGCGGCGGGATTTGCTCCTGTGCCGTGCGCTCGCCGCACGGATACATCCGTTCTGCGCCAACGCATCCAAGCGCATCCGCGCCGGTCGGAACGTTCCCGAAAGCCTGGAGTTTCCTTACCGGAGGGCAAGGAACAGGTCATCGAAGCCAACGGTGTTCCATTGCGGCACTCCATGCTGGTTCTTCTTGTCTGCCTCGCTTCGGCGAGGCCTCTTTCGCAACACCGCTTCGGCCGCCCTCGGGAACACATGCGGCGACCTTTGGTTCTGCTATTTGGGAGAGGGCACACAATTATCGCAGGGAAAGTTAGCGGCGGCTTTCCCCCCCGAAATAGCGGCGAGACAAAGTTAAAGGGTTTCCCGCGATTTGGAGATAAGCGACATTCTCGAAGAGCGCCGCTCACTTGCTTGTACATGGAAGGAGCAACTGATGACCTTCAGTCTGATCAGTCCCGTATTCGCCGACGGCCAGCCTATACCGCAGAAATACACTCGTTTTGGCGAAAACCTTTTCCCGCCGTTGAAATGGACGGGTACGCCGGACGGAACGCAGAGCTTCGCATTGATTATCGAGGATCCGGATGCGGTAAGCGGGCTGTTTCGCCATTGCGGGATCATCAACATTCCAGGCCATTGGACCGAACTTCCAAAAGCCGTCGATACCGGGCCTGAACGCGGGATCAAGTTCATCAAGAACGATTTCGGAAATGCCCGTTACGATGGGCCGCAGCCGCCCGTCGGAACGGGCGTCCACCGGTATCGCTTCAGGCTTGCCGCGCTCGATATCGCCAATCTCTCGATTCCGGAAGATGTGGGTGCCGCGGAGGCGTGGGAGAGAGCCTGCAAGCACCTCATCGGCGAAGCGGAGATTGTCGGCACCTATGGAAGCTAGATTGGCATAGGACTAGATTGGCATAGGATAAGTGCGTGCGCGGCCGATGACATCTCGACACCATGAAAATAGCTGACGTGACGGGGCTGTATCTTCGACGCCCAAATGGCACAGTATTGGGCTCCGCCCGTGAACGGGATCAAACTTCAGTGTCATTCGTTGATATTGTGGGAATTGAGGCGTCGGATGACATACGAAGATAACAGATTCCCGATTGTTGGCATCGGCGCGTCGGCCGGTGGTATTCCTGCAATGCAGGGGTTCTTCAAGGGTCTTCCGGTCAATCCCAACATGGCCTTCGTGATCGTGACGCATCTCAGCCCCGAGCATGAGAGCCAACTTCACGAGGTGGTCGCGCGCTACACAGACTTGCCGGTGTTGGTGGCGGAGGATGGGATGGCGGCCCAGCCAAATCATGTCTATGTCATGCCGCAGAATGCCATCCTCTCGATCGCAGGCGGGCACTTGCGTCTGCGCAAGCCCGACGCCGCCACGCGGGAGCGCAAGCCGATCGATATCTTTCTGAGCACGCTGGCGGAAGATCAGGGCGAGCAGGCGGTCGGTATCATTCTTTCCGGCGGCGACAGCGATGGAACGCTGGGGGCGAAGGCGATCAAGGAGCATGGAGGGCTGACACTCGCGCAGGCGAGCGACGGGTCAGGTCCGCGTAACCCGGACATGCCGCAAAGCGCAATCTCCAGCGGCGTGATCGACCTGGCGGTTACAGCCGAAGAGATGGGCGAGAAGCTTATCGCCTATGCCAACGGTTTCATGGCTGCCCAAGACGTTGCGACAGAGGAGACGCCCGACGCCCGGGAAGCTCGCTCGGAGATCTATGGACTTCTCCGCAGGCATTCGGGACATGATTTCTCAGGGTATAAATCAAAAACGTTTCTACGCCGCGTAAGAAGACGCATGCAGATTCTTCAGGTTCGAGCGCTGCCGGATTACTTGAAGCTGCTCAGGCGCGACCCCTCAGAGGTGACGAACCTCTTCCGCGACCTATTGATCAACGTCACCAATTTCTTCCGCGACCAGGATGCGTTCAAGGCACTTGAGCAACTGGTGATACCGCGCCTGTTCGAAGGCCGAAAAGCGGGCGAGCCCGTGCGTGTATGGGTTCCAGGCTGCGCGACGGGGGAAGAAGTCTATTCCCTTGGCATCCTCATGCGCGAACGCATGGAGAAGCTGGCGGACATGCCGCGGGTTCAGATTTTCGCCACAGACATTGATGAATCCGCTCTCGGTGTCGCCCGGGCCGGCCGTTACCCTGAAGCGCTGCTGCAAGGCCTGTCACCTGAGCGCATAGCAAGACACTTCAATTGCGACGGCGCCAGCTTCGTGATCAGCAGTGATGTGCGCGAGCTCTGCATCTTCTCCCCGCATAGCGTTACGCGCGATCCGCCGTTCTCGCGCATGGATCTGGTATCCTGCCGCAATCTGCTGATCTATCTGGATCAAGAGACGCAGAAACGCGTCATCTCCACATTCCATTATGCGCTGAAGCCGGGTGGCTATCTTTTTCTCGGGACGTCCGAGAGTATCGGTCAGCACGGGGAGCATTTCTCGACCATTGACAAGAAGAATCGCATTTTCCAGGCGCGGGGGCATGATGCAGTGCCCCGTGTTCCAGCCCTCGTTGGTCCTCCCAAAACGGTGAACACTGCCGATGGCCGTATCCACGGTCTCAGGATCGGCACCTATCCGCTGCGGCAGGTGGTCGAAGCGCATGTTCTCGAGCGCTTTGCCCCCGCGCATGTCGTCGTCAACGCCGACGGCGAGGCGGTCTACTACTCCGCTCGCACCGGAAAATACCTCGAAGTTCCCCAGGGCGCCCCGAGCCGGCAGATTCTTACGACTGCAAGACGGGGCCTGCGGCTCGACTTGCGGGCGGCGCTGCGCGAGGCCGCCTCGGCACGAAAAGTTGTGGTACGCGAAAATGCTCTGCTGGAAGACGACGACGATCGGGTGCAACGGGTTAATCTAACCGTCGAGCCATTGGCGGACGGCGCCGGTGGCGAGCCTCTTTATCTGGTCGTGTTCGATCCCATCGGGCCTCTACAAAGCCGGGCGGAGGCCGAGCATTCCGGATATGACGCGGATACGGCGGCTATCCTGGAGAGTGAGCTTCGCGAGACGCGCGAGCGACTGCAATCCACCATCGAAGAATACGAGACGGCTCTTGAAGAGCTCAAGTCCTCTCACGAAGAGCTTGTTTCCGTCAACGAGGAGGCGCAGTCAACCAATGAGGAGCTGGAAGCCTCCAAGGAGGAAATGCAGTCGCTCAACGAGGAACTGAGCACGATCAATGCGGAACTGACCGCAAAGGTCGAGGAACTGGACCGTGCGAACAGCGACCTGAAGAACCTGTTCGAGAGCATGCAGATCGCAACGGTGTTTCTCGACCGCAACCTCGTTATCCGCAATTTCACACCGGCTGCCTCTTCGTTCTTCAACATCCGGCCGTCCGACGTGGGGCGGCCCCTTACCGAGCTTTCAAGCAAGCTCGACTATCCGGAACTCAAGGAACAGATCGCTTCGGTCTTCAAGACCGGAGAAGCCGTGGAACACCATCTTGCCCGCGATCAGAACGGAAAGCACTTTCTTGTACGCCTGATCCCCTATCGCGACGACGCAGCACGCGTCGATGGTGTCGTGGTCACGCTTGTCGATGTGACGAAGATGGCCGAGGCCGAGGCGCACCAGCAGATGCTGGTCTCGGAACTCAATCACCGGGTCAAGAACATGCTTGCAGTGGTGATCAGCATCGCCAATCATAGCATGCAGACCGCCCGGTCACCGAACGAGTTCAATCAGGCGCTGATCGGCCGTCTGCAGGCGATGGGGCGGGCTTATGGACTGTTGACCGAGACGCACTGGACCGCTGCTCCCGTCGATCACCTCATCAGGCAGGAAATCGAAGCCTTCGGCACAGGTCGCTTCGAAGTGAACGGGCCTGACATCCACCTCGAACCTCAACAGGGGCTTTCTATAGGCATGGTCATACACGAACTGGCGACCAATGCGTCTAAATACGGAGCCCTGAGCAAATCCGAGGGGAAGGTACTGGTTGGCTGGCAATCGGCGAATGGCGTCTTCCGACTCACCTGGCAGGAAAGTGACGGTCCGCCGGTGAGTGAACCGGAGCGGGAGGGCTTCGGCCTGTCTCTGCTCAAAGGAGAAATAGGCTACAGGCTCGATGGCGAGGTGGAAACGTTCTTCCGTCCGGAAGGTCTGTTCGTGCGCATAGCTTTTCCGTTCGAAAGGTAGGTGAGCTAAATGGAAGTGCGCGCTCGCATCCTCATTGTGGAAGATGAATGGCTCATAGCGGAAGATCACGCGGCGAGCCTCCGCGAAGCAGGTTATGTGGTGGTTGGCCCCGTCCCATCGGTGAAGCAGGCGCTTCAGGCGATGGAAAATCAGGAAATCGATCTTGCCCTTCTCGATATTCAGCTTTGGAAGGAAACGAGCCTGCCGCTGGCGGAACATCTGAAAGCCAAAGGTGTGCCCTTCGCGTTCCTCAGCGGCTACTCCGACCAGAAGCTGCCGCCGGACCTGAGTGATCGGGAGGTCATTCCAAAACCGGTCGATGCGGCCTTTCTTGCCGAGGCCGTCGCCCGTCTCTGCAAGCATACGGGCTGAGACAAGAGCGGGATATCGATCGCGAAGATCACTCCGGCATCCCGGCAAGCCGCAATCCGTCTGCGAACCGCGCGAAATCTTCTTGGCGCTGGATCGGCAGCCAGTCCCGGAGATTGGATACACGCAAGGAGGGATCGAGCGCGCGCAGGCGCCGCATCGCCAGACGTGCCTCCTCATTGCGCCCCGCCAGCGCATGGCTCGCAGCCACCAGCGCGACCGCAACCAGCAGGCTGGGAAGGTTCCCCAGCGCTCTTTCTGCCCAGGCGGAGGCGAGATCGAAGCGGCCGGCGAAGAAATGCGCGAGCGCGGTTCCGGCCTGCATCCGGAACATTTCCTGGTCCAGCGGGCTTAGGCGGGCGGCGCGCTCGATATGTTCGATCGCGCTCTCCGGTTCGCCTCGGAAAACGCGCAGGAAGCCGCCAAGAAACCATGCCGGAGCGAGGTTCGGGTTCAGCAGCCGTGCCCTGTCGATAAGCGCAATTCCGCCGTCCAGGTCGCCGACGAGATGGCCGAGTGCGTGCCCGCTCCTCGTCAGCGCCACGGCATCATCACGACCGAGTTCCACTGCCAGCCGCGCCAGGCGCGCGCCCTCGGCTATCTCTTGAGCACGGTGGATCATCCAGCCGTTCAACTTGCGCCAGAAATAGCACCAGGCCGCCCCGGCATAGGCGGACGCAAAATCGGGATCGAGCTCGATCGCCTTGTAGAACAAGGGCAGCGCTGCTTCGATTGCTTCGCGGGTTCCGTTATGCAGGTGTGCCATGCCGCGCAAGTAATAGTCGTAGGCGTCCAGGCTCCCGGTCGGCTTCCGCTTGGCACGCTCGATTTCCGCCCGCTCGAGCTGCGGTGCGATCGCGCCGACGACGCTCTCGGCAACTCTGTCCTGCAATTCGAAAATATCGTCGAGCGTGCCCTCGAAGCGCTCCGCCCACAGATGCGTTCCGGCCGTTGCGTCGATGAGCTGTCCGGTGATGCGCACTCTGTTCCCGGCCTTGCGGACGCTGCCTTCCAGTACGTAGCGAACGCCGAGCTCCTGGCCGACTTCCTTCAAGTCCACCTCGCGCCCTTTGTAGGTGAAGCTGGAATTGCGCGCGATGACGAACAGCCAGCGGATGCGCGAGAGGGCGGTGATGATATCCTCCACCACCCCATCGGCAAAATAATCCTGATCCGCATCGCCGCTGAGGTTCTGGAATGGCAGGACGGTGATGGAGGGTTTGTCCGGAAGGGCGAGCGCGGGCGGCGGCTCCTTCGATCCTAAGGATGTATGCCCGGCGCTGCCTGGCCCGCCGGGCTGCCGCGCTTCTGCGCTGTCGGCGATCCTGATGTCGCCGACGAAACGGAAGCCCTTGCGGGCGACCGTCCGGACCAGGCGCTGTTCTCCGCCGGTGTCGCCGATTGCTTTACGCACCGCGTTGATGTGGCTTGTGATCGTTGATTCCGAGACGATCCGCCCGCCCCACACCGCCTGCAGCAACTCGTCCTTGCTGACGACGCGGTCGCGCGTGCCGACCAGATGGAGCAACAGGTCGAAGACCTGCGGTCCGACGGACACGACCTGCCCACGTAGGGTCAGTTCCCGGCGCTCCCGGTCAAGTACATAGTCTGCAAACATGAATTGCACGGTGGTATCCCTCGGCCGGTCGGCCCCGCCCGCGCGGGCAGCCGGCGAATAGATCTGACATTTATAATACGGCAGCCCGAAATTGGCTGTACCGCTTAAACTATTTCCTATCCGGGCGATCTCACGACCCACTCACCGCTGCACGGTCTCATGTTTCATTCACTACAGCACGATATGTCGACCGAACAACCGGCCCTTGGACGAAAAACCAAGCTTCCTTGAAGAGTAATTCAAGCGCGTCACAGGGACTTCCCTGAGGTGTGCCGGCACTCTGCCTACAGATCGACGGCAATGGTTGCGGTTGATAAGAAGCGGAGAGACAGTATGAAGATCGTCGTCATCGGAGGCACCGGCCTCATCGGATCGAAGCTTGTAGGCAACCTTCGCGAGCGCGGCCATGACGTGCTTGCAGCCGCCCCCAATACAGGCGTGAACACCATCACTCGCGAGGGATTGGCGGAAGCGCTGAACGGCGCGGATGTCGTCGTCGATGTTGCCAACGCGCCGGTATGGGAGGATAAGGCCGTCCTCGACTTCTTCGAAACCTCGGGCCGGAACCTGCTGGCGGCGGAAGCTGCCGCCGGCGTCCGCCATCACATAGCCCTGTCGATCGTCGGTAGCGAGCGGCTTCCAGACAACGGCTATTTCCGCGCGAAGGTCGCGCAGGAAAACCTCATAAAGGCATCCGGTATCCCATACACCATCCTGCGTGCCACGCAGTTCTTCGAATTTGTCGGCGGCATCGCGCAATCGGCCACCGCCGGCCAGGAGATTCGCCTGTCGCCTGCGCTGATCCAGCCGATCGCCTCAGACGACGTGGCGGAAGCGCTCGCCGATGTCGCGGTCGCACTGCCGGTCAACGGCACGATCGAAATCGCCGGTCCCGAGGCGATACCGCTCGATGAACTGGTCAGACGCTTCCTGCGGGCGACCGAGGACCAGCGCAAGGTCCTGCCCGATGTCCATGCGCGCTACTTCGGCGCCGTTCTCGACGATCAATCGCTGACCCCCGGGGATAACCCGCGCATCGGTGCGATCCGGTTCGAGGATTGGCTCGGCCGGCAAGCCGCCGGCTGAGGCTCGCAGGAAGCATCGAAACAGGCCGGCCCGGCACAGGCCGCGCCCGCGCCACAAGCACTCTCAAGGAGAACTGAAATGTACAGTCGATTCCTCTCGGCCGTTGCTCTTGCAGCGCTCTCGTTCACTACAGCTTCGGCCGGCGACAGGCCCGCCGGCAAGGTTACGGTCGTCTTCGACCACGTCCTTCCGAACGTGCCCGGCAAGAGCATGAGGGGCGTTCTTGTCGAATACGAACCGGGCGGCGGGTCACCCGCCCACACGCACCCCAAGTCCGCCTTCATCTATGCCACTGTGCTCGAGGGCGCGATCCGCAGCAGCGTCAACGGCTCGCCGGAAAAGGTCTATCAGGTCGGCGAAAACTTCTACGAGGATCCAGGCTCCCGACATGAAGTAAGCGTGAACGCCAGCGACACGGAACCCGCGCGGCTGCTGGCCGTGTTCGTCCTCGACACCGAGGAAAAGGAACTGACCACGCCCATCAAGGAGTGAACGGTTAGGAGGTTATCAACGCTGCAGCCCTTTCGCAGCCCCTGCGGCAGGGCTGCGGCAACCGGCACCAACGGGATTTGAAAAGATGGACTCGCTCGAGGACAAGATCGCCATCATCACCGACGCAAGTTCAGCGAATGGTGTCGCCACGTCGCGATCCGTCAGGAGAAAGATGATTGGCCTGGTGCTGTGCCTCGGGTCGGTCGTCGTCGTGGCAACCGGATGGTCGTGGACCTGCGAGAACGGTGCGATGTCGACCGACAATGCCTATGTCCGCGGCGACGTCACCGCGCTTGCCCCAAAGGTCGCGGGCTATGTCACGGCGGTGGGGGTCGAGGACAACCAAGCAGTCCGGGCAGGCGACATCCTGTTCCGCATCGACGATCGCGACTACCGCGCAAGGCTGGCGCAGGCCGTGGCCAATGTCGAAGCCGCGCAGGCGCGGCTGACCAATGTCGATGCGGAGAAGGAGCTTCAGCATGCCCTGATCCGCCAGGCCGAAGCGCAGCGACGTTCGGCCATTGCGGAGCTGAATCTCGCGAGCAAGGCATATGATCGCCGCCGCGAACTCATCCGGAGCAACACCGTAAGCCAGGCGCATGTCGACGAAAGCGATGCTGCCAGGTCGAGAGCCGAGGCGAACGTGTTGGCGGCTTCCGCCACGGTAGAGGCTCAGCAGCAGCGCATTGCCGTGCTCGCGGCGCAGCGGGAAGCCGCCGTCGCTGCGGTGGCGCAGGCACAGGCCGCGCGCGCCCTCGCCGAAATCGATTTAGAGAGCACCGTGGTGCGCGCGCCCGTCGGCGGCGTCATAGGCAACCGCCAGGTCCGCGTCGGCCGGCTTGTTGCGTCGGGCGCTCCGCTGCTGGATGTCGTTCCCCTCGACAATGTCTGGATCGTCGCGAACTTCAAGGAAACTCAGCTCGAACACCTCCGGCCCGGTCAGCGCGCCAGCATCACCATCGACGGTTATCCGAACGCGGTGCTCGAAGGCGTGGTCGACAGTTTTGCGCCAGGCAGCGGCACTGCCTTCAGCCTGCTGCCCGCAGACAACGCAACGGGCAACTTCGTTCGCGTCGTCCAGCGCGTGCCCGTGAAGATCCGGTTTGCCGGCAGTCCGCTGCCCGGCCGCCTCGTGCCCGGCCTGTCGGCGCGGGTCGAGATCGATCTGGAGAGCGGTTCATGACCATCGCCAGTGCCACACCGAGCCGCGAGATATCCATGGCAGGAGGCCTTCTCGTCGCCGGTATCGTGCTTGCGACGCTGACCGAGGCGATCGCCAGTACGGTCCTTTCGCTCGGGCGCGGCGATATCATTGGCGACACCTATGCAACGCCCGACGAGTTCGCCTGGCTGGATGTCGGTTACACCACTTTCAAGCTTATGGGGTTCATGGCGGCTTCCTGGCTGATGAGCCGTTTCGATCCGCGCAACGTGATCGTCAGCTCGACCCTCGCCATGGGCATGGCGTGCGGCATTGCCGCCATGACGGCTCGATTGGACCTTCTCGTCGCGCTTCGAATGATACAGGGCTTTTCCGGCGGCATCCTGCTGGTCGGCGGGCAGGCGGTCATCTTTCTGGCTTTTGCGCGATCGCGCCAGCCGATCCTTCAGGCCCTCTTCGCGATGGGGTCCGTCGTCGCACCTGCGACGATCGCTCCTGCCCTTCAGGGGTGGTTGCTCGATAGCCGGTCATGGACATGGATCTTCTTCAGCGTCGTTCCGTTGGCGCTGGCGGCTGCCGGGCTTCTGCTGATCGCGGACCGGCCGATGCCTGCACGAAACGTGCCGCGGCCATTTGACTGGATCGGTTTCTCCCTGATCTCCATTGCGCTGTCCTGCTTTACCTACGTCTTTAGCCAGGGCAGCCGGTGGGACTGGTTCGAGGAACCGCGTATCCTGTGGCTGTCCGTGATCGGCACGGCTGCGATTCTGGCTTTTTTCGGCCAGCAGATGCTCGCCAAGGGCCAGGGCCTGTTCGACTTCACGCTGTTCGGAACCGAGGATTTCTGCTTCGCCTTCATCGTCAGTTTCGTTGCCGGCGCCGCATTGTTCGGGAGTGCGTTCCTGATCCCGTCCTTTGCCGTGTCCGTGCTTGCGTTCACGCCGACAGACGCCGGGCAACTCCTGCTGCCGAGCGGCGCGCTCTTCATCGGCGCGCTTCTCATCGCCGCCTTTCTCATGCAGGCCCGCCGTGTTCCCCCCGTCGCCACCGTGCCTTTCGGCATTCTGATGATCATGGGGGCGATGTGGATGCTTTCCGGATCGACCATCCAAAGCGGCGCGGACGACATGATGGCAGCAATTCTTTTGCGCGGTGCCGGGCTCGGCTTCCTGTTCCTGTCGATCACCCTGATCGCCTTCAGCGATCTCAAAAGCCGGAATCTCGCCGCCGGTATCGGTCTCTTCAATACGGGCCGCCAGCTTGGCGGGCTCGTAGGGGTCGCCGCACTCCAGACACTGATCGATCACAACGTCGCGCATAATCTTGCGGTCCTTGGCGCCAACGTCACCGCAGGAGCCCCCTCGGTCGCCGAGCGACTGGCAACGAGTGCTGCCATGTTGACGGCGAAAGGGATGGACGCGGCTGCCGCGAGCCGCGGGGCGGCAAGCCTTCTCGGCCGGGCCGCGGCAGGTCAGTCCACCGTCATTGCCTTCGACACCGCATTCAACGCGGTGGCGCTTCTCTTCGTCATTGCCGCTCCCCTGCTGGTCGGGGTCAAGATAGGCCTCTCGCGATTGCGAAAGCACGTGTAGCGGATGGCGGCGTCGGCACGGCGGCCGATCCGTTGCGTCATAACACCCACCGTTTGAGCGGTTCCGAGCATCATAACGTCTCGCTTTTCGGGACACGGTCAGTTACCCGTATCGTCGAGATCAGTTCGATCAGTTCATATGCAATGACGTGCCGCGCCGGTGGTAAAGAACGCGCGCGTGCGTTCCTTCGAGAGGGACCTGTCGAACTGAAGACGGAGAGTCACGATGAAGAATGCACAGGAAAAGACTGCCTCTCGCGCGGAAAGCCGGATCGACGGCGAGCAGGTGCGGCAAATCGGCCTGCGCATCACGTCTTGGCCGAGCGAAACCGGCACGCCGGGCGAAGCATCCTTCGCGGATCGCCTTCATGCTCTTCTCCGCGAGCTTCCCTATTTTCGGGAGCATCCGGAAGACCTGCACCTCATTGCAAGTCACGGTGAGCCGCTGACCCGCAATGTCGTTGCGCTCGTTCGCGGCACGGGTAAGCGAACGCTGGTCATGGCCGGCCACTTCGACACGGTTTCGACCGACAATTATCACGAGCTTAAGGCCCTCGCCTGCGACAGCCTGGCGCTCAAGGATGCGCTCATCGAAAGCCTGTCGGCACGCGACGACCGGTCCGAGCAGGAAGAGCGGGCCCTGCAGGATCTGGCGAGCGGCGACTTTCTCCCCGGCCGCGGTCTGCTGGACATGAAGAGCGGGCTCGCGGTGGCCATCGCCTGTCCCTTGAACAATTCGCGGCCGACACGGGCCGGCAGGGCAATCTCATGCTCGTCGCCACCCCCGACGAGGAACGCGAAAGCCGGGGTATGCGATCGTTTCGAAATGCATTGCCCGGTCTGGTCGGGGATTTCGATATCGAGATCGCCGGGGGCATCAACCTCGATGTGACCTCGGATCAGGGCGACGGGAGCGAAGGCCGGGCCGTTTACGCCGGCACGATCGGCAAGCTTCTGCCCTTTGCGCTGGTGATCGGCTGCAGTTCCCATGCGAGCTATCCCTTCGAAGGGGTAAGCGCACAGGCCATGGCAGCCGGCATCCTGGAGCGTCTGGAAGGGAACGCTTCCCTGGCGGATCGCGACGACAACGACATTTCGCCGCCGCCGATCTGCCTGGAGGCGAAGGATTTGCGCGACGGTTACGAGGTGACGACGCCGGAGCGTTTCTGGATAGCTTTCAACTGGCTCTACCATGCGATGACGGCGGACGCACTCTTTGCGCGCTTCCGAGAGGAAGTGCTGACCGGCGCGAACGAAGCCATCGAGAAGTTTGCGGCACAATCTGCCGAATACGGCAGGCTCGTCGGCAGACGGGCGGGCGTGATGCCGGCCACGCCGCACCTGATGTCGTTCGGGGAATTGCGGGCGGCGGCTGCACGGGTTTTCGGAGACGGCTTCGACGCGTTCTATGCCGAGAAGGAAAGCGTATTCTCTCAGAGCGACAACCCGCTCGTCGCCACGCGGCAACTGACGGAGTGGCTCGTCGGCATCGCGCGCCTCTCCGGTCCCGCCATCGTCATCGGATTTGCCGGCCTGCACTACCCGCCTAGCCATCTGCGCCTGAGCGAAGGAAACGACCGGTCCCTTCATCAGGCGGTCGAGAAGGCGCGTGCCAGTCTCGGCAACGATCCCGCACGAAGCCTCGTCTGGAAGCCGCATTTCTACGGAATCTCGGATATGAGTTTTCTCGGGCTTGCGGCAGGCGATAGCCACATCGTTTCGGACAATACCCCAATCTCGAGGCTCGTCGATCGGCCGGGCGAGAATGCGCTGCGCTTTCCCACGGTTAACCTCGGTCCCTGGGGGAGGGAGTTCCATCAGAAGTTCGAGCTAGTATACGCGCCTTACGCCTTCGAGGTCCTCCCGGATATGGTTTTCGAGATCGCGAGGCGCTTTCTCTCCGACTGCAGTCACTGAAACGGACGCCGCCTTGGTGCGCTTGGCAACGGACACTTTTAAACAAGGATTGCGCAGGCGCCCTAACGAGCGCCGCGGTTTTACGCGTTCCCCCTAGGAAATCAGCGTAGCGGTCGCCCAGCATTATGACGGGGGCATTGAAGTCGCCTGCCGTTTTTCGTTTTTTGTTGCGGCCGGGGTCATCGGCATCGAGTGCGGGGACAATTTTGCATACGCCTGCAAAAATTCTTGCATACGTATGCATAATGGCTATGATGACTGTTGACGCCGCCACAAGGCGCGGGAGCAAACGCAGTGTCACCGAAGAGGGACGCCGCCAACAAACAGGTGGGAACATGAAGAAAACGGCATTCTTCGCATCGGCCGCTACCATCATGCTGTCGGGCCTCGTAGCGGTTCAGGCCGCACGGGCCGAGTGCGGCATAGAAAAGGGCACGGTGCGCATCCTCTCGAACGATTTCGAAGCCCTGCGTCTCGTGGTGTCGGAAGCCGAGAAATGCGCCTCGGCGACGGTCAAGGTCAGCAAGAACCAAACGAGCGAGCACAAGAACCTGCAAGTGCCGGCGCTCAAGATCAATCCGGCCCAATATACTGTCGCGGTGATTGCCAACAATTCGATCGTTCCGCTGCTGAACGAAGGTCTGCTGCGCCCCCTTGACGATCTCGTTGCCAAGTACGGCCAGGATCTCCAGCCGACCCAGCTCATCAAACTCGACGGCAAGGTTATGGCGATCGCCTTCATGGGCAACTCGCAGCATCTATTCTTCCGCAAGGACATCCTCGAAAAGGCCGGGCTTCAACAGCCGAAGTCCTATGAGGACGTGCTCGCAGCGGCCAAGGCGATCAAGGAGAAGGGGCTGATGCAGTATCCGCTCGCCGCCTCCAACAAGGCCGGCTGGGATCTCGCGGCCGAATTCGTCAACATGTATCTCGGCTATGGCGGAGAGCTCTTCGCGGCCGGTTCGGCAGCCCCCGCCATCAACAACGAGAAGGGTCTCGCCACTCTGAAGACGATGAAGGCGATGACCGAGTACATGAACCCCGACTACATGACCTACAATGCCGACGAGATCGTCAAGGGCTATGCGGCCGGCAAGACGGCGATCATCAATGCGTGGGGCTCGCTTGCGGGCGGCGTGATCGATCCGGTCAAAACGCCGGCCGAGATCGCCGACAACACGGTTCTCGGCGCAGCGCCGACCGTTGGGGGCGGCTCGATCCCTGCAGCGGCCCTCTGGTGGGACGGTTTCTCCATCGCCAAGAACATTTCCGACGAAGATGCGGAGGCATCTTTCCGCGCCATGGTCCATGGCATCCGGCCGGAAGTTGGCCAGAAACATCCGGCTCTTGCGACCTGGCTGACCAAGGGGTACCAGCCTGGACCCAACGCGGTCGGGGTTCTCGCGACGGCGAATGGCGGCGCGAAGCCCTATCCGATGCTGCCTTATATGGGCCTGCTGCACTCGGCTCTCGGCTCCGAACTGGCGGAGTACATGCAGGGGCGTGAAAGTGCAGAGGAGGCGCTGAAAGATGTCGAGGCATCCTACAGCGCGGCAGCGAAAGAGGGCGGATTCCTGAAATGAGCCTGGATGCAGGTGCGCGCCGCTTGGCCGGCGCTCCCCTCGACCTGTCGAGATGTCCCGCTCCGGCGGGATGAAATTTAACCTGCAAAATGAGCAAGGAGAGGGCGCATGCCTCACAGGGCTTTCTTTGCCTTTATCATGCCGTCGCTGCTGGCGATGCTGCTCTTCATCGCCTTGCCGATCGTTTCCGTCGCGGTGCAGTCGCTCTATGTCGAGCACGAGCGTGTCGTAACGGAAGTCGAGACCTGCGCGCCCTTCGCAGGCTGCACCACGGAAACGCGCGTGGATGCGGAGGCGACCGAGAAATTGCGCGATGCGGAGCCGCTCGGCCGTTTCAACGGCTTCGGCACCTATCTCGATCGCAACCATCTGGCCACCGCCGAAATGAACGCGATCCTGACGGATAATGCCGGTTTCGCGGATGTCGCTTCGCGCATCTACAATCTGCCGTTCTACAGGGCGCTCGCCTTCACCCTGACCTACACCTTCGTCGTCACGCCGCTCGCCATGCTGCTCGGCTTCTGCATCGCCCTTGGGGTGAACGCCATTCCGCCCTTTTACAAAGGCCCCGTCATCTTCTTCTCGCTTCTTCCCATGATTGTGACACCGCTGGTTGGCGCGCTGATCATCTACTGGATGTCGTCGCCGCAGGGCATCCTCGGCGCGACCCTGCAATCGCTCCTGAACGATTCGACCTTATCGCTGAAATCATCGGCGGTTCTGACCTGGGTGACGCTGCTCGTCTATGGCGTCTGGCACAATGCGCCGTTCTCTTTCGTCGTCTTTTATGCCGGCCTGCAAACCGTGCCGCACGATACGCTCGAATCCGCGATGATCGACGGCGCCAACCGGTGGGAGCGCATCCGCTTCGTCGTGATCCCGCATCTGATGCCGCTCGCCACATTCGTCGCCCTGGTGCAACTGATGGATAATTTCCGTGTCTTCGAGCCGATCGTCGGGTTCAGTGCCGAGGCGAATGCGACCTCGCTTTCCTGGTCGATCTTCAACGATCTGCGCGGCCAGGTCGATCAGCTCTTCGGCTCGGCCGCTGCCACTTCGATGCTGACCATCGTCGGGGTCGTTATCCTGCTATCGCCGGTGCTCGTGCGCACCTGGCGTGAATTCAACCGTCGATGAGGGCGCCGCGATGATCGTCAACAAACGCAGACGTCCCCTGCCGCTCACAGTCCTCTCCACCACCTTCGTGCTGCTCTGGGTGCTGATGGCGGCCTTTCCGTTTATCTGGACGGTCTGGGGATCGTTCAAAGTCGAGCAGGACTTTTTCTCCCGCGACAGCTGGTGGTTCGCCATCGAGGGTTCCCGCACGATCGCCCAGACAGGCTCCGCCTTCACCGGCGACGGCTATTACGGCGCCTGGGTGCTGCGCGACTTCTTCTCCTCGGTCGTCAACACCGTCATCGTCACCTTATCGGTGGTTGTCGTCTCGCTCACATTCGGCACGCTCGGCGGCTATGCGCTGGCGCGCTCCGGATATCGCTATACCTTCTGGCTCCTGATGCTCGCTCTGGTGTTCCGTGCCATGCCGCACATCACCCTGGTCTCGGGCTATCTGCTGCCTTTTTTCGAGATGAACATCTGGGGCCACCTGCCGACCGCCATCATCGTGCTTGTGGCGATCAACCAGCCCTTCACCCTGTGGATGCTGCATTCCTTCTTCCTGTCGATCCCCAAGGATCTCGACGAAAGCGCAATGGTCGACGGGTGCTCGCGGTTCCAGGCATTCCGCCTGGTCGTGATTCCGGTCATGTGGCCGGGCGTGATCACGACGGGCCTGTTCTCCTTCCTGCTCGCCTATAACGACTTCGCCGTGACTGCGATGCTCCTGTCGCAGCCGAACCAGACCATGGTGCCGAAGATCGCGAGCTTCCTCGGGACGATCCAGCAGGAAGGCAATGTCATGTTCGCCGTCGCAGCCGTCGTCTCCGCGACCGCACCGCTCTTCGTGCTGGTCATGTTCTTCCAACGTCAGATCGTCAGCGGGCTCACCGCGGGCGCAGTCAAGGGATAATCGCAATGGCTGAAATCCGCCTGAAGAACGTGTCGAAGCGTTGGCACAATTTCGTCGGCGTCGACAATTTCGATCTCGACATCGCCGACCGGGAGTTCCTGGTGCTGCTCGGGCCGTCCGGCTGCGGAAAGACGACGACGATGCGCATGATCGCCGGACTCGACGATATCAGCGAAGGCGAAATCTGGCTGGGCGACCGCATGGTCAACAATCTGGAGCCGAAGGACCGCGACATCTCGATGGTCTTCCAGAGCTACGGCCTCTATCCGAACATGACCGTCTACGAGAACATCCGTTTTCCGCTGCGCGTGCGAAAGGTGCCGAAGGAACTGCACCATGAAAAGGTCATGCAGGCCGCCCGCATGGTCGAGCTGGTGGATTTCCTGGAGCGCCGGCCGGCTGCGCTTTCCGGAGGTCAACGGCAGCGTGTCGCACTCGGGCGCGCCATCGTGCGCCAGCCGGCAGCCTTCCTGATGGACGAGCCGCTATCCAATCTCGATGCGAAGCTTCGCGTGTCGACGCGTGCCCAGATCAAGAACCTGCAGCACACGCTGAAGGTTACGACGATCTACGTCACCCACGACCAGATCGAAGCGATGACGCTTGCCGACCGGGTGGTAGTGATGAACAAGGGCGTTATCCAGCAGGTCGGTACGCCGACGGATATCTACGACAACCCCGCCAATACCTTTGTTGCATCCTTCATAGGTTCGCCGGCGATGAACCTTGTCTCCGGCGACATCGAAAACGGCACTTTCCGAGGGCCGGGCATCACGATCGGCGGTCTGCAGATCAATGTGAAGGGCCCGGTGACGCTCGGCTTCCGCGCCGAAGACGCCTCGCTCGTCTTTGAAGGTGGCGAGCTTGGCGCCGAAATCTATTCTATGGAGCTCCTCGGCGAGGCCACCATGGCAAGCTTCCGGATGGGCGATCAGCTCGTCTCGATCAAATCCGGCAAGGAATACCGGGCCGAGATCGGCGACGTCGTGCATGCGGCGATCCCCGCTTCGATCTGCCACCTGTTCGACGCCAGGACGGGTGTGCGGATCGCACGAACCCCCGGCAACTGAAATCCATGATCGGCATGCGGTCTCGCGTGCCCGATCGTTCCAAGGGAAGAACAACATGACGGTGACCTATCTCAAGCGCGGCAAGCCCGAGGCCCAGCGATCGGAGGAAGATGCGAAGGTCCGCGGGATCGTCGAGTCGACGCTTAAGGACATCGAGACGCGCGGCGACCAGGCGGTTCGAGAACTTTCTGAGAAGTTCGACAGGTTTTCGCCGCCGTCTTTCCGGCTCAGCCCATCGGAGATCGAGGCGGCCATGTCCAGGGTCTCAACGCGCGACATGACCGATATCGACTTCGCCCAGACGCAGATCCGCCGCTTCGCCGAGGCGCAACGCGCCTCGATGACGGATATCGAGATCGAGACGATTCCGGGGGTAATCCTCGGTCATCGCAACATTCCCGTACAGTCGGTCGGGTGTTACGTGCCCGGGGGCAAGTTCCCGATGGTGGCCTCCGCCCATATGTCGGTCCTGACGGCCGCGGTTGCCGGCGTGCCGCGCATCGTTGCCTCCGCTCCTCCCCAGAAGGGTGCGCCGCATCCGGCGATCGTGGCGGCGATGCACAAAGCCGGTGCCCACGAAATCTACGTGCTCGGCGGCATGCAGGCGGTCGGCGCGATGGCGCTCGGAACCGAGACGATCAAGCCCGTCGACATGCTGGTGGGTCCGGGAAATGCCTTCGTTGCCGAAGCCAAACGGCAGTTGTACGGCCGCGTCGGAATAGATCTCTTCGCCGGTCCGACCGAGACGATGGTGATTGCCGACGAGACGGTGGATGCGGAGATATGCGCAACCGATCTCCTCGGTCAGGCCGAGCATGGTTACAATTCTCCGGCGGTGCTTGTGACCAATTCACGCAGGCTTGCCGATGAGACGCTTGCGGAAATCGGCCGGCTTCTTTCGATCCTGCCGACGGCGGACACCGCCAGTGCCTCATGGCGCGACTACGGCGAAGTGATCGTCTGCGACACCTATGAGGAAATGCTCGACGTCGCCAATGAAATCGCCTCCGAGCACGTGCAGGTCATGACCGATCGCGATGATTGGTTCTTGGAGAACATGCATTCCTACGGTGCGCTTTTCCTTGGGCCACGCACCAATGTCGCCAATGGCGACAAGGTCATCGGAACCAACCACACCCTGCCGACCAGGAAGGCGGGGCGCTATACGGGTGGCCTCTGGGTCGGCAAGTTCATGAAGACGCATTCCTACCAGAAGGTGCTGACAGACGAGGCGGCTGCGGAAATCGGCGCCTATTGCTCGCGCCTGTGCCTGCTGGAGGGCTTTATAGGCCATGCGGAGCAGGCCAATGTCCGGGTTCGCCGATACGGCGGACGCAATATCGGCTATGGCGGCGCGGCGTAGGCCGCCGGATTTTCAGGAGGCAAATTTGGACGGGTTTCTTCATATCGGCTGCCGCGTGGCGCTACGCGCATGCGTCAGCGCGCCGGTTCTGGCGGTGAAGCAGGGGAGCCGTCCGTCATGAAGCTGCCGCGCACACCCTCTTTCCGTCTCGACGGCAGGCGCGCCCTGGTCGCTGGAGCCTCGTCCGGCATCGGTCTCGGTTGCGCGGTCGCGCTGGCGGAAGCGGGCGCCCATGTGGTTCTGGCGGCGCGCTCGCCGGAGAAGCTTGACGAAGCGGTCGAGGCGATCCGTAGGGAAGGTCTTTCGGCCGAAGCCCTGGTGCTCGATGTCGCCGACCTCGAGGCGACCGAGGCTGCCGTCGCGGCGGAGCGGCCGTTCCAGGTTTTGGTCAACAGCGCGGGCATCGCCCGTCACGGACCGGCGGCGGATACGGCTCCGGAGGACTTCGACGCTGTTTTCGGGCTCAATGTACGCGGCGCCTATTTCCTGACGAGGGCCGTTGCCAAAGGGCTCATTGCAGCCGGTCAACCGGGTTCGCTCATCAACATCTCCTCGCAGATGGCGCATGTCGGCGGCATCGACCGGGTCGTCTACAGCGCTACCAAACATGCCGTCGAGGGCTTTACCAAGTCGATGGCGATCGAGTGGGGACCGGCGGCCATTCGGGTGAATACCATCTGCCCGACATTCATCCGCACGCCGTTGACCAAGCAGACATTCTCGAAGCCTGAACGGGTCCAATGGATAACGGAGAAAATCAAGCTCGGGCGTCTCGGTCGCGTGGAAGACATTATGGGTGCCGTCACCTATCTTGCGAGCGATGCCTCGGCGATGGTGACGGGAACCGCGCTGATGGTCGATGGGGGTTGGACAGCAGACTGATGGCAAACGATAAGGTCACGTCGAACGATGTTGCACGCTTGGCGGGCGTTAGCCAATCGGCCGTATCGCGCTATTTCACGCCGGGAACGTCCGTTTCCAAAAAGACGGCGGAGAAGATCAGGGCGGCCGCTGAAGAGCTTGGCTACCGTCCTAACGTGCTTGCGCGCTCGCTGATCACCGGGCGCAGCCGCATCATCGGCCTCGTCGTGGCTTATCTGGAAAACTACTTCTATCCGGAAGTGGTGGAGCGTCTGTCGAAAGCGCTGCAGGACCAGGGCTACCATGTGCTGGTCTTCATCTCCTCGATCGCATCGGAAAACGTGGACCAGATCACCCAGGAGATCCTGGACTATCAGGTGGACGGCATCGTGCTCGCTTCGGCGAACATGTCCTCCGAACTGGCGGCGCGATGCCACGCCTCAGGCGTGCCGATCGTGCTGTTCAACCGCCTTCAGGACGACGAGCGGCTCTCCGCCGTCACCTCGGACAACCGTGCCGGCGGCCGCCAGTTGGCGGAGCTGTTCGTTTCGCTAGGCCACAGGCGCTGCGGCTACATCGCCGGTTTCGAAGGCGCCTCGACTCAGCGCGACCGGGAACGGGGATTTCGCGAGGGGCTGGAGGCGGCAGGCCTCCCGCTTTCTGCGCGCGAGGTCGGCAACTTCCGATATGAGGACGCGCAGGCCGCGGCACGGCGCATGTTTGCCGGCCCGGAGCACCCCGACGCCGTCTTCGTCTGCAACGACCACATGGCCTTCGCGGTGATGGACGTGCTGCGCTTCGAACTGGGGCTCCGCATTCCCGACGACGTTTCGGTTGCCGGCTTCGACGATGTGCCGCCGGCACGCTGGCCGGCCTACAACCTGACGACGATCCGCCAGAACGTTGACGACATGGTCGCCGAAACGGTGGCCACGCTCATGCACAGCATCAAGGAGGGCGAAGGGGCAGCGCGCCGCATCACCCTCGACGGCGCTCTCGTCCTGCGCGGCTCGACCCGCGCGAAAGCTCTGACAGAAGAGACCCGCTAACGACGCCGCCCGATGGGCGGAGCCATGACCGCAACCTGTTTTGCATACGTATGAAAGGCTGAAAAATGCAGATCTCCCAGACGGAAATGGAAAAGCGCATCGTGCGCTACGGCGAGCTGAAACCGTGCCGCACCGCATTCATCGACGCCCATACGCCAGGCTCGAACCAGAAAGAGAACTTCACGATTATCGGCGGCGGCGTTTCGGAAAGCGCCGATCAGCACGTCCATATCAAGGACACGCCAGGCTTCAACATAGGGGCGGCCGGTCAGCCGCCGAAGTGCCGCAACTCGCTGCATTCGCATCGCACGGCTGAAGTCTTCTTCGTGCTCAGGGGCCGGTGGCGCTTCTTCTGGGGCCGCTGGGGCAATGCGGGCGAGGTGGTGCTCGAGGAGGGCGACATCTTCAATATTCCGACCGGCATCTTCCGTGGCTTCGAGAATATCGGTACGGACTACGGGATGATCATGGCCATACTCGGCGGCGACGACGCCGGCGGCGGCGTGATCTGGGCGCCGCAGGTGATCGAGGATGCCAGGGATCATGGCCTGGTGCTCGGTGAAAACGGCAAGCTCTACGACACCAAAAAGGGCCAGTCACTGCCCGATGGCATCAAACCGATGCCGCTTCTGACGGAGGAAGAGCTGAAGGCCTTCCCGGAGACGCCGGTTCAGGAGGTGGTTCGCGACTATGTTGCCCGTTACTGGGACCTTATGGCGCTTGCACAGAAAGCACCAGCCAAGGTGATCGGCGAAAAAGCGCTGCTCCGTGACAAGCCGGGTTTCGAGGTTGAACTGCTCACGCGCGGATCGATCCCGGAGGCGGCCTATGTGAACGAGCGCCATGAGGTGCTGATGGTCATGCGCGGCCACTGGGAGCTTGCCTGGGACGGCGGCGCATCCGTGCTGGCGCCGGGCGATACCTGTGCCGTTCCGCCGGGACTGCAGCACAGCCTCGTGCCGGCAATGACGGGAGAGGCGAGCCTCTATCGCGTGGTTGCCACCGGCGAAAAGGCCGGCCGGACCTGGCGCGGCTGATCTAGAGCATTTCCGCTTTTCTCCGAATCGCGGAAACTCTCCAACCCTTTATTTTGCCGCAATTCCGGACGGAAAACCGTTACGCACTTTTCCTGGAATTGCTCTGGTGAAGGGCGGCGGAGGGCCGCCCTTCACCACCCCTGAGGTTTCGGCCCGAAACGGATTACCGGAGGAAAAGATTTGGACGACGAACTCCTGTCCCTGATGCGCATGGTCGACACGCCTACCGTCTGCAACGCGATCGAGGTGGCGCAGGGAAAGCGCGGCTTCGACGGTTTTACCCGCGGCACGGTCGTCAGCTCGGCACCAACAGCCCGTCCGGTCGTTGGCTATGCCCGTACTGCGAAGATCGCCGCCGCCGCTCCCTCGACCGAAGGACCAGCGGTCATCAAGGCGCGGCGAATGGATTATTACCGCCACATGGCGAGCGGCGATCCGCCTTCCGTCGCGGTCGTCGAGGACATGGATTATCCCCATTGCGTCGGCGCCTTCTGGGGCGAGATCAACGCGACCGTCCATCGCGGATTGGGCCTTTGCGGTGTGCTGACCAATGGCGTCATGCGCGACCTCGGTGATGTGCCCGAAGACTTCCCGATGATCGCAGGATCAGTCGGCCCGAGCCATGCTTTCGTGCATGTGGAGGCGATCGGCGTTCCCGTCTCCGTGTTCGGCCTGACGGTTGCGCCGGGTGACCTCGTCCATGCGGACCGGCATGGCGCTGTCGTGGTGCCCCCGGACATCATTCCCGTCCTTGCAGCCGCGATCGAGAAGCTGCGTGCCACCGAGCGGCTGATCCTTGAGCCAGCTCGACAGCAAGGCTTCGATCTCGCAAAATTTGAGGAAGCCTGGGCCCGCTTCGAGGCCGCCCGGACCTGACTGGAGCGCTCCATGCCCCATCCCACGCCACCAAGCCTTGCCACAATCCGAGAACGGGCTCGCGCCCTTGGCATTTCCATCGCCGTAGAGCGTGAGGCATTCGTTCGGGCCGGTGCCGAGCATCTTCATGATGCGGTGCAACGCCTGGACCGCATCGCGGCCGACGACGAAGCCTTGCCGGAGTCTGATCGCAGATGATCGAGAATCCGGCCGACCTGCCGATTTTGGAAGCTGCCGAGCGGCTACGGGATGGCAGATTGACTTCCGTGGCGCTAACAGTGGCCCATCTGGACCGTATCGCGGAACGGAACGGCGCCTATCACGCCTTCCTGCATGTTGCCGCTGAAAGCGCGCTGGCCGAAGCGGCACGCGCGGACGAGGCGCTTGGCTGCGGCGAAGACCGTGGTCCGCTGCACGGAATACCTGTCGCGGTCAAGGATCTCTTCGATACGGCCGGCATGCCCACCACCTATGGTTCGGACGTCTATGCCGGCTATCTCCCGACCGAGGACGCGGAGGTCGTGCGCAGGTTGAGAGCCGCCGGCGCCGTTCTGATAGGCAAGCTGGAAACCTACGAGTTCGCGATGGTCGGTCCAGTCTTCGACCGGTCCTTTCCACCGGCCGCCAATCCCTGGGATGTTCGTCGCTTCACCGGCGGCTCGTCCTCCGGCTCGGCAGCGGCCGTCGCCGGCGGCCTTGTTCGCACGTCGGTCGCCTCTGATACCGGCGGATCGGTGCGAAGCCCTGCCGCCTATTGCGGGGTCGTCGGCTTCAAGCCGACCTATGGCCGCATCCCGACACGTGGGGTCTTTGTCCTGTCGCCAAGCCTAGATCATGTGGGTCTCATCAGTGCCTCGGTTGCCGAAGCGGCGATCACTTTCGACGCTATCGCAGACGCTGAAGCGACAGATGCGGAGGCCGCCGCCTCACGCCTTGGCGGGGCTTTGACCGGACTGCGCATCGGCTATGCCCGTAAATGGTTTGCCGACGATCCGGAGACGCTGCCAGCGCTTCTCGATGCCGTCGACGGGGCCGCATCGCAGCTGTCGCTGCTCGGTGCCAGGATAGAGGAAGTGGCGCTTCCGGCCGCCGCGGATTTCGAGTCCGTAGGAGCCGTCATCATCCATGCCGAAGCCTTCGAGGCGCACCGGCGGCAATTGGCTGCCTCGGGTGACGGCTACAGCCGCAAAGTCTTCCAGAACATCCTTTCCGGGCTGTGTCTGACGCCGGAAGACCTCGTCCGCGCCCGGCACGCGGCGGCGCGTCTGCGGGACCGGATCGACCGCACCGTCTTCGCGCGCTTCGACGCGATCCTGACGGCGACGACTTTGACGCCGGCGATACCCTTTGCCGATTTTGCCGGAGAAGCAGCGCGATGGACACCGATGCGCACCATCGCCTTCAATGTCACGGGCCACCCGGCGCTGTCGGTTCCCTGCGGTTTCGCCAACGGATTGCCGCTCGCCATTCAGCTTGCCGGCAGGGCAGGAGACGAGGCGACCCTCTGCCAGATAGGTCACGCTTATGAGCAGGCGAGCGACTTTGCCGCGTCCAAGCCGCCGCTTCCATTCCGGCGTGCGGCGAGCGACGGGAGAACCCAACCGGCACCTTCCGAATAACAGGACACAAATTTAATTGCATACGTATTCAAAATCTGCCAGTCTTTCTTTCAGCAGGCGTCACGGTCTGCTTTTGCCGCATCCGAGAGAGTGGCGTGGCGTGGCTGTGCGCGAACCCCTCCGAGCGAGTTGACGATGACCGCTTCCCCGAACGACGAACCGCGACCGCCGCTCCTGCTTCTGCCAGGCACCGCGTGCGACCAGCGAGTCTTTGCGCCCCTGATCGACAGGCTCGGCGATTATCCGGTCCTGATCGGAGACATGGGCGGCGCTCGGACAATGGCGGCGCTCGCCGGAGATATCCTTGCGGCTGCACCGCCCTATTTTCTGCTCGCCGGCTTTTCGCTTGGCGGCATTTGCGCGCTTGAAATGGTGGCGCAGCGGCCGGAGCGGATCGGAAAGCTCGCTCTGATCGATACGACCGCGCGCCCCGATCCGGCAGAAAATGCCGCAGTCCGGCGCAAGGCGGTTGCGGATGCGCGGGAGAAGGGAATGGACGGATTTATCCTTGATAACTGGCCGCGACTCGTTGCCCCGACCAATGTCCATGACGGAAGCCTGCGCGACACGATCGTCGCCATGGCGCGCGATTGCGGGCCTGACCGGCTTGCCGAGCACGCGGAAGTCGCCATCAGCCGCGCCGACAGCCGGCGGCGTCTTGCCGAGATCAGGCAACCGACGCTGGTCCTTGCAGGAGCGCATGAGGAAGTGTGCCCGCTCGATGCGCAACAGGAACTCGCCGCCGGAATTCCCGGCGCGGAGCTCCATCTCATCGCAGAAGCAGGCCATTTCGCACCGCTTGAAAACCCCGATGCCGTGGCCCTCGTCATGAAGCGCTGGCTTGAGGCCGGTTCCGGCCCCTTATCGTAACCCATAGAATCCAACGGAAGGACATTTCATGAGCGACGACACTACCAAGGCAGTAAAGGCGGTGGCGCAGAACCAGCGTAAGGATCCGGCGGAACAGGTTTTGCAGGTCGAACGCCGGGACTATACCGAGCTTGCTCCCGTAGACCGGCCCCGCAGCCAGTCGCTCGATGGCTTCGACGAGATCTACACCGACATTGTCGATTATATCGTCCGCTGCACACATCGCATCTGGGACGAGCGTGACATCGGGCTGATCTATACGCACTATACCCACAACTGCGTCCTCTATGGCACGCTCGGCACCATCTATAATCGCGAGGATGTGGTGCGCGACACGATCCAGCGGCTGGTCTCGCTGCCGGAGCGGCGCGGCATGGCGACCCAGGTGCTCTGGAGCGGCAACGATGTCGAAGGCTTCTACACCTCCCATCTCGTCACCGGGTCCGGCCGGCACACGCAATATGGCCATTTCGGTCCGCCGACCGGCCGCACTTTCGTGGCGCGTACGATCGCGGACTGCATGATCCACCGCAACAAGATTTACCGTGAATGGGTGGTGGCCGATACGATGGCCATCATCAAGCAGCTCGGCCTCGATCCGCACGCCTTCGCCGGAAAGCTTGCCAGGTCTTCATTCGACAAAGGACTTTTCTCGCTTGATATCGGCGAGAACCGCCGCCTGCTCGGCCAATATCCGCCGGAGGCGGAAGCGGACGTCTCGATCGCGCATAACGATATCGAGGCCCATACGTTGCGTTGGCTGCACGAAGTGTTCAACGGGCGCATGTTCGGCAGGATCAAGGATGTCTACGCTCCCACCTGCCAGTATCACGGCCCGCTGATGAAGGAGCTTTACGGCGTGGCGGCCGTCACCCATCAACACCTTGGCCTCATCGGCTCGATCCCCGATGCCGCCTATTCTGCGCAGCACATCTGCTCGAACCCTTGCGAGGAAGGCGGCGTCAAAGTCGCTGTACGCTGGCTGATGGAAGGCCATCACCTCGGCTACGGTATATTGCAGGACCTCGGCGAGCCGACCGGCGCCCGATTGCAGGTCATGGGCATGACCCATTACCACTACAAGGACGGAAAGATTGTCGACGAATGGAATGTCTACGACGAGCTGTCGCTGCTGGTGCAGGTCAAGCTTGCCGAAATGGCTCGCCAGTCGGGGTCAGCGAATGCAGAGGCTCACGGGGCCAGTTAGACGAGAACAACGGTCTCTCGGCCGCGGGGCGTGGTTTCGAAGCATTGGTGCCGGCCTTTGCCGTAGCTGTGCAAGGCTCGCCTCGCCACAGCAATCTGCTCCGCCTGCTTCGACCAGGAGGCGATGCGCGTGGGTGGTCCGGCGACGCCGGGCGACCACACTTTTCTGACTCCGCCCTACTCGCGCAATGTGATCCAGACCGGCGCATGGTCGCTGGCCCCTTCAAGCCCGCGGATTTCGCGATCGATTCCGGCGCCGGTCAGCCGGCGCTTGAGCTTTCCGCTCAGGAGGATGTGGTCGAGGCGAAGGCCGGCGTCGCGCTGCCAGCGGTTCCGGCGATAATCCCAGAAGGTGAAAAGCTGCGCCTGCGGGTGGACCTTACGAAGTGCGTCGAGCCAGCCCTGTTCGACAAGGCTCTTGAACGCTGCGCGGCTTTCCTGCTGCACGAGAGCGTTGCCGTCGTAGGAGCGGGTCGGATAGATGTCCCGCGGTTCCGGGACGACATTGTAGTCGCCCGCGAGTAACACCGGAACGCCCGCTTCGAGAAGCGCGGCAGCGTGCAGATTGAGGCGTTGGTGCCAGGCGAGCTTATAGTCGAATTTCGGGCCGGGCTGCGGATTGCCGTTGGGCGCATAGAGCGAGCCGATCAGGATACCGTTCACCGCGGCCTCGATGTAGCGGCTCTGCGTATCGGACGGATCGCCGGGCAAGCCTGTTCGCGTGAGGACCGGTTCGCAGCCGCGGGCAAGAATGGCAACGCCGTTCCAGGCTGCCTGGCCCAGCCAGACGGCACCGTAACCGGCCGCCTCGATCGCGGCTTCGGGGAACTGTCCGTCCGTCGCCTTGAGCTCCTGCAGACAGACCACGTCCGGCCCAGCCGCCGCTAGCCAGGACAGGAGGTGGTCGAGTCGCTTGTTCACACCGTTGATGTTGAAGGTCGCGATCTTCATCGGGAGCTCAAGACGCGAGGCGGCCCGCCCATCGGGCAGCCGCCTCGGCCAGCGTCTTCAGGTGATCTGCGGCCGAGAAGCCGGAGATGGTCTTGCGCGGCTTGAGGTCGTGGTCGCCGTCTTCCAGCCAGAGGAGCTCGATCCTGTCGGAGAGATCATATTGCGAGACCTCGTCGCGGGTGCCGAACTCGTCGCGGGTCCCCTGGCAGATCAATGTAGGCGTCTGGAGGTCGGCAAGATGCCGGGTGCGCAACTGCTCCGGTTTTCCGGGAGGATGAAAGGGATAGCCGAGGCAAAGGAGCCCGGCGATCTTGCCCTCGGCATGAAGGTCGTCGGCGACCATGCTGGCGACGCGTCCGCCCATGGACTTGCCGCCGATCACGAGTGCGCCTTTGGTGCCGAGCTCGGCAATCGCCGCCCGATATTCCGGATTCAGCGTTTCCGCGCGCGGCGGGGGCTTGCGCCCCTCCGAGGTGCGCCGGGCCGCCATATAGCCGAACTCGAAGCGGGCAACGCGGAAACCTGCGCCGGCAAGCGCCTGAGCGGTGGCGTTCATCGATGCCGAATCCATCGGCGCTCCGGCTCCATGCGCGAGCAGAATGGTGACGGGCGCTTCGCCCGGCCCGTCGAACAGGAACTTTCCGCCCATATCACCCAGCCGTTCTGGAGAGGAGTTGAAGGTTCACGAATTGAACGCCGCGTTCGGCCCTGCGCGCCCATTCGGAATCCTGATCGAGTTCGAGGTAGCGCATCCACCAGCGGCGCGCCTCGGTGAGATTGCCCGCATCGAACTCCAGCTTCGCCAGGTTGAAGACCGCATCGGCATAACCGCCGTCGAGCTCGATCGCTTTCGTGAGATGCCGCCTGGCGGTATCCGTGCGGCCGCGTTCCTCCATCAGCCCCGCAAGGTTGAACCATGCCTCGACGAAGGAAGGATCGAGCTTGATGGCGCGGGCATAGTCGTGCGCCGCTTCCGCCTCCTGTCCGGCGGCCCTGAGGCAGTTGGCGCGATTGAAGGCCGCAACGGAGTCGGTGCGGTCGATGGCGAGGTAGCGCTGGTAGAATGCCGCCGCCTCATCGTAGTCTCCCGCTTTCTCGGCCGCTTCGGCCAGCGCGAAAAGGTCTTCGAGCGCCTCCTCGTCCGGAGAGCCGACATCGAGCAGCATCTGGCCGTCGAGCTCGCTCAAGCCCTCGGCGCGTCGCGCATAGATCGTATCGTTGCCTTCATGGTGCAGGGAGAGTGCGGTGAGGGATGCGACATTTCCGGAGCGGTGAACCGATCGCGCGATCGCGCTCCATCCGGCGCCGCTGGCCATCAGCCCCGCATACTTCCGGGCGAGGATCAGATCACGGAAAGAATATGGTTCGCCATCATGCTCGAAGGCGTCGAACAGCGATAGAAGATCGAGGTGGCGAGGGGAGACTCCGGACTGGTCGATGAGCGACTGTCGTGCCAGCGCCGATGTTTCCGCCGCGCGCGCCAGCCCCAGCAGGCGCAGGAAGCCATTTTCGCTGAGAACGCGCCCATGCGCTCCGCTCTCGCCGTCGAAGCGCTTTTCGATCTCCGCCTCGGTTGCTCTGGAGAGCAGCCCCCGCCCGAAGACCACGTAGTTCGTCTGGCGCGCGACGCCGCGCCTGAGGTGCCCGCCCTGTCGCTCGACCTCACGCGCCGCGAGCCGCCGCGGAAAAGCGGCGAGCGCGCCTACGATACCGAATGTCCTGCCGGCAACCGCCATCAGGCTTTCTTCTTGGCCGCGGGTTTGGCCACCACGGACTTCGCGGGGGCGCGCTTCGCTCCGGCAGTCTTGGCGGCCGGCTCTTTTGCTGCTGCCACGTCCTTGGGCTTGCTCCTCGCCGGAGGTTTGGATTGAGAAAGGCTCGCTTTCAGAGCGTCCATCAGGTTGACGACGTTGCCGCGCTCGGGTGCCTGCGCGATGATCGGTTTGTGGCCCTTGAGCTTCTCGCGGATCATCTGCATCAGCGCGATTTCGTAGCGATCCTCGTACTTCTTCGGATCGAAGGTGGTCGCCTTCTGCTCGATGAGCGCTTCCGCCAGCTGCAGCATCTCGGGATCCGGTTCGCCGACCGGTATATTGCCGAAATAGTCCGCTGTACCACGCACCTCGTTCGGGTTGCGCAAGGTGCAGACGAACATGCCGGTCTCACGCGGTCCGATGGTCACCACCCGTTCGCGGCTCGAGAGAACGAGACGGGCGATCGCGAGCTTCCCGCTTCGGCGCAAAGCTTCGCGCAGCACGACGAAGGTCTCCTCGGCCATCGCCCCGTCCGGCGCCAGATAATAGGGCGCGTCCTGGTAGATCACATCGACCGAATCGGCGTCGACGAAGGCTTCGATGTTCATCGTATGGTTGGATTCGATCCTGACGCTTTCCAGATCCGAGTCCTCGATGATGATGTATTTCTTGTCTTCGTATTCATAGCCCTTCACGAGGTCGGAGCGCTCGACGAGTCCGAGCTCCGGATCGACAGGCTTCATATTGATCCGGTTATGCGTGTCCTTGTGAAGCTGATTGAAGGAAATTCGCTCGCTTGCGCTGGTGGCGGGATAGAGCCTCACCGGACAGCTCACGAGACTCAGCCTGAGATAGCCTTTCCAACTTGCCCTGGGTGCCATGGTTTTCTCCTACGCGGCACTGCGATAACAACTGCGCCAGAGCGGGATGAGGAAAGTGCATGCGATTTCCGCCTGCATCCCGCGCCTCTACAATAACGGCAGATCCCTCGCGAACGCATCGATGTCGGCCCAGGGATCGCCGGACGAGGCCAGAAGGCCCGGCAGCGAAGAATAGTTCAAATCCTGCGGGGCGTCGATAGCCTCGAGATCGGCCCAGCTGAGCGGCGTCGACGCGGGCAAATTGGTGCGGGCCCGCAGTGAATAGGGGGCCGCCCAGGTATGGCTGCGGGCGTTGCGGTGATAATCGATGAAGATGCGCTTCACCCGGTTGTCCTTGCCCATGGTGGTGGTGAAGCTATCCGGAGCCGTCGCCGCGAGGCGGCCGGCAAGCGCACTCGTCGCCGGATGGAATTTCTTCCAGTCGAGCTTCGGCTTGACCGGAACCACGACGTGCACTCCCTTGCCGCCCGATGTCTTGACGAAGGGCACGAGGTCAAGCGCCTCGAGCTCGGACTTGATGTGGATCGCGGCCTCGACAACTTCCCGCCAGGCAATGCCTTCGCCGGGGTCGAGGTCGAAGACAACCCGGTCGGGCTTGCCAAGGAGCCTGCACGTGGCTCCCCAGTTGTGGAACTCGACGACTCCGAATTGCGCCAATGCCAGATATCCTTTCGCGTCCTCGACAGACAGATAGGTCCTGGACTCGCCCTCGGAGTTGATTGCCTCGAACGTCGCGACCGAAGGCGGCATGCCGGTGAAGGGGTGGCGCTGGAAGAAACAATCCTGAGTCCGGCCGGTAGGACAGCGCACCAGCGAAACCGGACGGCCGAGGATGTGCGGCAGCATGAAATCGCCGATCATCGCGTAATACACGGCAAGGTCGAGCTTGGTCGGGCCGGACTTGCCGAAAAGGCGTCGTGTCGGATTGGTGATCGATATGCTTGCGAGATCCGCGTCCGAGATCAGGCGCTTTCTCGACGGGGATACCGGCGTCGTCAACTCAACGTCGCGGAGGCCTTTGAAGACGGCATGGCGCAGCACATTGTCGGTCGTCCGGTTGCCGTAATGGATATGAGCTCTGAGCAGTGGCCGTACCCAGATGATTTCCTTGGGCGCTCCTTCGAGCCTTGCGGCACCGGAGCGCAGAGGTTCGAGCCTTTTAAGCAATTTCTCAAGAATCGCTGCGTCGAAGCCGGTTCCGACCTTGCCGCGATATGCCAGCTCTCCGTCGGACCACTCTCCAAGGGCAAGTGCCGCAAGGCCCTCGGCCGCCTCCGACACGGTGTAGCCGACGATCACGAAATCCTCCGCCTTCAATGCCTTCGTCTTCGTCCAGGTCTTCGACCGGCCGCTCCGGTAAGGCGCCGAGAGGCGTTTCGAGACGATCCCTTCCAGACCCATCTCCGAGGCCTGGTCATAAAGCGCGCGCCCTCCGCCGACCACGTGATCGCTGAACTGGATGGCCGAGCGATCGGTGACCTGCCCCGCAAGCAGCTGCTTCAGCAGCGTTTTACGCTTTTCGAGCGGGGCGTCGAAAAGATTCCAGCCGTTCAGGTGCAGAAGGTCGAAGGCGTAGAATACGAGGCTGTTGCCGGCGCCGGTGGAAAGCGCATCCTGCAAAAGGGCGAACCGGCTGACCCCCGTCTCGTCCAGAACGACGATCTCGCCGTCTATGATGGCATCGCGGCAGGGCAGCCGCCGGAAGGCCTCCGGCAGGTCTCCGTAACGCTTGGTCCAGTCTAGCCCGCCGCGCGTGATGAGGCGGACCCTTCCGTCAGCGAGGTGGGCCATGGTGCGATAGCCGTCGAACTTGATTTCGTGCAGCCATACCTCGGGCTTCTTACCTTTCTCGGCTTCGGGAGGAAGGACCGTCGGGGTGGCAAGCTGGGGCTCCACGCGATGGGGCGCTGCGCCCTCGACCGCACCGGGAAGCGCGCGGGGATTGAGCTTGACCGGTTTGGGCGCTGCCTTGGGCTTTTCCACGAGTTCCTCGATCCGCCGGCCGGACTTGACGCTTTCCGGACGGGCGGCAAGGATATCGATCGACGTGTCGGCGGCGAGGTCGCGCTCCTTGAACAGGAGCCAGTTGCGCTGATCCTCTCCGGGGCGAGGCTTCAGGCGGGTCAGCATCCAGCCGCCTTTGAGTTTCTCCCCCGCCAGACGGAACTTGAAGGCGCCCTTGCGCAGGTCCTGTTCGAGATCGCCCATCGGCGCCCAGACGCCCTTGTCCCAGACGATCATCGGGCCGCCGCCATATTCGCCCTCCGGGATCACGCCCTCGAAGTCGATATAATCGAGGGGATGATCCTCCGTCGCTACCGCCAGTCGCTTGTCGGCCGGATTGAGCGAAGGTCCCTTCGGCACCGCCCAGCTTTTCAGGACATCGCCGACCTCCAGCCTCAGGTCGTAATGGTCGGCGGTCGCGTGGTGCTTGTGCACGACAAAGCGGTTACCGCCGCCGGAGAGATTCCCGGCCGGCTCCGGCGTTTTTGAAAAATCCCGCTTCCCGCGGTAGGCATCGAGCTTCGATGTCGCCATGCCCCCAAGCTATGGCTTCTCACGGCCGGCTGCAATATCGGCCGGACACCGCTTACCTTCAGTCCACGGGTCGGAATGTCAGGCGAGCCTGCCCGGGTTGCCGAGTGTCATGTGGCGGTTCACGTCCTTGTAAAGCAGGTAGCGGAACTTGCCCGGGCCACCGGCATAGCAGGCCTGCGGGCAGAAGGCCCGGAGCCACATATAATCGCCGGCTTCCACCTCCACCCAGTCATTGTTGAGGCGGTACACGGCCTTGCCTTCGAGCACGTAGAGCCCATGCTCCATCACATGCGTTTCCATGAACGGAATGACGCCGCCGGGCTCGAACGTCACGATCGTCACATGCATGTCGTGGCGCATGTCGGAAGGATCGACGAAGCGGGTCGTGGCCCAGCGCCCGTCCGTTTCCGGCATCGGCGACGGGGGGATGTCGCGTTCGTTGGTGACGATCGCTTCGGGCAGGGGAATGCCCTCGACCCGCTCATAGGCCTTGCGGATCCAGTGAAACCTGGTCGGCGAACCGGATTCGTTTTTGAGGCTCCATTCGCTGCCGGGCGGGATGAAAGCATAGCCTCCGGATTGCATCAGATGCGTTTCGCCGTCGATCGTCAGATGGAATTCTCCGTCCACCACGAACAGTACGGCTTCGGCACGGGGATCCGTCTCCGGCCGCTTGCTTCCGCCGGATGGCCCGACCTCCATGATATATTGCGAAAAGGTCTCGGCGAAGCCGGAGAGCGGGCGCGACAGGACCCAGAGCCGTGTGTTCGTCCAGAAGGGAAGATAGCTCGTCACGATGTCGCGCATCACGCCCTTGGGAATGATCGCATAGGCCTCCGTGAAGATCGCACGGTCGGAAAGCAGGTTGGTCTGAGGAGGGTGGCCGCCTTCCGGAAAATAGTAGTTCTTGTGCATGTGGGTCCCATCGAAACGCGCGGCGAAATGGTCTTTCGCCTTTCTGCCCATGACTTTACAGGCTTGATCGGCGATACGTCCAATATATTGTTCAACTCGATCCAGAGGAACGATGTATCGATCGGAGCATGCGATGGAGCTGCGTCACCTGCGTTATTTCGTTGCGGTAGCCGATGCCGCAAGCTTCACGGCGGCTGCGAGGGGTCTCAACATCTCGCAGCCGCCGCTCAGCCAGCAGATCAGGGATCTGGAAGCGGAAGTCGGCACGCGGCTCTTCGAGCGCTCAAGCCGCAACGTTGAGCTGACCGAGGCGGGCGCGAACTTTCTCGAACATGCCCGGATGATTCTGGGGCAGGTTGAGCATGCTACCCATCAGGCGCGGGCCATCGGCTCCGGGCAGGTGGGAACGCTGAACATTGCGACCACCGGCTCGGTGCTACTGGGACCGTTGTCCAACCTGATCGCGCGATTTCGGGATGCATGGCCCGGCGTCTTCGTCCGAATCCATGAAATGGATCCCGAGGCGCAGGAGGCGGCGTTGCTGTCCCATCGCACGGATCTCAGCTTCGTTCGCAAGCCCCGCAATCACCCGCATCTCGTTGCGCATGTCGCCTGGCAGGAGAAGGTGGGCGTGGCATTGCCCGAGCACCATCGCCTGGCGAATTCCGGGACGATCGAGCTCGGCGACCTCCGGCAGGAAAGTTTCGTCTTCCTGAGGCTCGCGGATTCCCGCTTTGCTCGCTACCTGCACGATTGCTGCGTAACCGCCGGATTTGTGCCTGACATCACGAATGAGGTGGTGGAATCCTATTCCCTAACCAGCCTCGTCGCCGCAGGGCTCGGCGTGGCACTCGTCCCGGATTGCATCAGTACCCTTTCGCGGCCGGGGGTCGTCTATCGCCCGCTCGCCGATCCCGCGCCGGAAGCAGACGTCCACGTCATCAGCCGGCCAAACCCCGGCCCCGTTGTCTCAGCTTTCCTGGAGACGGCGCAGCGCACGGCCGTGAATCCTCAATAGCAGCGGAGAAATTATCATCCAACGCAGATGTTTCTAATACAAATATCGAAGCATATTTTAAGTATATTAACTAATTCATTTGAGTTGCTGAAAATATCCAGCAGTTATACATTGATGAGCAATTCTTTTTGTGACCCACATATGGGGCACCACTCGATCTTCGCTCGAGCGGGATGAGGAAGAGTGCGTCGGTTCTCCGCCCGCATTCCGCTCTAACTTATTGGAACAGATCCGGGAGAATGGCGTCATGGCGGTAATCGTGGGTTCGACCGGCTACGATATACTTCAAGGTACGGATGAGGCGGACCATATCTGGGGACTGCACGGTGGCGATACGATCGACGCGGGCGGCGGCGACGATTTCGTCGATGGCGGCGATTTAAGCGACGTGTTGACGAGTTCGAGCGGCTATGACCGGCTGCACGGCGGCGCCGGCGATGACCAGATCGTCCTGACCGGCACCGGCGGGGCCGTCACCGGAGGCCTCGGCTTCGACAGGTTGACCGTGGATATGTCGATGCTGTCCGATCAGCTGGTCTTCAACGGTGCAAGCGGCCACGGCATCATCGGATACGGGAGCGCCGGGGAACGGCACGTCTTTTTCCATGACGTCGAATGGCTCAGCATCGTTTCAGGAAGCGGCAACGATCGCATCGTGGGGACGGCGGGTCACGACAGGATCTCGACCGGAGCCGGCATAGACGTCGTCGTGGCGGGTGCGGGAAACGACGTCATCACGAATACGGGCGGCCAGGACCGGCTCGAGGGCGGCGACGGGAACGATCGCTTCGTGCTCGTGGGCACCGGCAGCACCGTCTTCGGCGGTACTGGAGACGATACATTGACACTCGATCTGGCTGCGACCTCGGGCGATATCGTGTTCAACGCGAACACCGGCCACGCGATTATCGCAAGCCGAACGCCTGACGAGCGCCACGTCTTCGCCCATCATAGTGAGATCGAGCGGATCGAAGTGATCACTGGCAGCGGAAACGACCGGGTCCAGGGGACCACCTTCGGGGACGTCATCAAGACGGACGCCGGAGACGACGTGGTCGATGGCGGAGCGGGCGACGATTCGATCATCGACGGGCGCGGCGCCAACCACCTTTCAGGCGGCGACGGCTCCGACCTCATTACGACCACGCTTTATTCCGCTTCGGTCGACGGGGGAGCGGGCAGGGATTCGGTGCGAATCGAGGAACGGTCACGTATGAGCGACGTCGCCATTGACTTCGTTTCGGGGACGGCGTCGACCGGCACGGTCTTTCGCAACATCGAAACGGCCAGTCTCGCACTCGGAGCCGGCAACGACACGGTGATCACGACGGATTTCCTTGCCTCCTTCGTAGATGCCGGCGCGGGCGACGACCGCCTCGTAGGCGGAGCCGGAAGCGATGCGTTCCACGGCGAGGACGGCAACGACCGCATCGATAGCGGCGCGGGCAACGACACGATCACGACCGGCCTCGGCGATGACGTTGCTTCCGGCGGCGAAGGCGATGACTCGCTCGCCAATGACGGCGGCAAGGATATCCTGGATGGCGGGGCGGGCGACGACTGGATTGCCGACGCCATTCCCGGCAGCGGCAGCCTGGGCGATGGATCGGTCATGCTCGGCGGCGACGGAAATGATGCATTCAGGGCTTCTTTCACGGGAGAAGTGGATGGAGGGGATGGGCGCGACTTGCTCCAGTTGCGCCTCGGATCGCTCTCGGCTGCAATCGACTTTGATGCGACGCAGGGAGCGATCCAGACCGGATTGACCTTCGCCAATATCGAGGACTTCACGGTAACGACCGGAGTTGCGAACGATGTGCTCCGGGGTGGAGACGGTAACGATGAGTTCGATTCTCTGAGCGGCAACGACCTTCTCGAAGGGCACGGCGGAAACGACATCCTGCGCGGATATTCGGACTGGGACCGGCTGTTCGGCGGCGATGGCGACGACCGGCTCGAGGGCGGCCCGCATGACGACCTTTTGAGCGGCGGCAACGGCACCGATACGCTGATCGGCGGCAGCGGCGCGGACACGTTTCTCTGGTCGGACGAGGTCGCCGGCCAGAGCGGCATCGATCACATCGTAGACTTGGACTTCGGCGACCTCATAGCCTTTTCCGCTGCCGCTTCTGAGAGGACCGGCATTCACGACCATGCGGGCTTCGTTGCCGCTGCAACCAACACGGCCGACGGTGTCTATGTCGCCTTCAACGGCTCCGCTGCCGACGGCATCCTGATCGAAAATGCTTCGATTGCAGCTCTGACCGCGGACGACCTGGTTTTCGGTCTCGCTTGATTCTCTGTGAAGGGACTTAAGGGTGCCGCGACGCCCCTTCACCCCGCCTGCGCGGAGAAGGTCGCGGCAGCGGCCTGACGAACTTGGCCGCGGACACGGACTTCGAAGCGTGGCGCTCAAGAACAGCCGGATGCAGCGCGCTTCAGCCCTCTTCCGGCCGGTGCCCGCCGATCGCGCGTGTCAGTTCGTCGGCCGTGCGACGGACGGCGGGGCCGAGGACCACGAGCCTCTCGTCGTCGACGCGGACGCTGGGACCGGAGATCGAGATGCCGCCGATCGCCTCGCCATATTCGTTGAAGAGGGGGGCGGCGATGCAGCGCATGCCGAGCGTATGTTCTTCGTCATCGATCGACCAACCGCGAAAACGGATCTCCTGAACATTCCTGATCAGGTCCGGCAGCGTGGCAAGCGTCCGTCCGGTGAAGCATGGCAGTGGCCTGCCGTTCAAAGTCTTGGCGATCTCCGTATCGGACCAGGTGGAAAGAATCGCCTTGCCGATGCCGGAAGCGTGGATCGGTCCCCGCCGTCCCGGACGGAAGAAGGCGCGCATCGGCGCATGACTTTCGACCTGGGAGATGAAAACGACGTCGCCGTCGTCCTCTATGCCGATATTTGCCGTCTCGCCGCTTTCGTCCATGAGGCGCTTCAGAAACGGGCGGCTGATCGTGCCGAGTTTGCGAAAGCGCAGGAAGGCGTTGCCGATCTCGAATGCCTTGACGCCGACCGTCCATGTGCCGGTTTCGGTATCGTTCGTCGCCATTCCGTGCTGGGCGAGCGAGGTAAGCAGCCTATGCACGGTCGAAGGCGCCATACCGGACCGTTCCGAAAGCGTGGTCAATGTCGAGCCGTCGCCTTCGGCAATGATTGCCAGCAGGGACAGGCTCCTGTCCAGCACCTGAACGGAGGCCGGCGTCGCATTCTCTCCCGCCTTGCGTCCCCGCTTGCCCTTGCCGCTCGCATCCATGCCAGTCTCCAAATCAGTTGAGCGAGATCATGCTCTACAGCGATTGCATCCCATTTTCTCCATTTTATTGAAAATCTTTATTTCCATATGATGGGAATGATTTCCATAAATTCGTTGAAACGGCGAAACTATGGAGTAGTCTTCCACAAAACAGGAGGAGTTCCCATGGCCAAGATGCGCGCCGTCGATGCAGCAGTTTTCGTACTGGAGAAGGAAGGGATCGATTGCGCCTTCGGCGTGCCCGGCGCGGCGATAAACCCTTTCTACTCGGCCCTGAGGGCACGCGGATCGATCCGCCACATTCTCGCTCGCCATGTCGAGGGCGCTTCGCACATGGCGGAGGGCTACACCCGCGCCAAGCACGGCAATATCGGAGTGTGCATCGGCACCTCGGGCCCAGCCGGCACGGACATGATCACCGGCCTCTATTCGGCCTCCGCGGATTCGATCCCGATTCTCTGCATCACCGGGCAAGCGCCGCGGGCGCGCCTTGACAAAGAGGATTTTCAGGCGGTCGACATCGCCAAGATCGCAGCACCCGTCACGAAATGGGCGGTCACCGTCATGGAGCCGGCGCTTGTCCCCTTCGTCTTCCAGAAGGCGTTTCACCTGATGCGCTCCGGCCGCCCGGGGCCGGTCCTCATCGATCTGCCCGTCGATGTCCAACTGGCCGAGATCGAATTCGATCCGGAAACCTACGAGCCGCTTACCCCCTACAAGCCGGCCGCCACGCGTGCACAGGCCGAAAAGGCGCTCGCCATGCTGAATGCGGCGGAGCGGCCGCTGATCGTCGCCGGTGGTGGCATCATCAATGCGGATGCATCCGATCTCCTTACCGAATTTGCCGAGATCACCGGCGTTCCGGTCGTTCCGACGCTGATGGGCTGGGGCGTCATCCCTGACGACCATCCGCTGATGGCAGGGATGTGCGGCCTGCAGACCTCACACCGTTACGGCAATGCGACCCTGCTTGCTTCCGATTTCGTCTTTGGCATAGGCAATCGCTGGGCCAACCGTCACACCGGCAATGTTCCGACCTATACCGAAGGCCGCAAGTTCATCCATGTCGATATCGAGCCGACGCAGATCGGCCGCGTCTTCGCTCCCGATTTCGGGATCGTCTCCGACGCAGGTGCCGCGCTCAAGCTCTTTCTCGACGTCGCGACAGAATGGAGGACCGCCGGCAAGCTGCGCGACTGGTCGGGCTGGGCCGGAGAATGCCGCGAACGCAAGCGGACCATGCTGCGCAAAACCCATTTTGATCAGACGCCGCTGAAACCCCAGCGCGTCTACGAGGAGATGAACAAGGCCTTCGGCCGCGACACCTGCTATGTCTCCACGATCGGGCTTAGCCAGATTGCCGGTGCGCAGTTCCTGCATGTTTACAAGCCCCGCAACTGGATCAATTGCGGACAGGCAGGCCCGCTTGGCTGGACGCTGCCGGCGGCGCTCGGCGTAAGAGCCGCTGACCCGAACCGACCGATCGTCGCACTTTCCGGCGATTACGACTTCCAGTTCCTGATCGAGGAACTCGCGGTCGGTGCCCAGCACAAGCTCCCTTACCTGCATGTCGTCGTGAACAACTCCTATCTCGGCCTGATCCGGCAGGCGCAGCGTGGCTTCAACATGGATTTCGAGGTCAGCCTCGCCTTTGAAAACATCAATGCCGAGGGTGATGCGGAGAAGGGGTATGGGGTCGACCATGTGGCGGTTGCCGAAGGCCTCGGCTGCAAGGCCATCCGCGTCAGGAGCCCGAATGAGTTCGCCGACGCCTTCGACAGGGCGCAGGCTCTGATGGAAGAGCACCAGGTGCCCGTCGTCATCGAATTCATCCTGGAGCGCGTCACCAATATCGCCATGGGCACGGATATCAATTCGGTCGTCGAGTTCGAGGAACTCGCCGAACGCGGCGAGGACGCACCGACTGCGGTTGCCGCCCTGCTCGATTGAAGAATGATTCCCAAAGAAGGAGCGATCGCATGCCGAGATTTGCTGCGAACCTGACCATGCTGTTCAACGAGGCGCCGTTCCTCGACCGTTTCGCACTGGCCGCCAAGGCGGGCTTTGAAGGCGTGGAATATCTCTTTCCCTATGACTTCGACAAGACGGCGCTTCGCGGCGAGCTCGACCGCTATGGGCTGACGCAAGTTCTGCATAACCTGCCGGCAGGCAACTGGGCGGGCGGTGAACGCGGCATCGCTATCCTGCCGGACCGGATCGACGAATTCCGCAAGGGCGTCGCAAGCGCCATCGACTATGCGACGGCACTCGGCTGCCCACAGGTCAACTGCCTCGTCGGCATCGCGCCGGACGGCGTGCCTGAAAGCGTGCTGCGCACGACCCTCGTCGCCAATCTGAAGCTTGCAGCGGTCGAACTCGGCAAGTGCGGCATCCGCCTGCTGATCGAACCGATCAACCGCTTCGACATTCCCGGCTTCTATCTCAACACGCTCGGGCAGGCGGCATCGATCATCGAGGAAGTGGGGAGCGACAACCTCTTCATTCAGTATGACCTCTATCATCAGCAGCGCACGGAAGGCGAACTCGTCGGGTCCTATAAGCGTCACCGCGAAAAGATCACGCATATTCAGCTCGCGGATAATCCCGGCCGCAATGAGCCGGGCACCGGCGAGATCAACTACCCCTTCGTCTTCGACGCGCTCGAAGCTGCAGGCTACGACGGCTGGATCGGCTGCGAATACAAGCCGCTGACCACCGCGGCCGAGGGCCTCGGCTGGCTCGGTCTCGAGCGCAAGCGCAAACAATCCGCAGACATCATTCAAATCAGGAGCTAAGCACGATGGCATCTATCGGTTTTATCGGACTGGGTATCATGGGCACGCCGATGGCGCGCCACCTTCAGGATGCCGGCCACAAGATCATCACTTCGAAATTCGCCATCCCGCCGCGCCAGGAGCTCGTCGACAACGGGCTCGAAATCGTCGAAACGCCGAAGGCTCTGGCCGAGACGGTCGACACGATCATCCTGATGCTGCCGGATACGCCGGAAGTGAAGGATGTCCTCTTCGGCGAGAATGGCGTCCATCTCGGGCTCAGCGAGGGCAAGCTGGTCATCGACATGAGCTCCATCTCGCCGATCGAGACGAAGGAATTCGCCAGGAAAGTGCGCGCGACCGGCGCCGAATACATCGATGCGCCGGTTTCCGGCGGCGAGGTCGGCGCCAAGAATGCCTCCCTCAGCATCATGGCCGGCGGCGAGCCGAGCTCCTTCGAACGTGCCCTGCCGCTCTTCAAGCTGATGGGTAAGAACATCACGCTCGTCGGCGATTGCGGCGACGGTCAGGTCACGAAGGTCGCAAACCAGATCATCGTGGCGCTCACGATCGAGGCGGTCTCCGAGGCGCTCGTTTTCGCGTCCAAGGCAGGGGCCGATCCCGCCCGCGTCCGCGAGGCGCTGATGGGAGGCTTTGCCTCCTCGCGCATCCTCGAAGTGCATGGCGACCGGATGATCAAGCGCACCTTCGAGCCGGGCTTCCGCATCTCACTGCACCAGAAGGATCTGAACCTTGCTTTGCAGGGGGCCAAGAGCCTCGGGATTTCACTGCCGAACACGGCGGCAACGCAGGAGCTTTTCAACAACTGCGCCGCCAATGGCGACAGCGGGCTCGACCATTCCGGGCTTGTGCGGGCGCTCGAGCGCATGGCGAACCACGAAGTCGCCTGATCGAACGAAGATCCGCATGACCGGCCGGGCCATCCGTCGCAGCGGTCATGCATCCGGGCGGCGGAAGGAGGATCCGTCGCCCGGCTTTTCTCAAACGGGAGGAACCATGGCCGCCGTCGCGAACCCGCGTCAATTCCTGGAAACCCTGTTCGCGTCGGCCGTTTCCGCCGCCGACCCGGAGCGGACCATCGCCGCAAATCTGCCGGAGCGGCCGAAAGGGCGCACGGTGGTCATCGGAGCGGGCAAGGGCGCGGCTCAGATGGCCCGGGCCTTCGAATCCGCCTGGGACGGGCCGCTCAGCGGCGTGGTCGTCACGCGCTATGGCTTCGGCGCGCATTGCAACGATATCGAGATACTCGAAGCCTCGCATCCCTTGCCGGACGAGAGTGGGCTGAAGGCGTCGAAGCGCCTCCTGGCGCAGGTCGGCAGCCTGACCGTGGACGATCTGGTCGTCGCGCTGATCTGCGGCGGCGGTTCGGCGCTCCTGCCTGCACCGCCGCCCGGGCTTTCGCTCGAGGATGAGATCGCCGTCAACCGGGCGCTTCTGGCGTCAGGCGCGCCGATCAGCGCGATGAATGCGGTGCGCAAGCATGTTTCCTTGATCAAGGGCGGCCGCCTGGCCGCTGCCGCCCATCCCGCCAGGGTCGTCTCCCTCGTCATCTCCGATATTCCGGGCGACGATGCGGCGCTGGTCGCTTCCGGCCCGACGATCGCCGACGATGCGAGCCGAGAGGATGCCTTGAAGATCATCGAACGTTATCGCCTCGCACTGCCGGAAAAGGTCATGCACTGGCTCGCCAGCGAAGCGGCGGATGCGCCAGGGCCTTCCGACCCGCGCTTTGCGCGAAACGAGGTGCGCCTGATCGCTTCCGCCAGCGTCTCGCTCGAGGCAGCGGCGGCCAAGGCCCGGGCCGTCGGCGTCGAGGCCGTTATTCTGTCCGACGCGATCGAAGGGGAAGCCCGTGATGTGGGGCTGGTTCACGCCGCGATCGCGCGCGAGACGGCGATGCGCGACCGACCCTTCTCAAGACCCGTCGTGCTCCTTTCGGGAGGCGAAACGACCGTAACCGTCCGTGGCGAAGGCCGCGGCGGGCGCAACAGCGAGTTCCTGTTATCTTTGGCGCTCGGCATAGATGGCATCGGCGGCATTTCGGCGCTCGCCGCGGACACCGACGGCATAGACGGCTCGGAAGACAATGCGGGAGCCTTCGCCGACCACACGACGATCGCACGCCTGCTGGCGCAACGCCTCGACGCCGCTGCACTGCTTCAGCGCAACGACAGCTGGGCCGCCTTCGACGCCCTTGGCGACCTTTTCAAGCCGGGGCCGACCGGCACGAATGTCAATGATTTCAGGGCGGTGCTGATCCAGTGAACGGTGCCGCCGCCAAAAAGCATTGGTCCACCAGGGAGGAAAGACCATGATACCTCTACCGATCCGTCCGCTTTCGAATAGCGCGTTCGCGCCCTTCGGCGATATCATCGAGCCAGATGACACCAAGAGCTTTCCGATCAACGCCGGCAAGTGCATCCGCTATCACGACCTCGCGAAAGTGGAAACCAGCGGGCCGGAGGCTCGAACGCTGGTCAGCCTTCTGCGTGGCGAGCCCTACGAGATTCCGTTGGCGTTGACGATGGTGGAGCGGCACCCGCTCGGAAGCCAGGCTTTCATCCCTTTGACGGAGAACCCCTTCCTCGTCGTCGTTGCTCCGGACGAGGGCGGCCAGCCAGGCGAGCCGATCGCCTTCGAGACCGCGCCCGGTCAGGGCGTCAACATCGCGCAGAATGTCTGGCACGGCATCTTGACGCCGCTCCGTTCGACTTCCGAATTTGTCGTCATCGACCGCGGAGGCAGCGGATGCAATCTCGAGGAACACTTCTTCGACAAGCCCTATCAGGTCGAATACGCTTGACTGACACGCGCCCCGCACTTGTTGCGGGGCGGCCAAGCTCTTAGGTTCAGGGCTTCCGAGTCCGTGATCTTTTGAGCAATGCACCAATTCGCCAGAAAAATGTGGGGAGAAACCGGTTGGGGCATGCCGACTTCGCTCGCCCTGCACCTGGCGCTCGCCTTGCTGTTGCTTGTGCGACTACCTGAATTGTCTGCTCCGGCAAAGGAGCAAAGCGTCAGCGTCGAGCTCGTCCCAACGCCGAAGAACGAGAAACAGCCCGAGCAAAAGCCAACCAAGCAAAAGGCGGACGAGGTGAGAAACCAGCGGGCGCGCGCCCAACCGCAGGCCTTCGAGTCCGCGGCAGCGCCGACAGAGAACGAAAAGCCGCCTGAGCCCGACTTGCCTCCGGCCGCTCCGAAGAAGACAGAAACACCAAGCGTGAGGCCGGAGGCTTCGCGGCCCGCCCCGGCAAAACCGGAGAATGCCGCCAATGAAAGACCGGCCGAAAACAGGACGGCGCTTGCGGAACTCCGGGCCGACTCCACTGACGCGGCGAACACGGCAGCCGATGCTGCGGCCGCGCCGCCGGCCGCGCCCATTCCGCAGGAAAAGCCCGTTCTCGAGGAAGCAAGGGCGGAGCCGACGCAGAACCCCGCCGAGGCGAACGCCGAGCGCGAGTCGAGCCAGCTCGTGCAGGCCAAGGAGCTTTATTCCAAAAACGCCTTGTCGGATCCGCACGTAAAACAGGCGATCGGCAGGTTGCCGCCGAAGAAGCGGATCCTGCAGCTCTGCACGATCGAGGCATTGGAGCAGATACGTCACCAAAGACCCGGAGCGATCCCGGATATGTTCGGGCGCCCTGACGGCGGCTTTGCTTCGGAAACCGCCCTTAAAGCCGATGGCGCAGTCTTCCGCAGCCAAGGGAAGTGGTACTCCTTCGACTTCACATGCGAGGTCAATCCGGAAGCGACATCGGTCATTTCCTTCAGCTTCGCAATCGGCAAGGCGATTCCGAAGAGCGAGTGGGGTGCAAGACAGTTGCCGAGCAATTAGATCGTGCCGCGTCGGACTTATGGTGATGGCAGCTCTCTTCTCGATCCTCATTCCTGTGACGAGCACAGGAATGAGGATGAAGGTGGGCAGGGCATCCCATATGCTAGCGGCGCTTCCGCGGAGGCATCTGTGCAGCCGCGGAATTGGTAGGGAAGGCGAGGTGTCATTGCCGAACCACAGCTCAAGAGGCGCTTCCAAGCGAATAGAGGGAAGAAAATGGCAAGCGGATATCGCTGGTTGAACGAGCCGGCAAGCTGGAAGGGGGGCGACCGCGATCTGTCGCTCAAGACCGATGGCAATACGGATTTCTGGCGGGAAACCTTTTACGGCTTCGTGCGCGACAGCGGGCATGCCTATCTTCGTCCGGTTTCCGGCGATTTCACAGCATCGGCGACGATCATCGGTCGATATGAGCAGCTCTACGATCAGGCCGGTTTGATGCTGCGGCTCAACGAGCGTGAGTGGATCAAATGCGGCATCGAATATACCGACGGGCTGATGCATTTCAGCGTGGTCGTGACGCGCGGCGTATCGGACTGGTCGGTCATTCCATTGCTCGACAAGGTGCCCTCGGATCCGCTGGAAGTGCGGTTGACGCGCCACGGGGATGCGGTGCGGGTGCAGTTTCGCTTCGGTGAGGAGCGCTGGCAGATGGCACGGCTCTGCCCCTTCTCGGCATCGGATGCGGAAGTCGGGGTCACCGCCTGCTCGCCGGAGCGGGCAGGCTTTGAGGCGAGATTCCGCGAGGTGCGTGTCGGGCCGCCTATTGCGCGTGCCTTGCACGACGGATGAAACGGCGTCGACGTCGGAAAGCTTCGGCGGAAACGTCAGGCGATCGCGCGCTGCGCCAGGCTGACCGGCCGGCAGGAGTCGCGTATTACGAGCCGTCCCTGGAGCACGAGCCGACGCGGCGTTTCAGGGCTGGCGCCGGAAAGGCGGTCGAGAACAAGCTGTGCGGCCTGTTCGCCGATCGCCTGGACCGGCTGGGCAATCGTCGTCAGATGAGGTTGGAAGACGTCCGCCCAGGGGAAATCGTCGAAGCTTGCGACTGAAACGTCATCCGGGCAGCGAAGGCCGATGTCCCGGATCGCCTTCATCACGCCGATGACCATCAGGTTGTTGGCGGAAAAAATCCCCGTCGGACGCTCGGGGCTCGTAAGCAGCTGGATCGCTGCGGTGTAGGCATCCTTCTCCCGGAAATTGCCGATCCGGATCAGGCTCTCTTCGAAGGGGAGCCCCGCCGCTTCCAACGCGGCCCTGTAACCGGACAGGCGCTCCCGTCCGGTCGATGTATCGAGCGCTCCGGAAATATAGCCGATGCGCCGATGACCCAGGCCGAGCATGTAACGCGTAGCGTCCTGGACCGCACGGCGATTGTCGAGCACGACCGCATCCGTGTCGATCCCGTCGCAAAGCCTGTCGATCAGTACCGTCGGAAGGCTGGCGGCGGCGATCATGCGCTTCAGGGTCTCGTCGTCGCCGGCGGGCGCGATGATCAGGCCGTCGACGCTCCGGTCGATCAACAGCGCGATCTGCTCGTCCTGCAGGATCACGTCCTCATCGCTGCAGCAGAGCATCACAGCGTAGCCGGCCCGATGCAGCACCTCCTGGATGACCGCCACGACATCGGTGAAAAACGGATTGGTGATATCGGCAACCATGAGGCCGACGGTGCGCGTCGTGCCGAGCTTGAGACTGCGGGCGATCGCGTTGCGTTTGTAGCCGATCTGGCCGATGGCCTGCTCGATGCGGCTGCGCAATTCAGGACTGACGGGGGCCGAACTGTTGATTACCGCCGAGACCGTCGCCACAGAAACCCCGGCGACTTTGGCGACATCGAGCATCGTCGGTGCACTGGATTTTCGTGAACTTCGTCGTTCTCGCATTGTGTTCGAAACGTTTTGCTGAATTGCTTTTCGGAACTGTATTCGAATTGCTGTAAATAGGCAATAAAGGAAGTATTGTGCCGCTTGACAGCCTCGAAACGTTTAGATTAGGCTGAAGAAGATCTAGCAAATGAAGCGTCAGATGTCGGTGGTAGGGAGGCTGCCAATATCATGCGCGATGCTGTTCCGACCTTGCTGGGAGATTCGGTCACTACAGAACCCGCGCGGCCGATTTTAGCGGCTGAGGCGGTCTCTAAGTCGTTCGGAGGCGTAGCGGCGCTCAAGGATGTCCGCTTCGACCTTCGCTCCGGCGAAATTCATGCGCTCATGGGCGAAAACGGCGCCGGCAAGTCGACGCTGATGAAGGTCCTCTCCGGCGTCTACGCCGATTACGAGGGCACTGTCCGCGTCGACGGAGAAATCGCCCGCTTTTCCAGCGTTCGCGACGCCGAAGCTGCCGGGATCGCCATCATCCATCAGGAACTCAACCTCGTCCCGGAACTTGGGGTCGCCGACAACATCTTTCTTGGTCGCGAGCGCGTGGTTGCCGGCCTCTTCGTGGACCGCAAGGCAAGCCTCGAGGCCGCGCGCGGGCTGTTAAATCGCCTCGGCATCGAACTCGATCCGGAGGCGCGGGTCGGGCAATTGCGGGTCGGCGAACAACAGCTGGTCGAAATCGCCAAGGCCCTGTCCGTGGAAGCGCGCATTCTGATCATGGATGAGCCGACATCGGCGCTTTCGTCCGGCGAGTGTCGGCGCCTCTTCAAGATCGTGCGGCAGCTCGCGGCCGATGGCGTCGGCATCGTCTACATTTCTCACCGGATCGACGAGGTGATGCAGCTCAGCGATCGGGTGACGGTCTTTCGCGATGGCCGGCACGTCTGGACCCGCCCCATGGCCGGACTGGACGAGGATACGATCATCGCCGCAATGGTGGGCCGCAACCTCCTGGATGCGCATCCGGTGAACCGGCCCAAGGGTGCAGAGCCGGTCTTGTCGGTCAGTGGCCTGTCGCTTGCCGTAGCTGGACGTCATGGCTGGCGCGACATGCTGAAGGGTGTGAGTTTCGACGTTCATGCCGGCGAAATCCTCGGTATCGGCGGCTTGCTCGGAGCGGGTCGCACGGAAATATTGGAGACGGTCTTTGCTTCGAATGACGGTGTGCGCGGTGGCGAAATCCGGTTGGACGGCATAGCCGTCGATATACGTTCACCACGCGATGCGCGCCGTCTGGGCTTTGCTCTGGTGACGGAGGACCGCAAGGCAAAGGGACTGCATCTCCAGGAATCGATCAGAGACAACGTGGCCCTGCCGCTTGTCGGTAGGCTTGCACGATTTGGTCTGCGGTCCTTCGAGCGCGAGCGGGCGCTCGCGAGCAGGGCGGTCGAAGCGCTCGGCGTGCGTTGCGCGGGCACCGATCAGACGGCCGGAACATTGTCCGGCGGCAACCAGCAGAAGGTTGTCATCGGCAAATGGCTGGCGACCGGTCCGCGCGTTCTGCTTCTCGACGAACCGACGCGAGGCATCGACGTCGGTGCAAAACGCGAGATCTACGATCTCGTCTTCAAGCTCGCCGCCGACGGCCTTGCGATCGTCGTGGTCAGCTCCGAATTGCCGGAGCTCCTGCTCCTCGCCGACCGCATTCTGGTGATGGCCGAGGGCCGCCAGACCGGACTCATCTCACGGGAGGAGGCGAGCGAGGAGCGAATCATGCAGCTCGCTGCTCCGCGGAGCACGTTTGGAAGGTCGGTTGCATGACGTTTCTGAAGGCTCTCTCCCGCACGAAACTCTATTGGGGGCTGATCGCCATTTTCCTGATCGGGGTCCTGTTCTCGCCGGTGACTTCGTCAGGCAGGAACATCTTTCTCTCCTCCGGCAATCTCCTCGACGTCCTTCGGCAGGTATCGACCACCGGGCTGATCGCCACCGGCATGACCGCGGTCATTCTGACCGGCGGCATCGACCTTTCGGTCGGCTCGCTGATGGCGATCTGCACGGTGGTCTGTGCGATGCTGCTGACCGTCCCCGGCGACACGGCAGCCATCTATCTGGGGCTGCCGGCCGTCGGGCTTGCCGTCCTAATCCTCGGTGCGGCGGTCGCCCGCTTCATCTTCCTCAATATCGAGAAGTCGCGATCCGGCGAGGCGCATATCCGGGATATCAAGCTTGGCGGGGCGCGCGGTACCGTCCTTCCCGCCATAGCAGGCGTCGTCCTCTGTGCACTCGTCTTGAGCTTCCTCTTGCCTCAGATGCAGACGAAATTCGGCGTGTTCGGCGTTCTGCTCGTGGCGCCGGCGGTGGGGCTGCTGTTCGGCGCCGTCAACGGCGTTATCATCGTGGCCGGACGATTGCAGCCCTTCATCGTCACACTTGCCATGATGGTAACGGCGCTCGGCATTGCCCGGCTCACTGCCGGACAGAACAACGCCGTCCTGCCGGTCTATACCGGCAGCAATGCCACGGCCGACTTCGACGTGCTGCGGCAGCTCTTATTCGGCATCGTGCCGATGCCCGGCATATTCTTCATCGTCGCGATTCTTCTCTACGGCGCGGTGCTGCGCTTCACGCCCTTCGGCCGCTACGTCTATGCGATCGGCGGAAACGAGGAGGCGGCGCGCCTCTCCGGCATCAATGCCGGCCGGGTGAAGATCGTCACCTATGCGGTCTCGGGCCTTCTCGCGGGCATCGCCGCGGTGCTCTATGTGGCGCAGTACCGCCAGGGCAAGCCGGATGCGGGCGCGGGGCTCGAACTGGATGCGATCGCTGCAGTGGTCATTGGCGGAACAAGTCTGATGGGAGGGCGCGGGAGCCTTGCCGGAACGTTCTGCGGGGTCCTGATCTTCGGTCTGCTCTCCAACATCCTGCAGCTTCACAACATCAATTCCAATCTTCAGCTGGTACTGAAAGGCGTCATCATCATCGGCACCGTGCTCGTTCAGGAGCGCAATGCCTACGATCTTTTCGCGCAGTTGCGGCTGCCGGGCGCAAGCCGGCGGCCGGTTCAGGGAGACACGTCCGTGGAGGAGCGGACGTCGAGAGAGACCTTGTCTCTAACAATGGGAGGAAAGAAAGAATGAAACGCCGTGATATCATGAAATTGGCGGCTGTCGCCGCCGTTCTCGCCGCGACGACCGCGCTCATGCCGGCGGGCGACGCCGTGGCCCAGGACAAGAAATTCCGTATCGGCTTCAGCCAGGCGACGACGATCGAGCCGTGGCGGGCGCAGTTCAACAAGGACATCATCGCCGAAGCGGCAAAGCATCCGGATGTCGAGCTCATCATAACCGATGGTGAGGACAGGACGGAGAAGCAGGTGGCGGATGTAGAGAACCTCATCCGCCAGGAGGTCGACGCACTGCTCGTATCACCGAAGGAATCCGCAGGGCTGACGGGCGTGGTGCAGCAGGCGATCGACGCCAAGATCCCGGTCTTCGTTCTCGACCGCAATGTCGAAACCGACCAGTACACTCAGTTCGTCGGCGGCGACAACAAACTGATCGGCCGGGCGGCCGGCGAATATGCGGTGGAGCTTCTGGGCGGCAAGGGCAAGGCGCAAGGCAACATCGTCGAGATATGGGGCGGCATGGGCACGCAGCCCGCGCACGACCGCCACGACGGCTTCCACGAATTCACCGACAAGGAGCCGGGCATCAAGAACCTGCTCGACAAGCAGTCGGGCGATTGGAAGCAGGACCAGGCCTACAACATCATGGCGACGGCGCTGCGCAACAACGAGAAAATCGATCTCGTCTACGGCCATAACGACCCGATGGCCTACGGCGCTTACCTGGCAGCGAAGGACGCGGGCCGCGAGAAGGAAATCAAGTTCATCGGCATCGATGCCTTGCCGAACGAGGGCGTGACCTGGGTCAGCAATGGAGAACTGACCGCGACCTTCCTTTATGCGACGCCGGGGGCCGAGGGACTGCGCCAGGCCGTGAAGTTCCTCAAGGGGGAAAAGGTCGAAAAGACCGTCACGCTCGACACGCTGAAGGTGACGGAGGAAAACGCCGCCCAGATCATGAAGGACAACGGCCTGTAACAGCCGCGGAGCCAGGTGTGTCCAGACGCGCCGCGGCAATGCGAAGTCTGCGTGCATTTCTTCGCATCGGTTCCGATCTGAGGGGGCATGCAGCGGGGCGGGCGGCGGATACGAGGGGGACCGCCCGCCTTTTTCTTTTTCGGACCGTTTCCCTGATTCAGCCATAGACTGAGGCGCTTTACCGCATCATCGAGAGCGCCGTGGCGAAGAAATCCTCGCCGCCGAAATTGCCGGATTTCAGCGCCAGCAACATGTCGTTTCCGGCAGAGCCGATCGTCCTCAACAGAGGAACACCGGGGGCGATCTCCGGGCCGATCAGGAAGGCTGGAATGGCGAGCCTGTCGACGGTGGCGCCGGAGGTTTCTCCGCCTGCGACGACGAGGCGTCTCACGCCGCGCTCGACGAGCTCGCCGGCGATCGCTGCGGTGGCCGTTTCGATCGCGTGCCCGGATGCTTCGCGCCCGTAGCGGGCCTGCAGACGCGAAACGACGTCCGGCGCGGCGCTGGCGGCGATGGCAACGGGGCCATCGGCAATCCGCTCTCCGGCCCAGGCGATGGCGGCGGAAATTTCGTCCTGTCCGGCCAGGAGTTTTTCCGTATCGAGCCTCAGCACCGGCATATGGCGTTCGGCCGCTTCGAGCTGCTTCAGCGTTGCCACCGAACAACTGCCGGCAAGGACCGCCGCGAGGCCGCCGACCGGGGGACGGATCGCGTCGTTCGCCCCTGTATTCGCCGATGCCCGGCCGGAGCTTACAAGCGCGCGTGCAAGACCGAGACCGATGCCCGATGCTCCGGTGGAGACGGGCATTTCCAGCGCGACGCGACCAAGCGTTTCGAGATCGCGTTCGAAGACCGCGTCCGCGATCGCTGCAGCGACGCCTTCGCCGCGCAAGGCGCCGAGCCGCGCCTTCACCGCATCGGTTCCGGCCGCCACCGCCGGCAGATCGACGAGGCCACTCCTGTTACGCGATTGGCGCGCGAGCACGCGTACCAGATTGGCGTCACCCATCGGGTTGAGGGGATGGTCTTTCAGCGGGCTTTCGTCAAGCGGCTGGCCGTTGACGAAAAGATGGCCGAGATAGACGGTCCGGCCCGTTTCCGGAAAGGCCGGCGTAACAAGGGCGATGTCGCCGGACGAGACGCTCAGAAGCGCTTCGGTCACCGGTCCGATATTGCCGAGATCCGTCGAATCGAAGGTGGAGCAGATTTTGTAGAGCACATGGATGGCGCCCCGACCACGCAGCCAGCTTTCGGCCTTGAGCGCGGCGGCAACGGCCTCCTCCGCTGCGACCGAGCGGATCTTAAGAGAAATCACCACGGCATCGACATCCGGAAGCGCAAGCGAGGGATCCGGAATGCCGACCGTCTGCACGGTGCGAAGCCCATTCTTCGTGAGCGTATTGGCGAGGTCCGAAGCGCCCGTATAGTCATCGGCGATCGAGCCGAGCAGGATTGTCATCGGTCAGCTCCGTCGAAAGGGGGTGAACCAGGCAAGGCCGTCCAGCGTGGAGCCGCGCGGGTTATATTCGCAGCCGACATATCCGTCATAGCCGAGCCGGTCGATTTCCCCGAACAGGTACGAATAGTTCAGCTCCTCGCCATCAGGCTCGTGCCGCGAGGGCACGCTCGCGATCTGGATATGACCGGTGACCGGCAGCAGGCGTCGGAGTGCCATTGCGACGTCGCCGTGCATGATCTGCCGGTGATAGACATCGAACTGGAGCCGGACGTTCGGAAGCGCGAGTTCGGCGATGAGCCGCTCGGCCTTACCGAAATCGTCGAGAAAATAGCCCGGCATGTTGCGACCGTTGATTGGTTCGATCAGCAGATCGATGCTCTTTTCCGCCAGGCGTCCGGCGGTGTAGGCGACGGAGCGGCGGTAGCAGGATGCGGCTTCGGGATCCGACGGATCGGAAAGGCCCGCCATCAGGTGCAGCCGTTTGGCGCCGGTCGCGGCCGCGTAGTAGAGGGCCTTGTCCACGCCTGATTTCAATTCGTCGAAGCGTCCGGGCAAGGCTGCGATCCCGCGTTCGCCCGCCACCCAGTCGCCGGGAGGCAGATTGAACAGCGCCTGCTCCAGCCTGTTACGGATAAGCCTCTCGGCGATCGCCTCCGGCGGTACCTCGTAAGGGAAGAGGTACTCGACGGCAGTGAATCCGGCTTCCGCGGCGGCGTCGAAGCGGTCGAGAAATGTCCACTCGTTGAACATCATTGTGAGATTTGCGGCAAAAACAGGCATTCGCGGCGTCCTTATGGCTTATCCTTGCCCGGCAACTGGGCTCCGGAGAGTTGTGCGTAGAGCCGCGCCAGGGTGGAATCGTCGTCGCGTCCCATTCCCGCTCCCGAGGCGGCAAGATACATCTGCAGAGCGGCGGCTACGAGCGGCACCGGATAGCGTTCGGCGCGCGCCATGTCCTGAACGATGCCGAGATCCTTCACGAAAATCTCGACGGCGCTCAGTGGCGTATAGTCTCCGGCCAACACATGCGGGATGCGGTTCTGAAACATCCAGGAATTGCCGGCCGATGCGGTGATCACCTCATAGACCTTGTCGAGGTCGAGGCCCTGTTTGGCCGCAAAGGCGATCGCTTCGCAGGCGGCCGCGATGTGCACGCCGGCGAGAAGCTGGTTGATCATCTTGAAGGCGGCGCCGATCCCGGCGGCCTCGCCAAGTTCATAGACCTTCGCGGCCATGCAATCGAGGGCCGGGCGGGCGGCGGCGAAGGCTTGCGGAGGGCCCGAGGCCATGATCGTCAGTTCGCCCGTAGCAGCCTTTGCCGCGCCGCCCGATATCGGTGCGTCGAGGTAATGAAGCCCGAGCGATTCGATCCGCTTCGCGAGGTCGCGCGCAATCGACGGATCCATGGTCGCAGAGGATACAAGGACGGCACCAGGCTTCATTGCGCCAGCGACGCCATCCGGACCGAACAGAACGGCTTCGGTCTGCGCGCCGCTGACGACGACAGAAACAACGATGTCGGCGCCCTTCACCGCTTCGCCAGGGGAGCCCGCGCCGTGGCCACCTTCCGCGACGAAACGCTCCACTGCCGCCGGTGCGACGTCGTAGCCCGAAACGTCGAGACCTGCGCGCGTCATCGAGCGCGCCATGCCGAAACCCATCGAGCCGAGGCCGAGCACTGCGATCTTCGATGCCATTTTCGATTCCTCCATCCGATGCGGGCTCCTTCTAAAGCGTTTTGGCAGCGCTGCCAACTAAAATGGTAGCGCTGCCAAAAATCTCCGCCTATGAAGTGTGCTGGTCTTCCGGAGCTTCGACGCTCTTTTGACTGTGGAGCCTGCGAACGTGGTGATCGACTTCAAGCAACGGACGACTGTGACGCTCGCCGAGGTGGCTGCCGCTGCCGGCGTGGGGGAGAGCACGGTGTCTCGCGTTCTCCGCAATCATGGATCCTTCTCGCCGAAAGCGCGCGAGCGCGTTCTCGATGCGGTCGAGCGGCTCGGCTATGTGCCGAACAGGATCGCCGGGACCTTGGCATCGGCCGGGTCGCGCCTCGTTGCCTTCGTCATTCCGTCTCTCACCAACATCGTGTTCCCCGACGTGCTGCGCGGCGCGGGCGGCGTCCTGGAGGAGAATCACTATCAGGCGGTGTTCTCGGTTACCGACTACGATTCGGAGCGGGAGGAAACGCTCGTCTCCGCCATGCTCGCCTGGCGCCCGACCGCGGTGATGCTTGCCGGTTTCGAACATACCGAAGGCACGCTCAAAATACTGCGGGCAAGCGGCTGCAGGGTCGTGGAACTGCTCGACACCGATGGAACGGCCGCGGATCTGGCCGTCGGTTTCTCGAACCGGCAAGCGGGGCGCGCAAGCGCCGAGTTTCTGTTGCGGCGTGGCTACCGCCGGCTCGGCTATGTCGGCCACGATCTCGATCTCGACACACGCGCCGGCAAACGCTTTACGGGCTTCTGCGAAGCTCTCAACCTTGCCGGATCGCGCCTCGCCGGCCGTGAAATCCGCGCGGGTGCTTCGTCGGTCGAGAGTGGGCGCGCGGGACTAAAGCAGCTACTCGAAAGGGCTCCGGGGCTCGATGCGGTCTATTTCTCGAACGACGACATGGCTCTCGGGGGATACTTCCACTGTCTGTCCAACGGCATTGCCGTTCCCGCCGACCTCGCGCTTTTCGGCCATAACGGACTGGATATCGGCCAAGCTATACCTCAGCCTCTGGCGAGTATCCGCACGCCGCGCGTCGCCACCGGAAAGCTCGCGGCCGAGTTGGTCATCAACGAAGCACCGCCCCAGGTCGCCGATCTCGGATTTGAACTGATCGAAGGTGCAACAGCCTGAACGAAAGGGCCTCCAATGTCCGATACACGTCTTCGCGAGGAAATCTGCCGCTACGGCCGCTCCCTCTTCGAAAGGGGCCTGACGCCCGGCTCTTCCGGCAACATATCGATGCGACTCGATGACGGCGGCTGGCTGGTGACGCCCACCAATGCGTCACTCGGCTTCCTCGACCCCGGGCGCATTTCGCGGCTGGACGCCGGCGGCCGGCTCGTCTCGGGTGACAAGCCGACGAAGGAGATCCCGCTCCATTCCGCCCTCTATGAGTCGCGTGGCAGCGCCCGCGCGATCGTGCACCTCCATTCGACGCACGCGGTCGCGCTGACGATGCTGCCCGAGATCGATCCGCGTGCCGCGCTCCCGCCGATGACACCCTATTACCTCATGCGGGCCGGCGAGACGGCACTCGTGCCCTATTACCGCCCGGGTGACCCGGCCGTCGCCGATGCAATCCGCGGGCTTGCGGGGAAATACTCCTCCGTACTGCTCGCCAATCACGGCCCCGTCGTCGCCGGAGACAGCCTCGAGGCGGCGGTCTTCGCCACGGAGGAACTGGAGGAGACGGCAAAGCTCTACCTGCTCCTGCGCAATCTTAATCCGCGCTATCTTAGCCCTCAGCAGGTGCTGGATCTCGCCAGCACATTCAAGCTCGACCTGCCGTCGCTCGACGATCATGAGGGACATGATCATGGATAATCTGCCTCCGAGCGTCTTTCTCGAACGGCAGCCCCCTCATCGGGTTTAACAAGGTCTAACCCCTCTCCCCGTAACAAGAAAGGGGCTAGTCGAGCGAGTCCGATCTCACGGCGCCGCACAACGCGAGCTTGCATTTTTGGTGCGCTGCCGCAACGAACGTCACTTGACCGCGGCTTCCGATACGCAGTCTATTCGTGATACTGATCTGGTGGACCAACCAGTGGGTCAGTGGAGGCGGCAGTGATCGGAAGTCCAATCCTCACGCAAATGCCGAAGGTCGGGCGGAGCCTCGAGCGCCGAACCGCGCGTGAGCTTATCGCCGACAAGCTGATGGTGCTGGTCGCGACCAACATGCTGAGGCCTGGTGACGTTTTACCCGGTGAGCGCGAGCTTGCGAATGTGCTCCATGTGAGCCGCGAGACGGTTCGCGGCGCGATCCAGACGCTGGCGGCGCGCGGTGTCGTCGAGGTGTCGCAAGGGAGCCGGACGCGTGTCGGCAATATCGATCTCAGCCATCTCACCGTGACGATCGCCTCGCCGAGCGCAATCGATAGTTATGATATCGAGGATGTCCACGCCGCAAGGCTCCATATAGAGTTGAAAGTGGTCGGCGATGCGGCCGAAAATATAGATGAGGAAACGCTGGGAAAGCTGGGCGCCCTTCTCGATGCGCAGAAGCTCTGCAGCGACGACGCAATGCGCTTTCTTATATGCGACAGAGAGTTCCATGTGGCGATTTACCGGGCTTGCGGCAATCCGCTGCTCTCCGATTTTGTCACAGACCTTTACACCTATATGATGGACCACCGGCGCAGCGCCATGTCACGGCCGGGCGCCATCGACGCCAGCTACAAGGACCACAGCGACATCGTCGCCGCTTTGCGGCGGCGCGACCGGGCGGCCGTCGTCGCCGCCTTTCACCATCATCTGATCCGCATTTACGAAACGACGAAGACCCTCCTTGCCAACGAGGAGGCTTCCGGCGGGAAACCGAAGCAAAAAGCACCGGCAGGTCAGGGCTGATCGGAGTGACTCAACAGGGGGAGGTTAGCCGCAGATGCATGTAATGGTCATAGGTGCAGCTGGCATGATCGGTCGGAAGCTGGTCGAAAGGTTAGCCGAGGAGCCCGTTTCCCTTGGCCGCGAGATTGCGAGACTGACGCTGGTGGATGTGGTGGAGCCGCCCGCGCCGCCGGTGTTTTCAACGATTTCGACGCCGCTTTCTGTCGACCTCTCCGACGAGGGCAGCGCCGAGCGGCTGGTCTCATCGAGGCCTGACGTTATCTTCCACCTTGCCGCTATCGTTTCCGGAGAGGCGGAGGCGGACTTCGACAAGGGTTATAGGGTCAATCTCGACGGCACGCGCGCGCTCTTCGAGGCGATCCGCCGTGAGGGGCAGCGCGAGCGCTATGTGCCGCGCGTCCTCTTCGCCTCCTCGATCGCCGTCTTTGGCCAGCCGTTCCCGGAAAAGATCGACGATGCGTTCTTCACGACGCCGTTGACCAGCTATGGAACGCAGAAGGCGATCTGCGAGCTGCTGCTCGCAGATTACACCCGGCGGGGTTTCTTCGACGGCATCGGTATTCGGCTGCCGACCATCTGCATTCGGCCCGGAAAACCGAACAAGGCCGCATCCGGCTTCTTTTCCAATATCTTGCGAGAGCCGCTCTCCGGCCAGGAGGCTGTCCTGCCGGTGGAGGAAAACGTCCGCCATTGGTTCGCGAGCCCGCGCTCGGCGGTGGGTTTCTTTATTCATGCCGCGCGAATGGATACAAGTATCATCGGGCCGCGGCGCAACCTCACCATGCCGGGCCTCTCGGCACTGGTCGGCGAAGAAATCGAAGCGCTTGGCCGTATCGCGGGCCAGAAGGCGGTGAGCCTCATCCGGCGCGAGCCGGATCCGGTCATACGGGAAATCGTCTCCGGCTGGGCGACCGATTTCGATGCCCGCCGTGCGCGCGAGCTCGGCTTCACGGCAGAGAGCAATTTCGACGAGATCATCCGCATCCATATCGAAGACGAACTCGGAGGGAGAATCTGAGATGGCGCAGGCGAATGGCTCGGGTGACGGCAAGATCGCACTGGTCACGGGCGGCGGCACCGGTGTCGGCCGCGGCATTGCCGAGGCCTTGAGCGCCGAGGGCTACAGCATCGTCGTCACCGGCCGCCGCCCGGATGTGCTCGATGCCGCGGCCGCCGAAATCGCGGGGCGAACCGGCGGTACCGTCCGCGCGATCGTCTGCGATGTCGGCAATCCGGATCAGGTCGCGGACCTCTTCGCAGCCGTCCGGACGGAATTCGGCCGGCTGGACCTGCTCGTCAACAATGCCGGCTCGAACGTACCCCCCGTGCCTCTCGAAGAGGTGACCTTCAAACAGTGGAACGGCATCGTCGCCGCGAACCTGACGGGGGCCTTTCTCTGCACCCAACACGCCTTTCGGCTGATGAAGACGCAAACCCCGCGCGGAGGACGGATCATCAACAACGGCTCGATCTCTGCGCAGACGCCCCGGCCCAACTCGGCGCCCTATACCGCGACCAAACACGCCATTACCGGCCTCACCAAGTCGACGGCGCTCGATGGCCGGATGCACGACGTCGCCTGCGGCCAGATCGACATAGGCAATGCCGCCACCGACATGACCGCAAGAATGAGCACCGGCGTGCTGCAGGCCAATGGCGAAGTCGCAGCGGAGCCGACGATTCCGATCGGGCACATTGCCGATGCAGTCGTCTACATGGCGAGCCTGCCGCTCTCGGCCAATGTTCTCACGATGACGGTAATGGCAACCAAGATGCCGCTGGTCGGCCGCGGATAAAAAGAGGTTTTCGGCCGGGCGCAACCGCACAAACATAAAATGGGACTGCGCAAGCGCAGAGACCGGTTCTGGGAGGAACGAAAATGGCAGGCGTGGATTTTGTCGATGTCCGGAAGTCCTTCGGTGCTTTTCCCGTCATCAAGGGCGTGAACATCGAGATCGAGGATGGCGAGTTCGTCATTCTCGTTGGGCCTTCCGGTTGCGGCAAATCCACTTTGCTCCGGATGCTGGCGGGTCTCGAAAACATCACCGCGGGCGAGATCCGCATCGGCGACCGGGTCGTCAACCGGCTGCCGCCGAAGGACCGCGACATCGCCATGGTGTTCCAGAACTATGCGCTCTATCCGCATATGACGGTCGCCGACAATATGGCTTTCTCCTTGATGCTGGCTTCGAGGCCGAAATCGGAAATCGAAAAGCGCGTCGGGGTTGCCGCCGAAATCCTCGGCCTGTCGAAGCTGCTCGACCGTTATCCGCGCCAGCTCTCCGGCGGCCAGCGCCAGCGGGTCGCCATGGGGCGGGCGATCGTGCGTGATCCGCAGGTATTCCTATTCGACGAACCGCTATCCAACCTCGATGCGAAGCTGCGCGTCGCCATGCGTGCTGAAATCAAGGAATTGCATCAGCGGCTGAAGACCACGACCGTCTACGTGACGCACGACCAGATCGAAGCAATGACCATGGCTGACAAGATTGTTGTCATGCATGACGGTATCGTCGAGCAGATCGGCGCCCCGCTGGATCTCTACGACAATCCCGCCAATCTCTTCGTTGCCGGCTTTATAGGATCGCCTGCGATGAACATGATCAAGGGCCGCCTCGATCCGGATAATCCGCGTGCCTTCCTCACCGCGGACGGAACCGCCCTGCCGGTGGCGCGAGCTGCGGCAAGCGCACATGGCCGCGATCTCGTATACGGCTTGAGGCCGGAATATATGTCCCTCGATCCGAATGGGCTGCCGGCCGAAATCGCCGTTATCGAGCCGACGGGTTACGAGACGCAGCTGATCGCAAGGCTCGGCGGACATGATGTGACCTGTGTATTCCGCGAGAGAGTGATCGCCAAGCCCGGGGAAACCATCCACCTCGCGATCGATGCGGCGCATGTGCATCTGTTCGACGCCGCAACTGGGCGGCGGCTGGTCGACTGACGCCCTGGCTGCCGACCTGAAAGCCGCATTCGCCAAGCGGGACGGTGAATGCCGGATCAAGAAGCTCCCGCTTTTCGAGGAGGAGTAGCATGCCGATAAAGAGACGTGATTTTCTCGCAACCTCCGCCGCACTCGCCGGCGTTGCGGGTCTGGGCATCCGCCCGTCCTTCGCGCAGGCCGAGCCGAGCTACAAGCCGGAGGAGGGCGCGAGCCTCAGGCTTCTCAGATGGACGCCTTTCGTCAAGGGCGACGAGGACGCCTGGATCGCCAATACCAAGAAATTCACTGAGACGACGGGCGTCGAGGTCCGCATCGACAAGGAAAGCTGGGAGGATATCAGGCCGAAGGCGGCGGTCGCCGCAAATGTCGGCTCCGGTCCGGACATGGTGATGTGCTGGTTCGACGACGCGCATCAATATCCCGACAAGCTCGTCGACGTGACGGAGCTCGCTGATTATCTCGGCAATAAATATGGCGGATGGTACGACGGCCTGAAGGGCTATGCCAGCCGCGAGGGGCAGTTCATCGCCATGCCGTTGGCCGCGATCGGTAACGCCGTCTGCTACCGCGAAAGCCACATGAAGGCGGCCGGGTTCAGCGAGTTCCCGAAAGACACGGCCGGCTTCCTCGAGCTCTGCAAGGCTCTCAAGGCAAAGGGAACTCCCGCCGGTTTCCCGCATGGAAAGGCCGTCGGCGACGGCAACAACTACGCTCATTGGCTGTTGTGGAGTCATGGCGGCAAGATGGTCGACGAGAGCGGCAAGGTCATGATCAACAGCCCGGAGACGCTCGCGGCGGTCAACTATGCCAAATCGCTGTATGAGACGTTCATTCCGGGCACGGAGAGCTGGCTCGACATCAACAACAATCGTGCCTTTCTCGCCGGGCAGGTATCGCTTACGGCAAACGGCGTCTCGCTCTACTATGCGGCCAAGAAGGACCCCGCGCTTGCCGAACTTGCGGCTGACATCCGCACGACCAACTTCCCGATCGGTCCGGTCGGCCAGAGCGTCGAACTGCATCAGACGAGTTCGATCCTGCTCTTCAAGCACAGCAAGTATCCGGAAGCTGCCAAGGCATATCTGAAGTTCATGATGGAAGCCGACCAGATGAACGCCTGGATCGAGGGGTCAAGCGCCTATTGCTGCCAGCCGTTGAAAGCGTTCGCCGATAACCCGGTCTGGACCTCGGACCCGATTCACGCGCCCTATGCGCGGGCCTCGGAGACGCTGCGGCCGAACGGCTATGCCGGTCCACTCGGCTATGCCTCGGCGGGCGTCATGGCTGACTACGTACTGGTAGACATGTTCGCAAGTGCTGTTACCGGCCAGGCAACGCCGGAGGATGCGATCGTCGAGGCCGAACGGCGGGCGAACCGCTACTATCGGGTCTGATCCCTGGCGGCCTAAGGGCCGCCTCTCGACGCCGGCAGCGAGCGCTGCCGGCGGTCTCTGAAATCGCGCAACCAGCAGTCCCTCCAGCCGGAGAAGCCCGATGTCCATAACGCCGTCCGGAAAACCATCCACCACGGCTTCGCTGATGCAAAACAACAATGTGCTCGGCTTCCTTTTCATGCTGCCGGCAGCCGTCTTCCTGATCTGCTTCCTGACCTATCCGCTCGGGCTGGGCGTCTGGCTCGGATTCACGGACACGCGCATCGGCCGCGACGGGGTCTTTATCGGGATCGAGAATTACACGTTTCTCGCAGAGGACTCAGTCTTCTGGCTCTCGGTTTACAACACGCTGCTCTACACCTTCGTGGCGTCGATCCTGAAATTCGTGCTCGGGCTTTGGCTGGCCCTGCTGCTGAATGAAAATCTGCCCTTCAAGTCCTTCTTCCGTGCGATCGTGCTCCTGCCGTGGGTGGTGCCGACGGTGCTCTCGGCGCTTGCTTTCTGGTGGATCTACGATTCGCAGTTTTCCATCATCTCCTGGTCGCTGATGCAGCTAGGCATCATCGACGGGCCTATCAATTTCCTGGGCGACCCGAACAACGCGCGTGCTTCCGTCATCGCAGCCAATGTCTGGCGCGGCATTCCCTTTGTGGCGATCTCGCTTTTGGCAGGTCTGCAGACGATCCCGGCCTCGCTGCAGGAGGCAGCTTCGCTCGACGGCGCCACCAGCTGGCAGCGTTTCCGCTATGTCACCCTGCCGATGCTGACACCGATCATCGCCGTCGTCATGACGTTTTCCGTGCTCTTCACCTTTACCGATTTTCAGCTGATCTATGTGCTGACCAAGGGCGGGCCGGTCAATGCGACCCATCTGATGGCGACGCTGTCGTTTCAGCGCGGCATTCCGGGCGGGCAGCTCGGCGAGGGGGCGGCGATCGCCGTCGCCATGATCCCCTTCCTGCTCGCCGCCATCATGTTCAGCTTCTTCGGTCTGCAACGCCGCAAATGGCAGCAGGGCGGCCAGGATTGAGCGGGAGGACAATATGAACGCGACCACACGAACCGAGGACGAGCCCCTCACCGACACCGCCGAAGGCATGAGCTATCTGAACCGCCTGCCGCGGAGGATCGTCGTGCTTTACCTGCCGATAGCGGTCTTCGTCTTCGTATTGCTGTTTCCGTTCTACTGGATGGCAATCACGGCGGTGAAGCCGAACTCGCAATTGACCGACTACAACAATTACAGCCCCTTCTGGGTGGTCAGCCCGACACTCGACCACATCAAGTATCTGCTCTTCGAGACCTCCTATCCGGGCTGGCTCTGGAACACGATGCTGGTGGCCGTAGGTTCGACGATCCTGTCGCTTGCCGCGTCGGTTTTCGCGGCCTATGCGATCGAGCGGGTGCGCTTCACCGGCGCGCGTCCCGTCGGGCTGATGATCTTTCTCGCCTATCTGGTGCCGCCGTCGATCCTCTTCATTCCACTCGCCTTCATCGTCTTCAAATTCGGCATTTACGATTCCAAGCTGGCGCTGATCTTCACCTATCCGACGTTCCTGATACCGTTCTGCACCTGGCTGCTGATGGGATACTTCCGCTCCATTCCCTTCGAACTTGAGGAAAGCGCGCTGGTGGACGGCGCGACGCGCTGGCAGATCCTGGTCAAGATCATCCTGCCGCTCGCCGTTCCGGGACTGATATCGGCGGGCATCTTCGCCTTCACGCTTTCGTGGAACGAGTTCATCTACGCGCTGACATTCATCCAGTCGTCGGAAAACAAGACCGTACCGGTCGGCGTGCTGACGGAGCTGGTGCGCGGCGACGTTTTCGAATGGGGCGCGCTGATGGCGGGCGCACTGTTCGGCTCGCTGCCCGTGGTCATCCTCTATTCCTTCTTCGTCGACTATTACGTTTCGTCGATGACGGGAGCAGTGAAGGAGTGAGTTCGCATCAGCGCCGGACGAGGAGCAGGGCAAAAGTCGTCAGGATCACCACGAAAGGCGCCCAGGCGCCGAAATCCTCCATGGCCAGAAGAGTGAGTGCGCTGAAGGCACACCAGAGGAGCGGAATCGGTAGAAGCAGCCAGAGCTTCTGGGAGAGGAACGCCACAAGGGCGCCGAGCGTCACCGCAGCGGTCGGATCCGGCATCGTCCCGAAGCTTTCGGCCGAGGCGGGTGCGCGGCCCGCAATCAGCGGCAGGAAAGGATAAGCGAGCAAACCGAAGACCATCAGGCCGATGCCGCCGCGACGTCGCAGGCTGTTTGCGGGCAATGCTGCGCGATCCGTCCATAGGATCGCGAGAAGAAGCAAACCGGACTGCAGCATGAAGGCTGCCGTCCCATAAGACATTGCCCAATTTATCGTGGAGTAGCGCAGCCACAGAAACTGCCATGCGCAGAAGAACCAAGCCACAGAGAGCGTGGCCATGGCCGCGGCGCGAGCGCGCCGGCCGTCGGTGGCGGTGGCGAACAGGACGGCGAGTGCGCCTGCGATGAAAACAAGCTGAAACGGCCAGAGTCCCTGATTATAGCGTTCGACGAGACGGAAATAGACACGCGGAGAAAACATCAGGAAATCGGCGAGCGTATAGGTTGCCCATTCGGCCATCATCCCAAGCCCTTCTCACGCCGCGAAGGGATCATGCTTATAGCGCCTCCACATAGGCGGTCATGCGCTTGCGCAGTTTTTCGTCCGGCAGAATTCCTCTCGCGGCCTCCAGATTTTCCCTTACATGATCGACGCGAGTAGTGGCCGGGATAGCGCAGGTCACTGCCGGATGGGAAATAATAAACTTCAGTAGAAATTGCGCCCAACTGCGGGCCCCCGTCTCCGCGACCCAATCCGGCAACGGCGCATCTTCGAACCGGCGGATCAGATCGCCCTGCCGGAACGGCCGGTTGACGATCACGGCAACGCGCTTCTCCTGTGCGAGGGGCAGGATACGCTCCTCTACCGCGCGATCGAGAATATTGTAGGTGATCTGCACGAAATCGATTGGCTCGCTGGCCATGACCTGCTCGATCTCGCGGTGTCTGCGCCCCTCCGAGGTCGTGATGCCGACATAGCGCAGCCGGCCCGACGCCTTCATGCTGAAGAGCGCGGGCAGATGCTCGTCCCAGGAGACAAGATTATGAACCTGCATGAGATCGAAGCGCGCTACGCCCCAGTGTTCGCGCGAAGCCTCGATCTGAGCGGCGCCACCGCTTGTGTCCGATATCCAGACCTTCTCCGCTGAAAAGAGGCGTTCCGGATAACCGATCCTGGCGAGGCCGTGACCGATGGTCGGCTGGGAGGATCCATACATCGGCGAGCAATCGATCATCCGGCCGCCACCCTCGAAGAAGGCAGCGATCACGGCGGCGCATTCGTCCATCAGGACGGAGTCGTCTCCGACGTTGAAGGTGATCCAGGTGCCGAGGCCCACCAGCGGCAACGCTTCTCCGGTCTTCGGTATGGATCGCGCCATGAGACCGGCGGCCTGGCTCATCGCCGGCCGCGCCATGAACGGCATAGACATGCCGATTCCCAGCCCCCGAACGACTGCGCGCCGCGTGATGGTCATCGCCCGCTCCCTTCAGTTTCGAAATTCTGAAGCTTGCCGGATGATACCTCTTGCGGCGCGACTCTTCCACGCCTGCAGGATGCACGCGGCTCATCAACGGACCCGGTTCACGATCCTCAATCTTCCGTCCATCAGCAGGCCGTCCTCCGATCAGAGCGTCTCGCAGCCGCTGTGGAGGGCGGCCGCCGCGTCATGGCGCCATAGGTCGACAGTTCCACGGCAACAGGATCTTTTAGCGCGCGACGTTTGCGATTTCGTTCAGCACCTGAACGCTGATCGTTCCACCGCGGCGATGAGTTCATCAACCAGGTCGGCCTTGGTCGCGTCCGAAGAAAAAAGATAGATCAGCACGTTCGTATCGATAAAGCTACCGGTCATTTGCCTCATCCCGGTCGAACCGGAGAAGGGTGATGCGGGCGGAAGACCGTGCGCACCTATCCTCATCCCGCTCTATCTCCGATGCGCGCTCCGGGGAGCCGAGGCTGGCTCCAGCTCATTGATGCCGTCAGGGTGCTGATCATTCGCGGGAACGGCCTCGATCTCGAGATTGTGCTTTGCATGACGCATGTGCTGCCATTCCTTCTCCAGGCGCAGGAATACGTCCGTCGGCATAAATTTTCGCTGCATTCGACCCTCCAAGCGGCTGCGCAATGAACACGCGAGGAACTGCTTTGGTTCCCGCGCCCTTGTAACAATCGTGAAGAATATTCGTTTCAGTATGGCGTCGAACCGGCGCCGACCGCAGCGCGCCGCCAATAGGTGAACCCGCGCTGCTGCTGATCGGTTATGCGGCGGGGTCCACCTATCGCCCCTCGAAACTGGTGAGGCCGCCTCCTCAGTAGTATCCGGCGGACGGCCTCAAGGCATACGCCTCAAGCCGGATTTCACTCCTGACGCGCGCTCGCGTCAAGGTTTAGCGCTTACTCAATTCGAGTTAGAAAAGGTGTAGCGGCAGCCGTGGTTCGCCCGGAATAGATCGCGATTTTAGGCAGAGCCCGCCAAGCATAGCTATCTAAAGCGTTTGCAGGGTCCAGGATGCCGCGCTGGCGATCAGCCCAAGGGCGAAGGCAATGGCGATGGCAAATCTCACCATCTTCATCCGACGCGCCCGTTCGCCGGTCCAGTCGTAGCTCATCATGCGCTCCGAAGACGTTGCAGCTCGAACATGAAGATTGGACGTTCTTTCTTAACAAAACGAAAACTATGCGGTCCCGCGCCGTTGGGCCTGTCCGGAGCGAGAGCGAGTTTGACGCGTGGAGTTGTTGTTACTGAACGAACCCTTTACGAGAACAATTTTATTAAAATAAGAGCAAATTTAAATCAAAGTAAAGGCCAATATTGCGCAACATTCCTGCGCATAGATATTTTTGGCGACGGCAAAACAATTTACCATTATTGCAAAAATCGCCGGCGGTTAACTATTCACGCCGATGATCAGTCTATAGTTGCAGGATCATTGCGGGCTTGGGAGCGATTAGGCATGTGCGGCTTCGGCGGTTATCTTGGTTCAATACGGGACGGTAAGCCCCTTCTCGAAAGGATGACCGCCGCGATTGGCCATCGCGGGCCGGACGAGCATGGAATCTTTACGACCCCGGGCGCGGGCCTCGGCCATGTCAGGCTGTCCATCGTTGGCCTTGGCGACGGCCAGCAGCCGATGTCCGATTCGAGTGGCGAGCTGACGGTCGCCTTCAATGGTGAGATCTTCAATTATGTTGAACTGCGTGACGAGCTGCGCGCAAAGGGCCGCCGTCTTCGCACGTCGAGCGACACGGAGGTCATCCTCCATCTTTATAAAGAGATGGGCGAAGAATGTCTCTCCCTCCTGAACGGCGACTTCGCCTTTGCGATCTGGGATGCACGCCGGCACAGGATGGTGCTCGCGCGCGACCGCATGGGGGTGCGCCCTCTCTTCCACACGATGAAGGGCGGCACTTTCTATTTCGCATCCGAGGTCAAGGCGCTTCTCGAGATTCCGGGCCTCTCGGCAGAGATCGACCCGATCGCGCTTGATCAGATATTCACACTCTGGGCGCCGATTGCGCCGCGTACGCCCTTTCGTGGCATCCACGAGCTTGAGCCCGGCCATCTGATGGTCGCCCATCAGAGCGGCATCACCACAAGGCCCTATTGGCAGCTCGATTATCCGGACCGGGACCAGCGCTCCGCCTATACGAACGAAAACCAAGCGGCGGAGGAATTGCGCGCACTCCTGACGGAGGCGACTCGGATCCGCATGCGGGCCGACGTGCCGGTCGGCGCCTATCTTTCCGGAGGGCTCGATTCGTCCATCATCTCGGCGCTGGCGGCCGGGATGACGTCCCAGGGCCTGCGCACCTTCTCCGTCACTTTCGACACTGCGGAACATGACGAAAGCGCGTTTCAGGAGGCGATGGCAGCGGCACTCGGAACCGAACACCGCGCTGTGGCATGCCGCGCCGGGGACATCGCCAGGGACTTTCCCGATGTCGTCCGTTTCACGGAGAAGCCGATCATCCGCACCGCCCCCGCGCCGCTCTACAAATTGTCGGACCTGGTCCGCGAGACGGGTCTGAAAGTGGTGCTGACGGGAGAGGGCGCCGACGAGGTATTCGCCGGCTACGACATTTTCAAGGAAGCGCGCGTGCGCCGTTTCTGCGGCCGGCAGCCCGGTTCGCGCGTCAGGCCGCATCTCTTCCGCAAGCTCTATCCCTATTTGCCCGGCCTCCAGCAGCAATCGGCAGAGTACGTTGCTGCGTTTTTCGGTGCGGGGGACGTTGCTCTCGACGACCCGCTCTTTTCGCATCGGCCGCGCTTCAAGGGCACGGCGGCAACCAAGATGTTCTTCTCCGCAGATCTGCGCGCCGAGCTCAAGGGCTACGATGCGGCCGAAGAACTCGTCGGCCGGCTTCCCACGGCTTTCGGCCGCTGGCATCCGTTGCACCAGGCCCAATATCTCGAAAGCCGTTTCCTGCTGCCCGGATACATTCTCTCGAGTCAGGGCGATCGCATGGCGATGGCGCATGGCATCGAGGGCCGTTTCCCGTTCCTCGACCATCGACTTGTCGAGTTCGCCGCGAAACTGCCGCCCGAGATGAAGCTCAAGGGGCTGGTCGAGAAGCATATTCTGCGCGAGGCGACCAAAGACCTGCTGCCGCCGGCGATCGGCAAACGGACGAAGCAGCCCTATCGCGCCCCGGACAGTCACTCCTTCAGCGGAGCGGGCGAACTCGACTATGTGCGTTCGGCTATGGGTGAGGAAGCGATCGCCGCCGGCGGGCTCTTCAACGCCAAGGCGGTCACGAAGCTCTACGAGAAATGCCAGTCGCGGCCGGCCTCGGGGTTCCGCGACAATGCGGCCTTCGTCGGCGTCCTCTCGACGCAACTCTGGCTGCAGACATTCACCGGCAACAGCCTCCGCAAGGCTGAAGCTGCGTAAAAACACTGAAAAAAAGGGGTTAGTGGAATGACTCAAACGATCAAGGACAAGGTCAGGACATTCGTCATCGAGAACTTTCTCTTCGGCGATACCGCATATGAACTCGCCGACGACGCATCGCTCATCGAGAACGACATCATCGATTCGACCGGCGTTCTCGAGCTGGTGGCCTTCATCGAAGACGATTTCGGTATCGCGATGGCCGACGCCGATATCGTCCCGCAAAATCTTGACTCGCTCGCGCGGATTTCGGCTTTCATCGAAGCCAAGGGCGCCGTGCCGGTTTCGGCTTAAACGGAAAGCTGCAGGGGCCTCACCATTATGCGGTTCGAGCAATTCCTCATCAGGAACGCCGCGGCGAACGGGGCAAAAACGGCGCTGGTCACCGATCGCCGGCGGCTCAGCTATGCCGAACTGGACGATCTTTCAACGCGTCTCGCGGCTGCTCTTGCCGCAAACGGCGTGAAGCGGAACGATCGCGTTCTGGCGTTCATGGATAATTGCTGGGAGGCGGCGGTCGCAATCTTCGCGATCCTCAAGGCCGGAGCCACCTTCAGTCCGATCAACGCTTCGACCAAAGCAGACAAGCTTGCCTACGTAATCGCGGATTGCGAGGCGGCGGCAATCCTGACGCAGGCGAAACTGATGCCGGTCGTTACCGAGGCGCTTGCGCTTGCTCCCGGTTATCGGCCTTTCATTGCCTCGGCCGCGGCGCCAGGCGGGCGCATGCCCGACGGTGCCGCTTCCTTCGAGGAATGCCTGACAGCCGTACCCGCCGCTGTTTCGCACGGGGGTATCGACATCGATCTCGGCATGCTGATTTATACCTCGGGGTCGACGGGACGTCCCAAGGGCGTGATGATGACGCATCGCAACATCGACGCTGCCTCAGAATCGATCACTACCTATCTCCGCAACACGCCTGAAGACATCATTCTGAACGTACTGCCGCTCGCTTTCGACTATGGTCTTTACCAGTTGCTGATGGCGGTCCGGCTCGGCGCGACGCTCGTGCTCGAAAAATCATTCGCCTTCCCGCAGGCGATTTTCGACCGGATTCGGGCCGAGGGTGTCACCGGCTTCCCACTCGTGCCGACCATGGCGGCGATGATCCTTCAGATGCGCGATCTCGAGCCCGGCTTCCTGCCAAGCCTTCGCTATCTCTCCAACACCGCGGCAGCTCTCCCGCCGGCCCATATTGCGCGCCTGAGGGAGCTTTTTCCCGGCGCCCGGCTCTATTCCATGTACGGCCTGACGGAGTGCAAGCGCTGCACCTATCTGCCGCCGGAGGAGCTGGATCGCCGGCCGGGTTCCGTGGGGATCGCGATACCGAACACGGAAGCCTTCGTGGTCGATGACGAGGGAAACCGGCTACCGCCCGGTGTGCCTGGTGAACTGGTTATCCGCGGCCCGCATGTGATGCAGGGCTATTGGCGCAACGCTGCCGCGACCGAGCGCATGCTGCGCTCCGGTCCTGATCCGTGGGAAAGGGTGCTTTATACCGGCGATCTCTTCCGCACCGACGAGGAGGGCTTCCTCTACTTCGTCGGCCGCAAGGACGACATCATCAAGACCCGCGGCGAAAAGGTGGCTCCCAAGGAGGTCGAGACCGTGCTGCACGCTCATCCGGGCGTAGCCGAAGCCGTGGTCATCGGCGTGCCGGATCCGGTGCTCGGTGCTGCGATCGGCGCGCTCGTCGTGCTGTCGGACCCGTCTGTGACCGAGAGGGAGATTATCCGCCACTGCGCCCGCCATCTCGAGGATTTCATGGTGCCGAAAATCGTCGAGTTCCGGGCTGAACTGCCGAAGACCGATACCGGAAAAGTCAGCCGCCGCCTCGCGGCCGAAACATTGGAGCCAGCAGAATGAATATCCGTCCGGATCAGAACAGGCTTGCCTTCTCGGCCGACCCTTTGAAGATCGACGAAGCTGCCGAGACGGACCGCATTGTCGCCGGTCTGCGTGCCCAACTGCGCAGCCTGCGCAAGCGCGGCCTCGTGCTCGGCCTTTCAGGCGGTATCGATTCGAGCGTCTCCGTCGCACTCGCCGTGCGGGCCGTCGGAGCGAAGAACGTCTTCTGTCTCTTCATGCCGGAAAACGATTCCGATCCGGAAAGCCTGCGCCTCGGACGTCTCATTGCCGAGACCTTCGGTGTCGAGGCGGTGGTCGAGGATATCGGACCGACGCTCGACGCCATGGGCTGCTATCAGCGGCGTGACGCCTTTATTCGCGAACTCGTTCCCGAATACGGGCAGGGTTGGGCATCGAAGATCGTCATCGCCAACGCGCTCGAAGGCGATGGCTACAATATTTCCTCGCTCGTCGTGCAGGATCCCGACGGGCAGCAGACGAAGTTGCGCATGCCCCCTTCCGTCTATCTTGGCATCGTCGCCGCGACCAACATGAAGCAGCGCACCCGCAAGCAGATCGAATATTTCCACGCCGACCGGCTTAACTTTGCCGTGCTCGGCACGCCGAACAGGCTCGAATACGATCAGGGCTTTTTCGTCAAGAATGGCGACGGCGCGGCCGACGTCAAACCGATCGCTCATCTCTACAAGTCACAGGTTTACGCGCTCGCCGCCCATCTAGGCATTCCCGAGGAAATCCGGCGCCGCCCGCCGACCACAGACACCTACTCGCTTGAGCAGACGCAGGAGGAGTTCTATTTCTCCCTGCCCTATGATCGTATGGACCTCTGCCTCTTTGGCCTCAACAGCGGCTTCGGCGCCGACGAGGTCGGACGCGCCGCCGGTCTCAGTTCGGCACAGGTCGAACGCGTCTGGGCGGACATAACCGCCAAGCGCAAGGCGACGCGATACCTCCATCTAGGCCCTCAGCTCGTTGAACCGGTCCAGGAAATCGAACACTGAGCGCTCCAGACAGCAGACGCCGGTCGCGTTCTGAATATGAACCCGATCGCACGCCCCGTCTCTGAACGGGGCGTGCGATCGGCCGGCTTTTACTGAGAGGGTGCAGGCGTGGTCGGTGCCGGGGCCGGTTCCGTGGGGGCGGGCTCGGTCGCGGGCGGGGTTTCCGTCGCCGGGGGCGTTTCAGCCGTCCCTGGCATGAAGAATATGACCGCGAGAATGATGATCGCGAGGACGATGATGCCAATGATCACGTTTCGGTTCATGCTATTTCCTCCGCTGCTGACGATCATCTCCGGCCGTTGTGGCGGTAGCAAATGGGGAAGCAGCCGCTCAACGTTCAACCGGAGATGAGCCGATAGCGTAACATGAGTCTCGCCAAGCAAGTACATAGCTCTTGAAAGGGATGAACTATCGAGTATTCGATGCCGCGCGGGCGGTCACGGCGGGGTGCGCTTCTCTATAGCGCCACCGCTAACGAGATCACTCCCCCCGATCCAAAAACTGTTGCTTTCCTGCAACGGACCTCGGTCTGCATTTGCAATTCGAAATTGCGTACTTGCCCATCGGCGGGTCTCGTGCCAGGATAGACAAATCCGCAATTCAAATCAGAGGAGGCGTAAGTGAATCCTATTCTCGTGTTTGTGCGCCTCTCCGGCGGAACCGCTCTCGTAGCCTCCATGCGCTCCGCATCGAGCTTGAATCGCGATTAATCCGGGCTTTAAAGCCGGATTCTGCCCTTTGGCGCTTCCAACCTAACCTGACGTGATCGGCCACCGGAGCGATTGTTCGCATTCCTGACTCCGCCCCGGCACGTCTTTGGCTCTTCGAAAGGACCCGGCTGCATCGATGCGCCGGGATGGAAAGTCATGCGTGAAACACAATCTATAGCTGTCGACCTCCTTGCGGGGACAGTCGATGAACTCTACCGGAAATTCGGTGCGTGGAAGACCGCACGCGCCTTGATGACCGCCGTTTGGAGGCGCCGTCAAGCGCAAAACCAGATCTCGCACCTGTCGAATCGGATGCGTCGGGATATCGGCCTTCCGGACGCAGAAGAGGAATTTTCGGTTCTGGACATAGGCGCTCTCGGCAAGGTCAAGGCGGTTCGTCCGGATTGACATGCTTGGGGCTGATCCGCTCCGCAACGGCCTCTATCGAGCGAGGCCGTGAAAAGGGAGGGGGCAAACGGTTCCTCTCCCGTTTCGCAATGGCTCTTCGGGGCCCGGAACGGACGCGCTGCCTTCGCGAGCATTGATGCTCCGCGCCGTCAGCCCTGTGCAAGCTCCACCATTCAGCATTGCTGCCTAGAACTGGTCGCCGGCACGGGCCAATCCTGTGTGGAACGGGTCGAAGACCAGGCAAAGTAGGAGGCCCGGTTAACCATTTGTTAACCATGGCTCGCCTACATCTTGGCAACCAAAAATTAACGAAGATGACCAAAGTGCTAACAGACGCTCGCTCGATCCGCATCAAGGGCCGCTCCTTCCTGGCGCTGGTGCTCTCCCCGGAACTGCCGCTCGACTGGTGGCTCGGCCGGCTTGACGACCTCGCTTCCCGTTCGGCGGGTTTCTTCCTGGGCCGCCCGGTGGTGCTGGACGTGGCGGACCTCGAAATCGACCGGAAGCAGTTGAAAAGCCTGCTGGAAGAACTCGGCCAACGCAATGTCAGGGTCATGGGAATCGAAGGCGGGCGTCCCTCGCTTTTCGAACCGGGAATGCCGCCCGCTATGAAAGGCGGCCGGCCGGCGCCGGATTTCGAAGTGCCTGAGGCAAATCCGGCGGAATCACCGAAGGCCGGCAAGGGGAAAGCCGCCGCGCCGGTCATCACGGAAGAGGTTCAGCCGGTTCGGGCGACGGCTTCGATCATTGTTCGCGAGCCGGTGCGGTCGGGACAATCGGTCATCTTCCCGGAAGGCGACGTGACGGTGGTCGGCTCGGTGGCGTCAGGCGCGGAAATCGTCGCAGGAGGTTCGGTCCACATCTACGGGACGCTCAGGGGGCGGGCGCTGGCCGGCTCGGTGGGAAATGCCTCTGCGCGCATCTTCTGCCGCAGGCTCGAAGCGGAGCTGCTGGCGATCGACGGCGTCTACAAGACCGCCGAAGACATGGCGCCGAACCTGCGAGGGCAGTCGGTGCAACTCTGGCTGGAAGGCGATTCGATCATGGCAGAGAGACTTAACTGAGCCTTATGCGGGCTCGATTTTAAAAGATTAGAGCGGGGATGCGGGCGGAAAACCGCTCACAGTTTTCCATCCGCTCTGACAACAGGAGCGGGAAGATGGCGAAAGTAGTTGTGGTTACATCTGGCAAGGGCGGCGTCGGCAAGACAACGTCGACTGCCGCACTCGGCGCGGCGCTGGCGCAGCGCAACGAAAAGACCGTCGTCGTCGATTTTGACGTCGGACTGCGCAATCTCGACCTGGTGATGGGCGCTGAGCGCAGGGTCGTCTATGACCTGGTCAACGTGATCCAGGGTGATGCAAAGCTGCCGCAGGCGTTGATCCGCGACAAGCGGCTCGACACCCTCTTCCTCCTGCCTGCATCGCAGACCCGCGACAAGGACAGCCTGACTCCGGAAGGCGTCGAGCGGGTCATGGCCGAGCTCAGGAAGCATTTCGACTGGATCATCTGCGACAGCCCGGCAGGCATTGAACGCGGCGCGACGCTCGCGATGCGTCATGCCGACCTCGCCGTCATCGTGACCAATCCAGAAGTTTCCTCCGTCCGCGACTCCGATCGTATTATCGGCCTGCTCGACGCAAAGACCGAAAGGGCTGAGCGCGGAGAGCGGGTTGAGAAGCACCTGCTGCTGACGCGCTACGATGCCGTCCGCGCCGAGCGCGGCGACATGCTCAAGGTCGATGATGTCCTCGAAATCCTGTCGATCCCGCTCATCGGCATCGTTCCCGAGAGCATGGACGTTCTCAAGGCTTCCAACCTCGGTGCCCCGGTGACGCTTGCCGACAGCCGCAGCGCTCCGGCGCTCGCCTACCTCGACGCGGCGCGCCGTCTTGCAGGGGAAACAGTGCCTATGACTATTCCTGGCGAAAAGCGTGGCTTTCTGGGTAAGATATTCGGACGGAGGGCAGCATGAGCATTTTCCGTTTTTTCAGCAAGCAGACTTCCGCGCCGACGGCGCGCGAACGCCTGCAGGTCCTGCTCGCGCACGAGCGGGCTTCGGTCGGCCAGTCGGACCTCGTGGCGGTACTCCGGGAGGAGATTCTCGCCGTCATTGCCAAGCACGTCCAGGTCGACCGCGACAAGGTGAATGTTACGATGGAGCGCGGCGAGCACGTCACCACGCTTGAAGTCGACATCGAAATCCCGATAAAGGCCGGCGTGCGCGCGGCCTGAACCGGCCGCAACTTTGGATCGCACCACCGCCGTGCACATGGACGCTTCAAAGACGGACGAAACAGATTCCCGTTCGAAGCGTGTTGTTCGAAGTTGGATCGCTTCGCCGCGAAATCGGCGAAGCGACCCACCCCCTGCATGTCGCGCCTTGAAACGCCGCACGGACCGTTTTATCGGACTTTGGTCCGAATCAAGCCCGACAATCGTCCGACCGCTGAAAGCGAAACGTCTGACCCCCTCCGATTGCAGTTGACGTCTGGACCGGACCGTGAACAAAGATGGGGCAATAGTCGGTGAAAGCAAATGCACAGGCTTTCCTGATCAATTGACGTCGTGTCGGCCGCTGTAGCCGACGGTCCGGTCTGATGTGAAAATGTTGCGCGAGGTCGCGAACAGGTGCATGCCGGTAAAATTCTTCAGGAGGAGCGCGATGGTCACGCGTCGGAACTTTCTTGCAGCACTATGCGGGGTTTCGGTCGGCCTTCCCGTTGCGCTATCGCCTTACAAAATCGTCTTATCGGGTTCGGACATCGAACTGGAGTTGCAAGCCGCTCTCGCAAAGGGAGGCGGTAGTGGCGGCGGGCGCGGAGGCGGCGGCGGAAACGGCGGCGGGCGAGGAGGCGGCAACGGCGGGGGAAATGGTGGCGGAAATGGTGGTGGCCGCGGAAACGGAAACGGCAGGGGCGGCGGCTCGGGCGGAAATTCGAATTCCGGCCGTGCGAGCGGAAAAGCGGCTACGTCGGTAGAAGGCGGCGGCTCGATCCTGCGCGTTCGTCACCGCGACGGCATCAGCGAAGTGATCGAGGGCGCCCGTTACATCATGAAGGATTCACGCGGGCGCACGATCGTCAACCGGCGAGCAACGTCGGCCGACAGGAGACGGCTTCTGTCCTTTATTGACTGACCGGGCCTTCATTGACTGACCGGACGCCAGTCGACTGCATCGCGCAGCACCATGGCCGCCTCTGTCCGGTTGGCGACGTTGAGCTTCGCCATGATCTGCGTCATGTGATGCTTCACCGTTTTCTCGTGCAGATCGAGCTTGCGGGCGATCTGCTTGTTGCTCATGCCGGACGCGACGAGATGCAGGACCTCCTGTTCGCGGCGCGTCAGCTCCGCGACGAGGTTGGACTTGGCCGGTGCAGGATTGAGCAACTGCCCGGTCAGCAGCTTGGCGGAAAGCGTGGGCGCGACATAGCTCTCTCCCGAAGCGACGGTGCGGATGACGTCGGCTAGCGCCCTGGCGCCGATCCCCTTGAGGATATACCCCTTCGCTCCTTCCTTGAGAGCTGCCGCGACGTCGTCATTCGCCTCGGAAACGGTAAGCATCACAATTTTCTGCGAAGGCGCGACGGTCAGAATTGCCGGAATGGCGTTCAGGCCGCCGCCGGGCATGGAGATGTCGATTAGCATGACGTCGGGATTGTGGCTGCGCGCGATGGCGATCGCTTCGTCCCGCGAGCCGCCTTCCGCGACGATCTCAAACCCGTCGATTTCTGACAGGCTACGGCTCACGCCCTCCCTGAACAAGGGGTGATCATCGATCACGGCTACTCGGATTCCCATCATCATGCCTGCTCCATCTCCTCAAGGCCGAGTGCCATCCGGACAATGGTGCCGGGGGCGTTGGCGTTGATCTCGAATGTTCCGCCGAGGCTCTCGACCCGGCCCTTGAGGCCGGCGAGCCCGAGGCTCGTCGGCTGTACCTCGCCGGGGTCGAAGCCCGGCCCGCCATCTGCAACCTCGACGGTAATCTTGTCACCGTTCGTGCTCTGCGTCACGCGTTGAGCCACGCCACCGCCGTGACGATAGGCATTGTTAAGCGCTTCCTGAACGAAACGGTATATGCAGATTTTTGCCGATGCGGAAAGACGTATTGGCGGGCCGATCATCGATAAGTCCACGGTCGTCCCGGTTCGTTGTTCATGAGCGCGTACGCAGCGCTCGAGGATTTCTCTCAGGCCGGCGGTTTCTATCTGCGGCAGCACGAGGCCGCTGCAAAGCGTCCTGATCTCGTTCATGGCCTCGTCGAGGCTGCCCTTAATGGCGGCGATTTCGCGCTCGCGGACGTCCTCCGGCGTCGACGGGCTGACAAGCTTGTTGCTGTCCAGTCGTAGCGAAGCATAGGCGACGAGTTGTGCTGGGCCGTCATGCAGGTCGGCGCCGATCCGCCGCAACAGCGTCTCGTTCAGCGCGGTTGCTCGCTGGGATGCCTGACGGAGGCGCCCCCGCAGCGCCTCGTTCTGCGCAAGCAGTGCGGAAAGCTCTTCGACGCGCTGCCCGAGCGCCTGGCGTTGTTTCTCGATCGTTCTGCTCCCGCGCAACACGATCGCCGACAAGGCGATGAAAAAGGCAAGCGTGAAGCCGGCAACCGCAAGCCATGTATGAAGCCGCGCCCGATTGAGGCTCTGTTGGAATTCGTCGGCGATTTCGTGAAATTCCGAGACGGCGACGACTTCTCCGGACCAGGGTTGGAGGAGGGGATTGTATATTTCCAGCAGAGGGCTGTTCGAAAGGCGTTCCGTCTCGCCATCGGCCTCGTCCAGAGGCATGAAGCGGGCGACCATGTCGCCATCGAACGCCGTCGTCAGTTCCGGACCGAGCTCAAACTTCTGCCCGACCATAGCCTTTTCGCTTGAATAGAGAACGGTTCCGTCAGCGCGCCAGAGGCGAAACGAGGCGAGCCGATCGCCCAGGGCGCCTTGGCCGAGTGTTTCGTCGAGCGCCCGCGCGACTGAATCGTCCAGCACCTGCGTCGTTTGCATGTCCGGCAGAAGCGGCGCTATCACGCTGTCGACATAAAGAGCCGTGGTTGCCGCGGAATTGCGCGTGACCGCTTCCTCAATCAGGCTCGTCACGAAGGCGCTGACGACAAGCATCGCCGCGGCGGCAACCGAGCCGCCGATAATGAGGAACTGCCTGGCCAGCGGCTGAGAGTTCCACCGTCTGATGAGGTCGTCGGCGCGCACGAGAAATCTCACGATGGCCCGCTCATTTCGTCGCCGGCACTGCTGCGTTGCTTTGCACTGTCAACTTAGCATTTCCGGCCTGTCGGTCAACGCGCGCCAGCCTTACCACCCTTGGTCATAGCGCAAATTGGACTTTTGACGTCTGCACCCACGGACCTAAGTCCTATCAACCGACGCATTGGTCCCGGGACCGTGGAACCCGCCCCAGTTGCACGTTATCGCTTCATCAATTGGTTGAGAACGTCGGCTGCCAGCTGCGGCCGCGGCATCAGATAGGAGGCCCCCATGCCTGTTTCCAAAATCGTCGGAAGAGGACTCATTGCGCTGGCGCTTGCAGGAGCGCCTCTAGCGGGCGTTGCGCCTGGAATGTCGGACATCGCCTTTGCCAAAGGTGGCAATGGTAATGGTGGCGGCAATGGAGGTGGCGGAGGCAACGGCGGTGGCGGTGGCAATGGTGGCGGCCATGGCAAGAGCGGAAGCCAGGGGAGCCACGGCAAAAGCGGAAGCCACACAAAGGCCCGCGCGGATTCCGGCAAATCAGGCGGCGAACGCGCTGGCACGCCGCGTTTCCTCCAGGGGCTCTTCAAGCAGGGCAAGAAGGCCGAACGTCCGACGACCGGCAAGGCGGTTAAGGCGGCCAAGGCTAACGCTATCGCAAAGGCTGTTCCCACGCCGAAGCCCAAAAACCCTCAGGCCGAAATGGCAAAGCTGAGCTCTCTCGGCAGGAACTATCACGCTTACCTGAATTCGAACGATCCGCGGATGGCGGCGATCTCCGCCTATGCTATCGCCTATGCGGAGTTCGAGGCCGAATTCGGCTCCGATGTCATTCCGACCGATCCGGCGCTCAGCGACGAAGCGCTGCGCGAGGCCATCGCAAGCTTCACGAATGGCGGCGAGGTTACGGACGCCACTCTCGAGGACGTGAAGGAGACGCTCGGCGTTGGCTCATCTGTCGGAAAGATAGATCAGATCCGCGAACATCTCCTCGACACGACAGATGATGAAGTCATCATGACCGAATAACGCGGAACGGGGCACGTCACGGCATGGACCACCTGAGAAGATTCAACCACGTCGTCGGTGCCGTGACCCAGGCGATGCGGGAGGGCCGGCTGGGCTTTTCCCTACAGCAGGTCAATCCGATCGACGAGGCGGGGGCAGTGTTTTATTCGCAATGCCTCGGCCGCCTCGTGGAGCGCGACGGTGAGGTCAGGACAAGCGACGAGTTCACTGCGTTTCTCGAAGCGTCGGGGCGTGTCGCGTCATACGATCGCTACATGGTCGGCCTCGCGTTGGAATGGCTCGAGTGTAATCCGTCGCACGTCCTTGGCTGCAAAATTTCTACCGGAAACATCTTCGACGAGCACGCCTGGTCCGAGTTTCACGATCTGCTTTCGCGCAATCGCGAGATGGCTCCGCGCCTCGTCCTCGAGATATCGGAGAGCCTGCCATTGGCGACCTTGCCCACTGCAGTGGCGTTCTTGGAGGGCGTGCGCGCGCTGGGCTGCAAAATTGCCCTGGACAGTTTCGGAACGGGACACTCGACGCCAGAGTCGCTGCTGTCCTTTTCAGTCGATATCGTGAAACTGGACGCATTCTTCATCGGCCGCGGCGGGAAAGACTTCCTCCATCATCTGGTCGGGCTCGCTTCCTGCGTTGCGCCGATGGTGGTCGTGGAGGGTGTCGAGACCTACGCGCAATTCGAAGTCGCAAAAAGGGCGGGAGCAACGCATGTGCAGGGCTTCCTTCTGTCGGAGCCGACCTTGTATCCCGTCTATTGCGGCCAGCCGGCGCCGCCGCTGGCCGCCCTCCACAGCACCGCGGGATACCGTCAGTTGCATTCCTGACGAAGCGATCTGCGACCATTTCACCTTTGCATCTCCCACGATCCTCCGCTCGATGCCGCAGGTATCGAACATGTGATCGACGGTGAGTTTGGGAATCCGCGAGACTCAGCTAAACCGTCGGCAGGCGATTTTCGCTTTCTCATTCCACCTACCTGGCTGAGATGTTTAGCAAAATGCAATTACAAAGGCGCACGTTCCTTCTCGGAGCGATGTCCGCAACCGCAGCCCTTGCGGGATGTACCACGTCGATGCCCGCGACTGAGCGCGCTCCCGTGCCGCGTCTGGTGAGCCGCCCGCTGGGGTTGCCGGGCGATGCCGAACTGGAAGCCCGGTATGCAGCCGTGGAAGATGGCGGGCACCTGATCCCGGCCGTTCCCTACAGACAAATGGATCCGAAATATCTTCGCCAGCGTGTACCGGATCCGACCGGCGAACCGGCGGGAACCGTCGTGGTCGATACGCCCGGGCGCTATCTTTATCTTGTCGAGCCCGGCGGGACGGCGATGCGCTACGGAGTGGGAATTGGCCGGGAGGGATTTGCCTGGGAGGGCGATGGAATCATCCATTGGCGCCAAGCCTGGCCGCGCTGGAAGCCGCCGGCCGAGATGATCGCCCGCAGGCCGGAGCTTGCGGAATATTCGGTCGAGAACGGCGGCATGGCGCCGGGCATCAAGAACCCCTTGGGAGCGCGCGCGCTTTACATCTTTCAGAACGGGCGGGACACGCTCTATCGCCTGCACGGTACGCCTGAGTGGAACTCGATCGGCAAGGCGACATCGTCGGGATGCGTCCGCCTCGTCAATCAGGACGTCATCGATCTTTACAAGCGCGTGCCCTATCACGCGCGGATAGTTGTCTATCAGACGCCGCTGATTGCGCAGGGCCAGGCCTGAGTTCACTCGAACCGGCTGCCGATCAACCGGCTCCAGTGTTCCCCGGCCAGCCCGTTGATGAAGCCCTGTGCGTGGCGGAAGGCGTCGACGAGTTCTTCCTCGCGGGAGTGGACGACGGTCGAGGCGGCATGGACGAAGCCAATGCGGCGACCCATCATGGCCTCCAGCAGGGCCGGCTGGGTTCGGCCGCGAACTGCCGCAGCACCGCGGCCGGCCGCGTGCTCTATCAGGCAATCGAGCACCGGCCCCGCCTGTCCCGACAGAGCGAGGACCTGGAGCACGCGGGCTGTTCCGCCGGGCTGGAGATGGTAGAAAAACGCGCCGACGGGCGCACCGCTCCGGGTCTTCAGGGCCGCGAATACCGGCTCGCCGAATAACGGCTTCTTCTCAGCATCTTCGAGGATATGCTCGAGCTGGCTCTCGGCCCAGGCCGGCTGTATGGCAAACTGTCTGGTGAGCGGTGCAAAGAGCTCGGCAAAGCCATGTCGGTCAATCTCGGCGACCTGGAGCGATCCCTGGGTGGTTGCGGCCGCGGGCACGCCAGACCAGCGCAATTCGCCGCGCCCCATCTTGCCGCGATAGCGACGGTCGAATGCATGCGCCAAGGGCACGAGCGCGCGGACCGGGCGCAGCCTGCTCGCGACGAGGTCGAGGGCGAAGGATGCCGGGCGGATGACGCGCACCCAGTCCAGACTGTATTGTGGAAGCACGATACCCCGCAGCTTCGTCCACATCTGCGTCGAAACCTCGCTGGCGGTTTCGCTGAAGGAGAGGTCCTGCGGTCCGGCAAGGAAAGCTTTCAGCAGCCGCGCGCCGGCCATCGGGTCGCCTTCGCGGCCTTCGACCATCAGTGAGCCGCAGATAGCGGCGCGCAGCCGCCGGCCACGATAGGTCATCGGAAGAGTGTTCGCCCCGACGAATCCCGATACGCGGCCGTCGTCATTGACGTGCACGAGCGGGCGGATGTCCGGGTCGGTGCCGGGCGCATCGACATAGAGCCGCCGCAGGTAGGCGACGAACGCAGCCGGGGGCTCCTCTTCCCTGTTGCGAAAGACCTTCTGGAAGAGCCGCGCGACAGCCGGGATGTCCTCGGCTGCAAGCGAACGGATCTGGCTCATCTGATTTCCCAGTCCGCTGCGGCAGTCGGGCCGGCCAGCCTGCGTACCCGTGCCACGCGCGGCTTGCCGGCCGCATCCGTCGCGAAAGAAACCGCGTCATAGGCTTTCGTCCGCGCAAGCAGGGCGGCGGTCTGACGATCCTGTCCCTCTCCGAATTCGAAGAGGAGCCAACCGCCGGGCTTGAGAAAGGCGACGGCTTCGCGGATCAGCCGCTGATGGATGGATATGCCGTAGGGGCCGCCGTCGAAGGCCTCCCGCGGCTCGCTCGCGAGAAGATGCGCGCTGTCGCTCTCGAGGCGGGATGTCGAGATATAGGGCGGATTGCAGACGATCATGTCCACGGCTTCCTCGAGGCCCTCTCCTGCCAGGGCGGCGAAGAGGTCGCCCTGCCGGACGAAGACCCGATCGCCGAGCGCGAGGCGCTCGACATTGCGCCGTGCAAGCGCGACCGTGCTGTCCGTCAGATCGGCGCCCCAGACGCGTGCGAGCGGCACCTCCGCGGCAATGCCCAAAGCGAGATTCCCGGAACCGCAGCACATGTCGACCACGGTCGCCGGCCGGGCCGCCTCGCGCAGGATTGCTGCGGCGGTCCTCCCCAGCAGTTCCGTCTCCTCCCGTGGCACGAGCACGCCCGGTGCGAGTTCGAGGTCGATGTCCATGAAATGCACGAGCCGCGGTGCGCGACCCTCGGTCCGGCCGTCAAGATGATTGTCGCCCTGCAGCACGAAGGCTCCTTCGGTTGTCGGAGTGGGTGATCGTTCCGGGGCACAGTAGCGCGTCGAGGTAAACGGAAGCTGAAATGAAGGCGGCTCCCGGCGGCGGATCGAGGGGAGCAGCACTCCCGGCTGACGTTAACCGGCCAATCATTTCTGTGTGCTAGAGCGGTGCAATCGGCGAGGGCGCCTTCCAACAAGTTGAGACGCGGGACGGGGGCGGAAGACCGCGCGGACTTTTCCTCATCCCGCTCCAGGACAGTCAGGCAGATCGGATGGCCACGGACGGTGTAACGGAACAGCGCGGATACAAACCATTCCTGCCGATGCTCATGTCCTATGTCGCCTCCGGCGGCAGTCTGGTACTAGGCTCTGCGGCGCAGCTCCTCACCTTCGCTATCCTCGCACGTTGGCTCGGTGTCCACGAGTTCAGCGTCTTCGTCGCCATCACTGCCGTCGCCAACATTGCCGTCCATCTCTGCGGGCTGGGAGCAATGGAGTGCCTCGTGCGGCGCGTCGCACGCGACCGTGCGATCTATCCGCAAATGCTCGGACACAATATCATCCTGACGTCGGGGAGCGGGGCGGCTCTGGTGCTTCTGGGAGCGGTGGTCCTGCCGTTCTTCTTTACGCTTTCGCCAGATCGTATGACGAACGTCGCCGTGATCACGCTCATGCTGGTCACCAATATCCTTCTGGTCCGGGTTATTGTCCTTACGGAGCAGATATTTATCGCTCATACGGACTTTGCCTCTGCAAACAAGGTCGTCGTCGGTTTTGCGGCGGCCCGAACGGTCGCGGCGGCACTCGCCTGCATCGCCTTCGGTGCGACCACCGTCGCATCCTGGGCGGTCTGGCAGTTTCTCTGCCACGTCCTCGTGGCGGTCTGTTGCATGTGGTCCGTCCGGCTGCTCGGCGCGCCCAGCTACCGTCTCGTGCGGGAGGAACTCCCGCAGGGCCTCTATTTCAGCATTCCGTTTATCCTGCGTGCGTTGCGCCAGAATGCCGATCTGCTCGTGCTGAGTCTCGTCACCACGGCTGAGATCGTTGCGAGCTACAGTGTCGCCCGGCGCATATTGGAGAGCAGCTATCTTTCCGTGGAGGCGTTGAACCGGCTCATTTATCCGGGCTCTGCGCGGGCCACGGCGGCGGGACTTCACCACGCACTGCAGCGAGTGCGCAGGGTGCTCGCTGCAGCCACCGTGATCAGTCTCGCTGCGGCCGTCACGGTATTCGTTCTGGCGCCGATCCTGCCTTATCTCTTCGGCAAGGAGTATCTTTCGCTGGTGGGCTTTGCCAGAACACTCTGCTGGGTCGTGGTGCCGCTCGCCATGTGGTCGGTCGCGGTCGAGGCACTCGGCGCCTCCGGCGATCACGCCGCTCGCGCCGCCGTTATGGGCTTCGGCAGCATCGCAGGTACCGGCCTCGCCGCATGGGCGAGTTGGTACGCGCCGCCCGCCGGGACTTTCATATCCTTTTATGTCATCGAAATCGCGATGGTCGTCGCGTCATGGAGCGTGTTCCTGCATTTTGTGCGGCGCGACCGCCAGGCGGCAATCACCTTCGGGAGCGGCAGCGCATGACGATCGAGGTGGAGGAAATCCGCGCGTCGGAGAATATTCCGGCCGGTGCAGGGCCGCGCCGCAACATCCGCCCCATGACACCCGGCGATGTCCCTGCAGTTGGACGGCTGTTCAACAGAATTTTTCGAGGGCATGATCGCGCGCCCGGGGACGATCTTGGCCGGTATATAGAGACGGTCTTCTTCGGCAGCCCCCAATATCATCCCGACCTCGGCAGCGTCGTGCACGAGAATGCTGCCGGCGGCATAGACAGCGCCATTCTATCGGTGCCGATGGCCTTTATGGTCAATGGTCACCCGATCACGGCGCGTCTTCTCTGCGCCTTCATGGCGGAGAGCAAGGCGGGAGCCGTCGGAGCGGCTCGTCTTGCGCGCAGCATGCGGGCGGCTCGCCAGGACATGTGCTTCTCCGACAACGCGTCACCGGTAAGTGCCGACCATTGGGCGGCGGGAGGCGGTCTCGTTCTGCCGATCCAGAGCCTGGAATGGCAGCGTTCGTTTTTGCCCCTGACGGCCGCGGCGATACTTGCCAGCCGCCATCTCCCTGTCGTGGGCTCGCCTATTCTCCTCGGCATCCTTGGCCTGGTCGACCGCGCTCTGCGGCGGCTGCGGCCCTCGATGCGGCCGAAGGCCGAGGGCGCTTGCAGGATAGAGCCCGCCGGCGTCGAGGAGTTCCTGGAATGTGCGATGCCCATGCTGGAACGCTTCGCGATCCGGCCGGCCTGGTCGAAATCCGAATTCGATTGGCTCGTGCACATTGCATCGATGAACCGAAGCCTCGGGGCGCTAGAGTGCCGAAAGGTCGTTCTGGCGGACGGCCGCACGATCGGTGCATTTCTTTTTTTCCGCAAGCCGACGGGCATCGCCACGGTGCTCAATCTGGTCACGGAGGAGGGGCGTGAACGCGATGTCGCCGCGGCGATGTTCGCGCGGCTTGACGCGGAAGGCTATGCATTGGCTGTCGGCATGGCTCAGCCTTTCCTGATGAACGCGATATCGCGCCAGCGATGGTTGTCTTTCCGGCACCGGGGTTATTTCTGTTTGGTGACCCGTCATGCGGAACTCCGGCAGGCGGCAGAACGCAACGACATCTATATCGGCGGCCTCGCATCGGAGACCTGGAGCCGGCTGCTGACCGATTTTTAAGGCCGGTGGTCCCAGGATTGATGATGGTAACTCCGGTGTCGCCGAAATCAGCGACATCGCAACTTAATCGTTGATTGCAGCATCCGAACGCCGTTGCCGGCGAAGCCTGTCCGTTTTTTCAAGGGCCTTAAAACAGCGTGGCAGGAAGCCCTGCCCCAGAGGTTACCACCCGAAAACGCCGCTTAACCGAATATTCACCCTGCAAGCACTAAATCTGCGTGGGGCATTCTGCTTATGAAGCAATAAGCAGATGGGTGGCGACAAGGGTGTGGGGAAAAGCGGATGTATCGGCGCAGCGAGCCCGAGGGACAGGGATTACGCCATGGAAGGCCTTCTCAGCGCCTTCGCCCGGCTGGGGGTTCGTTGCTTGACTTCGTGCCGGCCTCGGCGGAAGAGACTGCTCCTCCCGAAGAGGCGCGCACTCTAGAGAAGGTTGGCGCCTCCGTCCGTGTCGTGGATCTGCCGGCTCCGAGCCATAACGCACGCGCTCCTGAGGAGCCGGCGTCCGCCGCCGATTTCTTCCCGCAACTCCACCTTTTAGGCAGCATCGGGATCAACGACATCATCGTCTGGCTTCGCGACGGGATCCGCTGGATCGTCATCGCGCTCCTCCTCTCCGGTGCCGCGGCTTTCGCTTATGCCGTGACGGCGACGCCGCGATACACCGTTTACACCGACCTCGTCGTGGACCCTTCCAATCTCAACGTCGTAAGCGACGACGTTTTCACGACCAATCCGCAGCGAGACGCGCAATTGCTGGAGGTCGAAAGCAAACTCCGGATCCTGACATCGCGCAATGTGCTCCAGCGCGTGATCGACGAGCTGCGGCTTTCCGAAGACCCGGAATTCGTCAAGCCGACCTTGCTGGACTGGCTGAAGGCGCTGCTTGCCCCGCGGGACGGTAAGACAGACAAGGAACTGGCGGCCATGCGCGTCCTGTCGGAGAGGGTCGAAGCGCGCCGGGAGGAGCGCTCTTTCGTCGTGGTCCTGAAGGTCTGGAGCGAGGAGCCTGCCAAAGCCATCGCCCTTTCGGACGCGATCGTCGAGGCGTTCGAGGCGGAACTGTTCCAGTCGTCCGCCGAGAGTGCCGGCCGGGTGGCGCAGAACCTGAACGCACGCCTCGATGAACTGCGCCGCAACGTCACCGAGGCGGAAAGGAGGGTTGAGGACTTCCGCCGCCAGAACGGTCTGCAATCCACCAATGGCGAGCTCGTCAGCAATCAGCTTTCGAGCGAGCTCAACACGCAGGTTCTGGACGGTCAGCAGCGCTTCATTCAGGCGGAAACGCGCTACAGGCAGATGAGCTCCGCCGTTGCCGGGGGCCGGACCGCCAGCGCTTCGGTGTTCGAGTCGGCCAACATGACCGATCTGCGCCAGCAGTATAATGCCTTGCAGCAGCAGATAGGATCAATGCAGCTTACCTATGGAGAGCGGCATCCGCGGCTCGTCGCCGCCCGCTCCGAGCGTGCGACGCTGGAAACCGCGATGAAGGATGAAGCCCGCCGCATTCTGGAGCGCGCAAAGGCCGATTTCGATCGGGAGCGAAAGGCGCTCGCTACGCTGCGCGGCAAGGCGGACAACGAAAAATCGAACGTCTTCACCGATAATCAAGCCCAGGTGCAGCTTCGCGACCTCGAGCGCGACGCGCGCAGCAAGGCGGCGATCTACGAAACGCACCTGGCACGCGCACAGCAGATCACCGAGCGCCAGCAGATCGACACAACCAATGTCCGCGTCATCTCGCGCGCCCTGCCGCCGAATGCGCGAAGCTGGCCGCCTCGTACCCTGGTTCTCCTGATCGGCGGCGCCTTTCTGGGTCTCGCCCTCGGAATTGCTACGGCCCTCGCCCTCGGCCTTTGGCGGTTCCTTCGCGGCAAAACGCGCGCGGCTGCCTGAGGGGCCCTGTCAGGATGGATCGCGGGAGCTACGCAAAGGCCGAGCGGACGAGTGGATCGACGGCACGTGTCGGGACCGCCCTCTTCATCGCGATTTTCCTGTTCTTCTGGATTTCCATCAACCCCTTCGTGGACTTGACCGGCGAGGCGGTGCTGGATCCTTCCGCCGGAAATTCCAACCGGCTGAACCAGATCATCTCGCTCCTGCTTTTCGCCGGCATGCTCTGTTACGGACTGATCCATCCCTTGCGGGAAACTATTCTGCGGCCCCGGTTGCTGCTGGCGATCCTCTATTGTTGGTTCATCGTCGTTTCGCTGATCTCGGCTCATCCGATGCTCGGCATCAAGGGCGTGATCCTTTCCGTAATGGTCACCGTCAATGCCAGCATCTACCTCTTGCTGCCCACTTCGGAACGCCACTTCGCCAGGATGCTCGGTATCGCCATCCTCGTCATGCTGAGCGTCGCCTATTACGGCATCGTCTTCAACCCGTCGCTCGCCATCCACCAAGCCACGGAACTGCGCGAACCGATGAATGCAGGTTTGTGGCGAGGTCACTTCCCTCACAAGAACAGCGCCGCGGCTGCGATGGTGATCGCAGCCTTCATCGGCCTCTTCGTCATGAACGCCTGGTCGCGCGTCGCCGGCATCGCCATCGTCGCGCTTTCCTTCGTCTTCCTCGTCAATACCGGGGGGAAAACGTCTACGGCAATGCTGCCGGCGATTCTGCTGGTCGCCTTCCTTTTCGAAAAGGTGCGCTTCCTTCGCATCCCGATTGCCGTTGGCGGCGTCGGCCTGTTCAATCTGTTCGCCGTCGGCTCGGCCGTCATTGTTCCCTTGGGTGAATTCATCAACGGTCTCGGCGTTGACGCAACCTTTACCAATCGCGCCGATATCTGGCGTTTCGCCTTCGGCGCGCTCGCCGAACAGCCCCTCACAGGATATGGCTTCAAGGCTTTCTGGCAGACGGAAGAACTCGTCTATAGCGGCGGCACGGTCGAGACCTGGGCCGTCGCGGCCGCCAACGGACATAACTCCTACCTCGATATCGCCCTGATGACGGGATTTCCCGGACTCGCCCTGACCCTGATCTGGATACTCTTCCTACCGCTCCGCAACATTGCGCGAATCGCTCCGGAGCGCGAACACACGCATCTGACGAGGCTCTTCGTTCGCATATGGCTCTACACGATCTTCAATGCCGGCCTCGAGAGCCTCTTCTTCGAGGGAGGAAGCCTTCTGTGGTTCACGTTCATGGTCGCGCTCTACGGACTTTCCCTGCAATCCAGCGCGGAACTCGCGGCCGTTCCGGCGCGCGCTCGTGAGGGGAGGCTCGTGCATGCTTGAGAGGCAAAGCAGGATCGGACCACTTGTCGACAGGCTTGCGAACCGGGCGATCTGGAAACTGGCGCGGTCGCGCCGGCTCTTGGAAACGGACGTTCCGCTCGTCTCCTTTACTTTCGACGATGTGCCCGACAGCGCGCTTGGCGCAGGCGCCGCCGTCCTGGAGAAATACGAAGCCCGAGGCACCTTCTATATTGCAGGGGGGCTTGCCGGGCAGGTGGAACCTGACCGACGGCTGATCACGCCCGAAGGATGCGGCGAGCTGCTCGCCCGCGGACACGAAATCGGCTGTCACACCTTTTCGCACCGCAGATTGCGCGATATTGCCGGCCTCGGTGCCGATCTCGACCGCAATGACGCCTACCTGAAGCGCGTCGGCGTCTCGCCCGGTGCCTCGAATTTTGCTTTCCCCTACAATGCCGCCTGGCCGTCCGCACGGGCCGAGCTCCGCCGCCGCTACCGGACCTGCCGGGCAGCGGGCGAGGCTATCAACCGTGGCGCCGTAGACCCGATGATGCTGAAGGGTGTCGAGATCCGCCAGCCGGAGCACGAGGCGCGCGCTTTGACAAGCTGGATAGACGATGTCGTCGAGCGTCCCGGCTGGCTGATCTTCTTCACCCACGACATCGCCATGCAGCCGACCAGTTACGGCTGCACTCCGGAAACCTTCGACCATCTGGTCCGTTACGCCGTCGAAAAAGGATGCTGCATCCTGAGAGTCGATAGCGCCGCTGACCGGATCGGCTGGTGAGGAGGTCCAGGTGACCCGAAAACGCCTCCTTGCGATCAACAACTATTTCTATCGCCGCGGCGGCGCGGAGGCAGTCTTCTTCGACCATATGAGCATGTTCGGCGAGATCGGCTGGGACATCGTCCCTTTCGCCATGCAGCACGATCTCAACGAGCCCTCGCCCTGGTCGGACTACTTTGTCTCGGAGATAGAATATGGCCGCCGGACCGGTCTCCTGCGGAAAGCCGTGCAGGCGGCGAGCGTCATCTATTCGCTGGAGGCGCAACGAAATCTCGGCCGGCTGATCGAGCGCGCTCGTCCTGCGGTAGCGCACGCACACAACGTCTACCACCATCTGTCGCCCGCCATCTTCTCCACTTTGAAGGCAGCCGGCATTCCCGTGGTAATGACGGTCCATGACCTGAAGCTTGCCTGCCCCTCCTATAAGATGCTTCGCGACGGCAAGGTGTGCGAGGACTGTCGCGGCGGCAGGGTCTACAACGTGCTGCGCCATCGCTGCGTGAAGGGATCGGCCCCGCTGAGCGCCGTCGTGCTCGCCGAAACGCTGCTGCACCGCTTGCTTGGACTCTATCGGGACAAAGTGGACCGGTTGGTCGTACCCAGCCGGTTTTATCTGGAGAAGCTCGCCGAATGGGGCTGGCCGCGCGAAAAGATGGTCCACATCGCTAATTTCGTCGACGTCACAAATCTTTCCGTTCATCGGCAGGAGAGTGATTATTTCGCCTTTGCCGGGCGCCTGGCACCGGAAAAGGGCCTCACGACCCTGATCAGGGCGGTTGCCCTGTCGAAACAGCGGCTCGTCATTGCCGGCAATGGACCGGAGGAGCAGGCCCTTCGCGGGCTAGCAGCCGAACTTGGGGCGGATGTGAGCTTTGCCGGCTATCTCTCGGGGGAGAGGCTGCACAGGCTGATCGGCGAGTCGCGCGCACTCGTCCTCCCGTCGGAATGGTACGAAAACGCTCCCATAAGCGTGCTCGAAACCTACGCGCTCGAGCGACCGGTGATAGGCGCAGCGATCGGTGGAATTCCCGAAATGGTGAAGGAGGGCGAAACCGGCCTGTTGGCCGCTCCGGGGAACGTCGAAGACCTTGCCAGAGCGCTACGCGAAATGGCGGCACTCTCGCCCGCGGCACGCGCGCGCATGGGGACCGCTGGCCGATCGTGGGTCGCGACCGAATTCTCCGCCGCCGCCTACCGGGAGAGGACACTCGATCTCTACGCGGGAATCGGTGTTGCCTGAGGGTGGAGCCGCCTTCCGTCTGATTATCGGTCAATTCGCTACGAATTTAACGACGATCTTACAGAGGTGGTAAGTCGCCCACTCGTAAAAGTGCGAAATGGGTCATCCCTGGGGCGGAACAACCATGAGCAGAAAATCGGAGACCTCCGGAGATCGTCGTCCGGCACAGGCGGATGCGTTGACTTTGACGGGTCGCCAGGCGGCGAGAGTCGCCAAGCGCCGGCGCGTGATGATGCTTGGGCTTCGCGGCATCCCGAATGTCCAGGGCGGCGTCGAAAAGCACGTGGAGATGCTTTCCTCCCGGCTGACAGGGCATGGCTGGGAGGTCGAGGTCGTCGGCCGACGGCGCTATCTGCCGGTCTCCGGGCCGCATCTCTGGAATGGCGTTCGCGTCTCGCCTCTCTGGGCTCCGCGCATGATGGCGCTCGAAGCCATTATTCATACCTTTCTCGGCATATGCTTCGCCGCCATGCGGCGTCCCGATGTCCTGCACATCCACGCCGTCGGTCCGGCACTCCTCGTGCCGCTTGCCCGGCTCATGCGGCTGAATGTCGTCGTGACCCACCACGGTTACGATTACGATCGGCAGAAATGGGGCGCCTTTGCCAAGAAGATGCTGCGGACAGGCGAACGGATGGGCATGCGCCTCGCCCATGGGCGCATTGCGATCTCAAGGGAAATCGCGGAGACGATGGGCGAACGCTATCGCGTGCCGGTTGCCTTCGTGCCGAATGGCGTTGCCGTTTCGCATTGCGACGTTGAAACCGGGGTTCTCGGCGAATTCGGGCTTACACGCCGTCGCTACATCCTGCTTGCAGCGCGGCTCGTGCCGGAGAAGCGGCAGATCGATCTCATCAAGGCCTATGCAAAACTGGGAAATACCGGATTCAATCTCGTGCTCGCGGGCGGTGCCGAATTCGAGAGCGCTTACGAAGACGAGGTAAGGGCGCTGGCCAGCCGCGTACCGGGCGTCGTTCTGACGGGGTTCCAAACCGGCGATCGTCTGGCGGAGCTCTTCGCCAACGCGGCGCTCTTCGTTCTGCCGTCCAGTCACGAAGGCATGCCGATCGCGCTTCTGGAGGCCATGGCTCACGGCCTCCCGGTTCTGGCAAGCGACATCGTCGCCAATCGCCAGCTCGACCTGCCCGCGGGCGACTACTTTCCGCTTGGCGATATCGATGCTCTTGCGTCCGCCATTTCTGAAAAGACTGCCACGTCCCTGGATGAACAAGAGGTGCTCGCGCAGACTGAACGCGTCGAGTCAGCCTATAGCTGGTCGAGCGTGGCCTTGAAGACGCTCGATGTCTACCGGGCGGTGACGAAATGAATCTCAGGCGGATTGCATCCCTTCTTGCGTGGTCTCTTCTTTGCGTCATCGCCTATTCGACCCTTTCGCCCCTCGACCTGCGCCCGCATATGGGCAGTTCGGTGCAGATCGAACGGTTCGGCGCATTCGGCCTGACGGGTCTCATGTTCGCGGTCGCCTATCCCAGGCGTTTGCCTTCCGTTCTGGCGATCGTACTGGCGGCTGCGGTCGGGCTTGAATTCATGCAGATGCTTGCTGCCGACCGTCATGCGCGGCTGATCGACCTTGCGGTCAAAGTGGCTGGTGGTGGCTGCGGCGTCGCTGCCGGCTGGCTGCTCGTTCGACAGTGGCAACGCTCTCGGCCTGAGATCACCGGAATAAACCGACACGCGAAATTGCGCGGATAGAACGTCGCCGCGACGCGCGATTTGGGGGCTCTCTTGAACGTATCCGTTATCATCAAGACATTGAATGAAGAAAAGCGAATTGCCGCGACTATCGAAAGCGCGCTTGCGGCGCTTGAAAGGACCAGCGGCGAGGTCGTCATCGCCGATAGCGGCTCCTCGGACCGCACGATCGAGATCGCCTCGCAATACCCGGTCGTGATCGCCCAGATCGTGCCTCCCGCGCGGCCGAGCTGCGGTATCGGCCCGCAGCTCGGTTTTCAGCACTCCCGCAAGGACTACATCTGTCTCATAGACGGCGATATGCTGCTGGACGAGACGTTCCTCGAAGACGCCATCCGATTCCTGGCCGAACACCCTGCAATTGCCGGCGTTACCGGACGTGTCGAGGAAATGCACATCTCGAATCTCGAATTCGCGCGCCGCGTCAGCCGCAATGCGCCTGAGAACCGGACGGGTGCGGTCGATCGCATGAACGGAGGCGGGCTCTACAGGCGGAGTGCCATCGAGAGCGTCGGCTACCTTTCGGATCGCAACCTTCACGGCTACGAGGAGTTCGATTTGGGCATCCGCCTCAGGAGCGCGGGTTGGGGGCTCTATCGCCTCGATCGCCGGTTCGTCAGGCACTTCGGCCATACGGTCAACTCTTACCGGCTGCTCGTGCGCCGCTGGAAAAGCAAGTACCTCTTCGGTATCGGCGAACTTCTGCGGGCATCGCTCGGCAAGCCCTATTTTTTTCAGCTCCTGCACGAGTTGCCGGAGTTGAAGCTCTGGGGGGGCGTTTATCTCTGGTGGCTAGCCTGCCTTGGCCTGATCCTGTTTCTGCCCGACACGCTCCTGGCAATGGCCGCCGTCTGCCTGAGTTTCGCGGGTGCGGTCCTGCTCGTTAGTTTCCGAAAGGGCGGTCTCAGCATGGGGCTGTATACGGTCGTCGCCTGGTTTTTCCATGCCGCCGCGCTTCCTATCGGTCTGCTGCGAAGGCGGCGGCAGCCGGCAGAGCCGATCGAAAGCAGAATTTTCGGAACGGCGACATGAGAAGATGTTTCCTGGTGGCGGCCCTGCTTTGCACGTGGTTCCCGGACGCGGGCGCCTCAGACCAGTGGGTGCCCGTCCGCGATGTCTCACTCGAACTTCGCACCGGCAGCCCCCTCGATTTTTCATCCTTGCTGCCGAATGCCGCGATCGTTGCGGATCGGCGAATCGTTGCTGGTCCGGGCGGCCGGCTGGCCTTTGCCGAGGCTCCGGAAAAGCCGGTCAGAATGCTGTGCGCTTCGCTCGCCTGGAGCCCCGCTTCCGGCGGTTTCCCGGATCACGAGGCCGCCGACCGCTACGCCCGCCAATTGGCGATGCACGGCTACAACATCGCCCGGCTGCATTTCGTCGATGCGAGCCTGATGTTCGGCCGGCAGAGGGACTTCGATTTCGATCCCGAGACGCTCGACCGCGTCCACTACCTGCTGGCGGCGTTGAAGCGCCACGGAATCTACTGGATTATCGACGGGCTGTCGTCGTCCCGCGGCGCCTATGGCGGCTATGACGACCGCTGGGACGCCCACGGAGATCTCAAGCTCGGGCTGCACCTGGACCGTGATGCAATTGCGCATTGGCGCGTTCTGCAAGAGAAGTTCCTGTCGCGCGTCAATCCCTATACCGGGACGGCAACCATCCGGGACGACGCGCTCGCGCTCGTGATCCTTGCCAATGAAAACGGCATCGAGTTCGACAGCGTCGTGCATGAGCGGCCCGAAAGGCCCGGCTATGATGAGGCACTGTCCGGACCTTTCAACCGTTGGCTTTTGTCGCGCTACGGGTCGACGGAGGCGCTCGCGCGCGTCTGGGGCGTTCTCGACGCCGGCGAGCGGCTCGAAACCGCATCGGTGAGGCTCCCCGCCAACCGCTATGCGGACGAACCACGGATGCGCGATCTGCAAGCCTTCTTTGTAGAGACGGAACGCGCCTCCACCCTGCGCATGAGCAAAGTCCTGCGCGATCTCGGCTATCGCGGCCTGATCAGCACCTACAACAACTGGCCGACGGTGCAGACGGCCCTCAGCCGCCGCGATCTCGATGCCGTCACGATGAACACCTATCACGACTGGGTCGGCGGCTATTCTCCCGGAAGCGCACAGACGCAGGACAGCTCGCTTGCCGGCGGCGCCAACTACATGCGCATGATCGCCGCGGCGCGATGGCTCGGCAAACCCTTTATCGTCAGCGAATACGACCATCTTTTCTGGAACCGCTATCGTTACGAGGCAGGACTGGCAATGCCGGCCTACGCTGCGCTCCAGGGGTGGGACGTGCTCTGCCGGCACGGCCACGGGCCGATCGCGCTCGCCTATGGCGAACCCTTTGCGCACAAGAGGGCGATGCTGCCCTATGCGATTGCTCTGGACCCGGTGGCGCGTGCCGGCGAGACGCTCAGCGCACTTTTGTTTCGCCGCGGAGACGTCGCGACCTCGGCGCTCACCATTCCCTTCGCCGTTCGGGGGGAGGAGGATCTCAGCGACGACATGCAGGCGCGTGAGCCGGAAAACCTGACGGATCTTGCGCTCGTCGGGCGCATCGGCCTGCTTCCGGTAAACGGTTTTGACCGCGAAACAGGCGTCTCGCAACCACGTGAGCAGGACGCCGGAACAATTCTCGCAGCGCTTCGCGACCATGCTGCGCTCGCGGCTGAAAACCGGACCGATGTCGCGAGCGGACTTTACGAAAGCGAAACGGGGCAGATCCTGCTCGACCGCCGGATCGGACAGCTCCGTGTCTCGGCTCCCGCAACGGAAGCTGCAGCCTTCTCCTCTTTGCGCGAGCCGATCGAGCTCGGTTTCATGCGCATCGCACAGGCGGACGGAAACGGGCTTGTGGCGATCTCGGCCATCGACGCCGAGCGCACTCTTTCGCAAAGCCGGCGTCTGCTGCTGATCTTTGCGACCGATGCCCAGAACAGCAACATGGTCTTTCGCGACAGTGATGAGAAGGTGATCGAGGACTTCGGCGAGTTGCCGGTAAGAATTCGAAAAAACTATGTCGACCTCGAATTGTCGCGGACCGCCGGCAAATGGAGCGTGTCACCGGTCGGCCTCGACGGCACCGTCTACCCGCCCGTGGACAGGGGCAGCGGGCGCGTCGCTTTCCGTCTCTCGAACGATACGCCCTACGGGCCGACCACCTATTTTCTCGTGGAGATGTAGGTTCAGTCTGCAACGTTCCGGTCGCGCTCGATGGATTCCTCCAGTTCGCCCTTGCGTGGAGCCTCGACCGCCGCGTGTGACGACAGGCCGGCAAGCTTATGCCCCCTTTCCCGCAGCCATTGGAACACGACATAGAGCGCCGGAATGATGAAAATCCCGAGGAGTGAAGCGGCGAGCATGCCGCCGGCGACGCCCGTGCCGACCGCACGGCGGCTGAGCATGCCGGCGCCTTCGGCCGTGACGAGCGGCACCAGTCCGACGATGAAGGCGAAGCTGGTCATCATCACGGCACGAAAACGGGTGCGCGCGCCTTCGACTGCGGCATCGACGATAGGCACGCCTTTCTCTCTTTGGAACTTTGCGAATTCGACTATCAGGATCGCGTTCTTGGAGGCGAGAGCGATCAACACGACGAGACCGATCTGTGCATAGATATCGAAGGAGAGCCCGGCGAGGAGCACTGCGACAAGAGCGCCGGCCACACCGACGGAAACCGAAAGCAGAACCGGAATTGGGATCGTCCAGCTTTCGTAAAGTGCCACAAGGAACAGATAGGCGAAGAAGACGGCGAGCGCCAGGATCACAGTTGTCTGGCCGGCGGCCTCCAGTTCCTGCAGCGCCGTCCCCGTCCACTCGAAACTGTAGCCCGGCGGCAGTGTGGCGGCGGAGATTTGTTCCATTGCCGCAAGAGCCTGCCCGGAGGACACGCCGGGTGCCGGTTGACCGTTGAGGGTGATCGAGCGGTAATTGTTGTACCGGACGATCGACTGCGGTCCGACGATATAGTTTACCCGGGCGACCGAGGCTACCGGCACCATGTCGCCTGCAGCGTTGCGCACATGCAGCCGGGAGATGTCTTCGACCGCATCGCGATCGGTCTCGGCCGCCTGCATCGTGACCTTCCAGCTCCGGCCGAAGAGGTTGAAGTCGTTGACGTAATAGGATCCGAGCGTCCCCTGTAGCGTAGCGAAGAGGTCACTTACGGAGACCCCGAGCGCCTGCAGGCGATCGCGGTCGAGATCGAGATAAAGCTGCGGCGAGCTCGCCGAATAGGTGCTGAAGGTCGGCCCGAGTTGCGGGTTCTGGTTGGCGGCCACCATCAATCCGCCGGCCGTCGCCGCAAGCTCGGCCGGTGATCGGCCCTGCAGGTCCAGCAATTGGTATTCGAAGCCGGAGCCGGTGCCGAGACCGATGATGGGTGGCAGGTTGAAGGCGAAGACCTGGGCGTTTCGGATTGCCGCGCCTTGCGCCATGACGGTGGCGATCGCCGCGTTGACCGAGGCGGTTTCGCTCTCTCGTTCCGCGAATGGCTTCATCGTCACGATCGCGAAAGCGCTGCTCGACTTGGCAATGCCGTCGAGGAAGCTATAGCCGGTGACGGTGGTAACGTTCGCCACCCCTTCGATGCTGCCGAGCAGGCTTTCGACCTGGCGCACGACGGCGTCCGTCCTGTTGAAGGATGCCCCCTCAGGGAGGCGGATTTCCGCGAAGAAAGCGCCCTGGTCCTCGCTCGGAAGAAAGCCGGTCGGAACGACCCGGAACAGCCAGCCGCTGGCGCCGATCGCGACCGCCAGCAGAACCAGGCCGAGGATGGCTCTGCGGGCAATGCCTCCGGCAAGATGGGCGTAGCCGTTACGAGTGCGGTCGATGCCGCGCGATATCCAGCCGAGAACGCCGCGTTTCGGTCCGTGATGCGGTTTCAGGAGAATTGCGCACAGCGCCGGACTCAGGGTCAATGCGTTGATGGCGGAGATGACCATCGAGACCGACACGGCGACGGCGAATTGCTGGAAAAGCTGGCCGCTCAGGCCCGGAATGAACGCGACCGGCACGAAGACCGAAAGCAGGACGAGCGTGATGGCAACGATCGCGCCGGTGATTTCGCCCATCGCAAGACGCGAGGCCTCCGCCGCACTCATGCCGGGGTTCTCTTCCATCACACGTTCGACGTTTTCCACGACCACGATCGCGTCATCGACGACGATGCCGATCGCGAGCACCAGAGCGAGAAGCGAGACCGTATTCAGCGAGAAGCCCATCGCCAGGATCACCGCAAAGGTACCGACGAGAGCCACCGGAACAGCGATGAGCGGGATCAATGTGGCGCGCCAATTGCCGAGAAAGAGGAAGACGACGATGATGACGAGGGCAAAAGCCTCGAGGAGTGTGTGCTCGACATTCTCGACGCTGGCCTGGACGAAGTCCGAGGTGTCGTAGGAGACGGTATAGGTGAGGCCCTCCGGGAATGCTGCGGAAAGGCGCTCCAGAGCCTGTTGCACGCCCTCCGTGGCGGCGAGCGCATTGGCGCCCGGTGCCTGATAGGTGCCGATCATCGCCACCGGTTTGCCGTTGATGCGGGCAGTGGAGTCTGAGCTCACCGACCCCAGCTCGACGTGTGCGACGTCGCGAATGCGGACGAAGGAACCATCCGCTCCGGCCCTCAGCACGACGTCTCCGAACTGGGCTGGATCGGTCAGCCGGCCCTGCGTCTGGATGTTCAGCTGGAACAGCGGGTCATCCGTCATCGGTTGGGCGCCGATGCGGCCGATCGCAGCCTGGACGTTCTGGGCCTTCAAGGCGTTGATGACGTCGGTCGGCGTCAATCCCAGATTAGTCAGCCGGTCGATGTCGAGGACGATCCGCATCGAATAGTCCTGAGCGCCGAAAAGCGTTGCGTCGCCGACGCCCGGTACGCGCTTGATCGTGTCGAGCACGTTGATCGTCGCGTAGTTCGAGAGAAACAGATTGTCGAATTCGTCATTCTCGCCGTGAATGGCGATCACCTGCATCAGCGAGGAGGATCTCTTCTGGACGCTGACGCCGCTCTGCTTGACTTCGGCCGGAAGCACCGGCTCGGCAAGTGCCACGCGGTTCTGCACATTGACCGTGGCGATGTCCGGATCGGTGCCGACGGCGAAGGTGACCGTCAACGAGTAGGTCCCGTCGGCGCCGCTCGTCGATTTCATGTAGAGCATGTCGTCGACGCCGACCACCTTGCTCTCGATAGGCTGAGCGACTGTGGCCTCGACCACGTCTGCGCCGGCGCCGGGATAGCTTGCCGTTATGCTGACCTGCGGCGGAACGATATCCGGAAACTGCGCGACAGGCAGTCTCGTCAGAGCAATCAGTCCGGCGAGGGTGAGCACGATGGAAATGACCGCGGCAAAGCGCGGGCGATCGATGAAGATTTCGGAAATCATGTTCAGCCGCCCGTCGTCGTGGCCGTGACGGCATCTACGGTAATCCCCGGTCGCACCTTGCCGACACCTTCCGTGATGACGTTCTCGCCCTCCTTCAACCCCTTGGCGACGACGGCCTGACCGCGGCTGGATCGACTGACCTCTACCCGGCGAAGCTCCACCTTGGAGTTGGCGTCGACCACCATGACGAATGCACCCTGCTGATCGCGCTGCACCGCCTGCTGCGGGACCGCGAGCACGTCCTGCCGGTCGGACTGCTCGAGAACGACCCTGACGAGTGTGCCGTCGAGGAGGACCCCGCCCGGATTGGGAAACTGGGCGCGCACGGTGACGGTGTCGGTGCCCTGGGAGACGGTGCTGGCGACGAAATCGATGGTGCCTTTTTGTGGGTACTCGGTGCCGTTAGGAAGGACGATGCTGACATTGGCGCCGCCGGAGATCTCACCTTTTTCCACGCGTTCCCGGTAGGAGAAGTAAAGCGAGGTCGCGACTGGAAATTCCGCATGGATCGGATCGAGGCGCGTCAACGTGACGAGAGTTCCGCTTTCGGGGGTAACGAGGGCGCCGACATCGACGGCGGTGAGGCCGACGACACCATCGAAAGGCGCGAGGATTTTGGTATAGGAAAGGTTGAGTTCGGCCGTCTGCTTGCTGCCCTTGAGACGCAATATATCGGCCTCGGCCTTTTTCAGCTGCGCGTTCGCCGTGTCGAGTGTCGCCTGAGCGACCGTGTTGGTTGCGATCAGCCGCTGTGCGCGGTCACGCTCGAGAATCGCAAGGTCCCTTTGGGCCTCCGCCGCCGCTATCGAACCCTCGATCTCCTGCAGGGCGGCGCGATAGGCGCCGTCCTCCACCTGGTAAAGCGCGGTTCCGGCGGAGACCTTCTGCCCATCCTCGAAGTTAACCTTTTCGATGAAGCCGGACACGCGGGCGCGCATGTCCACCTTCTGGATCGCCACGACCGTGCCGGTCAGATCGACGCTTTCGCGCAGGTCCATGACCGCGGCCGGCGCCACCGTGACGGCTGGAGGGGGCTGTTGCGCATCAGCGGTTCCCACGACGAAGTCGGCGGCCGCCAGTAGCCCGCATGAAAGGACTGCAGCCAATACCCTCGAAACGCGCATGCAACGCTCCCTGAAAAGCTGAAGTACGATCCCGTGAGTGGGTTACCGCCGATCACACCACTTCCGTTAATACAAGTCACGCAACTTGAACTTGCCGCTGTCCTGCATGCTAACCGTACGGTGGCGAATAGGAAAGGACTTAGATCACGATGATTTCAGGTTCGGATCGCAGCCGCGACGCGAAGATCAGTCCCCCCGCGCCCCCGTGGCTACAGCGGGCCGCCCGCAACAGCCGAGTGCCCGTAGGCTCCCGCTGCTGCAGCTTCATAACACGAAGTAGCCCTTCTGCAGGCTGACGGCGTCGTCCAGATGTATCGCGAAATCCGCTTTCCTGTCGCCGTTCACATCGCCGTAAATGTAGGTATCAGAGGCTTCCCTGATATAGCGGAGTTCGCCGTTCTTGCCGCCAAAGGCGGCAGTTCCAACGAAGTGAAATGCCTTGTTGCCGACGGCCGATATATCGGCGTCGATCACAGAAAGATCGAACCGGTCTGATTGTGCGGTGTAATCGTAAATCGTATCGCGGCCGGACCTGGAGACGGTCGAATCCGAGAGCGCCTTGAAAACGAAGCTATCGGCTCCGCTGCCGCCGTTCAAACGGTCCGCGCCCGCGCCGGCATAGAGCAGGTCGCTGCCGCTTTCGCCGAAGAGCTTGTCATGGCCTCTCCCGCCGTAAAGCTTGTCGGAACCGGGAGGCCCGCAAGGCGATACTGCGTCTGCAGGAGCGGTGAGTGAGCGGCGTTATTTCGCCCGCAGCAGCATCCCGAACAGGTCGCGGGGGTCGTCCGGATCGGCGATCATGTCGAGGTTCTGGTAAAAGTCGGTGCCGGGAAGGCGCTCGCGCACATAGCGGAGCGCGGAGAAGTCCTCGATGGCGAAGCCGACGCTGTCGAAGAGAGTTATCTGACGGGCGTCCCGCCGGCCCTGCATCTCGCCGGTAACGACCCTCCAGAGTTCGGTGACGGGAAAATCCGGTTCCATCTGCTGGATCTCACCTTCGATCCGGGTTTGGGGCGGATATTCGACGAACACGTCCGAGCGCTTCAGGATGTCCCGATGCAGTTCCGTCTTGCCGGGGCAATCGCCGCCAATTGCATTGATGTGGACGCCGGTGCCGACCATGTTGTCGGTCAGAATCGTGGCAAATTGCTTATCGGCCGTGCAGGTGGTGATGATCCCGGCGCCCTCGATCGCCTCCTGGGCGGACCTGCATGAAACGATCGTGAGACCGGCACCGTCCAGGTTGCGGGCGGCCTTCTGCGTTGCCCGTGGGTCGAGATCGTAAAGGCGGACGGTGTCGATGCCGCAGACGGACTTCATGGCCAGCGCCTGGAACTCGGCCTGAGCGCCATTGCCGATCATCGCCATTATGCGCGCGCCCTTCGGAGCCAGATGGCGGGCGGCCATTGCCGAGGTCGCGGCGGTTCGGAGCGCCGTCAGTATGGTCATTTCGGTGAGAAGTGCCGGGTAGCCGGTCGAAACCTCGGCAAGCAGCCCGAAGGCAGTTACCGTCTGGAGCCCCTCGGCGGTGTTCTTCGGGTGGCCATTGACATATTTGAAACTGTACACCCTGCCATCGGAGGTCGGCATCAGCTCGATGACCCCGTCGCGCGAATGGCTGGCGACGCGCGGGGTCTTGTCGAAGCTCTCCCAGCGGCGAAAGTCCGCTTCTATCGCATCCGTGAGCTCCGCCAGGACCGTCTCAATGCCAAGGTGATGCACGAGGCGCATCATGTTGTCGACGCTGACGAAGGGTACCATGGCCTTGGCAGACGGAAGCGGTGAGAGCATCGAGGTTTCCTCTTCACGGTGCTGGATTCCAGATAGGTTACCGATTGAGCCCGCTGTTCGAAAGCGCAAACATGTGCTATTTTAGGCACCCGTTTAAGCGATTTGTTCAATTGGATTGTGCAAGATGAGCAGAAGAGCAGTCAGGGACTCGGCCGTTGCGAAATACACGCCTGATGACCTGGATCGCCAGATAATTGCACATCTGCGCTCCGACGGGCGGGCCTCGCTTTCCAAGCTCTCCGATGCGTTGGGCGTGGCGCGGGGCACAGTCCAAAATCGGCTGGAACGCCTGCTCGAGACCGGAACCCTCCTCGGATTCACCGTCCGGGTCAGGGAAGACTACGACGTCAGCACGGTTCATGCGGTGATGATGATCGAAGTGGTGGGGAAATCCACGACGCAGGTCATCCGCAGGCTGCGCGGCTTGCCCGAGATCTATACGCTGCACACCACCAACGGCAACTGGGATCTGGTTGCCAACATCCGTGCGGCCAACCTCTCGGAGTTTGATCGCATATTGCGCGAGGTGCGGATGATCGATGGCGTCGCCAACAGTGAAACCAGTCTCTTGTTGAGCAGCGTATGATCTGCGGGCGCGCGAGCAGACCGGATGATTGAAAGCCGGACCTTTCCCCGTTAGGTTCCGCGCGCATTCATGATTTCCAAGGGGGCGGGCTTGGCGAGCCGTAAGATTTGTTTTCTGTTGGCCTGCCTAACCGTCATGCCGGCGACAGCACTGGCGGAGTGGCAGGCAGTCGAGAAGATCGAGACTTATTCCATCACCGGACAATCCGGGCCGGAACTCTACGCCGCGATCGGCGAACGGGGACCGCGGGTGGGGGGCCTCGGGCGCGCGATCGCTCATACGAGCTTCAAGCTCACCTGGAGGCGGAAATACGAGGAGCGAGACGGCGCCTGTGTCCTCGCCTCCGCGCTGCCGAAGCTGACCATCACCTACACGCTGCCGAAGCTTTCCGGCAAGCTGTCGGGCAATACCGAAGCGAACTGGGAAACTTTCATCGACGGCGTGAAAAGGCATGAACGGGTGCACGGCGATTTCATCAAGGAGATGGTGAGTGCGATCGAGGTCGCGACCGTGGGCCTCACTGTCGCCGACGATCCCAAGTGCCGCAAGATCAAATCCGAAATGACCAAGCGGCTCGGGGAACTCTCGCGCGCGCAACGGCAGAAAAGCCGCGACTTCGACAAGGCCGAACTCAGCGACGGTGGCAACATTCACCAACTGATCCTCAATCTCGTCAACGGCGGCTGATGCATCTGGCTCGATTGCCGACGGCTCGATCTTGGCCAAATGGCAACACCCCGCAGCAAAAAATAAGTCGTTGGCGGCCCTGCCTCTGAATTGTCTCAATGCAACGAAAGCGTGAGCCCGCCTGACAGGGCAGGCACGGGCGCACGAAATCTTACGCGCGCGCTGCCATTACTGAATTTGTTTCGGACCGCCGGCTGCAATTGCTGCCGGTGACGAGCCGACGAGGAGAAGATGCATGAAAAAGACTCTCGCCATGGCGTTCTCCGCGGTCACGATCGCGTTTACCGCTGCGGGCGCCAATGCCGCTGATCTGACCTATCAGGAACCGGCTCCGCCGCCCGCGGTTCAGGACGCGCGCGGCGGTGTGAAGATCGGATACTTGGAATGCGACATCGGAGGCGGTGCCGGTTATGTGCTCGGATCCTCCAAGGAGGTCGAGTGCTTTTTCCGGTCGTTGGGCGGCGATGTGATCGAGGATCGCTACACGGGTGAAATTCGCAAACTCGGCGTTGACGTCGGTTTCACCATGCGCAGCCGATTGATCTGGGCCGTATTCGCGCCTACGGCGGGTTACCACCATGGTTCCCTGAGCGGCATCTACAAGGGCGCGACGGCCGAAGCGACGCTCGGGGCGGGCGTGGGAGCGAATGTGCTCGTCGGCGGCACCTCAGGCTCAGTCCATCTCCAGACGGTCAGCGTCACGGGCCAGCTCGGCCTCAACGTCGCGGCCGCCGGCACGTCCATGACGCTCAACTCGGCGAACTGACCTTCCTCCGGCGCGGCCATCACGCCGCGCCGGAGTTCGATTTCCGCGCCGAGCGCCAGAAAATCACCAGCATTCCCGCCGTCATGGCTGCGAGACAATACCAGGTCAACGCGTAGACCAGGTGATTGTTGGGAAAGACGACGCGCGTCAGCCCGCCGACGGGAAGCGTCCCAGGAATGGAAGACGCGTCGGCATCGACGAAGTAGGGCGCAACGGGGGAAAGGCCCCGCGCTGCGGCTATGGCGCCGACGTCGCGCGAGTACCAACGGTCTTCGCGGGGTCTGTTCGACTGGAGCAGAGAACCTTTCGGCTCGTCCATGCGCATCAGCCCGGTGACCTTGACCTCGTCTTCGATCCGGCCCTGCTGACGCGCCTTAGGGTCGCGCCGCTCCATTGGCACGAAACCGCGGTTCACGAGTACGATCGTGCCATCGTGAAGCGCAAGCGGCGTCATGACCCAGTAGCCGGCACCGAGTTCGGTCGCGGCATAGACCAGCGTTTCCTCGTCGTTGAGAAAGCGGCCATGCAGCGCTACGTGCCGGTATTCGTCGCGTGCCGGGCTGACATTCGGCCAATCGCTTCTGGGCGGTGCAGGGACGGGGGGAGCACCGATGCGTTGTTCGACCCGCGCGATAAGATCGAGCTTCCAGAAGAGACGCTTGACCTGCCAGGTGCCGAGCGCGAGCAGGCCGGCGATCAACAGGAGACCGAGAATACTGACCACTGCCAGCCGCGAGCGCGGGCGAAAGGCGGTTTCGTTTTGCAAGTCGGTCATGATGCGGTTCAAACGCGAAGCGCGCTGTCTCAACAATTAAGCCTTAATCCGGCTGCCGCACGCCTTCACCCGATGGAGGGGAGGGTTGGCCAGTCCCACGGTCAGGGCATGTTCTTCATCATTTCCGGGCTCATCGGCATCATGTTGGTGTTCAGATGATGCATGACCCAGAGCGAGCCGGAAAGTGCAATGGCGACGAGGACGATGGTGAAGATCAGCGCCATCATCGTCCATCCGCCTTCCGAGCGTGTGTTCATATGCAGGAAGAAGATCATGTGGACGACGATCTGTATGGCGCCGAGCGCCATGATGATCGCGGCGGTGAGAATGGCGCTTTCGAGCACGTCGGCCATGACCAGCCAGAAGGGGATGGCAGTCAGGAGGACTGAGAGAATGAAGCCGGTCACGTAGCTCTTCAGCGTGCCGTGACCCGCGCCGTGACCATGGCTGTGACCGTGATGCGCCTCGAAAGCGTCCTCGTGCGAAGATGCATGTGTGCTCATCGAAGAACTCCCATCAGATAGACGAAGGAAAAGACGCCGATCCAGACGACGTCGAGGAAGTGCCAGAACATCGAAAGGCACATGAGGCGGCGCTTGTTCTCCGCGATCAGGCCGTGTTTTGCGACCTGCGCCATGAGCACGAACATCCAGATAATGCCGGAGCTCACATGCAGCCCGTGCGTGCCGACGAGCGTGAAGAACGACGAGAGAAAGGCGCTGCGCTGCGGCCCGGCACCCTCGTGAATAAGGTGCGCGAACTCATAGAGCTCGAGGCCGACGAAGACGATGCCGAAGAGGGCGGTGACCGCCATCCAGGCGAGCGTCGCCCGCAACCTTCCCTTTTCCATTTCCAGCATGGCAAAGCCGTAGGTGATCGAGGAGAAGAGCAGCATCGACGTGTTCAGTGCGATAAGCGGCAGGTCGAAGAGATCGGCGGGCGAGGGGCCCGCCGCGTAATTGCGGCCGAGAACCGCGTGGGTCGCAAAGAGTACGGCGAAGATCAGGCAGTCGCTCATCAGATAGAGCCAGAAACCGAGCATCGTGCTCCCTTCCGGATGATGCTCTTCCTTCAGATAGAATGCAGGCGCCTTGCCCTCGTGGAGGGCGTCAGAGGAGTGAAACTCGTTCATGCTTGCACCTCAGCGGCAAGCTCTTCGGCGCGCTTGCCCTCCGTGTCGGCGACGACATTTGCGGGAATGTAGAAGTCGCGGTCGTAGTTGAAGGTGTGACCGATGGCGATCACCACCATCGCGACAAAAGACAGGATCGCCAGCCACCACATGTACCAGACCATGGCAAAGGCGAAGACGACGCTGATTGCCCCGAGGATGACGCCGGTGCCGGTGTTTTTCGGCATATGGATCGGCTTGAAACCGGTAAGCGGACGCTCATAGCCGCGCTTCTTCATGTCCCACCAGGAGTCCTGATCGTGAACGAGCGGCGTGAAGGCGAAGTTGTAGTCCGGCGGCGGCGAGGCAATCGACCATTCGAGCGTGCGGCCGTCCCAGGGGTCACCGGTCATGTCGCGCAGCTTCTCGCGATTCATGAAACTGACGACCAGCTGGATCAGCATCGACAGGATACCAAGCGCGATCAGGAAGGCGCCGAATGCCGCGATGACGAACCAGATCTGCAGCGAAGGGTCCTCGAACTGGCTGACGCGGCGCGTAACCCCCATGAGGCCCAGCACGTAGAGCGGTATGAAGGCGAAGTAGAAGCCTATCAGCCAGAACCAGAAGGACATCTTGCCCCAGAACGGATCGAGCCTGAAGCCGAAGGCCTTTGGGAACCAGTAGACGACGCCGGCCATCAGCCCGAAGACCACGCCGCCGATGATGACGTTATGGAAATGGGCGATCAGGAACAGCGAATTGTGGAGCACGAAATCGGCTGGCGGCACCGCAAGGAGAACGCCGGTCATGCCGCCGAGTACGAAGGTCACCATGAAGCCGATCGTCCACAGCATCGGCACCTCGTAGCGGATGCGGCCGCGATACATGGTGAAGAGCCAGTTGAACATCTTCGCGCCGGTCGGGATCGAGATGATCATCGTGGTGATGCCGAAGAAGGCGTTCACGCTGGCGCCCGAGCCCATGGTGAAGAAGTGATGCAGCCAGACGATGTAGGAGAGAATGGTGATCACCACCGTCGCATAGACCATCGATGCGTAACCGAAGAGCCGCTTGCCACAGAAGGTCGCGACAACCTCCGAGAAGATGCCGAAGGCCGGGAGGATGAGAATGTAGACCTCCGGATGTCCCCAGATCCAGATGAGGTTGACATACATCATCGGATTGCCGCCGAGGTCGTTGGTGAAGAAGTTGGTGCCGGCGTAGCGGTCGAGCGTGAGCAGCGCCAGTGTTGCGGTCAGCACAGGGAAGGTCGCGACGATCAGCACATTGGTGCAGAGCGACGTCCAGGTGAAGACCGGCATCTTCATCATCGTCATGCCGGGGGCGCGCATCTTCACGATCGTGGCGATCAGGTTAATCCCCGACAGCGTCGTGCCGATGCCGGCTATCTGCAGGCCCCAGATGTAATAGTCGACGCCGACCCCCGGGCTGTAGTCCGCGCCCGAGAGCGGCGGATAGGCAAGCCAGCCGGTGCGCGCGAACTCGCCGACGAAGAGCGACAGCATGATGATGGCCGCGCCGGCCGCCGTCATCCAGAAGCTGAAATTGTTGAGAAAGGGGAAGGAAACGTCGCGGGCGCCGATCTGCAGCGGCACGACGAAGTTCATCAGCCCCGTCACGAAAGGCATCGCCATGAAGAAGATCATGATGACGCCGTGTGCGGTGAAGATCTGGTCATAGTGATGCGGCGGCAGGTAGCCTTCCGAACCGCCGAAGGCCATCGCCTGCTGCAGGCGCATCATGATCGCGTCTGAAAATCCGCGCAGCAGCATCACCAGCGCCAGGATGATGTACATGATGCCGATCTTCTTGTGGTCGACGCTCGTCAGCCAGTCGTGCCAGAGCGTGCCCCAGAAGCGGTAATAGGTGATGAGCCCCGTCAGCGCGATGCCGCCGAGCACGACTGCGGCAAAAGTCGCGACGAGGATCGGCTCGTGATAGGGGATGGCGTCGAGGGTCAGCCGGCCGAAGATGAGCTTCAGAAGATCTGGATCGGAGAACATGGGAAACCTGTTCATTTGCTTAGATCACGATGTTTTCGGGTTGGATCGACCTAAAAACATAAACGTGATTGATTCCAATAAGGTAGAGCGGGATGCGGGCGGAAAACCGCACCCGCTTTTCCTCATCCCGCTTCAGCGCGCAGCGCCCGTATTCAATGATTGAGCTGAGCCGGTGCCGGATCGTTTTCATGATCGCTCTCATGATTCATGCCTGGCATTGAGTGTCCCTGGTGTGCTCCCATGCCTGGCATAGGGTGCTGCATCGGCTGTTCGCCGCCGCCCGTGCCCTGCGGTTCCTGCTGGCTGCGCGCCGGCGTGCCCGTCGCGGGTTGCGTCGCGGCCGGCGCGCCTTCCGCTAGGGAATGCCTGTTGTCGTATTCCAGCTTCTCCCGGTTTCCGGCGCTCTCCTTGCCGGCACCGCCCATCATGTCGATGTGCATCATCTGCTGCATGCACATCTTGCCGGGTGTGACGCATAGATTGAGAATAGCCGTATACAACCCGTCCTCGACCCTGGCGAAATAGCGGACCGGCTCCCGCTGGCTCGGCTTTTCAAGCTTCAGATAGGTGTCGCGGTTCAGCGCGGTGCCTTGCGTCTTCACCCGCGACACCCATTCCTCAAAGCCCTGCCGGTCAAGCCCATGGAACTTGAAGCGCATATGCGAAAAGCCGTCGCCGCTGTAGTTGGCCGAGAAGCCCTCGTATTCGCCCTGCTTGTTGATCACCGCGTGCAGCTTCGTTTCCATGCCCGGCATCGCATAGATCTGACCGGCAAGCGCCGGGATATAGAAGGAGTTCATGACCGACGAGGCGGTTATTTTGAAGTGAATCGGGACGTCGACGGGAGCGGCGAGCTCGTTGACCGTCGCGACCCCGAGCTCGGGGTAGAAGAACAGCCACTTCCAGTCGAGTGCGACCACCTCCACGGTGAGCGGCTTGGCGTCCGCAGGTATCGCCCTTTCGGCATCCAGCCGGTCGAGCGGCCGATAGGGATCGAGTTTATGCGTGCTGATCCAGGTGATGGCGCCGAGCGCGATGATGATCGCGAGCGGCGCCGACCAGATCACCACTTCGAGCGCGGTCGAGTGATGCCATTCCGGATCGTAGGTGGCGCTGGTGTTCGAACGCCGGTACCGCCAGGCGAAGAAAAGCGTCAGGAAGACCACCGGAACGATGATCAGCAGCATGAGGATCGTCGAGATGACGATCAGGTCGCGTTGCTGCGCAGCGATATCGCCCGATGGCGACATCACCACCATGTCGCATCCCGCCATCAGAAGAAACAGCGGCAAAACGGCGAGGCGGCGGGAAAACTTCAACGGTTCTGGCACGGCTCGAAGCTCTATTTGTTTCGACGGCCCTGCGACTAAAGTAGAGTGGACCGGAAAGGTATGAGGTCGATAGTCGCACTGCAGCAATCCGCCGCAGCCGGTGATGCATCGCAGCATGTGAGGGCCGGGTCGCGATTGGCGTCCTGAAACGCGTTTTTTCCCGTATCGCCCCTTGATATGAGCCGTTGATTGGTCAAGATCCCCATTGAGAGAGCTTCGCGCTTTCTTCTGGAGAGTTCGAGCGAGATGCGGCGGAACATCGCATGTTCCAAGTCCCGGTCGACCGCGGGAGGCGTTTTCGATGAATGGTGCAATTCAACAATCCCTGGGACCGTCGTCCTCCTCGATGGAGCGCGATGCGCGGCGCATTCACGACGACAGGCCGGTATCTGCAGGCAACATAGCCATTGGCGTCGTGATCGGCCGCGCAGCGGAGTTCTTCGATTTCTTCGTTTTTGGCATCGCCTCCGTCGTCGTTTTTCCGCAGCTCTTCTTTCCCTTCGCGCCCGACCGGCTGACCGCTACGCTCTATTCCTTCGCCATCTTTGCACTCGCCTTCATGGCAAGGCCGGTGGGTTCGCTGGTCTTCATGGCCATCGACCGGACCTATGGCCGAGGCGTGAAACTAACGATTGCCCTTTTCCTCCTCGGCGGATCGACCGCCTCCATCGCCTTTCTGCCCGGCTACGCAACGCTCGGCGGCTGGTCCATCCTGCTGCTTGCCGTCTTCCGTCTCGGTCAGGGATTTGCGCTCGGCGGGGCCTGGGATGGGCTCGCCTCGCTTCTCGCCCTCAACGCGCCGCAGCATCACCGCGGCTGGTATGCGATGATCCCACAGCTAGGGGCGCCGCTCGGCTTCATGCTGGCGAGTGCGCTGTTTGCCTACTTCCTCGCTTCGCTCTCGCAAGCGGACTTTCTTGCCTGGGGCTGGCGCTATCCGTTCTTCGTCGCCTTTGCCATCAACGTCGTTGCATTATTCACGCGCCTGCGGCTCGTCATGACGAAGGAATTCGGAACCCTGCTCGATCTGCACGAGCTTCAGGCAAGCCGGGTCACGGAGGTGCTCAGAGTAAATGGTGGGCACGTTCTGGTCGGTGCGTTCGTGCCGCTTGCAAGCTTCGCTCTCTTCCATCTGGTGACAGTGTTCCCGCTGAGCTGGGTGGAAATATACACGGATCACGGCGCAAGCTCCTTCCTGATGGTACAGTTCCTTGGCGCGGTGTGCGGGATCGTCGCGATCGTTGCTTCCGGGCTCATTGCCGATCGCATCGGCCGGCGCAATCATCTTGGTATGTGCGCGGTGCTGATCGCGATTTTCAGCTTTGTAGCCCCAATGCTGCTTCAGTCGGGCGCGACCGGTCGCGAAATGTTCGTGATTGTCGGCTTCACAATCCTCGGCCTCTCCTTCGGGCAGGCCGCCGGGGCGGTCGCGTCGCGCTTCGGCAGGGCCTACCGCTATACGGGGGCGGCGCTGACCTCGGATCTGTCGTGGCTGATAGGGGCCGGGTTTGCACCGCTGGTGGCACTTGGGCTCACCAGTCGCTTCGGCCTCGCTTTCGCGGGATATTACCTTCTCTCGGGCGCGCTTTGCACGATACTGGCGCTTATCTTCAGCAAGACGCTCGAGATCAACAACGAATAGCCATGAATTCAATCATGGAGCCGCCGCTGCGTTCCCCCTCGATTGCGATCCCTTGTATGCGCCCAGCGGCTTATGCGTCTTAGGCAAAACCCAGCCCAGTAGCGCGGAACATAATCGGGTCTCGCCGGTTCCGGCAGCGACGCACATTCCGGTGCAGTCAAGCACGAAAGGAGGAAGCAGTGCCTGCGAAATCGAAGGCGCAGCAGATGGCCGCCGGCGCGGCGCTTGCTGCCAAGCGAGGCGAGAAGAAGAAGAGCGAACTCAAGGGCGCCTCTCGCAGCATGGAAGATTCCATGACCGAGAAGGAGCTTGAGGAAATGGCGTCGACCAAGCGCAAGGGAAAGAAGGAACACGTCTCGAAAAAGTGATGGCGCATCAATAGCGCCTCCGAAAAGGCCAGCGCGAACCTGCTGACCTTTGAGCCGGAAGGGATCTGCCGCTTGCAGAACTCGCCGGCACAAGGTATTCGGGCGGGCATAAAGTTCCCGGTTTCCCACTAGGGTCGGAAGAATGTTTCAGGTTGAGATGGCTGCAGCCCTTTCACACCCGCCGTTTTGATGATGTAAAGCGCGAAACAGGAACAATATTCTGTAGCGAGATCCGGGTCGTGACTAAGGACGGGCGAATGAACGATAGCAAGGTTTCCGCGGATGAGAACGCGGAAAAAACCGTTGACGAGCGGATTGCATCGCTCGTCGAGAAGATGCGCAAGGAAGCGGTGCCAGAGCGTCTTCTCGAACTGGCCCGGGAACTGCAAAAGGCCCTTGACGAGCGGAAGCGCTGATCAGATCTGCTCGCCCCTATACCGTCAGTTCAGCGGATTTCCGTGCATTTGCGCAGTCAGTTCATCACGGGCCCTGCTGAGCCGGCTTTTGATCGTGCCGATCGCGCAGTCGCATATGTCGGCGGCTTCCTTATAGCTCAGGCCGAATCCGGCAACGAGCACGAGAACTTCCCGGTGCTCCGGTGAAAGGGCGCCAAGCGCGTTGCGCAACTCGCCATTGAGGACCGACCACTCCTGCGAGGGCGCCGTCGGTATCGGCAATTCAGCGCAATTGGTGCTCCCAGGACTTTCGCGCGTGCGGATTTTGTATTGCGTGCGAAAGGCATTGCGCATGATCGTGAACAGCCAGGACTTGAGGCTCGTCCCGGGCTGAAACTGCTCGATGCTTCTCAGCGCCCGGAGCAACGTCTCCTGCACGAGGTCATCGGCCTCGAAGGACGCTGTCGTAAACGTACGAGCGAACGCCCGCAGAGCGGGGATCAGATCGACGACTTGCTCCTCAAGCAGCGGTGATTGTTGCGATGCGTGACCGCCGATAGCAGGCATGTCGAATATTGCCCTTCTGCTTATGAGATTTCTCTTGGTGACGTTACAAAATGCCTGTCCGGCTCTTTGGTTCCTGAAGGCGCGGGGATATTTCCTGCCCGCTTCATTCGGGCATCCCCCCGCAGGGCTGTGCCAGCGCGCAGATGCGGCCAGCTCCGCGCGTGCCGCGACGGGAACCAAAAAGGACATCACCAGTTTGAGTGGTCTAGGGACATCATCATGTTTGAGTGGAAGGAGAACGCCATGAATAGATTTGCCACTTTGACTGCTGCCCTGTTTCTGGGATTCGGCTCGGCGGCGATTGCGCAGACGACAGTGGTGCTGCCGGGCGAAGTAAGGACCTATGTGCTGGAGCAGAACACGCCTTCTGTCACCTACGAGGGTGAGATTGTCGTCGGCCAGCCGATTCCTGAAACGGTGGAGATCCACACCATTCCAGAGCAGCCCGATTTCGCCTATGCCGTCGTGAATGATCGGCGCGTTGTCGTGAATCCGAAGACACACACGGTCGTGGAAGTTCTGGAATAATGCCGGCATAGGGGCGCAGCACGCACGCGCGAGTCTGCTTTCTGCGCTTCATGTCCCCAGTATCACGAGCGTGGCGGCTCCGCCGCCACGCGACGGTCGGGAGCTGTCACGCCAGGGGCTGGACATGGAAAACAATAGCAGCGAGTTTCGACTGGCGGCACAGAGAGAAATTCTCGTGGCCGTCCTTTCCGCGCTTTACCGGCACAAGGATCTCTGGCGGGAGATCAAACGGGCCCTCGAAGAGGTCCCGATCGTTCAGGATCATGAAGAAGATCCCGGCATCGTACCGTCGGAGGCTTTTGCCAGGCAGAATGCGATGACCTCGGAAATTGCTTCCATCCTTGATGATGCACAGGCGCGATCGGATCTGGGTCCGGAGACGCGTTGAGACGTCAAGGTGAGTTGCGCGCCAGATCAAGATTCCGGAACCCCTTTCAGCTTCATGCGTTAACGGAAAGGCTGCGTTTTCAGCCCCGCATGTCCACGCAAGAGAAGGGAGCGTATCGTGCGCGTTCGACTGAGACAGAAGCGTCCGACATTTGCCCGGCCTCCGGAAAATCCGAACAAGCCCGGCCGCAACACGTGGCACCCACAGGTAATCGCCCCTCAGAGGGTCGACCTCATCCTGAGGAAGCCGAGAAGAGATGAGGTGGCGGTACCGGCCTCGATCAACGGGAGGAGCCTCATCGATGGCCGGCCATGACGATAGGATGGTCCGCGTCCGGGACGTGATGTCCCGGCAGGTTTTCACCGTGTCACCCACTGACAGCGCGCAATCCGTCGCCCGGCTGATGGCTGAGACGGGTGTTGGCGCGGTGCCCGTGGAGACGCCGGGTGTAGGAACGATCCTGGGAATCGTCACGGATCGGGACATAGTCACGTCCGTCGTCGCGAAAGGCCTTTCCAGTTCAACGGCCGTTTTCGAATTCATGACGGTGTCGGCAGAATCTTGCGAGGAGCACGACAGCCTCCTCCTTGCTGCTCAGAAGATGCACGATCTGCGTATTCGTCGTCTCGTCGTTGTCAATGAGAAGCGGCAGGCCGCCGGCATAGTGGCTCTCGCCGACATCAGCCGAGTCAACCCGGAACTCGGCGGCCTCGTTCTCGAGGGAATCAATCGGCCTGTGCCCGTTGAGTCACGTCTTGAAGGAATGTCAACATGCTGACGCAGGATCGTCTTTGGAGCGAAGCGGTGATCTTGGAGGGCGGGAAGAACCGAGTGCTCAGAGTACAAAGCACCCGCGACGCGTTTCTCTGCCTCAAGAATCATTGGCCGATCGCCGACGGAGACGCAAAGCGTGACGCCTTTGCAGCCTGTGAGCGGGTTATCGAGGGAAACGACGAGCCCGATATTGCACGCAGCGCCTTCATCAAGGCTGCCGAGGAAGCGAAGTTCAGCGTACATTCCTGGACCGGTTGACCGAGCCGTCTCAGCTCTGAACGGTTGGGCGGCTGCCAGACCGTAATTTCACCGCTGTCGAGGGCCGGAGCGGTTCCGGCTCGCCGGCTCGTTGTAACGCTCCGCCATTGCAGCCTGGACTTCCGCCTGAAAAGCGAGGACTTCCTCGCGAACGCCGGCCTCATCGACGCCGAGAATGGCAAGCTGTTCGGCGAGCCTGCGGCATTCGCCCTTCCAGTAATGGACGGCAGCGGCGCCATGTATCCTGTCGAGTTCGCGTGCGCAGCGTGCGACGTCGCCTGCACGGGCCGCCAAGGGAAATGCGATCACTTCGCCGCCCTGGACCATGGTTCCTTCGCCAAACTCAGCTGCCATCGAATCACCTTACATTCATCACCAGCCACGTCTATCGGCTAGATGGTTAATGATTCATTGGTCGCAACGGCTCGCAGTTCCGACGGATATCGCTCCGGGTGGCGAAATTCTCGCCGCGACGAACTTTACAGGGTGTCGGCGGGAACAAACGCTTCCCTGCACAGTTTGACTATCGGATCGCGTGGAACAAGTTCCCTCTCCGCAAAGCCCTACGGATCCGCGCGTTCTTAAAAACAACGAACAAAATAACGGGCTCCGCCGTCCCAGGCGGGGCCTTCCTTTTCGAAGGGCGACCGATTCACTGTATCAATCGGACGGCATCACTGTCGGGAGTTTATCGCAGGAGACCCTGGCCGCCGTCGATCCAGACTGGGCTTCCGGTCACGTGGCGAGCGCGGTCTGAGACCAGGAAACGGATGACCTCCGCCACGTCTTCGCTGCGCCCCGGCTGCCCGTCGGAGATAGGCACCTGTCCGTCCGGCCATTCAACGGGAATGGCCGTCTCTTCTTCGTGGCGCAGTTTCGTATTGTCGTCGATGTTCGTTTCGATCTCACCGGGACAGACAGCGTTGACGCGGATGTGGTGTTTGCCGAGCTCGAGCGCCAATTGCTGGACCATCGCAACCTGTGCTGCTTTGGTGGCGGTATAGGCTGTAGCGCCGGGCGTCGTAAAGGTCCTCGTGCCGTTGATCGAGGAAACAACCACGATGGACCCGCCGCCGCGCTGTTTCAGATGGGGGACGGTCAAGTGCAGGGTGAGAAAGGTGCCGCGCAGATTGACGGCGATCGTCTCGTCCCATTCGAACGGCTTCAGGTCGTCGATCGGAGCCCAGACTCCGTTAATACCGGCATTCGCGACAACGATGTCGAGATGACCGAACTTGCCGACGAGGCCGTTGACCGCATTGCGCATCTGCAGTTCGTCGGAAATGTCCGCCTCAAGCGCCATCGCCTCGCCGCCGGCCTTGGCGATTTCGCCGGCGACTGTCTCAACCTCCGATCCTGTGCGCCCCAGCGCTCCGATTTTCACGCCGTCCAAGGCGAGTGCCAGAGCAGTGGCTCGGCCGATGCCGGACCCGGCGCCGGTGACCAAGGCAACGGTGGATGTTCGGTTCATGGCTTACCGTTCTTAGCGCGGTCGGTCGGGATGGTGGAAACGGTGACCGAGACCGGATCACTGGCCGGGAATGTGTCCTCGAGGCCCTCGTCGAGCTGCCTTTCCATTTCGTCCGTGTCCTTGGCACCGCGGGCGCTGCGATGGAATTCCGGGCCGTTCTGGGACTCCTCGATCGCGTCGCAATCGGCGTCTGCGAGCTCGCGCATGACGGCTTGCGCCCTTTCGATGGCATTGAGCCGGTTGATGTTCGTGGCCGCATCATTGCGCATGGATACGGAGACGATCTCTCCTCCTTCGCCGACGAATTCCACCGTAAAGCCGGCTTTCCCGCCCTGTTCCGGGATGACCTGTGTACCAACGAGATGCATAAGGCGTCTCCTCTCACGATGCGCTGCAGCATTGCGCCGAATTGGCTCTGTGGTTGCCGTGGTTTCGTCAGGCAAACGGCTGCCGCGTGTTTTGGTTCCGATTAGCTCTTCCCAGACCCCGGCGTTCAGCGGCGCTGGATACCTTCTCCCGAAGTTCGTCGTCGTCCTGGTCGTGGGCGTGTTTCCGGAGGATCTCGGCCAGTCGTTTAAGCTCTTTTTCATCCAGCTTTTCGATTCCGACATAGCGGTTCTCCGCCGAGCTGGTGAGGATGAGTTCGTCGAGCTTTGCCTGAAGGGCCCGGCCGTCCCGGTTCTGCGTGTTCTGAAGGACGAAAACCATGAGAAAGGTGACGATCGTCGTGCCGGTATTGACGACGAGCTGCCACGTCTGGGAGAAACCGAAGATCGGACCTGTGACTGCCCAGGCGCCTATCAATGCAAGGGCAAGGACGAAAACGGCGGGGCGCCCGGCATATTCCGCCACCGCGCTGGCAAACCTGCTGAAACCATTGGCCTTTGGCATCGGGTACCCACGTTTGTTGATCCGCTGTTCAACACGCAAACCCTGCCAAGAGTTCCAATTCCTGCATCTTGAGTGAGTGCGGCCGCATGCGGTGCGGGGTTCAGGTCACGACATTGACCTGGGCCTCTTTCGCCGCCGCGACAAAGGCCGCCCTCGCCACATAGGCGGGGGAGTCGCGGTCGAGCACCGCCCGGCATATGTCGATTGCCGCCAGATAGGCCTGGCCATGGCTGGTCGGCCAGTGCTGCGTCAGTAGCTCGAATGCCTGACGGGTGTTGGATACCATGTGAATCTTTGAATTATCCGGCATCCGCACGGGTACACATTCATTCCAGGGGCCGGGGTCCATGACCACCCTCCTGCAGTGGCGCGACCGTCAGGAAGGCTTCACGTAAAGCGGCGATGAAGGCGGCGCGCGCGTCTTCAGGCCTCTTTCTACGCTTGAGTGCTGCGTTGCAGGCGCGTATTGCGCAACCGTAATAGGCACCGTCCCGCACCGGCCATTCGCTTTGAAGACAATGCATAGCGTCGAGCGGGCCGACAACGGTGCGGCATCTGCCGTCGAGCATGGTGATTTTGACGGGCCTGCTCCATGGAATCTCGTACATTTTTCTTCCTCGCCAGCCCGGAGCCGCCCAGCGCGCCTCCTCCATCCCGCTCTAATGGCTGCGGATCGATATATGTGCCTCTTCCGCTGCCTTTATGAAGGCCCTGCGGGCCTTCTCCGCTCCAACCTTGCCTTCGAGAGCCTGGAGACACACCCGCTTCGCCGCGGCCAGCGCGCGGCCGTCCCGCTGCGGCCAGCGCTGCGACAGGCATTCTACGGCCTCCCGCGTGCTTTTCACGTCGCGATATTTGCCTTCGGCTCCGAGTTCCAGTTCAACGCTCTTATCCCACCAGAAACAATGCATGACGCCAAGCCTCGCGGTTGTTGCCGGTCGGAAATAAAACTTGGGACATAGGCTTTTGGTTCCGCCGCAAGCGCGCGGCTGCCCCCTTGACGCACAGCGCGGCATCGCTAAGTAAGAAGCGTCCCGCTCTTGGACATCGGAATGCGGGATGAACATTGGTGCCGGGCCCCTCTGGCGAGAGTTTACGGCGCTCTCGTGATGTCGGTACCGCCAGCAAGTCACGCCGGCGGGTATAGCTACCATGAAAACTGATCTCATGCCTCACGCATGTGCCAATAGGCTTGTGCGCTTTTCCGCTTCCGGAAATTTCTCTTATGCGAACGCTTCCATGATGCGTGGCGGGGAGGTTCGCTCATGACCGGAGGCAGCACACAGACAAGCTCTCTCGGATACTTCAAATGGGCGTTCATCGTTACGGGTGCAGGGCTTCTGCTTGGCGCCTGGCTCGGCTGGCAGTCGACCGGGACCCTGGGCGGTATGATGACGGTGTTCTTCATCTGCACCGTGCTCGCGGTCCTCGAAATCTCGCTGTCCTTCGATAATGCCATCGTTAATGCCAACAAGCTCAAGGACATGACCCCGGTCTGGCAGCAGCGCTTCCTGACGTGGGGCATCCTCATCGCCGTTTTCGGCATGCGTATCGTGTTCCCTTTGTTGATCGTGGTCATCGCCGCGAGCATTGGTCCGATCGAGGCGGTCATTCTCGCTGCAACGCAGCCCGAGGAATATTCGCGCATCATGCACGAAGCGCATCTCCCGATCGCTGCCTTCGGCGGTACGTTCTTGATGATGGTCGGACTCACATACTTTTTCGACCATGAAAAGGACGTGCACTGGATTGCATGGCTGGAGAGCCGGATGGCGCGCTTTGCGACCATCAAGGGAGTCGAGATCGCCTTCGTTCTGGCGCTCATACTCGGCTTTTCGAAGCTGCTCGAAGCGGATGAAGCCGTCGTGTTCGTTCATGCCTGCGTCTACGGCCTCCTTACCTTCCTGGCCGTCGAAGTGGTCGGCGGCCTACTTGACGCTTCGCAGCAGACGATGAGCGCAGCGGCGAAGGGGGGATTTGGCGCTTTCCTCTATCTGGAAGTGCTCGACGCCAGCTTTTCCTTCGATGGGGTCATAGGCGCCTTCGCTTTGACCCAGAACCTTTTCATCATTGCCATCGGGCTCGGTATCGGCGCGATGTATGTCCGCTCCATGACGATCATGCTGGTCGAGAAGAAAACGCTCAGCGAATATCGTTATCTGGAACACGGCGCATTCTACGCCATCCTGATCCTTTCCGTGGTCATGTATTTCCAGACGCTGGTCCATATTCCAGAGGTCATTACTGGGCTCGGTGGGGCCGGCCTCATCGGCCTTTCCCTCTGGTCCTCGGTCCGACATAACCGGCGGGAAATGGAGCAGGTCGAGGACGACACGCGCGGACGGAGGCGCGTCGAGGCCTGAGCCACCGCGACCGCCTCGGCCTCGCAACGAGAGCAAAGACCCGGCGGGTTACGCCGGGTCTTTTTTTGCGAGCCCGCCGAGCATGCTGTCAGGCACATTTCTCCCGCCATGCCGGAAATGTGCCAAAATCTTCCGCAATTGGGGCGGTTCCCTGCAGCCGCGAGACGCTCGACGGCGGCGCTCAAGAAATGCCCGGAGGATTACCTTTGAACACCAGCCCCAACGATCTTGCGCTGATTGCGGTCATGCGCCGGTATTTCTCGCTGAAGGAGGAGGCGAGCGCATTGAAGGGGCGGCTTGAGGATGCGCGCAAGGCCGCCGGCGACGAGATCGACCCGTTCTATGATCCGCGTCGCAATGCGCCCCATGCCGAGGACATTCTGGTCTGGCACCGGCTCCGAAGGGAAATGGACGAACTGATGAGCCTCGCTGCGACCTGGGGACGGGGCGGCAGCATCGACGCATTTGCGCCGGCACCGGCGGCCGAGCCCGCATTTCCACCTGAGACCGGAGCGTCGATGGAGGAGTCATAGGACCCGGGGCGGGCGCCCTTGAGTCCTTAAACAGCCCGCTATGCAGCAGGCCACGCAGGGAACGATGGCCAAGGAGGCAAGTTTGGCGTACATCATTGTATCAGGAGGAACAACTCCTCATTGCGGAGCTCCGGAGTGTAGCGGACCCGATCAGGGACTGACAGGGGTCGTAGGATTGCCACTGCCTGGCAACCGGCGGCCGAGTGACGGAAAATGCGTTTGAAACCCGATTGCGAGATATCAGCCGGTGTCTGAGTTTATGGCTACATCCAACGGCAGGAATGCCGACCCAGCCTCTGCCTTGCGGGATTGCCGAACGGCTTTCATCGGTGTTGCCATCGCAAGCGCGCTCGTCAACGTTCTATACCTCACCGGGTCGTTCTTCATGCTCGAAGTCTACGATCGAATTCTGCCGAGCCGCAGCATTCCGTCCCTGGTTGCTCTCTCTCTTCTCGCGCTGCTGCTTTATGCCTTTCAGGGAGCCTTTGAGCTCGTTCGCGGGCGGATGCTGGTGCGCATCGCCGGTGCCCTCGACGAGAGCCTGAACGGTCGCATTTACCGCGCCATCGTGAAGGCGCCGCTGAAGCTCAGAATGCAGGGGGACGGTCTCCAGGCGCTGCGCGATTTCGATCAGGTTCGGTCGTTCCTGTCGGGTGCCGGCCCGGCCGCGCTCTTCGACCTGCCCTGGCTGCCCTTCTACATCGCGATCTGCTTTCTTTTCCACCCGGTCATCGGTTTGGTCGCGATCATCGGCGGCCTGGTCCTGATGTTGCTCACCTATCTCACCAACCGCGGCACCCAGGCGCCTGCCAGGAAAGCCTCGGAGGCCGGAGGGCTTCGCAACGCCTTCGCGCAGGCCTCCCAGCGCAATGCCGAGGTGGTTCATGCCATGGGAATGTCAGCGCGGCTGACGGCGATGTGGGAGAGGCGCAATACGGAGTTCCGCGATGAGAACCGCCGCACCTCCGATATCGGCAATGGCTACGGCGCGTTGTCGAAGGTCTTTCGCATGGCGCTGCAGTCCTGCGTTCTGGCGGCCGGCGCCGTTCTGGTGATACGAGGCGAAGCTTCGCCCGGGATCATCATTGCGGGCTCGATCCTGACAGCCCGGGCTCTTGCGCCCGTGGAACTTGCCATCGGCAACTGGCGCGGCCTCGTCGCAGCGCGCCAGAGCTGGCAACGCCTCAAGGAATTGCTCAAAGCCCTGCCGGAAGCCGATGCACCACTCCAGCTTCCGACCCCGCGCGATCGCCTCACCGTCGAAGGGCTGGCAAGCGGTCCGCCGGCGGCGCAGCGCCTCATCTTGTCGGATGTGAATTTCACGGTCGGTGCGGGCGGTGCCGTGGGAGTCATAGGACCGAGCGCTTCGGGAAAATCGTCTCTGGCGCGCGCGATCCTCGGTATATGGCCGGCCTATCGCGGCTCGGTTCGGCTGGACGGTGCAGCCCTCGATCAATGGGACAGCGATGAACTCGGGAAACACATCGGCTACCTGCCGCAGGACGTGGAACTGTTCGCCGGGACGATCGCGCAGAACATCTGCCGTTTTGCCGAAGACGCGACACCGGACGCGATCGTCGCCGCCGCAAAGGCGGCGCGCGTCAACGATCTGATCCTCCGGCTTCCGAACGGCTATGACACCGAGATCGGCGATGGCGGCATGACGCTCTCGGCCGGCCAGCGCCAACGGGTGGCTCTCGCGAGGGCCCTTTACGGCAATCCCTTTCTCGTCGTTCTCGACGAGCCCAATTCCAACCTCGACGCCGAGGGCGAGCAGGCGCTCAGCGAAGCGATCATGAGCGTGCGCAGCCGTGGCGGCATCGTCATCGTGGTCGCCCACCGGCCGAGCGCACTCGCAAGCGTCGATCTCGTGCTGATGATGAATGAAGGACGCATGCAGGCTTTCGGGCCCAAGGAGCAAGTCCTCGGTCAGGTACTTCGTCCGCAACAGGTGGAGCGACAGAATTCGCTGAAAATCGTTGCAGAAGGGCAGGAGGCGAAGCAATGAGGGGATGGCCCCAGGCGAAACCGACTGCACATCGGTCGCTCTCCCGGCATCTGATCGGCGTCTCGGTTCTTGCGCTCGCCCTCGTGGCGGGCGTCGGCGGCTGGGCCGCGACAACGGAACTGTCCAGCGCGATCGTCGCCGGCGGCGTCGTGGTCGTCGACGATAATGTCAAGAAAGTGCAGCATCTGACCGGCGGCATCGTCGGAGAGCTCCTGGTCAAGGAGGGCGATCGGGTTGAGGCCGGCCAGGTGCTGATCCGCCTCGACGGCACGACGGTACGCGCCAATCTCGCGATCATCGAAGGCACGCTGGCACAATTCTATGCCCGCCGTGCCCGGCTGCTGGCCGAACGGATCGGTGCCGCATCCTTCGAGATAGAAGAAGATCTCGCCGAGTTCATCTCCGGCACGGCGGCGGCGAAGCTCATCGACGGCGAACAGAGGCTCTTCGCGAACCGTCGCTCGGCCCTGTTGGGCATGAAGGGTCAGCTCGATTCGAGAAAGGCGCAGCTTGCCGACGAGACCGAGGGTCTGACGGTACAGTTGAACGCGATCGAGGACGCGCTGAAGCTGATCGCGGAGGAACTGACCGGGGTCGACTCGCTTTTCGGTCAGGGGCTCGTGCCGATGCAACGCGTTACGACGCTGAAGCGCCAGCGCGCGGAACTCGAGGGTGGGCGTGGCCGACATATCGCGGCCCGCGCCCAGGCGCGCGGCAAGTCGAGCGAGATCGACCTGCAGATCCTGCAGCTCGATGAGGACCGGCGCACCGAAATTTCCAAGGAACTGACCGACGTCGAAGCCAAGATCGCAGAATATGAGGAACGCCGCACGGCGGCCGCCGACCAGTTGCGCCGCCTCGACATCACCGCCCCGCTTTCCGGGCGCATCTACCAGCTGGCAATTCACACGGTCAATGGCGTCATCAATCCGGGTGAAACGCTGATGCTCGTCGTACCGGAGGTCGACGACCTGACCGTCGAGGCGAAGGTAGCGACCCATGACATCGACCAGATCCGTGTCGGCCAATCGGTTGAAATCCGCTTCAGTGCCTTCAATCAGCGCACCACCCCTGAAGTGGAGGCCGAAGTGGTGACGGTCGCGCCGGATCTCGTCACCGACGAGCGCACCGGAGCCAGCTACTATCCCCTGCGCATTCGCCCGAAGACGGAGAGCCTCGCCAAGCTGAAGGGGCTTTCGCTCTATCCGGGCATGCCGGCGGAAGTGTTCATCAAGATCGCCGACCGTACGGTGATCTCCTATTTGACTAAGCCGCTCACGGATCAGATGCGGCATGCCTTCCGGGAAGATTGAGTCGGCAGGTGCGATATCAGAAGCGTCGGTGCGACTGCGTCAGCGAGAGCGGATAGCGGGTCGGATGATAGGCCGCGGCGCTGATGTTTACGGTACGGTTGTGGCTGTCATAGGCAATCTGATCCAGCGTCAGCACGGCGGCCGGCCGATCGAGCTGGAGGAGGGAGGCCTCGAGGTCGGATGCAAGCCTCGCGCTCAGCGTCGATTGTCCGCGTGACGGAAGGATGCCGTAGCGATTCTCGAACTCATCGTAAAGCGACCTGTTTTCGACCGTCCAGTCGATGTCGAGGATGCCAGGAGTCAGCGAGGCGGAGAACCAATCCCTCTGCACGACCACCGGCACGCCATCGAGGAGGCGGAGTCTTTCCAGAAACACTACCTCTGCCCCGGTCGGGAGTGAAAGCGGTCTCGCAACTTCCGGGTCGGCCCGTGCGATCTCCGCCCTGAGAAGCCGCATGCCCGGCTTTCGGTTGTTGGCATGGGCCGTCTGGGTGAAGCTGCGAACCACCTCCAGTTCGTAGACCGGAGCGGGCTCGGTTACGTAGATACCCTTTCCGGGCCGCGTTTGCAGATAACCGAGGTTTTCGAGTTCCTTGATCGCCTGGCGCACGGTGATGCGGCTGACGCCGTAAACTGCCACGAGTTCCCGCTCCGACGGGAGCTTGTCGTTTACCGCCAATTCGCGACGCTCGATCATGCCTCTCAGAAGATTTCGCAGTTGCGCGTAAAGCGCATCCGGATGATTGCGGTCGATCGGCCTTTCGTCCGGGAGGTTTTCCTGTCGTGCCATGCTCTCTGGTTTCAGCGCGGGTTTCGGGATGATGAATTGCATTGCACCTGCCCGGGCCGAAGACAAGTGGTGAACAGCGTTCGCCAGCATGCCGATGCTCCGGCAACGGGCATGGCAAACGAAAGAAAACCAGCGCCGCCATGAATTGACATAACTGGTTATATCCAGTAGCGATACCACGAGCGGAACGGCGGAGTAAAGAATGAAACTGACCTTGATCGGCGGCGGCGGCGTCCGGGCGCCCCTTTTTGTCGGCTCGGCCCTCAGGCGCGCGGAAAGAAGCGACCTGACCGAGATCTGTCTGCAGGACATCAATGAACGGAAACTCGAACTCTTCGGGCGCATAAGTCAGGAACTGGCGCGTCGCATGCAGTCTCCCGTCCGGATCACAATGGCCGCCGACGCCGAGCGCGCGCTCGAAGGGGCGAGTTACGTCGTTACGACGGTTCGCCCGGGCGACGAGGATGGGCGCATCAAGGATGAGCGCATTGCGTTGGCCCATGGGGTGCTCGGCCAGGAAACGACCGGCCCCGGCGGCTTCGCCATGGCGCTACGCAGCATTCCGGTCATCCTGAAATATGCCGAGATCCTGAAGAACGTCAGTCCGGATGCGTGGCTGTTCAACTTCACCAATCCGGCGGGACTCGTGACCCAGGCGCTACAAGACGAAGGTTATCATCGCACCGTCGGCATTTGTGACGGGGCGAACGGGGCGCAGGAAGCGCTGGCGCGCTGGTACAAGGTGCCGCAGAACGACGTGCACTGCGAGGTTTATGGCCTGAACCATCTTTCCTTTACGCGACGCGCGACGATCGACGGCAGGGAAGTTCTTCAGCCGCTGCTCGATGACGACGGATTCATTCGCTCCACATCGCAGCGAATGTTCGATGCGGGCCTGATCAGAAGCCAGCGCAACTGGATCAACGAATATCTCTACTATTATTATTATGCGGAGAAGGCGGTCGAGGCGCTCAAGGCTGATGCGCGCACGCGCGGCGAGGAGGTCAAGGACCTGAACGCGGCACTGATCACCCGGCTCAGCGCCATGGATATGGATGCCGATGCCGAGGCGGCTCTTGCTGCTTACTACGCCTACGAGCGGCGGCGCAACGCCACCTACATGCATTACGCGCTGGCAGACGCCCCCAGCATGGAAGAGGCCGACAGGCTTGTCGAGGGCCTCGCCGCCGGGGAGACGGGTGAGGAGGGAGAGGGCTATGCCGGTGTCGCGCTCAACCTCGTCGATGCGCTGCAGACCGGAAAAGCGTGCTATAGCGGCCTGAACGTGCGCAACGAAGGTGCCATCGAAGGCTTGCGGGACGACGATGTCGTCGAGGTGAGCTGCGTGGTGGGCCAGGACGGCATTCGGCCGATGAAGATCGGTGCCATGCCGGAAGCGCAGGCGCAGCTCGTCCATAGTGTGAAGCGCTACGAGCGGCTGGCCGTGCGGGCGATCAGGCAACGCAGCCGCGATCTCGCCGTACAGGCGCTCATGGCTCATCCCCTGGTGCTTTCCTACTCGCGCGCGGTGCCTCTCGTCGATGAATATCTCGCGGCACATGCTGAATTCGCAGGGGAATGGTCGTGAACGACAACGGCGTCCGTTCCCGCTACGACGTTATGGTGGTCGGAGAGTACTACTTCGACCTTATCTTCCGCGGGCTCCCGGAAGTACCGAAGATCAGCGCCGATCTCTGGGCGGAGGAGTTCGAGTGGGTTCCCGGTGCCGCCTATTCGACGGCGCTGGGCTTTGCGCGGCTCGGAACGAGCGCCGGTTGGTGGTGTCAATTCGGCACCGATATCTTCAGCCGCATGATCGTCGATCAAGCCCGCAGCGAGAATATAGATGATCGCCTCTTCATCCATCTCGACAGGCCGCTGCGCCGCGTCAGTGCAGCTTTTTCCTTCGCGCACGACCGCGGATTCATCAGCTACGCCGAAGAGCCCGATCCCCTGCCGACGCCTGAGGATCTGGCGCGGATCAGGCCGCGCATATTGCTTCTTCAGGGCTTCTCGCTCGACGATGAACGGGGGCGGCTTATCGAGGCGGCGCGCAGCCTCGGTATCACCGTCTGCTCCGACTGTCAGCATGTCGACTATCGGCTGTCGACCCCCGGAATGGAGGAGATGCTGGGGCTGATCGACGTCTTTCTGCCGAACGCATCGGAAGCAAAGGCGCTGACGGGCGAAGACGACGTGGAGCGCGCGCTTTCATCGATCGCCCGCTTCTGTCCGACTGTCGTCATCAAGTGCGGAGCGGATGGAGCGATTGCCGCCTCCAAAGGGCGGACGACCCGAATGCCGGCGCTCGCCGTCGCCGTATTCGATACCACGGGCGCAGGCGACAGTTTCAACGCCGGCTTCGTTCACGGGCTATTGACCGAGCCTGATATCGAGGGCGCCATCGAGCTCGGTGTGATCTGCGGCTCGCTGGCAGTGACGGGATACGGCGGCCGCAACCTGCCTTTCAAAGAGGATCTGACGCAATATCGGCGGCGGGAGCCGCGATATAGCTTGCGTTCACAAGAGAACAAATGAGGGAACGAACATGAAGCATCTTTTGAAAACACTGGCAGGTATGACCGTCATTGCCGTCGTATCCGCCTTTCCCGCAAAGGCGGATACCGTTTCGATGTTTTGCTCGGCGACCGACTACGAGCTTTGCGAGAAGGCTGTCCAGAAATGGACGAAAGAAACCGGCCATGACGTGAAACTCAACCGGATGCCGCAGAACCTCGACGACGCCATTCCGATCTATCAGCAATTGTTCGCGGCCCAGTCGTCCGACATGGATGTCCTCTACATCGACGTCATCTGGCTGGGTATGTTCAAGGATCATCTCCTCGACCTGACGTCTCTCGTACCTGAGGAGGAGGTGAAGGCGCATTTCGCCTCTGCCGCGGATGCGGCGCGCCTCGACGGCAAGCTCCTGTCGATGCCTTTCTACATCGACACCGGCCTGATGTTCTATCGTAAGGACCTGCTGGAGAAGTACGGCAAGCAGCCTCCGAAGACCTGGGACGAACTGACGGCGACCGCCAAGGAGATTCAGGATGCGGAACGCAAGGTCGGCAGTCCGGATATATGGGGCTATGCCTGGCAGGGCCGGAGCTATGAGGGCCTGACCTGCGATGCGCTGGAGTGGATCGCTTCGGCCGGCGGCGGCACGATCCTTTCCGACGACGGAGAGGTGACAATCAACAATCCCAAGACGGAGGCGGCTTTGAGCCGTGCGCGCGGCTGGATCGGGACGATTTCGCCTGAGGGGGTTCTGAACTACGATGAGGAAAACTCGCGTGCCCTCTTCGAGAGCGGCAATGCCGTCTTTCACCGGAACTGGCCTTATGTGTGGGGAACGTCGCAGGCCGAAGGCGGCAAGCTCGTCGGCAAGGTCGGGGTGAGCGCGCTTCCGGTGGGTGCGGAAGGCCAGAAGTCGAGCGGTGCGCTCGGTACCGCCTATCTCGGCGTTTCCAAATATTCCAAGAATCCGGAGCTTGCAGCGGAGCTGCTGCGCTACATGGTAGGTGCGGAAGACCAGAAGATGCGTGCAATCGAAGGCGGCTACAATCCGACCGTGGAGGCGCTCTACGAAGACGCCGATGTGCTGGCGAAGATTCCGTTCCTCGGCATGGCGAAGACCGCGTTCGAAGAATCGGTCGCGCGTCCCTCGGCAGCCACGGGCAAGAACTATAATCGTGTTTCCCGTACCTTCTACCGGGCGGTTCACGACATCATCTCCGGCAAGGACGATGTCGCGAAGGAACTCGCCGATCTCGAGCGACGCCTCGAACGCGACGTTAAAGCGAAATGACGAGAGCGGCGCCCTCGGCCGGTCGGGGGCGCCGCATCGACACGGTGGCGCGGGCCGCGCTGCCGTGAAAGGCCTGAAGAACTGGCGGGACAATCGGAAACCGTCCCCGTCAGCAAGTGCGCAGTCGTAAAGCCTTGGATGGTTCGATGTTCGAATGGAACAGAAAACCGTTCTGGAAGGAAAATGGAATGGCTTCGGTCACCCTGAGGAATGTCAGCAAGACCTTCGGTACCTATGACGTGATCCGGTCCATCGACCTCGAGATCGAGGACGGCGAATTCGTCGTCTTCGTCGGTCCGTCCGGTTGCGGGAAGTCGACGCTTTTGCGATTGATTGCCGGTCTCGTCCCGGTTTCCGGCGGCGACGTATTTATCGGTGGCGACCAGGTGACGGATGTGCCCGCTTCGAAGCGAGGACTTGCCTTCGTCTTCCAGTCCTATGCGCTCTACCCCCATATGAACGTCGCGCGGAACATCGGCTTCGCGCTCGAAACGGCGCGGCTCGGCAAAGACGAGATGCGGCGCCGTGTCGCGAGGGTCGCCGACATGCTGAAGATCGGCCATCTGCTCGAGCGGCGGCCGCGCCAGCTTTCCGGCGGTCAGCGGCAGCGCGTCGCGATCGGTCGAGCGCTGGTCGGCCAGCCGGAGGTTTTCCTCTTCGATGAGCCGCTTTCCAATCTCGACGCGGACCTGCGCATGGAAATGCGCTTCGAGATCGCCAAGCTGCATGCCGACGTCAGGACGACGATGATCTATGTCACCCACGATCAGACGGAAGCGATGACGCTCGCCGACCGGATCGTGATCCTCAATCACGGGAAGATCGAGCAGGTGGGGCGGCCTCGCGCGCTGTACGACCGGCCGGCAAATCGCTTCGTTGCCGGGTTCCTCGGCAGTCCGAGGATGAATTTCGCCCCTTTGGAGACGGCCGGTGCGGCCGTTTCGATGCTCAGGGGTGCAGGCGGCTTCACCTATGCGGCCGATCTCGCTGCGGCAGAAGGAACGCCCGTCGAGCTCGGATTGCGGCCGGAAAGTCTGCAGCTCGTCGGTGCGGATGTGAAGGGCGCCATACGCGGAACCTTCGAGCGGATGGAGGATCTCGGCTACGAATATCTCTGCTATGTGCGTCTCACCGAAACGCTGGTCTGGACGATCCGTGCGACGGGGAGCCCGCCGCAAATCACGCCCGGCGAGCCCGTCGGCCTGACCTGGCAGCCGGAAAGCCTCTACCTCTTCGGAGAGGATGGCAGGCGCATCGACCACCGCACGAGCATTCCGCTGTCCCTTGGAGCGTCGTCGTGAACGCCGCCCGCCGGATGGAGCGCCAGCAGCACCGCACCGCATGGCTCTTCCTGCTTCCCTTGCTGCTGACGCTGGCCGCGGTAGCGATATGGCCGCTCGGCCGCAGCATTTTCTTCTCCTTCACCGACGCCTACCTCGATGCGCCCTCGGACTACGGATTTGTAGGTTTTGACAACTTCGTGGAGGTAGCCGACGATCCGGTGTTCTGGGGCGCCGTTACGAACACATTGGTTTTCACGCTCGTATCCGTCGCTCTGGAGACACTCCTTGGGCTTGCCATCGCCTTGCTCCTTCACCGTGCCTTTCTCGGCCGCGGCATCGTCAGGGCTGCGATCCTCATCCCCTGGGCGATGCCGATGGTCGTCTCGGCGCGCATTTGGGAATGGATGCTCAACGACCAGTTCGGCCTGATCAACAAGCTTCTCGTCGCACTGGGACTCGTTGAAAAGGGTATCGCCTGGACAGCCGACCCGTCCTTGATTCTTGGAACGGTGATCTTCATCGATGTCTGGGTGACGACGCCGTTCATGGTGCTTCTCATTCTGGCCGGCCTGCAACTGATCCCCGAGGAAATATACGAGGCGGCGGAGGTTTCCGGCGTGCCCCACTGGAAGCGCTTCTGGTCCATAACCCTGCCGCTCGCCATGCCGGCGATCGGCGTTGCCATCCTTTTCCGCTCGCTCGACGCGCTTCGCATGTTCGACTTGAGCTATGTGCTCGCGGCAAACAACGAAAACACCATGACGATGTCGATCTATGCGCGCGATCAACTTATCAGTTTTCAGGACCTCGGCCTTGGAGCCGCTGCATCCACATGGGTGTTCATGATCATCGGGATGATCGCTATCGTTATCGTCGGCCTCTTGCGCCTCGATCGGGCGGCGGGTTGAGAAGATGGCGATGACGGCGAGCACTGCTGGGAGACGCTATTCCAACGCAACCTATCGGGCCATGCGCCGCGTAAAGGCGGTCGGGCTTTATGCCGGCGTTGCGGCCGTCCTCGCCTACATGCTCTTTCCCTACTATTGGGCGATCGTCTCCTCGACAAAGACGGGGCAGGCGCTTTACCAGTTCACTCTGCTGCCCGCGTTGGATTTCAGCAACTACCGGCAATTGTTCAACAACCCCGTATTCATGGGCGCGCTCGTAAATTCCGGCGTGGTCGCCCTGGTCAGTACGGCGATTTCTCTCGTCATAGGCATTCTTGCCGCCTATGCGCTCGGGCGCCTGCGTTTCCCGCCCGGCCGTATGGTTCTGATCGCCGTACTCATGATCTCGGTCTTCCCGCAAGTGGTGGTGCTTTCGGGAATGTTTGAAGTGATCGGATGGCTCGGCCTCTATAACCGCCCGTCGGGGCTGATCGTCTCCTATCTCATCCTCACACTGCCGTTTACGACATGGATCCTCACGAGCTTCATCCGTGATCTGCCGAAAGAGCTCGAGGAGGCGGCACTCGTCGATGGCTGTTCACGCCTGCGTATCCTCACGCACGTATTGCTGCCTCTGATGGGGCCGGCGATTGCCAGTACCGGTCTGCTGTCGTTCATCCTTGCGTGGAACGAATTTCTCTTCGCTCTCACCTTCATACTGACGGACGAGAACAGGACGGTTCCCGTCGCGATCGGCCTCCTGACAGGAAGCAGCCGCTATGAATATCCGTTCGGGCAGATCATGGCCGCTTCCGTAACGGTCACGCTGCCGCTGCTCGCACTCGTGCTGGTCTTCCAGCGCAAGATCGTGGCCGGGTTGACGTCCGGCGCCGTGAAGGGGTGACACCGACCGCCGCCGCGCGGAACTCTATGTGCCAAAATTGGCATCATCTATTTTCGTGATTGGACTTCGGGATCAGTTGGAGTCACGCTTAATCGGCTGCAGCGCGGCGCGTCGTTGGACGCGCAGAGGTCGGTGCAGCGCTTCGATTTGTTGCGTGTCCCTGAACCTGATCGGCAGGCGGGTGCGCGGCAAGTGGAACTGGGGGACCAACTATCGTTAGAGTAGGAGGTCGCAATGAAGCACCAAGCAATCGAGCAGTTACAGGGCGTCGCCGAGGTCAAGCAGGACTTTCCGCGACGGACATTATCGCGCAAGGAGCGCCTTGAGCGTTGGGCGGAGCTCCTTGAGCGTGACCCTCACAGACGCCTCTCGACACTGCACGAGACAGAGTATCAGCCAGCGAGAGTCCGCGCGGCCATGCGCGGTGATGGTTCGCCGATCTCCGTTGCCTTCGAGGACCCGGTCTTCCGGGCCGCCGGAATGGAGAATGACAGCTACGGTGAAGCCAGGCGTTTCTTCGAGCTGAGCGACGAGCAATTGCATAAGGTCATCTGCTACTGCCATTTCGGTGCAACCGTCAGCGCATCGACGGCCTCGCGCCACATCCGCGCAATGCTTATCGAGAAACAGCCAGGTCTGTTCGCTCGGTTGCGCCAGATGTTCGCCGGCTGAAGCACGCGACCTGGTCAGAGGGCCGTTATCGAGCGGCCGCCGGACGAGGCGGGCCGCAGTGCGTGCGCTTGAAACGTGCACGCTCTGCGGTGCTCCCATCGCCTTGGCTGGCGGCTGCCTCCGAAGCGGTGTATGTTCCGTCACCATCAGGCCCGCACGGTCTTTTGGCCGAAATTCCATGCGATTTTCTCGAACCGCGTCGTTCAAGGATAAGCATTAGGAAGTAAGGGCTCGAGCGGTCGAGGAGCTGGCGGAAACACTATGGCTCAAAGGGCAGGTAATGCGGATCTCCCGCTGCATGGCGGCCGGGTGCCGCGGTGGCTCGGCGATCGCATGACGCGCTTGGGCGCGCTGGTCACCGAAGCGATCGTACATCACTATGGACGCGACGAGTTTTTGAGGCGCCTGGCGCATCCGTTCTGGTTCCAGTCCTTCGGTGCCGTAATGGGAATGGACTGGCATTCGTCCGGGATCACCACGAGCGTCATCGGGGCGCTGAAACGCGGCCTCACGCCCCTTGCCGGCGAGCTCGGCATCCATGTTTGCGGCGGCCGCGGCCAGCACTCCCGCAAGACGCCCGGCGAACTCGTCTCGATCGGCGATCGCATCGGTTTCGACGGCGGCGCAATGGCGGAGGCGAGCCGACTCGTAGCAAAAGTGGACAGTGCCGCCGTTCAGGACGGCTTCGACCTCTACCTGCATGGCTTCATCATCACGGACGATGCCAAATGGGTGGTCGTCCAACAGGGCATGAACGGCGACCGGCGCCAGGCGAGGCGCTATCACTGGCTTTCCGAAGGGTTGACGAGCTTCGTCGATGCGCCGCACAGCGCGATAGAGGGCAGAGGACAGGGCGAAATCTTCAATCTCGCAGACCGCCGGGCTGCCGCGTCGCGGAGTGCGCAGCTCGATCTCCTCCACTCACTCGGGCCCGACGGACTCTTGCGTGAGGTCGCCTCGATCGAGGCTCGCGCTGCTCCTCAGGCAGAGCCGGCACAGCCGCTGCTGCCGCATCTCTTCATGCCCGCCCATCACGAGGTTCGTGAATCCGACGTCAATCTCCGGCGCCTTCACGGCAGCTTCGCCGCGGCCGCCGAGCGCGGACCTGAAGACTTCAAGGACCTGCTCCTCGTGCCGGGGGTCGGGGCCCGGACGGTCAAAGCACTGGCGATGGTCGCGGAGGTCGTTCACGGAACGCCGTGCAGGTTCTCCGATCCCGCCCGCTTTTCGCTCGCCCATGGCGGCAAGGACCGTCATCCGTTTCCGGTTCCGTTGAAAGTTTATGACGAGACTATCGGCGTCATGAAGTCCGCGGTGAGTAAGGCCCGGCTCGGGCGCGAGGAGGAGCTTGCGGCGCTGAAGCGACTTGACGAGCAGTCGCGACGGCTGGAACGCTACGTCACCGGCCCTGACCTCAAGGAGATCGTCGCGGGCGAATTCAGGGACTCCGCGCGTTTCGGCGGGCGCAGCATCTTCGGCTGGGAACCGCCCGAGGAAGAAACGATCATTTCCGAGCCGGGCGACCGCGCGCGGCGTTGAAGCGGGAACAATCGGCGCAGCGATCGATTTAAGCAGCATGAGCGGGATTGCGCGGACGCGGTTTTACGCCGGTATCCCGCTCCCTGTTCAGCCGACCGTTCATGGAGTTTTCGATGACCGCTGCGATGACCACAACCAATCACGATACAATCCGCAAATGGATAGATGCCCGCGAGGGACAGCCGGCGCGCGTTAAGAATGCAACCGAGGGCGGCGGTGGCCTTCTTCGCGTTGATTTCGGCAAACCCGAAGATACGCTGGAGAAAATTTCCTGGGATGAGTTCTTCAAGATTTTCGATGAGGAGAAACTTGCGTTTCTGCACCAGGATATGACCGAAGACGGACAGACGAGCCGCTTCTGTAAATTCGTCAACCGAGACTGACCCCGGAAGGACATCGGAAAGAGACGGAAAGAGCATTTTGAGGCGACCCACGTGGGAAAGGATCTCGTGATGCTTGCCACCAGAAAGCCGGAGCCCGCCGCAGAACGCGAGGAGCGCCCCGTTCGACCCGCAGTGGACGACGAGCCGGCACCCGCGGCGATCAGGAGGGCCGCGACGGACGCTCGCGAAAGCCTTCATGAGCCGAACGCCCTTTTCTGGCGCGGCATCTAGATGACCCTGTTTTAGAGCCTTTCCTGTCCGGCGTCCCCGACGTTGCGCTCTATCTCTCCGAGCCGCGCCGTCAGGCGTTTGATCTCGTCGCGCTTCTCGGCAACAACATCTCTCGCCGCCTCGAGCCTGTCGCCTCCCGGCACCGTGCCGATGGCCGTGTGTGTCTCGGTCGCGATGGTGTCGATTTCGGCCTGCAGCCGGGCGATCCGCTCGCGCAGCCCGTCGAGTTCCCTGTCGATATCAGGTGCGCCCATCCGATCTCTTTCCCATGCATCGATCGGTTCGTCGACGCTCGGCGGATCCAGCGGACGAGCGTCACCACCCGGGCGCGGTTCTCCAGGCTTGTTTGTGCTCATGACTGATCTCCTGTAAGCGTCATCAACGCCGAACTGCCGCCTATGTTCCCTCGACGCCCTTTTCGCTGCAACATTCGATCGGGCCCTTGGAACTTCCCAATGCCGTCGCCGTTTTCCCTTCGCCACCTGGGAGGGACCCCATGCATTCAGAGGAATATCTAGAGCTTCACTATGATCTGTTGAGCCACCGGGCACTTTTGTCATGCGGCCGCAACGCTTATGTGTTGCCGGACATCTATGAGACCAAGGAAATGGCGCAGGTCGCCGCCCAGAAGTTCGCCTGGGAGACGCTCGGCCTGAAAGAGCGGGCGGCCGGGTGCCGCACTGCCGCCGACCTGCCGGTCTGGCTGCGCTGAAAATTGCGCCGATTGCGATCCGGAGACCTTGTCACCCGTCAGCTCCGTGCATGCATTGCGGAGTGCCAGACGATGACGGCTGGCCCCTCTGCGCCGAGAACCGGGTCGAAGCGAGGCAACGGCACCGCGTCGATCGCGATACGGTCATCCGCCGTCGCGGCGCCGCTTTTGATATCGGCGTGTTGCTCCGGCGGATAACCGCCGATAACGAGGAAGTCGGCGCTCGCCTCGTCGCGGCGGTGGCCGGTTCCCGCGGGAAGGAGAATGACGTCGCCGGCTGCGACCTCGACTTCCCGGCCACCCGGCCCGCCGATGAGGAGGCGCGCCCGGCCTTCAGCAATCCCGAGAACCTCGTGAGCACCGCAATGGTAGTGGTGACGGGCAAAGACGCCGTTGCGCCAGAGACCGAGCCAACCATTGGCCCGGAAGCGTTCTTCGATCCGTGTGGCTGCATTTTCGGTAACGTCGATCGCCTGGCGGTAGACCAGCACGGGCAAGCGCGGATTGTTGGGTACGCCGCCGCTTTCGGCGAATATGAACTCTTCGACCTTCATCAATTTCTCCTGCGCAGAGGGTATTCTGTTTCTCCGGAACGTTTTTTGCGGCTGCATGTTTCCTCAAATCGTACCCGTTCAAAAAGCAGGCTGGTGCATTGCAGCGGCAAACACGGCGGCGGAATCCGCGTATGAGGGATCTTCCATGTCATACAAACTCTATTACTGGGACGGTATTCCAGGCCGCGGTGAATTCGTGCGCCTTGCGCTGGAAGAGGGAGGAGCGGATTACGTCGATGCTGCCCGCGAGCCGGGGGGCACGGATGAAATGCTGAAGCTGATGAAGGCGCCTGGCGGGGCCGCTCCTCCCTTTGCTCCGCCGTTCCTCGTCGATGGCGATCTGCTTATCGCCCACGTCGCCAACATTCTATTCTATCTTGGGCCGAGGCTCGGCCTTGCACCCGAGGGCGAAGGGCTTCGCACTATTGCTAACGGTCTGCAGCTGACGATCACCGATTTTGTTGCGGAAATCCACGACACCCACCACCCGATCGGCGTATCGCACTATTACGAGAGCCAGAAGCCCGAAGCGCTGCGGCGCGCGGCCGATTTCCTATCCGAGCGCCTGCCGAAATTCCTCGGCTATTTCGAACGAGTCCTTTCGCAGAATCCGAGCGGGCCGAACCAGATGGTCGGCGACCGGCTGAGCTACGTCGATCTTTCGCTCTTCCAGGTGATCGAGGGACTTCGCTATGCCTTTCCAAGGGCGATGGACGCCTATGAGGCGAACATTCCCTGCTTGGTTGACGTGCATGATGCCGTGCGGGTCCGGCCGCGAATTTACAGCTATCTCGCCTCGGAGCGGCGGCTGGCCTTCAACGAGTCCTGTATCTTCCGCCACTATCCCGAACTCGACAGGCAGTCCTGACCGTCAACCAATTCGAACCGCTACTTTGGCGAGATCGTCGACGAAACGGGCGCGTTCCGCCTCGGGGTTGCCTCTGCCGCGGATTCTCAGCAGATAGGAGGGATGAATCGTGACGAGCACGGAGAACCCGCCGGGTGCTGGCACAAACTGTCCTCGGTTTTTTGTGACGCCGACGCCTCGACCGAGCAGCGACATCAGCGCCGTGGCCCCGAGCGCAACGACGATTTCGGGGCGGAGCTCATCGATTTCGGCCCCGAGCCACCAGGCACAGGCCTGGACCTCGCCCGCATTTGGCCGCGAATGCAGCCGGCGCTTGCCACGCGGTTCGAACTTGAAGTGTTTGACGGCATTGGTCAGATAGCATTCCGACCTATCGATGCCGGCTTCGTGCATGCACTCGTCCAGAAGCCGCCCGGCGGGCCCGACGAACGGGCGCCCCGCGAGATCCTCCCGGTCGCCGGGCTGTTCGCCGACAAGCACAACGCGGGCGTCGGTCGGGCCTTCGCCGAAGACCAGCTGCGTGGCATTCTTGTAGAGGTCACACCGCTCGCAGCCCTCGGCCTCCCGCCGTAAGGAGGCAATCGTCGGTGCCTCTGCATGTTCGCCCGCGAGCGCTGGGCCAAGTTTGGCGGATTCTCTTGGCATATCCGTGGAGGATCTCCTCGTGTTCCTTGTTATTGCTGCGGCCGATCTTCGGGCCTAACGGTGATGCAAGAGGCATGTTCCCTCGCGATCTCATCGTGCAATGGCGACCACGATGCCGAGGCCGGCCAGTTCGGTGACGTCGGGCGTCCTCTCGCCGGCCGCTTCGCTGGCGAAGATCGGCTGACCCCGGAACGGGGGGATGGCGCGCGTCTCCTGCGAAAGATTGACGCGCATTTCCAGGCAGGACTCCCCGAACTGCCAGTCGACGGCGATGACACCGTCCTCTGTCTCGAATACCCGGTGTTCCGGCATTGCGGTGCCGGCTATCATCGGCACGATATGCCTCTGCCGGATCGAAGCAAGGTCGCGCATATAGGCAAGACGCCGCTCGCCGGCCGGACTTGCCGCGCGGCTCCAGCGCAGCTTCGAGCCGGAAAAAACCTCCGGATCCAGCGGGTCGGGCAGATCCTCCACGGTCTTGCCATTTGGAAGCCCGCCGAAATTCTCGGCTTCGTCCCGGCGTCCCAGCCGGATCGCGTCGGCGATTTCTCCCTGATAGTCGGAGAAGAAGTAGAAGGGCTGTGTCTCGCCGTATTCCTCACCCATGAACAGAAGGGGAATTTGCGGCGCGAGCATGTGCATGGCCGTCAACACCCGCAGGCTATCCTCTCGAACCAGCGAGGCAAGGCGCTCGCCGAAAGCGCGGTTGCCGATTTGGTCGTGGTTCTGCAGGAAATTCACACGGCCCTGCGGCGGCACCCGGGCGCGGCTTCCTTCAGCGGAGAAGTTGTCCTCCTTTGCGGGCACGGCGAAACCTTCGGCCAGCGCGCTGCGGATCTTGCTCCACGGGGCCTCCGCGAAGGGGCGATAGTGGCCCCTGGTTTCGCCGGTCGCTACGACATGGAGCGCGTTGTGAAGGTCGTCGTTCCATGCCGCGTCGAAGAGCATGGGCGCGCCGTTGGCGTCACGCTCGAGCAGGCTTCTGCGGCGATTAGCGTCCTCCACCACCAGGTGGATTTGGCGGTCGGCGAAGCATTTGCGCACTTCGTGCTCCAGCGCGACGAGGAAATGCGGATTGCTCGTGTCACGAATCTGTTCAGTCGCATCGAGGCGCAAACCGTCGAAACGGAAATCGCCGAGCCAGTAAAGCGCATTCTCGATAAAATATCGCCGGACTGCTTCTTCCTCGAAGGCAATGGACGCACCCCAGGGTGTGGGGCGATCCTTGTTGAAGAAGCGGCTTGCGTACAGGGAAAGGTAATTCTGCTCGGGCCCAAAATGGTTGTAAACCACGTCGAGCAGGACCACGAGGCCGAGCGAATGCGCTGCATCCACGAGCCCCTTCAGGTCATCCGGCGTCCCATAGGCATTGTGCGGGGCATAATGCAGCACACCATCGTAGCCCCAGCCCCGCGCGCCGGGGAACTGTGCGACGGGCATGATTTCAATCGCGGTAATTCCGGCCGATGCCAGATACGGCAGGCGGTCGATCGCGGCGCGGAATGTGCCCTCGGGCGTGAAGCAGCCGATATGCAGCTCCGAGATGACCGCCTCCTCCCAGGGCCTGCCACGCCAGGAGGCGGCCCGCCATTCATAGGCCGCCTGGTCGATGACGAGCGACGCACCTTCCGCACCCCGCTCCTGTGCCGACGAAGCCGGATCCGCAACCTCGGTTCCGTCGGCCAATCGGAAGCAATAACGGTCTCCCGGCTTCGCCTCGACCGTGATTTCGAACCAGCCGCCATCGCTCTGCCGCATCTCGTGCGGGGTACCGTCGAGGACGAGATCGACACCCCGCTCGTCGGGAGCCCACAGCCGAAACCGGCAAGTGTCTTCGCCGACGAAATTGGGCCCCCAAGTTTTTCTGAAACGCGGAGGCGTTGAGCTTTCTCGCATCGGATATGTCCCTTGAGATGAAAGGCAAGGAACTGGCCTGGGGCGGGAAAGTTCCCCGACGGCCCATCGCGAAAGAGGAACAAATACCTGCCTGCTGCGTTGCATCAAAGCTGCTGGGCAAGGCGGTAGAGGGCGCGACTGAATGAATCTGGCTTTTTCCGAACTCGATTTCATGAAGCCCGAACTCGGTGCAGAATACACCGGGCAGGGGACGCATTTCGCCGTCTTCTCGGCGCATGCGGAGAAGATCGAGCTTTGTTTGTTTTCCGAAGACGGGCGCGAGGAAACGGCGCGCATGCCGCTGCCGAAGCGCGAGGGCGACGTCTGGTCCGGTTACATAGAGGGTATCGCTCCCGGCGCCCTCTACGGTTACCGCGCACACGGGCCGTATGATCCACATAAGGGCCATCGCTTCAATCCCAACAAGCTGTTGCTCGACCCCTATGCCAAACAGGTTGCGGGGGAACTCATCTGGGACGACGCGCTTTTCGGATACACGATCGGTAGCCCTGAAGGCGATCTTTCATTCGACGAGCGCGACAGCGCTCCCTTCATGGTGAAGGGCGTCGTTCAGGACCCGGCCTTCGATTGGGCAGGCGAGGAAGCGATCCGCCGCCCCTGGACGGAAACGGTCATCTATGAAGCGCATGTCCGCGGCATGACCATGACGCACCCCGCCGTACCGGACGAGCTGCGCGGCACATTCCTCGGCATGGCAAGCGATCCGATCATCGAGCACCTGGTGAAGCTCGGCGTTTCCGCCATCGAATTGATGCCGGTCCAGTATTTCCTCGACGACCGCTATTTGATCGAGCGTAATCTCAGCAACTACTGGGGCTATCAGACGCTCGGCTTCTTTGCTCCCCACAAGCGTTATCTGAAGGGCGACCGCATCACGGAATTCAAGACGATGGTGAAGCGGTTTCATGCCGTTGGCATCGAAGTCCTGATGGATGTCGTCTACAACCATACGGCCGAGGGCTCGGAACGGGGACCGACATTAAGCTTCCGTGGGCTAGACAATTTCAGCTACTACCGCCAGTCGCCCGACAAACCGCGTCATACCTACGACACGACCGGAACCGGCAACACCCTCAACGTTGCCCATCCGCTGGTGCTGCGTATGGTCCTCGACAGCCTGCGTTACTGGGTGGGAGTGATGCATATCGACGGCTTTCGCTTCGACCTCGCAAGCACGCTCGGCCGCGAATACATGGAGTTCGATCGCGAGGGCGGTTTCTTCGACGCGATCCGACAGGACCCGATCCTTGCGGGCGTGAAGCTCATCGCCGAACCGTGGGACGTGGGCCAGGGCGGTTACCAGCTTGGTGGTTTTCCGCCGCCGTTTCGCGAGTGGAACGACCAGTTCCGCGACGATGTCCGGCGGTTCTGGAGGGGAGACGCCGGCATGGTTCCGGTGCTTGCGGAGCGCATCGTCGGTTCGCCGGTACAGTTCAGGCATTCGGATCGTGCCGCAACGTCGTCTATCAATCTGGTGAGCGCCCATGATGGCTTCACACTGATGGACACGGTCTCCTATGGTGAAAAGCACAACGAGGCGAACGGTGAGGAGAACCGTGACGGCCATTCGGACAATCATTCCGACAATATGGGCGCTGAAGGTCCAACCGATAACGCAGAGGTTAACGAGGCACGCAGGCGGCGGCGCGCCGCCATGGTCGCTACGTTGATGGTCAGCCAGGGCGTGCCAATGGTGCTCGGCGGCGACGAGTTGGGCAACAGCCAGAGAGGCAACAACAATGCCTATTGCCAGGATAACGACGTCGGATGGCTCGACTGGCCCGGCGCGGACGAGGGCTTTCTGGACTTCTGCCGCAAGCTCGTCGCCTTTCGAAAACAGTCTCCTGTCCTGCGCCAGGAGCGGTTTCTCGACGGGGAGCCTGACGAGAATGGACGCGTCGAGATCGCCTGGTACAAGGCCGACGGCACCCCCATGGACGAAGATGCCTGGCACAATGGCGAACTCCGCCTGATCTGCGCCTATATCTGCAGGACCGGCCAGGATGAAGCGTCGCCGGTCGGCGAGATCGTCGTCGTGCTCAATGCTGGCGGGGGGTGCGAGATAGTCCTTCCGCACACAAATGGAACGAAGCACTGGCTGCGAGTACTCGACACGGCAGCCGAAGAGCCGTTCGGCATTCGCGCGAGTGCCGCCAGGGAGAGCATTCCGGCACAATGCCTCGTCGCCTACGTTCCGCAGGAGGGCTGGAATGGCTAGAGCAATGTCGGTCGACGTGCTGGAATGTCGACCTGCCGGGCTCGCCGATCTCCCGCAGCGGTTCGCGGCGATCGGGTCTGTGTCCGAGGAAACTGGGCTCGTCTACGTCAGCGACAGCGAGCCGGGGATTCGGCGCCAAAGACGTGGCAAAGGGTTTGCGTATCGCATGCCGGACGGATCGATCGTTACCGATCCGTCTATTAAAAGCCGCATAGCGGCACTGGGATTACCGCCTGCCTATGAGAACGTCTGGATCTGCCTTGACGAACGGGGCCACCTGCAGGCCACCGGGTATGATGCGCGCGGCCGAAAGCAGTATCGTTATCACAGCGAATGGCAGGCCCTCAGGAGCGCCGACAAATTTGCGCAACTGACGGAATTCGGCAAAGCCTTGCCTAAGATACGCCGCACCACACGGCGCCACATGCAGGGCGGCGTGGAAAACATGCAGACCGTGCTTGCGGCGCTCGTCGCCCTGCTGGACGAAGCGCATCTGCGCACCGGCAACCAGGCTTATGTGCAGGCCAACGGAAGTTATGGCGCAACCACTTTGCTGAAGCGGCATCTCAGACTTGGCGACGGTTTTATAGAATTAAAATTCACCGGAAAGGGTGGCAAGCGCGTTCAGCGGGTGCTCCGTCGCCCGAAGTTGCAGCGACTGCTCGAAGAAATAGCCGATCTCCCGGGCAGGCAGCTTTTCGTCTGGAAGGATGAAAACGACGCGCTTCGACCGGTGGATTCCGGCCGGCTCAACCGGTATCTTACGGACATGGCCGGCACAGCGATTTCGGCAAAGACATTCCGGACATGGGGCGGCACGCTCGCCGCTTTCACGGTCGCGCGGACCTCGATCGAGCGGGGTGAGTGGCCGACGATCAAACAGATGAGCGAGGCGGCTGCATCCGTGCTTCACAACACGCCAGCAATCAGCCGGAGCAGTTACATTCATCCGGATGTGCTCGCCCTTGCCGACAAGTCGGCCCCGGTCTCCGCGCGGCAGCTTCAGGCGCGTGGGCGTTCAGGAAGTGAATTGCGTGTGGAGGAACAGCGTTTGCTAGGCTTTCTTCAGCGCAGCGCGCGGAGGAAAAAGCGCCTGCCCGCCCGGGTGACAGAGTCACGGCCGGAGAGCGTTGTATTCTAACGTCCTGCGCTCCCCATAAGCGCGGGATGCGCGCCGTTCAAGGCATCGCATCCCCACGCTCAGTCGGTATTTAGCCCAGCTGGCCGCTCGGAGCGTTTTCAACTGAGATCGGTCAGATTGGGGTTCTGCTGCACGGTGCTCGTATCTGCCGGTTCTATGCGCAAGTTGTTTTGCACATTGGTGACCCCCGACACGTTTTCGGCGCAGTCCTCGGCGCGGCGTTTCGCCCATTTCGAACTGACCGTGCCGTTGAGTTGTACTTCGCCATTTGTCACGCTCACCTCGATGTTCGAGGCATCGAGAGCGCCGTCGTCGCTTAGACGATCGCTGACGTCTTCCTGGATGCGGCCGTCAGTCCGCCTGTAGCCTTTGGGGCCCTTGCCACGATGCCGGTCCATCTCGCGCCGGCGTTCGGCATCTTCGTCGCCGAACCATGAGGCCACCTCATCGCTCGCGCGGTCTAGGAAATCGCGGTCGCCACGGCGATAATCGCGCGTCTCGCCATAGCCTCCATAACCGCGGTAGCGGCCTTCGCTACGGTAGCCGTAGCCGGGGCCGTGATAGTCTCTGAAATACCGCTCGCGGCCCCGTCGATCGTCGTCGTCATCGCTCCAGCGTTCGCTTTCACCACGATAGCTTCCGGTGGGCCATGACATCGAGTTCTCGTAGTCTGCGCCGCGAGGCTCGACTTCTTCACCGAAACGGCCGCGTCCCCGGCCACGATTGCGCTCGGATCCATGGTAAGGGTCGCGTGAACGTTCATTCTCCCAATCGCGGCGGGCCCAATCGCGTCGGGTGTAGGGATCGTATCTGCCATAGTCCGGTTGTCTGGGCATGGGCTCTCTCCTGGCTTTTGCTGATGTGGGTCAAACCTGCGATCGGCCCAAAGGGTTCCCCACTGCGGACTTGTCCCGGCCAGTCAGCGGAACAATCGCGGTCGGTCGGGATTGTCCGATAGAGGGGTCCCGCCCCGCATGTCATGGGAGACGAAAATGCCGAACCCGAATCAGCCGGACCCAGTACCGGAGCCGCCGCCGAAGCAGGCGCCGGATTTACCGCCATGGTTTCCCGACGTGCCGATCGAGGAGCCCGAGCCGGACGTTCTTCCGGATGAAGTTCCGGTCCCTAATCCAGACGAAAATCCGGAGCCGCCACGGCATTTGTGAGGGTGTGTCCGCCATAAAGACCGGGCGGAACAAATAGTCGTCCGCGCCGTTTGAACCTCGCCATCAAATGGAGTCCAGCGGCGAGGTAAGGGACATGGACGATATGGACAATGTGGACAACCAAAGGGAAGAGCTCATCAGGCGCCGAGCCTACGTGATCTGGGAGCAGGAAGGCCGGCCGGACGGGCAGCACGAACGTCACTGGGAGCAGGCTGCCCGGGAAATGCAAGGATCAGAACCGCAAGGCTCGGAAGCGAATGGAAAAGCTGCGTCCGATAACGGGATACGAACCAACGGGAGCAGGCGGCGCGAAAAGCAAACCGTGGCCGAAACCGAGGCTCCTGCTCCGCCCGCTGAAGGAAGCGCGGCTCCTCGCTTGGACGCCGAGCGCTGAGCGCCGGCCCGGCAGCGATGCCGGTGAGGACCGCTCCACTAAAGTGAAGGAGAAGACAATGCGTGTATCAGAAATCATGACCCGGGACGTACATCTCGCAAGCCCCAATGATACCATCGCCGCTATTGCACGGGAAATGGCGGAAAACGACATTGGCTTCATGCCGGTCGGGGACAATGACCGCCTGATCGGCATGATAACGGACAGAGACATCGTCGTGCGCGGCGTTGCAGATGGGATGGACCCTCAGGCAAGGGTCGCCGAAATCATGACCACGGACGTGAAGTATTGCTTCGATGACGATGACGTGGACGATGTGGCAAGGAACATGGGCGACATCCAGGTTCGGCGGCTGCCTGTCGTGAACCATGACAAGCAACTCGTCGGTGTGGTTTCTCTTGCCGACGCAGCGCGTGAACAGCCACAGATGGCGGGCACTGGCCTAAAAGGTGTGACGGAGCCCGGTGGATCCCACAATCAGACCCATGGGAACGGTTGACCGTCACTTCGGCGAGAGAAGGGCAGTTCGAGAGAGGGGCGCAGTGGCGCCCCTTTCTCGTTCGGAACAAGGGAGGAAATACCATGGTGGTCAACCAGAATAGCCTACCGGACCGCGTCGGGCCGATCCCCGGCGATGCGGAGCCCGATGAACATGTTGCCGATGCCGGTGACGCTGGAGGAGTTACGCGGTATCTTGACCAGCCGGAGCACCCGGACCCGCCACAGCCAAAACCGCGCAATTTCAGCGCATTCAGTGAACGGCCCGCGCCGAGGCCCGCGTCCGAGTCGGCGGAGGAAGCCGTCGCAGCGAACGATGCCACCGGTGGCGAATATTGGAACCGGGTACTCGGCGACAATACCAACGCCGGCACGCTTCGGTTCCTTGCCGCCGTGGGGCTGTTCGTTTTGATCGCTGCCGCGCTGTTCTGGCTTGCCGGATGACGGTCGGCGAAGATTCAGGTCTGATCGAGCAAATCCTAAATGTGATCGACAGTTAGGGAGGGGTGCGGGCTGCCTCTAGACTATAGACTAAAACAATTCCGGGAAAAGCGTCACACGCTTTTCCCGGAAGGCCGTGAGTTCCGGGGGTTGGCTACTGTTGCTGCGGCTGCTGCGGCGCGGACGTCTGAAGCTTTTCCTGAACCTTCTGCGCAAGTGCCGGGTCGCTTTGGGCCGCTTTCAGGATCGTCGTATATTCCTCCACCGACATGTTCGGCGACGTTTCGACGGCCTTGACCATTTCCTGGCTGGCTTCGTTCTGGAGCTTTGTCTTCGCTGCCTCGTCAGTAGTAGCGCCAATTTTCGTGGAATATTCCTGCCTTACCTTGTCGACCTGAAGATAGGCGACGGCGAAGGCCTCGATCTTCTGTTCGCTGATTGGTGCGCTCGTGCCGCCGGCGTCGGGCTGCGCCTGAGCGGGCGCTTGTTGCGCCTGCGCGAGTTCGAGTGCCGAAGCGGGGTTGAGAAGCATTAAGCTGGAGGCTGCAACGGTCAGCGATGCAACGAGTGTGTAGCGGGTAATCATGTTCTGTCCTCCATGACGTGCATGACTTGATCGGCAGCAAAACCGCCTTGCTCTTTCGCTTCGCCGTAGAGAACGACGCAGCGACTCGGGAAACATGGACCCGTCGAAAGGGCTCTGTGCGGCGATGAGGGGGCAATTTGCTGACCATTAGGCGGCAGCTTTGTGGCTCGCAGCGGGTGTGGCGGCGAGGCATTGTACAACTGAAAAGGGCGCTCGACCCTTTCGGGGAGCGCCCTTTGACCCGGAGAACGCAATCGCCAGCGGACTGGCATCCGCGCGTCTGGCTCTCGATAACGGGTAGTGGCGAAGAAATGGAAACAGCAGCAGCCAATTTCAAGAGGGCGCGAGAATATTTGACGAACGGCGTCGAGCAGACGCTGCGTCCACGGCACATGCAGTGACCGTCACGCTGCTGGTTTGCTCGCGTGGATCGCAAAACGGTGCTGGCTTCTCCGCGCAAGGCCCTTGAACAGATTCCAGTTCTTCGCCTGCATCCTGTGTATTTCTCCGAGATCGGTGTCCACCCTTATGTCGGTGAAGCCGGATGCATGCAGCAGATCGACAACGGCTTCGGCGCGCGCGCCTTGCGAGAAGTGGACGCGAGCCAGAATGCTGCGGTGCGTTTCCAGCATCTCACGGGGCTGGGACGGCGCGTCGGGTCTGAGAAGCCCGACACGCTGGCCCCAGGCGTTGAGCGAGGAAAAGAACCGTTCGAGCCGGGTCGCATTGACGAAATCGCCATCGACGATCAGCAGGCTTCCGCCTGGCTTGAGCACACGCAGCCATTCGCTGAAGGCCGCGGACGGGTCCACCAGAGTCCATACGAGATGCCGGTTGACGACGACATGGTAGTGATCGTCCGGCTCCATTGTATTTTCCGCGTCTCCCATGCGGAAGGAAATATTGCGCCCCCTGGTCTTTGCCTTCTGCCGTGCGCGGTCGAGCATCGGTTCAGCCCAGTCGATGCCGGTCACCCGGAAGCCGAGATCGTCGAGGAGGTGCGAGACCACCCCTGTCCCGCTCGCAAGGTCGAGCGCCGCGCGGCCGGCTCCTTCGCCGAGATGCCGCAGGATGAGCCGATGCCAGGCAGCGCGTTCCTCTTCCGAAAAAATCTCATGGCCGGGAGAAAGGTCGAAAGTGGCCGCGCGTTCCGACCAGTAGGCTTTAATTTCGTCGCGAAGATCATAATTCGCCCGCGTTGCCACGTCGCTCATTTTGGGTCCCGGTTTGTCCTGTTTGGAAGCGTTCTAAAAGATATATGTTGACCGGTAAAGTCATGAAATATTAGAAGGCACCGAATTTCGAAGGAGCAGGGAACGATGAAGCTTATCAATATGCTGGCCGCTGCCGCTGCGGGTTTCTGCGTGCTGATTTCAAGTGCAGCCTTCGCCGACACGATCAAGGTGACGGATGTGGCCGGCCGCGAGGTCGAAGTCGATGTGCCCGTCAAGCATGTGATTCTCGGAGAGGGCCGCCAGATCTATTTCGTCGGGGCGCTCGACAAGGACGAACCGTTCAAGCGCATCGTCGGCTGGCGCGACGATCTTGCCAAGGCGGACCCGGAAAGCTACGCGGCCTATCTCGCCAAATATCCTGACATCGCCAAGCTGCCGACTTTCGGAGGCATGAAGGAAGGAACCTTCGACATCGAACAGGCAGTGGCGCTGAAGCCTGACGTCATGCTTCTGAACATCGACGCCAAAACGGCGACGGAGGAGGCTGGCTATATCGAGAAGCTCGAAAAGGTTGGTATCCCGCTCGTCTATGTAGATTTCCGTGAAAAGCCGATGGAGAATACCGAACCGAGCATGCGGATCATCGGCAAGCTCTTCGGCAAGGAAGAAAAGGCCGAGGAATTCATTCAGTTCCGCGCCGATAGTATCGTCAAGGTGACCGTTACCCTCGCCAAAGCCGATCCGAAGAAGCCGCTCGTCTTCGTCGAACGGGCCGGCGGCTATTCCGAAGATTGCTGCATGTCCTTCGGCAACGAGAATTTCGGCAGGATGGTCGAGTTTGCCGGTGGGGTGAACATGGCGAAGGACATCATTCCCGGCACCTTCGGCACCGTCAACCCGGAGCAGGTCATCGCTTCCAACCCCGACCAGATCATCATCACGGGCGGCAATTGGGAAGGTTATGTACCCGGCGGCGCCTGGGTCGGCGTCGGCTATGGCGCCGACGAGAAAGAGGCCCAGCTCAAGCTTGAAGCTCTCACCAAACGTCCGGCTTTTACGGGTGTGAAGGCGGTCAAGGACGGCAACGTGCACGCTATCTGGCACCAGTTCTACAACAACCCCTATCAGTTCGTGGCCATTCAGCAGATGGCCAAGTGGCTGCACCCGGACCTCTTCAAGGACCTCGATCCCGAGGCGACGTTTAAGGAATTGCACGAGCGTTTCCTGCCATTGCCCTATAAGAGCGGCTACTTCGTCTCCCTGAACGTCAGCCAGTAAGACACAAGGATCGGAGGGCTGAGCCCTCCGATTTCCTGTTCGCGAGGTTCGAATGCGGATGCTGAGAGAAGTCTTATCGATCGTCCACCGGCCCGATCCTTTCCTCTCGCTTTCAGAAGGCGCAGCAAGATGACCGCCATTGCCGAGGAAATCGCAGGCATCGAAGGGCGCGGTCGCTACCGCGCTCTCGTCGTTCGCCGGCTCGTCATGCTGTCCGGTCTGCTTGCAGCGCTTTTCGTCTCCGTGGCCGTCGACATGGCGCTCGGCCCGGCGAACTACCCGCTTTCAGACGTCCTGACCGCGCTGTTTTGGGCCGAGACTGTGGGCGACCAGCTCCGCGTGGTGATCTGGGACATACGCATGCCGATTGCACTGATGGCGGTGACGGTCGGCGCCTCGCTGTCACTTGCCGGCGCGCAGATGCAGACTATTCTGGCCAATCCCTTGGCGAGCCCGTTCACGCTCGGCATTTCGGCAGCTGCCGGCTTCGGAGCAGCACTCGGGCTCGTTGCCGGCGTTGCTGTTTTCCCGGTCGCCGTTCAGTACATGGTGCCAATCAACGCCTTCCTGATGGCGATGGTGGCGGCGCTTTTCATTCATTTTGCCTCAACCATGCGCGGCGTCACCGTCGAAACGATCGTTCTTCTCGGTATCGCGCTCGTCTTCACATTCAATGCGGCCCTGTCGCTGCTCGAATATCTCGCCTCCGAACAGGCGCTCGCGGCGGTCGTGTTCTGGACCATGGGGAGCCTCACCAAGGCAACCTGGCCGAAGGTCTGGGTTACCGCCGCGGTGCTGCTCGTCGCGGTGCCGGTCTTCGCGCGCCGCGCCTGGGCGCTGACGGCGCTGAGGCTCGGTGAAGACAAGGCGGCGAGCTTCGGCATCGATGTCCGGCGGCTCAGGCTCGAAACGATGCTCACGGTAAGCCTGCTTGCCGCGATACCGGTCTCCTTCGTCGGCACGATCGGCTTCGTCGGCCTCGTAGGGCCGCATATTGCCCGCATGCTTGTCGGTGAAGACCAGCGCTTCTTCCTGCCGGCCTCCGTCCTCTGCGGCTCGCTGCTGCTTTCCGTCACATCCGTCGTCAGCAAGACGCTCATTCCCGGTGCCGTGCTGCCGATCGGCATCATCACGGCGCTCGTCGGCGTTCCCTTCTTCTTCGTGCTGATATTCACCAACAGGAAGCGCGCATGGTAAGCCTCGCCCTCAAGGATGTAGGCGCGACGTATGGTCGGCGCGTGGTTCTATCCGACATCAATACAGGGGTATTGAAAGGCGGACAGCTCACCGCCGTAATCGGCCCGAACGCGGCCGGGAAATCGACGGTGTTCAAGCGGATCGCCGGCCTGGCCGCCGGTCCCGGCCTCGTCCATCTCTCCGACACGGCCAAGGGTTCAGAGGCTATCTGCTACATGCCGCAGGACACCGGCGCCAATGCCGTCCTGACCGTCTACGAGTCGGTCCTGCTTTCCGCCAAACAGGGCTCGGGTTGGAAGGTGAAGGACGGCGAACTGCAAGAGATCGATCGCGTTCTCGCGGCGCTCAAGATCAACGAACTTGCTTTCCGCGGCCTCGGCGAGCTTTCCGGCGGACAGCGCCAGCTCGTCTCGATCGCGCAGGCGCTCGTGCGCAAGCCGGAGGTCCTCCTGATGGATGAGCCGACCTCCGCGCTCGACCTCTTCCGTCAGATCGAAGTGCTCGGCTTCATGAAGCGCCTGGCGACACAATCAGGCATGGCGGTTCTGATCGCGCTGCACGACCTGAACCATGCGCTGCGCTATTGCGAAGACACGATCGTGATCAGCGACGGCTCGGTGGTTGCAAGCGGCCCGACGCACGCGGTCGTTACTGCCGACATGTTGAAATCCGTCTACCGTGTCGAAGCGCGCGTCGAAGCCTGCTCGCGAGGCCGGCCCGTCATCATCGTCGACGATTCCATCGCTCTCGGTTAGAGCCTTCCAACTAGACTGGAAAGGCTCCAAGGCAAGGCGGCTTCAGCCAGGAATGAAGGCGAAGGCTCGGTCGCGCTCGGACATCTGGGCCATTTCGAGCGGCTAGGAAATGGCAAGACGCGGGTCGAGCGGATTGAGCCCGCCTTCAGACTCGGTTCGATCTGGCGTTCTCGGCGCTCAGTATCTCGCCGTAGCATTGCAGATAAGTGGGCGAATCCGGCCTTATGTCGATGGCGACATCGAAAATGACGCCCTCCAGGCACGAAACGAACTTGGCTTCGTCATGGGGCGGCCGCTGGTAGTGCATGCCGCGGATCGTCCCCTTCTCTCGCGTCAGGGTGTAGTTGATCTGCGCGATCGATCCGCCGGTGCCGAAGTCGCTCAACTCGTTCCGGCAGAAGAAACGCGAGAAGACGCCGCGTTCGGGTCCCGTATCCGCCGGCGAGAATGACGACCTTCATGCCACGACTTTCCCCTTCAAGCTGCCTTCGACCGCGGTCTGGCGGATTGTCCGCGCCGGCGGTTCATTGGAGCATTTTAGCCGGGATTGCAAGAAATCGCGGTGAAGGCCGGATGTTTGCGCCCCCATGTAACCCCAAATGACTATGGCCGGCCACAGCGGGTTTGCTTGCCGGGTGCAGGGCAAAGGCGCAGAATGCCGGCCGCAGCTCCATGTGTCCGTTAATCATTGCCGACTGACGGACCTCGCGCGTCCGACAAGACGCGCTGCACTGCGCTGCAGGGGCGTTCACCGCGGGAGAGCGAATCATGAATGACATGAGCCTCACCAATCTGCAAAACGGAATAACAATGGTCAGCGCCGCGGCGATCGAGGCTTTTGCCGGGCGGCTGCGAGGACGCGTGCTGATGGCGACCGATGCCGCCTATGACGAGGCACGCACGGTCTGGAATGGCATGATCGATCGCAGGCCCGGCCTGATCGTGCAATGCGCCGGAGCCGCCGATGTCGTCAATGCGGTTCGTTTCGCGGCGGAGAACCAGTTGCTACTCGCAGTGCGTGGTGGCGGCCACAACATCGCCGGCAACGCGGTTTGCGACGGCGGTCTGGTGATCGACCTCACGCCGATGAAGTCGATCCGGGTTGACCAGACGACGAAGACGGCCTGGGTCGAGCCTGGAGCAACGCTTGCCGAAGTCGACATGGAGACGCAGGCCTTCCGCCTGGGTCTGCCGACCGGCATCAATTCGACCACCGGTATTGCCGGCCTGACGCTCGGCGGAGGCTTCGGCTGGATCACGCGCAAATTCGGACTGACGATCGACAACCTGCTTTCGGCAGATGTGGTCACCGCGAATGGCGAACTGGTGCGCGCCAGCCCGACCGAGCACCGGGACCTCTTCTGGGCTATCAGGGGCGGCGGCGGGAACTTCGGGGTTGTGACCGCCTTCGAATTCCGCCTGCACGAACTCGGCCCGGAGGTGCTCTCCGGGCTCGTCGTCCATCCCTTTGCCGATGCCGAGAGCGTTCTGCAGCAATACAGGCAGGCGCTCGAAAATGCTCCGGACGAGCTCACCTGCTGGGTGGTGATGCGGCAGGCGCCGCCGCTGCCCTTCCTTCCGGCCGATTGGCACGGCAAGGAGGTTGTCGTGCTCGCCATGTGCCATTGCGGCGATCTCGAAGCAGGAGAGAAGGCAATGGCGGGACTGCGGGCGATCGGCAATCCCATCGCAGACGTGGTATCGCCGCATCCATTCGCCGGTTGGCAGCAGGCCTTCGATCCCCTGCTCGCGCCCGGCGCCCGCAATTATTGGAAGAGCCACGACTTCATGGAGCTGTCCGACCAGGCGATCGGCGTCCTCACCGAAGCCATCAGAAAATTGCCCGGTCCCGAATGCGAGATATTCATCGGCCATGTCGGCGGCGCCGCCGGCCGCGTCGCCGCCGAGGAGACCGCTTTCCCGCAGCGCAGCTCGCATTTCGTCATGAACGTGCACGGCCGCTGGCGTGATCCTGATCAGGATCAGGTCTGTATCGACTGGGCACGCCATCTTTTCGAAGCAGCCAAGCCCTATGCCGCGGGCACCGCCTATGTCAATTTCATGCCGGAGGACGAGATAGACCGGGTCGAGGCGGCCTATGGCGCCAATTATGGCCGGCTCGTAGAAATCAAGCGGCGCTATGATCCGCTCAATCTCTTCAGGATGAACCAGAACGTGCGGCCGATCCAGGAACGCGGAGCGGCCTGAATTGGCCGCTTCGTTCGTAGCACAACGGCTGGAGGCGTGATGGAAGAGGTATCGGCCCGCGAAATTTTTCAATGCGCGGCGGGACACGCCGCGCGGTTCCGCGAGAAGATAACGGAGCTTCCGCAACGGCCGGAGCTATCCTATCCGGCAGCGCTGGCGACCTTTCGCGAGGCGCTGCCGGAACAGGGAAGCGCCGGTGCCGAAGTAATCGGCGACCTTGCCGCGAAGGCTGAACCCGGGCTCCACGCTATGGTCGGGCCGCGTTTCTTCGGGTGGGTCATCGGCGGTTCGCATCCGGTCGGGGTTGCGGCGGACTGGATGACCAGCGCCTGGGGCCAGAACGCCGGCAACCACCATGCTGCGCCGGCCGCCGCCGCTGCGGAAGCGGTCGCGGCGAACTGGCTGCTCGACCTTCTCGACCTGCCGCGGGAAAGTTCCGTCGGGTTTGCGACCGGGGCGACTCTCGCCAATTTCATCTGCCTTGCCGCCGCGCGCGGAGAGGTGCTGCGGCAGTGCGGATGGGACGTCGAGGCGCAGGGCCTCTTTGGCGCGCCGCCGGTCTCGGTACTCATCGGCGACGATGCGCATGCGACGGTTTTTTCGGCGCTGCAGTTTCTGGGTTTCGGGCACGACCGCGTCGTTCGCGTGGAGACCGATCACACGGGCCGCATTGCCGCACCGGCATTCGCGGGCGCAGCCACGAAGATGACCGGTCCCTGCATTGCAATATTCCAGGCAGGGCAGATCAATACGGGTGCCTTCGACGATTTCAGCGGGATCATGCCGATTGCCCGAGATATAGGCGCCTGGGTTCATGTCGACGGCGCATTCGGCCTCTGGGCGCGCGCCGCGCCCAGCAAACGGGCGCTGACGAAGAGCGCCGAGCAGGCCCACTCCTGGGCGACCGACGGCCACAAATGGCTGCAGACGCCCTACGACTGCGGATATGCCATCATTCGCGATCAGGAGGCGCATCGTCGGGCGATGACGATCGCCGCGAGCTACCTGCCGCCAAGTGACGAAGGCGAACGGGACCCAAGCCATTTCGTGCCCGAACTGTCGCGCCGAGCTCGCGGCTTTGCCACCTGGGCGATGATCAAACATCTTGGCCGCGAGGGCATCGCCGCCATGGTCGACCGCCATTGCCGTGTCGCCCGTGCCATCGCCGAACGGTTGACCGTAGAAGACGGGATAAATGTTCTAAACGAAGTCGTCCTCAATCAGGTCCTCGTGCGCTTCGGAGCGGCATTGCCCGGCGAAGAATCCGACCGGCTGACCCAGGCGGCGATCGCCCGGTTGCAGGCCGACGGTACCTGTTTCGCCGGCGGCGCCGTCTGGCGCGGACGCAAGGTGATGCGACTTTCGGTCATCTCATGGCTGACGGACGATCAAGCGGGCGAGATGACTGCCGAGGCGATCATTGCCACCTGGCGTGCGGTTCGCGGTGGAACGTTGGTTTGAGGCCTCCGGTATCGGAACCACTCTACGGCCACTTCGTTAGCACATAATGGAGCGCGACGATGATGCGGAGGGCCGCCGAGCCGATTGGGGGTCTCGCGCCGCAGCACTCCTGACGCGCAATCCAGGGAGGAGATTCAAATGTCACGAATGAAATTTCCCGCCGCGGCCGCTCTTGCCGCTCTCATGGCCATCGGCACCACAAGCGCGGCAGTCGCGCAGGCACCCGCTCCGGTACCGCCGACGGGGGAAATGCCGGCCACGGACCAGGTCATCGAGCCGGATATGCCAACCGGCGATGAGGAGGGGACCGGAGGGGCTGCCCTACAGGAACAGCCAGACAGGATGCGCGAGGACATGATCCGAGGCGACGGAAAGCGCGGCGACCGCATGCACGGCGATCGGATGCGGCACCGCGACCGAATGGGAGGCGCGATGATGCACCGGCAGATGATGCATCGGCAGATGATGAAGGTCATGTTCGCCATCACCGATGCGGACAATGACGGCGCCCTTTCCTTCGAAGAGATCAGCACCATCCATAAACGGATATTCGACAAGGTGGACATCAACCGCGACGGCAAGGTCACGCCGGACGAGATACAGGGCTTCTTCCGTAATTAGGAAGGCTCAGTTACGCTCGATGAAGCGGTTCTCTTCTCCGGAGTGGTTCGCCCGACCGGGGTTTCTCGCGGAGTTCGAATGGCATCACTCCTGTTGAAGCGGGTCTACGAGGCGCCGGAGGCGTCCGACGGCATGCGCGTTCTCGTCGACCGCCTTTGGCCGCGGGGCATCGCCAGGGAGAAGGCTGAGATCGACCTCTGGCTGAAGGACATTGCCCCCAGTGACGCGCTACGGAAGCGCTTCCATGGGAAGCCCGAGGATTGGGCCGCGTTTTGCGCGAACTATGCGGAGGAGCTCGAGGGCGCGGCGGCGCAGGCGGCCGTCGTGGAGCTAGGCGGCCTGATGGCGCGCGGACCGGTAACGCTGCTTTACGCAGCGCGCGACGAGGCGCGCAACAATGCGGTTGCGCTGAAGGCATGGCTGGTGCGGCGAGGGGTCGAAGCTTCTTAAATCACTATGATTTCAGGCCGGATCGGCCTAAAATCATTGAGCAATCGATTCTGAAAGGCAGAGCGGGATGCGGCGGTAATAAGCGCGCACCGTCTTCTCATCCTGCTCTGAATGCGTTGACAGCGACCGCCCTTGTTCACGTATCAAACAGGCCCTTGTTGCCAGCATCAGCAAGGGCATGCGGTAGCCGCATAGGTGCCATTCCTTGCATTCGCAGTGCCTGATACCGATCTATGCAGTGAAAGCTTCGACCCCGTACTCCAACAATGACCGTGGCACATATCCGTCCGGCCGACCCGCCGCGCGTGACGAATGCCGCCTTGATGATAAAAGGAGCCAGCAATGCGGGACACTGCCAAGACCCTGAACGACATGACGCCGCGCGAGCGCGCCAACTTGATGACCCTCGTCGCGGACGCGCTTGAAGCGACCGCGGATGAGGCGCAGGAAATCGGCGATGAGCGGTTTGCAGCAAACTCGATCAGTCTCGCCAGAATCATAAGTGGTTGTGCCGAAGACGTCGCGACAATGGATCTCCCGGCTGCAGAACTACTCTTACAGCACGGTATTTCGCTGATTGCGCTGTTCCGGGATGGAGCGCGGCCGGTTCTGCATTAGTTCACAACGATTCAGGTCGGATCGACCTTGGTGGGCGGAACTGTACCGCGGCACGCCCAGGCTACGTTCGCAAAGGAGCGGGGGCCGTCGGGGCCGCCGGCCTCATAGGCGTCGCGTACGGCGGCTTCCGTGCGCGATCGCTCCTCTGCGTCGAGCACCGCCACATACTTGCCGAGCGGCCCTTCGCCGGCGGCAATTGGCGCCCAGTAATCATCGAAGTTCCGATAGTCCATGCGGATCATCAGTTGGGTTTCCGCAACGTCCATGAGCCCCTGCGCAGCAAAAGCCCGTTTCATCTCTTCCGGTTGCACCATCGGCTGAAAGCAATAGCGGGCGCGCAACTGCCGCCCGCCCTCACTGAGTGCCGCCACCGTATCGACCATCATGCGCATGCCGGGCATTCCGCCGAGATGGTCCCAGACCGCCGCCGCGACAACTCCGCCGCTCCGCACGACACGGCGCATTTCGGCGACAGCTTTGCCGGATTCGGGCACGAAGTGAAGGACGAGCAGGGCGAAAGCACGGTCGAAACTTCCATCGTCGAAGGGCAAAGCGCAGGCATCAGCCTCCTCGAACTTTATGCGCGGATCGGTGTTGCGCCGGGCTGCCTCCGCCACAAAGACGGGCGAATAGTCGATCGCGGCGATTTCTCGGAGATTGGCTGCCTTGGCGAGCGCGAAGGTGAGGCTGCCGGTCCCACACCCGACATCCAGAACCCTCTCGCCATCGCCAATGCCTGCAAAGTCGATGAATATCGGCGCGAGCTTACGGCTCCAGCGCCCCATCAACTGTTCGTATCCGGCCGCATCATGCACGTTGAAGCTGGATGTCATCGGGGCCTCCCTTGCCGCGCCTTCAATCTAAAGCCTTTCTTGTCTAAATGGAAACATTCCGCCGGAGCAGATTGTCGACGGTCGTACCCGAAAGCCGAGCGGCGAAAAGCGGAAGCCAGCTTTCCTCATTCTGCAGTTACTCTCTATGGTTGCAATAAGCTTACCGATCGCGTAATCCTCACCAATGGGGCGTAGATATCGGGGGGCATTGTGAGGGGGGTTATCTGCGTAAGGGGTGTCATCTTTGGTATTCTCCTGTCCATGTATGTTGGAGAATACTTATGCGGAGGCGCGCTCGCTGCAGATGTCGGGGTCGTCACCTGGCGTGAACATCGGGTCGTCAAGCTCACCGGTCCGATCGACCGGGGCAAGGAACGGAAACTGGCAGCGCACCTGGCTCAGGCTGAGGCCTTGCCCTACGGATTACCTGTTCTGCTTCTCGACAGCCCCGACGGGTCGGTTGGCGAGGCACTTCGGATTTCATCGCTCCTGGATAGAAGGCCGGTTCACACCGTCGCCGGACGGTGCGAGATGCGCCTCTGCCTGTGCCTCGATCGTTTTCATTGCCGGTAAGACGCGCACGGTCGAAGATCGCGGCTCGCTGGGGCAGCATTCCTGTTCCCGCGGGGGCGTCCCGGACGAAGCCTGTAACGAGGCTATCAGTCGACATGCGGTGAAGCATGGCGTGTCTCACGGCAGCATCGCTGCATTCGTCACCTATGTCGCACCGGAAAGCATCCTCTGGTCCTCCCGAGAGGACGCCGAGGGCTGGGGCCTGACGAACTATCCGACCGAAGACCTGAGCGGCTTTGTGAGAAGCGAACCGCGGGTGCTGAAAGTGTTGACCGGCGAAATGCCCCTGGCGTAGTCCGCGTGGCGGATCAATTTCCGTGATGATGGTTTCGAGGCATTCGTCAGAACCGTCTCCGATGTCGAACGTGAGATGCAACTCAACGTCTTCTGCTCCGAGAAACAGCCCGGCCGTCTCTTCCTGGGCATGGAAGTCAACGGGCCCGTCGGTGTGGTCCGGGAGGTCGCCCTCAGGGTCGCCGTCGAGACTGAGAGGACCTTCTGGGCCGACGCCCCCATCATTCATCAGAAGGACAGTCAAATTTCCGAGATCGTTACGGAAGTTCCCACGGAACAGTTAAGGGCATTTCTGACAAAAACGAAAAGGTTGGCATTCGGGGTCGCTAAAAAGCAGCCCTAACCAGCCGATGATCGCTGAGGCCTGGCTGGAAAACAGCCGCAAGGTTTTGCTGTTTGCAGCGAACAACTGCGTTGACGCCGCTGGACGATGAAGCCGAGCCAAACTGCGGTGCCTTGGCGCAAGTGAATTCCCTCGGCGAAGTCTCTCTCCAGGCATCGACCTGTCTTGAAAAAAAGCGCAGCGAATTCGATCATGCTGTCGGATCGCTGGCGGCTGGTGCGTCATTGTATGATCAGGTCGGGCTCTCGATCTGAAGGACAACCATCAGGAGGACGACACGATGTCTAAGAACACCATTTGTCTGTGGTTCGACAAGGACGCTGAGGAAGCCGCCCGCTTCTATGCCGGCACCTTCCCGGACAGCAAGGTCGAAGCCATCATCCGCGCGCCCGGCAAATACCCGGACGGAGAAGAGGGAGATGTGTTGGTTGTCGAGTTCACGGTGGCAGGTGTTGCCTGCGTCGGATTGAACGGCGGCCCGACATTCAAGCACAATGAAGCTTTTTCATTCCAGATCAGCACCGAGGATCAGGACGAAACAGACCGCTATTGGAACGCCATCGTCGGCAATGGCGGCCAGGAAAGCGAATGCGGCTGGTGCAAGGACAAGTGGGGCATCTCCTGGCAGATCACACCTCGCACTCTAATGGAGGCGCTTCAAGCTGGTGGCGAACAAGCCAAGCGCGCATTCGACGCGATGATGACGATGCGGAAAATCGACGTGGCTGTGATCGATGCGGCACGAAGAGGGGATGACGCGCGATGACCACCGAGACGATCAAAGGACCTGCTTCCTATTTTCCATCGATCGAGAGGAAATACGGCCGTCCAATCGATGACTGGCAAGAGCTCGTACGGAAGCGCTATCCTGCCAGGCACATGGAACTTGTAGGCATGCTGAAGAGCGAGCACGGCATTGGCCACGGCCATGCCAATGCGATCGTGGCGTACACTCTCGCGGAAGACAAGCAGCCAGCCTCTTGACGGCGTGTGGTGCAAGACGAACCGTAATGCTGCTTCCGACCCGAAGCCCATTCGACCTTGTTTGATGGAGGTTCAGCAGTCCTCACTCGATCAGAAGTGCCTCACCGGTAAACCACCTCATGCCGATTACCATGACGGGAAGCGCCGCCAGCTGCTGCTCGCGGCCCCGTCACTCCGCGACTATATCGATCTTCGTGGTTGCGAAGCGCTTCCGCAACCAGGTCGCGGCCGGACCCGTGGGGCGTTGTTTGTGCCAGACCAGCTCCAGCGCCACCGGATGCGCGCCGTCGTCGAATTGAAGCGCCGGGATCGCGAGATCCTGCGCAACCGGCGACCTCGCAATAATATGAGCAGGAATGAGGGCCCAGCCGATACCCTGCTTTAGAATCTGCAGGATCACCCAATGGCTCTCGACCCACCAGACTTCGGCTGCCACGCGAAGGCGGTGCCGCTCCATACCTTCTGTGCGCACCGTGACCATGATCTGCCGATGCCGCTTGAGATCTTCCCAGTCGACCACCGAATTGGCGAGCGGATGGCTCTTGCCGCAGACCAGATTCAACTGCACCCAGCCGATCGTATGGAAGCCCAGCTCCGCGGGCAGATCCTCTTGCCGCCACATAACGCCGATATCCGCTTTCCCGTCAAGCACGAGGCGGCTGACGTCTTCCATCATCGGGAACAGCAGTTCGAGCTCGACATGAGGGAATTGCACGGCAAACTCGGCAAACAGCTCGCCCAACGCATGCTCAGGATACAGTTCGTCGATAGCGACCACGAGGCGCTTTTCCACATGCGCTTCAAAGCTGGCTGCCACGCCGATCAGATGCTCACGCCTGTCGAGGATCAGCTTCGCTTCCGACAACAGCCGCTCGCCGGCCGAGGTGAGGGTCGGGTTGCGGCCCCGCCTGCTGAACAGCTCCAGCCCGAGATCCTCCTCAAGGTTCGATATCTGCGTGCTGACGGCGGATTGCGCCTTGCGCAATGCCCGGCCAGCCGCCGAGAAGGATCCGTGCTCGGCCGCCGCGACAAAGGCTTCCAGCTGTTCCATTGAAACGGTCATCTATCTCAGTTCCAGATAGGATCTAACTTTGTGGCGCCAGGAATAGAGATATAAAGCGCGCAGATCAACACAGCTCAAAAGGAGATGCATCGTGAAGATGCGCACGTTCCCGGACCGGATCCGGCACACTTTGTTGTTTGAGGTCATCGGCTTGATGATCGTCACGCCGCTCGCGGCCTATCTGTTCCATAAGCCGATCATGCATATGGGTGTCGTCGGCATCGGCTCCGCCACGATTGCGACGATCTGGAACTTCCTGTTCAACCTCGGCTTCGATCACGGCATGCGCCGTATGTTCGGGTCCACTACGAAGACCTTCAGAATACGTCTCGTGCACACCGTGTTGTTCGAGATCGGCCTGTTGGCGATCCTGCTGCCACCAATCGCCTGGTACCTGAACATGGGCCTGCTCGAAACATTGCAGCTCGACCTCGCCATTGTAGCCTTCTATCTGGTTTATAATTTCGTCTTCAACCTCGCCTATGACCGGGTCTTCCCGATCCCGGGCGCGCCGCGAGCCGAATACGCATGAAAGCCTGGGGAGGGGGAATAGGTACGCCCGCGAGGATCAGTGCAGCCGCAAAGCCTCCAGCAGGCGCTGGTAAGTCGGCGCCAGACGCCTGAGCAGGTCTGCCGCTTCCGCGTCGTTGCCGGCGACCAGGGGATATTGCAATGCCCCAGTCAGGGCGGCCTGCTCCGAGGCAATATGAGCAGCGTCCGTATAGTCGATCCGGGAAAGGCAAGTGGCGGCATCGGCGAGCCGTCTTGCGCCAACGCGGATTGCGAAATGGATCAGGTGTGCACGCAAGTCTTCGTCGCACCCCGCGTCGATCATGCTCGCCAATGCCTCGGCCGCCTCGCCATTGCCGATGGTGCCTTCGGGCATGTGTCGCGGCTCTTGCATCGACAACCATCTGATCGCGGCAGGCAGCGACGCTCTGATTTCGTCATCTTCGTCGACCACGCGCATCTGTCGGAAACCGAAACGCATGGTGAAGGGCGTTCCATAGTCGATGGTTTCCGCCTGCCATGCGGTCAGGAAATCGCCGATCGGCAATGTCGCGAATGGGTATCCCTGGGGATCGTGCAACTGCACCCAATCGTTCGCGAGGCCGATGACGACGACATAGTGATCTGCGCCGATCGGGCCGTCCTTGCCCGGTTGGTGCCGCAGCCAGCCCATCTCTACCGGACCGACCCAGACTGGGCTATGGACGAGCTCGGATCGGAGTCGCTCGACTGCGTCCGCGGCATTGCCGCCGCTCGTGACAGATGACGTCCAGCCCATGGCATCGAGAGCAGCATCGAAGCCACCCTCAGGCGTCCAGCCGAAGGGATCGAAAAAGGGCAGGCACCCGCCGACGAGCTGCATCCCGAAAGGGCTGCCGGTGGCGAACTCGATAACAGCGGTGGATGGAGCGTGTTGGCCAAACATCATCGCGAACGCATTGGCGTAGCAATAGGGACCGGAGCCTATATACGGAAAATGCTGCATGAACCTGCGCCTCTCAAATCTGGTTGCGAGGCAATGCAAGAGGGGCATTTTCATCAAAATTGTCAACCGCTGGATTTGCCGGCACGTGACAGGGCGCCTGTGAACCGAGCGGCGATGGCAAGGCACGACCAAGCCTATGCTCGTGGCGGCCGCTGAATCTCCACCGGCGTCTTCATGATGATCTCTCGATGCGGGAAGGGGATTGATACCTTCGCCGCTTTGAACGCATCCCATAATGCCAGCAGAACCTGGCCGCGTACATTCGTCAAACCGTTGGCCGGATCCGAGATCCAGAAGCGCAGGCGGAAATCCAGCGAGGAGGCACCGAACGCCGTCATCCAGCAGACAGGCGCCTTGTAGTTGTTGGCGACGCGGGGAACGGCAGATGCGGTTTCGATGGCAATCCGCACCACCTCATGCGGATCGCTGTCGTAGGACGTGCCGAAATCGACGTCTATACGGACGTAATCGCTGGAGAAGGACCAGTTCACCACCTGCTGCGAGATGAAGTCCTCATTGGGGATGAGGAATTCCTTCCCCTCGCGGGTGATGACCGACACAAAACGCGCACGCAGGTCGCGAATGGATCCGAACGTGTCTCCAAGCGTGATCGTGTCGCCGGGCTTGATCGACTTGTCGAGCAGGATGATGATCCCGGAAATGAAATTGGATACGACCTTCTGCAGTCCGAAGCCTACTCCGACACCGACAGCACCCGAAAAGACCGTTAGCGCCGTGAGATCGATACCCGTCGCGGACAATGCGATTGCGCCGGCGACCATGATCAGAACGATCTTGATGAGCTTGCTGATCAGCACTTTGAACGACGGCGAAAGGTCGCCCGAACGTTGAACCCAGTGGGAAAGCACGTTGCCGGCGAGCACTGCGACCCAGATGAGAGCGACCGTCAGAACGACTGCCTTGAGGACGATCAGCAGCGAAAGGCGCATCGCGCCCAGATTGACGGCGGCCGCGTCCAGCGTCGACAGGACGGGGCCTTCGAGGCCGGTGGCATAAACCGCAAGGTAGCCCCAGCTCAGGACGGCGACCACGCGCGACAGTGTCTGGTTGCGGATGATCTTGGTCAGCACGGAAATGACGAACCAGGCGGCCGCCAGAGTCAGCGCGGTCGAGACAAGCCATCGCTGCGATGGCCACGTACTCTGTGTGAGAACGACGTTGGCAAGCCACAGCCAGATGGTCAGAAAAAGCCATTTCAGGCGGCGCATGAAGGCGATGATCACACGCAGCAGATCCGGGTTGCCCTTGATGCGGCGAGCCCTGGTCTCCAATGCCGGCTCGGTTATGGAGGCGACGAGGGAGGCGAAAATATAACCGGCCGCGATTATCCCAAGCTGGTAGAATGTCCATTCGCTGAGCACGAATGTCCGGAACCAGGCCTCAAGCGGGCGAAAAATCTGCACGAAATCCACGACTGAGCCTCTCGAGATAGCTTCGCAATCCAACCTTCCGGTTTAGTAATGTTAGACCGAAGCAGCCGTGTGCAAAAGCATAGTCGTCTATATCTATGGCGGCGGGACGATTTTCATCACCCGGACGCCCTCGCATGATCTCTCCCGACGTGGTTCACTTTCCGATCTGATCTTCGATCGCTGTTTTATCGATGACGGAAAATACATCGGCAATCTTGCCGTTTGTCACTTCATAAAACACGTTTTCTGCGAAGGAGATGCGCCGACCATTGATTGCCAGTCCAAGGAAACTGCCTTTCGGAGAGCAGTCGAACTTCAATCTTGCAGCGATGAGGGGCGGTTCGCAGGCCAAACGATCGATCTTGAAAAGCAGGTCGGGAATATCCTCGAAATCCTTTACGAGCATCGACCGATAGCCAGACAGTCCCAAGAGACGGCCATTGTGTCTGACATCGCCGGCAACATACCGTCCAAGTTGATCCCAGTCCTGTCGATTCAGGCAATCAATGTAGTCACGATAAAACGCGTGCAGCATTATATCCCTTCCTTTGCGGGCGGCGGGGCGGAAGCTTGGGAGTTTCGCCATCTGACGACTGGCGGTCCAGTCATCGCGGCCGGCCTGGTCAGCGAGGTCGATTACGCCGATTGGCCAAGCCGCTTGAGACCGACCGGAAGGGGAAACAGCGCGGTCGAGCGCGGCGCAGCCCGACCAAACAGCCGCTCGCTTCAGTCAACCCGTAGGCCGACGGCACGATGTTTCCTTGCGATAGGAGAAGCCCCACATCGGGGTTGCCGTTTCGATCGATGCCGGAGACATTCTGGTGTTCGCGAACATATGCGATGGCTGCTGCCTCTAAGCCTGCGAGTGCCCGCGCGGGGGACTGGCGCGGGCACCGCCAACAGGTTGGGGGACCTGAATGCCGAATTGTTCGGCAGCACATTAATTCTCAAGGCCTGCCTTTGTTCCCGCACGCGAAGGAGCGTAACGCATTAATTCCGAAGTGCTCCCAACGGCAACGCGACGGCTGCCGCAGTTACTGTTGCTGCGGCAACGGGAGTATGGTTTTCGTCTTGCTCTGGGTCGGCTTCTCTCCCGGCACATGGGACATGGTCTTTGTCCGGCTCTGCAGTCCATCCTCTGTGACCTTGGTCTTGGTCTGCGACTTGCTGAATGTGCCCTTGTCCATGGCCTGAGCCTTTGATTGTCCCTGCAACTGCGAGGGATTCTCATTTATCTTTGTCCGACTCTTTGCCTTTTCGTCCGATGTTGCGGCGCTTCCGCCTGCGCCAATCGACGAGGTCGTTCCGCTATCGGTTCTGCATGTGCCCGCGGTTCCGACCGTGCTGGCCGAGGTGCCCCCGGCCGCTGCGCTGCCGCCGGAGCCGATAGTTCCGGCGGCGTCGCATTCCTGAGCGGCCGCCGGCGTCGCGGCGACCGTTGCTGACGCGACAAAAATTGCAAGCAACGATTTTCGAAGCATGACAGCTCCTTTCATTTTGGCTTGATAATTGCGCAGGTCCCATCCGAACGGCGCGTGATCGTTGTGCCGTCGGGGCGGGTCACGCTCGCGGTCGCGAAGCTCTCTCCATCGGAGGATCCGCTCGTCGCCGAGGATCCGGCGCTGCTGGTGGCGGACCCGCCGCTCGCAGCCGCACCGCCGCCGACCGTGGTGGACGAGGATACGCTGCCGGAGCCGACAGTGACGGACGACGAAACACCGCCTCCTTCCGACGATTCTTGTTCGATGATCATGCAAGTAGAGCCGTCATCAAGCTTGATTTCTTTCGCTCCTGCATGGTCAGGGACGGCGATCATGGCCGCAGATAGAGCCGTGACGACTGGGATCATGAATGAACTGGAGGTCATCGGGTCTCCTCCCATCTGGAAAACGCTGGCTTCGGGCGCTCCGAAGCCAGCTGATTGACGTTAGCAGGACGGGCGATCGCCCGTGGAGCCGTCCTTCTTGGCCAGGCCAGGAGGACAATTCTTGTTGCTCTCATCGTCCTGGGCGGCGTCTCGGGCACTGTTTTCATCGCCTTGGACGCTGCCTGTCGTCTCATCCGAAGGTCCGTCAGCTGATCCAGCAGCCGAACCACCGGTTCCGACGGAACTGCTCGAGCTTCCGCCGCCTGCAGAGGAGCCACCAGTACCAATGGTCGAAGCGGAGCCGCCGCTACCGGATCCGGCCGCAGAGCCTCCCGTGCCGACGGAGCTGCTGGACGTGCCGCCGCCGGCCGAGGATCCGCCTGTTCCAAGCGTAGATGCGGAGCCGGATTGGCAATCGCTGGTGCCAGGATCGCAATTACCGCCAGCCGAGCTTCCGCCTGTCCCGACGGTGCTGCTGGACGTACCGCCGCCGGCGCTGGTGCCGCCGGTCCCGATCGTCGTGCTCGATTGCGCGAAAGCGCCGAGCGTGGTGCCCGCAAGCAAGCCTGCCGCAAGGGCCGTCTTAATGAAAAACCGCATTGGGGGTTCCTTTCCTCAATTTAAGGTCTTGTGGTTGCAACCTTGCATACCAACCCGGACCAGCATGGCGTGTTCCGGCCTTGGACCTCGGACCGAAGGTGCGCTGGAAAAAAGTCTGAAGGCTCCATCGGACCTTAGCCCGTCAGATGCGCGAATAGGTCCGAGCGTCAATTTCGGATGCAACGCCCTGGCGACCCGTTCGTTTTATTCCCTTGGACTCTTCTTCATTCTGGAGCCGCCGCGGGCTGCGTGTGTTTGCCGTTCTTCAGCGTTCCCATCACTCAGCATGTGATCTGCCAGACTGTAGCAGTGGCTCGCCTGAAAGGCGTTCCGTCCCCGGTTCATGTGCGTCAGGTTGAACGTCCGGATCGCCCGCAACGCTCTGCTCTGCGCGATGAATTTGCAGATCGACGAGAAGCCGCGGGCCTTGATGCCGAATATGTCCTCGCCGGGAGGAAAGAAATAGCTGACGTCTTCCGGTGTTACGACACAGCGCTCAATAAAAGCATCGTCTACTTGCCCGTGATCGAGTGAATGATCGGTGGTGAAATCGGAAAGATGCACCAGGAAAAGCGCGCGAATGCCCTCGCCGTCGGCATAAAGCGAGAAAAGCTCCATCCAGCTCGCATTGATGCGAACGAGCGCCTTGCCCGGCGTCGACGGTAGACAGGAGACCGACCAGTAGTGGCGCTCCGTTCGGTGCGGGATCGGGATGCAGTCGCGGCCGTAGCGCCTGAGAACCGCCAGAACCTCGGGCGCCTGCTGCCGGCGCAGCAGTTTCTCGAACCGCGCGGCATATTTGAAACGCAGTTCCATGGATTGCGAACGCTCCTCGGCGTCGGGCAGGATCGTCTTGCCGTCTATCCAATCGCGCTGCTGCTGGAGATCCAGGAATTGCCGCAGACCGGTGCCCCCTTGGCTGCGAGCGGCGCTCATCGGCGGTCCAGCAGTCGAGCGACTGCCTCGCGGACAAGGGCGGGGACGCTTTCAGCGCCATCCAGATAGGCACTTTCCAGGAGACCGTCCGAGAGCGCGACGAGGAGGGAAGCGGTGACGGAAGGAGCTGGATCGCCGTCCTCTGCCAGAAGGTTCTCGAGGCTGTCGTGATACCAAGCGCGACGCGCATCGATCGCCTGCCGCACGGGGCTGGCCGGATCGGGATACTCCGCCGCCGCATTGAGGAACGGACACCCCCGCCAGCCTCCCGCGGTCACGGCCTCGCTGATACGTCCCATGATCGCAGAAATCGCTTTCCGAGGAGGTTGCTTCGGAAGCGCGGCCACTGCCGCCCGGCCGAGCCGATCTATCTCTTCGAGATAGGCGACGACGAGGTCATCCTTCGAGGGAAAGTGATTGTAGAAGGTCGCCTTGGCGACACCGGCTTCGGCGATGATGCGGTCGATACCGACAGCATGGATTCCGCCCTCGTAGAAAAGCCGTGTCGCGGCGTCGAGCAAACGACGACGCGCGGAACTTGCTTCAGGCTGGTTCTCGGATTTTTTTTGTCTCATCGCTTGATGCTAACAGACAGGTCTGTATATTTCAATAGTAGACAGACCGATCTGTCTATATAGCGCTGGCGTTGGACCGGTCAGGCGTTTCCCCAGTGATGACGGCGGCTACTTCGTTAAAGGAGGTGCTTAAAATGAGTGAAAGCAATGTTACCCGCGAAATCGTGGAACGCTTCAACAACGCATTTGAGAAGCATCGCCCCGAGGACCTTGACGATCTTATCGGCGAGAACTGTGTTCTCGAAAATACGGCCCCGGCCCCGGATGGAGCGCGCTACGAAGGGCGCGAGGCTTGCCTCGCTTTCTGGAAGGGCATTGCATCGTCTGCCGACCTCGTCTTCAAAGCCGAGGATATCTCCGTGATGGGCGATCGCGGGATCATCCGCTGGCAGCTTCGCTGGAGCGAGCGCGAAGCGGATCGGATTCGAGGCGTCAACCTCATGCGCGTCCGGGACGGAAAGATCATCGAGGGTCTGGGATACGTGAAGGGGGGCTGACGTTCTGCTCGCGCACCGGCGATCCTCTCGGGTGGCTGCCACGTGGATGTAACTCGGTGTATCAATTCCGTCAGCGGCATGATGGTTAAATCGAACGGCTGTCATATGCCCAATGCAGCAGAGCCTGGCGCTGCCGCGGCCGGCACCAGCAATCCCCAGGCTCGCAGGCTCGGCGAAGCTGAGCGATATGGCGGCGAAGAGCTTTCCAACGGGCGATCTGTCGCTCGTCCTCGCCGGGCATGCGACGACCTTGGTGGTAGCGGCAGTACCACTGGAACCAGCCACGCGGATCTTCGGGATGTATCCATCCCTTCGCTCGCCAAACGCTGAGCGGTTGGCTGGCGTCGACACCGAAACAGTTAATTGACGGATCTTTTCGCAGCGACGACAGCCGGGCCCCTACAAACCAGCTGTTGGGGAATTCGTCGCGACAATCGGTCATGTACTTGCCGCCGAACACGCCTAGCGCAAGCATCTCGGCGGGTGTTAAGTCTGGCCGGAAATCGGGATGAAAGTCGCGGCCGATTGGCGCAACGAGAGCGTACCGGTAGCCTTGCTGCATCCGATCATTCACGACGACCCACCGGGCTCTCATCGGGCACTCTGCGACAGTGTTTTCGAAGGGTTACGCCGCCAGATGGATAAGTTAAGTGCCGCTGCAAAGCTCACCCACGCCAGGTAAGGAACAAGCAGCAAGGCAGCAGCCGCATTCACGGGGTGAAACATTACGGTCGTCGCCAGGATCGCAGCCCAAAGCACCATGATCTCCACCGCGGCCAGCCCGGGTCGGTGAAGTCCAAAAAAGATCGGCGTCCACGCAGCATTGAGCAGAAGTTGGACTGCATAGACACCGAGAGGCAGTGCTGCGCCAGCAATGCCTGCCTCTTGCCATACGAGCCAGCCCGACAGTCCAATCGATGCATAGAGAACCGCCCAGACCGGGGCGAATAGCCAATTGGGCGGGCGCCATCGTGGCTTGTTGAGCTGCTTGTACCAGTCGCCTGGCCTAAAGATCACGCCGGTAGCCGCCGCAGCGAAGCTCGCGACCTCGAAGGCGACCAGCACGAGAAGGGAATGCATGTCCATTCTGCAAAAGATGGAGGGGCCCGCCGGCGAGGCAAGCGAGGCCCTCCATTGTCCCTATCGGTTCTGGTTGGCAGCGAACGCGCCGGAGCCCATGACAGAAAACAGGGGAATGATCTGCCAGGCCGCCGATAGCCCTACCAGGATGTAAACGATCCGGGCGAGCCCCGAGCCAGCCCCGAAGATGGCGGCCACGAGGTCAAAGCCAAGTAGTCCGACCAGACCCCAGTTCAGTCCGCCTACGATTACGAGAATGAGCGTGAAAATATTGATAAAATTCATGGTTCTTCTCCAATTCGAGGATGAGAGGTCAGCCTTCCGGCGGCATGATCACCTTGTCGATGACATGGATGACCCCGTTCGAGGCAGCAATGTCGGCAGCAGTTACGGCGGCGTCGTTGACCTTGACGTTGGAGCCCTCGACCTCGATGTCGATCATTTTGCCATTTACCGACTTCGCTTCATCGATACCCGCCACGTCCGAAGCCATGACCTTTCCGGCGACCACATGGTAGGTGAGGATCTCAGCGAGCTTTTGCTTGTTCTCCGGCTTCAGCAGGTTTTCGACGGTACCGGCAGGCAACTTGGCGAAAGCTTCATCGGTCGGAGCAAAGACCGTGAACGGACCCGTCTCTTTGAGAGTGGCGACCAGGCCTGCCGCTTCGAGCGCGGCACCCAGCGTCTTGAATTGACCCGCCTCCATGGCGGTGTCGACGACATCCTTGTCCGCCGCGAACGCGCTGACACTGCCTAGCGTGATCGCTGCAGCGAACAAAAGGCTATTCAACTTCATGGCATTTCTCCTCTCGATACCGGGTGCGAATTGCACCGTGTTCTTTCATGTGGTGAAAACATGTTTTCTTACCAGTAAAATTGTCGTGAGCAGAAAGGCAATTCTCTTGTGAGGACAAATGTCGCTGTGATAGTTTCCCGAAACGAAAAGGAGTTTGCGACGTGCTCTCTGATACGCTGTCTAACGAGCTCCAGCGCTACGCAATCGGCCCTCGTATTAAGGCCCTGCGCCTGAGAAAGAAGCTGGGACTGGTGCAGTTGGCTGGCCATACAGGGCTCTCGCCTGCGATGCTCTCGAAGATCGAGCGCGGGCAGATGTTTCCAACACTGCCCACGCTGCTTCGGATCGCCATGGTTTTCGGCGTCGGCCTCGATCATTTCTTCAATGTGGATAAGGAGGAGCCGCTCATCGCGATTGTCCGGAAGGAGCAGCGTCTCAAACTTCCTAGCCCGCCAGGCGAGAAGCACCCAGCCTTTCTATTCGAAAGCCTGGACTATCCCGCTTCTGACCGCCGCATGGATGCGTTCTACGCCGAATTCCCGGTCGATTCGCCGCCCTCAGAGCCGCATCAACATGGCAGCGCTGAGTTCATCTACGTGCTCAGCGGTCGGCTTATAGTCAATGTGAATGGCAAGGAGTGCGCGCTGGATACGGGGGACGCTGTGTATTTCGACTCGAGCGTTCCGCACAGTTACCGCCATGAAGGCAAAGAAATCTCAACCGCGATTGTTGTGACTTCATAGGCCGCCGTTAACTGAGTATCCCTGAAACTCATCCCAATCAGCAGCGAAGCAAACGGCTGCTGCTGCCTCGTAGTTCGTCGGGACTCCCCGGTCTTCGGTCGACTATTTCAAGAAACCGTCGGCATCGAACTCGTCCCATCCGCGCAACGGAGACGAGGTCGATCCATCCTTCGGCGCGGGCTTGTCCTTCTTTTTCCTGAGTGATCTCGTCAGCTTCGCCTTCATGGCCGACTGACGACGTTTCTCGGCTACTGCGACAATATCGTCTTCGCGCCATTCATCGACGGCCCCGCGATCGAGAATGTCCATGACCACGGCCGGATCGAATACGTGGAAGGTTATCTGACGCGCACGCCCGCGCAGCTTGACCGTACGCGTTCCGGCCGACGGTAGACGGCCATCTTGCAGCCAGCGGCGGCGTTCCGATGTCGAGATCGCCAGAATATCCTCGATCTCCCGGGGGATGACCGGGAGGCTTTCCATGTCGGAGAGCATTCCAGTGACGGATGCTGAGGTCGCGCGGAAAATCGCTCTCGATGTGTCCGGCATCGACATGGTCAGGACCGCGCTTTCAAGAACCAGTGCCTTCCGAACTGCGAGAGGAAGCCGGGCGCGGATTTCCTGCAAGATACCTTTGGCGCGAACCGCCGACCCGAGCGTCACCGACGTCGGGAGTGACCATGTCTTGATAAGCTCGGAGTCGACGTTCTGTTTATGCTTTGCCATGGATGTAGAGATGGATCCGGCGGGAGCCCTCTTCAACCGCTTTGCTGGTACCGCTACTCAATTCTTCAGGGGGCGCGGCTCTTCAGGGCGCGCGGCCAGTTCATGAGCGAGTACCGCCCTGTTGAATGCTCGACATCCTGCTTGGGGCCGCCCCGCGCGAGATGCGATGCACGTAGCCGACACCTTTCTCATGGACGTAGTCGTCGTCGGTGAGACCTTTCTTCGGCAGCTGCCGGAGTGATGACCCAGGGTCTCTCCACCTCCTAGCTCCGATGACGGAGTGCTTCGACGATGACGGTCATTGCCGGAGACATTTGGCGTCTGCTCGGATAGTACAGATGGTAGCCGGTGAAAGGCTGGCTCCAGTCGTCCAAGACGGCCCGGAGTCTCCCCACCGCGAGGTGTTCTTCGACAAGATTTTCAGGGACGTAAGCAATTCCGTACCCCTCCAAGGCTGCCTCGACCTGAGTGATCGAAGAGTTGAAGCTGAGTTGCCCGTCTACCCTGACCCGCAGTTCACGACCGTCCTTCTCGAACTCCCATGAATAGAACCCGCCCCATGTTGCTTGGCGCATGTTGATGCATACATGCCCAACCAGATCCTGCGGCGTGGTTGGAATGCCATGCTTGGTGAAGTATTCCGGTGACGCCACCGCTCGAAGACGCCAGTCCGGACTGATCCGCACTGCAATCATGTCCTTGGTGAAGTATTCCGGTGACGCCACCGCTCGAAGACGCCAGTCCGGACTGATCCGCACTGCAATCATGTCCTTGTCGACGCTCTCCCCGAGCCGGACACCAGCATCGAAGCGCTCCTCCACGATGTTGCGCATGCCGTTGTCACTGTAGAGCTCGAGCCGAATGTCGGGATAGTCTGAGAGGACGCGGCTCAGCTTCGGCCATACCGTCGTCTGAAGGGCATGATCTGACAACGTAAGTCGAACCGTGCCGGATGGCTTTTCCCGGAAGGCGACGAGTGCCACCAGATCCGCCTCGATCTGCTGGAATCGGGGAGCAAGCGACTGAAACAGGCGTTCTCCTGCTTCCGTCGTCGCCACACTGCGCGTGGTCCTCGTCAGGAGCCGGACGCCGAGGCGCGCTTCCAACTGCTTGATCGTGTAACTGAGTGTCGACTGCGACGTTCCAAGCGCTGCCGCAGCCTTGGTGAAGCTCTGCTCCCTTGCCACCTCCAGGAACCAAAGCAGATCCTTCATATCCTCGCGCTGCATCACTCGCCCCTCGATTAATATTGAGTTTCGATAGGTCCATCCGGATTAGCACGGATAGTTCGCAAAGTCCGTCGGCATTATCTTGTTCTCGGAGGCAGAACCGGAATGCCAATCGGGACCGACACCATGACGCTGACCTACAACGAGAACATCCATAGCAGGCCCAGGGCCTGGGGCGCCGTGTTCTCCATGACATTGTGCGTATTCGTGCTGATCGCTTCGGAGTTCATGCCCGTGAGCCTGCTGACGCCGATCGCCGCTGATCTCGGTGTTTCAGAAGGGAGTGCGGGCCAGGCAATCTCCATCTCAGGCATCTTCGCGGTTTTCACCAGCCTCTTCATTGCCGCGCTGACCCGGCGGCTCGATCGGCGCGTGGTCGTGCTGGCCTTGACGTTTCTGCTGATGCTGTCTGGGGTCGCGGTTACCTTTGCGCCTTCCTATCCCATGCTGATGCTGGGTCGCGCGCTGCTTGGAATTTCCATCGGCGGCTTCTGGTCGATGTCCACGTCGATCGTGATGCGTCTCGTCTCCCGCGACCAGGTGCCGAAGGCACTTGCACTGCTCAATGCGGGCAATGCGATCGCGGCCACCATCTCCGCACCCCTGGGAAGTCTCCTCGGGTCCTATATCGGGTGGCGCGGCGCCTTCTTTCTCGTGGTTCCCGTGGGCTTGCTTGCGCTTATCTGGCAATGGATCAGCCTGCCGACGCTTTCGCCCCGGCGCGATGGCGCATCCCGGAACGTCCTCCGGCTGCTGGCGCGTCCACCCGTCGCATTGGGCATGGCAGCAATCCTGCTGCTGTTCATGGGGCAGTTTGCTTTCTTCACTTATCTGCGGCCGTTCCTGGAGCAGGTGACCCACCTTGGCATCGAGACGCTCTCGCTCATGCTTCTCGTGATGGGATTGTCGGGAGTGGCCGGAACATCGCTCGTCGGCCGGCTGCTGACTCATCGCCTGTTCAGCATTCTCATCGTCATTCCGTTCCTCATGGCCTGTATCGCTTTGGCAATGATTGGCATCGGTGAGATGAGGACCCCTGTCGTCATGTCCCTCATCGGTTGGGGTTTGCTCGGGACCGCAGCGCCGGTGGCCTGGGGCACCTGGCTGAGCCGTGTTCTTGCCGATGATGCTGAGGCAGGCGGTGGACTCCAGGTCGCTGTGATCCAGCTCGCCATCACCGCCGGAGCGTCTCTCGGCGGACTTCTCTTCGACGCTCTCGGCTGGTGGTCGACCTTCTCGCTCAGCGCCCTGCTTCTGTTCGGCTCTTCCCTGGCGTCCTTCGCCGCATGGCTTTCGGCCAGGAGAGCATCATGAGCAGGAAAACACTCTCTTCACATCGAATTCCGGCGGCGCCGTAGCTGTCCCGTCCCTGCACCACTACCCCAATGGCAAAGGAGATTCTACCATGAGCGAGCACGTTGACACGGACGACGTTTGCAACACCAGCAGGCGCAACCTGATGAAGGGAACAGGCCTCGCCGTCGCGGCGATAAGCATGATCCCGGCTGTGACGGCAACAGGGGCGTTCGCCCAGAGCCCTGCCTGGGACAAGGTGTTTCCGAAAAGCGAGAACGTCGATCACCAGAAGGTTTCGTTCAAGAACCGCTACGGCATCACGATCGCCGGCGACCTCTACCTGCCGAAGAACCGCGGCAGTCAACCCTTAGCAGCTCTTGCGGTCGCCGGCCCCTTTGGTGCCGTGAAGGAACAATCTTCGGGATTGTACGCTCAGACCATGGCCGAACGCGGCTTCGCGGCGCTGGCCTTCGACCCTTCCTTTACCGGTGAAAGTGGTGGCGAGCCACGCAACGTCGCTTCGCCGGACATCAACACGGAAGACTTCAGTGCCGCGGTCGATTACCTGGGACTGCAGCCCACCATCGACCGCGAGCGGATCGGCGTGATCGGCATTTGCGGCTGGGGTGGCATGGCCCTGAACGCCGTCGCCGCTGACAAGCGCGTCAAGGCGGTCGTGGCCAGCACCATGTACGACATGACCCGTCTGATGTCCAAAGGCTACAACGACAGTGTCACGCAGGAGCAGCGGACGCAGACGCTGGAGCAGTTGAGCCGCCAGCGCTGGGCGGACGCGGAGAAGAACGGGCCAGCCTATCAGCCGCCCTACAATGTACTCAAGGGAGGCGAGGCTCAGTTCCTGGTCGACTATCACGATTACTACATGACGCCCCGCGGCTACCATCCGCGCGCTGTCAACTCCGGCAATGCCTGGACGCAGACCACGCCCCTGTCGTTCATGAACATGCCGATCCTGACCAACATCGCCGAGATTTCCCCGCGCCCGCTTCTGCTCATCCACGGCGAGAACGCCCATTCGCGATACTTCAGCGAAACAGCCTTTGCCGCCGCAGCGGAGCCAAAGGAGCTGATGATCATCCCGAGCGCCAACCATACCGATCTCTACGACCGCATGGACAAGATCCCGTTCGACCGGATCGCCAAGTTCTTCGGGCAGCATCTGGCCTAGGTGAAGCCGCGCCATTGGACCGGCGGTCAGCGGTCAGCTCTCCGCTGTCGCCATCACGCTGCCTGACCCTCTGAATCAGGAGACGCCGGCCCGGTCTGAGGGACTTCGCCTTCCTGACCACCGGCCTCGGCATCATTCGGCAGAACCGCGTTTTACGTGGTCCCGCCAACCCTGGAACAGGCTTGAGGAAAAGAAGATGAAGTACATTGCCGCAAGCATTGCTATCTCGGCTCTCGCCGCCACCGCTGTGGAGGCGCAGGAAGAGCGGCGAAAGATCGCTCCACCGGCCGTCTATGACGTCGCGCCGGGTCTCGGCCACTTCACCGACGATGTTCTGTTCGGCGAAGTCTGGGAACGAACAGAGCTCCCGTCTCGCGACCGGAGCCTCGTAACCCTTTCGGCGATCGTCTCGACGGGCAAGACGGCGCAGATTGGCGCCCATGTGAGCCGGGCCCTGGACAACGGTGTGAAGCCTGGAGAGATCGGCGAACTCATCACTCATCTTGCATTCTACTCCGGTTGGCCAAACGCGATCTCCGCCGTGACGGAGACGAAGAAGGTTTTCGATGAGCGCCAGATTGCACCCGTCAAGAACAGCGAGGCGGCGCGCATAGAATTGGAAGCCGCAGCCGAGGCGGCTCGGAGCGAGACGGTCAGCACCACGGTTGCACCAACGGCGGCAGCACTGGCCGACCTTACCAACCGCGTGCTCTTCGGCGATCTGTGGCAGCGCCCGGATCTGTCGGCGCGCGACCGTAGCTTGGTGACGATCGCCGCTCTGATCGCGGTTGGTCAGCCGGAACAACTGCCGTTTCATGCCAAACGCGCGATGGACAGCGGCTTGACGCCGTCAGAAGCTTCAGAAGTACTGGCGCATGTCGCTTTCTACGCCGGTTGGCCGAGAGCCATGTCCGCCGTGCCCGTTCTCAAGCAGGTTCTCAATAACAGGCAAGGAACTCAGGTGAGCGCTTCCCAGGCAGATCTGAAGATTACTCCGGCCGGAATTGGTTCTGCGTCAGCTCCGGAGGAGTACTTCACAGGTACCGTCCAGATCTCGGGCCGTTATCAAGCCGACGCTCCCGCGCGCATTGGCGGGGCAACCGTCTCCTTCTCCGCCGGCGCTCGCACGGCCTGGCACACACATCCTCTCGGCCAGACCTTGTTCATCGTGAGCGGGCGCGGCCTGGTTCAGAAGGAAGGTGAGGCAGTTCAGGAAGTAGGTTCGGGAGACGTGGTATGGATCCCACCGCTGATCCGGCACTGGCATGGCGCCTCCAGCACCGGGCCGATGACGCATTTCGCAGTGGCCGAGGCGCTCGATGGAAGCTCAGTCACGTGGATGGAAAAGGTGTCCGACGAGGACTACGGCAAGGGCGTTCGAGAGTAGAACCGGCACCGCTAGTGGCGCGAACTGGCTGCGCTTCAGGCGGCGGCGGAGACCTTACGAACGGTCTGGATGGAAGTCTGTCCCGCAGACGAAACGGAGCGACGAACGAATGCTGAAAACAATGTTGGGCTCTGCTGTTATCGCACTGGGAGTGGTTGGACCCGTCATGCCTCAAGAACGCATCCGAATTTCTTCTGCATGGGGCGAGGTTACCGCGGACCTCGCCGACAACGAAGCTGCCAAGTCCCTAGCGCAGATGCTGCCACTGACGATCGACATGTCCGACCATTTCCGCCAGGAAAAGACGGGAAATCTGCCCTCCAGCCTGCCTGAGCTGCCACGGCAGCGCGACTTTTCCGTCGGCACGCTCGGCCTGTGGAGTTCCGATCACTTTGTGATCTATTATCGGACCGGCCGCGTCCCTTCACCCGGCATCATTGTTCTCGGCAAGGTTGCAGGCGACGTCTCGATCTTCGATCGCCCGGGATCTGTTACCGTAACGCTGGAGGCGGTCGACTGAGACAGTCGTTCATCACGCGATCTCTCCTGACGGTACAGACGACGACGGGGCTACATAGCATCGCGTGGGCGCCGCGACCGAGCCCTTCAGCGTAGTCGGCAGAGCCACCGACCGCCGATAACCTCTGGCCGCTGGCGTTCGATCCCGACGGACCAACCGACCGGCCGAAGAAGACATCGTCGTCAGTGCAACCGGGAAGCCCGGGCAACCTCCCCAAGCTGCATTCAGGATGCTGATTGATGAACAGGAGGGCTTGGACGTCGAGGGGTCGCTTCCTTTAGATCGTCAATGACGTCATGCTGTTGGAAACAGAGCGTCCTCTAGGGTCAAGCCAAAAAATGTGGTAAGCGCCAGCGCCAAACAACAACAACAACAGGAGTGCAATGGTGAGCGAACCGACCGTCGCAGATGCAATAAACCGCATTTATGAATCGCTCCAAGCGGACAATGCCGACATCGACACGCATATCGCGACTCTCAAGGCAGCGTTGACGCGCGAGGGGTTGAAAGAGGCCGTCTTTGACCCGGCGAGGCTCGTGCAGAACAACCGTTCTGGCAGGAAGCTCATGCAGGCCTACTTTCGGCAGCGCGGCGTAACGGTCAAATACTCGGCTTCGTGAAGCCGTCGCATGTCGTCAGACGGGCCGTAGTAGACGATTGACCTGATCACCCAGTATTCGCCTTCGAACGCGAATCAAGATGAGGAGAGCTCTATGCCGAAAGCCGTTGGAATCGGCGGTCTGTTTTTCAGGGCGGCGAACCCGGCTGGCCTGGCCGAATGGTATCAAAAGCATCTCGGTATTGACGACCTGCACAAGTCGGTATGGCGGCAGGAGGCCGGGATGACGATATTTGGTCCTTTCTCGAAGGACACCGACTATTTCGGTCGAGCGGAACAACAATGGATGGTCAATTTCCGCGTTGATGATCTCGATGGGCTGGTGGCCAGCCTGACGGCAAGTGGAATCGCGGTGGAAACGCGGAATGAATGGAACTCGGAGGTAGGTCGCTTTGCCCGGATTCATGATCCCGAAGGCAATCCAGTCGAGCTGTGGGAGCCGGCGCAGGATTGATGGCGAACGGGTCCTGCATGTGAGCGAATGAAAGTTTGCGCTTAACTTCGCCGCACCGGTGACCGCCTTAAGCGCTACGTCATCAAAACTACTGGTTGACATTTTGACTGCAAGCCACTATCTGACGTTTATCGATCTTTTTCTTGCTGAGCTTTGGTTACCGCGCGACTGGCACCGCGCCTGAACGAACCTTTCCTTTAAAAAAAATCGCTATCACCATCCACGATGTCACCAACATCGCGGTCGATCACCAATGCTACGAAAGGGTTCATCATGACCACTGGCACAGTTAAATGGTTTAATTCTACCAAGGGCTTCGGCTTCATCGAGCCGGATAACGGCGGCGCTGACGCGTTTGTCCACATCTCGGCTGTCGAACGTGCAGGCATGCGCGAAATTGTCGAAGGCCAGAAGCTCAGCTACGAGCTGGAGCGCGACAATAAGTCGGGCAAGATGTCGGCCTGCAATCTCCAGGCTGCCTAATATCGGTACCTGCTCTCCTTGACCACGGATGTACTGGCACTGTCGAGGGCATGATTCAACTAAGGCCGGGCGTGATGCCCGGCTTTTTTTTTGGCCGATGGAACGGCCGACCCCGAGAAAGGGAAACCTATGGCACAGACGTTCAGTAAGACTCGTCAACGGGCGGAAAGCGCTTTCAACAAGGTACAAAGCCAGTTCTTTGCCAGAGGCCAGGCAGTGGAAGAGCAAGATTTCGTAGCGCAGGCCCGCGACGCGAAGACGGCTCGGTTGCGGGAGGCCCGGCTGGCAAAAGAGTCGGATGACCGTGCGAGAGCAACCTCGGCTCTCATCACGAGGCGGGCAAAACCGGCGTGATCGCCGGCTTCACCACGCACTCAGGTAATCCCCCAATGCAGGAAATCCCGTGGCAGACGATAGGCTCGAACTTCAGGCAAGCACGACGGCATGGCAGATCGCAATGCAGGAAATCCTCCGCATGGTCGTCCGTGACCTCTAGCAATCTCATGGTGAAGTCGCCTTCACGGCACATATAAAGCGTCTCGAAGAGGGTGCGGTAGACAGCATCTACAGCGACCTCAGGCTGAGAGGAACGAATGAATGGACCGAAACGCTGGTGAAGGAGAAGGCGACCAATATTGTCACAAATCTCCTGACCTCCTTCACCTTCGAGCAATCTGACCCTCGACCCCGGACGGCATAAATCTCTGCCGATGTGCCACGACCACCTTCAACAGGACGGACTCACCCTCACGCGCAACATGACGGGTGACGGCCCACAAGGAGGGTCATCCGAGCTGCTGCGTGCAGTCTCCATCTCCTTCTCCGCTGGCGCTCGCGCGGCGTGGCGCACACATCCTCTCAGCCAGACCTTGTTCATCGTGGGCGGGCGAGACCATCTCCGCCAGGAAAAAAAGGGAAAACTGACCTCTGGCCTGCCTGAGCTGCCACGGCAGCGCGGTCTTTCCGCCGGCACGCTCGGCCTGCGGCGTTCCGATTCCATTGTGATCTATCATCGGACGAGCCGCGCCCCGTCGCCCGGTAATCCTTGTTCTCGGCAACACTTCGTACCTGACAAGAGTCCAGTCGCGCCCGGTTTGATCTGCCACCTCGTGGCGACCCCCTGATTAGAGATCGTCCGCGCTATCGGAATAGTGCTACCCAAATGGGTGGGTTAACACTTCGGCAAGCGGCGCGTATTCTGTGCAAGACGGCATCTACATTCCATGCCGCCATCCTTTTTGGGAGGATGCCATGGCTAGACTACTCACTGCCATTTTCGTCGCGTTCGGTATTTGCCTCTTTTCGCTCGCCTCTGCCAAGGCTGACCCGGGCGACGAAGTGAAGGCCGCCTATTCGGCGTGGGACGCAGCATTCAACAATGCGGACGCAAAAGCCATCGCGGCGTTCTACACGGACGACGCTATTTTCTTGCCTGCCACCCATGACGTGATCAGGGGGCCTTCCGGAGTTGAGAAATTCTTTGGCGGCATTTTCGGTATGGGCGTGACAGGTCACAAGCTTGAACTGATCGAGGCACAAGGCGAGGGCAACCTGCTGATCGGCACGGCGAAATGGTCGGCCAAGGGCAAAGACGCGAAAGGCGCTGACCAGCCATGGGCTGGGGTCGCAACCCATGTGTTCGAGAAACAGGCAGACGGCGGCCTGAAACTGAGAGTGCACACCTTCAATTGAGAGAGCCACGCCTCGCGGTAAAGCCAAGAGGGTAGAGTTGACCTATCTTGCAAATGGCCTTCGGCTTTTTTGGGGGGCCGACGGCAGCCAGACGCGTCGTGACGGTCGGAGCGATGATCGAGCCGGCGGGTGGAGGGACGACAACGGGGCACTAGCAGTAATCACCGCTGCCCCAGCTTCGAACCGGTCGATCCCGGACAAAGTGTTACCTATGTCTCAGGAATAAACCGTAACCTATGTGTCCAGAATGGACCTGAGAAATATGGCGCGCCGGACAGGATGAAACTTGTCTTCCTCAAATAACTCGGCAACCCGAGCTCTTAAGTTGTCGGAATGGGTAAAAGCATAGGCGTGAGTTTCGAAATATGCTCCCCGATCCAGGGTATTTTGACTCGCACTTTGTAGCTTTTATTTATGTTCAGGCTCATTGATTCCCCCCGTAGCGGCCAATAGTGGTGATTCCTCCTGGCGAGAGCAAGCAAAGGCTTGCGCTATTCTCGTTTTCATATTCTGACGATTTGCCTGCTTCGTCTGGAGCCGTCCGTCACCCTCACCAACGGAAGGGGTGGCGGCGGAAACAGCGAAGCACAGGCCTGCTTTGGTGCTAGGCTCCCGAGCCCTCCTTAAACCTTGCGCGAAGGATCGTGACCCGCACGGGCGGAGACTCGCGACCGAGGCTTCGGGCAAAGCCTAGAGCCCGACCGCCCCGCGGTCGCGCCCTGCCGCCTAAGAACTATAATGTTCAAAATTATGAACACGAAGCGCCTTTATGACCAAGCAAATGAACAAAACTTGACTTTGCCCCCAGCGCCATGGCACAGTTGTACAAAATTATGGACATGAGACTGCCTTACGTCCATCTGAATGAACAAAAAGGTAACAAAATTGCCCCGCACGAGAAGCTATTCAAGAGTGACCCGCCAGGCACTCACCATGCTCGGAAAGCTGATCCGCATCGGCCGGGCCGAACGCGGCCTGACGGCGCAGGAACTGGCCGACCGTGCCGGCATCAGCCGCACGACCCTTTCCAGCATCGAAAAAGGCGCGCCGGGGCCCGAGATCGGCATCGTCTTCGAAGTCGCCTCACTCGTCGGCGTGCGTCTGTTCGACTATGACGAGCGCACGCTCCAGATGCAAAATGCCCGCCTCGACGAAAAACTGACCCTGCTGCCCAAAAGCGTCCGGCACGCGGTGAAGGAGGTTGATGATGACTTCTAAGGCGGACGCCACCGAAGCCTTTGTCTGGATTTGGCTACCCGGCGCAACAGAACCGGTTGTGGCAGGCCGCCTCTTCCAAGAGGGCGAGCGCCTGCTCTTTAACTACGGCGCCAGCTACCGCGGCCGAAAGTCCGCCATTCCTATCTATGAGCCCGAACTTCCCCTTCAGGAAGGCGCGATTGCGCCCATCAACGGCTTGCAGATGGCGAGCTGCATTCGTGACGGATCGCCCGATGCGTGGGGCCGCCGCGTGATCATCAACAGGCTGACGGGCAAGAAGCCCGACGCTGACGGCGTGCCGGAGATCAGCGAGCTTACCTACCTGCTCCATTCAGGCTCCGACCGGACGGGCGCCCTCGATTTTCAGGCATCGGCGACAGAATATGTCCCCCGCCGTGCCGCGCAGGCATCGCTCGACGAACTCATGGAAGCGGCCGCCCTCGTCGAAAAGGGCGTCCCTTTGACCCCGGCGCTCGCCCAGGCCCTCAACCACGGCACCTCGATCGGCGGCGCGCGCCCCAAGGCGCTGATCAACGACGACACAAAGAAGTTCATCGCTAAATTCTCGGCGAGCAACGACACCTACAGCGTCGTGAAGGCTGAATTCATCGCGATGAGGCTGGCGAGCGCCAGCGGGCTCGACGTGGCATCCGTATCGATAACCCGTGCCGCGCATAAGGACGTGCTGCTGATAGAGCGGTTTGACCGCAGGCACACCAAGGAGGGCTGGACGCGGCAGGCGATGGTCTCGGCGCTGACGATACTGGGCCTTGATGAGATGATGGCCCGCTATGCTTCTTATGAGGATTTGGCGGAGCTGATCCGCCATCGCTTCACTGCCCCCAAGGATACGCTCAAGGAGCTCTACGGGCGTATCTGCTTCAACGTGCTGTGCGGCAACACCGACGACCATGCCCGTAACCACGCGGCATTTTGGGACGGCAAGATGATGACACTGACGCCCGCCTATGACATCTGCCCGCAAAGCCGCACGGGCACCGAAGCCACACAGGCCATGCTGATCAAGGGCGAGGGTCGCGCCAGCACGCTGGCGAATTGCCTTGCGGCCGCGCCGGATTACCACCTGAAAGAGGCGGACGCAACCGCGCTGATCGAACACCAGATCACAACCATCGCCGAACAATGGCAGGCGGTCTGCGCGGAAGCCGAACTGACCCCGGTCGACCGCCAGTTTTTCGCCGGACGCCAGTTTCTCAATAACTACGCCATAGAGGGGCTCGAAGGCCACAAGGCGCTGCACGATGCGTTTGGTGCCGCCCGGAAGGCGCTGATCGCAAGCGGAGACGCCTGAAGATGAGATCACCGCTTCGCCGCCCTGATGCGCGAGAACATCGCGAACGGCCCTGTGCCGTTTCGCCGTGCATATTTACGCGCCGTGATCGATTAGGTTGAAGTTGATGACGGGGAGATCAGAATTCACGGTCGCAAGAGCGAGCTTGAGCGCCTTGTGATGACGAAGAACAGCGTCATCATGGCAGCAGTGCCCAGTTTTGTACGGAAGTGGCGCACCCGACAGGATTCGAACCTGTGACCTTTGGAATCGGAATGCGGCCCTTATACCTTTTCGCCTGCTTCCTCTTGTTTACCTCACTTTGATTTTGATATGCAGATCAAGAGGTAAGCGTTTCCGCAAATTACAACGGTCTTTCCCCAATTTCCGCGAATTTGCTTCCTGCTGCTTCCTATGTGCTTCCTGTAGCGTGTGAGGTGTCCGGAATGGCGAAGCTGACAAAGAAGGTGGTCGACGGCCTTGAGGCCCGCGAGAAGGACTATTTCGAATGGGATGATGAGCTTCCCGGCTTCGGTGTTCGTGTCTGGCCTACCGGGCGCAAAACCTACGTTGCCCAATATCGTGCAGGAAAGCAAACCAGACGCTTCAAGATCGGCGTGCACGGGCCGCTGACAGTCGAAGAGGCCCGCAAGGAAGCGAAAGCCGTCTTGGGTGACGTGGCACGCGGTGAAGATCCTCAGCTCGATCGCGCCACGCGCCGGAAGTCCCTGACGGTCAAAGACCTATGCGAGACCTATTTCGAAGCAGCCGAGAAGGGGCTTATCTTCGGGAAGCGTGGCAAGCCGAAGAAGGCATCGACGCTGTACGTCGACAAGGGGAGGGCAAACCGGCACATCATTCCGCTTCTCGGCAACAAGCTCGTGCAGGACCTTACAGCCGCCGACGCGGTGAAAATGATGCGGGATATCACCACGGGCAAAACCGCGGCGGATGAGAAGACTGGTAAGGTGCGAGGGCGAGCGATCGTAACCGGCGGCGCCGGCACGGCTTCCCAATCAGTGACGCTCCTGAGCGCGATTCTGACTTATGCCGCCTCGGAGGGCATCGTTCCTCACAACGTTGCTCGAGGCATCAAAAAACCCGCCGTGGGCAAGCGTACGAGGCGTTTAGACGCGAAAGAGTACCGGGAGCTAGGCAAGGCCCTAGACGCTGCAGATGACGAGTTATGGCAAGGTATCGTCGGGACAAAGCTGTTCCTGCTTACCGGCTTCAGGCTCAGTGAAATCGCTGGCTTGAAATGGTCAGAGGTCGACGAGCGGGGTAGCTGCTTCCGCCTCGACGATTCAAAAGAGGACGCCTCAATTCGGCCGGTAGGACGGCCAGTTTTCGAGGTTCTCTCGACGGTGCCGAGGCAGGCAGGAAATCCATACGTTCTCCCCGGGCCACGTAGCGAGGAGGGGCATTACACGTCCTTAGATGAGGCTATAGGCCGCCTCACGAAGAAAGCAGGCCTCGCGGGGGTCACTTCTCACACTCTCAGGCACAGCTATGCGTCTGTTGCCGGTGATCTAGGCTTCACCGAAATAACGATCGCCGCCCTCCTGGGCCATTCAGCCGGCAACGTCACGCAACGCTATGTACATCATCTCGACAGCGTGTTGATTGCCGCAGCAAACAAGGTTTCTGGCGAGGTCCACCGAATGATGACCGGGAAAGCCGCCAAGGTCGTTGAGCTGCCGCGGCGGGCTTAGTCTTTCTTCATCTCGTCATCCGGCAAATTTGGGAATGGATCGCCCTCCGGCGGTTCCTCGACTGAAGTCCAGTTAGCGTCATCGAACGGGCTTTCATTCCTGTCGCGCCAGCTATCGAGTTCTATTTCGCGCCAGTAATCTAGGCGCTCCCTGACCATGTCGCTGAATTTAGTGTCAGCTGGGATGCCGCCTTTTGTCCCGATGGCGTCCAATGTCTCTTCGATCTCCGCTATCAGATGCACAACCCCCGAATAGGTGTCTTTCGAGTCCGTAAGCATCGACACCATGGTCGCCAGCTCCTCGAGTCGGTCCTCTAGAGTTACCGGCGCTGGGAACTCTCTTTCGAGGCACCATACGATCGCTTCGTTCATCGACATCCCAGCCCGTTCGGCCTTGTCTTTGATGCGATCGCGCATACCAGGTGGCAGTCGTACTATGAACTGATCGTAGTCGCGGACACGCGCCTTCTTAGCCATCTGACGGTTTTCCCCAAATAATATCACGTGTGCGATATGGCGCTTGACTTAACCATATGTTTACGACTTAATCCAGTTATCGCACAGGTGCGATACAAATATCTGGAAAGGAATTAAAGAATGATGAACGATGAGAAGCCGCGGCTCCGGCGGTCCGAGGTGCCCGAATACATGCTGCGCAAGCACGGCATCCCGGTAGCCCTCGCCACACTCGCAAAGATGGCGACAGTCGGAGGAGGCCCGGCTATGCAGCACGCCGGCCGCATCCCGCTCTATCACGTCAATGATCTCGATGCCTGGGCGGCGGAGCGTCTGTCAAAGCCCGTCCGCTCGACCTCAGAGAGGGCCGCATGAATAAGCCGCTCGACCGTCGGATTTTCCTTGAAGTTTCGCCCTATGAGGCAGATGCGGGCCAACTGATCGGGAAAGACCCTCGTCAAATTCCACTGGCGGAAATTCGCCAGCTGGAAACGCCTGAAAGCCCGATAAAGGCGATACGCGCAAAGTGCTTGGACTGCTGCGGAGGAAACGCCGCGGAAGCTCGCAAGTGCGTGTCGGTAAAATGCGCCCTCTGGCCTTATCGGATGGGAGGCAGCCCCTTCCATGGATCAAGTGCCTCCGCCAGACGTGACGCGGCGATAATCGCAATCCCCAACCAAAAGAACGGCCCGGCGGAAGCGCCAACTTCCCCGAGCCGCGGTTCAATCCCATCCCCATCCAAAGGAACTGAAAAATGAACGATACCAGCAATACCACCACGGCCGGCGCTACACCATCCCAATTCTCCCGGAGGATCGGTGAGGCTCAGGACGTCCTCTGCACTGTCGCATACCTCAACGAAGCTGTGTTTTTGGCCGCCCACGGTCTGATGATGAACGAAACGAATGCTTTTCAGGCGCTGTCCAGCGAGATCGAGGAGAAGCTCAACTTCGTCCGTGAACGCCTCGATGAAATTCGGGAGGAGATGCAATGAGCGCCTCTCAGAACGTGGTCGACATGGACCTGTTTCGGGTTCGTCGAGGTCTCGAAGCAAAGATCGCGGAGTTGATCGATTTGCTCGACCCCATCGATACCGATTGCGACATCGAGGACGGCTTCGACGAAGAGCCAAGCCTTGGATGGACGGCGCCAGAGGCCTCCTACGGTCAATATGGGACTCCGCTCGACGGGGAGCAGGAGGAAGACGATCCGATCGAGCCTAACGGCGATGAGCAGGATCACAACGGAGACGAGGGCGATAACAGCATCGGCCGTCTCGATGGAGGGTCCGGCCTATGAGCCCCCTTACACCTCCCGAGCATGAACATTCCGCCCAGGTCGAGCAGGCTGCCATGTGGCTTGCCGACCAGAATCCCCCACCGCGGCCGATCGTGCCGGCGTTGAAGCAACGGTTCGGACTGACGTGTCTGCAGGCCTGTGAAGCCGCAGCCATGGCCGAGAAGTTCCGGCTGTGCAGAAAGGTCTTCGGATGATCATCGAGGACGATCACTATTCGATACCGCTGCTTCCGCGTGAAATAGCGGAACGGATCAAGGATAAGGCAGAGTGGCCGGGAGATATCCGCGCCAGGTACGAAGCCGCCAGGAAGCAGTGCACGGCTTCAAAAGCTGAATTCGCGACCTGGATCCGCCGCGACCGCGATAGCAGGATGAACCGGACAGCAAAGCAGATCCTCTTGCTGATCCTGGACTGCCTCAACTTTGAAACCGGTCGGTGCGATCCCGGCCACCAGTTCATTGCGGATGAACTCGGGCTGAGTGTCCGTACGGTGGAGCGGACCATCCCTCGCATCGCTGCCTCGGGCTGGCTTGCTATAACCCGTCGCGGAAGAACCACAACCAACTTCTACCGGCTCCGAGTTTCTACATCGAAGGTAGCTGAAATCTTGGATTACGTAGACGGACTGCGGGAGCAGAGGGCGGAAGAGCGAGAGCGAAGACGGCAGTACGGCCAGAGAAGTGACCCGACAAAATTGGCGGATCACTCAGCAAGTGACCCGACATCCGTGCGTAGTCACGACCCGACAAAATTGGCGGATCATGACCCGACAAAAATGGCGGGTAAATCTATGAATAGAACCTTTGAAGACGAACCTCTGAAAGAAGGTTCTTGCTCTGAGAGTAGAGAGGTTACGTATCCGCGAGAAGACATCCCTTCTCAGGAATGTGACTTCGGTATCTGGATCAAAATCCACATCCCCGACCCGACCAAACACCGTGAGGCACTTCGCTTGCTTCGCGAACGGAAGATGACGCCCGAGATCCTTCGGAGGATGGCAGCATGAAGACGCATCAACTCGACCTCTTTGCCTGGGCAGAGACTCGTCCTACAGCGCAGATCATCGACCTGACGCCTATCATCGTTCGGACCATGCCCGACATCGACCCTCGCTATCCCGAGCCGGCCAAGGTCATAGCGCCGGCGGCCTTCCAGCGTGAAAGGAACGTCGCATGATCGACAGCGCACTGGCATGGGCCATCAGCCATGAACCGACACGAGAAGCCTACCGGCGGTCGACCGGCGAGAGCATCGGCCCGGCTCTCGATCGATATGTCGCTTGGCTTCGTGAAAACATCATCGGATGCCCGCCGGGGGGAGTGTCTGAGCCCCTCACAAGCCCGCAAGGGGCCGGCGCTGACAGTCTCTCGCAGAATTAGTTTCTGGATGAGACACGGCATGGTTTCACCTCGACCAGCGAAAACACCCGCGGAACGACAGCGTGACCTTCGCGCCCGACGCCGCGATGACCTGGCGATCTTCCGCTTGAGATTGCCTCGTGAGTTGGTTCGTGACGCGCTGCTCGAAGAAGGCGAAATCGGAGAGTGGGACGACGGCGACGACTCCGCTCTGCAGGAGGCCCTCCATCGGCTGATCCTGCGCACGTTCCGCGATGTCACCCCGTGACGGGTCGAAAGTTGGGGCGGTGGTAAATTGCTTCGAAATCAACGAGAGCAATTTGACCATGGCAACGGCATCCGATCATCCCGTCGATCTTCAGAGCAGCGACTTTGAGACGTTCTTCCGGATCCTCCGCCTGCCGCAACGGCCGGCGGAGATCGCGGCTGCGGCGGAGAAGCTAAAGGCCTCCAAGGTCGAAAGAGATAAGGTGCAAAGCCAGCATCAGGAAGCCGGGAAGCTCTTGGCCAATCAAAGGCTTGGTGAAGCCCCATCCGTCACGCACAGCGACGTGGATGCGCTTGGAGCTCAGATCGCGCCGTAAGCACCCGATTGGCACCGCCTGCCGGATAGCGCCTTGATGACCTAAGACACGTCATTAACGACGTCGTTAGCGACGTGTCTTAGGCGAGGTATGGGATGCGTGTCGAAATTCTTGGTCAGGAACGGCGGCGGCGTTGGGGTGACGCGCAGAAGCTCGACATTGTCATGTCGGTTGGGCTCGACGGTGCGACGGTCACTGAGGTTGCCCATCGGCACGATGTGAGCCGGCAGCAGATTTACGCCTGGCGGCATGAGCTGAAGAAGAAGGGTTTGTTGCCGTCCACGGCAGATACGGTCTTCGTTCCCGTAGACACGGCCGCCCTGCATGGCGCCCCGCTGGTGCGTGAGGAGGTTGCGCGCGGGCCTGCAATGATCGAGTTGCGGTTGAACGATGGGCGCAGTCTTCGCTTCGACAGTGGCGTCGATGCCGCCGTCCTCACTCGGCTCATCCGGGCGGTTGAAGCAGCATGATTGGACCAGGAACCGGTGTTCGAGTGTATCTCGCCTGCGGAGCCACGGACATGCGCAAAGGGGTGGAAGGTTTGGCTGCGCTTGCGCAGGATGTGCTGCGCCAGAAGCCGACGGGAGGTGCAGTCTTCGCGTTTCGAGGACGACGGGGCGATCGTTTGAAACTCCTGTATTTTGATGGCCAGGGCTTCTGCCTGTACTATAAAATTTTGCAGAGGGGGCGTTTTCCATGGCCTTCAGCAGCCGATGGAACGGCCCGGCTGACAACGGCGCAACTGGCCATGCTTTGGGAAGGGATTGATTGGCGACGGCCCAACTGGGGCGCTCCGCCGGCGCGTGTCGGTTGATTTTATCTCACTGAATCTGCTTGTTTTTATGGATACTCGTCCTGACCTATGGTAGTCAGGATCATGTCGAACGCGAGCCAAAATCTTCCCGACGATCCGGCCTTCCTGAAGGCGATGATCGCCGCCTTGCAGGCGGACAACGCGAAGATGTCGGCGACGTTGCAGGCGCACGACCAATTGATCGGGGAACTGCGACTGCGCATCGCCAAGCTGAAGAAACAGGTCTTCGGCAAGTCCTCGGAAAAGATCGAGCGGGAAATCCAGCAGCTGGAACTGGCGCTGGAGGATCTTTTAATCGCCGCAGCGGAAAACAGCACCAAGCCGCTCGATGAGGTCGATGCGGCAGTGCCTGCCGCGCCTGTGGCAAGCACGCCCGAGAAGACCATGCGCCGCCGTCCGCGGGTATCGGAAAAGGCAGCTCGCGAGCGCAAAGAACTCGATCCGGGTACCTGCTGCCCCGATTGCGGCGGTGAATTGCGCCTTGTCGGCGAGGACGCCAGCGAAATCCTCGACATGATCGCTGCGCAGATGAAGGTCATCGAGGTCGCCCGATTGAAGAAGTCCTGCCGTTGCTGCGAGAAGATGGTGCAGTTGCCGGCGCCGAGCCGTCCGATACCGGGCAGCATGGCAGGTGCTGGGCTTCTGGCTTACATTCTGGTCTCGAAGTTCGACGATCACCTGCCTTTGTATCGCCTGAACGAGATCTTCGCCCGCATGGGCGCCGACATTCCGGACAGCACGCTGGTCGATTGGTGCGGCCGCGCCATGCAGGTGCTCCAGCCCCTGATCGAGCGGATCGAGACCGCGATCATGGGCAGTGACCTCCTCCATGCCGACGACACCCCAATCCGGGTGCTGGATCGCTCTCGGCGAGACAAAGGGCTTGGGAAAGGCGTGAAGAAAGGCAGGATCTGGACGTATGTCCGCGATCAGCGTCCCTGGGCGGGCGCGGCTCCACCGGGATCGGTCTACTACTTTGCTCCCGACTGGAAGGAAGAGCACGTCCACCATCACCTCAGGCAGACAAGCGGCATCCTTCAAGCTGACGGCTACAAAGGCTACGGGAAGCTTTATGAGCCAGGAGCGGACGGCATAGGCCGCTTCCGGGAAGCGGCCTGCTGGGCGCATTGGCGACGTGACTTTCATGATATCTGGACCTCGAACAAATCCGAGATCGCGCGCGAGGCTCTCGACCGTATCGGCGCGCTTTACGACATCGAGCGCGACATTGCAGGCCAGCCTGCCGATATCCGCCTTGCTGCTCGTCAGAAGCACAGCAAAGCAAAGGTCGAAGCCTTGCGCGTCTGGGCTGAAGCGCAACTGACCCGTATTCCGGGCAAGGGCGATCTGGCGAGCGCCTTCCGTTACGGCCTGAGCCGCTGGCACTCGTTCTGCCTATTCCTCGAAGACGGTCGCGTCGCCATGGATAACAACGCCGCCGAACGGGCCCTGCGTCCAATTGGAATCGGAAGAAAAAATTGGCTCTTCGCTGGCGCTGACACCGGCGCGGAGACCCTGGCGCGTGCCATGACGATCATCGAGACGGCCAAGATGAACGGCATCGATCCGCAGGCCTATCTGGCCGACGTGCTCGACCGCATTCACGATCACAAGATCAATAGGCTCGACGAACTGCTCCCGTGGAACTGGGCACCTGGGGCAATCATCTGCGCCGAGGCCGCCTGATGGCCACCGTCACCCATGTCTTCACCATCAACCATGTCGCCGAAATGCTCGGCGAAGACCGGGAACTCCTCGAGACGATCGTCAGCAATTCTGACAATTTGACCTATGGAAGTATCATCAGCGTCGTACACGGTGACGATGAGACAATCACCGCACTGAACGACGATGGCATCGATGAGCTGAGGCAAATGCTTGCCGATGCGCGCCGTTCGCCTGAAGCCTGGAACGACTTCCTCGACTGCTTCGTCGACGACGAAGAAGTCATCGCTCGCGTCAAGACGAAATCTCCGCGGTAACAATCGGCCGGTTACATCGCGCCCGCAATCGCAGCAGAGGAAACAGCGCAGGCCGAATTCGACCGCCTGTTGTCGGAATACAGCTCCAACATCGTCACCGGCCTTCAGGACCCGTTGCAGCGCTACCAAGAAGCTATTCAGGCAAAGATCGAGGAACTGACCATGGTTCTCTCGCTCGGCGCCGTGCTTCACACCGAGAGCGTTGCTGCAAAAGTAAGGCTTCCGAGCAAAGTGCCGGCGCTGTGTTCTCACGTGATGGGCCAGCTTGCGGCCGCGCGCACGATCCTCAACTCGGCGAATAGGTGAGAAATGGCGAAGCGAACGCCGGCCTCAGAAACCGCCTTCCTCCAAGCCGTTGATCGGCGTGCCGAGGCAACCATCAGGGCGGCGGGCTTTACCGAGATGCGTCTCAAATCGGCGCCATCCATGGAGTTTATGATCCGTCACTGCTCGGGAATTCTGGAAGCGACAATTCAGGCGCTCGCTGCTCGGGACGCTCAGATCGCCGATCTCACAAAAAGGCTCGATGCCCTGGAGGCCGGTGGCATCAAATATTGCGGCGTTTGGCAGCGCGCGGCATCTTACGCCAAAGGCTCGATTGTGACCGATGGCGGGAGTGCCTGGGTTGCACTGAAAAACACGGAAGATGGCGACAAACCAGGTGATGCGAGTTCATGGCAGCTGATGGTCAAAGCCGGTCGCAATGGGCGGGATGTGCCTGCGCCCTGAAAGTAAGCCACACCCCAGTTATTGGCGACAAATGACCCCGCTTGGATTACTGTCGATGATTGAAACTCAGACGAAGTTTTGAGATATTTCCAAATTGTGTTCCCAATTTGCGGGTCGAAGCAGATGATCAGGGGGCTCTGCTGCATATACTTTCTCGCGGGGACTATTGTAGCCGCCGCAGGACATTCGTACGCTCAAAACTCATCTCACTCTCCGGCCGCTGGAGCTTTTGTTGGCGGAGCAGCAAAGCAGCTGCTCGAGCACGGTTCCAAGCTGGATCCTGGCAAATATCCTTCCCGATCTATCCAGCACGCATTGCGAACCCTTGGTCTTTACAGGGGCGAAATTGATGGCGTTTTAGGCGCTGAAAGTGCTGCGGCAATCCGACGATTTCAGAGATCCATAGGAAAGCCAGTCACCGGAATACTGACACACGAGGAGGCGGAGGCACTCATCCTCAGGGCTAGTACCGATGTAAAAATGACCTCGCATCCCAGTACGACGGGCGCGACGGGCGGGACTGCGACAGCGTCGTATACCGGCAGCGAGATTTATGCGTCGCGTCTGTTTGCCGGCCCAGACGACTATCCTCCGACGAACTTCGCGGCATATGGAATCTTAGCCTTCAAATCACGTGCCTCCCATTTTGACCGCGACCGGCAGGTGATGATTTGTGAAGCGTACGTGAATTCAATCAGGCCATTTGATCAGATTGGTAAGCCAGTTGCCGAGCAGATGGCGACGGTTTGGCCTGTAGCATCCAGGGAAACGGCGCTCCTGCTGTCAAAGACACCTGAGCGTCAAACTTGCGGAATTGCCGTCGATCAATATGGCAGTCTGGCAGCAGACAAAGCCCTGCGGGATGCCGTCGCCGCGGGGGTGGATTTGGATGGTTTGGGGCCTTACCTCCTCGCGTGGTCCCCACCGAGAAAGAAGGGGCAACCGGATGCAATCGTCCTCGTTGCAGATCTCTCTGATGTTAAAGACTACGAGACCGCCCTTTCTGTAATGTTCTCGTGGGTGGAAGACATCGAACGGGATCCGAAGCTTTGGAGTAATGGTTGGTCCGTAGAAGCCCTTCGCCTAAAGGCACAGAAGTGGTTCGACCGGCGAGGAGCTCAGCTCCTGTTGGTAATTGGCGATTAGGTTCAAGAGAAAGCCAACGATTTTGACTGAGATTTTTCTACGGTGGGGTGTGCCGATATTATCCGGGTTCCTGCTGGGTCTCCTCGCCATTGCTTGGATCGACCCACAGACCTCCGGCGGATCGATTCTGATCCTCGTCACCTTCATATCCATCTCTGTTGTTACCTCTGCATTTGGCACGGCCCTGCGGGTCCTCTTCCGGGGCTATCCTCGGCCAAAAACCAAGTCTGCTCCTCCGCCGGTCCAACCTGCGCAACCGCTTGCATCGACACTCCCGGTGATATCCGCTCCTGCAGCAGCGCCAACTTCAGCAACACCTGCGGTGAACGAAACCTCTGGCGACGCGAAGCCTGGTAACGGCGCCTGATTTGCAATTCCCCTTGTATTCGCTCGTCGTCGTAGTCCCTTCGTACGCGTCACGTCGTGACGATTGGCAACGTCCTCGCGTGATAGTTTCCGATGATCAGACAACGCAGATGACGGTAACGCCGATGATCGATGTCGAGGCCTATCTCTGTGAGGACAGCCAGACGGTTATGCTTTCCGCTTATAGAGGAGAGGAGCTGATCAGCACCGAATACCAGTCTTTGCCGCTGCCTATCACCGAGGAAACCTTCGAGTCCTTACGATCGGAATGGGAGCGTGCCTGGGAGGAAACGAGTGCCTAAGATCAAGATGATCAAGCCGCTGGTCGGCACGCTCAAGCCTTTGATCGGCAGATCACCTAGCGACGAGAAAGCTCGGCACAGCGAGCGCGACCAGAACCAGCCCTGGCGCGCCTGGTATTATAGCCGGCGCTGGAAGGCGCTTCGAAAGGCTGTGTGGGTGCGCGATTTATATACCTGCCAGAAGACGGGCACGCTGTGCATTGCTCGATACCCGGCAGGCAACAGCCCAGTAGCTGACCACATCATCCCACATCGTGGTGATCCGGATCTTTTCTGGGACATCAACAACGTCCAGACGGTCAGCAAGGAATACCACGACAGCGAGAAGCAGCGGCAGGAGCGCGCAGGTAGATGGTGATGAGCTACGAAGAGCAGACCCGATACATCGACGCGGAGATTGACGCAGTCTGCCAACGTCTGATCGGGGAAGGCATGGAGGAGGATCTGATCTTCGCTACCCTTCTGACCCTCGCCGCTTATGGCTTTGCCAACATGCCCGATGCGCCTCCAATGGCTCAGGTGTTCCGAGACACAGCGGACGAACTCGAGGCGGGAGAGTACACCTACCCATCTGACGCCCTTCAATCCCGCCGCGCGCCGCGCTTCACCGTCATCAAGGGAGGGGGGGAGGTCGAGACTTAAAAACCGCCCTCGTCTGTCCACCCGCGCCCAAGGCATGCGCATAATTTTTTTGCCGAAACGAAATTCCCGGCTGAAGCAAAGAAAAGCCGAAAAACCTCGACCCGGCGCATTTTGTTTCCGCCGCTCCTCGCGTCACGGCGTGACGGGCCCCCTGCTTCGCCCATGCTAGTTTGATCCTCAACAGGCTTCGAAAACCCGGCGAAGGATCAGTTATGAAGCAGATGCCCGGCGTTGATTTCCTCGCTGCTGCGGAAGCTGTCCGCTGCGCCAGATCCACAATGTTCCTCGGAATGGAGATCGCTTCGCGCCTTACAGACGTTCTGATCGCCAAGGGTGTCCTGACACGGGGCGAAGCCAGGGCGACCCTCTACGCCATCGCCGAAAGCATCCGCGATGATGCTGGCGGTACAGGCTCTGAGGAAACGACAGAGGCAATAGCGCGATACCTCGAGGAGGTGGGCGACAGCTTCAAAGCCTGATTCGCGCCTTAGGCAAGCGCGCCCGGCCCGTCGTGATGACGCGCCAGTCCCTCAGATGGAGCCTTTATGGTCACCGCAAATGAAGTCTTCCGCGATTATGAAACCGATGGCATTCCGTCTTCGGGAGCGCACGAAGTCAAAAAGTCAGATGTTCGCCGGCTCCTGACCGGCTACGAAGGAATCATCAACGCCTTTCTGTCCGACGGTGGGCTGATCTACACGAGCAAAGCGTCCCTCGATGCTGATCTCGCGCACGATGCCCATTCCTCGGCGTGGGTGATCGGCGATCCCGTCTCTGCCAATAACGGCGTGTACATGAAGATCGGCGCCTCGGGTGCCGGCTCTTGGACTCGCGTTGCGGACCTGCCTTTCTCCTTCATCGTCGCATCCGACGCCGGCGCCGGTACGCCCAACGCCATTCAGGCGACGACCAGCATTCCGGTTTCGTCCAGCGCGCTTGTGTGGGCAAACATTTTCGAGAACAACACCGCCTCTCCGGTAACGATCAGCTTCAACGGCGGGTCTGCGCTCACGATCAAGACGAACCCAGGGAATGACGTGGCCGTTGGCGGCCTGACTGCCGGCATGATTGTCATGGGTATCGTGACGGGCAGCACGTTCCGGCTGGTCAGCGATCAGGCGAGCGCGGCTGTTCTGGCGGCGGCCGAGGCTGCGCAGGCGGCGGCAGAAGACGCGGCCGACCGGGCCGAAGCTGCTGCGGCCACCGCCTTGGCTACAGTCGCCACGTACGGCGGGTCTTCCTCTTCGGACAGTTCAGCAGCCATTGCCGCAATGGCGTCGGCGCTTGGTTTCGTCAGGTTTGGTGCAGGTAGCACTCTCGTCGATGCCAGCATCACGATTGACGTTCCGATCGAATTTCAAATGGGCGCATACATCACCGCTGCGGCAACCAGAACGGTCACGATCACCGAAGTCATTGACAGCCCGAAGCAGCACATCTTCAGGGGGGACGGAAGTTTCATCCTCGCGAACGACAGCGACAGCGGCGAACCCGCACGGCAGGTTCATGCGTCGTGGTTTGGTGCTTTCCCTGGAAGTAATACCGTTGACCAAGCGCCGGCCATCCAGAAGGCCTTCACGGCGATGGGTAACTCCCGCGAAAGCAAAGTGGAGTTCGATATCGGCAACTACACCATGATGACTGGTGTCACGCTAACGCGTGGCGGATGGGTTATGGGCAGCGGCAATCGCAGAACTGTCTTCCTCGTGAAAGGTGACGGTTTCGATGTGTTCGCGACCGGACACACAGCCTGCCGTTTCTCCGATATCCAGTTCGAGAACCACCCCGACAACGTTTCCGCCAGGACAAGCCCCTTCATCCGCATAGACCACGACTTCTGCGTGATTGAGAACGTTTTTGCGCAGGAGGCGTTCAACCAGATCATCGTGGGCGAGAGTGGGAATAACTGCGCCATCCGCGAACTTAACATGGTGTGGCGGACGTACCCGTTCACTGCTGGCTCGGCCGGTATTCTCGTGCGCGGCTCTGGCTGCAACATTAGCGGAGTGTATTCCAACTACTCGTCTGGAGGCGGCCCAGAGTCACTGATCGCTGTAGGGAAGGGCGCCAGCGGGAACGTATCCGCCCCACGCATCAATAATGTGAGCTACATCTGCGCCTCGACAGGAGTTTTGGTGCATGGCGACAGCATCATTGTTTCGCGCGGGCAGATCAATGATATCAATTATCGCGGTGCGACAGGCAATGCACCGCAGGCAGTCAAGTTCCTAACCACCGGCTCTGGTGGAATTTTTGGCTTTTCGGTTGACGATGTCACCATCAACGGCACCGCCACTGCAGACATTACGTTCCAATGCAATGGCAGCGGCGACCTGAAGCAGATCACCGTTGATAATGTGTTCAGTTCTGGCACGACCGGAAACGGTATCGAGTTCATTCGGACGGCTGGCGCGCTGTCGGATATCGTCATCGGGGCAACCGTCAATGTGCGGCTGCGCGCGACTCCGGTGTTCTTCTCTGGGAGCAATTCCGGCATCCGAATTGATCCCCGGGCGATGGTCGGAGGGGACAACAGGGGTGATGTTGCTGGCGTATTTTTCCGTGGCAGCGTTGCCGATGATACGGCTTTCTCAGTTACGCTCGGACGGCAAATCTTTTCGGGCACCGCCATCATCACGGCTGGCATCACGGAAAAGGGCATCTTCGGTATTCGTGCCGCACCAACGCCTTCGGTATCAGCAAACTGGTTCACAGGCGCCACAGAGACAAATGTCGTAGCCGTGGCAACGTCTCTTTCGGGGACAACCGGAACAGATGGCAATCTGACGTTAGGTGTTCAGGACGGTGGTCTCTACGTCGAGAACCGGACCGGCGGCGTGCAGAACATCAGCGTGTGCGTGATGGGAGCTTAGCGGAATTAACGCCTGCTGTTTGAAACATTCGGCGGGCGCTACCACGCACTTTACGCTAGTGCCGACAACGGCGCAGGCGATAAACAAGGCTGCATCAGGACCGCCGGACCGGGTTGTGATTTGAAGAAGTCGCTCGGCCGCCTCGCTCCTCTCGAAAGCCGACTATAGTTGACTCACGATCAGAGTTGTATCAAAAGGCGCGTATTTTCATCACGTGCACGGCCCGAGAATGACTCCAAAAATATCTGTGATTGTGCCTCTCTATAAAACAGAGCGGTTTGTGGAGAAGTGCGTCCGCTCGATCATGGAGCAGACCTTTCGTGATATTGAGATTCTCTGCATTGACGACTGCTCGCCAGACAACAGTGCACAGATTGTGAGGCGCCTCGCCTCCGATGACAAGCGCATCAAACTCATTCAACACGTTGAGAATCGTGGTTTAGGCGGTGCGCGAAATACCGGGATTCTGCACGCCAGAGCGCCGTACATCGCAAGCGTCGACAGTGACGACTACATCGAGCCAACGATGCTCGAGGCGCTCTACGAAGGGACGATGGGCGAACATTACGATGTCGTTGTGTGCGGATACGACAGAGTTGACGAAACTGGAAAGGTACTTTCAAAGCACCTCAGAAGTCAAAAATCGATGGATCCAATCCCGGATGGTCAAGATCCCTACAAAATTGCCAACCCAGCATTCTGGAACAAGCTTTGGCGAACGTCTCTCTACACTGAGAACGAAATATACTTTCCAAATCATATATACTATCAGGACGCAGCAACGACGCCGCGTATTTTCGCGTATGCGAAGAATGTTAATTTTATTGGAGGTGAATACTACAAATATCTAGTCAGATCTGACTCTATTACAAATAAAATAAGCGACAAACATAAGCTGGATAAATACAGAGAGTTAGATTTGGTAAAAGAGTTTTTTATCGAGCGTGGTTTATACGGGAAATATCACAACGCGTTCAGGAAGCGCGTTCTTGATACGTATCGGGTTCACTACACGACCATCGTGGACAACGATAAGAGTCCTGACGATCAATCGGTTAGATATCTTCGATATCTTCTTTTGATGAGAGAAAGCTACCTTCATCTGGACGACGCAATCCGTGGAATGACCATCGAAGAGTTACACACGGCGTTCCAAGACGGCGGTATCGATATTCGGAGGCTTGGACTTAAAAGGCAAACTATATCTTTGGAAGGCATTCCTCCAAGAATAGAGCGCCCGTGGTCGCGAGCGCCGGAAGTTCTGGTGTTGACACTGCATTCCGGTGAGAACGAGTTCGCTGCATCGAAACGGTCGCTTGACCACCAGACATACAAGCGTTGGACACACAAGGTGTTCAGCGACTTGGGAAGTGTCGAGTCCCATCGGGCTCTATACGGCGAGATCATGGCCAACAGCGGAAGGTACCACATCTTTGTCAAGTTCGACGCCGATATGGTTTTTGCTGATGAGAACGTGCTGGCTGACATCGTCAAGCAATTCAATGCGGATCCTCAGTTGGACCACTTCATCGTTGCCTGCAACGACTGGATGACTGGCAAACAGATCATCGGGGTACATGCGTTCAGTAATCGCGTCACGTGGGAGCAATCAGCCGAGGGCCTTTTCGTCGACCCAAGTCCCAAGCGACCGGGCAAACGCGTCATCATGGAGAATCCAGACAGGATCTTCTTCCATCACTCCCCTGATCCTTCTCCCTTCCAGGCGTTCCATTTTGGTGCGCACAGAGGATTGAAGCTTACTCAACGATTCCGCTCGTATGAGGACAAGCGTTCTGATGCGATGATTAGTCAGTGGGATGTATTTTTCAGTGTTTGGAGCCGCTTCGTTGAAACGGGCGATCAGCGACTCGGTTTAGCGCTCGTCGCCTGCCATTTAGTCATTTCCGACGAATTGGGTGACGGTGCCCAAGACTACAAGGACGCGGAGCTGCATGAGTCGTTTCAAAAGTATGCAAGCGTCAGCTCTGCGGAGATGCTCTCGCTTCTTCAGCCATTATGGGGGACACGTCCTAGTCGCCGAAAATACTTTGCCCGTGCTGTCGGATCTGATGGACTAAGGAAAATTGAAGAGGATCGGAGGAAGCGGGAAAAGGCGAAAACACCTGTAAAGAGATCAACTCTTCTGGCTTCTGATGAGCGCATTCGATCACGTCGTCGGTATCGGATATATAGCGCCGTGTTGTCTCCGTTCATTGACGAAAAACTGAAGCGGAAGCTTCACAACGCGCCAACTGCCTTCTTTCTAGATGCTAGGCACCCGGCATTAAAACTGGGCAAATGGTTGCTCCGTGGTGATTTGTAGTAGTTCGTGGAAGCCCTACTGCAACGTCTCCGCAGGCGTGGTTCCAATGTTGGTCGCCAGCTGATATGGCCGGCAATGAGGCGATTCTGGGCCTCATTGCCGCGGCAGTTGGAATCTTAGATTTTTACTTTCCCGAAGACCTTCTCCGGATAAATGAGGGCTATTCCGAGTCTCATAAGCAGCCCGATCACGGGGGAAGACAGCAGCTTATCCATTCGGTCCTTCTTCTCTGCGTGTCTCTTGTATTCCTCGAGCTGTTCCTTGGAGATACGCAGGTATGATCGCAGGGGGAATGCTTCGAACCGCGCAATTCCAGCGCTCCCCTCTTTATGGAAGTCCTTAAAATCACTCTTGTAGGGAGCAAGCAGTTCTTGTTCCAAGGCGCCTTGGTCGAAAAGACCATGCTGCTTGTTGGCCCAGAGCACAGACTTGACGTGCTTAGCAATGTCGCGATAGCGCTTGGCGAGTTGCTGCTGATTGAATTTTTTGGCCGCCCATCGCGCATGGAGATCGATCGCCGCCTGGTCGGTGAACCCAAGATATCGAGCATTCCGAGAAATGACCCGATAGGCAAAATTTTCTTGCTGCGAGCGAATCTCGCGGGGGTCTGCCATCTTCGCGCGATATTTGAGCAGAGGCTTCTGAAGATTGTGAAAGCGCGCGCTTTGCTCAAAGGCCAGCCGCGTCCAGAGCTCATAGTCTTGAGCCTTAAGGAATTCAGGATTGTATCGTACCTGCTTTGCGCGAACATAATCGCCGCGCAGCATTACCGTCGGATGAATCATACCCGGCCTGTGAAGCATTGCGACTTTGATCTTTCGGTCGCTCTCTGGAGGTGCCGGGGTGTACTCCGGCGGCTCATGCCAGAAGGGTCTGATAACCGTAACATTGGTGCCGCAGACGTGAATGTCTGGGTTGGAGTTCATGAAGGAGACTTGCTCCTCCAGACGGGTAGGCTCTGATATGTCGTCGTCATCCATCCGAGCAATGTACTTACCAACGGCGAGATTGAAACCGACGTTGAGTGCTGACGGGAGACCGCGGGATGTCTCGTTCCTTAGAATCCGCACGCGGCTGTCATTTTTTGCGTAAGTTGCCAACATGGCTGGCGTGCTATCCGTTGACCCGTCATCAATGATGATGAACTCCAGATCGCTCAGAGTCTGATCGAGTATAGATTGGACCGCCTCACCGATCGTCTTCTCGCCATTTCTGGTCGCCATGACAACGGATACCAGAGGGCGAATAGGCACGGCTTTGCCATACTCCTCTTCCGGGAGAGCCCACGGCGTTCTTTGGCGAACTGCATTGTACATATAACCGAGGGGATGACGGCAGCCGGAGTGCCACGGCTTTAACTTTCCTGAGAACTGCACGATGGCGGGTGAAGCCTTCGCCTCAGCAACCTCAGCTTTTCCATAGGTCAGTGTGCCTTTTCCGTTGTAATCATATGTCGCTCGCACGATGCTCCATTTCGGGTGGAGAGGCAGAATTCTGCCGCGCAGAACGATGTTGATCACGTCCTGATCGGGAAATTCTATGGATTCGCGCTTATCGAGAAAGCAGTCAATGAGAGCTTTTTCGATGTTTTGAGCGCGCATGCCTTTCAGATCAACGACCATCGTGCCGGAGTTGAAATAGGGGTCAGATGCCGAGAGGCCAATCTCGCGCTTGTAAGTCTCGTATTTGCGCCAAGGGCTTTCGACCAGGGCTATTAGTTTGCCCGTGAGGTCGGTATCCCAGAGAGGCTGGAGAGAACTTATGGTAACAGCGTCAACATCGATGTAAATTGCTTTGTCGACGCTCGGCAGCAAGTTCGGCATGAGGAGCCGGTACATGGCCACTTCGTTTATGTATTCCGGGGTTCTCTTCCCGATCTCGTGCTCGAATTCGATCTTAATGAATTCAACGGAAATATCGAAGCTTTGGACGGATGCCTTAATTTTTTCCTTGGAAGCGGCGGTAATGTTCTTCTCAAGAACATGTACTGCTATCGGCCCAGGGGTAGTTTCGGCAATTGATCTAATATGGACGCCAAGATGTGGCGCGTAATTTTCGTCGGATGCAAAAATAACGTGTATCACTCAAAATAAAGCGCCGTGCGCCCTCCTAGTTCAATTCCAATGGACAAGTTTCGTGCGTTTTGAGACCGCATCTCGGATCCGCTGGTCTCGCTGTTTTGATATGGGAAAACGGTCCTGATGGAATTCGCAGCGCAGTTCGTCTATCAGATCGATGGCGCCGGTTTCAAGTAAATGTTGTAGAACCTGATATTCTGCACCTTCTATGTCCATCTTTACGGTAACGGTGTCACCAGGCCCAACTAGGTTGCGCAACCACTCAGAAAAATCGACCGTTCGGACAATGACACTCTTTTGGTAGTCAATTTCAAAATGCGGGGCCTGGGGCACTTTTTTCTTGCCTTTGACCAGAGTGCTCGAAAGCGGATGGCCGAGAAACATGGGCCGATTGCCATTGCTCGTCCAGACAGCAGCTTCAATAATGGCGACATGTGTTCCAGAAAATCGTTTGTTCAGTCGTTCAACCATCAAGGGGTTTGCCTCAAATCCCCACGCCTCATGGTCGGGGTTATCAGCCAGGAATGAAGCGATCGTATCACCCTTGTTAGCCCCCAGATCGATGTAGATTTTCTTCGGCATTCACAAGCGTTCCTCTATGCGGCATCATGCGATGGGCGAGTGGTTGACGGGCGCTGAAAAGCAAGGTCGTGGTAACCCATGTGGTTCAGCGCGAGATAGCGTACCGGCCACTTGCGCTCGTTCACACATTCATTTACCGCTGCCACAACTCCATAGGCTACACCCTCTGACCAACTCCAGGTGGTGTAGTCGTTGCAGATGACATAGCCGCCAGGCTTTACGACGCGACAGGCTTGCTCCAGGTCCTTTTTGACTGCGGCGTAGTCGTGGGCAGCATCGATGTAGATCCAGTCGAATTTGTCATTCGGGAAAGTCGCCAGCACATCCCATGACATGCCCTCGTGCTTAAACACGCGAGAACCAAGCAGGACATCCTCGTAAGCCACTGTCATTTTATCCAAGCGACTATCGACCAAGTGTAGCTCGGCGAGGTCGTACTTTTCGAAGAGCTCCTTAGAAAATTGTCCCGTTTGGACGCCGACTTCGCAGGCAACCGCATGCGAGGGGATGTGTTCGAACGCGACACGCCTGTCGGCGATCAACCGTGCGCCATCGAGAAGGCTGGGTTCAATAGGTACTGGCGTTCCGTCCAATAAACCCTTTGGCTGCCCGGGATTGCCTTGTCGGTACTTAGTAATCGCCGCTCGGAACTGCTTCGCGGCGGCCTTAAGCTCAAGGAAATCCGCGGCTTCTGCGGTAGTCGTGTTCGGCATGTCGTTATCTTGCTCCCGCTTTGGCACGTAAGGTGACCATCTATCGGCTCATATTTGCAGGGCCCCACGCCGTCAACCATAGCAGTTCTGAGTTCGCGGGGAATTGCCCTTTAATCGTAATGTCACGCCAGACCGACGTTCGGAAACGAGACAAATAATCCGGTGATTATTCCCCCCGAATCGAGGGTGGGCCGCAGCTAAGTTAACGAGGCGGGCTGCCGGCGGCCTGAGGTTTGGCGAAGGCAACTTGCGCGTCGGGCTTGTCACACTACCGGTCCGGTAATCGAGGGGCCTGGCGTCGTCCGCCAACGAAAGTTGGAACCACGGATGGGACTGTGACTGCTGACATGGCGACCCTGCCCACCTAACTACTAAACCACCCGCGCACAGGAATTCTCGTGATCATCACCACCGCGTCACCACGTGGGCGCCAAGTGCCCACGACGGAAACCTGCTGCGCTGTCGCTCTGCAGTCACAAGCGACCCAGATCATTGCTCCGGTGGCTGACGCAAGATCTGGCAAAATTGTTCCGAATACGTTAACAATTTATCCTCATCGTTTCATCGGAGTGCACAATGATGCTGGCCAAGGTTCGTGCAATATGCAGCGAGTTTGATATCGCGATCGTGGCGGCCAATGTCCAGCCCATGCCCGGGCAGACTCGAGCGCTAGGGACTCTGGAGCGCATCATGGCACGGCACGGCGAAGGCCATCTTCGTCTCGTCGTTGCGACCATGGCCGAGACCACCGGCAATCAGGGCTTCATCAACGAGTATTCGGCCTGGGCCGCGTCCGATCTGATCCGAGCGAACTCGGACTGGATCGAAGATCACGCAGAGGAGTGGTTCCAAGCATGGGATAAAATCCCGCTCGGCTTCCTGATGTGGCAATGCCAGCAGCTCTACGGCTTCGTCACGCAGCGCCAGGCGCTGGCCGGCATGCTTTACCTGCTTCTCTCGGGCATGAACCCCACCAGAAAGCCCGAGGAGACGATGGGATACGCTTGGATGAACCGGCTTCGCGCCAGTCAGGAAGAGCGCTTGAACGCTGCCCTAGAGGCTGCATGACGTTCACTGCGGCTTTTTACGACGGTGCGGTTGCTTCCTTGCTGAGAAACTCTCCACAGCAAGCCTCTCCCTGATACGATCAGCTTCGGACATTTCAGCTCTGGCCGAGTCGGCTGTCCGCGCACGCACGGCCCTCTGCGTTCTGACGTCCGCGGCCGCTTTAGCTTCTCTCTGCTTCCTCGCTTCATTGTTCGCCATCCATCGCGCGAGTTCCGCTTCCCCAGATTCCTCCGTCGATACTTGCGGTGGCTGAAATGGCATTACTCGGACAATGGCGCCTTCAAGCTCTAGCTCAACCGTAACACCTTCGGAGTTTGCGACCGCAGCCATCCGCTTCAGATCCGCCTGACGGATCAACGCTGGTCTGGTCATAGGTAACCCTCCGGTGCTTCCTATATGCTTCCTGTGGATATCGGAGGAGGGGAGGGAAGGACCGAAATCCCCTGAGAAATATGGCGCACCCGACAGGATTCGAACCTGTGACCTTTGGAATCGGAATCCAACACTCTATCCAGCTGAGCTACGGGTGCATCCGTTGGCGGCAGGGCCGCCGAAGCAGTCTGTGAAGCGGTTCTTAGCCTAGCTTGCGCGCCGCTTCAATGGTGATTGACGGTTTGCCGCGGAAATTTGCGTTCGACTATGGCGCAGAGAGCTTGCGCCGAGAGAAATGCCGCGTCCTTCGACGCGGCATCGGTGGCGTTTGGCTTGCCTTCACGCCATCTGCATGGCGCCGGGACCGGGGATCGCCTTGGGGGGCACCTTGCCCATGATGATCATGCCGAGCACCTCGTCCTTCGTCACGTCCTCGGTGCGGGCGTGGCCGACGACCTGGCCGTTTTTCATCACGGAGACACGGTCGGCAAGGTCGAAGACATCGTGGATGTCGTGGCTGATCAGGAAGATGCCGATGCCCTCGCGCTTCAATTGTTTGATGAGTTCGCCGACCTGTGCTGTCTCCTGGGGTCCGAGTGCCGCGGTCGGTTCGTCCATGATCAGGATGCGGGCGTCGAAGAGGATGGCGCGGGCGATCGCAACCGATTGCCGCTGGCCGCCGGAAAGCGCTTTCACCGGCTCCTTGAAGCGCTGGAAGTTGGGATTGAGCCGTCCCATCACCTCGCGTGCCTTGGCTTCCATTGCCACATCGTCCAGCGTGCCCCAGGGGGTGCGCAGTTCGCGGCCGAGATAGAGGTTGGCTGCGGCGTCGACATTGTCGGCGACCGCGAGTGTCTGGTAGATCGTCTCGATGCCGTATTTCTTGGCGTCTCGCGGATTGCCGATCTCGGCAGGTTCGCCGTTGATCAGGATCTCGCCGGCATCGCGCCTGTAGGCGCCGGAGAGAATCTTGATCAGCGTCGATTTTCCGGCGCCGTTATGGCCGAGGAGGGCGACGACCTCGCCGGGGTAGAGATCGACGGAAGCATTGTCCACCGCATGGATGCCGCCGAAGGAGATGGAAATATTCTTCATTTCCACCAGCGGAGTGCGTTGTTCAGTCATGTTCGAACTCCTAATTATTTTGCGCGGGCGCGGTAGACGGTGTCGAGCCAGACGGCGGTGACGAGCACGACACCGACGACGATCCGCTGGAAGGGCGTGTCGATCCCGAGAAGCACCATGCCTGACTGCAGCGATTGCATGACGAGGGCGCCGATCATCGCCCCGGCGATGGTGCCGACGCCGCCGGCGAGCGAAGTGCCGCCGATGACTGCGGCAGCGATCGTGTAGAGCTCGTCGAGTTCGCCCTGTGCATTGGTCGCTGCGTTGAGGCGCGCGGTCGAGATGGCGGCAGCGATCGCGCAGAGCACGCCCATCAGCATGAAGATCTTGACGGTGACCCAGCGCGTCTTGATTCCGGCGAGCTCGGCCGCTTCGGGATTGCCGCCAAGTGCGAAGACGTAGCGACCGAAGCGGAGGCGGGTCGCTATGAAGGTCATGACGATGCCCACGACGATCGCGACCAGTACGGGAACGGCGATGCCGTGCGGGATCTGCAGGCCGCCGTCCGGCCAGGCAATGCTGTTCGCATCGGCATATCTGCGGGCGATATTGATGGGCCAGTAATAATGATTTGCGACGGAGACCGCGCCAAGCACCAGGGCACAGCCAAGGATTGTCAGGAAGTATTCGGCCCAGACCGGGCGCAAGGGAAACCCGAAGCGTTTGCGTTGCCTGCGCGAATTGAGGACGGCGCCGATGATGGCGATACAGGCGAGAACGCCAACGACCCAGCTCGCCGTGGCGCCGATCGAACCTTGGGTGCCGCCGCCCATGAGACGGAAGGTGGTGTCCATCGGCGCGACCGTCTGTCCGCTCGTCACGAACCAGGTGGCGCCGCGCCAGACGAGCAGGCCGCCGAGCGTCACAATGAAGGAGGGAACGTTGAGGAAGGCGATGATCGATCCGTGAAGCGCGCCGATGGCGGCGCCCACCGCGATGCCGCAGGCAAGCGTAATTGCCCAGATGGCGGGATGACCGAGCCCGAGATATTGCGGCAGGACCTGCGCCTGCAGCACGCCCATGATCATGCCGCAAAAGCCGAGCACGGAGCCGACGGAAAGGTCGATGTTGCGGGTCACGATGACGAGCACCATACCGGTGGCCATAACGGCGACGGATGAGGTCTGGACGGTCAGGTTCCAAAGGTTGCGCGGCGTGAGGAACAATCCTCCCGTCATCACCTGGAAACCGAGCCAGATGATGATCAGCGCGCCGACCATGCCGAGAAGCCGGGTGTCGATTTCAGTGGCGCGGAAGAATCGCTTCACCAGGTTTTCGTTCGCCTTTCGGGCGCGGCTCGTTTGCGTACCCTGTGTCTGGTTGGCTTGTGTGATGTCGGCCATGGACATGCCTTCCCCCACCTATGAGTTGATGTCGTCGCGCCGAGCGGCAGCGAGAGCGGTCAGCACGTCCGGTCATGGGCCGGACTTCCGTCGACTCTCGGATTGCTTAGGATGCGATCTTGCCGGTCGGCCTCGCATCTTGCGAGAGCGCCGCAACGATTTGCGTTGCGGCGCTCTCGAAGACTATTGATCGGTCCCGTGCTTGCGGCTTACTTGCACGCAGCCACGTCGTCCTTGGCGCCCTGGCAGGTCTCTTCCTTGGCAATCCAGCCGGCATCGATGACGACATTGAGATTGTCCCTGGTGATCGCCAGCGGTGCCAGGAAAACGGATTTCATGGCCACGCCCTTGGGGCCGCCGTCAAAGGTCTGGACGCCTTCGATTTCATCCATGGTCTTGCCGGCGGCAAGCGCCGCGGCAATCTCTGCCGCTTTCTTACCGAGTTCGCGGGAGTCCTTCCACACCGAAACCGTCTGCGTGCCGCGAGCGACGCGGTTCAGCGCTGCCTTGTCGGCATCTTGGCCGGACACAGGAACCGAACCGGCAAGGCCCTGGGCGTCGAGTGCCGCGATCGCGCCGCCGGCGGTCCCGTCGTTCGAGGCCACGATCGCATCGACCTTGTTGTCGTTAGCCGTCAGGAACTGTTCCATGTTCTTCTGGGCGTTTTCCGGCTTCCAGCCATCGGTATAGGCCTCGCCGACATTCTTGATCTTGCCCGCATCGATGGCATCCTTCAGGACTTCCATCTGTCCTGAGAAAAGGAAGTCGGCGTTCGGATCGGCGGAGGAGCCCTTGATGAAGACGTAGTTGCCTTCCGGCTTCTGCTTGAACACCTCGCTCGCTTGCAGGCGGCCGACTTCCTTGTTGTCAAAGGTGATGTAGAAGGCGGCCGGGTTTTCGATCAGGCGGTCATAGCCGACGACCGGGATCCCCTCGGCAGCGGCCTTCTCGATAGCCGGACCGATCGCATCGGAGTCCTGCGCAAGCACGATCAGTGCGTTGGCGCCCTGGGCGATTAGCGATTCGATGTCGGTGAGCTGCTTTGCTGCTGAAGACTGTGCATCGGCTGAAATGTATTTGTCGCCCGAGGCTTCCAGCGCGGCCTTGATGGCGGCCTCATCGGTCTTCCAGCGCTCCTCCTGGAAGTTTGACCAGGAAACGCCGATGACGAGATCCTTGGCGATCGCCGCGGAATGCATGGACGCTATGATGGCAGCCCCGGCCATCAGTTTCAAAATGGATTTCATCTTACCCTCCCGTTTTGCCCGGCCGCGCGTAGGAACCTCCCATACGCATCCCCGACGAGCCTTGATCCGCTGCCGTAAACCTCTCCGGTGCTGCGCCCGGCGTTTTTTCTCGACAGTCGAGAAAATAGATGTCAGAGTTTTCCCAGGCTGTCAACAAGGGCTTACCATCGCAGGGGTGATGGCCGCACCGCCTTGAAAATCCTGCGGCAAAGATGGGTGTGCCTTGTCTTGCCGGCCCGCAGATGCTTGGGAGGAGCATGTCTTCGGAAAAGTCGCACCGTCACTGCATGTCGTCTTTCAACCAACCCGGTCACAGGAAAAACATGCAGCAGCCTAAGAAGTTTCGGCGACCGGAGCGCGTCTTGTCAGATGCGCGGCGCTGGGTGAGCCGATGATGCTGACCAAGTCCAGCACCGAACTCGTGCGTCAGCAGAACAGCGCGCTGGTGCTCGCGGCGCTTCGGCGGAAGAGCTCGCTTTCCCACACGGAGATTGCGGCACAGACCGGGCTTGCCTCGGCCACGATCTCCGTTATCACGGCCGAGCTGGAGCGCGCCGGGATCATCGCCAAAATCGAGAGGCATGTGCAGGGCGGTCGCGGCCGGCCGCGGGTTCTCTTCGAGCCGAGACGCGATTGCGGTCACGTGATCGTCGTGCGGATCTCTTCCGACGTGGTGCAATACTCGCTTGCTGATTATGGCGGCATTCTGCTCGATCGTTTCGAGGAGGTGCGCGGTGACCTCGGCGGGACAGCTGCCTTCGGGGAGGTCCTTGCAGCGGCACTTGAACGGTTGCTCCTCCGCTCGAATATATCGAAGGACGAGGTGCTTGCCATCTCGATCAGCAGCAAGGGGCTCGTGGCCGCCGATGGCGCGCGACTTATCTGGTCCCCCGTCTTCGGCGGCGAGCAACTCGATTTCGTGAAGCTGCTGCGTCCTGATTGGCGCGCCAGGATCATGCTCAGCAATGAGTCGCTCCTCGTGGCGCACGCGCTTGCCGTAAAGGAAGAGGAAAAACAGGTCGGTTTCCGCGCGCTCGCCGCCGTGTCGCTCGGACACAGCATCGGCCTCGGCCTTGCCCGAAGGGGCAGCTCCGGTGAGCTCGATGTCTCGGCTCCGAACTTCGGCCATATGCTGCATCAGGATGCCGCCGGGCTCTGCCGCTGCGGCAGTTTTGGCTGCGTCGAGGCCGCCGCCGGTTTCTACGGGATTCTGCGCACGGCCTTCGAGGTGCCCTCCAATACCATCCCAGCCAAGTTCGTGCCGCTTTCGGAGATGGACAAGATCGCCGCGCGTGCACGGCAAGGACATCGGATGGCCGCCTATGCCTTCCGACAGGCCGGCGTTGCGCTCGGCAACGGAATTTCCCGGATGCTCAGTCTCTACGAGCCGATGCCGATCTTCGTGACTGGACCGGGCACGCGCTATTTCGATCTCCTGCAGAAGGGACTGGAGGAGGGCATGGCACATTCGCTGCAGGTGCGCCTTGAGGGCATGCCGCAGATATCGGTGGTCATTGACGAACAACGGCTCGTTCTGGATGGTCATCTCGACCGGGCGCTAGGGGCAATCGACGGCGACATTGCAGCCTCGGGCCACCCATGAGCCCACGCCCGCCCCCATGGTCATCGTGACCATGCGGCCTGGCAAGAAGATTTGCTGCGCCTTAAAGAGGCATAGTGGCTACGCCGAAAAAGGCCGGGAGGTCCCCGGCCATCTCTTTTAGAACAATCGGACCGTCAAGCGACGCTGACCTGACGCTTTTCCGCGACCGAACGGACGGCCGCATCGGCGAGCGCGAGCGCTGCAAGTCCGTCCTCTCCGGACGGTGCGATCTCGGCGCCCTTTTCTATTGCGGCGACGAAGCTTTCGATCTCGTTCGCATAGGCTTCCGTGTAGCGCGTCATGAAGAAATCGTGCAGCGGCGGGCGCGTGTAGCCGTCGACGGTCGCGATCTCGATCGACACGGGACGCTGATTTTCCGCGGCGACTGCGCCCTTGGAGCCGTGGACCTCGATACGCTGGTCGTAACCGTAGGTGGCACGGCGTGAATTCGAGATGATCGCCTGCTTGCCGGAAGCCGTCTGAAGGATGACGGAGACGCTGTCATAGTCGCCGGCTTCGCCGATTGCCTTGTCGACGAGTACGGCCGCAGTCGCGGTGACGGAAACCGGCTCCTCGCCAAGGAGGAAACGTGCCATGTCGAAATCATGGATCGTCATGTCGCGGAAAATTCCGCCCGAGCGCTTGATATAGTCGACGGGCGGCGCCCCTGGATCGCGCGAGGTGATCGTCACCATCTCGACTTCACCGATCCGTCCGTCGTCGATCGCCTTGCGTACGGCCATGAAATGCGGATCGAAGCGACGGTTGAAGCCGACCATCAGCTTGGCCTTGGTCTCGGACACGACCTTGAGGCAGGCCCTGACGCGTTCGACATCGAGATCAACAGGCTTTTCGCAGAAAATAGCCTTTCCGGCGCGCGCGAAGCGCTCGATCAGGTCGGCATGGGTGTCGGTCGGCGTGCAGATCACCACGGCGTCGATGTCGCTTCCCGCCTGGATAGCATCGATCGTACGGACTTCGCAGCCATAGGCGCCGGCGATCGCTTCAGCGGCGGCGGGAAAGGCGTCAGCAACGGCGACAAGGCGCGCATCGGCATTGGCGCTGACAGCCTTCGCATGAACCTTGCCGATGCGTCCGGCGCCGAGAAGACCAAATCTCACTGTCATCTGTATTGTCCTTGAATTCCGGTGTGCGACCGGGTTGGCGCACGATGATCGACGCTCATCGCGCAAAGGCGTCGCGGGGCATCCGCGCAGGAACTGGAATGAAACGGCCAATTACTGCGTGTGCGGAATATTTATTCCAACAAGCTTGGCGCCGTCAAGCCTCCACCGCGAACGGTTCCACCGGTCGGGCCCACGTCCTCGCCTTGGTCTGTTCTCTGGGCAGTTGGATTTGCTCTCGTTGTGGAAATATGCAGTAGATGAATCGGAATTAAGTCTCCCAAAGGAACCAGGATGATCAAATTTATCGATCCGGATCACCCCTTCTATCGTCCCTTGTGGATCCGGCTGCTGATCATCGTGTTCTGCGCGGTATGGACGGCGGTGGAATTCTACGGCGGACAGACGATGTGGGGAACGATCTTTCTCGTGGTAACCGCCTATGCCGGCGCGACCCTTCTTGTTTTTTACCGACCGAAGGAGGAGGAGCAGGGCAAGAGCGGCGCTACCGGCAAGACGAATGAGGGCACGAGTGACGGCACGAACTGACGTCTATTTCGGCATGCTCGGCTTTTTGATCCGCCTGAAAGCCTCGTCGATCAGCATGTTGGCGAGCTTCATGCGCAAAGTCGCATTGAGTCGCGCTTCCGCTGGCAACCTGTCGGGATGGTTCGCTGCGGCGAAACGCCTGCGCCTGGCCGCAAGCGTCAGCGCGGTCTCCGCTTCGCCGAGCGCCAGCTCGGAGGCGACTTCAGCAAGGCTGATGCGCTTTAGAAAATCGGGTATTGCAAAGGGCGCGGGGCTCTCGGTCGGCGTCAGCTCACAATAGGCCTGCTGCACCGTGGTATATAAGTGGCCGCGGTGCCCGACGAGGTCTCCGGGACGAATCCCGAAGTGGTACCGATGACGGTACCAGGCCCGCCAGTTGCCTCTCCCAGCATCTCCGCGTCCTGCTCGTCCCTGAGCCGCTGCAGAACCGACTGGAAAAACGAGATTCCGAACATCATGTCTCCTGAAACAGGCGCTGAATGTCCGAGCATGGCGTCAGAATATTACGCGAAACTGATCATGCCCTGCTTTGCTTCAGAATGAGGTCGTAAAGCAGCTTCGCGCTGGGCGGGAGCGCCCGTCCCTCGGCGGTTATCAGCCCGTAGGGCTTGATGCGGATCGGAAACCCGGTCCGCAATATCTTGATTTCACCGGCTTCGGTGCCGTTTCCGGCCACCAGCCTGGCGACATCCAGCGCAACGGGAGCGATTGCGTTGGTGTTTCGCACGATCGACAGCGTCAGGATGGTCGACGAGGTGTTGATGACCGTTGCCGGAAGTCGCACGCCGGCGGAACCGAAACTGTCCTCTACGGCGCGGCGAAGTAGCGTGCCGGGCGGCTGGAAGACCCAGTCATAGCCCGGGAGATCGTCGGCACTGACCGACGCCTTCTCCAGAAGAGGGTGACCCTCCCGAACGATCAGGCAGACTTCCTCGAAGCCCATCTCGATCAGGTTGAACAGTCGCGGATTGAGGTCGTCCGGAATTCGTCCGATGATGAAATCGTGACGAGCCGCGAGAAGCTCGCGCGTCAGCACATTGCTGTTGTCGATCTGTACGTTGATCTCGATGCCTGGATAGGCCGTCGACACCTGCCGGATCGCCGGGACTGCAAGATTGAGGGCCGGGCCGGTGACGGAGCCCAGTGAAACCGATCCGCCGCTGCCGGTTTTCAATTCATTGATCTCGCGCGCGGCCTCGCGCAACTCAAGGAAAATGGTGCGGGCGCGGCGTGCCAGCGCTTCGCCGTAGCGGGTCAGCTCGACGCCGCGCGCCACCCGCTCGCAGATCGGCGCCTTGGCGATCGCCTCGATCTCGGCGAGCATGCGCGAGGCTGCCGGTTGCGAGATCCCAAGCGAATCGGCTGCGGCGCTGATGCGCCGGTGGTCGTCGATCGCCAGGACGAGCCGCAGATGGTTGATCTTCAACCCCGATCGGAAAAGTCCTGTTTCGAGGAGTTCTCCCGCGGGCCCGGACGCATTCGGCCTGCCTTCGAGCATTCCAATCGGTTCCGTTTTCAAGAATTTCAAAAATCACACTCTTTCAAGGTGGTATATCAATTTTGGTATGCATGCAAAGCGATATTGTATTTGACAGTTATGGCAATTGATTCCAGTTTCGAACCATATGCGCCGGCGCATGCGGGAGTATGTGAGACGGGGAGGGCTTCCTTCATCTTGAACCACCGCCGGGGATGATCCTCCGCGACGGTGGTCGCAGCGCATAGACGGGGGGCCCTGCGCCTGCCGGTTCAACACTCAGGGAGAGATCTGATGAAATTCTTTACTTCGCTTCTCGCAGCTGCGGCGATGACGGTCGCCGGCTTCGCTGCGCCGGCAGTCGCCCAGGACAAGGGCATGGTCGGCATCTCCATGCCGACAAAGACGTCGACGCGCTGGATTTCCGACGGCGAAACCATGGAGAAGCTGTTCAAGGATGCAGGCTATACGCCGGACCTGCAATTCGCCGACGACGATATTCCGAACCAGCTCGCGCAGATCGAGAACATGGTGACCAAGGGCGCGAAGGTCCTCGTCATCGGCGCCATCGACGGCACGACGCTCTCCGACATTCTGCAGAAGGCCGCCGACGCCGGCGTCAAGGTCATCGCCTATGATCGCCTGATCCGCGATTCCGGCAATGTCGACTACTATGCCACCTTCGACAACTTCCAGGTTGGCGTCCTGCAGGCGACCTCGCTCGTCGAGGGTCTGAAGCTCGACAGCGCGACCGAGCCGAAGAACATCGAACTTTTCGGCGGCTCGCCGGACGACAACAACGCCTTCTTCTTTTACGACGGTGCAATGTCCGTTCTGCAGCCTCTGATTGACAGCGGCAAGCTTGTCGTCAAGTCCGGCCAGATGGGCATGGACCAGGTCGGTACGCTGCGCTGGGACGGTGCTGTGGCTCAGGCCCGCATGGAAAACCTGCTGTCGTCGGCCTATACCGATGCGAAGGTCGACGGCGTTCTGTCGCCCTATGACGGTCTGTCGATCGGCATCATCTCTGCTCTCAAGGGCGTCGGTTACGGCTCCGGCGACATGCCGATGCCGATCGTCACCGGTCAGGACGCCGAGCTGCCTTCGGTCAAGTCCATCCTTGCGGGCGAACAACATTCCACGGTCTTCAAGGACACCCGTGAACTCGCCAAGGTCACGGTCAACATGGTCAACGCGATCATGGACGGCAAGGAGCCGGAAGTTAACGACACCAAGACGTATGAAAACGGAGTCAAGGTCGTTCCGTCCTATCTGCTGAAGCCCGTTTCCGTAGACAAGTCGAACGCCAAGGACGTTCTTGTCGGCTCCGGCTACTACACGGAAGATCAGCTCAACAACTGATGCGGCGAACCGAGAGGGTGCGCGACAGGCTCGCGCGCCCTCTTAATCCACGCGGCATGCGTCTCTTTGCAATGTCGCTGTAGCACTTTGACCCGCCGCGTGGTTTTATTTCGTATCGGAGCCGGTCGAAAGAACCGCGCAGCACGGGAGAGCGCCTGCATTCTCTCTGAGACTGCAGCTGGAATGGCTGAGTATGGACAATATCATTCTTGAAATGCGGGGCATTACGAAGACGTTTCCGGGCGTCAAGGCCCTGGACAACGTCTCGTTCAAGGTCCGCGAAGGCGAAATCCACGCGCTTGTCGGAGAAAATGGCGCCGGCAAGTCGACCTTGATGAAGGTGTTGAGCGGCGTCTATCCGGCCGGGACCTACGAGGGCGAAATCCATTATGACGGAAAACTTCGCCAGTTCAGCACGATTTCGGACAGCGAAGATCTCGGCATCATCATCATCCACCAGGAGCTGGCGCTCGTTCCCCTGCTTTCGATCGCCGAGAACATCTTTCTCGGCAACGAGGTGGCCGAAAAGGGCATAATCCATTGGCCGCAGACTTTCGCACGCACGCAGGAGCTCCTGAAGAAAGTTGGACTGAACGAGTCGCCGGCGACGCTGATCACCGACATCGGCGTCGGCAAGCAGCAGCTGGTGGAAATTGCCAAGGCGCTTTCCAAAAAAGTGCGCCTGCTTATCCTCGACGAACCTACCGCATCCCTCAACGAAAACGATTCCGACGCGCTTTTGAAGCTGCTCATGGAATTCCGCAGCCAGGGCATGACGTCGATCATCATTTCTCATAAGCTCAACGAGATTAAGAAGGTTGCCGACCAGATCACCATCCTGCGCGATGGCGGAACGGTGGAGACGCTCGACTGTCACAAGGAGGAGGTCGGCGAGGACCGGATCATCAACGGCATGGTCGGCCGCGCCATGGAAGACCGCTACCCGCCGCGCGAGCCGAAGATCGGCGACACGCTGCTCGAGGTGAAGAACTGGAACGTCTACCATCAGCATCACCGCGACCGGCAGTTTCTGCACGATGTCAGCTTCAAGGTTCGCGCCGGTGAGGTCGTAGGCATCGCCGGACTGATGGGCGCCGGCCGAACCGAGACGGCGATGAGCATCTTCGGCCGGTCCTGGGGACACAAGATCACCGGTGACGTGACGATGCGCGGCAAGCCCGTGGACGTGAGCACGATCCCGAAGGCGATCAAGGCGGGCCTTGCCTATGTGACGGAAGACCGCAAACAGCTTGGCCTCGTGCTGATCAACAACATCATGCACAACACCACGCTTTCCAATCTCGGTGCGGTTTCCTCGAACGGCGTCATCGACGAGCGAAAGGAGGCTCGGGTCGCCTCGGACTATCGCTCCAAGCTGCGCATCCGTTCGCACTCTATCTATCAGGAGGCGGTCAACCTGTCGGGCGGCAACCAGCAAAAGGTCGTCCTGTCCAAGTGGCTGTTCACCAATCCCGAAGTGCTCATACTCGACGAGCCGACCCGCGGTATCGATATCGGCGCGAAATATGAGATCTACACCATCATCAACCAACTCGCAGCCGAGGGCAAAGGCATCCTCATGATTTCGTCGGAGATGCCGGAACTGCTCGGAACCTGCGATCGCATCTATGTCATGAACGAGGGCCGCATCGTGGCGGAGCTTTCCAAGGAGGAAGCAAGCCAGGAATCGATCATGCGCGCCATCATGCGTTCAGGGGAGAAACACTAATGGTCGCCGATACGAGCACCCAAACCACCAAACCGTCTATCGGTGACTACCTCAGGAACAATATTCGCGAATACGGCCTGCTGGTCGCGCTCGTGATCATCATGCTGTTCTTCCAGTTCGTCACCAACGGCGTCTTGTTCAGGCCGGTCAACATCACCAATCTGGTGCTGCAGAATTCATTCATCGTGATCATGGCCCTGGGGATGCTTCTGATCATCGTCGCAGGGCATATCGATCTTTCGGTCGGCTCCATCGTCGCTTTCATCGGCGCGATCTCGGCCATTATGCTGGTCAAATGGGGGCTGCCGGCCTTTGTCGTCGTACCTGCCTGTCTCGTCGTTGGCGGCATTATGGGAGCTGCGCAGGGATATTGGGTTGCCTACCAGAAGATCCCGGCCTTTATCGTGACGCTGGCGGGCATGCTGGTCTTCCGGGGTATGACCTATGTGGTCCTCGGCGGGCGCCCCATCGGCCCCTTCCCGAAGGAGTTCCAGATACTCTCCACGGGTTTCGTTCCGGATTTTCTCTACTTCCTCAATCCGAGCCCCGACCTGATCAAGAACATGGTAGCGCTCGTGGCCGTGCTGCTGCTGGTCGGCTATGCGATTTATGCGGGCCTGCGCAATCGCCGGATCAACGAACAGCATGGTAGCGAGAACGAGCCCTTCATCTTCTTCGCCATCCAGATGGCCGTGATCGGCGTCGTTGCGCTCTTCATCGGCTTTCAGCTTTCGACATATCGCGGCCTGCCCAACGTTCTCATCGTCATGGGCGTGCTGATCGCCCTTTATACCTTCGTCACGTCCCGCTCGACGGTTGGCCGACGGATCTACGCAATGGGCGGAAACGAGAAGGCTGCCAAGCTCTCCGGCATCAATACCGAGCGGTTGACCTTCTACGCCTTCGTGAACATGGGCGCGCTTGCTGCGCTTGCCGGCATGATCATTACGGCGCGCCTGAATTCGGCAACCCCGAAGGCCGGCGTCGGCTTCGAACTCGACGTGATCGCCGCCTGTTTCATCGGCGGCGCTTCCGCCTCGGGCGGCGTGGGCAAGATCACCGGCGCGGTGATCGGCGCTCTCATCATGGGCGTCATGAACAACGGCATGTCGATCATGGGCATCGGCATCGATTACCAGCAGTTGATCAAGGGCCTTGTGCTGCTCGCAGCCGTGTTCTTTGACGTCTACAACAAGAACAAGGGCAAGGGCTGATCGGTTCCGGTCAGCGCTCGATGATCGCAACAGAGAGAGGCGGCACTGCCGCAGCAACTGGGTGGCGTGAGCCAATCCCGAGGCGGAGCGTTGCCCTTTCCGGGAGGAAAGGCGTCGCGAGGCCAAGTCATCAGGAAGGATAGAAGGTGCTGATTTCTCAGGTCAGGAAAGAAGACGGTTCGATTATCGTCGCGGTGCGGGTCCCGGGCGAGACGGCGCATGCCGTCAGGGGAGCCGAAAGCGTCTATGCTCTTGCGATGGAGGCTGCCAACACCGGCAGGAGTCTTAAGGATATCATCGACGCCAGGGGACTTGACGAAACGATCGACCTCCAGGAGGCATATTCTCAGGGGCGGCTGCTTTCGCCGATCACCCATCCCGATCCCGCCCATCTCCATATGACGGGTACCGGGCTGACGCATCTCGGCTCCGCCGCAACGCGCGATGCGATGCACAAGAAGGCCACGGAAGCCGCCGAGGAAACGCTGACCGACTCGATGAAGATGTTCCGCATGGGGCTCGAGGGCGGCAAGCCGATTCCGGGCGAGCGCGGCGTGCAGCCTGAATGGTTCTACAAGGGCAATGGCACATCGGCTGTAGCGCCGGGGGAGCCGCTGGTTTCACCATCCTTTGCGGAAGATGGGGGCGAGGAGCCTGAAATGGCCGGCATCTATGTGATCTCCGACAAAGGTGTCCCTTACCGCCTCGGCTTCGCCGTTGCCAACGAGTTCTCCGACCACAAGACCGAACGGGTCAACTATCTGTGGCTGGCGCATTCCAAGCTCCGGCAGGCGAGTTTCGGCCCGGAAATCCGTATAGGCGCGGCTCCAGAGGATATTCGCGGCGTTTCGCGTATCCATCGCGGCGGCGAGGTCCTGTGGGAAAAGCCGTTCCTTTCCGGTGAGGCGAACATGTCGCACAGCTTTGCCAATCTTGAATATCATCACTTCAAGTACGGCATATTCCGTGCACCGGGCGATGTGCATGTTCACATGTTCGGCACGGCAACGCTCTCCTTCGGCGACGGCATCCGCACGGAAGAGGGGGACGTATTCGAGATCGAAGCCAAGGAATTCGGCCTGCCCCTGCGCAATCCCCTGGCAATCGCGGCAGAGGAAGAGGTCGCTGTCCATCAGCTCTGACCTATCTCCCATGGCAGGCGCGTGCCGTAACCCGGCCGTCGCGCTTGCGGAAGAAGACAAGGAAGCGGAAGCCATGACACTTCACCAGAACCTGATCGCCGGCGAATGGGTCGGCGAAGACGGCGTTGCGAACGTCAACCCGTCGAACACCAATGACGTCGTCGGAGATTATGCCCGCGCCAGCGCCGAAGACGCGAAAGCCGCGATTGCGGCGGCCAAGGCTGCCTTTCCCACCTGGTCGCGCTCCGGCATCCTCGAGCGCCATGCGATCCTGAAGAAAACCGCCGACGAAATCCTCGCCCGCAAGGACGAGCTGGGACGGCTGCTGTCGCGTGAGGAGGGCAAGACCCTCGCCGAGGGGATCGGCGAAACGGTCCGGGCCGGTCAGATCTTCGAATTCTTCGCCGGCGAAACTTTGCGCCTCGCTGGCGAGGTCGTCCCATCGGTCAGGCCGGGCATCGGCGTCGAGATCACCCGCGAGCCGGTCGGCGTCGTTGGCATCATCACGCCCTGGAACTTTCCCATCGCCATTCCCGCCTGGAAGGTCGCTCCGGCGCTCTGCTACGGCAATACCGTCGTCTTCAAGCCGGCGGAACTGGTACCGGGCTGTTCATGGGCGATCGTCGATATCCTCCATCGTGCGGGCCTGCCAAAGGGCGTACTGAACTTCGTCATGGGCAAGGGTTCGGTCGTAGGCCAGGCAATGCTCGACAGCCCGGACGTTCAGGCGATAACCTTCACTGGCTCGACCGCAACCGGAAAACGGGTCGCAGTCGCCTCGGTCGAACATAACCGCAAATACCAGTTGGAGATGGGAGGCAAGAACCCGTTCGTCGTTCTCGACGACGCCGATCTTTCCGTTGCCGTCGAAGCGGCAGTCAATTCCGCCTTTTTCTCGACCGGTCAGCGTTGCACCGCCTCCTCGCGGATCATCGTCACCGAGGGCATCCATGACCGGTTCGTCGCCGCCATGGGCGAGCGGATCAAGGGTCTCGTCGTCGACGACGCGCTGAAGGCCGGCACCCATATCGGACCGGTGGTCGATCAGAGCCAGCTCAATCAGGACACCGACTACATCGCCATCGGCAAGAAGGAGGGCGCGAAGCTCGCCTTCGGCGGTGAACTGGTCTCGCGTGACACGCCCGGCTTCTATCTGCAGCCGGCGCTGTTCACCGAGGCGACGAACGATATGCGTATCTCCCGCGAGGAAATCTTCGGACCTGTCGCAGCCGTCATCCGCGTCAGGGATTACGATGAAGCGCTGGCCGTCGCCAATGACACGCCCTTCGGTCTGTCTTCGGGTATCGCCACCACCAGCTTGAAACACGCGACGCACTTCAAGCGCAATGCCGAGGCCGGCATGGTGATGGTCAACCTGCCCACGGCGGGTGTCGACTTCCACGTGCCGTTCGGCGGCCGCAAGGCTTCCTCCTACGGTCCTCGCGAGCAGGGCAAATACGCCGCTGAATTCTACACCAATGTCAAAACCGCCTACACGCTGGCTTGAACAGATAAGAGCGGGATGCAGGCGGAAAGCCGCGAAAGACATCCTCATCCCGCTCGCAAGCCGACGTTATTTCCGCCCGCGCCTGGGCCATAAGGAAGGAAGAAATGAAGAAGAAAGCTGAGTGGCCGCGCAAGCTCCGTTCGCAGGATTGGTTCGGCGGTACTGGCAAGAATGCCATCATGCATCGCTCCTGGATGAAAAATCAGGGGCTTCCCGCTGACACTTTTGACGGGCGGCCGATCATCGGCATCTGCAATACCTGGTCCGAGCTCACGCCGTGCAACGCGCATCTTCGCGACCTTGCAGAGCGCGTGAAGCGCGGGGTCTACGAGGCGGGGGGCTTCCCGGTGGAATTCCCCGTCTTTTCGACCGGGGAAAGCACACTTCGCCCGACGGCGATGATGTTCCGCAACCTCGCGGCCATGGATGTCGAGGAATCGATTCGCGGCAATCCGATCGACGGCGTCGTGCTGCTCGGCGGCTGCGACAAGACGACCCCCAGCCTCCTGATGGGAGCGGCCAGCGTCGACATTCCGGCGATCGTCGTTTCCGGCGGTCCCATGCTCAACGGAAAGTGGCGCGGCAAGGATGTCGGTTCGGGCACCGCGATCTGGCAATTCTCGGAAATGGTCAAATCCGGTGAGATGACGCTGGAGGAGTTCATGGACGCCGAGCAGGGCATGGCCCGTTCCGCGGGAAGCTGTATGACCATGGGTACGGCCTCGACCATGGCGTCGATGGCCGAAGCGCTCGGCATGACCCTTTCGGGCAACGCCGCCATTCCGGCGGTGGATGCGCGCCGTCGGGTTATTTCGCAGCTTACCGGACGCCGCATCGTCGAGATGGTCAAGGAGGATCTGAAGCCCTCCGACATACTGACCAAGGAGGCATTCGAGAACGCTATCCGCGTCAACGGCGCCGTCGGCGGCTCCACCAATGCGGTGCTGCATCTTCTCGCGCTGGCAGGTCGCGTCGGCGTTGATCTATCGCTCGACGACTGGGACAGGCTCGGCCGCGACGTGCCCACCATCGTCAACCTCCAGCCCTCCGGCAAGTATCTGATGGAGGAATTCTATTATGCCGGCGGCCTGCCGGTCGTGATCAAGGCGGTCGCGGAGATGGGCCTGCTGCACAATGATGCCATCACCGTCAGCGGCGACACGATCTGGAACGACGTCAAGGGCGTGGTCAACTACAACGACGACGTGATCCTGCCGCGGGAAAGGGCGCTCACGAAATCGGGTGGTATCGCAGTGCTGCGCGGCAATCTCGCGCCGCGCGGCGCCGTCCTGAAGCCATCAGCTGCCTCGCCGAACCTGATGCAGCACAAGGGCCGCGCGGTCGTTTTCGAGAGCATCGAGGATTATCACGCACGCATCAACCGTGAGGACCTCGACATCGACGAGACCTGCATCATGGTGCTGAAATATTGCGGTCCCAAAGGCTATCCCGGCATGGCCGAGGTCGGCAATATGGGTCTGCCGCCCAAGGTTCTGAAAAAGGGAGTGACGGACATGATCCGCATTTCGGATGCGCGTATGTCGGGCACGGCCTACGGTACGGTCATACTCCATACCGCGCCGGAAGCGGCGGAAGGCGGTCCCTTGGCGCTCGTGGAGAACGGCGATCTGATCGAGGTCGACATCCCGAACCGCACGCTGCATCTCCATGTTTCCGACGAGGAACTTGCGCGTCGCCGCGCGGCCTGGGTGTCGCCGGTCAAGCCGCTGAGCGGCGGCTATGGCAGCCTCTATATGAAGACGGTCATGCAGGCCGACGCCGGCGCCGATCTGGACTTCCTTGTCGGCCCACGTGGCGATCGCATTCCGATGGATCGAGACAGCCATTGATACCGTAGGGCGCAGCGCGTCCTGGCAGACGCGGGAAGGGCGCCTTGCCACTCTGATTTGCTGCGCGGCGGTGTGAAAACCACCGCGCAGTTTCCTGCATAGGGCGATTTTCCGGCCGGCTTGCCGGTAGGTAAGTTGTTACTGATTTATTCGCGAAACTTATTCGCGTGTTCGGACTTATCCTCGATCGGGCAATCGCATCGGACCCAAGGAGGAAATGTGCATGCCGAATAAAGCCCTTGTTCTGTCTGTCGGTCTGTTGACCAGCCTGGCCTTTTCCCCGTCTTTTGCCCAGAACGTCGGCGGGAACGGAGGATTGAATGTTGGAGTCTCGTTGGGAGGCTCGAACGGCGTAAACGCCAATGTCGGCGCTTCCCTTGGCGGCTCCAGAGGTGTCAATGCCGACGCCGACGCTTCCGTCGGAGGATCGCGCGGGGTGAACACCTCGGCGACTGCATCCGTTGGCGGTAGCCGCGGTGTAAACGCCGATGTCGATGCAAGCGTCGGAGGCAGCCGCGGGCTCAACAGCAATGTCAGTGCAAATGTCGGCGGCGGTAACGGCATCGACGCCGATGCGAACGTCTCGCTCGGAGGCCGTCGCGGTCTCAACACCAACTTTTCTGCTAATGCCGGCGGCGGCAGCGGTGCGGGGCTGGGCGTCGGGCTCGGGCTCGGGCTCGGCGGCAGCTCTGCCGGGGGGGTCGGACCCGGCAATGGCGGTAGTGCACCAGGTGTCGGTGGCGGGGCCGGAATCGGGGCTCCCGGCCAAAGCGCGGTCGCAGCTTTCAATGCCATGTCCCCCAGCGAGCGCCGCACGGTGCTGAAGCGTTGCCGTGATGTCGTCAACGGTGGCTATGACAGGGGTTTGGTCGCGCTGTGTCGACTGCTGCAGTCGACTGCATCGCGCTAAGGTCCGCGCCAGATTTTGCCCTCTCATCCGCTTTAACCCGAGAACCAACCCTCTTCCCGTTCTAGCGGGGAGAGGGGTCTCCGGCAGGCCGATGAGGGCGCGTCATCGGCACGGCAGATGAGCGACCGGCTCCGATGCTAATCCTAACATTGAACCTGGCGCTGCGCCTGCTTTTCGACGGTAAGGGCCACCTTCAGTGTCTCCGCGCCGAAACCGTGCACCAGCCCCGAGACCGGCGCTGCGTCGCGATAGCAGAGGCCCGAGGCGATGCGGACATAGCGGTCGTCCGGGCAGACCTTGTTGGCGGCATCGAAGCCGACCCATCCGAGGCCGGCAATGTGTATGTCGGCCCAGGCGTGACTTGCCGTCTGCTCCGTACGGTCCTCCATCATTAGATAGCCGGAGACGTAACGAGCCGGCAGCCCCAGCGTGCGGGCGGCTGAGATCAGAACATGGGCATGGTCCTGACATACGCCCTTGCCACGCTCCAGGGCTTCTTCCGCCGTGGTCCCGACCTGCGTCTCGCCCGGCTCATATCTGACCGCAGCATGGACAAGTGCCATCAGGGAATGCATGCGTTCGAGCTCGCTGCTGCCAACCGCCGCCTTCGCAAGCTCGCGGACGCGCTTGCCGGGCTTGCTGAGCGGGGTTTCGCGCACGTAAAGCCACAGAGGCGCGAACGAATGGTGCAGGCCGAAAACGCCGGCCCGGTCTTCCGTCTCGACTTCGCCCTGCGCTTCTATGCGAAGGACAGTTCGATCGGCGTCGACGCTGACAAGATGCGTGCGGTTGCCAAACTGGTCGTCGTAGCTCACTTCGATCGCGGCGCCGTCCACCAGCGTCTTCCAGTTGAGGACGGTTTGACCAGGCAGATTTACCGGCGTGAGACGCAGGCGCTGCAGCGCGTATTGTACCGGTGCGTCGTAGCGATACTCGGTCGTATGGCTGATTTTCAGGTGCATTTCCGTTCCTTCGATCACTTCAGGAAAACCGTGTCACGGTTTTTCCGGAAGCGCGTAATTCCGCTCAGTGGTAGAACCGGTAGCCATCGGAAATTTCCTGACCCAAGCGATTGTTCTGGCTGATGAAATCCTCGAGATACTCGTGCAGGCCACGATCCATGATGTTGGCGATCGATTGGCTGCGCAGAAAACCAAGGGTCCGCTCAGCCGTCTCGTGCGCGGCGTGCCGTTCGCCGTATTCGCGCGCGAGATAGGCGAGGTTGGAGACGATCTTCTCGTAGCAATAGGCGAGTGAGCGCGGCATGCGGCCGTTCGCGATCAGGAAGTCGGCGATGTTGGCGGGCCTGAGTTCGGCATCATAGACCCAGCCATAGGACCGGTGCGCGGAAACCGAGCGAAGAATCGATTCCCATTGGACGTTGTCGATAGACGAGCCGACCGCGGAGATCGCCGGCAGGAGCACGTAATATTTGACGTCGAGAATACGGGCTGTGTTGTCCGCCCTCTCGATAAAGGTGCCGATACGCGAGAAGTTGAAGATCTCGTTCCTGAGCATCGTGCCGTGAAACGCGCCCCGGATCAGCCCCGTTCGCCGCTTGATCGTGTCGATTATTTCCGGCATGTCGGTGGTCCTTGCCCTTCTTGCGAGGATTCCCTTCATCTCGATCCAGCATTCGTTGATCGCTTCCCAGGTCTCCCGCGTCAGGGCCGTGCGGACCATGCGGGCATTGTTGCGGCCCTCCTCGATGCAGGAAATGACGCTTGAAGGGTTGGCGCGGTCGCGCAGAAGGAAATCGATGGCGTCGCCACTCGTCAGCCCTTCATGAACCTGATCATAGAGTCCGCGCACGCCGGCACTTTGAAGCACTCCGTCCCAGTCGTCCTCGGCCGACTCGCTGCGGGTCAGCGACATGCGCAATCCTGCATCGATAAGGCGGGCACTGTTTTCCGTCCGCTCGATATAGCGGAACATCCAGTAGAGGCCGTTTGCAGTTCTTCCCAGCATCGCCTCAGTCCTCCAGCACCCAGGTATCCTTGGTCCCGCCGCCCTGGCTGGAATTCACCACCAGAGAGCCCTCCTTCAAGGCGACGCGAGTCAGGCCGCCCGGAATGATCTGAACCTTGTCGGAGACGAGCACGTAAGGACGCAGGTCGACGTGGCGGGGCGCAATGCCCTTCTTTACCATGATCGGTACCGTCGACAGCGACAAAGTCGGTTGCGCTATGTAGTTGCCGGGGCGGGATTTGAGCTTTTCGGCAAAAACTACGCGTTCCTTCTTGGTGGCCGTCGGGCCGACCAGCATGCCGTATCCGCCGGAGCCGTGAACCTCCTTGACGACGAGCTCAGCCAGATGCTCGAGCACGTATTTGAGGCTGTCGGGCTCCGAGCAGCGCCACGTCGGCACGTTTTCCAGCAGCGGCTTGCGCCCCGTGTAGAACTCGATGATTTCCGGCATGTAGGAGTAGATGGCCTTGTCGTCGGAAATGCCGGTGCCGGGCGCATTGGCTATCGTGACGTTTCCGGCACGGTAGACATCCATGATGCCCGGTATACCGAGGGCGGAATCCGATCGGAAGGTGAGCGGATCCAGGAAATTGTCGTCGACACGCCGGTAAAGAACATCGATCGCCTCGTAGCCGCGGGTCGTGCGCATCTTCACCTTGCCGTCGATGACGCGCAGATCCGAACCCTGGACCAGTTCGACACCCATCATGTCCGCGAGGAAAGCATGCTCGTAGAAGGCGGAATTGTAGATGCCGGGGGTCAGCACGGCCACGCGGGGCTTGCCGTTGCAGCCCGCAGGGGCGAGCGACGAAAGGCTCTGGCGAAGCAGATAGGGATAATTCTCGACCGGACGCACCCGGTTCTGGTGGAAGAGCTCCGGAAACATCTGCATCATGGTTTCGCGGTTCTCCAGCATATAGCTGACACCCGAAGGCGTACGCGCATTGTCCTCCAGAACATAGAACTGATTTTCGCCGGTGCGCACGATATCGGTGCCCACGACGTGGGTGTAAACGCCACCCGGCGGGCGAAAGCCGATCATCTGCGGCAGGAAAGTGTCGTTCTTCTCGATCAGTCCGCGTGGGATGCGACCGGCGCGAATGATCTCCTGTTTGTGGTAGATGTCGTCGAGAAAAGCGTTGAGCGCCAGCACCCTTTGTTCAATGCCTTGCGCGAGCCGTCTCCATTCACGGCCGGAGATGATGCGGGGAATGAGATCGAAGGGAATGAGCTTCTCGGAGGAATCGGCGTGTCCGTAGACTGCGAAGGTGATGCCCGTCTTACGGAAGATCTTCTCGGCTTCCTTCGATTTTGCGATGAGCCGGTTTCTGTCCTGATTTGAATACCATTGGTGGTAGGTCGAATATGGTTGGCGCGGGCTGCCGTCCGCATCGATCATTTCGTCAAATGCCAAATTCGCGTCCCCTTATTTTCGACCATTTGAATACAACGCAAAGTGCAATGCAAGAAGCGTGCGCGTTTTCGGTCCAGGAATTTTCGGGAGCGTGGTGCCGAGAAAAGGCTTGGCGCAGCGCCGTTTCGTCATGAATCCGTGACCGGAGCGCTGCCGAACGACCCTGCCGACGCCTTGGGAATAGGCGATTGCCCAAATTTAGGGCGCCCGGTCTGGTTGAGCATTTCGAGGAGCGGGTCGCGCCAACCGGAGGGCGTTTTCTTCATTCATCTTTCTGTGACAAAAACCGGGACGGCGCAGAATCGAGAGGCGGCAGACCCGACTGTGCTGCTGCCGTGTAGAATCAACCGCACGCACTTTCTCTCACCCGCACTGAAGCTAACCATCAGAAAAATTCTTTTGACCGAAAGCGACACCCGCTCTATCGCGGCAGCGCGATCCCGTGCGGATCGTCGTGGATCCTTCGCTCAGGAAAACATCATGCTTGCTCGCCTGGCTCCGGCCATTTTCGTGCTGCTCTGGTCGACAGGCTGGGTCGTTGCAAAATATGCCGCTTTCTTCGCGGATCCCCTGACCTTTCTCGCGCTGCGCTACAGCTTCGCCATTCTACTCTTCGTTTGCTTCTGTCTTCTGAGCGGAGCGCGCTGGCCGCGTTCACCGACGGCGATCGGCCATGCAATCGTGTCAGGTATCTTTCTTCATGGCCTCTATCTCGGCGCGGTATGGTGGGCGATCGGGCAGGGTGTGCCCGCGGCGATCTCAGGGATTATTGCCGGCTTGCAGCCGCTGATGACGGCTGCGGTCGCGCCATGGCTGATCGGCGAAAAACTGAACGGTCAGCAGAAGCTTGGCCTTGTCCTCGGTTTCTGCGGCATCGCGCTTGCAGTTGCGCCGAAAATGCTGGCGATCGATGCTTCCGCAACGCCAATCCACCTGTTGCCCCTGGCGGTTAACGTCGCCGGCATGGCGGCCGTCACCTACGGCACGCTTTATCAGAAGCGGTATCTTCAAAATGGCGATCTACGGTCGATTGCGGCTTTGCAATATGTCGGAGCGCTCATCGTCACCATCCCGCTCGCGCTGATGCTCGAGAACCTGCATGTCACCTGGAACCTCGAGCTCGTCGCGGCGCTCGCCTGGTCGGTTCTGGGTCTTTCGATGGGAGCGATCGCACTCCTGCTCTATCTTATTCGCCGCGGACAGGTGTCGCGCGCTGCATCGCTCATCTATCTGGTGCCGCCGCTTGCGGCCGGCGAAGCTGCGCTGTTTTTCGGGGAGGCCCTGACCGTGCCAATGATCCTTGGCACGATCATCGCGGTAGCGGGGGTATACCTCACCAATCGTAATGCCGCCGAGCCGGCGCCGAGCGCCGTGCTGGACACGCAAAGACCGCTCTGAGGTTCTCGCACCTGCTGACGGAAGCCGCTGCACTTCTCCAAACGGAAAAGCGGCGGGCTTCCGCCCGCCGCTTTCAAGTATTCCGATGCTTCACGAGCGTGCCTTACCCTCGCGGCGCGCGATTTTCCGCGCGGCGCATGCCCCGGGCGCCTTCATTGCGGTTGCTGGGCTGGCCTTCATTGCCGCGCCGGCCGTCACGCTTCGGGCCCGGACGGCCATGGTGCTTCTTGGCTTCGTGGTTGCGGTTGCCTTCCGGACGACCGTCCTGGCCCGGAGCACGATGATCGCGGCGCTCGTGCTGTTGCGAACGGTCGTCGCGCAACAGTTCGTCGCCGGCGAAGCCGCCGGCTGCCGACTGGCGTTGTGGCCGATCCCGGCGAGGTCCGCCCTGGCGCTGTCCTGCGCCATTGCCGCGGGACTGGGCGTTGCCGCGACCGCCGCGTCCCTTGGACGGGCGGGCCTGGTCGGCCGGAACTTCTCCGCTGGCGACGGCAATCTCGATGCCCATCAGCTTTTCAATATCGCGCAGCAGCCGGATTTCGTCCGGGGCGCAAAAGGCGATCGCAATACCGTCGCGGCCGTTTCGGGCCGTGCGGCCGATACGGTGGACATAAGCGTCGGCCACCTCCGGCAGGTCGTAGTTGTAGACATGCGTCACGCCGGGAATGTCAATGCCGCGTGCGGCGACATCGGTCGCCACGAGTACACGGATTTCACCATCGCGGAAGGCTTTCAGAGCGCGCTCTCGCTGGCCCTGGCTCTTGTTGCCGTGGATCGAGGCGGCCTTGAAACCGACCTGGTCCAGATGCTTCATCAGCTTTTCGGCGCCATGCTTGGTGCGGCTGAAGACCAGCGACAATCCGTCCGGATTTGCGGTCAGCGTCTGTTTGAGGATTGTCGTCTTCAGGTCCTTGCCCGGAACGAAGTGGACATATTGCTCGACCTTGTCGGCCGCCTTGCCGGGCCGCGTGACCTCGACCTTGACCGGATCGGTGAGATATTCGCCGGCAAGCTCGGCGATCAGCTTCGGCATGGTCGCGGAGAAGAGCAGCGTCTGACGATTCTTCGGAACGAGCTTCGCGATCTTGCGCAGGTCGTGAATAAAGCCGAGGTCGAGCATCTGGTCGGCCTCGTCCAGGACGAGGTAGCGTCCCTGGGTGAGGGTCACAGCCTTGCGGGAGATGAGATCCAGCAGACGGCCGGGCGTTGCGACGAGAATATCGACGCCGCGCGCCAGCTGTTCGGTCTGCTTGTTGATCGACACGCCGCCGACCACGACTCCGACTTTAATCGGTGTCTTCTTCACGAAGAGTTTAAGATTGGTGGCGATCTGGTTGACGAGCTCTCGGGTCGGCGCAAGGATGAGGGCACGGATGTTGCGCGGATCGGGGCGTTTGCCGTCGGCCTGAAGCTTTTCGATCATCGGCAGGCCAAAGGCGGCCGTTTTGCCCGTGCCCGTCTGGGCGAGGCCGATGAGATCGCGGCCTTGGAGGACAAGCGGAATGGCCTGGGTCTGGATGGGCGTCGGCTTCTCGAAACCGTTGGCGGTCAGTGTCGCCAGGATCTCCTGCGAGAGGCCGAGCTCTTTAAATGTGGACAAAGGGATATACCTTTCGGGGACGCCAAAAGCATCCGCCGGAATCGCCCTTTGCAATTCCGGTGTGATCTGGCGTCAAGAACCCCGCGTGAATTGGGAACTTGTGGGTTAATAGAAAATCGTCAGGCGCCTGTGCTGCCGCGGAGTGCGGACATGTTTCGCGCTTTTCCTTCTTCACGGCTTCAAAGTTTTGCCGAGGGCGCGCTCACGCGGCGGCCGGAAGGTGACGCAGGCCTTAGATCGTTGTTTTAAGCCGGAAAGTCAAGCGGCATCTTTTGCAAGTGCGAACACGCCTTTCATCCTTGGCGTGTGGGCGCGTTCGAAGCCGCCCGGTGATGCGGCACAATGCGCAGCGATCACAATGCTTTCAGGTCGATCCAACCCCAAAGCACCGTGATCCGGAGGCCGCGCATGAGCTATGTCCCTTGCGGAAGAAGGAACTGGGCGTACAATCCGGCCGTTAGGCTCGCGATGGGACATAGCTGGCTGGTGACGAGCCGATGATGCGCGCAGGGCGCGTGACACCGATTGCGACAGATCTCCGGCGGCAAGGAACCGGATGCGGTCTCAGCCGTTCTGTCCGCGGGCCCCGCTGACCTACCTGCCATCTACACGGGAGACAATAGTGCGAAACCGGATCTGGATACTGGCAGCCGATGGAAACACGGCGCGCATCGTAAAAGACGTCAACCTGCTGAAAGACGGTAGGCAGCAGCCAGAGGTGGAAACATTCCAAATCGAAACCAAACGCCGCCAGGACATCATGGCCGATAAGCCCGGACGCAGTCATTCGTCGGCCGGTCATGGTCGCTCTGCAATGGAATACAGCAGCGATCCCGTGCGCGAGGAGCAGCATCGTTTCGCCATGGAAATCGCCGGGAAGCTCGAACACTATGCCGATGAGCGTGCGTTCGAGAACCTGGTGATCTGCGCTGCGCCGAGAACACTCGGCGACCTCCGAAAGCTGCTTTCTCACCAGGTCAAGGAAAAGACTCTCGCGGAGATCGACCGCAATTGCGTCTCCGTTCCGACCGATCAGTTGATCGCGACGGTCAAGTCGGTGGTCTTCCCGGGATAGGCGCAGCCGGATTTTCGCGCGCCTGGATCATGAACGTGATCGCTTCCAAAGAGTTAGAGCGCGGTGCGGGCGGAGATCCGCGCTCGCTTTTCCTCATATTGCTGGCTTTACGCCGCGTAGCATCTCTCGCTTTCCGGCAAAACCGGGGCGACGCTCGACGGCGAACCCTGCTGCGGCCAGATTGCGCCGTACGAAGCCGGCCGCGGCATAGGTCGCGAAGCTGCCGCCGCCGACGGTTCTGTCGAATACCAGCTGCATCAGCTCTTTCGACCACATGTCCGGATTGCGCGAGGGCGCGAATCCATCGAGATACCAGGCGTCGAAATTGGGAGGGGACGTCGAGACGCCGCCGAACGCCGCGCCGATAACGACGGTCAGGCGGACTTCTGCGGTGAAGTCAATGTCCACGCGGGCGACCGGGTCCGTCGGCCAATTGGCGACAAGCGCTTGCCGCTCCTCGTCGATTTCCGGCCAATGTGCCAGCGCACGGTCGATCTCGCCGGCGTGCATCGGGAAGCGCTCGAAGGAGACGAAATGGAGACACTTCCGGGGCGCAGGCACCCGCTTCCATTGTCGCCACGTCTCGCAGAAATTAAGCCCGGTGCCGAAGCCGAGTTCGCCGATGGTCATTGCGCCGCCGGACCCCCAGCGTTCGGGCAGTCCGTTGCCGGCAAGGAAGACATGGCCGCATTCCAGCCGTCCGTCGGTACGGCAATAAAAATGGTCGCCAAATTCCGTCGAATAGGGCATATCGCCCTCGTGCCATTCGAGGTTTTGCCGCGAGGGTGAAGGGCTCTTGCCGGGATCGGTTCCTGTCATGGTGAACCCGATAATTCTACCGTCCGGGAAGGTCAATCTATGTGCGAAGTTTTGATCGTGGGCGGCGGCATCATGGGCCTGTGGGCCGCTGTGATGGCTGGGCGCGCCGGCTTTACGACGCGGCTTCTCGAGCGATGGCGGATCGGTTCCGGCGCGAGCGGCGGTTTCCTCGGCGCGCTCATGCCGCATATGCCTGACCGTTGGAACGAGAAGAAGCAGTTTCAGTTCGATGCCCTGGTGTCGCTCGAAGGCGAGATCGCCGAGCTTGAAGCCGCAACCGGCCTCTCGGCAGGCTACCGCCGCTCCGGTCGGGTCATGCCCATTGGGAGAGCACATCTGCGCGAGATCGCCCACGGCCGTGAGCGGGATGCGGCACAGAATTGGCGAGGGCCGGCACACCAATACCTTTGGCAGGTCGGCCACGCCGATGAAGGCGGTTGGCCGGCCGCCGATGCGGCGCCCTTCGGTATCGTCCAGGACACGCTGGCCGCGCGGGTGGCGCCACGCAACCTTCTTGCGGTGCTGCGTGCCGCACTGGACCAATTTCCGCATGTTCAATGCGAGGAAGGTGCGGAAGTCGTCTCGATCGAGCCGGCACGCGGCCGGCTTTTGCTCGCGGACGGGCGCGCTTTGACCTTCGATCGCCTGATCCTCGCCGCCGGCGTCGCAAGCTTCGGCTTCATCGATGGTCTGACACAGCCCAGGCGGTCTGCAAGCGGCGGTGCCGTCAAGGGCCAGGCAGCGCTGTTTCGCGCCGATGTCGACAAAGCCTTGCCGATCATCTTTACCGAAGGGCTTTATATCGTTCCGCACGAAAACGGACAGGTGGCGGTCGGCAGCACGAGCGAAAGCCGGTTCGACGACCCCAATTTTACCGATCGTCAGCTTGATGCCCTGCTTGCGCGCGCAATCGATATCGCGCCCGTTTTGCGTAGCGCCACGGTAATCGAACGCTGGGCGGGCCTGCGTCCCAGGGCGACAGGGCTCGAGCCCATGGTTGGTCGTCACCCGGATCACGAAAGGCTTTTCGTCTTGACCGGGGGCTTCAAGGTGAGCTTCGGGCTGGCGCATGCATTGGCACGATCCGTGGTGGAAGAGATCGCCGGCGGCGGCATGAACGCCTTGCCTGAGAGCTTTCAATGTGCGCATCACGTCGCCGCCCTGCGCTAGTCTGGGCGACGCGCGCTTCACGACGGCGTTACGGGCCGCGAAATTCGTCAATCTGTCACGCAAATCACTTAACACGCGGGCCATTGGATTATTCGCTTCCACGGACTTCCGGAGCATGCCTCATGCGCTACGCGATCTGTTTCACCCCGCCGATGGGAGACCCGCTTTCTGTCACGGCTGCCAGTTGGCTCGGCCGCAGCGTGTACACCGGGGAGCCGGTGGAACTGCCGTCGATTGCCGGTCTGGCCGTGTCAGATATAGCATTTCACACCGCCGTTGCGCGCCGCTTCGGATTTCATGCGATGATCATGGCGCCCTTCTGCCTGAGGCCCTGCATGGACGAAGCGCAGTTGCTCAAGGCCATGATGCTCTTCACGAGTGACGAAACGCCTTTTGAAATCGAACGGTTGGAGGTCGCGCGTCTCAGCCAGTGCTGGGGGCTGATGCCGCAGATGCCGAGCCAGCCGATGCATCTGCTCGCCGCGCGCGTCATCCAGGCGTTCGATCGGTTCCGCTCTCCACTCAGTGAGGAAGACATCGAGCGAGCGGACCCCGACAGGCTCACGGCTCCACAGTTCACCAATCTGCATCGGTGGGGCGACCCCCATGTGATGGACGAGTATCGTTTCCACATGGCTTTGACCGGGCCCTTGAATGCCGACGCCGGACGCCGGGTGGAGGCACCCTTGCGCCAACTTTTCGAGTCGTTGCTGATCGAACCCCTTTTGATTGGCAGCCTGGCTCTGTTCATCGAGCACGAACCCGGAGCTCCAATGCGCGTGCATTCGCAGCATCCGCTTGGCAAGGTTTCCGCGCGCCCGCGCGGCGACAAGGCCAGACATCTTGTTGCGGCGCGGTCAGTTCAGGATGATGCCGCAACACCGCCAGCCCCGGTGACGGCCGGAATTTCCAGCGGCCTGGCGTTTAGAGCGGGATGAACAAGGTGCGTGCGGTTTTCCGCCCGCGTGCCGCGCTGAGTAATCGAGGATTCTATTCCCGATGCCGCCATTTTTCACCTCGACAATCCCATGCGCGGTGCTACCGTTCCGGGAAATTCGAAGGGTGAATGATGAACGAGAATTCCTATCCGCGTGACTTCGTCGGCTACGGGCGCAGGCCGCCCGAGGCGCGTTGGCCTGGGGACGCCAACATCGCTGTCCAATTCGTGCTCAACTATGAGGAAGGCGGCGAAAGCTGCATACTCGACGGCGATCCGGCGTCCGAATGTCTGCTGTCGGAGATCGTCGGCGCTCAGCCCTGGGCCGGACAGCGCAACCTCAATATGGAGTCGATCTACGAGTATGGCGCCCGCGCCGGTTTCTGGCGCCTGTGGCGGATGTTCACAAGCCGCGGCGTGACGCTGACGGTCTACGGTGTGACGCTCGCCATGGCACGCAATCCGGAGGCCGTCGCCGCCATGAAGGAAGCGGGATGGGAGATCGCCAGTCACGGTCTGCGCTGGCTCGAATACAAGGATGTTCCCGAAGAGGTCGAGCGCCAGCATATCCGCGAGGTCGTGCGGCTTCACACCGAGCTGACCGGCGAGCGCCCCCTTGGAATCTACCAGGGCAAGCCCTCGGCAAACACGCTCAAGCTCGTGCTGGAGGAGGGCGGTTTCCTCTATTCCTGCGATTCTTACGCGGATGAGCTTCCCTACTGGGTGCCGGGGCGGACGCCCGACAACCCGCATCTCATCATACCCTATACGCTCGACGCCAACGACATGCGTTTTGCGACCAGTCAGGGCTTCAACTCGGGCGACCAGTTCTTCACCTATCTCAAGGATACGTTCGACGTGCTCTATGCGGAGGGCAAGGAAGGCAGCCCGAAAATGATGAATGTCGGCCTGCATTGCCGGCTGGTCGGACGGCCCGGCCGGGCCGCGGCGCTCGCGCGGTTCATCGATTACGTGACCTCCCACGACAAGGTCTGGGTGCCGCGCCGCATCGACATAACGCGCCACTGGTACGAACATCACAAGCCGACGGAGGCGCGCTGATGCTGACTCGTGACGATTTCATCCGGCGCTTTGGTGGCATCTTCGAGCACTCGCCATGGGTGGCGGAGCGCGCTTACGACCGTGCCGCTTCCGCCGGATTGACCGCAGGCAATGTGCATTCGGCGCTCTGCAACGCCTTCCGCGAGGCTTCGCCCGCGGACCGGCTTCGGGTGCTGCGCGCTCATCCCGATCTCGCAGGCAAGCTGGCGGTCGCCGGCGAACTCACGGCGGATTCAAAGGCCGAGCAGGCGTCCGCCGGGCTCGACAGGCTCTCCCCCGAAGAACATGCACGCTTCACAGAACTGAATTCGGCCTATATCAAGAAATTCGGCTTTCCCTTCATCATTGCGGTTAAGGGGCTGGTGAAGGAAGACATCCTCGCCGCCTTCGAGCAGCGCATTGACAATTCCGCGGAAGAGGAATTTGAAGCGGCCTGTGCCGAAGTCGAGCGGATTGCCCGCCTGCGGCTGCGATCCATGCTTCCGGGAGACGACTATGCCTGACACCAATCCTGATCGTTCCGAGGGAACACCTCGTCCTGCGTCCGAGCACCCGGGCGTCTGCGGGCAGAGAACCGGAACGGCAGGTTGATGTCGCATTTGCTTTCGATCGAGCCCCTCACGAGGGAGGCTTTCGCACCGTTCGGCAGTATCATGGAGGCGGACCCCGCCTCCATGCGCTTTATCAATGGCGGCAATACCGAGCGATTTCACGCACTGGCGCGCGTCGATGCGGCGGGTGAGGGCGCCGGTGCAATCATCAACATCTTTCGCGGGCAACCCCGTGTTTTTCCCTATTCCGTGACGATGATGGAGCGCCACCCGCTCGGTAGCCAGAGCTTTTCGCCGCTCCAGGACCGGCCATGGCTGGTCGTGGTCGCCGAAGATGAAGGCGGGCGGCCCGGCCGGCCAAGGGTCTTCCTCGCAAACGGCAGACAGGGCGTGAACTACGCCCGCAATATCTGGCACCATCCGCTTATGTCGGTGGGCGTTGCAAGCGACTTCATCGTCGTCGACCGAGAGGGGCCGGGCAGCAATCTGGAAGAGTTCTATTACGACGAGGCTTTCGTCATTCGCGATCCGTTTGAAGGCGGATGACGGAGACCCAGCAGATTTTCGTCGAGGACTGACGTGGCGCACCCTTCCTCCGTCAGCTCCGAAATGGTTTGTTTTGTTGAGGTGCGCATCCAGTTGAAAGTCGAGTTCGCATCTCGAGACATCAGATGTCTGGCTTGTTAGAACCGATGAAGCTTATATTCTCGGATGGACCGAAAGCGCGCGATTTTTCCTGAAGTGCTCATGGCTATCGTGATTTTGATGAGGAAATAAGATGAGCAAGACGGGGCGCCTGACGACCCATGTTCTGGACACAGCCCTCGGCAGACCCGCTCAGGCAATGAGGATCGATCTCTATCGTCTGGAAGGCGAGGTGCGGCAGCTGATCCGTACGGTCCGAACCAATAGCGACGGCCGTATCGACGGGCCGCTTGTCGAGGGTGTCGATTTCACCAACGGCACCTACGAACTGGTCTTCCATGCGGGCGAATATCTCAGGGCCATCGACGTAGCGCTTCCGGATCCCGCGTTCCTGGACCTGGTTCCGCTGCGATTCGGTGTCGCGGACAGTCGAAACCATTATCACGTGCCGCTGCTGCTCTCACCCTACGGCTATTCCACCTATCGCGGCAGCTGAGTAAGCGCGGGGCAGCAGCAGGCTGTTGCCCGTCAAACGGCCTTAATCGGCGATCACGTCGAGGCCGACATCTGTGATGCGGCGCTTGCCGCAGAGTGCCATGGTCGTATCCATCTCCTTGCGGATAATGTCGAGCGCGATCCGCACGCCTTCCTTGCCGAGCGCGCCAAGGCCGTACAGGAAAGGGCGGCCGATATAGGTGCCTTTAGCACCGAGCGCGACCGCCTTCAGCACGTCCTGGCCGGAACGAATGCCGCCGTCGAGATGCACCTCGATCTGGTCGCCAACGGCGTCGACGATACGCGGCAGCATGCTGATCGAGGAATGCGCGCCATCGAGCTGGCGGCCGCCATGGTTGGAGACGATGATGGCATCGGCGCCGGACTTGGCTGCCATTTTCGCATCTTCCGGATCGAGAATGCCCTTGAGGATCAGCGGACCGCCCCAGCGCTCCTTGATCCACTCGACGTCCTTCCAGGAAAGCTGCGGGTCGAACTGCTCGTTCGTCCAGACCTGCAGGGAGGAGAGATCGCTGACGCTCTTGGCGTGACCAACAATATTGCCGAAGGTGCGCCTGTTGGTGCCGAGCATTTTCATGCACCAGCCGGGCCGCGTCGCCATCATCCAGAGATGTTTCGGCGTCAGTCGCGGGGGCGCGGAGAGGCCGTTGCGAAGGTCTTTATGACGCTGGCCGAGGATCTGCAGGTCGAGGGTCAGGACGAGAGCCGAGCATTTCGCAGCCTTGGCCCTGTCGATCAGGTTGAGAACGAATTCGCGCTCGCGCATGACATAGAGCTGGAACCAGAACGGCTTCGTGGTCGCAGAGGCGACGTCCTCGATCGAGCAGATGCTCATGGTCGAGAGGGTGAAGGGGATGCCAAACGCTTCGGCCGCCTGAGCTGCCAGCATCTCGCCGTCCGCGTGCTGCATGCCCGTCAGGCCGGTGGGGGCGAGCGCGACGGGCATGGAGACCTTCTGCCCGATCATGGTCGTCTCGAGCGACCGATCGGACATATCGACCAGAACCCGCTGGCGCAGCTTGATCCTGGCGAAATCCTCCTCATTGGCGCGGTAGGTTCCCTCCGTCCAGGCGCCGCTATCCGCATAATCGAAGAAAAGCTTCGGCACGCGCCTCCTGGCAAGGGCCTTGAGGTCCCGGATTTCGAGAATCTGCGTCATGGATCAGCCTCATCAAGTGAACGACTGCCGAGCCCTTATCATGTTTTCGAAGACCTTGTAATAGTTGTGGAAGTGAGAGGTCAAAATATATTACCTCTCACTTCCACTCGTGCTCCGGCAGCTAAAGCATTGATTTGCATGGCTTTCCTGCGACGTAGGTCTCGACGACAGCGCGGTCGTCACCCATCGTCTGCAGGAGGAAAAGCTCGTCGGCCAGAGAATTGACAACTTCGGCCCTGAGTGCCATTGCCGGTGTTGCCGCCATGTCGAGGACCGCGAGGTCGGCATCCGTGCCGGGCTCCAGCGTGCCGATGCGGCCGGCGAGCGACAGCGCCTCGGCATTGCCGCGAGTCATCATGTAGAAGCTGTCGAAGGGGTTCAGCCTTTCGCCTTGCAACTGCAGAATCTTGTAGGCTTCATCGAGCGTCTTCATCATCGAATAGCTGGTGCCGCCGCCGATGTCCGATGCGACCGAGACGCGCACCGGCCGCTGTCGCCGCGTCAGTGCCCGCAAAGGGAACAGGCCGGAACCAAGGAAAAGATTGGAGGTCGGGCAGAAGACGGCGATCGAGCCGGTGTCGCTCATGGCATCGGCTTCACGCTCGGACAGGTGAATGCAATGACCGAAGAGGCTTTTCGGTCCGAGCAGACCATACCGGGCGTAGACGTCAGTATAGTCCGCCGCTTCCGGATAGAGTTCCAGCGTGTAGGCGATCTCGTCGCGATTTTCCGAAAGGTGCGTCTGCACATGCAGGTCGGGAAACTCGTCGACGAGCGATCTCACGGCCTCCATCTGCTCCGGGGTCGAAGTGATCGCGAAGCGCGGCGTGATGGCCACATGGTTGCGCCCCTTGCCATGCCAGTCCGCAATGACCGCCCGCGTTTCATCATAGCTCGTCTCGGGCGTGTCGAGCAGTCCCTGGGGCGCATTGCGATCCATCATCACCTTGCCGGCCACCATGCACATGCCGCGCTTCACGCTCTCGGCGAAGAAGGCGTCGGCGGACGTTTTGTGTACGGAACAATAGGCTGCGGCGGTCGTGGTGCCATGGCGGACCATCTCGTCGAAGAAATGCCGGGCGATCCTCTCCGCATGCGCAGTCTCGACGAACCGGCATTCCTCGGGAAAAGTGTAGCTGTTCAGCCATTCAAGCAGGTTCGCCGCATAGGAGGCCATAACCTGCATCTGCGGAAAATGCAGATGTGTGTCGATGAAGCCCGGTACGATAAGATCTGGCCGGTGATCGACCTCCGCCACGTTCTCAGGTGCACCCGCCTGGACCACCGCGTAGGCGCCGGATGCGGTGATCACGCCGTTCTCGACGAGAAGGGCGCCGTCGCTCTCATAGGCATAGGAGGCTTTGTCGTCGATGCCCTGCGGTTCGCGATGGAAGCTTAAAGTGCGGCCGCGAATGAGGATGGCTGTCATCGTGTCTCCCCGACGGCGCTTTCGAACCAGGCCGTTACCAGCCGGCGCTCTTCATCCGTCATTTCGGTTATGTTGCCGGGCGGCATGGCATGGCTGCGCCCGGCCTGGATGTAGATTTCCCGCGCGCGGGCAGCAATCTCTGCCTCGCTTTCGAGCTTGACGCCGTTCGGCGGCCGCACGATCCCTTCATAGGCCGGCTCGGCCGCGTGGCACATGCTGCAGCGCGTCGAAATCGTTTCACTGACTGCGGGGAAATGTGCGTTATCGGCGAAGCGCTGGAACTCAGGGGCTGTCTCGGCACGCTCTTCGACCGTCAGTATTTCAGGCACCGTCGAGAGCCACATGACCAGGATGAACAGGAGTGCCGTGACAGCCCAGGTCCAGGTAGGCTTGCCCTTGCGCGCATGCGTTGTGTTGAACCAATGGCGGATCGTCACGCCCATCAGGAAGACGAGTCCCGCGATGACCCAGTTGAAGGCCGTCGCGAAAGCAAGCGGGTAGTGGTTCGAGAGCATGAAGAAGATGACGGGCAGCGTCAGGTAGTTGTTGTGCAGAGAGCGCTGTTTCGCCTGCGCGCCGAGCTTCGGGTCGGGCGTGCGGCCGGCAATAAGGTCGCCGACGACGATCTTCTGGTTGGGGATGATGATGAAGAAGACATTGGCCGACATGATAGTAGCGGTGAAGGCGCCGAGATGGAGGAATGCGGCGCGACCGGTGAAAACCTGTGTATAGCCCCAGGCCATTGCGACCAATACCAGGTAGAGCAGCGCCATCAGTCCCCAGGTGCTCTTACCGACCGGCGACTTGCAAAGCAGATCGTAGAGGATCCAGCCGAGACCGAGTGAGGCAAGCGAGATAAGGATCGCGGTCATGGCCGAGATGTCGAGGACATGCCGGTCTATGAGGAAGAGGTCGGCGCCGCCGTAATAGACGATACAGAGCATGGCGAAGCCCGACAGCCATGTCGCATAGGATTCCCATTTGAACCAGGTGAGGTGCTCCGGCATGGCGGCCGGCGCCACCAGATATTTCTGTATGTGATAGAAGCCACCGCCGTGGACCTGCCATTCCTCACCATAGGCGCCAGGGGGCAGATGGTCGCGTCTGACGAGACCAAGATCCAGAGCGATGAAATAGAAGGACGAGCCGATCCAGGCGATTGCGGTCACGACGTGCAGCCATCGAGCGGCGAAGGCCAGCCATTCCCAGGCGATGGCGAATTCATACATTCGGGAATCCTTTTTTCACCTTCGCACAACCTTGCGAGAAAAAGGGTGAACGGGGAAGGGGCATTTGACCGCTTGTCCCATTTCGCGAGTTTCGGTCCTGGCCGAAAAGTCGAACTAAGCAGTCAATGCGCGTCTCGATGGGTGTCGGGGTCGAGCTTGCCGAGGATCCAGTCCCGGAAGGCTCGGATCTTCGGGGCGTTGCGGCGGGCGTGCGGATAGACGAGCCAGTAATCGTGGCCGTCGCTGCATCGCAGTTCGAACGGCTGGTAAAGCCGGCCGAGCGCCACATCGTCGCTATAGAATTCAGGCATCAGGATCGCGACGCCCTGGCCAGCGACCGCCGCCCGAGCTTCGAAGGCCTGGGCGCCGAGCCGGCTTCCTGGACGCCCGTCCAGATCCGGATCGTCCACGCCCGCAGCGCGAAACCACAAGGACCACCAGGGATCTCGAGGGTCGATGATGCGGAGCTTCAGGAGGTCCCGCGGAGTGCGCACGCCACCGACCGTCTCCGCAAGGGCGGGGCTGAGCATCGGTGTAAACTCCACCCTCATCAGCCTATGGCTGGCGAGGCCCGGCCAGTCGCCCATGCCGGAGCGGATTGCTACGTCCACCGCCTCCTTGTTGAAATCGATAATCGCGTCGTTTGCCACCAGACGCACCGCAATATTCGGATGCTCCAGTTGGAAGGTCCCGATTTCCCGGGCGAGCCATTGCGAGGCAAAGGTTGCCGTCGAGTTGATGAGCAAGGCTGCTTCTGCATTCCCGCGGGCCGAGGCGACTGCGTCGTGCAGCATCTCGAAGGCTTCCGTCACTTTCGGAGCCAGGTGCTGCCCGACTTCCGTGAGTGCGATCTGCCGCGGGCGTCTCAGGAACAGCGGCTCGCCGATATTCTCCTCGATCAGCCTGATCTGGTAGCTGACCGCCGTCTGGGTCATGCCGAGCTCGTCGCCCGCCTTGGTGAAACTCCCGAGGCGGGCGGCTGCTTCGAAGACCCTCAATGCATTCAGCGGGAACTGCTTCGACATCTTCATGGGTAAGTTCTCTTGATGCATACAGACGGATGTTCGATTGGATTTCGAACATCCCTCCAGGCATCCTGCAAGTCAACTTCACCACTTTGAAAAGGTGCCAAGATGTCTTGCGATGTATCGGAATTTGCTGAAAGAAGGCCGCTCGTCCCTCTGGGCGGGGTCGTCCGGCTTGCCGCCTCGGCGCTACGCCGCATGAGAGGCCACAGCATCAGTCTCGACCTCGATTCAACATCGGACTACATGAAAAAGGACTTGGGACTTCTCGACGGCCGCATGGCCCGGCAGGACGACGACATTCTGCGGTAGAGGCTACTCATCCGGGAAAGGCTCTAAGCCGCTCCACCGCCATCAGGACGCGCTCCGGCGTTGCGGGCGTATCGAGGCGGGGGCACTCGCGATAGTCGATGATGCTGGCGACGGCCATCGACAGGGCCTCGACGACGGAAATCGGCAGCATGAGGGGTGGTTCCCCCACGGCCTTCGATTTGCCGATCGTCTCTTCCAGATTTTCCGACCATTCGGCGAGGCGCACGTTGAAGATCTTCGGCCGATCCGAAGCGAGCGGTATCTTGTAGGTCGAAGGCGCGTGCGTCCTCAGCCGCCCTTTCTCGTCCCACCAGAGCTCTTCCGTCGTAAGCCAGCCCATGCCCTGAACGAAGCCGCCCTCGATCTGGCCGAGGTCGATGGCCGGATTGAGTGAGCGGCCGACGTCATGCAGCACGTCGACCCGATCGACCATGTATTCGCCCGTCAGCGTATCGACCGAAACCTCGGATATAGCGGCGCCATAAGCAAAGTAGTAAAACGGCGTGCCGCGGCCGGCGGCCCGATCCCAGTGGATGTGCGGCGTCGCATAGAAACCGGCGGCGGAAAGCTGGACCCGTGCCCCGTATGCCTCCTGCACCAATTGCGCAAAGGGGATCAGCTCCTGGCCGATCCTGACATGATTGGCCTCGAAGGTCACGTTCTCGGCTGTCGTCTGCCACCGCTCGGCTGCAAAGGCGACCAGTCGCTCTTTTATCTGATGTGCGGCATCGAAGGCGGCCATGCCGTTGAGGTCCGAGCCTGAGGAGGCAGCGGTCGCGGACGTGTTCGGCACCTTGCCGGTCGTCGTTGCGGTGATTTTCACCCGTTCGATGTCGATCTGGAAACTGTCTGCGAGGACCTGCGCCACTTTCGTGTAGACCCCCTGGCCCATCTCCGTGCCGCCGTGGTTCAGATGGACCGAGCCGTCCGTGTACACGTGCACGAGGGCACCCGCCTGATTGAGATGGGTGAGGGTGAAGGAGATGCCGAATTTCACTGGCGTCAACGCGATACCCTTACGGATCACGCGGCTCGATCTGTTGAATTCGACGATCGCCGCCCGCCGCGCTCGATAATCGGCGCTCGCCTCCAGCTCGTCGACGATCCGGACGATGATGTTGTCCTCGATCGTCTGGTGGTAGGGCGTGACGTTGCGGCCGGAAGCCGCATCCCCGTAGAAGTTCAGCTTGCGGATGTCGAGCGGGTCCTTGCCGAGCGCATAGGCTATCTCTTCGATGATCCGCTCACCGCCGAGCATGCCCTGCGGTCCGCCGAAGCCGCGAAATGCGGTATTGGAAACCGTATTGGTTTTAAGCGGTTGCGAGGTGAGTTTCACATGTGGATAGAAGTAGGCATTATCCGCATGGAAAAGGGCGCGGTCGGTGACCGGCCCGGAGAGATCGGCCGAATAACCGCACCGAGCGGCATAATTTGCCTGGACCGCACGGATGCGGCCATCGTCATTGAAGCCGACGTCGTAGTCGACGAGGAAGTCGTGGCGCTTGCCGGTGGCCACCATGTCGTCGTCGCGGTCCGGGCGAAACTTGACGGAACGGCGAAGCTTGCGCGCGGCGACCGCGGCGAGTGCCGCGAACTGGTTGCCCTGGGTTTCCTTGCCGCCAAAGGCGCCGCCCATCCGGCGGACATTCACTGTGACGGCGTTGGATGGAACGCCAAGCACCTGCGCGACCATACGCTGCACTTCGCTTGGGTGCTGCGTGGAGACCCAGACCGTTATTTCGTCGTCCTCGCCGGGGATAGCCAGCGCGATATGCCCTTCGAGATAGAAATGCTCCTGGCCGCCGATCCGCATGCGCCCCTGGAGCCGGCGAGGGGCCCGCTCCAGCTCGCCAAGGGCGTCGCCCCGCTCGAGCGTCAGCGGCGGGGTTATCAGAGTGCCACCAGTCGCCATAGCATCGATCACATCAATCGCCGGAGGCAAGTCGCGATAGGTGATCTTCGCAAGCCGTGCAGCGCGGCGGGCGATATCCCGTGTCTCGGCAATGACCGCAAAGGCCGGCTGACCATGAAACTGGATGAGACCGTCGGCGAGCACCGGCTCGTCATGCAAGTGGGTGGGGCTGATGTCGTTGGAATGTGGCATGTCCCTGGCGGTGAGGACGGAAACGACGCCCGGCAGTGCGGCGACGGCGGAGAGGTCCATTGCGAGGATTTCCGCATGCGCCCGGTCCGTCAGGCCGAGGGCGCCATGCAACGTGCCGTTCGGTTCCGGCATGTCATCGATATAGTCGGCGGTACCCGCCACATGCTTGTGGGCGCTGTCGTGACGGAGCGGCGCATGCATGGGGCCGGTGATGTTGCTGACTTCGAGGTTGGGTTTATCCATGTGGATGTCAGCACTCATGCCACCTCCTCGAACCGCCGGAGCTGCGCCGTCTCCCCGGTGCTCTCGAGGAAGAAGCGCATCAGCAGATTCTTCGCCGCAAGCAGGCGATAGGCGCCGGTGGCGCGCCAGTCGGTGATCGGCTGGTAATCGGTATCGAAGGCGCTCTGGGCGTCGCGTATCGTCCCCTCATTCCATAATTCGCCGAGCAGGGCCGCTTCGACGACCTTTGCCCGTTTCGGTGTTGCCGCCATGCCGCCGAAAGCGATTCTCGCCGCCTTCACCCGATCTCCGTCGAGCGAGATGCGGAAGGCGCCAAGCAGCGCGGAAATGTCCTCGTCGCGGCGCTTCGAGATCTTATAGGCGGCGAAGCGCTCCCCCGCGGGCAGCGCCGGGACGAAGATGCTTTCGACGAATTCCCCCGGCCTGCGATCCTGCTTGCCATAGGCGATGAAGAAATCCTCGAGCGGGAGCGTGCGCGAACCGCCATGGGAGCGCAGGGTAAGCGTCGCACCGAGCACGATCAGCGGCGGCGGGCTGTCCCCGATCGGCGAGCCGTTGGCGATGTTGCCTCCTATCGTGCCCATGTTGCGCACCTGATCGCCACCGACGCGATCGAGAAGCCGGCCGAACGACGGGTAGGCGGAGGAAAGGGCCTCGTATGCCGCCGAGTAGCTGACGCCTGCTCCGATCGTCAGACCCGCTTTTGAGCTCTCGATCCGCTGCAGCTCGGCGATGCCGTTAACGAAGACGACCGTATTCAGCGGTCGCATCTGCTTCGTCACCCAAAGTCCGACATCGGTGCAGCCGGCGACGATCGTGGCCGCGGGACGATCGGCGAGGACACGTGCGAGGTCGGCAGCGTCGGCGGGTACAATCAGACAGTCCACGCCGCTGCGGATTTCGATCCTTTCGGCTTGTCTCAGCTCCTGCAGGCGTGCCCTTACCGCCTCCCGCACGCGGGTGATCGGGTCGAAGAGAACGTCCGGGCGATCCGCCGCCGCGGCCTCCGCCGCGCGCACGATCGGTTCGTAGCCGGTGCATCGACAGAGATTGCCCTGCAGTGCCTTTTCGATTGCCGCGCGGCCCGGTCTGTCGTTGGTCAGCCACAGCCCGTACAGCGACATGACGATTCCAGGCGTGCAGAAGCCGCATTGGGAGCCGTGAAAATCCACGAGTGCCTGCTGCACGGGATGGAGCTTCCCGTCCTTGCCGGCCAGGTGCTCGACCGTGACGATATGTGTGGCGTTGAGTGAGCCCATGAAACGAATACAGGCGTTTACGCTCTCATAGACGAGGGTAGTCTCGCCTCCTTCGCCATCATGGGCAAGCCGGCCGACGAGCACCGTACAGGCGCCGCAGTCGCCCTCGGCACAGCCTTCCTTGGTGCCGGTGAGGCGGCGCTCCAGCCTCAGATAATCCAGCAGTGTCGCTGTCGGGGCAACATCGGAAAGGGCGATCTCTGTGTCGTTCAGGATGAAGCGGATGCTGTCGGGTGCCTGTTCCATGCCATTCCTCTGCCCTCAGTCGTGGACTACTGCGCCGTCCACCCGCCATCCATTGAGACATGCGTGCCGGTGATCTGGGAAGCGTCGTCGCTTGCAAGATAAAGCGCCAGAGAAGCCACCTGTTCGACGGTGATGAACTTTTTTGTCGGCTGCCCCTTGAGCATCACCTCATTGATCACCTGCTCCTCGGTTATGCCGCGCGTTCTCGCCTGGTCCGGTATCTGCTTTTCGACGAGCGGCGTTAGAACGTAGCCGGGGCAGATCGAATTCACGGTAATGCCGTTCTCCGCCACTTCCAGCGCCACGGTCTTCGTCAACCCCATGATACCATGCTTGGCGGCGACGTAGGCGGACTTGAAGGGGGATGCCACGAGGCCATGCGCAGAGGCAATATTGATGATCCGGCCCCAGCCGTTTTTCTTCATCGGTGGAATGGCGGCACGGATGGTGTGAAAGGAGGAGGAGAGGTTGATGGCAACGATCCGGTCCCACTGCTCGGCGGGGAAGTCTTCGATCTTTTCGACGAACTGCACGCCGGCATTGTTGACGAGGATGTCGGCGCCGCCGAAGCGGGATGCAGCGGTCGCCATCATCTCGGCGATCTCGGATGGCTTGGTCATGTCGGCCGGGTGGTGAAGCACGCTGCCGGACGTTAAGCCGGCGACTTCGTCCGTGACAGTCCTGATTTCGTCCGCCGTGCCGAAACCGTTCAGCACGATGTTGGCCCCGGTCTTCGCCAGAGCCCGGGCGATCGCCAGGCCGATACCGCTCGTAGAACCCGTTATGACCGCAGTCTTGACCATTCCAGCTCACTCCCTCCTGACGCTATCCCTGTTTTTCGCAACGCAGCACTCTCAGCCTACGCGCAAAGGCGCAGCGGTGACAATTGTGTTTTTCCGCGGTGTTCTACCGGGTGCACAGCAGTGCAGGCATTCGCATAATCATTCAGAGAAAGTTGCGTTTTGTTTTCGTTTGACATTCGTTTTTCTCTCGTATTGAAGTCGTGCGAATGTCGCTCTTGAGGAAGGGCGTGCTGAGGAGGGGCATATGGGCGGATATATTCTCGCGATCGATCAGGGCACGACCTCGACCCGCGCGATCGTTTTCGACGGCAACCAGAAAATTGCCGGCATCGGCCAGAAAGAGTTCAAGCAGCATTTTCCGAAATCCGGCTGGGTCGAACACGATCCCGAGGAAATCTGGCAGACCGTCCTCAGCACAGTCAGGGAAGCAATCGAGAAGGCCGGCATCGGCGCGAGCGACGTTGCCGCGATCGGCATCACCAACCAGCGGGAGACGGTCGTTGTCTGGGAGCGCGATACCGGCAAGCCGATCCACAACGCCATCGTCTGGCAGGACCGCCGCACCGCCGCCTTCTGCGACAAGCTCAAGAAGAAGGGATTGGAAAAGACCTTCGTCAAGAAGACAGGCTTGCTGCTAGACCCCTATTTTTCAGGAACGAAGCTCAATTGGCTGCTTTCCAACGTGAAGGGAGCGCAGGCGAGGGCGGCGGGCGGCGAACTCTGCTTCGGCACGATTGATACGTTCCTGATCTGGAGATTGACACAAGGCAAGTGCTTTTGCACCGACGCAACGAATGCCTCGCGCACGCTCATCTACAACATTGCTGAGAACGCCTGGGATGATGAGTTGCTGCGCATTTTGCGCGTGCCGAAGCAGATGCTGCCGGAGGTCAAGGACTGTGCGGCCGATTTCGGCATTACCGATCCGTCCCTTTTCGGCGCGGCGATCCCGATCCTCGGCGTCGCCGGCGACCAGCAGGCGGCAACGATCGGCCAGGCCTGTTTCAAGCCCGGCATGCTGAAATCGACCTATGGAACCGGCTGCTTTGCCCTGCTCAATACCGGAAAGGATATGGTTCGTTCGAAGAACCGTCTCCTCACCACCATCGCCTACCGTCTCGACGGCGAAACGACCTATGCGCTCGAAGGCTCGATCTTCGTGGCCGGTGCTGCCGTGCAATGGCTGCGCGACGGGCTCAAGGTCATCAAGGCGGCACCCGATACGGGCTCGCTTGCCGAGAGTGCCGATCCCTCGCAGGAAGTCTATCTCGTACCGGCCTTTACCGGCCTTGGCGCGCCCCATTGGGACCCGGACGCGCGGGGCGCGATTTTCGGCATGACGCGCAACACCGGTCCGGCGGAGTTCGCGCGGGCTGCACTCGAAGCCGTCTGCTACCAGACCCGCGACCTGCTGGAGGCCATGCACAAGGACTGGCGCCGCAACGGCAATGATACCGTGCTGCGTGTCGATGGCGGCATGGTCGCCTCGGACTGGACGATGCAGCGCCTGTCGGACCTCCTCGATGCTCCGGTCGACCGGCCGATGATTCTCGAAACGACGGCACTCGGCGTCGCTTGGCTCGCCGGGAGTCGCGCCGGCGTCTGGCCGAACCAGGAAGCGTTCGCCAAATCCTGGGCTCGCGACCGGCGCTTCGAGCCACAAATGGACGAGACCACGCGCAAAGTGAAGCTCAAGGGTTGGCGCAGCGCCATCAAGCGGACTTTGGCGGCGGCCTGAACGCGTCGCGCGTCAGAGTCCTCTGCGCCGCAGACGCGGCGCTGCTCAATCTCTGTGGACGAGCACAGAGATGAAAAGGCGAGATTGCAATCAAGCGACCCCGGTTACACTTGACTGACTTATAGCTCTATGGCTATATGATAACTGATAGCCAGCCGGGTATGGGTCCTGATGTCCGACGCGTACGACATGCTCTTCAGAACGCTTTCCGATCCCACTCGGCGGGCTCTTTTCGAGCGGCTGTGTCGCGAAGGGGAAAGGACGGTTGGAGCTCTCACGGACAAAGCGGGCGTCTCGCAGCCGGTCGTCTCCAAGCATCTGGGGCTGCTGAAGCAGGCAGGGCTCGTGCGCGACCGCCACGAAGGCCGCCACACATATTACAGCGCGCAGCTCGGCGCGCTCGCTCCCCTGGTCGACTGGACGCGTGAGATGGCCGGATTCTGGCAGAGCCGCTTCGACGATCTCGAAGATCTACTGAAAAGGATGGACCAATGAACGAAACCTCGACCGAAACACGCTCCGTAGTCGTCGAGCGGGAGATCGCGCATCCGCCGGAGAAGATCTGGCGCGCGCTCACCCAACCGCACCTGATGGAGGAGTGGCTGATGAAGAACGATTTCAGTGCCGTCGTGGGGCACCGTTTCAATCTGCGCGGCGAGTGGGGTGGGGTATTGGACTGCGAAGTTCTCGTCGTGGAGCCGAACAAGAAACTGTCCTACGCTTGGAATTTCGCCCATGAGGATCCGGCCTATGACTTGAAGAGCGTGGTGACATTCACGCTCGTCCCAACGCGTTCAGGGACCCAGTTGCGCATGGAGCAGGTTGGCTTTCGGCCTGATCAGCGGCAGGCATTTGGAGGCGCCAAGGCTGGCTGGCAGCAGTTCTTCGAAAATCTGGAGCGCGTGCTGGCGGGGATGAATTGACCAGCAGCACCATTGGGGCCGCTTCATGCCCTGCTTGCTCTATCTTAAGGGGAGATCGTACAAATGAATCGGAGCGCCTGGATACGTCAAATCCACCGCTGGTTGTCCATCGTCTTCACGGTAACGGTCATGGCCAACTTCAGTGCCATGGCACTGGGAGAACCTCCCGTCTGGGTGGTCTATTCTCCACTGCTTCCGCTCTTCCTCTTGCTGTTCACAGGGCTCTACATGTTTGCGTTGCCTTATTCCGCAAAGTGGCGCGGCGGACGGCCCACAGCCTGATGAGGTGGAGACAATGGCCAGCAAGACACCCGGCAAAACCGAGAGGGCCGCAAAGAGGGATTCTTCCGACGGAAAGCCGGTCCTTCTTTCCGGCGGCAATCCTCAGATAGCAAAGGGCTATGGCGACGCCCCCGTAAAGGCCTATATCGCAGCCATGCCCGATTGGAAAAAAGACCTTGGACGTCGCCTCGATGCGCTCATCGTGGACGCCGTTCCCAACGTATGTAAGGCCATCAAATGGAACTCGCCCTTTTACGGCATGGAGAACGACGTCTGGTTCCTCAGCTTTCACTGTTTCACGAAATACGTCAAAGTGACTTTCTTTCGCGGCGCATCGCTCAATCCTGTCCCGCCCGGCAAGTCAAAATACCCGGAAGTACGCTACCTCGATATCCATGAGGGTCAACTCGATGAAGGGCAATTCTCCGCCTGGGTCAGGCAAGCAAGCCGATTGCCCGGCGAGCGGATGTGAGGGGTAACAACCATGAAGAAGGCCACGGCCAACATGGAGAATACGATGAGCGGCCCGAACGAAGGAGACGTTTCTCCCTCTCAACTGATCGATGCGCGGATCAGTGAGTTCAGCGACTGGCGGGGCGAGACGCTCGCCCGAATTCGGAAACTCATCCGGCGGGCCGACCCGGAAGTGATCGAGGAAGTGAAGTGGAGAGGCGTTCCCGTGTGGTCGCATGCGGGAATAATCTGCACCGGCGAGGTCTACAAGAATGCGGTGAAGACCACTTTCGCCAAGGGCGCCTCGTTGGACGACCCTTCGGGTCTTTTCAATTCCAGCCTCGAGGGCAATACGCGGCGTGCCATCGATTTTCACGAGGGCGAGGAGATCGATGAAGAGGCGTTCATCGCGCTTGTGCGTGCCGCCGTGGCGCTGAACATGTCGGCACGCACGAGCGCTCGTTCGCAAAAGAAACCGAAGAGCACCTGACTCCGATGGACGTCGGCTCGAAACAGTGCGTTTCCCAAATGCGCATTTGCGACCCAATCCTGCGCCGATTATCTCTAAGGCAGAGCTAGACTCGCAGGAAAGCAGCTATGGAACTCGGACTCTATACATTCGCCGACGTTGACCCGAATGCAGCCGACAAGGGAGCGGAGGCGCGCCGTCGCCTCACGAATCTTCTGGAGGAAATCGAGCTTGCCGATCAGGTCGGGCTCGACGTTTTCGGCCTCGGCGAGCATCACCGGCCCGACTATGCGGCGTCCGCACCGGCGGTGATCCTCGCCGCCGCCGCCGCCCGCACCAGCCGTATACGGCTGACGAGTGCGGTCACTGTGCTGAGCTCCGACGAGCCCGTGCGCGTCTTCCAGCAATTTGCCACGCTCGACGTGCTTTCGAACGGGCGCGCCGAGATCATGGCAGGGCGCGGCTCCTTCATCGAATCATTCCCGCTCTTCGGCCAGTCGCTCGACGACTACGACCAGCTTTTCGCCGAAAAACTGGATCTCCTCCTGGCGTTGCGCGACAATGAAAGGGTCACCTGGTCTGGCGCCCTCAGAGCGCCGATCGACGACCGCGGCGTTTATCCGCGCCCACTGCAGGACCCGCTGCCGCTGTGGATTGCGGTCGGCGGAACGCCGCAGTCGGTCGCGCGTGCCGGTGCGCTCGGCCTGCCCATGGCGCTTGCGATCATCGGAGGCGAACCGGAACGCTTCGCCCCGCTCTTCCAGCTCTACCGTGAGGCTGCGCGCAGGTCGGGGCAGGACCCGTCGAAGCTGAAGAGCAGCATCAACGTCCATGGTTTCATCGCCGACACCACGCAGGAGGCTGCAGATCAGTTTTACGGCCCGCAGGCCGAAGTGATGAACCGCATCGGGCGCGAACGCGGCTGGGGTCCAACCAACCGCACCCATTTCGATCGGGCCATCAGCCCGACCGGCAATCTCTTCCTCGGGGACCCCGAGACAGTCGCAAGGAAAATCGTCGCGCATCAGAAGCTCTTCGACATCGATCGCTTTCTGCTGCAGATGGCGATTGGCCCGATGCCGCATGACCGGATTTTGCGCGGCATCGAACTCTACGGCACAAAGGTCGCGCCGCTGGTCCGCGAAATGCTGGCCGAGCAGCACAGCTCTTGAGTTGTACACGGCCGCTCCGGTACTGGAATATCCGGCTCCCGCACGCTAAATGTGCCGCGAAAGCGAGACATCATGACCCTCAACAACGACGACGACCTGGAAAGGCTGAAGGAAATCGGCCGGATTTGCGCCAATGCGCTCCAGACGATGGGCGAGGCGCTGGAGCCGGGGATCACCACGGCCGAGCTCGACGCGATCGGCCGCAAGGTTATGGAGGAGGCGGGCGCTCGCTCCGCACCTGAGCTTTGCTATGCCTTTCCAGGGGCGACCTGCATCAGCGTCAATGAGGAGATCGCGCACGGCATACCCGGTAGCCGCGTGATCCAGGCAGGCGATCTCGTCAACATCGACGTTTCGGCCGAGAAGGGCGGCCTCTTTGCCGATACGGGCGCATCCTTTCCCGTGCCGCCGGTCACTGCGGCCATCGATCGTCTTTGCCGTGACGGGAAGCGCGCTATGTGGGTGGGGTTGAAGCAGGTCAAGCCGGGCCAGCCGCTGGCCGCGATCGGCAATTCGATCGGTGCCTTTGCGCGCAAGAACCGTTACTCTCTGGTCGCCAATCTGGCCAGCCACGGTATCGGCCGGTCGCTGCATGAGGAGCCGAGCGAAATCGCAACCTGGCCCGACCCGTCTGAGCGGCGGCGGATGGCCGAGGGCATGGTCTTCACTGTCGAGCCCTTCCTGTCGATGGGGGCGCAGTGGGCGGAAGGCGGAGACGACGATTGGACGCTCTATAGCGAACCGCGCGCGCCGACCGTGCAATACGAGCATACGGTCGTCGTCACCCGCAGCGGGCCATTGGTTGTGACGCTGCCAGGTTAGGGAAAATACCGGGTAAGCGGCTTGGCCGTTCGATTCCATTGATGGATCGTTGAATTTTGATGATTTGCCGCGCTCTTGCTGCGATGCAATAAATGGACATGAGCACTCTCCAGAATCGGCAGGACCGCAGCGGATCAGGGTCGAGGCACTCGACAATGCCGAGCGGTCTGGCGGCCACCGCGATCGCCGGCGCGATAGCCATGGCGGTCGCCATGGGCTTCGGCCGGTTCTCCTACACCCCTATCCTGCCGGCGATGATGGCCGACACCGGGATTTCTCCGGGGGATGCCGGGCTGATCGCCGCCGCGAATTTCATTGGCTATCTCGCGGGCGCGGTGCTCGCCGGCTATGGTTGGGCGCACGGCCGCGAACGCGGGCTCGGCCTTGCGGCTCTGGTCTCGACCACCCTGCTGCTCGCCGCGATGGGGCTTACATCGTCCGTTATCGCCTTTTGCATCATCCGCTTTCTGGCAGGCCTGGCGAGCGCCTTTGCGATGATCTTCATCTCGGGAATAGTGCTGGGGCAGGGGCTCGCCGCACGATCCGAACACGTGCCTTCAGTGCATTTCGGCGGCGTCGGTTTCGGCATCGCACTCTCATCGATCGTGGTCTGGGTCGCGCCCCTCGCAGGCGCCGCGGGTATTTCTGCGTCGCAAGCCGACTGGTTCGCGGGCGGACTTGTCGCGTTGGTGGGCGCTGTCGCGGTGGCCGCGCTGCTGCCAGCGAGCCGCCATGCCAAAAGCGGCGGCCGACCGGAGGCGCGCCTTGTCGCGAGGCGGCCTCTCATAGCCGTGACGCTCACCTATGGCTTTTTCGGTTTCGGCTACGTGATCACGGCGACCTTTCTCGTCGCCATGGCCCGGGATGCAAGCGGTGGCCACAGCGTCGAGTTCCTCGCCTGGCTGATCACCGGTATCAGCGCGGCGCTTTCGATTTATCTCTGGCGTTTCGCCGTTCCGCATTTCGGGCTCGCCGGTGTCTATGCGGCCGGCCTGCTGGTCGAGGCGGCCGGTCTCGTGCTGACGGTTTCCCTCCCTTCGCCCTACGCGCCGCTTGTCGGCGGGCTGATGCTCGGTGCTACCTTCATGATGATCACGGCCTACGGCCTGCAGATGGGCCGGCAGCTCGCCCCCGAAAGCCCGCGCCGCGCGCTCGCCTTCATGACAGCCGCCTTCGGACTCGGCCAGATCGTCGGGCCGCTCGTCGCGGGATGGCTTGCGGACCGGACCGGAAGCTACGCTTTGCCGACCTTGGTCGCAGCTGTCGTTCTGTTGATCTGTGGAATCGTCGTTCTCGCCGAACTGCGCAGGATAAATGCCGCTCTGGCGCAATGACAGGCACGCATCACGGCTGGCAGGTGATGTCGGCAGCCGCATGAAATAACAGTAACATTCGCATTCCGTAATTGTTGCGCAAGGTGAATTGCCCTAGTTTCGGCGCATCAGGAGGCAAGTCCTTGTCCTCCCCAGAACCGAGAGTGCCGTCCCTTGTTCCAGTCCTTTTTTCCGAAGCCGAAACTGTTTTTCATATCATCCGCCGTCTGGAGCCTTCTTGCCGTCCTTGCATGGTATGGCGGAGGAAGGGATATCGGCGCTTACCTCGGCTTGCCGCCGCTCCCGCCTGGACAGGAACCGATCATCGGGGTGTCCGTCTTCTGGTCGACACCCTTTCTCTGGTTTTACGTCTATTACGCTGTGGTCGTCGCCCTGTTTTCTGCGTTCTGGTTCGCCTACAGTCCGCATCGGTGGCAATACTGGTCAGTCCTCGGCACGGCGCTCATCATATTCAACACCTATTTCTCGGTTCAGGTCAGCGTCGCCATCAATGCGTGGTACGGCCCGTTCTATGATCTGATCCAGCAGGCGCTTGCGCGCACAGCGCCCGTGACGGCAGGTCAGCTCTATTCGGGGATGCTCGGCTTCGCCGGCATCGCTTTCGTGGCGGTGACGGTCGGCGTTCTCAATCTCTTTTTCGTCAGTCACTACATTTTTCGCTGGCGTACGGCGATGAACGAATACTACGTCACCCACTGGCCGAGGCTGCGCCACGTCGAAGGTGCATCGCAGCGTGTGCAGGAAGACACGATGCGTTTTTCCAGCACGGTGGAAAGGCTGGGTGTCGGTCTCGTCAGTTCGATCATGACGCTGATCGCGTTTTTGCCGGTGCTCTTCAAGTTTTCCGAGCAGGTAAACGTTCTGCCGATCGTCGGCGAAATACCGCACGCCCTCGTCTGGGCGGCCGTATTCTGGTCCGTTTTCGGCACGGTTTTTCTGGCTGCAGTCGGTATCAAGCTCCCGGGACTGGAATTTCGCAATCAGCGGGTCGAGGCGGCTTATCGGAAGGAACTGGTCTATGGTGAGGATCACGAGGACCGCGCGGATCCGGTGACACTCGGGCAGCTGTTCGATAACGTCAGGCGTAACTATTTCCGCCTGTATTTCCATTACATGTACTTCAACATCGCCCGCATCTTCTACCTTCAGGCAGACAACCTGTTTGGTACCTTCGTTCTGGTGCCGGCGATCGTGGCGGGAAAGCTGACGCTTGGCGTCATGAACCAGGTCCTGAACGTCTTCGAGCAGGTGCGCACGTCGTTCCAGTATCTCGTCAATTCCTGGACCACGATCGTCGAGCTTCTTTCGATCTACAAACGTCTCAAAGCCTTTGAATCGGTGTTGGACGACGAACCGCTGCCGGAAATCGACCGCCAGTTCATCGACGCTGGCGGTAAAGAAGAGTTGGCCTTGTAACGGCAGGCATCAGAAGGCGGAGCGATCCGCCTTCTTTCTCGCATTCTCGATCAGCGGCAGGGCCTCGGCGTAGCTGACGCAGGCGACGTCAGGCTTGCTGCAGGTTTCCGACAGAAAGCCGTCGAGGGCTCGCCAATAGGCGCCGCCGTTCATCTCGACGAAGTGGAAGCCAAGCTGGAGGGGTATGCGCTCGCCTTCGTATTCTTTGCGAAAGGCATTGCGAAACGCGGCAAGCGTTCGTTCCTCGAAGCGGGCGCTGTCTCTGCTGTTCTCGACTCCCATCGAATGACGGACGAAGAGGTTGTAGTCCATCCCGATGACCGGGCGGTGGGAAGGGCCTTCCGGGATGAGCGGCAGCCCGAAACGTATAAGTCCGTCTGCGAAGCTGGGCCAGCCGGGCCCCTTGGTGACGAGGCTCGCATCATAGCTGAAACCGAATGTCTTCAGTGCAGGCACGAGGCCGTCGCTGAGAGACAGGTAGGGGGCGCGAAAACCCTTGATGCCGCCTTGCGCGAAATCGGCCCAGCCCTCCGGCTCGGCTTCCGGTTTGCCGGCCCTCTTCCAGGCGTTCGCCAGCGCTGCGCGGAACGCGGAAAACTCGCTTGCCCAGTCCGCCTTGCTCCAGTCCTTTCCGTCGAAATGGCCGCAGGCATGGCTCCCGATCTCGTGGCCAGCGAGATGCGCCTGCCAGACATGGCCGGCGCGCATCGCGATGTCTTCACGGCTTTGCGCGAACCCGACGTTTGAGCGGCCCGGCTTCTGACCCGGCGCGCGATAGGTCTGCTTTCCGTCAGCTCTCGTCATCAGGAAGGTGCAGGAGAGGAAATAGGTGAAACGCGCGCCCGTGCGCTTGCCCATTGTGAGGCTTTTCTGCCAAAGCGCATTGTCGTGCGCGCCATCGAACGAGATGACGACGAGCTGCTTTGGCAACTGGCGAGCCGACGGCGGATCGGCGAGGGCGAGAGCGGGAAAAAGAGCAACGGATAAAGCCAAAGAAATACGAATCATGTTTCAACTGTGACGATTGGTTTCGTCGCAGTTCGTCCGAAATTGCGGCATTCCTTTGATTGGGTGGAAAAAAGGCGCTATCGCAGATACTGCATAGCTAGCTGGATCGCCGAAACAGACGCCGTCATACGGCACTTCAGCGGTCCGACATCTCGAACAAGCGGTGACTCATGGCCATACTCCTTCTGGGCATCATCATATTTCTCGGCATGCACCTCATCCGCGTGGTTGCGCCCGGCTTTCGGGCCGGCATCATCGAAAGCCGCGGCAAGGGCACATGGATGGGGCTCTATACGATCGTCAGCCTCGTCGGTGTCTGTCTGATCATCTACGGTTTCGGTCAGGCGCGTGGCGAAACCGGGATGCTATACAATCCGCCGGAGTTTCTGCGCCATATCGCCCTTCTCCTGATGCTCATCGCCTTCATCGTGCTTGCTGCAGGCTTTCTGCCGGCGGGCCGCATCGCCGTGGCGCTCAAGCATCCGCAGGTCCTCTCGATCAAGATCTGGGCGCTCGCGCACCTGCTTGCCAATGGCGAGACGTCCTCGGTGCTGCTCTTCGGGTCCTTTCTTGCATGGGCGGTGATCCTGCGCATCTCGCTGAAAAGACGCGAGCGCGCGGGCGAGAAGGTGCTTCCGGTCTTCAAATCCGGGCGTAACGATGTTCTGGCGGTCCTCACAGGTCTCGCCGCATATGTGCTCTTTGTCTGGAAGCTGCATGAGCTCGTGATCGGCGTTCCGCCGGTCGTCATCGGTTAGAGCGGGATGTACGCGGCTTGCCCGCCCGCACCCGCTTCAGCGTATTAGATTCGTTCTCCCCCTTACAAGCGGCGCAAAATCGGGTAGAACGCGCCAACTTCTTTTAGATCAGGGCCGGGCGGCCGGGACGGGACATGGTAAACCAGGACGACAGCTTTATCCGCGAGGTCAACGACGAACTCCGCTCGGACCAGATGAAGGCGGTCTGGACGCGCTTCGGCAGCATCATCATCGGAATTGCCGTGCTGATCGTGCTCGGCACCGTCGGCAAGGTGGGATACGACTATTGGCAGGAGTCGTCCTCGTCACAATCGGGCGACACCTTTCTTGCCGCGCTAAATCTTGCACGGGAGAACAAGTCGGACGAGGCACTCGCCGCGTTGACCGGGCTGGAGAAGGAAGGTTACGGATCCTATCCGGTTCTGGCGCAACTGCGCTTGGCGACGTTGCAGGCGCAAAAAGGTGAAACGGACGCTGCGGTCAAGGCATTCTCGGGGATCGGCAGGGATACGCGTATCCCAACGGCGCTTCGCGACGCGGCGCGGCTTCGTGCCGCTTACCTCCTTATCGATGCGGGAACTTACGAGCAGGTCTCCTCGGAGGTCGAGCAACTGGCCGTCCCGCAGAACGCCATGCGTCATTCCGCGCGTGAGGCGCTCGGTCTTTCAGCCTACAGGGCCGGCGACTATGCCAAGGCAAAGAGCTGGTTTCAGCAGATCGTCGACGATACCGAAAGCCCGCGCGGGGTCATGAACCGGGCGCAGATGCTGCTGGACGTCATCGCCTCGAGCGGTAAAGCCTGATGCATGTCGCCCAAAAGTGCGCAGCGGTTTTTGGATAACGACTTGCATGGAATGAACTGCATGTCGTCCAAAAGGGCGCAGCGGTTTTGGGATGACCATAAAATAGAAACTTAAGGCGAGGCCCGTGAGTTGTATCGAACGCGAGGCGCTTTAATACGGATTTCGAGATGAGCTTTACAGTCGCCATTATCGGGCGCCCCAATGTCGGCAAATCCACCTTGTTCAACCGCCTGGTTGGCAAGAAGCTGGCGCTTGTCGATGACACGCCGGGGGTTACGCGCGACCGGCGTCCGGGAGACGCCAAGCTCGTCGACCTGAAGTTCCGCATCATCGATACCGCCGGTCTCGAGCAATCCTCGCCCGACAGCCTTCAGGGCCGGATGTGGGCGCAGACCGAGGCAGCCATTGACGAGGCGGATCTGTCGCTCTTCGTCGTCGATGCCAAGGCCGGTCTGACACCCGCCGACAAGACGCTCGGCGAGATGTTACGCCGCCGTGGCAAGCCCGTCGTCGTCGTCGCCAACAAGTCCGAGGCGCGTGGCTCGGAGGGCGGCTTCTACGACGCCTTCACGCTCGGCCTTGGCGAACCCTGCCCAATTTCGGCCGAACACGGCCAGGGGATGCTCGACCTGCGCGATGCCATAGTCGCTGCTCTCGGGGAGGAGAGGGCGTTTCCGCCGGCGGAGGACGTGGCCGAGACGAATGTCGATATCCGCGCCGACATTGGCAGTGAGGGCCCCGGCGAAGAAGAAATCGAGCCGGTCTATGACGAGACCAAGCCGCTCCGCGTGGCGATCGTCGGACGACCGAACGCTGGAAAGTCGACGCTGATCAATCGATTTCTCGGCGAAGACCGACTGCTGACGGGCCCCGAAGCCGGCATTACCCGCGATTCCATCTCCGTCGAATGGGATTGGCGCGGCCGCACGATAAAAATGTTCGACACGGCCGGAATGCGCCGAAAGGCGAAGGTCCAGGAGAAGCTTGAAAAGCTCTCGGTCGCGGATGCGCTGCGTGCCATCCGCTTCGCCGAGACCGTCGTCATTGTCTTCGACGCCACCATCCCCTTCGAGAAGCAGGATCTCCAGATCGTCGACCTGGTGATCCGCGAGGGGCGCGCGGCGGTGCTCGCCTTCAACAAATGGGATCTCGTGGAAAACTGGCAGGAGCTGCTTGCCGACCTGCGCGAAAAGACTGAGCGGCTGTTGCCGCAGGCGCGGGGTATCCGCGCAGTGCCGATCTCCGGCCACACCGGCTACGGTCTCGATCGGCTCATGCAGGCGATCATCGAAACGGATAAGGTCTGGAACCGGCGCATCTCTACGGCGCGTCTCAATCGATGGCTGGAATCGCAGCAGGTGCAGCATCCGCCACCGGCGGTTTCGGGCCGCCGCCTCAAGCTCAAATACATGACGCAGGTGAAGGCCCGACCACCCGGTTTCATGATTTCGTGCACGCGCCCGGAAGCGGTCCCGGACTCCTACACACGCTATCTCATCAATGGGCTGCGAAACGACTTCGATCTGGCGGGCGTGCCGATCCGGATCCATTTCCGCGCATCGGAGAATCCCTACGAGTCGAAAGCGCGCAAGAAACGCTGAACGGTTTCCAGCACCGGAAGAACTCACAGTTCGTTTCGAGCCGCGGCTATTTTTGATGCGATATCGGCGCTAATAAAAGTAAATCTATGTAGGAAGTCGGTTGATTTCCTTGCCGCCACTTTGGGCTTGATCTATAACTGAAGCCACGATGCCGAACGTAATCGAGCCGTGGCAGGATTGGCTTGGCAGGCGGGGAAACGGCGCGTGGCCTTGCGAGAATCGCAATATGCACGACATTGATGTGTCCGGGGCACAGGGACGCAGATCGCGTGCACGTCTCGTTTGCCGCGATCCTTCTCGAAAGCGGTGTTCTTATGCTGACAAAAAAAGGGAAGTACGGGCTGAAGGCGATGGTCGACCTTGCCCAGCTTCAACCGGGCGAAACGGCATTCATCACGGAAATCGCTCTTCGCAACAATTTGCCGAAGAAATTTCTCGACACGATTATGCTCGAACTGAGAAACGCTGGCTTTCTTCGCTCGAAGAAAGGCCCTGGCGGCGGCTATGCTCTGGCGCGGCCCGCATCCGAGATCCGCGTCGGTCAGGTGATCCGCACGCTCGACGGTCCGCTGGCGCCGATCCGCTGCGCGAGCCGCACGGCCTATGAAATGTGCGACGACTGTTCGGATCCCGAGAACTGTCACGTGCGCCGTTCGATGATCGTGGTGCGCGATGCTGTTGCAAACATTCTCGACAACATGACGCTCGCGCAATTTGCGGCGAGCGAGAAAGATGCAGCCGATGTTGTCCTGGCTCCGCTCCGCAGCGAAGCTGGCTGACGGCTGCGAGACCATGCAGTCTGTGAGAGATGGGATCGCCGACCCAAAAACGCCTCACAATGAGCCGTCGCGCGGTCGGACGCCGTTAAGGTGATAGTTGCCCACGAGGTGATGCTTCCGGCGGAGCGGGTCCTGTGACGTGTGGGCGCGGGCATTGCGCCAATAGCGATCCAGATTGTGGGAGACCTTTGTGGAGGCGGCGCCGGCGAGGTCGAAAAGTGTGTTGGATGCCTCCAGTGCGGCCTCGGCGGCAAGAACTTTGGCGGCGGTGACCGTGATGCTCGCCTCGGCTGCGTGCGCTTCTGTCGGGTCTACCTGAGCAGTATCGACCTTACGTCCGGCATGTTCGATGAGCGCGGTGGCCGCCTCGAGGCGTATTGCGACTTCGCCGATCTTGGCGATCGCCAAAGCATCCTCCGATGAATCGGCGCCGTTTCGTACGTATTCGAGGGTTTCGCGGAATGCGGCGCGCGCTATGCCGAGATCGACGCCGGCATTGATGATCTGGCCGACGGAACCGATCGTTGTCTGTCTCCCGAAAGCGCGGTGATACGGCACGACCGAGCTGCGATCCACATGGATGTTCTCGAGAATGGCCGTGCCGCTGCCATTGACGCGCTGACCGAAGCCGTCCCAATCATCGATGATCCGGACGCCTTCCGTTGTGCGCGGGACAAAGGATAGGGTCATGAGCTCGGTCGCGTCCAGAGCCGAGATCGCGATCCAATCGGCGAAGAGGATGCCGGTCAGATATTCTTTCCGTCCGTTGATGCGGTAGCCGGCGCCGTCCCCGATTATCCGGGTTATCGAGCTACCGATTGTTTTTTCGCTGCTTTCCGAAATTGCGCTGCTGAAGCGGTCGCCGGCCCGGGCACGCCCGAAGAAGAATTGCTTTTGCTCTTCTGTGGCATACTGGCGCAGTGCTTCCAGGGCATGAAAATGGCCTTGCGGGATCTGGCCGATGGAGCTGTCGGCCTCGGACAGGATCGCCGTCACCTCGGCCAGGACGACGTTAGAGACGTCGATTCCCTCGTATTCCGAGGGAATGCTGATCGCCAGCAGTCCTGACTGTGCCAGCTGGTCGAGTTCGTCATGGGGGAGGATGCGTTCAAGATCGCGCTCGCTGGCGCGCTCGGCAAATCGGAATGCCAAGTCTTTTGCTACCGTCAGAGCCTCTTCCTCGCTCTCTATGTGGCGGGGCGCAGGTCTGGTCTTTCCGGCGAATTGCGAGATGCTGCCCATCTTTGTCCCTCCAAGGACCATTGGCGGTTCGCTCACTTCGAGGCTGCGGCGGATTGCCTGTTCGCGTTCACGGGTTCCATGGATTCGCGCTCTGCCGTGTTGCAGTCCTCTTAGTATGGAGCAGGCGCAGATTTCTTCCAGCCCCAGAGGCAGGTCGATTTCATGGCTTTATGCCGGCTGGACGCAACGCCCGTACCCACGAAACAGGGTGGAATATCAGGGCCTTAGCCGCAGTGGCTATAACCTGTTCCAGGCGGCTCCCACAAAAGCGCTTGCCGTCGGCGAACTTTGCAATAGAATACCAAACTTGTAGATTATTCCGCAAACAGGATGACCGTTAGCCGAAAGGCTGTTGCATGCGGCCGGAGAAGCGGAAGTATCTCGCCCGATGCGGGAAGGAGGCGATGGGCTATAGCTGGCGCGTCGTTCCGAATGGTCCCGAGCGGCGAGTGGCATACGACCCGGCAAATTCGACATAGCTTTCTGTGTGTCTCGAAGCCCTGCTCAAGAGTTGCCCCGGTCACGGAGCGACAGCCAGCTCGCGAAAGGAGCTCACATGACCGTTCGTGGATTGTTTGCCGGCAGGTCAGCAATGGCCGCCTTGTCGAAGCCGGAAATCGCGATCGTCGGCCGCGGTTTTTCGGGCATCATGATGGCGATCGCGTTGATGAAATCGATGCGGGTATCTTTCCACCTCACCATGTATGATCCGCATCCATCGATCAGCGGGGGCCAGGTATTTTCCGCCGCTCAGCGCTGCGAGATACTCAACAGCCGCGTCCGCGATCTTTCGGTCGCGGCCGGCCAGCCGGATGATTTCAACGATTGGCTTTGCGCCAATGATGAGTTCCGAACGGCGGTTCCGGCGGCCATTCCCGGCTTCCGGCAGATTTTCGTGCCGAAAGGCATCTTCAGCGATTACGTGCACCAGCGCTTCTCCGAGGCGCTTGCCCGGCGCTCCGACATCACGGTGAGGTTCTCACACGAGCCGGTCACAGGCCTGCGAAAGCTCGCAAGTGGTCGCTTCAGCCTTGTGCGGCACGGTGGCAACGACGAGAGCGACATTGTCATCCTCGCTACGGGCTTCGGCATGCGCCCGCGGGACCTCGAGGTTTCCGAGGAGGAGCGGCCGCTTGTGCGCACTCGGCGCCTCGTCGATCCACGCCACGCGGTGCTGCTCGGTAGCGGGATACGTGTGGTCGACCAGTTGTTCCAGATGCGCGACAACGGCTATGCGGGAAAGGTCACGCTCATTTCACGGCACGGTTTCCTGCCGCAGGCGCACACGCAGCGCGCGGCATCGCCGAGCTTTCCCATCGATCCGCTGCCGCAAGGCCTGGGCCGTATCGTGCGCTTCGTGCGTCAGGCCTGCGCCGAGGCCGAAGCGAACGGGCAGGGATGGCAATCTGCGATGAACGGCCTCCGCCGCCGCGCTCGCTCTCTCTGGCAATCGCTCTCCGCACAGGAGAAGCGGCAGTTCAACCGTCACCTGCGTGCAATTTACGACAGCCACAGGAACCGCCTGCCAGCGGCCGTTCACGCGCGGCTGCAGCAGGAACTTGGCGAGGGTCGGACCGTGCTTCGCCGCGGTCGGGCGGGTCGACGCCTGCCCGAAGGTATCCTCGTGCGATGGGCCGGCCAGGATACCGAGGAACTGCTGAGGGCTGATCAGGTGATCGAATGTCGCTGTTCAGCTCCGGACCTCGGAACGCCGTTGCTTCGGAGCCTTTTTGCGGGCGGGCTTGCCCAACCAGACGAACTCGAGCTCGGCATTGCTGTCGCCCCGACGGGCGAAGTCTTGAGCTCGAGCGGACACACGCCGAACCTCTTCGCCATCGGTCCGTTGGGATTGGGAAGTCTTCCCGACATCGACCTCGTACCGGAAATCGTCACGCAGACCTATGCGGCATCACGGCTGATAGCGACAGGAAAGCGCATGGCGCTGAAAGCTGGATAGACGAGACACGGGCCAACTGTTCGTTCCCACCTTTTATTGCGGGTTCGCCTTGAAACGGCGGGCAGGAGAATTCAGAGGTCAACGACGACACGATCGCCGCTGCGCAGCAGGTCTTCGATATGATGGATTCCTTCGGCCAGAACGCCCCCCGCCCTACCGTCGCGATCATCGGCGGTGGCTTCACCGGAGCCATGGTTGCGATGCACCTTGCGCGCGATCGCGCCATGGGCGGTTGGCAGATTGCCGTCTTCGAGCCGCGCGTGCGGCTGGGATGCGGCCTTGCCTATGATACCGCGGAGCCCGCGCATCGCGTCAATGTCCCGGCTGCGCGTATGAGCATCGATCCGGATGACCCCGACGACTTCGCACGCTGGCTCGCACTTCAGAGTGAGCTGCGCGACGATCCCGAGGTGCTTGCCGGTGATGGACATCTCTATCCTCGCCGGCAGCTTTTCGGGCGCTACGTTGCCGAGGCGGTCGTACCATTCGTCCGGAGCGGGCGCATCGTGCATCACCGGGAAAGGGTGATCGCCGTAGAGCGTGAGGGAGCAGCCTGGGCGGTCCGCGGCGAGGGCGGCACGCTAAACCGCGCCGACGCGCTGGTGGTGGCGACGACGCATCCGGCTCCGGAGGCGCCCGCAGGCATCGGCGCTGTACTGACCGGTCACCCTCGCTACGTGCCGGATTCGACCGAGCCGGGCGCGCTCGACAAAATCCGGACGGATGACCGCGTACTGATCATCGGTACGGGTCTGACCTCGGCCGACGTGATCGCTACGCTGCGCACGCGCGGGCATAAGGGGCCGATCACCGCCTTTTCCCGGCGGGGCCTACGCTCGCGCGGACATGCCGACAGGGCGCAGGACCCCTTTGGCGACTTCGTCGCGCAGCCTTGGAGATCAGCAGCGGAGCTCCTTGCTCAGGTGCGCCGGACGATATCAGATGCGGAGGCGGAAGGCTTCACATGGCATGCGGTTCTCGATGCGCTCAGGGCACAGGGCGGTGAGATATGGCGCAATTTGCCGGTAGACGAGCGGCGCCGGCTTGTCCGGCACGCGCGGCCTTTCTGGGATGTGCACCGTTTTCGCGTGGCGCCGCAAATCGATGCGATCGTGAGCACAGGTCTAAAGGATGGCGATATCCGCGTCCGCGCCGGTTCTATCGCCCATTTGGCGCGCGCTGGCGAGAATGTCGCGGTCACTTTCCGGGGCCGGCGGGCTGGAGGAACGGAAGAGTGGGAATTCGACGCCGTCGTGATCACCACGGGTCCGGCCCACCGGTCGATCCTGCAAAGTCAGCCCTGGCTGGAGTCGCTCGGAGCCGCCGGTTATCTGCGCCCCGACACGGTCGGACTGGGGCTCGCCTGCAGCGAAGCCAGCAGGGCGCTCGACGGCGAGGGCGGGGAAGTGGACGATCTCTTCGTCGCCGGTCCTCTCGCCCGCGGCACCTTTGGCGAACTCATGGGCCTGCCGCAGGTCAACGACCACGCCATTTTCGTGGCGGCGCAAATTGCGGCGCTGGCGCAGGCGCGCCGAGCAGAAAGCGTTCGCTCCAGGCGCGAGGAAGCCGCAACATAGGTGCCCCCAGGCGCGGAGCTCCTGCGCGACGAGGCTCCCTGGCAAAGCCGCTACAACTTCTGCGGCAGCTTTGGCGGGCCATCGCTTACGTTTTTTGCCGTTCTGCCTTATATTGGGATGCGTCGATTTTTCGACGAGAGGTAGAGCTGGCTAAGTGGTCTGCGGCTTTCGCCTCTGCTTCAGATGAGAAGCCACGAGGTACGGCGAATGGCTCGCATCCTCTTCCTGTTGTTTAGCCTCCTGTCGGCCTTCATGCTTCCTGTCTCGCCGGCTCCGGCAGCCGAGCGGAAAGCAATCGTCCTGCACGTAAACGGCGCCATCAGTCCGGCCACGGCGGAATATGTAACGCGCGGCCTGCGGCGGGCCAGGGACCGCGGTGTCGCGCTGGTGGTCCTGCAGATGGATACGCCCGGCGGACTGGATACGTCGATGCGCGAAATCATACGCGCCATCCTCGATTCACCCGTGCCGGTCGCGAGTTTCGTCGCGCCCAGCGGAGCGCGGGCGGCAAGCGCCGGCACCTATATTCTTTATGCGAGCCACATCGCGGCCATGGCGCCCGGAACCAATCTGGGCGCCGCCACGCCGATCGCCATCGGCGGTGGACTTTTTGGCGATGACGAGCGGGACGGTGAGGAAACGCCGGGCGAACCGGACAAGCAGGAACCCCGCAAGCCGGCCGATGCCGGCGAGGCGAAACTTATCAACGATGCAATCGCTTATATCCGCGGCCTTGCGGAGTTGCGCGGTCGCAATATCGACTGGGCGGAGCGCGCCGTGCGCGAGGCTGCCAGCCTTTCCTCGGCCGCAGCCGCGCGCGAACAGGTCATCGACTTCACCGCGATCAACCTCAATGACCTCCTCAAGCAGGCACACGGTCGCTCCGTTCGCATCGGTCAATCCGACGTCCGGCTCGATACTGCAGGGCTCTTCATCGAGGACTTGCCGCCCGATTGGCGCACGCAGCTCTTATCGGTGATCACCAATCCCAATGTCGCTCTCCTTCTGATGATGGTCGGCATCTATGGGCTCATCTTCGAGTTTCTCTCACCCGGCACCGTTGTGCCCGGGACCATTGGCGGCATAAGTCTCCTGCTCGGTCTCTACGCCCTGGCGGTGCTGCCTGTGAGCTATGCCGGCGTTGCCCTCATCCTGCTCGGAGCCGGGCTGCTGGTCGCGGAAGCGCATGCGCCGTCTTTCGGCGTTCTCGGCCTTGGCAGCGCCGTCGCGCTGGTGCTCGGTGCCGCAATTCTTTTCGACACGGACGTACCGGGACTGCAGGTGTCCTGGCCGGTTCTGAGCGGCATCGGGTTCGCAAGCCTGGCTTTCGGCCTGCTGGTCGCCCGTCTCGCTCTTCTCTCGAGCCGACACAAGATCCTCACCGGAGCGGAGGAGATGATCGGCATCTCCGGAAAGGTCGACAGCTGGGAGGGAGCGGGCGGCTACGTGATTGCCCACGGCGAGCGGTGGAGCGCAGTCAGCAATGAACCGCTCGGTCCGGGAGAGGACGTCATGGTCGTCGGCCGTCAGGGTTTGACGCTGGAGGTGGCGCGCAAGCCAACTTGAGTCGGATGAGCAAAACTTCGCGGTTTTCCGCCCGCATACCGCGTAAACGTCTTATTCGACCTCGGATGCAAGGAGATCGCACATGACCTGGCTTGGAAATCTTGCGCCCTTCGCCGCCGCGCTCCTGTTCCTGTTGATCATCGTCGCCTATGCGATCAGGATACTCAGGGAATATGAGCGCGGCGTCATCTTCACGCTCGGCCGCTTCACGGGCGTCAAGGGGCCGGGGCTCATCCTGATCCTGCCCTATGTACAGCAGATGGTACGCGTCGACCTCAGGACCCGCGTTCTCGACGTGCCGAGCCAGGATGTCATCTCGCGCGACAATGTTTCGGTGCGGGTCAGCGCGGTGATCTATTTCCGGGTCATAGACGCGGAGAAGTCGACGATTCAAGTCGAGGATTTCATGACGGCGACAAGCCAGCTTGCGCAGACGACGCTCAGGTCAGTGCTGGGCAAGCACGATCTGGACGAGATGCTGGCGGAACGTGACCGGTTGAACGAGGACATTCAGAAGATCCTGGACGTGCAGACCGACGCATGGGGCATCAAGGTCGCGACGGTCGAGATCAAACATGTGGACATCAACGAATCGATGATCCGTGCGATCGCCCGGCAGGCCGAGGCCGAGCGCGAAAGACGCGCCAAGGTCATCAACGCGGAGGGCGAACAGCAGGCGGCCGCAAAACTGCTGGAAGCGGCCGAGATACTGGCCCGGAAACCTCAGGCCATGCAATTGCGCTATCTCAGCACCTTGAATGTCATCGCTGCCGAAAAGAACTCGACGATCATCTTCCCGTTCCCGATGGAGATCGCCGACATGCTGGCGACAAAGAAGGAGGGTTCCTCCTAAAGCGCTTCCAGGAAAAGTGTGCAGCGGTTTTCCGCCCGGAAGGGCGTGATTTAAAAAGCGCTTGCAGGAAAAGTGTGCAGCGGTTTTCCCTCCGGATGTGGGAATTGTAAGCGACAGGTCACAAATGCCGAAGAGAAGCGCGGGTATTCTGCTCTACAGATATGAGGCGGGCAACCTCCTGGTTCTGCTCGTCCACCCAGGGGGACCCTTCTGGAGCAACAGGGATGTCGGCGCCTGGTCGATCCCGAAAGGCGAGTATGATGCCGCCGAAGAACCCGAGGCGGCCGCGCGGCGGGAATTCCTCGAGGAGACCGGGATCGCAATCGGCGGTCCTCTGGAGTTCCTTGGTGAAGAGCGCCAGAAGAGTGGCAAGCTCGTTACGGCTTACGCGCATGAGAGTGAATTCGACGTAGACAGCCTGCGCAGCAACGTGTTCGAGGCAGAGTGGCCGCCGCGAAGCGGGCAAATGCACTCCTTCCCCGAAGTCGACCGCGCTGCATGGTTCACGCCTGCAGAGGCGCGCAGAAGGATAAACGCCTCGCAGCGGCCATTCATCGATCGTCTGGAGGCGTTGCGAAGCCGCCGGGCGCCCTGACACGCAGCGTTCGGGCGATTGCGCTCCGCCGAGCTGCATCAGTGGTTGGTGGTGTGCAGTCCCGGCTGGACCGGTCTCCCGCTGAATGCTAGCTTGCCCATATCGGAGCCCATGTCGGGGCGGTAAGCCTCGGCTTCGACGCCAGGTACGATCTGCACAGGCAGTCCGAGGCGTTCAAATGCCGCGAATTCCTCGTCGACTGCCATCGGATTCCCGGACCGGAGGCGCACCACGTTCTTTCCCTTCCGGACCAGCGCCGCAATGTCTCCCTGGACGAGAATCGCGTTGCTGCTGCTGCGATCCTTGTCGCTGCCTGCGACAGGGACGCGCCTCGCCTCCCGGCGCGCCAGTTCAAGGACCTCGTCCTGAATGCATTCGTCAAAGAGTATCACGTCGGCAGCCTGCAGCGCGCGGACCGCCTTCAAGGTGAGGAGTTCCGCGTCGCCGGGTCCTGCCCCCACGATGGTGACGCGGCCGATGGCGGAGGGGCGCGTGACCTGACGATCCGCCTCCGCCATCAGCCGCATCTCCACACCCTGCTCCGGTTTGCCGAGAAAGGCCCGGTCGACGAAACGTTCCCAGAAGATGCGGCGGGCAGCCCCAGGGCTCAGACGGGCATTCACGCGATCGCGGATAGCCTGGGCAATCGACGCCCAATGCTTGAGCGCTGGCGGCAGCAGGGCCTCGATCCGTCTGCGGATCGCCTGCGCCAGTATCGGCGCCGCGCCATCGGTCGAGATCGCGACGATCACGGGCGAGCGGTTCACGATCGATCCGAACTGAAATTCGCAGAAGGCCGGCTTGTCGATGACGTTGACGGGCACGCCTGCGGTTCGTGCGGCATGGAAGAACGCTTCCGCCTCGGATTGCTCGTCACAATCGGCAATGGCGATTGCCGCGTCTCGAAATGCGTCTGCATGCCAGGCCTTATCGTGGTGAACGAAACGGCCGAGCTCATGCGCGGCTCCACGGGCGAGGACGTCGAGGAAGAGATCGCTCAGTATCGCGCGCGGCGCATAGACGTGAACTTCCGCACCGCAGGCCGACAGCAGTTCGGCTTTCCAGGCGGCTGCATCGCTGCCGCCGGCGACGAGCACCCGTTTGCTCTTCAGAGGCCAGAAAAGCGGCAGCGTCGCGAGCGCGGCCACGCGCTCTCGCTTTGCGGGCCGCTCACTCTGCTGCGACGGTGAGGCAAGCATTTATGATTCCCCTGATTTCGGCACGGCAGGAGCCGCAATTGGTGCCGGCGCTGAGCTTTTCGCCCACCGCTTCGACGCTATGGCATCCGACGCGCACGGCGGCGGTGATCTGGTTGACGCCGACACTGAAACACGAGCAGACGGTCGCGCCTGGGTCGGGGGTGTCGGCACCCGGGCGGCCGGCGACCACTGCGAAACGTTTGCCAAGATTGTGATGCGACGCACGGAGCTGCGATACCGCCCAGTTGCGCGCGACGGCGACAGGCTGCGGGGAAAGAAACAAGGTGGCCAGCAGCCGGTCCTCTTCGAAAAAGGCGAGGCGAAGCTCGCCTGAGGTGCGGTCCGTATAGCCGATCGGCTCTATCTCGGAAGCGATCCCGAACGTCTTCCGGCACCAGTCGGTCCAGTCAATTTCCTTTTCGGCGAAAGCGAGTTCCATCCGCCATCCGCCTTCGGCCCTGGCGATCGCCCAATAGGCGGCGTCGAGCTCCGCAGGCCTGTGCGCCGAGACCGCGAAGCCATAGACCGCTGCTGCAAGGCGACCCGCACGAACCGTCATATGCTTCGATGCCGGCTGGCCGGAAACAGGGTCGGTGATGGGCGCAACCAGTGCATCGATCCGCGCCCTGGAAGCGAATTGATCGTTCCAATGCATCGGCACGAACAGATTGCCTTCCGCCTGTCGGTCGGTGACGAGTGCCCGGACAATTGCCGCCCCATGCGGACTTTCCAAGGTCACGAGGTCGGCGCCGCTGACGCCGATCGCCTGTGCGTCGCGCGGGTGAATCTCGACGAAGGGCTCGGCCAGATGGCCGGAGAGCCGCGCGCTCCTGCCGGTGCGCGTCATCGTGTGCCAATGGTCGCGCACGCGGCCGGTATTGAGCGTGAACGGGAAGGCCGCGTCGCGGCGTCTCGGCCCGGGCACCTCGATGGCAACGAAGCGGGCGCGGCCATCCGGATGGAAGTACCGGCCGTCCGCGAAAAAGCGCCTTTGCTGTGGCGTGCTGCCCCTGGTCTGCGGCCACTGAAAAGGTTTCAGCCCGTCATAGGCGGCGCCGCCGATCTCCGCATGGGCGCTGATGTCGAAATCGCGGCGCCCGTTGTTCTCGAAACCCGAAAGCGCCGCATGCTCAGCGAAGATCTCGGCCTGTGAATTGTAGGCGAATGCCGGGGCGAAGCCCATGCGTTTACCGACTTCGGCGAGTTGCCACCAATCGGGCCGCGCCTCCCCGGGGCCTCGCAGAAAGGCACGCTGGCGCGAGATGCACCGCTCGGAATTGGTGACGGTGCCATCCTTCTCGCCCCAACCCAGCGAGGGCAGAAGCACGTGGGCGTGGCGGGCCGTGTCGGTATCTCTCACGATGTCGGAGACGACGACGAAGGGGCAGGCCTTGATCGCCGCTTCGACGGCATCGGCATCCGGCATCGAGACGACGGGATTGGTTGCCATGATCCACAAGGCCTTGATCCGCCCGTCCGCAACGGCGCGGAACATGTCCACCGCCTTGAGGCCGGGCTTGTTCGCCACTGCCGGCGCGCCCCAGAAACGGCGCACCTGATCACGGTGGAGCGATTTCTCGATATCCATATGGGCCGCAAGCATGTTTGCCAGCCCTCCGACCTCCCGCCCGCCCATGGCATTTGGCTGTCCGGTCAGGGAAAACGGCCCCATGCCCGGCCGGCCGATGCGTCCGGTCGCAAGATGGCAATTGATGATGGCATTTACCTTGTCGGTACCGGCGGCAGACTGGTTGACGCCCTGGCTGTAGCAGGTCACGACGTTTTCAGTCGTCTCGAAGAGCCGGTAGAACGCGCGAAGCTGCGCCTGCGTCAGGCCGGTCGCGTTGGAAACTGCCGGAAGATCGAGCCTGGATGCCACCGCCACGGCCTCGTCGAAACCGCTCGTGCACTTCGAGACATAGTTCCGGTCGATCACGCCGCTGGCGGCGAGATGGGCAAGCAGGCCGTTGAAGAGGGCGACGTCGCCGTCCGGCGAGATCGCCAGGTGCATGTCGGCGATGTCGGCAGTCATGGTGCGGCGTGGATCGATGACGACGATCTTCATCTCAGGTCGGTTCGCCTTGGCAGCTGAAAGGCGCTGATAAAGCACCGGATGGCACCAGGCCAGATTGGAACCCGTCAGGACTACGAGTTCGGCGAGTTCCAGGTCCTCGTAAACGCCCGGCACCGTATCCGAGCCGAAGGCGCGGCGGTGGCCCGCTACGGAGGAGGACATGCAAAGCCGAGAATTGGTGTCGATGTTTGCTGAGCCGATGAAACCCTTCATCAACTTGTTGGCGATGTAATAGTCCTCCGTCAGCAACTGTCCCGAGACGTAGAAGGCAACCGAATCGGGACCGTGCTCGGCGATAGCATGCGAAAAGCGTTCGGCAACGAGGTCGAGCGCCTCGCTCCAGCCTGCGCGACGGCCGCCGATTTCCGGATGAAGGAGGCGGCCGTCGAGATCGAGCGTTTCTGCGAGCGCCGATCCTTTCGAACAGAGCCTGCCGAAATTGGCAGGATGCTCCGGGTCTCCCTTTACGCTCACGGCGCCGTCATCACCCAGACGGGCAATGACGCCGCAGCCGACTCCGCAATAGGGGCAGGTGGTCTTGACCTCGTGCGCCATGCCTATTCCGCCGCCGCCAGTGCAAGGCTCTCAAGCGCAACATAGAGGGCGCCGTTGTCGTTTTTCACGGGAATCGTGCGCACCTCGCCCTCGTCCGGGCCCAGTGCCTTGCCGGTTTCGAGCGAGATCACCCAGTTGTGCAACGGACAAGTGACGGCCGTTCCGTGAACGATACCCTGGGAGAGCGGTCCTCCCTTGTGCGGGCAATGGTCTTCGATTGCGAATACCTCGTTCTCGGCCGTGCGGAAGACGGCGATCTTGCCGGTGGGCGTCCTGATGCAGCGGGCGCCGCGCAACGGGATGTCGTTGATATCGCCAATTGCTGTCCAGTTCGTCGTCATCGCATCACTCCGCTGCCTGATTGAAGCCGACCGTCGCCATCGGCCGGAACTCGTGCTTGTCCTTGCCGGAGACGCGCTCTGACCAAGGGTCGACCTGAGCGAATTTCTGGCTGAAGACGAAGCGGTCGAAATAGGCCTTGCGCTTTTCCGCATCGCCCATGATCTGCCGGCGGATCTCGTCGAGGCCGACGCGCTTTGCCCATTTGTAGATGCGCTCGAGATAGCGGGCCTGCTCCCGATACATCTGCGTCAGCGCGACGATATGTTCGAGCGCCTCGTCCTCGGTTTTGACCAGCCCCAGGACTTCGGTTCCCTTTATGTCGAGACCGGCGGCACCTGCGAAGTGAATCTCGTAGCCGGAGTCGACGCAGATGACGCCGATATCCTTGCAGGTCGCCTCCGCGCAATTGCGGGGGCAGCCGGAGACCGCCATCTTCAGCTTCGCCGGGGTCCAGGAGCCCCACATGAATTTCTCGATGCGGATGCCAAGCCCGGTCGAATTCTGAGTGCCGAAGCGGCACCAATCGGAGCCGACACAGGTCTTCACGGTTCTGAGCCCCTTGGCGTAAGCCTGCCCGGAGACGAAGCCCGCTTTGTTGAGGTCTGCCCAAACGGCGGGCAGGTCCTCCTTCTCGATGCCAAGCAGATCTATGCGCTGGCCGCCGGTCACCTTTACAAGCGGCACGTTGAACTTGTCTGCGACGTCGGCGATCGCCCGAAGCTCCCTGGAATTGGTGACGCCGCCCCACATGCGGGGTACAACGGAATAGGTGCCGTCCTTCTGGATATTGGCGTGAACGCGTTCATTGATGAAGCGCGACTGGTAGTCGTCGGCATATTCATCCGGCCAATCGCAGACGAGGTAGTAATTGAGGGCCGGACGACACTTTGCGCAGCCGCAGGAGGTCTTCCATTCGAGTTCCTGCATGACGGCGGGGATCGTCTTCAGCTTCTTCGCCTTGATCAGGCGCCGCACGTCGTCATGGCCAAGATCGGTGCAGTTGCACATCGGCTGTACAGCGGCCGGGTTGTAGCTGTCACCAAGCGTCAGCGACATGATCTGTTCGACGAGGCCCGTACAGGAGCCGCAGGAGGCGGACGCCTTGGTGTGGGCACGTACGTCGTCGAGCGAGGTCAGCCCCTTGGAGGTGATAGCCCCGACGATCCTGCCCTTGCACACGCCGTTGCAGCCGCAGATTTCCGCATCATCCGGCAAGGCTGCAACGGCCGCCATAGGGTCCAGCGGAGATCCTCCCTGGTAGGCCTGGCCGAAAATCAGTGTGTCACGCATCTCGCAAATATCGGTGCCGCGATTCAAGAGGTCATTGAACCAGGCACCGTCACCGGTATCGCCATAAAGCACTGCGCCGACGATCCGGTTCTCCTTGAGAACCAGCCGCTTGTAGATGCCGGCGGTGGCATCGCGCAGCACGATTTCTTCACGTCCGTCGCCATCGGCGAAGTCGCCCACGGAATAGAGGTTGATCCCCGTGACCTTCAGTTTCGTCGGGGTGTCGGAGTGAGCGAAGGCAGCGCGACGGTCGCCTGCGAGGTGAGACGCGGCGATGCGTGCCATCTCGTAGAGTGGCGCGACGAGACCGTAGACCATGCCGCCGACTTCGGCACATTCGCCCAGCGCCATGATGTTCCCGTCGGACGTCTGCATTCCGGCATCGACGACGATGCCGCGGTTGACGGCGAGCCCGGCCTCCTTGGCAAGGCCTGCATTCGGACGGATACCGACGGCCATCACGACCAGCGTCGCCGGAATGATCCGGCCGTCCTCGAGTTCGATGCCCTCGACTTTCTCCTCGCCCACAATGCGTTTGGTGTTGGCCTTGGTCAGGACCTTGATACCGCGCTCCTCGACCGCCTTCTGCAGGAGATAACCCGCGGCGGGGTCGAGCTGGCGCTCCATCAGCGTCGGCATGACGTGCAGAACGGTGACGTCCATGCCGCGCGCCTGAAGGCCGGCGGCCGCCTCAAGTCCAAGCAGGCCGCCGCCGATGACCACGGCTTTTTCGCGCGATTGCGCCGCGAGCAGCATCGCTTGGACATCGTCGAGATCGCGATAGGTGATGACGCCGCGCAGGTCCTTGCCCGGCACGGGGATGATGAAGGGCACGGAACCGGTGGCGATCACCAGCTTGTCGTAGCTTTCGGTGACGCCGTGGTCGGAGGTTACGGTTTTCGCCTCCCGATCGATCGCAACGATCTTGTGCCCCTTGTATAGGGTGATCCCGTGCTTGATGTACCATCCATCGCCATGGATGATGATCTCTTCGTAATCCTTTTCACCGGATAGTACCGGCGAGAGCATGATGCGGTCGTAATTGACGCGCGGCTCGGCGTTGAAGATGGTCACGGCGTAGCGCCCGGGCGCCTTTTCGAAGAGCTCTTCAAGCATCCGGCCCGGAGCCATGCCGTTGCCGACGACGACGAGTTTTTCGAGTGCAGTTTCAGTCATGTGGTCACTCCGCAGCTTCGACGAAGCAGGCGCTCGTCGAGGATTGAGCAGGCTTCGCAGCATCAGGTAGGTTCGGTTTCGTTGCCGGCGGAAACCGGCATAAAAAAACGCCGCTCGGAAATCGCGCTCCGCGGGGAAACCCTTACGGAGGCAAAGACCTTGCGACGTCGGTGTCTTCGGCAGGCGTATGCGGCGCCTGGGCTCGCTTCGATCGCCGTTGATGGAAGCAATTTACGAAAAGCAAATGCCGTGCCAAGCGTTTGTCGTTTGCCTATGGCGTTGAAAAATCTGGCAAAGCGTGGAGAGTGGCCCTTGGCTAAAAGCAAACCGTCTGGTTTAAAAGTAGGCCGTTTGCACTTAGTGATGAATTTTTGTGCCGCTGCGCATGGATCCTCGGGTCAAGCCACGAGCGTCGTTTCTGCAGGTGGCTACGTCGAAAAGACGAATCCACACTGGCGGGATTTGTATTTCGAGCTTTGGAGCCTTGCTGGTGGAGGGCCCCGCGCTCAGACGTCATCGACCGGGGTCTGGACCCCGTCCTTTCCAAAGACGGTAAAGGACTTGATGTAATCTTCGATCCTGTCGGGATCGAAGACATGGCCGTCAATGAAGCGGTCGCCGTCCGTTGCTCCTTCGAGGCTGCTGCTGTCCGCGTCAGCCGGTAACGCGTCCTTGCCGAGCGCTCCCCGGTAGAGGTCCGGCCGATAGGCCGAGACGCTCGCTTCGAAGCCCTCTCTGGACAAGGTTGTCTGCCCCCAGCGCACCATTTGACTGTAGATCCAGAGCGCCTGGCTGGGGCGCGGGAAATTGGCAAAGCCGGCGTGGAAGACGAAATAGTTCTCGACGACGCGGCGATTTCCCTCGGGGTCGATCGTGAATTCGCCCGCAAGTACCCGTCGGATTATATCGACCGGCGCGCCCAGGTGGCGATCCTCGGCCAAGACCTCGGCGAGGCGGGCGCGGTTCTCTGGAACGTCCGACCAGCGGGCCGCTCGGTCGAGCGCAACGATCAGGCGCGAAACTGTGTCCGGCTTCGCCTCGGCCCATTCGGGGCGCATGCCGATGACCTTTTCCGGTGCCGATGGCCAGATGTCCTGCTTCGTCGCGACGATGCGGCCGACGCCGCGTTCCGATGCGATCATGTTCCAGGGTGCGCCGACGCAGAAGCCGTCGATCGCGCCCGCGGACAGGGCGTCGGAGGTCATCGGTGGGGGGACAACGACCAGCTTGACATCGCGATCGGGATCGATGCCGCCTGCCGCAAGCCAGTAGCGGAGTTCGTAATTGTGCGACGAGAACGGGTAGGTGACGCCGAGCGTCAGCGGCGGCTTGCCGGCTGCCGCTGCGCTGCGGACGACTGCCGCGAGGGCCCGGGCGTTCCTCAACGGATCCGCGGCTCCTCCGAGCCTTCCTTCCTCTTCCATAAGGCCGTAGATGCGCGTCGACAGAGTGATGGCATTGCCGCCGCGCCCCAGCGAAAAAGGGGCAATCGTCGGCGACGGATTTGAGCCGAGGCCGAGCCTGGCGGCAACCGGCATTGGCGAGAGCATGTGGGCAATGTCGAACTGACGGAAGGCAAGCCTGTCGCGAACATTCGCCCAAGAGACGTCCTTGACAAGCTCAAGGGTAATACCCTCGCGCTGCGCAAACCCGAATTCGGCGGCCGCGATCAGCACGGCTGCATCGACGAGCGGAATGAAACCGGCGCGGATGGTCCGCTGTCCCTCATTGCATATTCTTCCAGGGGCAGGAAGGGCGCTGCCGGTGGAGAGCTTACCGCCTCTGAATTCACTTTTCTTCGTCAACACATTCACTCCGCTGTCTCCTCAAGGTGCCGCGGCTCACCGGATCAGCAATCCGGCGGCGGTTACGACGCTTTGCGCGATCTCCGCAATCTTCTTCTTTTCGTTCATTGCGGTCTGACGCAGCAGTGTGAAAGCTTCCTCTTCCGAAAAGCCACGCATTTTCATGAGAATGCCCTTGGCGCGCTCTACGAGTTTGCGCTCCTCGAGCGCGGATTTGGCGTCCGCCAATTCGCGCTGAAGCCGGCTGAAGGCCTTGAAGCGGCTGACGGCCATATCGAGGATCGGTTTGACGCGTTCTTTTCTCAGGCCGTCGACGATATAGGCGGAGACGCCTGCCTCGACCGCCGCCTCTATGGCGGCCGAATCCGAGCGATCCACGAACATCGCAATCGGCCGGCCGACTGTGCGGGTCAACTGGAACAGATGCTCCATCATGTCCCGGTTGGGGTTCTCGATGTCGATGACGATCACGTCGGGCTGGAGCGTCTCGATGATCCGGGCTACACCATGCACCTCATGAATGACGGTGACTTTTCCGTGCCCGGCTTCGCGCAAGCCTTCCTCAATGATCGAAGCACGGATGGCGTTCTCGTCAATCACAAGAATGGTGAGGTCGAAGTGGGTCATGCCGCATCATGATGCGGCGCAGCAATTTTCGCAATATAGGAATGCCTAAATATTTTGCTTTATAGTACAATGCCTAATAGACGTGCAATTTTATTTAGGTCTGGCGCAAATTCAGGCAGGCGTGTTTGTTGGCGACGCATAGCCGAACGCTCTCTCCCAGAGGCTCGTTGAACGGAACTCCCAATCGCGTGCAGTGAGCTGGCGCACATCCGGCTGGCCAGCCAGCACCTTTAGAAGTTCCAGGCCGTCGGCCCGTTTTTGGTCCATATAGCCCGTTCGGAGCCGGCCTATCGCGAGATCGGCGTTCGCCATGATGGTGGCGCGCGCGGCGATAGCAGCAAAGGTTCGCTCCTTGTAGAATATCGAGGCAGCAGCCTCAGCAATCCGCGCGCAGTCCTCGACGGACAAGGATTGCGCTTCCAGAAGCCGGCGAAGAGTGCTTCTGATATTGACGAGCGGAAGGGTCAGCGGCGCATAGCCGAGTTCCTCGGGAGCATGGAGCAATGCAACGTCAGAATCGTCTTCGAGTTCGCCCGTCGCGTACTGGCGATAGATCTCGCCGATTCCGACCATTCCGAAGGCAGCGCACTCGGCGGCGCGCAGAGCGCCCATGCTTGCCGAGCCGAAAACCGCCACGCCTTCGGAAAGGGCAAAGAGAATTTCCTTGTGCCAGACGGGAGCGACATATTCGAAATTGCCGTCGATGAGACCGATGGCCGCCGCCCCGTCGCGCACAGCCCGGAGAATGTCGCCCTGGCCGGCCGGCGCGCGGATCGTCAGTTTGTCGCCCGTCAATCGTGCGGCATCGGGAACCGTCGGGCCGACGAAAACGACCTTCATCTGTTCTCAGAAACCTCAGGAGGGGGCGAATAGCGGAGACAGCCGGTCAGCCGCCATTCTGTCGTCATGGACAGCGATGCACGTCACAGCCGTCAGCCATGGAGAGGTTCCGTGTGCCGGGTGCCGGATTGAGCCGGCGTCTGGTCCGATTCAGGTGATTGAGCCATCGCCGCGACGAGGGAGATGATCTTCTTCCGGAGCACCGGGTCGGCGATTTTAAGGAAGGCCCGATTGAGTGCGATGCCCTCTTTCGAGGCTACGAAGGATGAGATCTCCTGCGATTCGTGAATGTCGCCAGAGGGCCTGCCCGACTGAGTGCTTCCTTCTTCCTGCTGAAAGAAAAAGCTCGGATGCACACCGAGTATGTCGGCAATAGCCTGCAACCGGCTGGCGCCGATGCGGTTTGTGCCTTTCTCGTATTTCTGGACTTGCTGGAAGGTGATGCCCAGCCCGTCGGCAAGCTTTTCCTGGCTCAAGCCGATCATCAACCGGCGCATGCGAACACGCGAGCCCACAAAGGCGTCGATCGGGTTAGGATCCTTTTTGTTCATCTGCTAATCTCCTTCGAGCTCGATTCAACTTATCTCATATAAGTTTGCTTGAATGGACGCCGCGATGCAATCAGCACGCGCCGCTTTCTGGGGCAAAACGCAACTTTCCGTTCGAGTGCCGACTTGGGGCAGCACGCAGCCTGACGGGAGACTTCAGAATTTCAAGACGTTATCGTCAATAGGGACAGGATGAATCGAATCAGTGAGAGCCCGGGACTATGAGTGTTGAGTACAAATCAGAACCAAATGCCCTGCGGCGTTTTCCCGGCTCGATCGTCGTCATGGGGGTCTCCGGCAGCGGCAAATCGTCGGTAGGGGAGGCGATCGCCAAGGCCTGCGGCTATCCCTTCCTCGAAGGCGACGCGCTCCATCCTGCAGAAAACATCAGGAAAATGTCCGAGGGAGTTCCGCTCACCGACGATGATCGCTGGCCCTGGCTCGATGCGATAGGCGAGAGGCTGGCAAGCCGGGAGCCGGTCGTCGTTTCTTGCTCCGCCCTTAGGCGCATCTACAGGGATAAGCTTCGCGAAAGCGCTCCAAGGGGCTTGGCCTTCGTCTTCCTCTACGGCAGCGAGGCTGTGCTCTCCGAACGGATGCAGCACCGCACGGGGCATTTCATGCCGTCCTCATTGCTTCAGACGCAGCTTGCGACTCTCGAAGATCCAAGAGGAGAAGCGAAAACGATCGCGGTGGATGTTGCCCACCCCCTCGCGGAGATTGTCAGCGAGGCGCTGGAAGGTCTCGCCCGTCTGTAAGTTCGCGTTGCGCAATGGCCATGCCGGTCTTTGCAGATCGTGCTTGGCACGCCGGCTCTTTGGAAGGAAATTAGCCGAAGGCGATGCTATCGTTCGCGGGCGCGCTTTGCTCGACAATCGGGAGGTCGTGGAGCGCCGGGAGGAGACGGAAATGTTCGAAGCTGGCTTGAACTTCGCCTTCAGCGAGGAGATCGATGCGCTGCGCGAGAGCGTGCGCCGGTTCGCGAGCGAGCGAATCGCGCCGCTTGCCGACGAGGTCGACCGCAACAATGCCTTTCCGATGCCGCTGTGGCGGAAGATGGGGGAACTCGGCCTGCTCGGCATCACCGCCGACGAGGCCCATGGGGGGGCGGGGCTCGGCTATCTTGCCCATTGTGTAGCGATGGAAGAAATCAGCCGGGCATCCGCCTCGGTGGGCTTGAGTTACGGCGCCCATTCCAACCTCTGCGTCAATCAGATCAACCGCAACGGCAGCCCGGCACAAAAAAGCACCTATCTGCCGAAGCTGATCTCCGGCGAGCATGTCGGGGCGCTGGCCATGTCGGAGCCCGGCTCCGGCTCCGATGTCGTCTCGATGAAGCTCAGGGCCGACAAGCGCGGCGACCGTTATGTCCTGAACGGCACCAAGATGTGGATCACCAATGGCCCGGATGCCGATGTCCTGGTCGTTTACGCCAAGACTGATCCTGCCGCCGGACCGCGCGGCATCACCGCTTTCCTTGTCGAAAACACGTTTCCGGGCTTCTCGACGGGCCGGAAGCTGGACAAGCTCGGCATGCGCGGCTCGAATACGTCGGAACTCATCTTTACCGATTGCGAGGTGCCGCAGGAAAACGTGCTTGGAGCCCTTGGCGAAGGCGTCAAGGTGCTGATGTCCGGCCTGGATTATGAGCGCGTCGTGCTTTCGGCCGGGCCACTCGGCATCATGGCCGCTTGCCTCGATGTCGTCGTCCCCTATTTCCATGAGCGAAAGCAGTTCGGACAACCGATCGGCGAGTTCCAGTTGATGCAGGGAAAGCTTGCCGACATGTATGTGAGGATGAATGCCGCGCGGGCCTATGTCTATGCTGTGGCTGCCGCTTGTGACCGCGGGGAAACGGCCCGCAAGGATGCGGCCGGCTGTATTCTCTATGCGGCGGAAGCGGCCACCGCCCTGGCTCTCGAAGCGATTCAGGCGCTCGGCGGCAATGGTTACACCAATGATTTTCCGGCAGGCCGCTTGTTGCGCGACGCCAAACTCTACGAGATAGGCGCGGGCACGAGCGAAATACGTCGTATGCTGATCGGCCGGGAGCTATTCGCCGAGACGAAATAGGCATGCGGCGGCGGTTCTGCCGGCCGGTAAGCACAACGCCGACGAAGAAGAGGGCGGGGGGAAATGACGGTATTGCGTTCGCATATTTCGCCTTCCTCGGAGGGTTTCAAAGCGAACCGGTCGGCCATGGCGGAGGCCATCGCGGCGATCGAGGACGCAGTCCGGCTGGCTGCATCCGGCGGTGGCGACAAAGCCCGCGAGCGACACGTCAGCCGTGGAAAGCTTCTGCCGCGGGATCGGGTTGCCGCTCTCATTGACCCGGGCACGCCATTTCTGGAGCTCGGAGCGACCGCGGCGCACGAGATGTATAATGGTGACGCGCCGGCCGCGGGGTTGATCACCGGCATCGGCCGGATCTCAGGCCGCGAATGCATGATCGTTTGTAATGATCCGACGGTCAAAGGCGGCACCTATTATCCGATGACGGTCAAGAAGCATTTGCGGGCCCAGGAGATCGCGGCCGAGAACCGGCTCCCCTGCGTCTATCTCGTCGATTCCGGCGGGGCCAACCTGCCGAGCCAGGACGAGGTCTTCCCGGATCGTGATCATTTCGGCCGCATATTCTACAACCAGGCCAATATGTCGGCGGCCGGCATTCCCCAGATCGCGGTGGTGATGGGCTCCTGCACGGCAGGCGGCGCCTATGTGCCGGCCATGTCTGATGAAGCCATTATCGTCGAAAAACAGGGCACCATCTTTCTGGCAGGCCCCCCGCTGGTCCGCGCAGCGACCGGCGAGGTCGTCTCTGCCGAAGAGCTTGGCGGCGCCGATGTCCACACGCGCCTCTCGGGCGTTGCCGATCACCTTGCGCGCGACGATGCCCACGCGCTTGCGCTGGCGCGCCGCGCCGTTTCGGCCTTGAACCACGAGAAGCCCTGGCCGGTTCAGCGAATAGATCCGGAGCCGCCGCTCTACGATCCGGAAGAAATCGCCGGCATCGTTCCCGCCGACCTGAAGACGCCCTACGACATCCGTGAGGTGATCGCCCGACTTGTGGACGGCTCCCGATTCGACGAATTCAAGGCGCGCTTCGGCACAACGCTCGTTTGTGGCTTCGCCCATGTCCACGGCATTCCCGTCGGCATCGTCGCCAATAATGGCGTTCTTTTCTCGGAGTCTGCAGTCAAGGGGGCGCATTTTGTCGAACTTTGCGCGCAGCGCAGGATTCCGCTCGTTTTTCTGCAGAACATCACCGGCTTCATGGTGGGCCGCAAGTATGAGACGGAGGGAATTGCCAAGCATGGCGCCAAGCTCGTCACCGCAGTCGCTACGGTGAAGGTGCCTAAGATCACGATGCTGGTCGGCGGTTCGTTCGGGGCTGGCAATTACGGGATGTGTGGGCGTGCTTTCTCCCCACGCTTTCTCTGGACCTGGCCCAACAGCCGTATTTCGGTGATGGGCGGCGAGCAGGCGGCAGGCGTTCTCTCCTCCGTGCGCGGTGAAGCCCTGAAGCGCTCGGGATTGCCTTGGAGCGAAGAGGAAGAAGCCCGTTTTCGCCAACCGGTTCTCGATCTTTTCGAGCGCCAAAGCCATCCGCTCTATGCGTCGGCAAGGCTGTGGGACGACGGCGTGATCGATCCGCGCAAGAGCCGCGACGTGCTGGCGCTTTCTCTCTCGGCCGCTTTGAACGCGCCCATCGAGGACACGCACTTCGGACTGTTCAGGATGTAACGGGAGGCCCCGAGTTGAAACGCGACAACATCAATGCCCTGAACGCCCCGCAGCCGCGCGGCGGTTACTCGCAGGCAGTGAGCATTGAGGATTTCCGGCGCGTGCTTTTCATCAGCGGCCAGATTCCGGTGAACTCGGACGAGGTCGTGCCGGAAGGTTTCGAAGCGCAGGCGCGCCAGGTCTGGCGGAACGTCGATGCACAGCTCAAGGCCGCCGGCATGTCGAAGACCGATATCGTCAAGGTCACCACGTATCTGGCCGACCGGCAGCATGCCATCGCAAACCGTGAAATCCGCAACGATTATCTCGGTTCTCTTGCGCCGGCGATGACGGTCGTGGTTGCCGGCATCTTCGATTCCGCCTGGCTCATTGAAGTCGAAGTGACCGCAGCGCAATAGATCGGAAGAGACGCGCATGTTTTCGAAGCTCCTGATTGCCAACCGCGGTGAGATCGCCTGCCGCATTATCCGCACCGCGCGCCGCCTCGGGATTCGTACTGCCGCCGTCTACTCCGACGCGGACGGAGACGCCCTGCATGTGGCGCTCGCCGATGAGGCGATCCGGATCGGGGCGGCGCCCGCCGCCCAGAGCTATCTGGCGATCGGGTCGATCGTCCAGGCGGCAAGAAGCGTGGGCGCCGAGGCCATTCACCCGGGATACGGATTCCTTTCGGAGAACGCCGATTTCGCCGAAGCGGTCGGAGAAGCAGGCATGGTATTCGTCGGGCCGCCGCCTGCCGCGATCCGTGCCATGGGGCTGAAGGACGCCGCCAAGGCGCTGATGGAACGGGCCGGAGTGCCGGTCGTACCCGGCTATCACGGCGATGAACAGGACGCATCCTTCCTCGCCGAGAGGGCGCGGGAAATCGGTTATCCGGTGCTGATCAAGGCGCGGGCGGGCGGCGGCGGTAAAGGCATGCGGCGCGTGGAGCGGCAGGACGATTTCGGCTCGGCGCTGGAGGCGGCACGCAGGGAGGCCGCATCCGCCTTCGGCGATGGTTCGGTGCTTCTCGAGCGTTATTTGACGAAGCCGCGCCACATCGAAATGCAGATCTTCGGCGACCGCCAAGGCAACATCGTCCACCTTTTCGAGCGCGATTGTTCGCTGCAACGCAGGCACCAGAAAGTGATAGAGGAGGCACCTGCACCGGGTATGACCGCGGAAGTCCGCCGCGCCATGGGCGATGCGGCGGTCAGGGCCGCCCAGGCAATCGGCTATGTTGGCGCCGGTACGGTGGAATTCATTGCCGACGTGACGAACGGGCTCGAGCCGGACCATTTCTATTTCATGGAGATGAACACCCGCCTGCAGGTGGAGCATCCGGTGACGGAGGCGATTACAGGCACCGACCTCGTGGAATGGCAGCTGCGGGTTGCCGCGGGCGAGCCGTTGCCAAAAAAGCAGGCCGACATTTCCATCAACGGCTGGGCTTTCGAGGCGCGCCTTTATGCGGAGGATCCAGTCCGCGGCTTTCTGCCGGCAACCGGGCGACTGACGCATTTGAGCTTTCCCGGGGACACCGCGCGGGTCGATGCCGGTGTCCGGCTAGGGGATACGATAACGCCTTACTATGATCCGCTGATCGCCAAGCTGATCGTGCATGGACAGAACCGTTCGGCGGCGCTCGGAAAATTGCAGGATGCTCTTAAGGAGTGCCGCATCGGCGGCACGGTCACTAATCTCGACTTTCTCATCCGTCTGACAGAAGAGCATGAGTTCCGCTCCGGCCATCCGGATACGGGACTGATCGATCGAGAGACCGAGCGGCTGACCGCACCGGTTGTGCCCGGCGACGAAGCGTTGGCTTTGGCTGCAATCATTTCGACGGGAGCGCTCGAACCGGAAACGTCGACCGATCCATGGTCCTCACTCGGTTCCTGGCAGATCTGGGGCGATGCGCACCGCACGGTGGCGATCGACCACGCGGACGTTCGCGCAACGGTTACCCTGGCCTCGCGCGGCCGTGACCAGTTCGCGGTGCGCGCCGGCGGGAGTACACTGCCCGTCCTTGTGCTCGACCGCATCGAGGGTGGTGCCCGGGTCGAGGTAGCCGGAAAGCAGCGCCTGATCCGGTTTGCGCGAGATCGCGAGTCCATGACGCTCTTTCACCACGGGCGGAATCTGGTGTTCCACCTGCCGGACGGATTGGCTGGCGAGCAGAGCAGCGAGGTTGCCGAAGACGAGCTGCTTGCGCCGATGCCCGGGCTGGTGAAGCTGGTCAGGGTCGAGGCCGGCGATACCGTCAGCAAGGGACAACCGCTCATCGTGTTGGAGGCGATGAAGATGGAGTTGACGCTCTCCGCTTCGCGCGAGGGCACGATCGCGAATGTTCATGTCACGGAAGGCGCTCAGGTTAGCGAGGGTATGGTGCTTGTCACTCTTATGGAGGAGGCAGCGCAATGACGCCGCCGGCAAGGGAGAGCGCCACGATCGTCGAGGTGGCGCCGCGCGACGGCCTGCAGAACGAGCCGCGGCTCGTGGCTACGGAGGACAAGATCAGGCTCGTCGATCTGCTCTCCGACTGCGGCTACGGGCGCATCGAAGTGACGAGTTTCGTCAGCCCGCGTTGGGTCCCGCAAATGGCCGACGCACCCGCCGTCATGACCGGCATTCGTCGGCGCGCCGGCACGCGCTACGCGGCTTTGACGCCGAACATGCGCGGCTTCGAGGCGGCGCTTGCGGCGCGCGCGGACGAAGTAGCGGTCTTCGCTTCCGCGTCGGAGAGCTTCTCCGAAAAGAATATAAACTGCTCGATCGCTGAGAGCATCGAGCGCTTTCGCCCGGTCGCCGAAGCCAGCCGGCGTCATGGCGTTCCCCTGCGAGGCTATGTGAGCTGCGTGGTCGAATGCCCCTATGAGGGCGCGATCGCGCCGGCAGCGGTCGCCCGCGTCACACGGTTGTTGGCCGAACTCGGCTGCTACGAGATCAGTCTCGGAGATACGATCGGAAGCGGCACGCCCGAATCTGTCGATCGTATGCTGACCACGGTACGCCGCGAGGTCGATGCCAAGGCACTTGCCGGTCATTTTCACGATACATCCGGCCGGGCGCTGGAGAATATCGGGATAGCACTGGAACACGGCCTCAGGGTTTTCGATGCCTCCGCCGGCGGGCTCGGCGGCTGTCCCTTTGCACCGGGCGCGGCCGGGAATGTCGATTCACGCGAGGTCCGGGCGTTTCTCGAAACGCGGGGTTTTAACACCGGGCTCGACCTTGAAAAGCTCGATCGCGCGGGTGCATTTGCACGATCCTTGAGGAGCACAGCATGACTTTCGCAACAATTCGCTTCGCCGTCGATCAGCGGGGCGTCGCCCGGGTGACGCTTGCCCGCCCGAATAAGCACAACGCGCTTTCCGCCGCCATGATCGCCGAAATGACCGATGTCGCGGGCCGGCTCGCAACGGATGTATCGGTCAGGGCCGTCATTCTCGACGCGGAAGGGAAGAGCTTCTGCGCCGGTGCCGATCTCGAGTGGATGCGTGAGCAGTTTTCAGCCGATCGGGCAACGCGGATCAGCGAAGCGACTCGGCTTGCGATGATGCTCAAGGCTCTGAACGGCCTGCCGAAGCCGCTGATCGCGCGCGTGCATGGCAACGCCTTCGGCGGCGGCGTCGGGCTGATCAGCGTCTGCGATACGGTGATCTGCGCGTCGGGCGCGCAATTCGGTTTGACAGAGACGCGCCTCGGGCTGATCCCGGCGACGATCAGCCCCTATGTTATTGCACGAACAGGCGAGGTAAAGGCTCGCCCTCTGTTCATGTCGGCGAGGGTATTCGGCGCGGAGGAAGCGAAGGTCGCCGGCTTCGTAACGACGATCGTCGACGACAGCATGCTGGATGGTGCAGTCGAGGCCGCGGTGACGGCATATCTCGTTGCGGCGCCAGGTGCTGCCGGGCGGGCAAAGCGGCTTGCGCGGTCACTGGGTCTACCCATCACCGACGCCGTCATCTCCGATACCATAGAGCAGCTTGCCGACGTCTGGGAAACGGACGAAGCGCGGGAGGGCGTGTCCGCCTTCTTCGAGCGGAGGAATCCTTCCTGGAGGCGATGAACCGTCTGCGCTTGATTTGAAGGGGAATTGAGCGTATTTTAAAAGGAAGCCGATCAATATAGGGTCGCATTCTCATGATGGCCGTTGAGTTTCAGATAGCCGCTGCGCGTTTCGGGGACGAGCACTCCCCATTTCTTTCGGCTCGCCTTGTCGCCGATCGGCTGGGCGTCACGCTTGCCGAACTCTCAAAGCTGATCGGCGTTGCCCGGAACACGCTGACGGCGAAATCCGGCGCCCGAAAGGTCGATAGTGCTTTAAGCAGGGTGGTTCGCATTCTGGCGATGGCTTCCGAAATGGCGGGCGACGAGACCCGCGCCGTCATTTGGTTCAAGCATCAGCCTATCCCCGGCTGGGCCGGCAAGACGGCGTTCGATCTCGTCGGGGAGGGCAAGGCCGACAAGGTGCTCGCCTATCTCGAATCCGTTCGCGCCGGCGTCTACGCCTGACGCCGGTGGAAGCGCTAACGCTCTGGCGTGCCTTCGTACCGCGCTGGGCGCATATGCCGCTTTCCGGTGCAGGTGCCGCCCGTTTCGGTGGCCGCTGGAATCCGGTCGGGGTACCTGCTCTTTATGCCGCGCGTGAACTTTCGACCGCCTGGGCGGAATACAATCAGGGTTTCGTGCAGCATCCCGCGCTCATCGTTCAGCTTGAATTGCGCGATGCAGTTCTCGCAGACCTGACGGATTTCAAGGTTCTCGCGGACCTGGACGTGGATGAGACGATCCATAGCTGCGAATGGCGCGACATGTTGGACAAAGGCGCGGTACCGCAAACGCACCAGTTGCGCACCGCGCTTCTGGCGCGTGATTATCACGGGGTGATTTACCCCTCCTTTATGTCTCCCGGCGGCACCTGCGTCGCGCTCTGGCGTTGGAACGGTGCGAAAGAGCCGCGCTTGGATGTCATTGATCCCGAGGGCCGGCTGCCGAAATCACCGGCCTCGTGGGTTTGACTCTGGTCGCGGCAGCCCCTCATCTCTTTGCCGGGACCTTCTCCCCGCAGGCGGGGCGAAGGGACTCGCGGCAGCCTCGTACTCCTCTCTCGCCCGCTCGCGGGGGCAGCTCTCGGCTTCCACACTAAACCGAGCCCAGAACTTTGCCGGGGTTGAGGATTCCGTTCGGATCGAGAGCGTTCTTTATCCGCCGCATGAGTTCGAGCTCCGCCGGGCTGCGGGAATAGTGGAGAAAGTCGCGCTTCAGCAAGCCGATCCCGTGTTCGGCAGACACCGATCCGCGATAGGTCCCAACCAGCGCGTAAACGATATCGTCCACTACGTGGATCGTTTCTTCGGTAGCGCCCGGATCGGAAAAGGCGATATGGAGGTTGCTGTCGCCGACATGGCCGAAGAAGGACACATGTGCTTCGGGGAACTTTGCCCGAAGCGCCTGGCCGCATTCATCGGCGAAGCGGCCGATATCGCCGATCGCCAGGCTGACATCGAAGTTCAGGAGCAGGGGCAGCCGGTCGAGCGCATGACCCTCTCGAATTCGCCAGAAGGCTTGTGCTTCCTTCTGCGATTGAGCGACGAGCGCGTCTCCGATCACACCGTTCTCCAAGGCTCTCCCGAGAAACGCTTCGAACCGCTCGCTCTCCGCATCATGGCCTTGCAAATCCTGCTCCACAATGACTGCGAAAGCCGGGCAGGATTCGAAGAGCCTGAGCCCGTCGGCCTCGGAATTGAAACGGAAGTAGCTCTCCCACATCGCCTCATAGGCGCCGAGGCCGGGGAGCTCCTGCTGTGCCCGCTTGAGCAGGGTAACGACTTCCGAATAGCTGTCGAGCGCGCAAAGTGCCGTCAGCCGGCCGGTTGGCAAAGGACGAAGGCGCAGCACCGCGCGCGTGATGATGCCGAGCGTGCCTTCCGAACCGATGAACAACTGCCGGAGATCGTAGCCGGTGTTGTTCTTGATCATCTTGTTCATTGACGAGACGACGGTGCCGTCGGCAAGCACGGCTTCGAGCCCCAGCACGTTGTCCCGTGCCACGCCATTGCGGATGACCCGAATGCCGCCGGCATTCGTGGCCAGGTTGCCGCCGATCTGGCAGCTACCCCGCGCACCAAGATCGATCGGCAGCAGAAAGCCCGCGTCTTCGGCCGCGCGCTGGGCGACTTCGAGCGGCGTTCCCGCGAGCACCGTCATGCTCGAAGCGGTCGCGTCGACCTCTTCAATGCCGGAAAGTCTCTCCAGCGAAACGGCGATGTCGCCGGCGCGCGGATTGGCGCCGCCGGCAAGCCCCGTCAACCCGCCCTGCGGCACCACGCACTGGCCGTGCGCGTTGCAGATCTTGAGAGCCACGGCGACCTCGTCGACGCTTCCCGGGCGAACGACCGCCAGGGGAAGGGTCCGCCCCGACAGGCTCGCATCGCTGCGGTAACGCTCCGTGATCCGGTCGCCGGTGAGCACGGCATTGCCGAGTGCGGCCATGAGTTCTTCGATAACAGACATAGGACGGTTCTATCTCAGGATTTCTTCGACCGGAATTGAAATCCTGCACAATCCAGTTGTCTGTAACAGAGAACGAACGCGCCACGGGTGAGGGCAAAAGCGCCACGCCCGTGACGAATGGCACATCGTCAGGTGCCGGTAGCTTCAAGCTCGGGCACCACCACTTCTTCCCGTGCCGTTATCCGGCGTTCCCCCTTTTGGAACAGCTTCCATCGCGTTGGCCGGAAGGCAATTCGCGTGTGGTCGGCAAAGGCGGCGCGTTCCGGCGGCAGTTCGATCTCCACCCGCGGATGCGTGCGTCCGAGTTCGAGTTCGAGATGCCGCGTGCCTGCCACGCGTCGGCTGGCCGTGACCAGCCCGGCGAGGCAGCCGCCGCAGCCGTCAATAAGTTCGACGTCGTGCGGCCGGAAATAGAGGGTTGCTGGACCGTCCGGTTCGTTCGCGGCGCGCAGGCCGATCGGCCGGTCCTCGAGCCAGATCTCGCCATTGGCAAGCGTGACATCGAGGCAATTGGACTGTCCGATGAAACCATAGACGAAAGGCGAGACAGGATGGTCATAGATCTCGTCGGGCGAGCCGACCTGCTCGATCGTCCCCTTGCTCATCACCACGACGCGGTCGGCAAGCTCGAGTGCTTCCTCCTGGTCGTGGGTGACGAAGATCGTGGTGTGACCGGTGCGGTCGTGGATTTCCCGCAACCAGCGCCGCAATTCCTTGCGCACCTGCGCATCGAGAGCGCCGAAGGGCTCGTCGAGAAGCAGAACATTGGGTTCGACAGCCATGGCCCGGGCGAGTGCCACGCGCTGACGCTGACCGCCGGAGAGCTGGGCCGGATAGCGTTTCTCCAAGCCGGAAAGCTGCACGAGATCGAGCAGATCGAGCGCCCTGCGGCGGATTTCAGCGGCCGGGGGACGCCGTTTGGCCGTGCGGACCTTCAGCCCGAAAGCGACGTTGTCGAGCACTGTCATGTGCCGGAAAAGCGCGTAATGCTGGAAGACGAAGCCGATGTTCCGCTCCTGCACGGTCTTTTTCGAAGCATCGTCATCACCGAAGAATATCGTGCCTCCCGTCGGGCTTTCGAGCCCGGCGACCAGCCTGAGCAGTGTGGTCTTTCCGGAGCCTGAGGGACCGAGCAGGGCTATCAATTCGCCGGAAGGGATGTCGAGGGACACGTTATCGAGCGCGGGAAAGCGGGCGAATTCCTTGCGAATGTTTTGGACGCGGACTTCCATGGAGGTCTGGACCTTTCAATGCCTGCGGCTTGCAGCGATCTCGTCGCTGTAGCGGAGTTCAAGAGCCGTTTTCAAAACGAGCGTCACCAGCGCAAGGAGCGCAAGCAGCGCCGCCACCGCAAAGGCGGCTACGAAATTGTATTCATTATAGAGGATTTCGACCTGCAACGGCATCGTGTTGGTCTGCCCGCGTATATGACCGGAGACGACCGAAACCGCGCCGAACTCGCCCATGGCGCGGGCATTGCAAAGAAGCACGCCATAGAGCAGTCCCCATTTTATGTTGGGAAGCGTGACATGCCAGAAGGTCTGCCAGCCGGTGGCTCCGAGCGAGAGCGCCGCCTCCTCATCCGCCGTCCCCTGTTCCTGCATCAGCGGGATCAATTCTCGGGCGACGAAGGGGAAAGTCACGAAGACGGTGGCGAGCACAAGGCCCGGCACGGCGAAGAGAATCTGGATGTCGTAGCTTTGCAGGAGGGGGCCGAGCATGCTCTGTGAGCTGAAGAGCAGCACGAAGACGAGGCCGGAAATCACGGGCGAAACCGAGAAGGGCAGGTCGATCAACGTCGTCAGGAACGCCTTGCCCTTGAATTCGAATTTCGCGATCGCCCAGGCGGCTGCCACCCCGAAGACGAGATTGAGCGGCACGGCGATGCCCGCAACCAGGAGCGTCAGGCGGATTGCCGAAAAGGTTTCCGGATCGCGAAGCGCGGCAAAGAACTCCGCCGGTCCCTTGCGGAAGGCCTCGATGAACACCGTGGCGAGCGGCAGGAGCAGGAAGAGCAGGACGAATCCGAGCGCGACTGCGGTCAGGATCCCACGCGAAAGCCGTGTCTCCGAGGTGGCCGTCGTCACCAGCGTACTGGAAGCGTCATGCGCCATAACCGTATCTCCGTCTGCTCCACGCCTGGATCACGTTGATGACCAACAGCATGAGGAAGGACAGCAGGAGCATCACCCCTGCAATCGCGGTTGCCGCCGGATAGTTGAATTCTTCAAGCCGGATGACGATCAGAAGCGGTGCGATTTCGGAAACGTAGGGGAGATTGCCGGCGATGAAGATTACCGATCCGTATTCGCCGACGCCGCGGGCAAAGGCGAGCGCGAAGCCTGTCAGGCCGGCGGGCAGCAGACCGGGCAGCAAGACCCGGCTGATCGTCTGGAAGCGCGTGGCGCCCAGGGTAGCAGCCGCTTCTTCGACTTCCTTGTCTATCTCTTCCATGATGGGCTGCACCGTGCGCACGACGAAGGGCAAGCCGACGAAGATCAGTGCCACCACTATGCCGGCAGGCGTGAAGGCGACCTTGATACCAAGTGGGGCGAGTAGCGAACCGATCCAGCCGTTCGGCGCGTAAAGAGTTGTCAGGGCGATGCCGGCGACAGCCGTCGGCAGCGCAAAGGGCAGATCGACCATGGCGTCGATCACGCGTTTTCCGGGGAAACGGTAGCGCACGAGAACCCAGGCGAGGAGCACGCCGAAAACGAGATTGACGACCGCCGCTATGAAGGCGGTGCCGAAGCTGATCGTCAATGCATTGACCGTGCGCTCGTCAAGCGCCAGTTCCGCGAATTTCGACCAGCCAAGGCTGCTGGACCGCCAAAGCAGTCCGGAGAGGGGGACGAGAACGATGATGGTGAGCCATGCCAGCGTGACGCCGAGCGCCAATCCGAATCCCGGAATGACGCTCGGCTGCCGAAATCGCCACCGCGTGCTAGTGCGAGCGGCCATGGCTATCATTGCCCCGGTCTGTAAATCTGGTCGAAAATTCCGCCATCGCCGAAGAATTTCGGTTGAGCTTCCTTCCAGCCGCCGAAGTCGTTGATCGTGACCAGCTTCAATTCCTTGAAGCGGGCGGTGTCCTCAGGGTCTGCCGCTTCCGGCTTGAACGGCCGGTAATAATGCTTGGCCGCGATCTTCTGGCCGGCATCACTGTAGAGATAGTCGAGATAGGCTTCCGCCACCTTACGCGTGCCCTTGCGTTCGACATTGCCATCGACGAGCGCCACGGGTGGTTCCGCCTTGATCGAAATAGACGGGGTTACTATGTCAAAATTGTCAGGGCCGAGCTCTTCCAGCGACAGATAGGCTTCGTTTTCCCAGGCGAGCAACACGTCTCCCAACCCGCGCTGAACGAAGGTGGTCGTCGCACCGCGCGCGCCGGTGTCGAGAACCGGAACGTGCTTGAAGAGTTGCGTCACATATTCCTGCGCCTTTGTGTCGTCGCCGTTATTGGCAGCGCGGGCCCAGGCCCAGGCAGCGAGGAAGTTCCAGCGAGCGCCGCCCGAGGTCTTCGGATTGGGCGTGATCACCTGCACGTCCTCCCGGACAAGGTCGCCCCAATCCTTGATCCCCTTCGGGTTTCCCTTGCGGACGAGGAAGACGATCGTCGAAGTGTAGGGAGAACTGTTGTTATCCAAGCGGGTCTTCCAATCGGCGGGAATTTTGCCGCTCTCCCTGGCGATCGCATCGATGTCGGCTTCTAGTGCCAGGGTCACCACGTCCGCCTCCAGCCCGTCGATAACCGAACGCGCCTGCTTGCCGGAGCCGCCATGCGATGTTTGGATCGTCACGGTTTCGCCGGTATCAGCCCGCCACTTCTCGGCAAAGGCTGCATTGAACTCCTTATAAAGCTCCCGAGTCGGGTCGTAGGACACGTTCAGGATCGTCGTGTCCGCATGCGCGAGGCCAACCAAGCCAAGCTGCAGGCTTCCGACGACAAGCGCTAATTTCGCTATTCCGGCAAGTCTATTAGAGCTCATTTCGGCCTCCATCCTTTTGCCAGATAAAGCTACCGATTTAATAGATTACTTCAACGCAAACTTATGATGCTCTGAAAGGGTTTCTTGAAAAGTTCTATCGTTCTGCAGGCCATTAAAGGAATGCCGTGCCCGATTGTTCCGGGTCTATGACGCCACACGATAGCACGACATTTTTAAATTGCACTAGGATAGTGGACTACCGTCCTTCGTCGGATTCGAGGTTTCGTTCTGTCACTCCGGCTTCGTATGCGCCGTTCGCAATCAGAGGACGCGGCCGCGTGCGAGAACCGGCCATGTCCCTTTGGGCGTGCCATCTTCGATGACGTGGACCGCATCGACCATGTTGGTCACGACGCAGGCGTGGTTCGGAACGATGTGGAGCTGTTGGCCGACCGTGAGACGGATAGGGCCGTCCGAGACGAGGCGGCCATGCTCTTCGGAGAGCTGGTCGATACGGATGTCGTCGCGATCAAGTACGTGCCCGTAACCGGTGAGACCAAGCAGGTCGGAGGTCAGGACCTTGCTGCCGGCGTCGATGATGGCCCGATTTTCGCTTGGAACTGAGACGACGGTCGCGAGCACTGTGAGGGCGCAGTCATCCCATGAGGCCACGCCACGGGCAACCAGCGACCGGTCGTTATAGATATATGTCCCCGGCCTGTGCTCGCTTGCTATCGGGGCCTTGGCCGCTTGCATCATGCCGGGCGTGCCGCCTGACGTAACACAGGGAACTTCGATCCCCCTGGCCTCGATGAGCTGCTTCGCCCCACTCATGAAGGTTTGAACGCGTGCGGCGCCATCGGCTGGCGGATAGGTCATCAAGCCGCCGAAGCGCAGTCCCGGCGCCGCGGCAATGCGCATGGCGAGGCGCGCCGCCTCGGCCGGCGTTGCGACGCCGCAACGATCCGCACCGGTGTTGCATTCCACGAGCACGGTCATGGGCTTGCCTGCATCGGCGAAAAAGGCTCCGAGCCCGTCGACGACAGTCGCATTGTCCGCGACGACGCTCACCGTCACCTTTTCACTGAGTCGTGCGAGCCGCGCGAGCTTCTCCTCCCCGAGGAGGTTGTAGGTGATCAGGACGTCTTTGATCCGGGCGCTGCCCTCGACCATCGCTTCCGCCTCCGTGACCTTCTGGCAGGTGATGCCTATCGCGCCTGCGTCGAGCTGCAGCTCGGCCAGCTGTGGAAGCTTATGGGTCTTTATATGGGGGCGCACGCGGATACCGTGGCGGTCGGCATAGGCCTGAAACGCGAGAATATTGCGCCGGGCGATATCGAGATCGACCAGCACGGCGGGTGTTTCGATCGGCAGGGTCATGCAGGCATCGCTCCTCGTTCCGAATAGATCGGCGGCGAATGTAGCCGATCCTGCTTGACAAGTAATGGCTCAGGGCCTTTGATTGGTCAATCCGGTATTTAGGACTTATGTCCACTATATCGGATAGAAAAGGGAACGATAGGGGAGATCTTTCAATGATCAGCAAATTCACGGCCGCCGCGGGCTTCGTCGCGGCTGTACTGGCGGGCATGCCTGCGCACGCACAACAGGCTTCGAGCAAGCTTGACGAGGTGCTGAGTCGCGGCCATCTGATACTCGGCACCGGCAGCACCAACGCGCCGTGGCACTTCAAGAGCGCCGAAGACAAGCTCCAAGGTTTCGACGTCGATATGGGCCGCATCATCGCGAAGGCACTGTTCGGCGATCCGGAGAAAATCGAGTTCGTCAACCAATCGTCGGATGCCCGAATTCCGAACATCACCACCGGCAAGGTGGACATCACCTGCCAATTCATGACCGTCACCGGGGAACGTGCTCAGCAGGTCGCCTTCACTATTCCCTATTATCGCGAGGGTGTCGGCCTGATGCTGAAGGCGGACGGCAAGTACGGCGATTATGAAGCGCTGAAGGCCGCGGGTTCGTCGGTCACAATCTCGGTCCTGCAGAACGTGTATGCGGAGGACATGGTCCACGCAGCCTTGCCGGAAGCAGCCGTGGATCAGTATGAGTCCGTCGACCTGATCTATCAGGCGCTTGAATCCGGCCGCGCTGATGCCGCCGCCACCGACCAGTCCTCGCTCGCCTGGTACATGACGCAGAATTCCGGACGCTATAAGGATGCCGGCTACGGCTGGAACCCGCAGACCTATGCCTGCGGTGTCAGGCGCGGTGATCAGGATTGGCTGAACTTCGTCAACACGGCGCTTCACGAAGCCATGACCGGCGTCGAGTTCGATTTCTATGCCAAATCCTTCAAAACGTGGTTCGGCAAGGACCTAACGCCGCCTGAGATCGGCTTTCCCGTCGAGTACAAGTGATCCTGACATGGCGGCTCCGCCGGCTGGCGGAGCTGCCTTGTCCGATAGAATGGCTGCCCCATGACTTACTCCTTGAACTTCGCGGCTGTCTGGCGCTCGTTCGACCTTCTTCTGCAGGGATTGTCCCTCAGTCTCGGCCTGGCGGTCGTGGCGATCGTCGTCGGTTGCATGATCGGGCTGATCACGGCTTTCGGGCTCGTTTCCAAGAGCGTGGCTCTGCGAAGGCCAGCCGGCTTCTATGTCACGGCGATCCGCAACACGCCGATTCTCGTGCTCGTCCTCTTCAGCTATTTCGCGCTTCCACAACTCGGAGTTCGGCTCGGCAAAATCGAAAGCTTCGTGCTGACGCTTGCAATCTATTCGGGCGCATATCTTGCCGAGGTGTTTCGCGGCGGGCTCATCGCCATACCGCCGGGCCAGCGGGAGGCGGGGCTCGCGATAGGGCTCACGGAGATGCAGATCCGCACCTCGATCACCATTCCGCTGATGCTCCGCAGCGTCCTGCCGTCGCTCGGCAGCACGATGATCTCGCTTTTCAAAGACACTTCGCTTGCCGCTGCGATCGCCGTTCCCGAGCTCACTTTCGAGGCGCGCAAGATCAATGTCGAGAGCTTCCGCGTTATCGAGACCTGGATTGTCGCGAGCTGCCTCTATGTCGCAACCTGCTCGCTGCTCGCCGCGCTTATGCGCCGTGTGGAGCGGCGTCTCGCTGTGCCGAGGTGACCCCCATGGACGTCTCTTTCATCGATCAGCTTTGGCTCGCCCGCATTCCGCTTTTCAAAGGGCTCGGGATTTCCGTCTCGATCTCATTTCTCTCTATCGTCGCCGGCACGGTGTTGGGCGTTTTCGTCGGTCTGGCGCTTGTCTATGGATACAGACCCGTCAGATGGATCGTGCGCGGTTATACCGATTTCATCCGCGGCACGCCGGTACTCGTCCTTGTGCTCGCGAGCTATTACGTCCTGAGCGCCATCGGCATCGATCTCGGGCCGTTCCAGGCCGGCGTTCTGGCGCTGGCCGTCTTCTGCAGTTCGCATGTCGGCGAACTGGTGCGTGGCGCCCTGCAATCGATCCCCAAAGGTCAGACCGAGGCCGCCAAGGCGATCGGTCTGACCTTCGCCCAAACCTTCGCCTATGTGCTCGGCCCGCAGGCGTTGCGGCAGGCGCTTCCTGCCTGGGTCAACACGGCGGCCGAGATGGTCAAGGCATCGACCCTGCTTTCCATCATTGGGGTCGGCGAATTGCTCCTGCGGACGCAGGAGGTGATCTCCCGCACTTTCATGAGCCTCGAATTCTATTTCTTCGCGGGCTTTCTCTACTTCGTCATCAACTACGGCATTGAGCGCTTCGGCCGTTACGTCGAGCGCAAGACCGCCGTTCCATCGTGAGGCTTCGCATCCGATGACCAATCTTCTTGAAATACGTGATCTTCACAAACGTTACGGCGCGGTAGAGGTGCTGAAGGGCGTCGACTGCTCGATGCGCCAAGGCGAGGTGATCAGCATCATCGGCTCCAGTGGCTCGGGCAAGACGACGATGCTTCGCTGTATCAACATGTTGGAGGAGTTTCAGGGCGGCACGATCGCGATCGATGGCCAGGAAATCGGTTACGAAACCGCAGGAGACGCTCGCCGGCGCAAGCCGGAGCGGGAGATCGCCCGCCAGCGCGCCCTGACCGGCATGGCTTTCCAGCAGTTCAATCTGTTTCCGCATATGACAGCCGCCGCCAATGTCATGCTCGGGCTCGTCAAAGTGAAGAAGATGAGCCGCGACGAGGCGAGGGGACTTGCCGAAAAATGGCTCGACCGCGTCGGTCTGCTCTCGCGAAAGGATCATTATCCCGGACAACTTTCAGGTGGACAGCAGCAACGCGTGGCGATCGCCCGTGCCATTGCGATGAATCCGAAGCTGATGCTCTTCGACGAGGTGACCTCGGCGCTCGATCCCGAGCTCGTCAACGAGGTGCTGCAGGTTATCAAGGGGCTCGCCGATGATGGCATGAGCATGCTGATCGTCACCCATGAGATGCGCTTCGCCTACGAGGTTTCGTCCCGGGTGATCTTCATGAATCAGGGGCGCATCGCCGAGGAGGGGGATCCGCGCGAAATGTTCCTGAAGCCGAGGACCGAACGCCTCGCGGAGTTTCTGAAGACGTCGACATTCAACTGACCGAGTATGAATCTGATAAGAAGTGGAGTGAAGCGTGACAATCAAGCGTTATGGAACTGGGGAAACCGGTGCGGGCAAGCAGCCCCTGCCATTTGCGCGCGCCGTGGAGGCGAACGGGTGGCTCTATGTGTCTGGTCAGGTCGCCATGCAAAAGGGCGAGATCGCGGGTGGCGGCATCATCGCGGAAAGCCGCAAGGCCATCGAGAACATGATCGCAATCCTGCACGAAGCCGGCTATGGGCTCGAAGATGTGGTGCGGGTCGGCGTCTGGCTCGACGATCCGCGCGACTTCTGGACCTTCAACGGCATCTATGCGGAATATTTCGGCGAGCATCCGCCGGCGCGAGCCTGCGTCCAGTCGCGCATGATGGTCGACTGCAAGGTGGAAGTTGACTGCGTGGCCTACAAGGCTAAATGAGGTCCAGAGCGGATTTGAGCGGCAAGGAGGACGCGGTGGCATATGCGGATGACACGATTAATCGCAGGGCACGTGGCCTCGATCGAGCCTTCGAGATCCTCGACTTCCTACGCGTGCAGCGTCAGCCCTTGCGCCCGAACGAGATCGCTCAAGGGATAGGAGCGCCGCGCTCGTCTGTCTATGAACTGGTCAACCTGCTCCTGCGCCAGAACATTCTCGAATATCGCGGCGATGACGGCCGGGTGTTTCTCGGGCGCAAGCTCTATTTCCTCGGCGCGGCCTATGCGGAGCAGTTCGATCTGATGCGTGAATGCGAGCATCTCCTGGCAAGGATTGCCGGAGAGACGCGCGAGACGGCGCAGATGTGCCAGCTCGAAGGCAGTAAATATGCCGTCGTGCTGATGAACGAGGGCAGCCGCCCTTTCCGCATTTCCACCAGTATAGGCGAGCCCGTCGCTATCCCGTGGACTGCGTCCGGCCGCCTCCTCGTCGATCACATGAGCGACGAGGAGATTATCGCATTCATTCCGCCGGAGGATTTCGTTCTGCCGGATGGCACGCGGCTCGAGCCCGCCGAATTCATCGCTCAGGTCCGCAATGCCAAGAAGGAGGGCTATTTCACCTTCAACAGCATCGTCGACAGCTTCACCCATTGCTTCGCCGTACCGGTCTATGACGCGGAAGCGATTTGTATTGCGACGCTCTGCCTCGTTGCGCCGAAGGAGGACGGTCTGCGCAATCGGGACGCCTATCTTCGCGTGCTGATCGACGGGGCGGGCGAACTCTCGGAGAAGCTTGGCTACCGAAACGACCTTGCGGCTTCGGTTAGGGCGGCAAGCGCTCGTTGACTGAGCCTCGCCTCATCCCACTTTAAGCGATCGGCCGCTTTCCGGATCGAAAAGATGCATGGCCGTTTCATCGAAGGTGAAGGCATGTACCGAACCCGTGCCGAGTGCTGTGCGCGGCGGCAGGCAGGCGGTGATGCGCTGCCTGCCGACTGTGGCCGTGGTCACGAGTTCCGGTCCTGTGAGTTCCACCACCTCGATGTCAGCGGTCAATTGCGGATCCTCTGACTCGGCTGCGAGCCGCATTGCCTCCGGCCGGATGCCGACCTTCACGCGCCGACCCGCCAAGGCGGTCCCGTCGAATGCTGCCGGCAAGGGAAGCACCTCCTCGCAGCCGTCGAGCTTCAGGCCGCTTGCGGTCACTTCGGCATCGAGAATGTTCATCGGCGGCGAGCCGACGAAGCCGGCGACATAGAGCGTTGCGGGGCGGTCGTAAATCTCTTCCGGCGTGGCGAGCTGCTCAATGCGGCCGTCGCGCATCACGGCGATGCGGGTTGCGAGCGTCATCGCCTCGATCTGGTCGTGGGTCACGTAGACGACTGTCGTTTTCAGCATCTGGTGCAGGCGTTTGAGTTCGGTCCGCATCTCCATCCGGAGCTTGGCATCGAGGTTCGACAGCGGCTCGTCGAAAAGGAACACCTGGGGGTCGCGCACCAGAGCCCGGCCGATCGCGACGCGCTGGCGCTGACCGCCGGAGAGCTGGCTCGGCTTTCGCTCGAGAAGATCCTCGATCTGCAAGAGCCTGGCAGTGTCGCAAACAGCCCTGTCGCGCTCGGCCCGCGGCACCCGGCGCATTTCCAGGCCGAAGCTGATGTTGCGGGCGACGGTCAGGTTCGGATAGAGCGCATAGGACTGGAAGACCATTGCTATGTCGCGGTCTTTGGGGTGAACGCCCAGCACCGAGCGTTCGCCGATCAGGATGTCGCCTCCGCTCGGTTCGGAAAGTCCGGCGATGATATTGAGGAGCGTGGACTTGCCGCATCCGGAGGAGCCGAGCAGCACGAGGAATTCTCCGCTTTCGAGCGCGATATCGATGCCCTTCAGCGTTTCGACCTCGCCGTAGCGCTTACGGACGTTGCGGATTTCGAGGGCGCTCATCGCCTGGATTCCTCGATAAAGGCGGAAAGGGGCTCGCCGTAGCGGCGCGGAAGAGTGGAGATCGCTCGCGAAGCGATCGTAACGCCGGTTTTGAGACAGTCTATGAGCGGCATGTCGGCGGCGAGAGCTGCCAGGAAGCCGGCATTGAAGACATCGCCGGCACCGATCGTGTCGACGACCTGAACGCTGGGTGCCGGAAACGAGAACGCTGCACCGTTTCGATCGATGGCGAGCGCTCCGTTGGGGCCGCGTTTAACAACGACGATCGCATCGGCCGGCATTTCGCTTTTCAGGCTGCGGGCGGCTTCGGCCGGATCGGACTGACCGGTCAGCGTCGTCGTCTCCACCTCGTTGAAAAGGGCGCAGTGACAGCGCTTCAGCCAGGCGAGCGTCTTGAGCCTGTTGGCCTCTGTCCAGCCCTCGAGCGGCCAGCCGGTATCGAGCGCTACGGCTATTTCGTGCGCGTCCGCCCAGTCGAAAAGCGCATCATAGGCGAGCGAGAGGGCGTCGGTCAGGAAGGAGCCGGAGAGCAGTGCATAGCCGCCGCGGAGGCGATTTCCATCCAGCATTGTCCGCACTTCCTGGAAGCTGAGCAATGGCAGGTGGCCGCGGGTCGTGAAGAAGGTCCGTTCTCCATCCGGATGGGTGATGCCCACCGAAAGCGTCGTGCCCGCGGCTTCCACCGGCCAATCGCGGGACCTGTCGCCCAACGCCTCCTTCAACCAGGCCCCGAACTGGTCGTTGCCGACATTGGCGGCGATCACATAGTCCACGCCAAGGGACTCCCAGGCCAGCGCATTGTTGCCGGCGCAACCGCCGACGCGAAGCTCGTCGTGATCGACGATGATCTCGGTGCCAGGTTTAGGCCACGGTTCGGCGGGACCAAGTATGAGATCGACATTGACGTTGCCGATGGCTGCAAGCGGACGCATCTTCACTCGCTCCGGGTGACCTTGGTGGATCGTACCGGCGTGCCGGCATTTTCGACGCGAGCGTCGGCGAAGGCGATCATCAGGGACTGTGCGACGGGCAGCATCGCGAAGATCGCAGCCATGCCCGCCGCCGGTTCGAAGCGGATCGTCGTGGCGCCGGCGGCCGGCGGCTCGCCCGATGCATCGAAGACGACGACCGGCGACCCGGCTTCGGCTGCCGAAACCGCCATGGCGCCGACGAGGCCAGCGGTCGGATCGGCTGCGCGGAAGAGAATGACGGCCATTGAAGGACCCAGCATTTCCATAGGTCCGTGGCGCAATTGACCGCCTTCCAGCGAAAAGCACGGGAGGCGAGAGAGCTCGGTGAGGCCGAGGGCGATGGCTTCGGCGATGCCCTGCAGTCTGCGTCCGGAGGTGACGATTGCGCTGACACCGGTAAGCATCGCCAGAGCGCCGTCGATCGCCGGTGCTTCTGGAGTCTTGAGGGCGCGAAGGGCCTCGGCCGGATCCGCGCCGAGGGCGGCGAGTATCGCCAGGTGCAGCGCGAAAGTAACCGTCAGGCTGCGGGTGGCCGCAAATGCCTGCTCCGTCCCGCCTGCCCCGACGAGCGAAGGGATAGCCTTGGCCAGGAATGCATCCTCTTCGAGTGTCAGCCCGAATGTCTCGCTCGTGCCGCCGTCCGTTTCCCTAAACCAGCGCAGCACTTCGGCACTTTCGCCCGATTGCGATGTCACGAGAATGGTCTTGCCTTCGATTGGAAGCGGTTGGCCGAGCTGCTCGGAAAGCGGCAGCGCGACGGCATCGATGCCGAGAGCGCGATAGAGCGGCTCGACTGCGCGGGCGACGGCGTGCGAGCCGCCCATGCCGAGGAGCAGCAGCCGGCCCGTCGACTTCAGCGACGCGGCGATGCGTTGAGCCGTGGCTGCCGCTTCCTGATAGGAAGCGACAGCGTCGCCGTGCTGACGCGCCATCTCACGATCGATTGCAACAAGCCCGGCGGGGCGGTCCTTCGATATGCTCATGTTCATCCCTTGACGCCCCCACTGGTGAGCCCGGAGATCAGGGCTCTTTGCATGACAAGGCCGACCAGCACCGGGGGCAGGGCGGCAAGTACCCCGGCGGTGGCGATCAGCCCATAGTCCGAAACCCGTCCGCCGGCGAGGTCCGCAATGGCAACCGTCAGGGTTTTGGCGCGCTGGTCCGAGGTGAAGAGCAGCGCATAGAAGAACTCGTCCCAGGCGAGCAGGAAGGCGAAGAGCGCCGAGGTCGCCATGACCGGTGCAGCCAGCGGCAGCGTCAGAAGCCGCAGGATCTGGTCCAGTCGCGCGCCGTCGATCATGGCAGCGCTTTCGATCTCCCGCGGTATCGCGTCGAAGCCCGATTTCAGGAGCCATGTCGTAAAGGGAGCGAGAATGGTGAGATAGACGAGCGCCAATCCAAAGACTGAATTGAGCAGGCCGAAATGGGCAAGGCCCATGTAGAGCGGCACGGCAAGAGCGACGGGCGGCAGCATGTAGGTCGCGATCACCACGTAAAACGACCAGGAGACGGAGGGGGTGCGAGACACGGCCCAGGCGGCCGGAACGGCGACGACGACAGCGGCGAGCGTTGCCATGCCTGCCACCTTCAGGCTGTTCAGGAGCGATGCAATGAAGGCTGCGCCGGCGCTGTTTTCGACAGCCGACAAAAGTGTGCGATAGCGCGAGAGGTCGATTTCGCTCGGCCACCAGGCGAGGGGCTTGGCGCTGAGATCCGCGGCGGGCGAGATACTCATGATGAAAAGCCAGGCGACCGGTGCCAGGACCACGATAGCGAGAACCAGGGCGCTGGCATGGATGAAGACGGAGAAAAGCGGGCTTTGACGTTCCATCACGAAGCTCCGGCGGCCTTGCGCAGCAGCGCGGCATAGGCGACGGCAAGAATGGTCACCAGCAGCGTGACAATGAGGGCAAGCGACGCGCCGGAGCCCGCTCGCTGGAAGGAAAACGCTTCCTGGTAGACGAGGATCGAGAGCGTGCGCGTGCTGTTGGCCGGTCCGCCGCGCGTCATGACCCAGATGATGTCGAACACCTTGAAGGCCTCGATGGTGCGCAGCACCAGCGCCACCAGCAAGGGACCGGCGAGGTAGGGCAGGATTACGAAGCGAAATCGATTGAACGGACCGGCACCATCGACGATCGATGCCGCATTGATGTCGCGCGGCACCGCCTGAAGCGCGGCGAGTGCGATCAGCGCCACCAGCGGGAAGTTCTTCCAGCAATCCGCGACGATCAGCGCTGCAAGCGCCGTTCCGGGTTCACCGAGCCAGGAGCGATAGCTGTCGAGGATGCCGATCTGGGTCAGCCCCGCATTGAGCGCGCCATATTCCGGATTGTAGATGAGGCGCCAGAGCGTCGCATTGACTACCGTCGGAAGCGCCCACGGCAGGATCATCAGTGCGCGGAGCGCCGTCCGTCCACGAAATTTCTGGTTAAGGAGGAGTGCCGCAAGGACACCGAGCACCATTTCTGCCGCAACCGAAATGACTGCGAACCAGGTGGTGGTAATCAGCGCCCGCTGAAAGTTCGAGCCAGTGAGCATTCTTGCATAATTGTCCACTCCGACGAAGCCGCCTTCGGTTCCGATGAGCTTGGCGTCGGTGAAGGAAAGCCGCACGGTGTCGATGAGCGGCCAGCCGATGACGGCGGTCATCACCACGAGGAGCGGAAGCATCAGAAGCCACGCGCGCGTTGAGATCCAGGTGCCTGTCATCGCTCAAGGACCCTCATTCCCGTAACAAGAAGCACAGGCATCAGGCGGGAAATGCGTCCGCAACGCCGCGTGTACCTTGCGCGCCGTACATTCCCCGCCCGACCACGACCGTTCACACGCACATCGGCTCACAAGCCACTGTTCTCAGCGGCGCTCTTCAGCGCGTCTTCCGCAGAGGCTTGGCCGAGCAGCGCCTCCTGGATGGCCTGCTGCAGGGCAGCCGAAAGCTCCTGGTATTTCGGCGTCGTTGGGCGTGGATACATGGCGGCCAGCCCGCGCTTCGCCGCAGCGATGAGTTCCTCCTGGCCCTTGGTCACATCGGGGTCTTCATAGGAAGATGCCCAGATCGGGAGGCTCAGCTTGGCATAGGCGTTCTGCGTCTCCTGCGAGGTCATGTGGACGATATATTTCCATGCTTCTTCGGGGTGCTTGCTGGTCGTCGTGATGCCGAGGCCCATGGAGCCGTTGACGGCCGAAACCTCGCTTTTGCCTTCAACGCCGGGAGCCGGAACGACGCCGACCTTGCCGGCTACCTTGCTCTCCTTGGGATCGTTGGCGAGGTTGTACATGTACGTCCAGTTGAGCGCGAAGGCGGCCTCGCCGTTCTGGAAGACCTTGCGGACATCCTCCTCGAGGAACTCCTTGGAATTCGGGTTGGTGAGCCCGGAGGTGTAGCTCGTCACCATGTAGTTCAGCGCATCGAGCCCGCCGCCGCTGGCGAAGGCCGGCTTGCCGCTATCGAGGAATTTTCCGCCATAGGCACTAACCAGAGTGGTGTAGTCGCAGATGGCCGCTTCCGCTTGAGACCAGCTCCAGGCGATCGGGTTTTCGAGCAGTCCCTTATCCTTGATGGCTTTGGCTTGTTCCGCAAGCTCGTCCCAGGTTTTCGGCGGTTCCTTGATGCCGGCTTTCTCAAGGATTTCCTTGTTGTAGGACAGGTACTTCGTGTCGAGGATCCACGGCACGCCGTAACGTTTGCCGTCATATTCCACCGTCGTCCAGGCGCCGGGCAGGACGCCTTGATTGATCTCGTCCGTGATGCGGTCCGTCACGTCGAGGAGAACATTGTTGGCTGCATATTCCGCCGGCCAGATGACGTCGAAAAGGACGACGTCATAGCCGCCACCGGAACCCTGCGCGAGCACCGTCTTGTCGTGCAGTCCCTCATAGGGAACGAATTCGAGATTGACCTTGATGTCGGGATTGGCCTTGGCGAAGGCATCCGTCATGGCGCGGACGTCTGCCTCGCTATAGGCGGCCTGCGCCATGAAAAGCGCGTTCAGAGTCGTTTCGGCCTGGGCATGGCCGGTGAAGCCGGCGCCGACAAGGGTCGCGCCGATCAAAGCGTTGCGGATGGATTTCGACATCGTCGCCTCCAGTAAATGACCGTTGCAGTCTTCGCAGCGCGCGTGGGCGCGCTCCAGTGGAATTCGGCTCGCTTTGAGCGGCCGGCTTCGACAAATCAAACCGGAGCGTTCGCGGCCGATTGCTGGCCGCCGTCGTTCCCCCGAGGTTCTCCGACCTCTTAATAAGTCAATTGTCTTGACTTAACTCTTGTTCGATAGTCCAGTCGTGTCAAGAGGGTTTGTGAATGAACGAAATTCGACCGGTCCGGGCCAAAAGCGGCACCAATCAGGAAGGCGCGAGCGCCCACAATCGCCGCGTGATGATCGATGCTTTGCGACTGAACGGGCACCTGTCACGGGCTGATCTTGCGCGGGCGACAGCACTCACCAAGCAGGCGGTCTCCAACATCATAGAGGAGCTCGAGAACGACGGGCTCGTGGCATCGCTCGCCGCAGTGCGCAAAGGCCGCGGGCAACCATCGACACCCTATCGGCTCGTGCCGGAAGGCGCTTTTGCGATCGGACTTCAGATCGACCGTCACGTAACACGCACGATCGCCGTCGACCTGATCGGCGCCGTGCTGATCCGTAAAGAGGTGAACCTGCCCGGCGGCGGCCCTGAAGAGGGTGTCGATGCAATCCTCGCTCTGATAGACGAAACACGGCGGGAACTGGTGACGACCGCTCCGGAATTCAACGACCGCCTGGTGGGGCTGGGCGTTGCAATGCCGGGACCGTTCGGCATCGACTCCGCTACCGACGACCCCTGGATGATGGCGGCGTGGCAGAGCTTTCCCCTGCTTGAACGACTTTCCGAGGGGACGGGGCTCGACGTGCGCCTTCAGAACGACGCGGCTGCGGCGGCGACGGCGGAAAAGATGGTCGGTGCCGCCCATGGGATCGACCATGCCGTCTGCGTTTATCTGGGCTACGGGCTCGGTGCGGGACTGATCCTGAACGGTGAACTCTACCGTGGCGGGCACGGTAATGCGGGCGAGATCGGCATGATCCTGAGCAGGGCGCGCGTCGGTGCCGACGACGCGAGGGCACCGATCGAGCACCGCATATCGATCGCTTCGCTGTGCAAGGGCCTCGACATTGACCCCGCCGATCCCGATCTTTACCGGCGCATCGATGCTGCCGCCGGCTCAAAGGACAGGCGCGTGACGGACTGGATTGCGGGCGCTGCCCACGAGCTTCGGGCGACGATACAGTTGCTCGAGACGATTTTCGATCCGCAAACGATCATTCTCTGCGGCGGCATGCCCCCCGTTCTCGCCAACCTCCTGATCGACGCCCTTCACCCCCTGCTGCCTTCGATTGCCGAGCGGCGGCAGCGCAGCACGCCACGACTGCAACTGGGCTTCACGGACCCATGGGCGGTTGCTGTCGGTGCTGCGGCCGAGCCGATCAGCCGGACGTTCGACCCCCGGTTTTCGGCGATCCTGAAGAGCCGGGTCGGTGGAACGCTTTGATCGAATACTCGGCTTCCGGATACGCCTTAAAAAAAGACTTCCGATTATTACTTGAAATATAAGCGAGATGGCGCTTAAATGCGCGCTCGTCGGTGGGACATCATTTAACTGCTGTACGATTATTTGATCACGTTCGCAGCTTTTAGCGCGCGGCGGCATTTTTATTCGCATGCAATATTTTTATTATTTAAAATCAGAGGGATTGCGATATGTCTCTTCCCCATCTTCGGCGGCTTGAAGCCGAAGCGATCCATGTTATTCGCGAAGTCGTTGCAACATTCTCCAACCCCGTCGCGCTCTACTCGATCGGTAAGGACTCCTCCGTATTGCTGCATCTGGCAATGAAGGCGTTCTATCCCGGAAAACCGCCCTTTCCATTCCTGCACGTCGATACGAAATG